>NZ_JBISEN010000001.1:0-1169435 GCF_044383825.1 Jeotgalibacillus sp. JSM ZJ347 | reverse complement strand
TCCCGTGGTGTAGCGGTTAACATGCCTGCCTGTCACGCAGGAGATCGCCGGTTCGATCCCGGTCGGGACCGCCATTTTCAGCTTACAGTTGAAAAATACTTATTTACATAGTAAGATAGAAAATGCTTAATTATTTGGCTTTGTAGCTCAGTTGGTAGAGCAATGGACTGAAAATCCATGTGTCGGCGGTTCGATTCCGTCCAAAGCCACCATGTAATGCCGGTGTAGCTCAACTGGTAGAGCAACTGACTTGTAATCAGTAGGTTGGGGGTTCAAGTCCTCTTGCCGGCACCATTCATATGGAGGGGTAGCGAAGTGGCTAAACGCGGCGGACTGTAAATCCGCTCCTTCGGGTTCGGCAGTTCGAATCTGCCCCCCTCCACCATTCATAGGGGCATAGTTTAAAGGTAGAACAGAGGTCTCCAAAACCTCCGGTGTGGGTTCGATTCCTACTGCCCCTGCCAATTTTTAAAATAATATTACGGCGATTGTGGCGAAGTGGTTAACGCACCGGATTGTGGTTCCGGCATTCGTGGGTTCGATTCCCATCAGTCGCCCCATATATTGGGCTATAGCCAAGCGGTAAGGCAACGGACTTTGACTCCGTCATGCGTTGGTTCGAATCCAGCTAGCCCAGCCATTTTTTGCGGGAGTAGTTCAGTGGTAGAACACCACCTTGCCAAGGTGGGGGTCGCGAGTTCGAATCTCGTCTTCCGCTCCATTTTTATTTTCGGCGGTATAGCCAAGTGGTAAGGCACGGGTCTGCAAAACCCTTATCACCGGTTCGAGTCCGGTTACCGCCTCCAATTATTTTAATAATAGCGATTTGTAATACGTGCATGCGTATGATAAAATTCATACTATCATGCCGATGTGGCGGAATTGGCAGACGCGCACGACTCAAAATCGTGTTCCTTCGGGAGTGCCGGTTCGACCCCGGCCATCGGTACCAGCATTTGCGGGTGTAGTTTAGTGGTAAAACCTCAGCCTTCCAAGCTGATGTCGTGAGTTCGATTCTCATCACCCGCTCCAACATACATAACCAACGCAGTGTTTCGTTTAATTAAAACGAAGCGTTGCGTTTTTTTATGTGCTCATAACAAAGATAAAAGCCTCATCATTCATGAGGCTTTTAAATAGAACGGATCCGAATGATATAATACATTTAAACAATTTGTGATGTAGCGGTGCCACCATTTACCTGGATAAACATATGCTTTAATGAATCAAGCAGCTTTTCCTGATCTGAAGTCGGCAGAGAAGGTCTGAAGTAGACGATGTGTATGGCTTCAGTTGTTTCCTTGCTCACTGCAGTCCGGACAGAATCAACGCTTGGACTGCCGAATGGTCCATGATCATCAGCAGCGATAATGAGGTTCTCAGCAGAGTTTTCTCTGCCATTCAATCCTTCAAACTGCTCGTTATCCGCGCCAACTCTGATTTCAATTGGTCCGCTGATATTTTCTGCATTATAAATGCCAAGCGGGGTTTCATATTGAAGTGAGAAGAAATTATTCAGATCGACTGCGGAATTCGTGCTTGGCAGATAGTTTTGCTTGGCTATTCTTCTGAGCAGCGCTTCTGTACTTGGTCTGTATCTGTTGGGATCTTTTCCAAACTGTTTGAACAGCTGTCTCCATTCAGCAATTCCTTCAAAGTCTGCCGGCTTTTTATCCTTCAGGTCAAAAAATAGTGATTCCTGAAATAATTGGAGCCGACCTTTTAACATTTGAGGTGATTTACTGACGGTGACGTTTCGATAATGAATGATGCCAAATGAATAATCTGATAGTGATGAATGAACTGAGACTTCCATACGGTCAACTCCTTTTGTATGCACTCAGTTTAACATTTCTGTGGAGAAAGGGGGATTAGAATGAATTATGATGCACTAAAACAGGAAATTATTGATCATGCTGATGAACTGGGTATTGATAAAATCGGTTTTACGAGTGCGGATTTCTTTTCAGATCTGAAGGGTCGGCTGATGAGACAGGAAGCGCTGAATTATCAATCCGGCTTTGAGGAAAAGGATCTTGATAAACGTGTGACGCCTTCTTTACTTATGCATGAGCCTAAGTCCATTATATCTATTGCGCTGGCGTATCCTTCTAAGATGAAGGATGCACCCAGAAGTACGAGGGGAGAACGCAGAGGTATTTTTGCGAGGGCGTCGTGGGGAGAGGACTATCATACTGTTCTCAGAGAAGCGCTTGAACGCCTTGAGGCATTTATACAAAAGAGAGTACCTGATGCGAGAATGAAATCAATGGTGGATACAGGAGAACTTGTTGACCGGGCTGTTGCGGAAAGAGCCGGGGTAGGCTGGAGTGCTAAAAACTGTTCAATTATCACACCCGAGTTTGGTTCTTATGTGTATTTAGGTGAGATGATTACGAACATTCCATTCAGTCCGGATGAATCGATGGAAGATCAGTGCGGTGATTGTAATTTATGTGTGGATGTTTGTCCAACTGGTGCCCTTGTCCAGGGAGGACAGCTTGATGCGAAAAAGTGTATTGCATTCTTGACGCAGACGAAGGATTTTCTTCCGGATGAATATCGTTCTAAAATTGGTAATAGACTTTATGGATGTGATACGTGTCAGACGGTTTGTCCTAAAAATAAAGGGATTGATATGCACATTCACCCTGAATTTGAACCTGATCCTGAGATCGCAAAGCCGCTTCTTGAGCCGCTGCTCTCAATTAGTAACCGGGAATTTAAAGAGCAGTATGGTCATGTGTCAGGCTCATGGAGAGGAAAGAAGCCGATTCAGCGTAATGCGCTGATTGCGCTTGCTCACTTTAAGGAAGTATCAGCACTGCCGTCGATCTTTGAGGTGATGAAAAATGATGTGCGTCCAGTCATGAGAGGAACTGCTGCCTGGGCGGCTGGAAAGATCGGCGGGGAAGAAGCTGAAGAGATGCTGTTAAAGCAAAAAGAGGTTGAACAGGATGAAGAGGTGTTAACAGAGATCGAAAAAGGCTTATCACTTTGTAAGTGAAGGGTGTGAAGTGATGTATAACGGTGCACTTGCTGCCGAGTATGCTGAAGAGTGGTGGAACAGGAGAAATTCTGCGTTTCCTTCGTTTCCGGTAGACTGTACGAACTTTGTTTCCCAATGTCTGTTAGCCGGTGGACTGACCATGAGAGGTTATCCTGACCGGTATAGAGGCTGGTGGATTCAGGGTGGACAGTGGAGTCTCAGCTGGGCGGTGGCACACTCGATGCGCTGGTTTTTAGAAGAAGCAGCTGAGAGAGTGTCAGAGGCTTCTATGCTTATAATTGGGGATGTGATCTGTTATGATTTTGCCGGTGATGGGAGAGTTGATCATACAGCCATTGTGACTTATATAGACCAGGGTGTACCGTATGTCAATGCGCACACGAACGATAGCCGGAGAAGGCTGTGGACTTATAGTGATTCAGCCGCTTATTCTCCATCCATCAGGTATTATTTTTTTCACCTTTCATGATAGAATAGAAAATGGCTCAGCCGAAATACATGATGAGGTGAAGACATTGGGATTACACGTTGTATTATTCCAGCCGGAGATTCCTGCGAATACAGGTAACATTGCGCGAACATGTGCAGCGACTGGTACATCATTACATTTAATTAAGCCGCTTGGCTTTTCTACAGACGATAAAATGCTCAAACGCGCAGGTCTTGATTATTGGCAGCATGTTGATATTCATTACCATGAATCACTTGAAGACTTTTATCAGGCAAGCGAAGGCGGAGAATATTTCTATCTGACGAAGTATGGCAAACAGCCGCATTCAACATTTGATTACAGCGATCTCGATAAG
This sequence comes from Jeotgalibacillus sp. JSM ZJ347, assembly GCF_044383825.1. NCBI lineage: Bacteria > Bacillati > Bacillota > Bacilli > Caryophanales > Caryophanaceae > Jeotgalibacillus > Jeotgalibacillus sp. JSM ZJ347. The sequence continues at coordinate 1,165,619 of NZ_JBISEN010000001.1, read as the reverse complement.
GATTTCTATTTTATTTTCGGACGTGAAACGTCAGGTCTGCCTGATGATGTGATCGAAAACAACAAAGATCGTGCATTGCGCATTCCAATGAATGAGCATGTACGTTCATTAAACCTGTCGAACACAGCAGCGATTCTCGTATACGAAGCGTTGAGACAGCAGAACTACCCTTCACTTGGGTAACAATCTGATTGTTTAAAGCAAACTTTGAATTACTACGGCACATGCCAGTACATGTAGCGCAGCGGGACGATTAAAGAAAAAAGGATGGGATCACTCTCATCCTTTTTTTGATGCTTAATATTTGAATGGCTGACTAATAAAACGCTACACTTAAAAACAGTTAGTCATAGAAAGGTGGAGAAAAGCGTGAATCAGACAATTGAAACCATGTTGAATCACCGGTCAGTTAGAAAATTTAAAGACGAAACATTAACCCCTGAACAGATTCAATTGATTGTAGAGGCTGCTCAGATGGCATCTACATCAAGCTTTATACAGGCCTACTCGATTATTGGCGTAACGGATCCGGATAAAAAGAAAAAGCTTGCTGAACTTGCAGGCGGACAGGATTATGTGTCAGAAAGCGGTCACTTTTTTGTATTCTGTGCAGATCTATACAGACATTCGTTAATCGGTAAATGGGAACAGGCAGATGTGGATGATTCGATTACTTCGACGGAAAAGTTTATGGTCTCAGTTATTGATGCATCACTTGCTGCGCAGAATGCAGCGGTTGCGGCTGAATCCTTGGGGCTTGGCATCTGTTATATCGGAGGACTTAGAAACAATTTACCTGAAGTATCTGAACTGCTTGAGACGCCTGAACATGTGATTCCACTGTTCGGCCTCACAGTTGGTGTACCAGATCAGGAGACAGCTGTGAAACCGAGAATGCCGTTTCAGTCCATCTATCATGAAAACAGCTACCGGCATCAGGAAGACATAGTGAAAGAAGAAATGGATGAATACAATAAAGCAATCTCAGCTTATTATCATGAACGGACTTCAGGGAAGAGAAGTGATAAGTGGACAGAGCAAATGGCAAATATGCTGCAGAGAAAAAACAGAATGTATATGAAAGAGTTTGTAGAGGGTAAAAACTTTGCGAAGAAATAACTAAAAAAAGCTGCATAGGCAGCTTTTTTTAGTTATTTTTTGTTTTGCCCGGCTTATCGTTATAACCAGCTGAAAAAATTGCTGCAAGGAATGCTACACAAATACCTAAAATAAGTACTGTACCCATTTCAAATACCTCCCGGATAAAAGTATGAATCATTTCATATACATTTAAGTATACATGAAACCCCTTCAGAAAGAAATGACTGTCATGTGAATTAGCAGATTTCATTTACTAGTATGTTCATGAATAGGTGTTGTGCTGCATACCGTTTTATATGAAGGAGAAGAGGGGGAGAATCAGATGGATATGTTAAAACGGGTGGCAGACTATCAGCTTGAAGAATCGATGCTTAAGTGGGAAGGGACCTTCTCTGACTATTTAATGATGCTAAAAGATAAACCTTGGATTGCACAATCAGCACATTCACGTATTTATCATATGATTAAAGATGCAGGAACTGAAACAAGCAACGGCAGGAAGAGCTACCGGTTTTTCAACCGCCATTTATTTGGATTAGAAGAAGCACTTGAGCGGCTTGTAGAGGAATACTTTCATCCGGCTGCAAGAAGGCTGGATGTTAAAAAGAGAATTCTCTTACTCATGGGGCCTGTCAGTGGGGGGAAGTCTACGCTCGTTACACTGTTAAAACGAGGGCTTGAACAATATACAAGAACTGATCGCGGGGCTGTGTATGCAATTAAGGGGTGCCCGATGCATGAAGATCCACTGCATCTCATTCCTGAAGCGTTGCGTGAGGACTTTTTTAAGGAATATGGTGTGCGGATTGAGGGACACTTATCACCGTTGAATATGATGAGACTCGAAAAAGAATTTGGTAACAGGATTGAAGATGTCCCGATTGAGCGGGTATTCTTCTCAGAGGATAAACGGACCGGAATCGGCACATTCAGTCCATCAGATCCGAAATCGCAGGACATCGCTGATCTGACTGGAAGTCTCGACTTTTCAACGATCGCAGAGTATGGATCTGAATCAGACCCGAGAGCCTATCGCTTTGATGGTGAATTAAATAAAGCAAACAGAGGGCTGATGGAATTTCAGGAAATGCTCAAATGTGATGAAAAGTTTTTGTGGCATCTGCTCTCACTGACGCAGGAAGGGAATTTTAAAGCCGGACGATTCGCGCTGATTTCAGCTGACGAAATGATTGTCGCGCATACCAATGAGACAGAGTACCGTTCATTCATTTCAAATAAAAAGAATGAAGCGCTGCACTCTAGAATGATCGTAATGCCAATGCCATACAACCTGCGTGTGTCTGAAGAGGAAAAAATCTATGAAAAGCTGATCTTACAAAGTGATGTAGCTGATGTCCATATTGCACCGCATACACTGCGCACAGCAGCTGTGTTCACTGTATTAACACGACTTAAAGAACCGAAGCGTAAAGACATCAACCTGATCAATAAAATGAAAATGTATGATGGTGAGTCTGTAGAAGGCTTCGGGGAATCAGATGTTGAAGAGCTGAAGCGTGAACACTCTGGTGAAGGAATGGAAGGAATCGACCCTCGTTATGTTCTGAACCGGATCTCTTCAACGATTATTAAAAAAGAACTCACTTCAATTAATGCGCTCGATGTGCTGCGGTCCTTAAAAGAAGGGTTTGATCAGCATGCGTCCATTTCAAAAGAAAGCAGGGAATATTACTTAATGTGTATTTCACTGGCGAGAAAAGAGTTTGATGATCTGGCTAAAAAAGAAGTGCAAAAAGCATTTGTCTATTCATATGAAGAATCTGCTAAAACGCTGATGGATAACTATCTTGATAATGTGGAGTCCTATTGCCACAAATCAAAATTAAAAGATCCTTTAACAGGTGAAGAGATGCATCCGGATGAGCGATTAATGCGTTCAATTGAAGAGCAGATCGGCGTATCTGAAAATGCGAAAAAAGCTTTCCGCGAAGAGATCCTGATCAGAATTTCAGCTTTTGCAAGGAAAGGAAAGCGATTCGATTATCAGTCACACAGCCGGTTAAAAGAAGCTATCCAGAAAAAGCTGTTTTCTGACCTGAAAGATGTTGTGAAGATTACAACGTCTTCTAAAACGCCTGATGAGCTGCAGTTAAAGAAAATGAATGAAGTCATTGCGCGGCTTATTGATGAATATGGTTATAACTCTGTCAGCGCGAATGATCTGCTGCGTTATGTCGGCTCGCTTTTGAACAGGTAACGTTTTTCGCTTGATGATGGCGGGTATGTTCACTGTAGAGGTGAAGTATGATGACAAAGAAAAATGAACATGAACATGCCAAAAATGACATACCTGATAACAGTTCAATGGCGAACGATCTTGAGGAAATGGATCAGCTTGGACGCCAGATGGAAAAAATGCGCACCAACGAACAATTGAAAAAGCACCGGGAGCCCGGTACTGAGCAGTATGAAGAAGAGGAGTAACTGGCCTCTTCTTTTTTTAAATGTTGAGCGGGAAGTGAGGGGGCAGCTGGTGGCGCGGTAATGGCCGGCACTAATGCTTTCGATCAGTTTTTGGTGTATATCTATGACCTTCTAAGATAATACTATCAGCAATTGAGATGATTCAACATTTGTTCCGTCTAAAATTGGGAATATGTATAAGCTTTTTACTTTTATCTATCATCTCTCGGGTTATATTAATGACCCTTTTATTTAATCGAACATTGGCTTGTCGGACCTAAACGCTTGCCTCCGCTTTTCGTGAGATCCAGCTCCAGGCGCTAGCTCTTCGGGTCATAAGCCACGCATCGGTAAACGGGGAAGGTCGCCCATTTTCCGCTCCGCGTCTTATGCCCGTCAGAGCTGAACAAGCGCCTTTCGCTTTTCAATATTTGACTGAATTTTCTTACAATGATACAATAGAAAAAAACTCGGAGGGGATTTTTGATGCCAGGCAAAGAGTATTTTAAAGAGCTTGAGCCGGTAAATGGGAGTATGGCGAGTACGATGGAAGAACTCGTGATGCTTGGAAAGCAGATGGAGAAAATCCGGTCAGGCGGGGAATTGAAGTCGAGTAAAAAGCTTTCGGATCCAATTCAATATGAAGAAAAGGCTTAAAAGTAACCAGTCATAAAAAACTGGTTATTTTTTTTGAAACTTTTTCAGATCATATACGTATAAGAGGTATGAATTGAAAACTGTGATTATGCCATATATGATAAGTAAACGAAGAAAGGACTTGATTGTAAATGAGGATCTCCACAACAATGAAATGGATTACCGGGGGGCTTGAAGCATTTTTCGCAATTCCGGTGCTGGGCGGTATCATTATTCTCGGTACTTCATGGGCACCGCTCGGAATTATGCTTGCACTCCATATTGTTACACTCATATTTGCAGCACGTGATTTTACATCCAAAACAGGAAGTATTTTTGGCATCGTGACTTCAGTTGTCGGTGTTGTACCTTTCCTTGGATTTATCATGCACGTTGTGACAGCAGTCATTCTGTTACTTGACGCATCACGTTCTACTGCCGAGGAAAAGACTGTGTAAAAGGCCTGTTATTACAGGTCTTTTTCTTTTGGAATTTTTTCACAAGCCTTTTCTTCAAATCTGATGAAATAATCTGAGGGTTCTTTCATACAATGAAGAAAAGGAAAAGGGTGGAGGCAGTTTATGCAGGGTTCTATCGTATCAAAAGAAGACTGGTCCCTGCATCAGCAGGGCCAGGAGGATCAGGTCAGACACAGCCGTAAAATACAGCAGGCGATTAAAGACAGGCTCCCTGAACTGATCACAGAAGAGAATGTCATCATGTCAGACGGTAAAAAAATGGTGAAGATTCCGGTTCGTTCACTGGATGAATATAAAATCCGCTATGATCATTCAAAAAAGAAGCATATCGGTCAAGGGAATGGAGATAGTGAAGCTGGGGATATCATCGCAAGATCCGGAAAAGAAAGCGGAAAACAGGCGGGGTCGGATCCCGGTGAAGATTACGTTGAAGCTGAAGTATCAATCGAAGAAATTGAAACCGCGCTGTTCAGTCAGCTCGAACTCCCTGATTTTAAGCAAAAAGAAGAAGTGGATACTGCGAAAGAAGGCATTCAGTTCACTGATATTAGAACAAAAGGTTTGACGGGTAATATTGATAAAAAGAAAACCATGATGACAGCATTTAAACGTAATGCAATGAACGGGGAAGCAGGATTTCATCCGATTTTACCTGAAGATATCCGTTATAAAACCTGGACAGAAACGAAAGAGAAGGAGTCCAAAGCGGCCGTGATTGCAATGATGGATACAAGCGGCTCGATGGGGATGTTTGAAAAGTACATTGCAAGAAGCTTCTTTTTCTGGCTGGTGAAATTTTTAAAGCTGCATTACTCTCACGTGGAAATCAGATTTGTGTCACATCATACAGAAGCAAAGGAAGTAGAAGAAGAGACCTTCTTTACAAAAGGGGAAAGCGGCGGCACGATCTGTTCATCCGCTTACAGAAAAGCGCTTGAAATTATAGAAAGTGATTATCCGGTCGAAAGATATAACATTTACGCATTTCATATTTCAGATGGAGATAATCTCACTTCAGATAATGAAAGATGTCTGCCACTGATCAAACAGCTTGCAGAACATTGTAATATGCTCGGGTACGGCGAAGTCAGCCAGTATCACAGACAATCATCTCTCATGTCAGTCTTTGCAAAATCCGAACAGGAAGACATTAGAACCTTTATCGTCAGAAGAAAAACCGAAGTACTTGATGCGCTGAAGTATTTTTTAAGTAAAAATCTGGGTGTATAGGTGTTATAACATAAAAATGGTGCTGTAGAAATTTACAGCACCATTTTTATGTAGGTATAACCATCCATTTTAGTATTTGCACAGCTGGAGCGGAAATTCCCAGCCGAATTACAAGTAGTATCTTTAATGCGGTAAAAACACCAGCTGGTAGGCAAACAAAATCGCAAACAGATAAACAAGGAAATGAACCTCTCTCCATTTACCCTTCACAATCTTTAATATCGGATAAGAAATAAACCCAAGTGCAATACCAGTCGCAATACTTGATGTAAGCGGCATACTCAAAATAATTAAGAATGCAGGGAAAGCCTCATCAATTTCTCCCCATTTAATATGAGAGATACTGCCCATCATCAGGCTTCCCACAATAATGAGTGCAGGTGCTGTAATAGCTGAGACACCTGAAACCGCGCCAACAAGCGGTCCAAAGAAGGCAGCGACGATAAATAACCCTGCAACGGTTACATTTGTCAGGCCGGTACGTCCACCTGCTGCGACACCTGAAGAGGATTCAATATAAGCTGAAGTCGGACTCGTACCAACCATCGCACCTGCAGTTGCAGCGATTGAGTCAGCAAGAAGCGCTTGTCTTGCACGCGGCATGGTTTTATCTTTCATCAGACCGGCCTGCTGAGCAACGCCAATCATTGTCCCGGTCGTATCAAAGATCGTCACAAGAAGGAATGAGAAAACAACAGCAAATAATCCATATTGAATCACATCACCAAATGCTGTAATCGGATTGGCAATGATAATTCCTTCAGGAAGACTTGGCACTGCAAGGACCCCGTCAAACTGAAGCTGACCTGTAAAGTAGGCAACAGCCCCCGTAAAAATCATCCCGATGAAAAGCGCACCGTTGACATTCAGTGCCATTAGAATCAATGTGACTGCCAGCCCTGTAAATGCCAGGATAACAGAAGAAGAATGCAGGTCACCAAGTGCTACCAGATTATCCGGATGAGCCACGATAATGCCGGTCATTCTCATTCCGATAAAAGCGATAAATAAACCAATGCCGGCAGTAATGCCGTGTTTTAAATTATCAGGAATGGCTTCAATCAGCTTCTTTCTGAATGAAGTCAGTGAAAGAATTGTAAAGATTACGCCTGCTACAAACACTGCTGCAAAAGCGACTTCATACGTAATGTTTGTATTGGTGCCGACAACTGAAAAGGCAAAGTATGCATTTAACCCCATACCTGGTGCAATGGCGATTGGATAATTGGCGGCTAACGCCATCCAGAGCGTACCGATCACAGTCGCAATAATCGTTGCAAGAAATACCTGATCAAAAGGTACTCCAGCACTAGATAGGATAATAGGATTGACGACGACAATGTAAACCATCGTCATAAAAGTCGTAAAACCTGCTAATAGCTCGGTTTTGACAGTAGTATTATTTTCTTTTAAATGAAAGCGAAACATCAAATCAGTCCTTTAATAAAATACGAACGTTTTTTAAACACAAATTATATAATATTCGTTTATAATGTGTGATTCAACCCTTTTTACGTAATTTATTAAATTATTTTTTTGAGAATGGATTTCGCTGTTTATTTTAACTCAATTGCTTTCAATCGTCGTATCCTTCCATTAAGATGAATGAAAAGACAGCAGGGGGTTTTGACATGTATCAGAAAATCCAGCACTTATCTGTAACAGAGCAGGCTGAATGGATCACAAGAAAACTGATTGCAATGAAAAGTTATACAGGATCTGATGGGGAAGTACATAAAGCTGAAACGATTGAAAAGTGGATCCGTACGTTCCCTTATTTTCAGGAACATCCTGACCAGGTGTGGATTCAAAATATTAAAGATGATCCTTTTCAGAGGAAAAATGTTTGGGCGATGCTGCCAGGCAAATCCGACAAGACTGTACTGTTTCACAGTCACATTGATACAGTTGGGACGGAAGATTTTGGATCACTTCAGAACATGGCACATGACCCGGATCGCCTTGAGGAATTTTTTAAGGAATTTCCGGGTGATTACCGTGTAAGACAGGAGGCAGGTTCAGGCGAGTGGCTATTTGGCAGAGGTTCTCTCGATATGCAAAGTGGAGCAGCGGTGCATCTTGTGAACCTGCTGCAGTTTTCTGAGGAAGAACGAGATGGCAATATGCTGTTTTTATTCAATCCTGATGAAGAAAGTGAACATGCGGGAATGCTTGGTGCGCTTCATGAGCTAGCAAGGATGAAAAAGGAGAAAAAGCTGGATTATGTAGCTGCAATCAATAATGATTTTATTGCACCGATGTATGACGGTGACAGAACAAAGTATATCTATACCGGTGCAGCAGGGAAGGTGCTTCCGTGTTTTTATATTTACGGAAGGGAAGCGCACGTTGGTGATGTGCTGACTTCAATTGATCCTACACGAATTGGAGCGGAATTGAACCGAAGAATCAATCAGAATATAGACCTCGCGGAAGATCTGGATGGCGAGTATGTGCTGCCACCAGCGTGCCTTCATTTTAAGGATGATAAAAAAGACTACAATGTGCAGACTGCGATCAGTGCACACTTGTATTTTAACTACTTTGTGTTTGAACAGACAGCGCAGGACGTGATGGAAAAGCTGCGGAAGATTTCAATCGAGGCAGTCTATGAAATCAGCCGGGAAAGCACGAGGAAATATAGTGATTTCAGGAAAAAGCATGGTTTTCCGCCAAGTGACTGGAATTTTCAGATGGATGTCTCCACGTTCAGCGAGTTTGAGTCTTCATTAAGAGCACAGGGAATTGATGTGGAAGGTCCGTTGAATGAAGTGGTAAAAAAATATAAAGGGAAAGATAAACGTGAAGCAGCATTTGCATTAGCAGAAAAGCTGCAGCAGCTTGATCCTGAAAAGACACCGCGCGTGCTGATGTTTTTTGCACCGCCTTTTTTGCCTCATAATTATTTAAGTGAGAAGAATGAACATGGTAAAGACATTATGCAAAAACTCGAAAAGAATCTGATGGAAACAGCAGAGGCTGAAGGTGAAGAGTTCGTGACTAAACGCTTTTTCCCTTACCTGGCTGACGGCAGCTTTCTTTCTCTACATGAATCAGAAGAAGCGATTGAAATGCTGAAGAGAAATATTCCGCGAATGCAGGATCTTTATCCGGTGCCGATCCATCTCATTCGTGAACTGAACATTCCTTCGATTAATATCGGTGTATACGGCCGTGACGGACATAAATGGACAGAGCGGGTTTATAAGCCATACACATTCGGTATCCTGCCGGGATTAATTAAGCGATTTGCGGAGGATTTAGTAAAGTAGCGGATCATATGTTTGGGATCAACGCCTAATTGGGGATGCTAATTTAAAAGGTGATTGAATTGTCTCAAAAGGTGACGTAATCCAATGCTTCTCAAAGACCGGTGACGTAAATGAAATGAAGAGGTGATGGAATTAACCTCGGAGCTGTTAGATAAATATGAAGGGCTAGCCGAATTCTCTAGCTACCCTCTAACCGTATACACCCAGCTATATTTCCTGACACAAAAAAAGGTGAGACATCGCGTCTCACCTTTTACACATTATACAAACTCCACTAACTCATCAATATCAATCCGCTCTGACTTACGCGCTTCTTTTGCTGCTTTACCAATTGTAATCAGCATGACAGGAACATAACGGTCAGAAATCTCGAATTCCTCAATCAGCTGGGCATCACTGAATCCACCAATTGGGCACGTATCCCAACCCTTTGCTTTTGCTGCAATCATGAACTGCATGGCAGCGAGTGATGCGTTTGAAAAAGCAGCGTCACGGGCAAACTGTTCATTTTCATAAGCGCCCTGGATCTGGCCATTCAGTGCCTGTTTAATTTCTTCAGACATCGCACCTTTTTCAACGGCCGGGTCGAATACTGTGTCAACATTTTCATTGGCTTTCAGGTCGCCAAGCACAGCGATCACCGCTGATGCGTCTGTAATCTGCTGCTGGTTATATGCAATTGGAAGCAGGCGTTCCTGAGATTCAGGATTATGGAATGCGAGGAATTTCCAGTGCTGAAGATTCCACGCTGAAGGTGCCTGTCCCATTGCTTTTAACAGTTCATTCAGCTCTTCACGGCTAATTTCAACTTCGGGATCATACTGCTTTGTTGCTCTTCTCTCATAAAGTACATCAAGTACGTTTTTCTCTAATGTTGTAACCGACATGATCAAAAATCCTCCTAGTATTGTCATTCTCTATTAAAATTAAGTTACTTTTAGTTATCTTTAAACAGTGCCCACTATAGTATAGTCAAATACTGATTGTCAAGAAATTGAGTGCTAAAAAAGCTCCGGCCGTCGCCGGAGCTTTTCATTAACGAAAGAAATCTTGAAGCTGATCCAGTCTGTCACTCTTCTCTGCATCTCCCGGCTTTCTCGCTTCACCAATAAAGTATTTTTTGAAGTCCATTCCGGTAAATTCAAAGATGTGCTTGAACTGAAGGATCAGAGGCAGACCTTTAATATCAACCTGATCCCCGCCGCATGTGATGACATAGCCCGGCTTTCCTGTGATGCGCGCTTTAAAGTTCAGCGAAGGATCACGCATGGCCTGGGACCACCTGTCAATAAATGTTTTCATATACCCGCTCATACCATACCAGTAAAGAGGTGTTGCGAAAAGCACTTCATCTGCATCAAGCATTGCTTCAATGACTTTTGAATGGTCATCATCAATCGGATCAAAACCATTTTCATCATGTCGCTGATCATGAATCTGATGGATGGTCTGCTCTCGCAGGCGAATCCATTTTACATCTCCTGTATATGAAGAAGCTGCTTTTTCTGCAAAGAATTCAGAATTACTATGTTCGCGGGAACTTCCGGAAATAATCAACAATGTCATATTTTTATACCTTCCTTTCAAGTAAATTTTACATCTTAATCATTCTATGTAAAAGAGATTTGCCTAATACTTTGAAACTGAGAATTTCGAAGTTATGTTTATGAAAGACGATTTTAGGTAATGATATAAAGCGTGAATTTATTTTCTGAAAAATTAAAGTAATTAAAGGGAGAGTGTACAATGTCAAACGTAAAATTAGCGATTATTTATTACAGTTCAACCGGAACGAATTATCAGCTGTCTAAATGGGCGGAAGAGGCAGCGAAGGAAGCGGGAGCCGAGGTAAAAGTACTTAAAGTAGAAGAAACTGCGCCGCAGCAGGCGATTGCTTCGAACCCTGCCTGGAAGGAACATTATGAAGAAACAAAAGATGTTCCTGTTGTTACACTGAACGATTTGGAATGGGCTGATGCTTATATTTTCAGTATTCCAACACGCTATGGTACGATGCCGGCCCAGATGAAGAACTTCATTGATACAACAGGCGGCTTATGGTTCAACGGCAAGCTTGTTAATAAAGTAGTGAGCGGAATGAGCTCAGCTCAAAACCCTCACGGCGGTCAGGAAGCAACAATTCTTAACCTTTATACAACAATGATGCACTGGGGTGCAATTATTGCAGCACCTGGTTACTCAGATCCTGTTACATTCGCTTCAGGCGGTAACCCATACGGCACAAGTGTCACAGTGGACCAGGACGGAAATATGAAAGAAGACGTCGCTGACGGTGTGAAATACCAGGCCAAGCGCACGATTGAAGTAGCGAAATGGGTCAAATCAGGAAAAGAATAAGAGACTAAAAAAACGCAAAGGCGCAGGCCTTTGCGTTTTTAATGATGCTTGAAGTATGCAGGGGGCGGAGCACTTGCAGTGATCTCTTTTAGTGTAAAAGGGTGGATGAATGACAGCTTTCTGGCGTGCAGTGCCTGATGGCTAAATTGTCTGCTGATCGAACCGTAAAGTGTGTCACCTGCAATTGGATGACCGATTGAAGACAGGTGTACCCTGATCTGATGTGTCCGGCCTGTTTCAAGATTCAGTTCTACCAGAGATAAATTTTTTACCGGGTCAACAGATAATCGCTGATATTGAGTAACGGCTTTCTGACCTCCGGGGGATACGCGTCTTCTAACCGGGTGATGACGGTCTTTCCCAATTGGCTCACGAATGGTTCCGCTGGTTTTCATTTGTCCTTCAGCTAAGGCTATATAAGTCCGCTTGATCATCCTTTTTTCAAGCAGCTGATCAAGTAAAGGCTTAATTGCCGGATGCTTTGCGAAGAGAATCGCACCCGTTGTGTCATGGTCCAGTCTGTGAATCGGCTGGGCATACCCGCTGTGTCCTTTTGACAGCAGATCATGAACAATAGCGTTCTGGAGCGTCTGTGTATCAGCTTCAGAGTTCGGATGAGTATCGAGACGGGCGGGCTTATTCAGAACGACCAGATGCTCATCTTCAAAAAGAACATCAACTTCAGCCTTCCATGCAGGTGCTGAGGGTAAAACTGTATATTTAAAAGTGAGCTGATCACCTTCTGATAGTGGGTTTTTCCACGGTTTCAGTTCTCCATTAATTGTTATACTTTTCTCCATTCTCCATTGATGAATGCTTTTCTTTCCAAAAGACAGTTCATTTTTTAACAGTGATTCAAGCGTGAGCCCATTCCACTCAGGTAAAATCGACATACTAAAAGTTTCTTTCATTAAGCACAGCTCCTTTCTGAATCAATATAAAAACTGCCAGGAAATCATGAATGATTCCCCGGCAGATAGGTTGTTATTCACCTGTTACATTACGTTCAAAAAACGATCGGTAATCTTCTTCAGTTGCAGCGCCTACAATTCCATCCACAGGCTCTCCATCTTCATAGTGAATCAGTGTCGGTGTAGACTGGATACCATACTGATTCCATGAATCCTGAAATTCAATCAGGTTATGCTGAACCATGTCCACATTCATTTCCTCAGCAAGTGGTGCAAGCATTGGTGTTGTCTCAAGGCAGTACTGACACTCAGGGCTGAAAAAGTAAACCGTTGTCGGCTCTCCGCTTGAGATGCGTTCTTCAAGGTCTTCCGGAACGATTTGATTTTGATAGTTTTCATTATCCAGCAGATCAATTGTAGATTGAGCTAAATCATCTTTCCCATAAGGGTTACCTTCAATTGCAGATGAGTTTTGCATATTTGTGATCAGTGCAATTGCAGCGAAAATCAGTACAATGACACCGCCAAAAATCAGAATTTTTTTCATGAATGTGTTGCTCCTTTCGATTGCTTAAGAATAACCAGACTGACAATAAAAATAAAGGTAAAAGCAGTTAACGCTAAAAATGGAATGGTGATAAATCCTGCCCAGTTAATATATTCGCCTGTGCAAGGTACTCTGCCACAAGCAGGTGCAGTGTTCGATAGCGCGTCGATCTTCTGGATACTGTAATGATAAATTGATATACATCCGCCAATTCCAGATAGAACAGCGGAATACATTGCAGCTTTAGCGTCTTTTTTAATGACTGCTATGAATAAAATCACTACGAGCGGGTACATAAAGATACGCTGATACCAGCAGAGTTCACAGGGTTCAAATTCTCTGACCTCAGAGAAGTATAACGATCCCATTGTAGCAGTAAAAGCGGCAGCCCAGGCAGCAAAAAGCATATTCTCTATCTTTTTAGTCATCATGACGCCTCATTTCAATTAAAAATCTCTTATCATTGAAGATTGTAAAAGTTAAATGCCAATAATACAAGCAGATAAGACGTTTTAATAGAAAAAACAGTTTGAATATGTCTAAAATTTGGCACGGAAAAGCTTGATGCTGATAATATGTTCAATTGGGTTTATAATGAATAATGACTAAGTGTGTGAGGAGAGAGAGTATGTCTGAAAAACTTGATTTGTCTCAATTTGAGAAAAAAATGATCATTCGTAAAATGATTCATTCTGATATAGATAAAATTATTCATATGCAAAAGCTATGCTTCCCCGGCATGCAGCCGTGGAAAACAGAGCACCTTGAAAGCCATCTGGATATGTTTCCTGATGGACAGCTCGTTGCTGAACTTGATGGAGATATAATCGGATCATGTTCAAGCCTGATCATTAACTTTGATGAATACGATGACCGTCATACATGGGACGATGTAACTGACGAAGGGTATATCACAAACCATAATCCTGACGGCTACAACCTGTATGGTATCGAAGTCATGGTACATCCAGATTTTCGCCGTATGAAGGTTGGTCACAGATTGTATGAAGCAAGAAGAGACATTGCAAGAGAGTTTAACCTGAAAAGTATTATTATAGGCGGACGAATTCCGAATTATCATAAGTATGCAGATGAAATGTCACCGCGGGAATATGTAGATTCAGTACAGATGCATAAAATCTATGATCCGGTCCTGTCATTTCAGCTGATTAACGGATTCACACTGATGAGAATCAATCCGAACTATCTGCCTGACGACAGGCAGTCAAATAAATATGCAACGCTGATGGAATGGAATAATGTAGACTATCGTCCGAAAACGAAGAGACACTTCAAAACGAGCCATCCGGTCAGAATCTGCGTTGTACAGTACATGATGCGTCAGATTGATTCATTTACTGATTTTGCAAATCAGGTAGAATACTTTACAGATGTTGCATCTGATGCACATTCTGATTTCGTTGTATTCCCTGAAATTTTCACAACACAGCTGATGTCCTTCCTGAATGAAAAATCACCGAGTATGGCTGTCAGAAAGCTGACTGACTATACAGAGGAATATATTGAACTCTTCACAGACCTTGCAGTACGTTACAACGTCAATATCATCGGCGGATCCCACTTTGTCAAAGAAGACGACGATGAAATCTATAACATTGCCTACTTGTTCAGAAGAGACGGGACGATTGAAAAGCAGTATAAGCTTCATATCACACCTAACGAACGCATGTGGTGGGGAATCAGCCCTGGAGATACTGTCAGAGTCTTTGATACAGACTGTGGCAAGATTGCAATTCAGATCTGTTATGATATTGAATTTCCTGAGCTTGCACGTATTGCAACAGATATGGGGGCGAAAATCATTTTCACACCATTCTGTACAGAAGATCGCCAGGGTTATCTGCGCGTAAGGTACTGTTCACAGGCGCGTGCTGTTGAGAATCAGATTTACACGGTGATTTCGGGTACAGTCGGGAACCTGCCGGAAACTGAAAACATGGACATCCAGTATGCACAGTCCGGTATCTTTGCACCTTCTGATTTTGAATTTGCGCGTGATGGCATTGTTGGTGAAACTGATCCGAACCTTGAAATGGTGATGATCGGAGATGTTGACCTTGAAATCCTCCGCCGTCAGCGTCAGGGCGGAACTGTTCGTCAGCTGAAAGACCGCAGACATGATATTTATTCGATCAATTATAAAAAATAAGCGTGTAATTCAGTTGTTTAAATAAGATTAGAGACTAACAATGGGGAGGGACGATGTGAGATTCCCGTGGAAAAGCGATTGGGATAGACCTGATCGTTCGTCCGCGGAAAGCTAATGTCGTTTCTCCCCTGATTTTTAAAATATTCTTTTCAGATTTTTCAATATTCAACAGTCTGAGACCGTGCTACAATAATAAAAAGTAAAAACGGAGGGGATTTTGTGAGCGTACAAAACGTATATAATAAATGGGTAACTTTCGAAGGGTTGGATCAGGAGCTTCATGCTGAACTTGCAGCAATGAAAGGCAACGATAAAGCAATTGAAGATGCATTTTATAAGAACCTTGAATTCGGTACAGGTGGTATGCGCGGCGAAATTGGTGCCGGTACAAACAAGATGAACATATATACAGTACGTAAAGCTGCAGAAGGACTGGCGAAATACATAGAAAAAAACGGTGAAGAAGCGAAAAATAAAGGAGTCGTGCTGGCATATGACTGCCGCAGAAAGTCTCCTGAATTTTCTATGGAAATTGCCCGCACACTTGCTTCACATGGCATCAAGACATATGTGTTTGAATCACTCAGATCAACGCCAGAGCTTTCATTTGCCGTACGTCACCTGGGAACGTTTATGGGTGGAATGACAACAGCAAGCCACAACCCTCCAGAGTATAACGGATTTAAAGTGTATGGTGCTGATGGCGCACAGCTCAACCTGAAAGATGCAGATGATGTGATTGATGAAATCAATCTGATTGAGAATGAACTCGATATTCAGGTGAAGCCTGTAGAAGAGCTGAAGTCTGCAGGTCTGATCGAGATCGTCGGCGCTGAAGTGGATGATGCATATGCTGAGCATCTGATTACTGTATCTGAAAAGCCTCAGATGTCAAAAGAGACAGATCTGAAAGTTGTATTTTCTCCTTTACATGGCGCTTCTAACGTGATGGTACAGCGTGGACTGAAAGCGCTTGGCTATGACGTTCATGTGGTCACAGAACAGGAGCAGCCTGATTCTGAATTCCCAACACTCAAATCTCCAAATCCCGAAGAGCCGGGTGCATTTGAGCTAGCGATCAGAGACGGTAAAAAGGTGAATGCTGACCTCCTGATTACCGCTGATCCGGATGGCGACAGACTTGGTCTTGCAGTGCAGGGACCAAATGGAGAGTATACGTTGTTAACCGGTAACCAGACAGGCGCGATCCTGCTTGATTATCTGCTTGCACGTAAGAAAGAAAAAGGACACCTGCCTGAAAACGGCCGCGTCTTCAAAACGATTGTCACATCAGAGATCGGCAGAAAAGTAGCTGAGCATTATGGGGCATCTGTTGAAGACGTGCTGACCGGATTTAAATTCATCGGTGAAAAAATCAAAACCTATCAGGCTTCAGGTGAATACGAGTTCCTGTTTGGTTATGAAGAAAGCTACGGCTATCTTGTAAAAGACTTTGCCCGTGACAAAGACGCAATCCAGGCTGCATTACTTGCAACAGAAGCGGCAGCTTATCATAAAGCAGAAGGTAAAACGCTGTATGAAGTGCTTCTTGCAATTTATGAGCAGCATGGCTATTACAAGGAAGACCTTGAGTCGATCACGATGAAAGGGAAAGATGGCGCCGAAAAGATCCAGTCACTGCTATCATCCCTTCGTGCAACACCGCTTCAGGAAGTTGCAGGCTTACAGGTGGAAGCGCAGGAAGATTACTTAACATCTATACGCCATCATTCTAAAGAAGGGGCAGAATATAAAATCAATCTGCCAGCTTCCAACGTTCTGAAGTACTTCCTTGAAGACGGCTCATGGGTATGTGTGAGACCGAGCGGCACAGAACCGAAAATCAAATTCTATTTCAGCGTAACCGGATCATCACTAGAAGACAGCGAAGAAAAACTGGACAGTATTAAACAATCCTTTATGGAGAAGATTAAGGCTGAGTTGAACTGAAACCATTAAAATAGAAGATTAAAATTATCATTTTAAAAGAAATTTGAGGTGAGCGGAGCGTAAGGCGACGACTCCGGGACGAATAGAGGGAAGCTGAGACCCCGCAACCTCCGTCCGGAAAGCGTTCGCCTGAAGCGCAGTGAGCCGGTTAGGTTACTTTGAGGTTGAGACTATACTGTCTCAGCCTCTTTTTGTCGAGCGCCTTCCGCGTTTCTTTTCAGCCTTTAGACCGAACAAGAAACGTTAGTACCCTCAGTGTGTATGTCTTATAATTAAAACAACAGGTACAGGCGGTGATACAATGAATGATCCATCACATGTAACCATCCTGAAAGAAATTGCTGAGCTTTTGAATGAAGAAACTGAAATGGAATCAATGCTTCAGGGAGCGCTGGAAAAGTTCCTTGAAGGAACAGATTTTCACACAGGATGGGTCTTTTTCATAGAAGAGAACGGAAAGCATGCTTTAATTGCACACGAAAATCTTCCTGATATTCTGACTGAACAGGATTGCTTTTATATGAAAACAGGAGGCTGCTGGTGTGTGAACCGTTTTAGACAGGGGAGACTGAGAAAAGCCTCCAACATCATAGAATGTAAACGGATCACAGAAGCAATTGACCGCAGTAAAGAAAATCCTGAAGGAATTACGCATCATGCAACTGTCCCGCTTCAGTCGGGAAATGAACGTTTTGGTTTACTGAATGTCGCAACACCGGGCAGAAGAGAATTTGAATCTCACGAACTGGCTCTGCTTGAATCGGTTGCTTTTCAGATCGGGTCTGCGATTAAGCGGATTCAACTGACGAAAAAAGAGCAGGAAGTAGCACTCATGCAGGAGCGTAACCGGCTTGCGAGAGATCTGCATGATTCAGTAAATCAGCTGTTGTTTTCTATGACGCTCACAGCGAGAGGCGGAGCTGAAATGTCAGAAGACCCTGACGTGAAGGATACGTTCCATGGCCTTCAGTCACTCGCCCAGGAAGCACTGACAGAAATGAGAGCGCTGATCTGGCAGCTTCGTCCGAAAGGAATGGAAGGCGGACTGACGGAAGCGCTGAATGGTTTCGCTGAAATGCTTGGACTTAAAGCCACGGTTAAGATTGAAGGGGTGCTGAACCTTCCTGCAAAAGTTGAAGAGACGATTTTTAGAATTGGTCAGGAAGCGATTACTAATTGTAAAAGGCACGCCGATGCAGAGGAGATCTATATCTGGATTGAAGCGAAACCTGATAAAATTGAAATGACCATCCGGGATTTTGGACGGGGGTTTTATCCTGACCACGTGGAAAAACTTCCATCGGTTGGAATCTCAAGTATGAAAGAGAGAACAAGATTATTAAAGGGCGACTTTTCACTGGTAAGTCACCCTTCTGAAGGTACACAGATAAAGATTATACTGCCTTATTAGGAGGTGCTTTGATGTCGATAAAATTACTGATTGCAGATGATCATCATGTTGTCAGAAGAGGACTTGTGTTCTTTTTAAAGACACAGAAGGATATAGAAATCGTAGGAGAGGCCAAAAATGGTGTAGAAGCTGTCGCAATGGTGAAAAAGTTCCAGCCGGATGTTGTACTGATGGATCTGGTTATGCCTGAAATGGATGGTATTGAAGCGACGCGGGAAATTAAACGCGCACTTCCTTCCACAGAAATTATGATGCTCACAAGCTTTTCAGATCAGGATCACGTTGTACCTGCAATTGAAGCCGGTGCAGCAGGGTATCAGTTAAAAGATATTGAACCGGATGAGCTGGCGGATTCGATCCGAAAGCTTGTAAACGGAGAAAACACGCTGCATCCAAAAGCGACGAGTCATCTGATGACCCGCGTAAATAAAGATGAACCATCTCCTCATGAAGTTCATCAGCTGACCAGAAGAGAAAAAGATGTGCTGCTGGAGCTTGCAAAAGGGAAAAGCAACAAAGAAATTGCTTCTTCATTATTTATTACTGAAAAGACAGTTAAAACACATATTTCAAACCTCTTCTCCAAGCTTGAAGTGTCAGACCGCACACAAGCAGCACTTTATGCAGTAAAGCACGGCCTGGCTTCGCCTGAAAGGAGATACTAGAAACCGTGCATCCGCACGGTTTTTTAACGTCTTGTTAATACGAATAAAATCAATCATCTGATTAGCTGCTATATATAATGGGTAACATCAAAGAAAGATACAAGGAGGAATGTAACGTGAAAGCATTACTGTTAAGAGATAAAGGACAATGGCGTGACATGAAAGTTGAGGAAATAGAAAGACCGTTACCGGGTGCTGATGAAATTCTGGTGAACGTAAAAGCAGCAGGTTTGAATCCGGTAGATTACAAAACCGGTCAAAATGGATCACCTGCGTGGCATTATCCACACATCTTAGGGCTGGATGCTGCCGGTGAGGTGGTTGAAATGGGATCTGATGTGACAGGGTTTGAAAAAGGAGACCGTGTTGTATTTCTGGCTGACATGATGAAGAAAGGGGCATTCGCTGAATTTGCAGTTGCGAAAGCCCATACAGTATCAAAGCTTCCGGATAGCGTCTCTTTTAATGATGCAGCTGCATTACCGGTTGCTGCTTATACAGCGTATCAGGCTTTATTTTACAAACTTCATATTCAAAAGAACAAGTCGATTCTGATCCATGCAGGAGCTGGTGGTGTTGGGGGATTTGCAATTCAGCTTGCGAAATATGCAGGACTCACAGTCATTACCACTGCTTCAGAGGAGAATCATGAGCACGTAAAACAGCTGGGTGCAGACTTGGCAATTGACTACAATAAAGAAGACTTTGTCCAGAAAACGAAAGAATTCACAAATGACCTTGGTGTTAATTATGTTCTAGATACAGTCGGCAGGGAAAATGCAACACAATCACTTGAAGCACTTGCGTATAACGGACAGATCGCATTTATAGCGGGACAGCCGGAAATGAATGACTCCATTTCGTTTACACATCCGGTTTCATTTCACCACGTAGCACTTGGCAGCGTATTTCAGTCGGGTAATCATGAAGAAGAAGCTACACTAAAAGTAATTGGTGACCACCTGGTTGAATTGCTTGAAAAAGGTGAAATCAACAGTCTGGTCGAACAGGTGATCTCTCTTGAAGAAGTACCAAAAGGACTTGAACAGCTAGAGACGAGAAAAGTGAAAGGTAAGATTGTTGCAGAAATTTGAGATCCAAAACCGTGAGTGATTGTAGCTTGCGGTTTTTTACTTTGTCAGAATGCATAATTGGTGCTTAACCGGCATACGATGCAGGAAGGAGGCGACCTGAGTGGAATCCAGAGAATTAGCGAGAACAATCAGTGAAGTAACTGAAATTGCAAAAGGGTTTGGTCTCGATTTTTATCCGATGCGCTATGAGATCTGTCCTGCATCAGTCATCTATACATTCGGTGCGTATGGCATGCCAGCGCGCTTTTCACACTGGAGTTTCGGAAAGCAGTATCACAAAATGAAGATGCAGTATGATCTTGGTTTAAGTAAAATTTATGAACTCGTTGTTAATACAAATCCATGCTATGCATTTCTGCTTGACACAAACACGCTGATTCAGAATAAGCTGATTATTGCCCACGTGCTTGCACACAGTGACTTTTTTAAAAACAATATACGCTTCAGTAAAACAAACAGGGATATGATTCAGCAGATGAGCTCGACTTCAGAACGGATCAAAGCATATGAAAAACAGTACGGTGTAGAAAAAGTGGAGGATTTTTTAAATGCTGTGTTAGCGATTGAAGAGCATATAGATCCGCTGCTGTTTAAATCAGAAAAGCCGGCAGAAGAGAAAAAAGAAGTGAAACATAAAGAACCTTACAGTGATTTATGGGATGAAGAAGTGAAGCAATGTGAGCCTGTTCAAAAGAAAAAATTCCCGGAGCATCCTGAAAAAGATTTAATGCTGTTTATTCAGTCCCACAGTAAAGAACTTGAAGAATGGCAGCGGGATATCATGACAATGGTGCGTGAAGAAATGCTGTATTTCTGGCCACAGCTTGAGACGAAGATTTTAAATGAAGGGTGGGCAACGTACTGGCATCAGAAAATTATGCGCGAGCTTCCATTGACCGAGGAAGAGACGATTGAATATGCCAAGTTAAACGCAAGTGTCATTCAGCCGTCTAAAACGTCAATTAATCCATATTACCTGGGTCTGAAGCTGCTGCAGCATATTGAAAGTAAAGAAGACAATCAAAAGGATGCAATGAAAAAATTGTTTGAAATACGTGAGCTCGAATCAGACCAGTCTTTCATCAGAAACTACTTTACAAAAGAATTTTCAAGACAGGAAGATCTCTATTTATTTCAGCAGTTCGGAAAGGATTATAAAATAACTGGTAAAGATTATGAAGCCGTCAGAGATGAGCTTGTTCAGTCCAGGGTCAACGGTGGATTCCCGTGTCTGTATGTAGAAGACGGAGATTATATGAAAAACGGGGAACTTTATATCAGGCACGCATTTGAAGGAACTGAGCTCGATGTTCAATACCTTGAAAAGGTCCTTCACTACATTTATCAGCTGTGGGGAAGAACAGTTCATTTTGAGACAATATTGAATCAGAAAACATTTTTGTTTACATGCAGTGGGCGCGGCGTATATAAAAAACAGGTTGAATATACAACTTAAGCAGATCACTTGATTTGATCTGTTTTTTTATTTATAATTGTCCTGTATTCGAGATAATTAATAATATGACTTTTTATAAACAGTAATAATTTTTCAGTAAAGGAGTTTTTTACATCATGAGAGTACTAGTTGTTAAAGCAAACAATCGTCCATCAGATCAGTCAGTTTCTGCGAAAATGCATGATTTATTCCTGCAAGAAATTAAAAATAATGAAGAGATCACAATCGACCAGGTCGACTTATATAACGAAGAGCTTCCATATATCGGACAGGACTTCCTGGCTGCACAGTTTAAGTCAGCAGAAAGTGCGCCATTAACAGATGCAGAAAGCAAAGTGCTTACAATTGCCAACAGCCATCTTGACCGTTTCAAGCATGCGGATATTGTTGTATTTGCATTCCCGTTATGGAACTTCACTGTACCGGCAGTGCTGCACACGTATATGGATTACCTGTTCCGTGCAGGAGAAACATTCCGTTATACAGCTGAAGGTCCCGAAGGGCTAATGGGTGACAAACGTGCGGTTCTGCTGAACGCTAGAGGCGGAGACTATTCAGCACCAGCAATGCAGGGAGCTGAAATGAGCGTAAACTTTATTAAAAACGCATTGAACTTCTTTGGTATCCAGCGTCAGACTGATGTGATCATTGAAGGTCATAACCAGTATGTTGACCGTTCTGAAGAAATTAAAGAAGAAGGATTTAAACGTGTAGTTGAAGCTGCAAAAGATTTAAACGCAATTGTTGCACGATAATATGAAGAACAAAGAAGGCTTTCCGCAATAATGTGGAAAGCCTTCTTAATGATGTCCAGCTCCAGGCGCCAGCTCCGCGGATCATAAGCCACACAACAGTAAACGGGGAAACCACCCCTTTTCCGCTACGCGTCTTAAGCCTATCGGAGCTGAGCGAGCGCCTTCCGCTTTTCGATTTATAAAAGCATATGTAACATGACTGCTCCAATACCAATTCCCAATATAAAATAGTTCTGAATACCGCCGGGCTTTTCCTCACGTGACGAAACCTCTTCTAAACGCTGAAGCAATTGATCCATTTTCATAAAGATCGACTCCATTCATTTAACGGTACATATATTATAAACATAAAAGAAAGCGCTTTCAATAAATAAATTGAATTTTAAAATAATTCGAGAAAGCAAAAAAATCCGGATGCATTCACATCCGGATAGAGAGTTAATGTCCTGACACTTTCGCATCAGGCTGATCATATACTGAAAGCTGATCGACCAGTTCATTGCTTTCTTTATTTAATCCGGTCAGTCTTACTTTCGCACCATTCTGCTGAATTTTAATCGCAACCTTATCAACAGCATTGATGGCTGAATCATCCCATAGATGAGCTTTAGTAAAATCAATGACCACTGTATCCATACCGTGTGGATCAAAATCAATTTCAGAAACGAAATCAGTCACCGAAGCAAAGAATATTTGACCTTCAACACGATAAGTGATGCTTGACGCAGCCTCATCGATTTCTTTTTCGATGTGAACTTTAGAAATCTTAGCGGCAAAGAAAATTGCGCTTAAAAGAACTCCAGCAAGTACACCAATTGAAAGGTCATGTGTAATGACAACAGTAGCAACCGTCACAATCATGACGGCAGCATCTGATCTTGGGACTTTGTGAAGGCGGGTTATGGATCCCCAGTCAAACGTACCGATCGATACCATGATCATAACGCCGACAAGTACTGCCATCGGAATCTGAACAACAACATCCGTCAAAATCATAATCAATCCAAGTAAAACAGCGCCTGCAGTGAATGACGACAATCTGCCGCGTCCGCCTGCTTTCACATTAATCACTGCCTGTCCGATCATTGCACAGCCGGCCATACCACCAAAGCATCCAGTAATCATATTGGCAATACCCTGACCACGCGCTTCCTGATTCTTATCACTTGGTGTATCCGTCATATCATCCACGATTTGTGCTGTCAGTAACGACTCAAGTAATCCGACAACTGCAAGTGAAATTGAATAAGGAAGAATAATCATCAGTGTTTCAAACGTAAACGGTACATTCGGAATTAAAAATGAAGGAAGGGTCTGAGAAATTGTTCCCATGTCTCCAACTGTTTTAGTGCCAATACCTGTAGCCATAACAAAACCAGTTACCACAATAATCGCAATCAGTGGCGATGGGATTGCTTTGAAAAATCTTGGAACCAGGTAGATAATGGCAAGTGAAACAGCAACCAATGCGTACATAATCCAGCCGGCTCCTTCAAACTGATCCAGTTGTGCCATGAAAATTAAAATCGCAAGTGCGTTCACAAAACCAATCATCACTGAATTCGGAATAAATCGCATCAGCTTACCAAGCTTTAAAACACCCATAATCAGCTGAATAAATCCGGTCAAAATTGTAGCAGCAAATAAATACTGCAAGCCGTGCTCAGCAACAAGAGTTGTCATAAGAAGTGCCATTGCGCCAGTAGCACCGGATATCATACCCGGGCGTCCCCCGATAAATGCAATCACAACAGCAATACAAAAAGCAGCATAAAGTCCAACCATCGGGTCAACACCTGCAATGATTGAAAAGGCAATGGCTTCCGGAATTAGTGCAAGGGCCACTAAAATACCGGACATGATGTCCCCGCGCACGTTTCCGAACCATTCCTGTTTATATTTAGTTAAATCCAATTTAAAAATCTCTCCTTTAATTCTATTTTTGCGACTTTTCACTCTCAGAAAAGTCAGGTCCGTTTATAACGAGAAAAATTATAGCACGTTTGGAAGAAATGAAAAAACAACATGAAAGCGCATTAATAAATATAATGCTTGAAAATACTATGATTATCGTAAAAATACTATGAAGTTTAATAAATTTGTCATAAGTAATTATTATTGAATAAAAGTACATATAACAAAGGTAAATAAAAAAGACTGCCCCCAGGACAGCCTTTCATATGATGATTTGTTAAAAACCATTGTTATTTATGCACAGCTGATGATCGGAGCGTAAGGGGGCGACTCCTGTGGCAGGAAGGGGCAGGTGAGACAGAGCATGGTGAAGCCTGCTGACTCACCGCCCGGTCGCGGAAAGAGTCCCCCTGAAGCGGAGATCATCAGCCAAGCTTAACAGGGCCTAACATTAAGATAATTTATAGACTCTTGCTTCGTATGGTTTAAGAACAATCGTTGACGTATCATCATGTGTTGTAACAGGCAGGTTATTCAGCATCAGGTTATCAAAACTTAATGTGAAATCCAGGTCGTCACAGATTGCATCTTTCGTAGACAGGTTTGTGAAAATCACAACCTGCTCATCTCCAAGTGTTCTTGTATATGCATAGATCTGATGATGTTCAGGCAGGAGAAGGTCATAAATGCCGTAAGTGAACACTTCATGATTTTTCTTCATTTGAATCATCCGTTTATAGAATGACAGAACCGAATCTTCATCCTTCAGCTGATCTTCAACGTTAATATCCTTGTAGTTCGGATTTACTTTCATCCACGGGGAACCGGTTGTAAAACCTCCCTGGTTCTCACTTGACCACTGCATTGGCGTTCTGCTGTTATCACGGGAAGAAGCCCAAAGAATCCGCATAATGTCATCATGTGGGACGCCCTCTTCACGACGGATGCGGTAAAGGTTTTTAGCTGATACATCGTCATAGTCATTGATGGAATCAAACTGTACGTTTGTCATGCCGATTTCCTGGCCCTGATAAATGAATGGTGTACCCTGCATCAGGAAATACATTGCTGCCATAGATGTTGCACTTTCATACCAGTATTCATCATCATTACCCCACGTTGAAACGACGCGCGGCTTATCGTGATTTTCAATGAACAATGCATTCCAGCCGTTGTCCTCAAGTCCTTTTTGCCATCTTGTCAGAACTTTTTTCAGTTCAACAATATCAAGCTGGAGGTTCGTTTCAGCATCCCATAGTCCAAGGTGCTCGAACTGGAAGATCATATCCATTTTCCCTTTTTTCTCACCAACCCACAGATCAGCTTCATCAATCGATACGCCGTTTGCTTCACCGACTGTCATCACGTCGTACTGACCGTACGTTTTTTCTTTAAACTCTTTTAATAGAGGCTGGATGCCTTTTTGGTTCATATGCATATCGAAAGAAGAGACGTACTTTTTCTTCTTAGGGTTTGGCATATCAGGAAACTTCTTACGCTTTTTAATATGGCTGACTGCATCAATTCTGAAGCCGTCAATCCCTTTATCAAGCCAATAATTCACCTGATCATAAATCGCCTGTCTCGCTTCAGGATTTTCCCAGTTCACGTCGGGCTGCTTAGTAGAGAAGACGTGAAGGTAATACTGATCTGTTTTTTTATCATACTCCCACGCAGAACCGCCGAAAATACTTTCCCAGTTATTTGGCTCAGCGATTGTCTTGCCTGATTTGTCTTTTTTACCATCACGCCAGATATACCAGTCACGCTTCGGGCTGTCTTTTGATTCGCGTGATTCAATAAACCACTGGTGCTCATCACTAGTGTGGTTTGGAACAAAGTCAATGATCAGCTTCATGTCACGCTTGTGTACTTCACTCAGTAAAGTATCGAAATCTTCCATTGTACCGAAATCATCCATAATTGCCTGATAATCTGAAATATCGTAGCCGTTATCATCATTTGGTGACTGATACATTGGGCAGATCCAGATGACATCAATTCCAAGCTCTTTTACATAATCAAGTCTTTGTACAATTCCCTGTAAATCACCGATTCCATCACCATTAGAATCCTGAAAGCTTCGCGGATATATTTGATAACCGACAGCTTCTTTCCACCATATTTTCTTCATCTACTGGCACCTCCATATTTTATGCAATCGCTTGCACTAACAATCAAATAAAATGCTTTGACTGCAATAACTCATTGACTGCAATGCAAAGCGTTAAAATGTCTGTTTATTTATACCTGTTTATTTTACCTTCTACAGGCTGTTTAAGCAATCATTATTTCAGCTGCTAATTTTAAAATAGAAGGAGGGAGGGGTGATGAGACGATCGAAATTTAATTTATAATCCGCCTGAAGCGCAGCGAAATGATTAAAGCCTGACACATTATTGTGCCAGGCTAAGATGTTACAGTGCTTCAGTTGTTCTGACAGTAGGGGAAGGGGCTGTTTCAACTTCCGACACTTTCTCCTCAGAAAGCTTCCAGACTTCAAGATAAAGAATATGATAACCTTCTACATCATTGACTCTGAATACGTATCCCTGCTCATAGATCTCATCGCCGACTTCAGCGTTAAAGTTCCGTGTCATAAACCATCCGCCAATGGTATCGACATCTTCTTCGTCAATATCAATGTCAAGCAGTTCATTCACACTCTGAACAAGCACTTTAGAATCAAGAATATAATGATTTTCATGTATTTGCTGAACATCCGGAATTTCATCGGCATCAAACTCATCCTGAATTTCTCCGACAATCTCTTCGATAATATCTTCCATCGTCACAAGACCGGACGTACCACCATATTCATCAAGCAGGATCCCCATATGCATCCTGTCTCTTTGGAATTTATGAAGCAGCTCATGAATCGGAATGCTGTCAATGACCTGGATGATCGGATGTTTGAACTCCGAGATCGGGCGCTTTCCATTTTCCTGATTTTCAATAAATGATGTCATTAATTCTTTCATATTAATCATTCCGATAATATTATCGCGGTCTCCATCTTCAGTGACCGGATAACGGGTATACTGCTCTTCTTTCATCACTTCGAATACTTCAAGCAGCGTAAGGCCGCTGTCCACACTTGCAATTTCTGTTCTTGGAACCATGATTTCCTTTGCAACCCGCTCATCAAATTCGAATATTTTATTTACGAATTTGTATTCAGACTGGTTTATCTCGCCACTTTTTAAACTCTCTGAAAGGATCATGCGTAGTTCTTCTTCTGAGTGCGCCGCATCATTAGCAGAAGAATGCTTTAAGCCAAACATTCCTGTGAGAAGTCGGGCAGACCCATTCAAAAACCTGATAAATGGGTAGAGAATACGGTAAAACCAGATTAACGGTGCTGCAAACATCAGTGTAATTTTCTCAGCCTGCTGGATTGCGATAATCTTAGGAGACAGCTCTCCAACCACCACATGTAAAAATGTAATGAGTGAAAACGCGAGTATAAAAGATAAAACCGGTGTCCATGACAGATCGAGTCCTGAAAATAAAGGTGCCAGCATATAAGCAATTGTTGGACCGCCGATCCAGCCAAGTGCTAATGCAGAAACAGTGATGCCAAGCTGGCAAGCAGATAAATACTCATCAAGGTTATCTGTCACTTTTTTTGCATTAGCCGCCTTCGGGTGTCCTTCTTCAAGCAGCTGGTCAATACGCGTAGACCGTACCTTTACAATCGAGAATTCAGAAACGACAAAGAATGCAGTACAAGCAAGTAAAACAACGACCAAAATTAAATTGTCTATCTCCAATGATGCGAGAGCATTCCCTTAAGCGGAAAGCTCTCTTCCACCTCCTGTGAATGTTAGTGTAATGGCATCAGAGATCATTCCGTCAGAATGAAGGTCCTCATCAGGGACAGGCTCTGTGCCTTTTCGCTTTTGGCAAGTTGGACATGTATACAGTTCACGTTCATAACCCCATCAGATTTCCTCCATTCTCATCTTAATTGCCTATATTCTACCACAATCAGCAAATTTTTTACCACCTGATTTCATTTAAGGTACATCATGTCCTAATACAGCCTGATAAATCGTAAACCACTGGTGTGGATCCATCTTGTATTCCTGTGCACGAACCGCTGATTGAATTCGTTCTAATTTACCTGATCCGGCAATTACAGAAATATTAGCTGGGTGTGAATACAGCCATGCATAAATCACTTCATCCAGTTGATCTGTCCCAATCTCACTGCCAACCTCCTGAAGTGCTGCACGGATTCTGCCTGCTTTCTCATCTTTACCGGTTAAAATGTTTCCTCCTGCAAGCGGTGACCAGGCCATCGGTGGCATCTTCTTTTCAAGAGACAGATCAAGTGTCCCGTCTTCAAAGTTTTCAAGATAATAAGGGCTCAGTTCAATCTGGTTGGTCAGTAATGGCTGATCAATATAAGATTCAAGCATATTAAGCTGACTTCTTTTAAAGTTTGATACGCCAAAATGCTTCACTTTCCCTGACCGGTGTAACTCATCAAAAGCAGCTGCCGTTTCCTCAGGGTTCATGAATGGATCAGGTCTGTGAATTAACAGCAGGTCAATGGATTCAACTGAAAGGTTCTTTAACGAGCGCTCCACTGAAGAAAGTATATGTGCCTTACTTGTATCATAATGATGACTTCTGTGAGCAGGGCGGTTAGGAGATTCCAGTACAATACCGCACTTCGTCACGATCTCCATTTTTTCGCGCAGTGAAGGCTCAAGCGCCAATGCTTCACCAAAAAGTGATTCGCACTGGTAGCTTCCATAAATATCAGCATGATCAAACGTTGTGATACCTGTTTCCATAACCTCTTTAATGAGAGTAAGTCGCTCTTCCTTTGAAAGATTCCAGCCTGATAAGTGCATCATGCCATGAACCGTTTTAGAGATAGATAAATCTGAAGCGAGTTGTATTCTTTGCATAACATTAACCTCCGTTTTCATATGTGATGGTGCGCAGCGAAAAGAGAATCAAAATAATTGCGATCAGCCTGACCAGATATACTTCAGCAGTCACACCGATCAAGTACAAACATGATATATAGATAGACATATTCAGCATTTGAATGCGGTTACTTGAAAGTGCAGCATTCATTGATAGTAAAATGACCAGTGGAAGTATGTATAACACTGCCGCAGATATAGCCGGTACCATGACCAGAAGAGGTATGAAAAAAACCACAAATCCGATTCTCACTTTGTACACCTGACCTCTTCCTCCCGCCTTCGCAAAACAAGATTCTTTCCTGTATGATAATATCATACAAGTTCAATCAGTATGTACAATAGGGGGCTTACACAATGAGTTTTATATTTGATCTGAATGAAGCACAGCAGTTTGACAGCCAGGATGAAATAGCAGCGTTCCGGGACGAATTTTACATAAAAGAAGGCCAGTATTATCTGGACGGGAATTCACTCGGTCTGCTTTCTAAAAAAGCAGAACAGGCGGTCCTGGATTTACTTTCGAGCTGGAAGGACTACGGGATCGAAGGATGGATGGAAGGGGAGCACCCATGGTTTACGTTATCAGAATCACTTGGGGAGAAAACAGCTCCTTTAATTGGTGCAAAGCCTTCGGAAGTCATCGTAACAGGATCCATAACAGTGAACCTTCATCAAATGCTATCAACATTTTATCAGCCGGAAGGGAAGCGTACTAAAATTGCTGCAGATGAGCTGAATTTTCCATCTGATATTTATGCGCTACAAAGTCAGATTGAATTAAAAGGACTGAAGCCGGAAGAACAACTGATAAAAGCCGGTTCTGCAGATGATGTAACGCTAACAGTTGAAGAGATAGATCGTGTCTTGTCAGAAGAAGTAGCCGTTTTGTTACTGCCGTCTGTGTTATATCGCAGCGGTCAGCTTCTTCCTATTAAAGAGATTACAAAACGCGCGCATGAAAAAGGTATACTGGTCGGTTTTGACCTTGCCCATTCGATCGGAGCCGTGCCCCACCAGCTGCACGACTGGGGCGTTGACTTTGCAGTGTGGTGTAATTATAAATATATGAACAATGGACCCGGTGGAACTGGAGGGCTTTACATTCATGAAAGACATCACGACCGTCTTCCGGGATTAAAAGGCTGGTTCGGCTCTGATAAAGAAAGACAGTTTGATATGGCCCATACTTTTACAAAAGCAGAAGGAGCGGGGGCGTATCAGATCGGCACGCCGAATATATTGTCAACAGCACCGCTTATCGGCAGTCTTGCGCTTTTTGAAGAAGCGGGTATTGAAAGACTGCGTCAAAAATCTCTGCATCAGACCGGCTATATTGCCGCGTTTGTGGAAAAAGAACTGAAGCAGTTTGGAATAAAGAAAGTAACCCCTTCAGCTGATGCAGAAAGAGGGGGGCATATTGCATTGCAGCACCCATATGCAGCCGGGATCTGTAAAGCGATGAAAGCAGAGGGGATTATTCCTGACTTCAGAGCACCGGATATTATCAGACTTGCACCTGCTGCTTTTTATACCAGTTATCAGGACCTTTATCAGGCCATGCAGCTGATCAAACAGATCATGCAAGAAGAAACGTATAAAACGTATTCAAATGAACGAAATGTGATTGCATAAGGAGTTGTCTTAATGAAACTGATTGATATTTCAATGACACTGAGCAGCAGTACCCCGAACTGGCCGGGAGATACGCCATTTCACTATGAGGTGACATGGCCGATGGAAGAAAGCGGTTCTGTTAATGTAGGGAAAATTGAAGCAAGTACACATATCGGAACACATATTGATGCACCATTTCACTATGATGACAACGGTCAAAAAACGGATGAACTGGATTTAAAGCGCTATTTTGCAAAAGCAGCTGTGATCGATTGTTCCGGCATGAGTGAAATTACTGCCGAACAAATCGAACTGAATGATCAGCAAGTAACAGCCGTCTTATTTAAAACAGGAGACTGGAAAAACAGGACTGAATTCCCCGGGGAAATTCCGGTGATGAATGAAGAAGTGCCGAAATACTTAAAGAGTAAAGGAGTGAACTTAATTGGCGTAGACCTGCCATCTGTCGATCACCTTGAAAGTAAAACGCTTCCGATTCATCATGCACTGTATCAGCAGGATATTAATATTTTAGAAGGAATTGTACTTGATGAAGTAGAGGAAGGGCGTTATCAGCTGATTGCGATGCCGCTGAAAATCAGTGGAGGGGATGGCAGTCCGGTCCGTGCAGTGCTGATTTCAGAGTAAAAAAATACCCTCGGCCCACGAGGCAGAGGGTTACACAGCTGACGCTGAGAGATCTTTTTCAAGCTCGCGGATCTTAAGTGCAATTTCGTCGCAAATTTCCTGAAACATTGCCCATTTTGCAAACGGATCATCTGCGCGCTTAGCGGGGTTTACAATGTTCCAATTTATCACTTTGTCTGAAAAAGATGGGTGAATACTAATCGCTTCATCTTTTTCCGGATCCTGTATGATGACAATTACATCCGCTTTCCTGAGGTCGCTTTCACTTATGCGATACGGAGTAATCGATGCTATATCTATACTGATTTCTTGCATTGCCTGTAAAGTGAAAGGGTTCTTTTTGGCGTCTGTCCATCCGGCACTCTTAAAAACTGTACCAGGAATAAAAAGGCGGGAAGCCCATCCTTCAGCGATTGAGCTGCGTTCATGGTTTGCTGATATAAAGTAAATCAATCGATCGGCCATAGGAACAGCTCCTTTCAATATTTGTTTCATAATTCACTATACCCATCTTTTTAAAAATATATGCGTATAGACCTGTTTTGCCGCGCATTATTTGATTTCTGACTGGTTAGCAGGTAAATTGATGGGGGTATAGTCTAAAAAGCAGATTACAAATTATGTGATTGGAGGACAATGTATGAAACTGAATCTGACAGCTAAAATAATTATCGGACTTGTACTCGGTATTATTGTCGGCCTTATATTAAACATATTCGCTTCCGACCTGTTTAGTACGCTGGATACATATTTATTTAATCCGCTGGGTGAAATTTTTCTCGGGTTAATCAATATGCTCGTTGTGCCAATTGTTTTCTTCTCACTCGTGCTTGGCGTAGCCGGCCTTGGTGATACGAAAAAACTTGGCAGAATGGGCGTAAAAACAATCTTAACCTTCCTTACAACGACTGCAATAGCGATCACAATCGGATTGTCACTGGCAACAGTGATTCAGCCGGGAAATGAATCACTGTTTACACAGGAAGAGAGAGATGCAGCTGAATTTGAAGAAAGTGAAGCGCCTTCTGTAGGTGAAACACTTCTGAATATTATTCCTGATAATCCGGTCATGGCAATGGCTGAAGGAAATATGCTGCAAATTATCGCTTTTGCAATTTTTATTGGATTTGCAATAACTGTGCTGGGCGAAAAGACAAAAGGTGTCTATCAATTATTTGAACAGGGAAATGAAATCATGATGTTTCTCGTTGGGATCGTTATGAAGTTTGCTCCGTATGGAACGTTTGGTCTGATCGCTTCTGCACTTGGCGAAGCAGGGCTTGATTCACTACAGAGTATTCTAATGTATGTTCTTGTTGTATTGCTTGCACTTCTCATTCATGCGGTCATTACCTATGGATCGATCATTATGTTTCTGGCTAAAAAGAGCCCAATCTGGTTCTATAAAAACTTTTTCCCTGCCATGACAGTCGGCTTCAGTACATCATCCAGTAACGCTACACTGCCGATCTCAATGGAAACTGCACAAAAAGAGCTGAAGGTGTCAAAACCTGCAAGTTCTTTTGTACAGCCTCTTGGTGCTACAATTAATATGGATGGTACAGCCATCATGCAGGGTGTTGCGACAATCTTCATTGCTCAGGTATATGCAGTGGACCTGACATTTGTTGAACTGCTCACCGTTGTATTGACTGCAGTACTTGCCAGCATTGGTACTGCGGGTGTGCCGGGAGTGGGAATGATTCTCCTGGCAATGGTATTAACATCTGTCGGTCTTCCGGTAGCCGGTATTGGATTAATTATAGGGATAGACAGAATACTCGATATGACACGAACAGCGATCAACATTTCAGGAGATGCGGCAGTTGCACTGTTTGTATCAGAATCTGAAAAGAAAAGAAAAATAAAAGAGCAGCGTGGAGAAGCTTAATTCACAATATCTCCACTCGCAATTTTACAAAAAAGCGTTATACTGAGAGCAAGAAGAAAAGAAGGGGTAGAGTACAATGAACCTCGGATTTGGTGAAATACTCATCATTTTATTTGTCGCACTTCTTGTGTTTGGTCCGTCAAAACTGCCGGAGCTTGGCAAAACAGCAGGCAAAACACTTTATGAATTTAAAAAAGGCATGAACTCAGTTATGAAAGATGAGGAGCCAAAAAAACCGTCCCAAAAGTGATTTGGGGCGGTTTTTTAAATTTGTCTAGCTTCTGGCGCTAGCTCTCCGCGTCATATGCCTGTCAGAGCTGGACGAGCGCCTTTACGTTTTTCGAATTTATTAGGCGGCGCAGCGGGGTCGGAGTTGAGTGTGTCAGTTTTAGAATCATTACAATAACGAACCACTGAACTCCGACCCCAGGGTGCCGCCTGAAAAATTACTTCTTCACATCATCATAACGGTCAAGCGCACGCTGTCTTGCTGCTTTGTGATCAACAATCGGCTCAGGGTAATCATTGCCGATTTCTACACCGGCTTCTTCAAGTACATCATCCGGTGCGCCGGATGGATCGTGAATATATTTTGCAGGCATTTTTTTCAGCTCAGGGATCCATTCTTTAATGTATTCACCATCAGGATCAAATTTTTCTGATTGAGTTGTCGGATTAAAGATTCTGAAGAACGGAGAAGCATCTGCTCCTGATCCGGCAACCCATTGCCAGCCCATCACGTTGTTTGCCACATCAGCATCAACGAGTGTATCGTCAAACCAGTCAGCGCCATCTCTCCAGTGGATCAATAAGTCTTTTGTCAGGAATGATCCTACAATCATTCTGACGCGGTTATGCATATAACCGGTAGACCAGAGTTCTCTCATACCGGCGTCTACGATTGGAAAACCGGTTTTACCTTTTTTCCAGGCTTCAAACTGATCCTTTTCATCCATCCACTTAAACTTTTTGAACTGATCATTCATTGGATCAGTTTCAGTTTCTGGGAAGTGCGTAATCAGTGAGTAGGCGAAATCCCGCCACACGAGCTGTCTCAGAAATGGTTCTCCGGCCGCTTCAGCATTCTTTTTAACCGAGTGATAGACACTTCTGACTGATAGCAGGCCGAGTGCAAAATAAGGAGATAATGCTGAACTTGCTTCTTCAGCAGGAAAATCACGCTTGTCTTTATAAACTTTCAGCCTTTTATCTGTAAAGGCATGGAATCTTCTGACTGCTGCTTCTTCTGAAGGGGTCCACCGTTTTCCCATACCACCTGTCCAGTTTATTTCAGGCAGCAGGTCGAGGTCGTCGATAGACAGAGAATCCTCTTTGTTAAATGAAACGGGTTCCACCTTTTTTACAGATGGAAGCGCCTGAGGGATTTCATGTTTTTGCATCGCCTTATAAAATGGTGTGAACACCTTATAAGGTTCACCGTCTTTCTTTTTCACATCCCATGGTGGAAGAAGAAGTCTTCCTTCATAAGTGTTTACATCCAGTCCCTTGTTGTGAAGCGTTTCGCCGATTTCACGGTCCCGGTTAAAGACTGAAGGTTCATACTGACGGTTCCAGTGTATAGCTGAGATATCGTACTGACTGATCAGTTCTTTCAGTATTTTCTCCGGCTTTCCTTTTGCGATATAAAGCTTTCCTCCAGCTGATTCCAGCCTTTTTTGAAAAGAGCCAAGCGCATGATGGAGAAACCATTTTTGTGCTGAACCAATCTTTTCATCTTCATCAAAAATATAAACCGGCAATACCTTGCCGGCTTCTGCAGCGTGATAGAGACCCGGGTTGTCGTGAAGACGCAGGTCTTTTCTGATCCATACAATTGAAGTCATGATACCGCTCCTTTATCAGGGAGTGATCCCGTTTTCGATCATATCAAATAGCATCTTTGCCCATTCTTCTTTTGGTATTCCCTCGCTGTTCTGAATTAAAACAGATTGAAAAAACACGCCGGCTATAAGAGAGGATGGGAGTCCTGCTCTGATTGACCCTTCATTTTTTGCTTTTTCAATCAGTGTCATCAGTAATTGAAACAGCCGTCCTGATTGTGCATCCAGCTGTTCAAGCTGCTTTTTCACTTCAGGAGAAGCGCTTTTATCAAGTGAGGGTCTCATTTTAATCATGTCATATACCTGGGAATATTCCATGAATAAGTAAAGCAGGTCCTTGAGTGTCAAAAAAGCGTCCGGCTGCTGGCTGAGCTGGTCAATTTTTTGCATCACCTGATCCATTAAAGAAGTCATATAATCAGCGATGAGTTCATCTTTATTTTTGTAATACTCATAAATTGTACTTCTGGCAACATCAAGGCGCTCTGAAAGGGCTTTAAAGTGAAATCCTTCATAGCCTTTTTCTAAAAGCAGACTTTCTGTTGCTTCCATCAGTTCTGTGATGTTCATTTTTCGTTGTCGCGCCATACGCACTCATCCTTTAAGATCGTCCTGTAATCAGTATATCGGAAAATAGGGGACAAGTGGGAAATGAAGCGGTTTTCAATATTAAATACACTAAAAAGAACCCTGATTTCTCAGGGTTCCGTTAAGCGCTACTTAGAACATCGGAAGAATATAATTGATTAAGAACCATAAGATACCGATAAAAATAATGATGTAAGCAGCATATTTAATAAATGTAGCACCGACGAGTCCTCTGTCGGTTTTTTGTTCCTTTTGAACCTCGACTCTGCGTTCATCTGCCATTTTAAGTTCCCTCCTGATTATCCAATCAGATTAATTAAGAAGAAGATCACAACGATTGCACCAATGATCATTAGAATTGTACGTAACATGGTAACGCCTCCTTAGCATAATAGATTCTTTATAACCGCTGATGATTTCAGTGGAGGACTGCGCTTTCCGCGTCCGCGCGGTGAGCCTCCTCGGCTTTGCCTGCGGGGTCTCACCTGTCGCTCCTATAACGCAGGAGTCTCCGTTCTCCACTACAATCCTCAGCTCGATCATTCTTTGAAACATGCTATAACTATGTGTTTAATAGTAAGATACCCATAGGAGGACCCTGCAAACCAGGTTAAGTCGTTTTTGCAAATAAAAAGTTTAAGCAGTGTGTTAAACAAATCTTCAATGATTTCTGAAAAATATATTGACATCATTCAGCTGGTAGTTTATTCTAATGATGTTCAAAGAATGGACAAAAAATCGTACAGAAAGGAGCTGTGTGTCATGATCATCATTAAACGTAAAAAATATTCCGTAAAACTGAATATCACGCAGCGAACTTTTTTCTGACGATCTGAATGATTGGTTGACTGGTAAAGGTGTTGTCTGCGTATGCAGTCAGCGCCTTTTTTTAAAGCATACTCTGCTTTTTTACAGGCGGAGTATGCTTTTTTGATGCCAATTTTTAGTTGATAACAGGTTATCTGTTTTCATAAAAACTTTTTCAGGAGGAATGATGAAGATGAAAAGAATCTACACAATCATGATTAAGGCAGGTTTCAAGGCGGCTCTGGATAGTGGGTAGCCTGAGTTGTATCGGAATAAAGGAGGTGTCCGCAGATGTTTGATATTTTTATAAAGCTTGGCTGGTTTTTTAAAGAGCACTGGAAGCGGTATACAGTGGCAATAGGATTATTGTTAATTGCGAATTTATTTGAAGTCGTTCCACCATTTCTTGTGGGGATGGCGATTGATGATATTTTCATGGGAGAGCTGACGCAGGATCTTTTAGTACAGTATCTATTGATTCTGGCAGGAATTGGCGTTGTGACTTATATCATGAATTACGTGTGGCAGTATTTACTTTTTGGCGGAGCGCACCAGATTGAGCGCCGGCTGAGATCAATGTTTATGGGGAAGCTGCTTCAAATGACACCGGGTTTTTACGAGAGAAACCGCACTGGTGATCTGATGGCAAGAGCGACGAATGATTTGAAAGCAGTATCCGTCACAGCGGGTTTTGGTGTATTAACACTCATTGATTCTACTGCTTATATGCTGACGATTCTTCTGACGATGGGTTTTTTAATCTCATGGGAATTAACGATTGCTGCAGTGTTGCCGCTGCCGATTCTTGCTTTTGTCATGAAAATACTAGGTAAAAAAATTCATGAGCGTTATATGACTGCACAGGATGCATTTGGTGACTTGAATGACCGCGTGCTTGAGTCGGTTGCCGGTGTCCGTGTAATCAGAGCTTATGTGCAGGAGAGAAGGGATGAAGAACTGTTTCATCAGCACACAGAAGATGTATATCAGAAGAATATCCGAGTGTCATTTATTGATTCGCTTTTTAACCCGCTGACAAAAGTGCTGACAGGGATCAGTTATATGATTGGTCTCGGGTATGGTGCGTATCTTGTATTTAACCAGGCAATCACACTCGGTCAGCTTGTCTCGTTTAACGTGTACCTCGGGATGCTGATCTGGCCGATGTTTGCGATTGGAGAATTGATTAATATTATGCAGCGTGGAAACGCTTCAATGGATCGCGTGAATGAAACATTGAGCAGTTCGCCGGATGTAGCAGAGCCTGCATCATCAGCAGCTGTCACTTCAATGGAGAGCATTGAATTCCGTGATACTGTATTCCAATATCCTTCTTCAAATGTGCGGAACCTGAAAAACCTGAACATCAGGCTGATGCAGGGGCAGACACTTGGGATTGTCGGAAGAACGGGAAGCGGAAAAACGACGATTGTCAAACAACTGCTAAAAGAATACCCGGCTGGTAATGGTGAAATTTCAGTCAGCGGTACGGGCTTGAAAGATTTGAAAAAGGAACAATTATTATCCTGGATCGGTTACGTTCCTCAGGAGCATGTGCTGTTTTCAAAATCTGTCCGGGACAATATCTTATTCGGAGCAGAAGATGCATCAGAGGCAGAACTGATGAAAGCCGTAAAAATGGCTCATTTTGAAAAGGACCTCGAAATGCTCCCAGACGGTCTGGATACCATGGTGGGTGAAAAAGGGGTTGCCTTATCAGGTGGTCAAAAGCAGCGGATCTCAATTGCGCGTGCATTAATAAAAGATCCGGCACTGCTAATTCTTGATGATTCCCTATCAGCAGTTGATGCAAAGACAGAAGCAGCGATCTTAGAGAACATTAAGAATGAGAGAAATGAAAAAACAACAATCATCACAACTCACAGACTGTCTGCAGTTGAACATGCAGACTGGATCGTTGTAATGGATAACGGTGAGATTGTTGAAGAAGGTGTCCACTGTGACCTGTTGAAAAAGAAAGGCTGGTATTTCGAACAGTATGAACGCCAGCAGGTTGAAGAGTCACTGTTAGAGGAGGTGCAGTCATGAGTGTAGGGAAACGCCTCTGGCAATATGGTTTGATGTATAAAAAAACGATCCTGATTGCGCTTGTGATGCTGACGATTTCAGTTGCAGCAGAACTGGCAGGTCCTTTTATCGCGAAGAAAATGATTGATGATCATATTCTTGGTATTGAAGAGACATGGGTAGAAACAGGAAATACAGATGATGCAGTGTCATATGATGGCACATTTTATAAAAGAGAAGCGTATTTAAATGATGGTGAGCAGGGTGGAAGTCAGGCTCACATTTTCCAGATCGGCCTGAACTTCTATTTTGTAGA
The DNA here is from genome assembly GCF_044383825.1 of Jeotgalibacillus sp. JSM ZJ347. Taxonomy (NCBI): domain Bacteria; kingdom Bacillati; phylum Bacillota; class Bacilli; order Caryophanales; family Caryophanaceae; genus Jeotgalibacillus; species Jeotgalibacillus sp. JSM ZJ347. The sequence continues at coordinate 1,126,567 of NZ_JBISEN010000001.1, read as the reverse complement.
TGAGCCGGTTGAAGCTGAAGGTGAAAGAAGCTATCAGGACGGTCAGCTGATATTCGGATCAGGAGATGCTGCAACAGCTTATCCTGCTCAAGAGCTGACGAGAGGAGAGGTGTTTGCTTTTTACACACCTGAAATCCCAAGAATGCTCTGGCTTGTCGCGCTTTACTTCGGCTTAACTGTACTAGCTGCAATTTTTCACTTTGGTCAGGAGTTTCAGCTGCAGCGTTCGGCAAACAGAATTATTCAGAAGATGCGTACGCAGGTGTTCAATCACATTCAGCGTCTGCCGATCAATTATTTCGATAATCTGCCAGCTGGTAAAGTTGTGGCAAGGATCACAAATGATACAGAAGCAATCAGAGAACTGTATGTGCAGGTGCTCGGTCAGTTTTTCCATAGCGGCGTCTATATTACAGGTATCTATATTGCACTGTTTATCCTTGATCCGAACCTGGCAGCGATCTGTCTGGTCCTGCTGCCGATCTTATATGTGTGGATGCTGCTGTATCGAAAATATGCATCAGAATATAATCAGACAGTCAGATCCAAGGTAAGTGAAATCAATGCTTCTATTAATGAAGCGATTCAGGGAATGAATATTATCCAGGCTTTCAGAAGAGAAGGCCGGATTCAAGATGAATTTGAAGAAAAGAATACAACGCACTTTCAATTCCAGAATAAGCTGCTGAACCTGAATGCACTCATGTCACACAACCTGGTTAACATTTTGCGTAACCTGACATTTGTCGCATTCATCTGGTATTTCGGTGGTGCAGCACTGACAGCTGAATCCGTTGTAACAGTTGGTGTGTTATATGCATTTGTAGATTATCTGACAAGACTGTTCCAGCCGGTTACAGGAATTGTGAATCAGCTTGCAAACCTTGAGCTTGCACTTGTTGCAGGTAAAAGAGTATTTGAACTGATGGATGAAGATGGGGAAGAAGTCAGAGACGAACGGATTGAACGCCTTAAAGGGCATGTTGTATTTAACGATGTATCATTTGCATATAAAAAAGAAGATTATGTATTAAAAAACCTGTCATTTGAAGCGAAGCCGGGTCAGACAATCGGGCTTGTCGGACATACCGGCTCCGGCAAGTCATCAATTATGAACCTGCTGTTCCGCTTCTATGACTGTCAAAAAGGGGAGATTCTCATTGATGGACAAAACATCAAGGAATTACCTCGACAGACCATTCGTGATCACATGGGGATTGTACTCCAGGATCCATATCTCTTTACAGGTACAATTGCATCCAATGTCAGCCTCAATGATCCTCGAATATCAAGAGAAAAAATAGAGGAATCATTAAAGGCTGTCGGAGCAGACCAGGTGCTGACAAACCTGGAGCAGGGCATCGATGAACCTGTTATTGAAAAAGGAAGTACGTTATCTTCAGGTCAAAGGCAGCTGATTTCTTTTGCAAGAGCGCTCGCCTTTGATCCGGCGGTTCTTGTACTTGATGAAGCAACGTCGAGTGTGGACACTGAAACAGAATCAGTGATTCAGCATGCAATGGATACGTTAAAAACAGGCAGAACCACATTTATCATCGCACACCGCCTGTCAACGATCCGTAATGCTGACCAGATTCTTGTATTAGACCGTGGACATATCGTTGAACGCGGCACACATGATGAGCTGATGGCAAATCGGGGTAAATATTATCAAATGTATGAACTGCAGCAGGGAAAACAGCAGGCTGGGTAATGCTTGTGAATGCTGTGGGATGTCAAAAAGATCAGGACAAAAATTGTCCCGATCTTTTTAATCGTTCCGCTGCGCTGAGTTAATAATATTAAATATTATTAATTTAATAAAAAACTATTTATTGGAATTCTAATAAAGTAAGAGTTTATATAGTTTAGCCATCTTAGCTGACCGGAGCAGAAGGCGGCGACTCCAGCAGGAGAAGTCGGACAGGTGAGACCCCGCAGGCGAAGCCGAGGAGGCTCACCGCCGGCCCTGCGGAAAGCGTCCGCCTGGCGCGCAGGTCAGCGATTACAATCTACTACCAAACTTAATAAGTAATCCCGACTCTCTCCCTGACATGCTCATTATTTAATAGTAGAGAATAAGCAAAATCACCGGTGTCATACATCGAAATGCTCGATGGCTCATCCGGCAGAGTATTGATTTCTGTCCGGTACGTACCAACACGTTCGCCGTCCGGCAGGTAAGTCGGACAGACAACAGTCCAGTCAAGCCCGGCTTCTTTCAGCATTAGATAAGCCCTGCAGTGATCCTCAGCAGCCGTACTCAAGCGCCTGTTTGACTCAGATGAATGAAAACGGAATTTGCCTGGTTCTCTTTTTGAATCAAGAATACCGGCAGTTCCAATGGTGATAATACGATTGATATGATGCTTTCTCATTGCAGGCAGGATATGAATCATTGATTTAGTCAGTGCATCATTTTTATCTGTCCCGAGTGCACTCATGACTGCATCTGCTCCTGAGATCGTGTGGTCCACATCTTCTTTCACTGAAGCGTCACCCTGTATGTACGTCAGATTTGGGTGATGACTCTGAAGTTCAGCGTCACGAACCAGTGCCTGTACATGATGTCCGTCTTCTAGAGCCCGTTCAAGTATGACGCTGCCGACTCTGCCTGTCGAACCGAATAATGCAATTTTCATTATTTAACCTCCTGTCTGAATCCGTTTTAATTAGTGTAGCTTACTTCAGTTCTTTCGGAAAGATTATTGATTAAGTTAGTGTAAGTGAGGTATGTTTAGGGAAATGTTACAATATTCATACAATCATTTGGAAAGGGGATTTGTACATGGATTTTCGTACTGAAAGAGATACATTAGGTGAGGTACAGGTACCAGCAGATAAACACTGGGGAGCACAAACGCAGCGCAGTCTTGAAAACTTCCCGATTGGCATTGAGAAAATGCCGCTTGAAGTTACTTACGGTTTTGCCGAGTTGAAAAAGGCGACAGCTGTTGCGAACTATGATCTTGAAAAACTGTCATTACATAAGAAGAATGCAATTGTTAAAGCTTGTGAGGAAATTTTAAACGGGGAGCTTGATGAGCATTTTCCGCTGTCTGTCTGGCAGACCGGAAGTGGTACACAGTCTAATATGAATGCCAATGAAGTCATTTCATTTAGAGCTAATCAATTGCTGTCAGAGCAGGGAGTGGATGAAAAAGTTCACCCGAATGATGATGTGAATATGTCTCAGAGCTCAAATGACACATTTCCGACAGCGATGCATATTGCAGCTTACCGTGCAGTCTGCAGTAAGCTGATTCCGGCTTTGAATAATCTGACTGATACGTTTTATCAGAAGGAAAAAGAATTTTATGAAGTCATTAAAATTGGAAGAACACACCTTCAGGATGCTACACCATTAACGCTTGGTCAGGAAATCAGCGGATGGCGTGCGATGCTTGAGCGTTCTAATACAATGATTCAGGAAGCCAATAAGCATATCCTTTCTCTTGCGATTGGCGGCACTGCAGTAGGAACAGGAATTAATGCACATGAAGAGTTTGGTGAGCGTGTAGCAAAGCAGCTCGTCCTGCAGACAGGTTTTCCTTTCTATTCTTCAGACAACAAATTTCATGCGCTGACGAGTCATGATGAAATTGTTTATCTGCACGGTGCCTTAAAAGGTCTTTCAGCTGATTTGATGAAGATTGCCAATGATATCAGATGGCTTGCAAGTGGTCCGAGAAGTGGAATTGGTGAAATTACCATCCCTGCCAATGAGCCGGGCAGTTCGATTATGCCTGGGAAAGTCAATCCAACGCAGAGTGAAGCGCTGACGATGATCACGACTCAGATTATGGGGAATGACGCAACGATCGGATTTGCTGCGAGCCAGGGGAATTTTGAACTGAATGTCTTCAAGCCTGTAATTATTTATAACTTCCTTCAGTCGATCACATTGCTTGCTGATGGAATGAACACATTTAACGATAAGTGTGCTGTTGGAATTGAAGCGAATCTTGAAATCATTTCAAAGCACGTTGAAAATTCTCTGATGCTTGTAACTGCATTGAACCCTCATATCGGCTATGAAAAAGCTGCTGAAATCGCAAAGCTTGCTTTTAAGGATGAATCAACATTAAAAGAAGCTGCAGTGAAGACGGGTTATCTGACAGAAGAGCAGTATGATGAATGGATTCAGCCGCTTAACATGGTGAATATCGACCGTTAATCACTAGAAAAGGCCCACTCAAGCTTTGAGCGGGCCTTTTGCTATATGGTTAAAGGGGGTAACCAACTTATCGGATGCGCTGCTCAGTTTCCACATCAAAGAAGTGGCACTTGTTCAGGTTGAATGCAAGCTCAACTTTCTGTCCTGCTTTAATATCTGAACGTGAATCAACGCGTGCTACAAAGTCCTGATCGCCAAGCTTAGAGTAAAGCATCAGTTCAGCACCTGTAAGCTCAGAAACTTCAATGTCAGCAAGGAATTTAGATCCTGCAGCTGATTCGATGAACACAGGCTCATCGTGAATATCTTCAGGGCGTACACCCAGGATAATATCTTTTCCTACATAGTTCTGATTACGAAGGACCTTCATTTTACCTTCCGGAACCTGAAGTGTCTGTCCTTTTACTTCAAATCCTGCATCTGTCAGCTTACCGCTGAAGAAGTTCATTGCAGGAGAACCGATGAATCCGCCAACAAATACGTTTTCAGGGTTGTCATATACTTCTTTAGGAGAACCAACCTGCTGAATGACGCCATCCTTCATAACAACGATACGTGTTGCCATTGTCATTGCTTCAGTCTGATCGTGTGTTACGTAAATTGTTGTTGTTTGAAGACGCTGGTGAAGCTTAGCGATTTCAGCACGCATCTGAACACGAAGCTTTGCATCAAGGTTTGAAAGCGGCTCATCCATTAAGAATACTTTTGCATCACGGACGATTGCGCGGCCAAGTGCAACACGCTGACGCTGACCACCTGAAAGTGCTTTAGGCTTACGGTCAAGAAGTGCTTCAAGTCCAAGGATCTTAGCTGCATTTTTAACACGCTTATCAATTTCAGCTTTATCAAATTTACGAAGCTTAAGTCCGAATGCCATGTTGTCATATACGCTCATGTGAGGGTATAGTGCGTAGTTCTGGAATACCATCGCGATGTCACGATCTTTTGGTGCTTTATCGTTTACACGCTCTTCGTCAATGTAGAAGTCACCTTTTGAAATTTCCTCAAGTCCTGCCACCATACGAAGTGTCGTTGACTTACCGCAACCAGATGGACCAACGAATACGATAAATTCTTTATCTTTAATGTGTAGATTGAAGTCTGATACTGCTGTTACGTCTTTATCATAAATTTTGTAGATATTCTGCATTTTTAACTCTGCCATGTTAATTCCTCCATTATGTACGCGGTGTACGTTTGATGTAGTCTCATTGTAACTTTCAATGTAAGCCTTTCCAATGGACAGATTGCACAAAAAAAGAACCGGTCATTCGTCACAATGACCAGTCCTCTTTATTTGAGATTCTCTGATTCCACTCAAGACAGGCAAAATAAGCGATTAAACCCCCGTTAAACGTCTTAATATCAATGCCTGCTTTTTCACTGAACTTATCCAGTCTGTATTGGAGACTGTTGCGGTGCATATATAACAGCTTAGCAGTAGAGCTGACATTCGAGAGGTTTTCTACAAAGCTCTGAATGATTTTCGGCAAATCACGCTCATTGTCAAACAGTTCAAAAATCGCTGCAAAAAGCGTATCCTTCTCCAAATCTGAAAAGCGGTTAATGAGATTGACCGGCATCACATCAAAAAGGGACAGCACTGAATGCTTGGATTCAAATGGAATGTACCGGTCAAACCAGGCTCTTTCCATTTCAAGCATTGTCTTTGTATTCGGTCCGGAGCTGTGAAAGGAGCCGGCAAAGAATGTCACCTTCATTTCCAGGTCATTTTCTATTGCCTGGGCTGCTGAAGCGAGTTCATCCAGTGCTAATGTATCGTCAGTCTGCGGTTCAATCACAAGTCCGCTGTATTCATCAAACTGAATCACAATGGCTTCATCTGAAAATACAAAATGAAGCGTCTGTTCACCTTCTGCCTGAAAGGGTGAATCGCTTATGTATTGAATCATCCTGAAAACCTTTCCATGTTCGTAAGGGCATTTCGCATTTTCTTCAGTAAGAAATCTGCGCCACTCACCGGCAGGTCCTGCGGGTGGAGGAGAGGATGGGATTAAAATAATTGAAAGTAAATCTTTTTCCCTGTCTGACAGTGTGCTTTTAGAAAATCCGATGAACTGATCCGTATCAGGATCACGATACCAGGTGTAGTAAGACTGCTCTGATTCAGGTACTTGCTTTGGCTGTTTCGCATCGGGAAATGTGTTGAGAATTGATTGGAATACTGACAAAAGATCACCCTGCTTCTATGTATAAGTGCATTTAAAATAGCATGATTCTTTTCTTTATACAACAAAACGGCCATGACGGCCGTTTTGTCGGCCGTTAATCAGCCGGCGGGGTTTTAGGTTCTAAGTCTCTTGCTTCCTCGATGTTGGTTCTGTGTCCGTAACGGAACACACTACCTCCTGCCATTCCTTCATTGATAAAACGGTCCACATCCATCAAAGCCTCATCCCGGCCTTCATAAGAAGTATCCGGAAGGAAAGAAAAATGACGCTTCATCGAAAGCACCCCCTGATTCATAATATATGTGAATCAGGGGGATCATATACAAAACTAATCACCGTACACGTGGAAAAGCATCAAATCATGAATTTGCTGAATCACCTTATCGTGATCTTTTTCGGGTGCATCAGAAAGCCATTCGATTTTTCCGTTTTTATGATAAATGCCTTTTATCTGTTCTCCCATATATGTAAAAGAAAAGCGCCACCCAGGCAGGTCTTTTGAATATAATTTCTGATATTGAAAGTGCTGTATCATCTTTATCCCCCGGTCATTGTTTTTCCCCAGTATAACATGGATGAAATGGAAAGCTGAACATAAGCTGAGGCAAGAGGTGCTGACTTTTTCAAAAGGTTTAAAGGGGTGAAACAAACCAGAAGTACCGGATTCTGCTATACTGTACAGGAAGAGTATAGTGGAAGGTGAGATTATGGATATTGTCATTTTATTGTTCATCATGATGACGGTCGGAGCGGTTATTGGTGGGTTTACTAACAGCCTTGCAATTAAAATGCTTTTCAGGCCGTATAAGCCGGTATATATAGGTAAATGGCGCGTGCCGTTCACGCCCGGATTAATTCCGAAAAGAAGGGAAGAGCTTGCCCGTCAACTTGGACTGATGGTTGTAAACCATCTGTTAACTGCTGAAAGTCTGAAAGCTAAATTTCTTAATACAGAAAAAGAAAAAGCTTTAACAGCCTGGCTCCAGAAAGAAGGCAGTAAAGTTTTTTCAATTGATGATTCAGTCGAGCAGGTGCTGCATCGTTTTGACCTCGAGTCACCAGTTCCGTATCTCGAGCGTACGATGGATGACTGGATAGAAGGTCAATATGAACAGCTGAAAGAAAAATATATGTTCTTAACGCTTCGTGAAACGTTGCCTGAACAATGGCAGACGAGACTCGACAAAAAAGTAACAACAGTCAGCACGTACATTCTTGAAAAAGGTGAGGACTACTTTGCCTCTGAAGAAGGAAAAGAAAAAGTACAGACGATGATCGATGATTTCCTGAAAACCCGCGGTACGCTTGGCAGTATGGTTCAGATGGTCATGGGGAATACGTCACTTGCTGATAAAGTTCAGCCTGAAATTATTAAATTTTTGAAACATCCAGGTACACATGATATACTCGAACAGGTTTTGCACAAAGAGTGGGAAAAAGTGAAGGATTGGCAGTGGGAACGGGCATTCTCGATTGTCACTGACCGTGATCTCGTTATCCGGCTCCAAGGCTTATTAAAAGAACGGATGAACCTGAACGAATGGATGAATAAACCGTTTGGTAGTGTAATTCAGCCGCTAGAGAGCAGGCTGATTGAAGATTTAATTCCAAAAGTTTCATCAAAGGCAAAAGATATTCTGATTGAACGGATCGAAGGTATCCTTGCAAAAATGAAGCTGCAGGAAATCGTCAGAGAACAGGTTGATTCTTTTGAGGTTTCGCGCCTTGAAGAACTTGTGCTCGGCATTTCTAAAAGGGAATTTAAAATGATCACCTATCTTGGTGCGCTGCTTGGTGGTTTGATTGGACTTGTTCAAGGGTTTTTTGTGTTATTAACCGGTCTCTAAAAATAATGTTTAATACTGAATTTAGAGGGCAAACATGGAAGAGTGATTATCTTAGGAGGTTTTACAAATGGCAGTAAATCTATTTGACCAGGCTAATGAATTAGAAAGTGCAATTCGTAAAAGTGAGGAATTCACTAACTTAAAAGAAATGTATGACGCTGTAAACAGCGATGAGTCAGCGAAAGGGATCTTTGAGAACTTCCGTAACATTCAGCTTTCTCTTCAGCAGAAGCAAATGAATGGTGAAGAAATTTCTCAGGAAGAAGTTGAGCAGGCTCAAAAAACAGCTCAGCTTGTACAGCAGCACGAACTGATTGCAAAGCTGATGGAAGCTGAACAGCGCATGAGCATGACAATCCAGGAGCTGAACAAAGTGATCATGAAGCCGCTTGAAGAGCTTTATGGCGCAATGGAAAATAACGAACAGTAATAAAAAAGCCGCTCCGGAAGAACCCGGAGTGGCTTTTTTTAAGCTCTTTCTTCAAGTGAGGCGGCTGCTTCTGCAACGCCTGCAGCTTTTTCGGAGATTTCATTTAATGTGACTACCAGGATGCTGACATCTTCATCAATCTGTGTATTCTGTGTCTTTAATTCGTTCATCACTGACAAAATACCTTCAAATGAATCGCTGGTAGAGATAATGCTGTCACGCTCAGATTTAAACAATTCTTTCAGTTCAAAAATAGAGCCTTCAATTGTTTTTGTTTTTACGTTTGTATCCTTCAGCAGGTCATATACCTGTGCGACTGATTCCTTCGTGTTTTCTGCAAGCTTTCTCACTTCATCTGCTACAACTGCAAATCCTTTTCCATGCTCACCGGCACGCGCAGCTTCGATTGAAGCGTTCAGCGCCAGCAGGTTAGTCTGGTCCGCAATGGATGTAACCATATTCGCAACTTCTGAGATCTGACTGTTTAAGTTGTTTAATTCTTTGATGTTTTGCTCAGTAGACTGCATTTTATTAGAGATCTGTTCACTTTCTTTCTTTGTCTTATCAAGACGTGACTGCTCTTCACCTGTTTTATTTTGCAGGTCAGTGGCTACTTTAGAGCCGTTTTGTGAGCGGCTGGCAAGCTGTTCAAGCGCTTCTTTCATTTGGCGTACATTTTCACTTGTTGAGCTGCTGTTATCCGATAACGCTGCAGCACTGGTTTTTAAAGTGTCAAGCAGCTCTTCAAGTCGATTTTGCTCAGCTATCAGCTTTGCCTGGAACTGATTTTCATATGCTTCAAGTACAATTTGCATCTCAAGGTTTAATATTCTGGAGATCGCGCGAATCAGGCTGAATTTATCTTTCTCATTAAATGGCAGTGTTTCTGTCATGTTGATAAATGAATTTAACAGGTCCTGAAAAGCGGCGATATACCACTTCGGATCAAGTCCAATATGCAGGTGCACTTCAGCAATCCGGTTTCTTTTCTGAATAAACTGCTGATCAACTTTCCCGCTGAACATCTCCTGAATATGAATCGTTAACGTTTTCTTCAGGCGTTCAATTGAACTATGGTCATTAATAATAGAAAGTAGTTGTGGTTCATGGCCAATTGTTTTATAAAAATGTGAAACAATCTCTTCAATGTTTTCAGTTACATATGGCTGAAAAGCTGCCAGAATCTGAAGATCGTAGGTAGTAAGTGAGATCATACTCAGCTGTTTCGCTGTAGTGATTTCTTTTGGCAGATCAATCTTGACCTTACTTTTATACTCCTCGGCAATGACTGCCAAATCAGTTTTCTTTTCCCGCGTTCGTGCCCACATCATGTAAATAAATCCTCCTTAAAGTACCATCTTTAAATAATATCGTCTTTAGTGAATGTATCATTAATAACAAATTGAAAATTTAGTAATATAGATCTATTATACTATAAAAATATAATAATTAGGTACAATATCTTAACTTTGTGGAGAAAAATATTCATTTGATCATCATATTCAACTATTTTTTCAAAATAAAAGGATATTAGAGATTGGATAGGGAATAAGTGAATGAATATTCATTTTTTGGGGATGGAGTGATTTGAATGGAAAAACAGTTTGAGACGTTAAGAGTTGAAGTACAGGGGAATACGGTATGGCTGACATTCAACAGGCCTGAAAGTTTGAACGCGTTAAATCTTCAGCTGATGACTGAGCTGCAGGAGGCGCTTAATGAAATTAAGCGGGATGCCGATCTGCAGGTGCTGGTATTAAGAGGTGAAGGAAAAGGTTTTTGCTCAGGGGGAGACATTAAGGCAATGCTTCAGATGAATGGTGAAGAAGACTTTCAGCATTTTATGAAGGTCATCAATGACTTGTCGGTGACACTATATACAATGCCGAAAATTACGGTAAGTGCGATTCATGGTGCTGCTGCGGGTCTTGGACTCAGCCTGGCTCTCTCGACAGATGTCATTATTGCTGAAGAGCAGAGTAAACTTGCCATGAACTTTATTGGGATTGGACTTGTGCCGGATGGAGGTGGACATTTCTTTATGCAGGAACGTCTCGGTACGCAAAAGGCGCTGCATACGATCTGGCGCGGTGATATTCTGAATGGTCACGAAGCCTATTCAATCGGATTAATTGATAAAGTGACGGCAGAAGGCAGTGTTACAAAAGAAGCGGAAGCATTTGTTCAAACAATCAATCACAGCCCGGTTAAGGCGATGATGGAGTCAAAAACAATTCTGAGAGCCAGCAGAAAATCACAACTTGAAGAAATACTCAAGATGGAACAGGAAGCGCAGTGGAGAATGAGACAGACCAATGATCATATGGAAGGCATTCAGGCATTTGCAGAAAAGAGAAAGCCTGTTTTCAGAGGGAAATAAAAAAGCGGGGCGCCTTCAGTAAAGGCGTCCCGCTTTTTATGTATGGAAGACAACTAATTTTCCTCTGGGTGAAACGACTCGATGCGTATGGTCAAGCATGCCTTCTTCTTCAAGGCGCTTTTCTCCAAGTGTTTTAGCTTCTTTGTCATTTTCTGCTTCGAAGGAATCTTCAAAAAGCAGTTCCCCTTTTTTACTGAATGCCGTGATTTTGTAAATATTCATTCCAATCATCTCCTTTTTTGTCCGTAATCTTATTATTGCATAGCATCATTACTACGTGAAGTAGAGAAATTCTGAAAAAAGTGAACCTTTTCAGCCTGGTTTCCGTATAAAATAGAGGAGCAGGGAAAAGGAGGAAAACGTCATGTTAAAGATTGATCATGTCACGAAAAGGTTTGGCGCACATACAGCTGTTAACGACCTTTCGCTGACAATCCCAAAAGGTGAGATGTTTGGTTTTCTCGGTGCAAATGGAGCAGGGAAAACAACTACTTTCCGTATGATACTCGGATTGATTGATAGCACTGAAGGCACCATCAGCTGGAATGGGGAATCGATTGGCTATCACACCAGTAACCGTATTGGTTATCTGCCGGAAGAAAGAGGACTTTATCCTAAAATGAAAGTAAAGGAGCAGGTCGTCTATTTAGCACGTTTAAGAGGAATGGAAAAGAAAGCTGCTGAAAAAGAATTGACTGGCTGGCTTAAAAAGTTCAACGTTCCTGAATATGAAAATAAAAGAGTAGAAGAACTGTCAAAGGGAAATCAGCAAAAAATACAATTTATCACTTCAGTCATACATAAGCCTGATCTGCTGATTCTTGATGAGCCGTTCAGCGGTCTGGATCCTGTCAATGTAGAGCTGCTGAAAAAAGCGGTTGATGATTTAAAAAACCAGGGTACTACAATCGTTTTTTCAAGTCATCGGATGGAGCACGTTGAAGAGCTTTGTGAAAGTCTTTGCATTATTCATAAAGGCTCACCGATTGTCCAGGGGAAATTAAATGAGATTAAAAGAGACTTTGGTAAGAAGAATCTGCTGATTAAAGCTAATTTTGACCTTGCCGGGCTTGAAGCATTGCCGGGTGTCGTAAAGGTTAAGAAGTTGATAGGCGGTGCGGAGCTGCAGATTGAAAATGAAGAAGTGTCTCAGGACATTCTTTCCTATCTACAGCCAAAAGGTTTTATCCGTCAGTTCTCACTTGAAGAACCTTCGCTGAACGATATCTTTATTGAAAAGGCAGGTGCTTCTTATGAATAGATTCGGTCTTATTCTTGCTAAATCATATATGAATAAAATCAAGGCAAAATCATTTCTGATCACAACGATTATTTTCACACTGGTGATCATCGGTGCAACCAATTTTCAATCAATCACTTCATTGTTTGATGGGAATGGGGAAAGTGATGCAGAACAGTGGCAGGTTGTTGTCTATGAAGAAGAAACAGAAGTTGCGGATAATCTGTCCGCTCAAATTGCAATATTGAACCCGGCGATTGAGATTACTAAAGGAGACAGCAGTCTTGAAGAACTTGAAGCGCAGCTTGAAAACGGCGAGTTTGATGCACTGCTCTCAGTGAGTATGACTGAAGTAGGCAGGATACAGGCTGAATACTTATCTGCCTCTTTAACCGCAAATTCTTATTCAGGTGATCTCCAGGCAGCGCTGCAGACAATTCAGTCAAATATGGCCGCAAACCGCCTTTCTTTAAGTGCGGATGAATTAGCCACATTAAACATGCCTGTATCATTCTCTCAGTCAGCATATGTGGAATCTGCAAAATCAGCAGAGGAACTTGATCAGGCAAGAGGATTGGTCTACGTACTTATTTTCGTCATTTATATGTCAGTGCTGATCTATTCAATGATGATTGCAACAGAAGTAGCAACAGAAAAATCATCAAGAGTCATGGAAATTCTGATTTCAAGCGTATCGCCGATTCAGCAGATATTTGCTAAAATACTTGGCATCGGACTCGTTGGTCTGACACAGATTTTTATCTGGGCAACGGTCGGAATTATTTCAGTCAACCTTAGCAGTGATACACTTGAAGGAGGCATTTATTCACTATTTGATTTTTCATCCGGTTCTGTCGGAACGATCATCTATGGCATTGTATTCTTTATTCTCGGTTATTTTCTGTATGCCACACTTGCTGCATTTCTCGGCTCACTTGTCAGCAGAACTGAAGACCTCCAGCAGGTATTAATGCCGGTTAATATTCTGATTGTGGGAGGCGCAATGTTAGCGTTTTACGGCCTTGCATCACCGGAAGCAGGTTTTATCACGATTACATCATATATTCCATTCTTTACGCCACTTGTGATGTTTACACGCGTCGGAATGCTGAATATTCCTGTCTGGGAGCCGATGGTCGCCATATTACTAACAGTTCTCACGATTTTAGTGTTAGGATGGTTTGGGGCAAAAGTTTATCGTGGAGGCGTATTGATGTACGGAAACTCCTCATCAATAAAAGATATTAAACAGGCAGTGAAACTATCTAAAAAAGAATCATCATAATGAACCTAGGAGATAGCCGGTGCTGCCGGTTATTTCTATTTATGTTAAAGGAATTTTTGATATAATATAAGAACAAGTGTTCTTTGTTGTTTGTAATTATCTACCCATTGTTGCTTTTGCACAGCTGATAATTGGAGCGTAGGGCGGTGACTCCTGTGGCAGGAAGGGACAGGTGAGGCCTAGGCGAAGTCTGCGGGCTTACCGCCCGGCCGCGAAATCCGCCTGTAACGGAAACTATCAGCCAATTTATTAAAGCAGATTTCAATAAAACATACACAAAAGTAAGGAGAGGTTGCAGATGAAAGGCATTACTTTTTTAAACCCGGGAGACCCGGTAGATCAGTACTTACTGATCAAACAAATGACAAAAGGCGTAACCACAGCCGGCAAGCCGTTTTTAACACTCATTTTTCAGGACAGAAGCGGTGATATTGAAGCAAAGCTCTGGGATGCCGGAGATGAGGAAGAGCGCAAATATCAGCCTCAGACAATTGTAAAGGTGGCAGGAGAGATCCATAATTACCGTGGCAAAAACCAGTTAAGACTGAGACAGATCAGACCTGCTTCTGCACAGGATAATGTAAAAATGGGTGATTTTTTGGAAACTGCCCCCCTTTCAGTTGAAGAAATGACAGAGGAATTAACACAATATATATTTGAAATGAAGAATCCCGTGATCCAGAGAATTACGAGACACCTGCTGAAAAAATATCAAAAGTCATTTATGGAATACCCGGCGGCAACTAAAAACCACCATGAGTTTGTGTCGGGTCTGGCTTTTCACGTAGTCTCAATGCTGAGACTCGGAAAGTTTTTGGCAGGGCAGTATCCTTCATTAAATAAAGATTTGTTATATGCGGGTATTATTCTTCATGACATGGGGAAGGTAAAAGAGTTATCAGGTGCTGTATCAGCAACCTATACACTTGAAGGAAACCTGCTTGGACATATATCAATTATGGTAAATGAAATCGCTGAAGCTGCAAAAGAGCTTGAAATTGAAGCGGAAGAAGTATTACTCCTCCAGCATATGATTCTATCTCATCATGGAAAAGCAGAATGGGGTTCTCCGAAGCCGCCTATGCTGATGGAAGCTGAAATTCTGCACTATATTGATAACATTGATGCAAAAATGGTGATGATGGACAGAGTGATCAGCAGAACCACTTCAGGAGAGTACACTGAAAGGGTCTTTGCGCTTGAAAATAGATCATTTTACCGTCCTCATATGTACGATCAGGACTAGTCATAAGCTTGTACGTGCCCGCATAGAGTAAAGTAAGAATTCAGTGCAGGAGGCGTGCAGATGTTTCCAATATGGATTGACCTTGCAATTGGCGGGACATTACTCAGCTTAGTGATGTTTGTTAAAACGGCTGTTCAGGACAGAAAACAGGAAAAAGATTTTATAGAAGAACACGGTAAAACATATATTCAACGGATGATGAAAGAAAAGAAAAAACGATTGTCAGCTGAATATGAGGATTAAAAAAAGCGGGAGGCAGTGATTGAACTGCCTTCCACTTTTTTAAAATAATGATCAAACTTATTCTTCGCTATCTTCTTCAGCAGCCGGTTCTTCAGGCTGTGAAAGGAACGCATCAAAAGTTGTTGAAAGGTCTTCATCTTTAATGTCGATATCCGCTTCTCTCATCATTTCCTGAATCATTGCACTTGCCTGCGTCTGGTCAGCTTTTGCAAGTTTCAGGTCTTGTTCAATTTCATCTTTCATTTCTTCAAAGCTTCCGATATCCGCTTCACGTGTCTCAGTTACTTCAATGATGTGCCAACCGAAGCTTGATTCTACAGGTTCGCTGATCACGTTTGGTTCAAGGCTGAATGCAGCCTCTTCAAATGCAGGGTCCATAGCGCCTGCGCTGAAAAAGCCAAGTTCTCCGCCAGTTTCCTGTGCAGCCGGTTCAGTAGAAACTTTCTTTGCAAGTTCTGCAAAATCAGCCCCATCTTCAAGCTGCTGCTTTACATCAAGTGCCGTTTCTTCATCCTGCACAAGAATATGTCTTGCGTTGACTTCTTTTTGCATCTGCTCATACTTCTGCTGAACTTCTTCCTCGCTCACTTCAACATCTTCAGTTAATGCTTTTTCCTGAAGCTTGTTCAATTTAATGGAGTCACGGAACGTATCTTCTGTATAACCCTGTTGAGATAAGATCATATCAAACTGTTCCTGCCCGCCATACTGTTCTTTCATCGATTCTAATTCAGTGTCTACTTCTTCCTCAGACACCTCATATTTATCCGAAAGAATCTGTTCTAATACCATCATTTGAAGCGCCTGTTCCCCAACAGTTGTCTTCATTTCCTGATATAACTCTTCTTTTGTGATATCACCGGCATTCGTTGACACCACTACTTCACTTGCTTCTTCATCACTGCATGCTGCAAGTGCTGTAACACTCAGTGTTAATGAAGCTGCTGCAATCCACTTTTTCATATACTTCCTCTCCTCACGATCTCTCTATGGTGTAAAAATCTCCACTGCATACTATAACATAATTCCCCAAACCTTAGTATTGTTTTCACAATCATTCCATTTTTAAAAAAGATAAGCGTCACGCCCAACCAACTGAAAACGTAATTGAATACCATACATAAGAAAGGAGGGGTCTCCATGTCATGTGGTAAAGGCGGAGGGTTCGCGTTAATCGTCGTCCTGTTTATCCTCCTTGTCATTGTAGGCGCAGCCTGGCTGTATTAAAAATTTTAAAAAGAAAGGGGGACATCAATATGTCTCACGGACACGACAAAGGTTACAACGGAGGATTTGCTCTACTGGTCGTATTATTCATCCTCCTCATCATCATCGGCAGCGCATGGTTCTAAGAAAAGCGTAGGCAGGCGTTTGTATTATTATGAAAAGCTGAGATGAATTTAAATAATCACCCATCTTTTTAATGAAATCTTAGTGTAGCGAAGTGGAAGGGGGCGACTCCGGGACGATTAGTGGGAAGCTGAGACACCGCAGGCGAAGGCGAGGAGGCTCAGCAACCACCGTCCGGAAAGCGTCCCCCTGAAGCGTAGCGAAACGATTACTAGGGCTGAAACAACATATTTCAGCCTCTCTTTTAATAAACAAAAAAGATGCCATCACAGGCACCTTTATCAGTTTACATATTTAAGTTCATTATTACGTATACAAAATCTCCACGTAAGAAGACAGAAGTAAAATCAGGATCAGAATATTGATCGTACGGAAGACTTTTGGCTGCCGTTCGTTCGGAATTTCCTTCTGCTCACAAAGTCTATTAGTCATTCGATTAATGGCGTAAATAATAAATACAGTGAATGCGATAAATAATCCAATTACGGAAACCATGTTCCCCCTCCTCGTCTCTAAGTACTACAATAACAAAAAACAGACATAAATAACAGACTCAGCTGTTAAATATGTCTGAGTAATCAGCTTTTAGATGCCGGGATACTGCGTTTCTTTTACAGGAATGAGAATTTCATAGCCATCATCATCTTCTTCAATATAAGCACCTTTAGGTGATTTGAATAATGATCTGGCGTATAAAAAGTCTACGAGACAAATGCCTGAGTGATATGCAATTAGAATTGTAAAATAATGTGCATACCCCTGGAACATTGTCGCGCCATAGAGCAGAATCCCATTGATAAATACAAAAGGTGACACAAGTGCCAGTATGAAGAATAATTTTGGAATCGGCTTATTTACTCTGACCGACATGATTGGCACACAAAAAAATTGAAATCTGGTCTTCAGTTGGATCAGACTTAAGAACCCCGCTAGCGGAAGTGTATGGAACACTTTATGAAGCGGATATATTAATAGAAATCCGATTGCAAACCATAAAAAATACTGATCATACATTGGTTGGTCGGAAATGAGTTGTATAGATACGTGTAAAAATGAAAAAACAGTCAGGACCAGTATCGCAGACAGAAAAAAGATACGGTAAAATCCATACTGTTTTTTTACATTGATTGATTTCCAGCAATGCAAGATGATCGCCTCCGTTCATGACGATATTTTTAAAAAGCTACGAGATGTACTTTACTCTCATCTGCAGAAACTTGCAATAGGAAAATGAAAAAATTAATGTTTTCTTTACTAAAATAAAACCCTGTAAGGAAAAAAAGGGACGAAGGATCCTTTTTTTCCTTACAGGGTTTAACATTCACTGTGATGCGATTTGTTTGACCGGATCAGCAGTACGGCTTTTTTTAATCTTGCCATCCGATTCGGAAAACTCAGTTTCAATATTATTGAATGAGGTTTCAAAAATCTTCATAAAATCATCACCATAGATATTTTTAACAATCGCCATGACATCCATCATCTCAGGAAACTTACCGTAAATTTCTCTTAATGGGGCTGCACCTTCAAAAACCGAATGGGTTTCAGGCGAATAATTCTCCATTAACTCAAGCAATAAAGCATCACCTTCTGCAGTCAGTTTAATATAAGTATTCCGCTTATCATTCTCGCGCTTTGAGAATTCGAGATAGCCTCTTTCCTCAAGCTTTTTGGAAAAGTTAAAGGCGGTGGATACATGCATGACGCCGAATTTAGCAACATCTGAAATGGAAGCGCCTTTCAAATGGTAGGCGATCCACAGAATATGGTGTTCATTGATATTCAGGTCATAAGGCTTAATCCAGTTCTGCCAGTCCTTCTCGATTGCTTTCCACAACGCTTTGCTCAGCTGTGCCATCCGCTGGCTGAAAATCATCGCCTCTTTCATCGAGTATAATTTATCATCCATTGTTACACCTTCTTTCCTAAAAGATTTTAGAGTAATAGGAATATTAGTTCAGTTTCAAACATTATAGCAATAAAGTAAAAAGAATGAAAGAGATGAATAAATTAAATTTTCTAATAAAAGAAGCTATGGCTTTACTTCAGGGTGGAATCGGAAGGTAATCAATATATGGGTATGTAAAAAAGTTACAGTGAAAAAGAAAAACAGCCCGGAGGCTGTTTTTTAAGAGCTTGTCTGAGGTTCTTTGTTGTCCTGGTTAATTGTTTTTTCCAGTTCTTCCATTGTAGCCTGAATGGCCGCAAGTTCTTCCTGAAGATTATTAATTGCAGGGTCTGCCTCGCGTTTCCAGGCCTGAATAGAATCTTTCAGTTCTGCTGCCACCACACGGAGTGATTCTTTGCTTTCTTTAGAAGCGTCTGCAATAGATTCTTTTACAATTTGCAAGTTCATTTGCAGTTCAAGCATATGCTCCCGCCAGTTATCTTTTGTATTTTTGATCGTATCACGCAGTTCTTCACCTGATTGAGGAGCCGATATAAGTGATGCTGCTGCTCCCGCCGCGAATCCGGCAACCAAGCCAAGTGAAAATTGTTTGAAATTCATCCCAACCACATCCCTTTTTGTATTTGTATTCTTATTGTATATAGTAATTCATAAACTGTCCAAAGTATTCATGTACAGGAGGAATCTTTTCGTGGAGTATTTGAAGATCACCCTAACCTTATGTTCGCTGATTTCCTCAGTGGTATTGATCATATGTATCGTCAAAGCATTGAAAAGAACGTTATATCCACCGAGAAGAATCATGCTTCGAAGAGTACTTGTAGCAGGCATCAGCACAAGTATATTATGTATTTTAACCTATTTAGTCTGGACATAAACATGCTTGAATATATGCTTTGTGCTCATTTAGGGGGTCAGCATCAAAAAAGCTGCTCCCCTTCATAGAAAGGGAGCAGCTTGGCAGATTCAGGCAGCAGATTCAATCAGGTTTGATCGTTTCATAATTGCCTGTGCAACTGGGTACATAACAGCCATTAACAGGCCATTTACGACAATTGCAGGTACGACAGCTGAAAGTGCAAGAGCCATAATTGGACCCGGCAGACCTACAAGCAGAGCAGCTGATCCAAGAAAAATTGTCCCTGAGATCAATGTGCCAACTGCAGCAAGTGCACCGGCGCCAGCAGGCTTACGTGCAAATTTTCCTGCAAGCAGAATGATGCCGTAAAAAGCAAAAGCCGTAATCGGTTTATCAATGACATTCGGCAGGAATCCACCTGGGAATGTTGTTGTTAGACCTGATAGAATACCTGTTGCAAGACCAATCAGCAAGACATTTTTGACGCCTGGGAATAATAGAATACCTAGAAACATCATTAGTAATGACATATCAGGCTTCATTGTCAGTGTCCCTGGAATCAGCAGGTGTAATGCTGTACCCATCCCTGCAAAAAGTGCGAGTGCTACTAGTGTTCTTGTGTTCATAACTCATCTCTCCTAAGCTAAACTGATTTTTTCCTGACATGTCCTCGTGACTGCCAGCGAAAATTAGCATAATTATAACACGGCTGAATCTTATTTCCTACTAATTAATTTTTGCAGCAATGGCAGCTGCCATCTCGCTGCGTTCTTCATTTGAATAATTGTCTGTATGTACTTGCCATTCCGGTTTGAAGCCATCCTGCTCACCATGACGCGGGAGAATGTGAAGGTGATAGTGGAATACGGTTTGTCCTGCGAATTCACCATTATTATTCAGCAGATTTACACCCTTGAGATCGTAAGTGTCTTTCATTGCGTTCGCAATTTTAGGCACAACAGAAAACAGATTGGCAGCAATTTCAGGTGTCAGCTCATGAAGATCTTTTTTATGTGTTTTTGGAATGACTAATGTATGACCTTTTGTCACCTGGCTGATATCAAGAAAAGCATACACATGCTCATCCTCATATACTTTTGCCGATGGAATTTCGCCATCAATGATTTTACAGAAAATGCAGTCGCTCATATTCTTCATCCTTTCATCAGTAAATTAAGTTTATTTTACCATAGCAGGTACAGTTGTATGCTACAATGCTGTCATTATATAGTTAATGGTAGATCGATCAACTACTTATGATTTACTAATAAAAAACATCAAAGTATTATGCACAGCGTTGATCGCAGTGGAAGGCGGCGGCTCGCAGGAAGGGACAGGTGAGGCTTATGGCGAAGCCTGCTGGCTCACCGCCCGGCCGCGGAAAGCGTCCGCCTGGAACGGAGATCAGACGCCTTCGTTAAGTGCGCAAATATCCGAGCAGCGGAAAGGAAGAAATTCATGTCATTATTAGAAATAAAGGATCTGACCGGCGGGTATACAAGGCGACCGGTGTTGAAAGAGATCAGCCTTGAAATGGAACCCGGCAAAATTGTCGGGTTAATCGGTTTGAACGGAGCCGGTAAAAGTACAACGATCAAACATATTATTGGTCTGATGGAGCCGCACAAAGGGACTGTTGCAATTAATGGGCTGCAGCTCAAGCAAAATGCCGATGAATACAGAAAGCAGTTTTCCTACATTCCTGAAGCACCGATTCTGTATGATGAGCTGACGCTTGAAGAGCATCTGAGAATGACAGCCATGGCATATGGCATCCCGGAAAAAGAATATGAGCAGAGGGTGCCTGATCTGCTCAAAAAATTCCGGATGGAAGGAAAGATGAAGTGGTTCCCTGCACACTTTTCAAAAGGGATGAAACAGAAGGTCATGATTATGTGCGCTTTTCTAATTAATCCCAGCCTGTATATCATTGACGAACCTTTTGTCGGACTTGATCCGCTTGCAATCCAGTCACTTCTTGACTTAATGGAGGAGATGAAAGCAGGGGGAGCAGGTATATTGATGTCTACTCATATTCTTGCCACTGCTGAGCGTTATTGTGACTCATTTATTATCCTGCATGAAGGGGAGATCCGTGCGCGCGGAACACTCGATACACTCAGACATGAATTCAGTATGCCTGATGCGACACTCGATGATATCTATATTCAGCTGACAAAGGAAGAGTCAAATGAAACACATTCATGATCTGTGGGCTTCAAGACTGTCTGACTATCAAAAAGAACTGCAGAAGTATATGCGCTATATCTTCAATGGGCATTTGATGTTTGTGTTGATCTTTGCAGTCGGAGGAGGCGGCTATGTTTACAGCAACTGGGTCAGTACGCTTGATGAAACATTTCCTTCTAGTATTCTGATTGCCTCAGTGATCGGGCTTGCCGTAACGATGAGTCCAGTTTATACGTATTTACAGGAGCCTGATAAGGTGTATCTGACGCCGCTTGAGGGACAGATGAAGCGATATTTTATCAATGCGCTTGTTTCAAGCTTCTTATTTCAGTCCTATATTGTGCTTGTGCTGCTGGCTGCTGCAATGCCTTTGTACGTGCAGACAACAGGCGCAGAGTTTTCGGATTTCGTCTGGCTGCTTGGTATAATCCTTGCTCTTAAAGTATGGAACCTGATCATGAGATGGATCATGTTAAGGTATCAGGAGCCTTCTAATCACTATATTGACCTTGGCGTCAGAGGGATCCTGAATATCGCTTTTTTATGGTCTGTGTTTGCTGACGTACCGGTCTTTCTTTCAATATTGATTGGTGTGCTCATTGCAGGCTATTTGACTGCATTTATGATGCTGACGAGAGAAAAAACGTTAAAGTGGGAACTGCTGATTGACCTTGAAAATGCGAGGCTACACCGCTTTTACCGGTTTGCCAACCTGTTCACGGATGTTCCGCATTTAAAAGGACAGGCTAAGCGTAGAAAATGGATGGATCCATTCCTGAAGACACCTGAACTGAATCCCGCTGGTACATTCAGTTACCTTTATACAAGAACGTTTTTACGCTCAGACGAGTATTTTGGACTGTGGATAAGACTTACAATTATTGCAGGCGTCATTATTGGTGGTGCGGATAACCTGTGGCTGAAGGTGGTGACAGCACTTCTGTTTATTTACCTGACCGGATTCCAGCTGATCCCACTGCTTAAAAAGCATGAGCTGAAAATATGGCCGGATCTTTATCCGGTAAATGCAGCTGTCCGTCATGAGTCCTTTAAGAAGCTGCTGATGAGAATTCTGATTGTACAGGCGATGGTTTTTACAGTGATTAATCTTGTAAAGCTTGATTTATACAGCGCAGGTATAACTGCAGCTGCTTCACTTGCATTTGTCATTTTATTTGTGTCCATGTATGTACCCGCTCAGATAAAAAAACACCATATTAGATAGAAAAAGCTGCTCCCGAATTTTCAGGAGCAGCTTTTTAATACGTTAATTTTCGTCATGATACTGAATCGCTGCGCTGCCAAGCGTCTTCGCTGCGACAAGCATGGCTTTTTCGTTCAAATCAAACTTTGGATGGTGGTGTGGGTAGGGAACATCCACACCTTCAGGCTTCGCACCTGTAAAGAAGAATGTACCTGGTCTGTGTTCAAGGTAATAAGCGAAATCTTCACCGCCCATTTGCATCTCACTTTCGACAGCTTTAACGTCCGGCAGGTCATTTACAACCCGGACAAGAAAGTCTGTTTCCTTCTCGTGATTTACAACCGCCGGATATCCTCTGATGTAATTATATTCATATGAGCAGTCAGTTGAAATGCATGTACCTTCTGTAATTCTG
The DNA here is from genome assembly GCF_044383825.1 of Jeotgalibacillus sp. JSM ZJ347. Taxonomy (NCBI): domain Bacteria; kingdom Bacillati; phylum Bacillota; class Bacilli; order Caryophanales; family Caryophanaceae; genus Jeotgalibacillus; species Jeotgalibacillus sp. JSM ZJ347. The sequence continues at coordinate 1,103,600 of NZ_JBISEN010000001.1, read as the reverse complement.
CCAATTTCTTTTTCAACAAGATCACGGATTTCCGGTGCAAATGTTCTTGCTGTTCCAATCAGCTTTGCGGAATCTGCAATGACATTAAATGCATTTTCAGCAACAAAGGATCCGACTGAAACGACAGCTGATTCCACAGGGTTCACGCGTCTTGATGCAATCTGCTGAAGTGATGTAACGAGCTGTGACCCGGCAACTACCGCATCTTTTGTTTTATGTGGCTGTGCACCATGACCGCCCGCGCCCTGGATCTTAATTTCAAAACGGTCTGCAGCAGCCATAATCGGACCTGTACGGTATTCAATATCGCCAAGCTCACCGGTCACCCAGAGGTGTGTACCAAACACAGCATCCACGCCATCGAGACAGCCGTCTTCAATCATACTGATTGCCCCGCCTGGTGCATATTCTTCCGCATGCTGATGGATCATCACATACGTACCTGGCAGCTCATCTTTTATCTGGTGGAGTGCCTTTGCTAAATGAAGTAAAGTCGCTGTATGTCCATCATGTCCACAGGCGTGCATCTTACCTGAAATTTTAGACTTATAAGGAACATCTTTTTCATCCTCGATTGGCAGTGCGTCAAAATCAGCGCGTAAAGCGACCGTTTTACCCGGCTTTCCACCTTGAATCACGGCTGTTACACCATTTCCTCCAACACCTGTTTTCACCTCAACCCCAAGGTCTTTGTAAAAGGCCTCAATCAATGCAGGCGTTTCTTTTTCTTCAAAAGAAAGCTCAGGGTGCTGATGAAGGTGGCGGCGCAGGGCAACCATATCGTCGTAATAGGAATCTAATAGTGAAAAAAGTTTTTCATTCATATGTATGCTCCTTTCATAATAAAACCATTTAATGATGACTCAGTATATCACGGGACCCGAATTTTTTCACTCTTTTGACGAATGGTCCCATGCTATATAATGTAAGCAGAAAGAAAGGAGGGAAATGGCGTGAAAAAATGGTTTTATCCACTTGCAGCTGTGACGTTTGCAGCAGTCGTTCTATTAGTGATTAATCTGGATAATGAGCTGAGCGGTATTGATCAAATCGGTTCCGAATTCTTTAGCAGACTGGACTTTTTATTATTTTTTGGGTTTCTCGGAGGGGAATGGTTTTTGGCAACCCTCAGTATTGCCGCTGTGCTATATCTATGGTTCAGACGTAATCATTACCTCGGGATGCTGATCGTTCTGCTGGCGGTAGGGGGCGGTAACTACCTGAATAAGCTGATCAAAACATTAACTGAACGTCCGCGTCCTGATGGATTGGACGAAGGATTCAGTTTTCCTAGCGGCCACGCGATGGTCAGCATGATTGCAGCCATCGTCATTATTTACCTGATTACAGAAAAGTCAGGGGATGCTGCCGGACAGGCGCTGATGTTTGCAGTAGGTATTCTGATTTCTATACTAGCAGGACTCAGCAGACTGCCGGACGATGCACATTATTTTACAGATGTGATCGGGGGCTGGCTGCTAGGTTATACGTACGCCATTCTTTGTCTGTTTGTCTATGAATATTTAATGAAGAGGCGGACATCCGTCTGAGGACTGAGGAAAGCTCCTTCCTCTGATGCTTCATCAGAGCAGGCAGGATCTTTAAAATAATAAAAAAGTGCCTGACAGAAAGGTTGAGATGGAATGGAAGGAGTTAATAAAAAGCAGTGGGGGTGCGCCAGTTTTCTGCTTGTGGTCGGACTGCTGCTATTAATGATTAATCTGGGTTTACTACAGCTTGAAGGTTCAGCTGCCGGACTGATCCTCCCTGTCATTTTGTGTATCATCGGGATTGCGCAGCTGATTAAGTTCTTTACGAGAAGTAAAGGGATATTAAGCGGTTTAATTTTTTCTGTATACGGCGGACTTCTAACGGCAGCGTTCTTTTCAGAAGATATTTCATTCGGCTATGGTGACATTTGGCGTCTATGGCCGCTTTTACTCATCGGATTTGCCATTTCACTGATTACAAAAAGAAGTTCGATTCAATTCAGCTATGGTGAATCAAGAATGAGCGGAAGAAAAGAAGTTGGTCAGAATAGAAATCGTCATGAAAAAACGTATGGCTATGAACATAAAGCACAGATCAAGCATGCGATGAGTATCGGCAATGAAGCATTCACATCAGAAAACTGGGCACTTGAAAATATGAAGCTGAATAAGTCTGTCGGAAACTATGTATTTAATCTGAAAAAGGCGTATATTTCTGAAGGGGAAACCATGCTTGATGTATCCGTCAGAATTGGCAATATCAAAATGACTGTCCCTGAGGAACTGAGCGTTGAGATTACTTCAAATGTAGCGGTCGGTGAAAATGTGCTGTTTGACGACCGGACTGACGGAGCCCATGCAAGAACACTCAGATACAGATCTGATGATTATGATACAGCACCTAAGAAGGTAAAGATCATTCTGGATGTTAATGTCGGATCTGTTAGAATAGACAGGATTTAAGGAGGAGCCATGATCAGAGTAGCGAGTCTTAATCACTGGTTCATTTTGCAATATCTCAGATTCACATTATACGGTGCTATTCTACTGTTTACGATTTTGCAATTATATATTTTTCTATCTCCAGCACCTTTTCTCAATACTGCTGCATCACTTGGCGTCGTCGGGGTGACGACAGCTGTGTTTTTTGCAATGTCCATCTATATCGGAATCCGTTCAGGTAACCTCATGAGGCAGCGCATCCACGAAATGACTGCATTTGTAGACAGGCTTTCATCAGGAAAGTCAGGTGAAACCATGAAAATTTTTGAAACTGATGATATCTCTGTACTTGAAGAAGCATTGAATGAGCTGTCAGTTAATATAAATGAACAAACCAAATCATTGCAAAGAATCTCAAGTGAAAGGCTCAATCTTGAAAAACAGGCACAGCAGGCGGCCATTATTGAAGAACGTCAGCGGCTTGCAAGGGACCTTCACGATTCTGTCAGCCAGCAGCTGTTTGCATTAAATATGCTGTCATCAGCTTCAGTCAGGATGCTTGATACGAATCAAGAGGAAGCAGGCAAGCTTGTCAGTCAGGCTGCGGAAATTGCTGAAAAAGCACAGGGGGAAATGAGGGCATTACTGTTGCATCTGAGACCTGTTGACCTGAAAGGGGAATCATTATCAACTGGACTAGAGAAGCTGGCATCAGAGCTTGAACAGAAAACGCCTATCACATTTTCATTGCAGCTTGATCAGATGGAAAAGATTCCGGAAAGCGCAGATGAACATCTTTTCAGAGTGGTACAGGAAGCTGTGTCTAACATTCTCAGACATGCGAATGCCACAGACATTACGATCAGAACAGAAGTCAAAGGAACCTCCTTCTATCTTTTTGTTGGGGACAATGGTGACGGTTTTGACGTGACGGATAAAAAATGGACGTCATATGGATTACAGACCATGAAAGAACGCTGTGAGGAAATTGGCGGTCAGTTTGAATTGCGTTCAAAAGCAGGTGAAGGTACATATATTAAAATCAGAATTCCGATTATAGAAGGGGGAGAGTAACGTGACGAAAGTAAAAGTGATGATTGTCGATGATCATGAGATGGTCAGGCTCGGCATCAAATCCTATTTATTGACTGAGCCGGGAATCGAATTTGTTGGAGAAGCCGTGAATGGAAAAGAGGGTGCAGTGCTCGCTGAAAAAACACAGCCCCATGTGATTTTGATGGATCTCCTGATGGAAGGAGGTACCGGGATTGATGCAACGCGGGATATTTTATCTTTTCTGCCTGATACAAAGATCATCATTCTGACAAGCTATTATGATGATGAACAGGTATTCCCTGCGCTCGAAGCAGGCGCCCATAGCTATATTCTGAAAACCTCTTCCGCTTCCCAGATCTTAGATACTGTCTATAAAGCAGCCAGGGGAGAGTCAGTCATTGAGCAGCAGGTTGCAAGCAAGCTCATGAACCGTTTCAGAACAAAAGAGCGTGTGCTTCATGAAGACCTGACTGAAAGAGAGATGGATGTGCTGAAGTGTCTCGGGGACGGGCTGACAAATCAGGAAATTGCAGATGAATTATACATAGGAATTAAAACAGTAAAGACGCATGTGAGCAATGTATTGAGTAAGCTCGAATTGAGCGACCGCACCCAGGCAGCGATTTATGCGAATCGTAAGGGGTTGTTGAGGCATAAATAAAAACCGGCAGACTTTTTTGTCTGTCGGTTTTTTGTCCAGCTCCAGCAGGCAGATCCTCGAGTCATAAACTGCGATGAGAAAATGGGAAAGGTCACCCATCTCTCTCATCACATCTTATGCTTGTCGGACCTGAACGCCTGCTTCCGCTTTTCTACTTTGTCCAGCTTCAGGCGCTAGCTCCTCGGGTCATAAGCCACGCATCGGCAAACGGGAAAGTGCCCCCGTTTGCCGCTCCGCGTCTTATGCCTATCGGAGCTGAACGAGCGCCTTCCGCTTTTCTATATCATTGTTCTGTCTGCCCAACATATTTCGTTACAAATGATGAACGTGGGAACATGGATTTCTGGTGATCAATGCCTTCTGATGTTCCGCGCTTTTCATGGGCTTTATTATAAGACTGGGAGTTTTGCCAGTCTTTAAATGACTGTTCATCGTCCCATTGAGTTAATACAACGTACGTATCTGAATCAACCGGTCTTAATACGCGGATCGCAATGAAGCCGGGCTCTTCTTCAATCAGTCCGGCACGGTTTTTGAATCGGTGCTCAAACACCGGTCTGCCTTCATCTGATACAGGGATATTATTAAATACAAAAAAGCCGTTTTCAGTCAGCTGTCCTGACTCACTAAAGACTTCGTATTTTCTGGGCTGATTAAAAAGCGTTTCGTTTTCTGTTTCGTGAACGAGCAGTGCAGTATCTTCTCCGAGCATCTGAACCATCGTTTCATCGGGGTTCTCCTCCTGGAACTTATGTAAAAACTCAGGCGTTCCAAAAGTCATATAAATCTTTTTCATCACAATTCCTCCTCTGACATCCTTATTTAATTGATCTTCTATTTTAAAGTGCGCTGGCTACAATACTATTTATACCCTCTTTCAATACTGTTAACCACTCAAAACGCTTTTCTATCAGGTGAAAAGAGGAGATTTTATGACATTTACCGGTGTCTGGTATACACTGATATAGAAAAGGACTATAGTTAAAAACGGATAACATGACCGAAGAAAAATCAGCAGATTTCCGTGATTGGAATCATGCTTTTAAGACAGTATATTTGAAAGGTGGATCATATCCATTATGAGTACATTTAACGATACGTTTTTACGTGCAGCAAGAGGACAGGAAGTCACACACACACCTATCTGGTACATGAGACAGGCGGGCCGTTCCCAGCCTGAATACCGCGCAATTAAAGAAAAATATTCTTTATTTGAAATTACCCATCAGCCGGAGCTATGCGCATATGTAACAAGACTTCCGGTAGAAAACTACGGTGTGGATGCAGCGGTGCTATATAAAGACATTATGACGCCGCTTCCTGCAATCGGTGTAGATGTGGAGATCAAATCAGGCATTGGTCCTGTCATTCATAACCCGATTAAATCTGTTCAGGATATTGAAAAGCTTGGCATGATTGAGCCGGAAGAAGACGTTTCTTATGTACTTGATACGATTAAATTACTGACAACTGAACAATTGAATGTGCCGCTTATTGGCTTTGGCGGAGCACCATTTACACTGGCGAGTTACATGATCGAAGGGGGACCTTCAAAAAATTATCATAAGACAAAAGCATTTATGTACCAGGAACCAGCTGCCTGGCACGCATTGATGGACAAGCTTGCAGAAATGACAATCCGTTATACAACTGCACAGGTGAAAGCAGGAGCGGGTACAATTCAGCTGTTTGATTCATGGGTAGGGACGTTAAATGTTCAGGACTACCGCGCATACATTAAGCCGCACATGGAGAAGATTTTTGCAGCATTAAAAGAGCTAAATATTCCTCTTATCATGCATGGCGTTGGCGCAGGACATCTGGCTAAGGACTGGAATGACCTGCCGCTTGATGTAGTGGGTCTAGACTGGAGACTATCAATAGAAGAAGCACGTGAAAAAGGTGTAAATAAAACGGTACAGGGTAACCTGGATCCATCACTGTTACTCTGCGATTGGCACATGATCGAAAAGCACGTAAAACCAATTCTTGATGCAGGGATGAAGCATCCGGGTCACATATTCAATTTAGGTCACGGTGTATTCCCTGAAGTGCAGCCTGATACATTGAAAAAGCTGACAGCATTTGTACAGGAATATACTGCCCGTTGACACATTTAAAAAGCAGATCAATGGAAGTCTGAGGGTTTGTTTGCTACAACAATAGAGAAGCACAAATTTAGCTAATGAGGTGGAATAGAGATGTCAAAGAAAAAAATGGGACTGCTAGTGATGGCTTACGGTACGCCATATTCAGAAGACGATCTTGAACGTTATTACACACATATCAGAAGAGGGAGAAAGCCTTCTGAAGAACTACTTGAAGACTTAAGAGACCGTTACAATGCAATCGGTGGTATTTCACCGCTTGCGCGTATTACAGAAGAACAGGCAAATGCACTGACTGCACGTTTAAATGAAGTGCAGGATGACATTGAATTTGTGATGTATCTTGGTCTGAAACATATTGAACCGTTTGTAGAAGATGCGGTTGATGAAATGAAAAAAGATGGCATTGAAGAAGCGGTATCAATCGTTCTTGCACCACACTTTTCATCATACAGCGTAAAATCATATAACAAGCGTGCAAAGGATCGCGCAGAAGAAATCGGCGGACCATCTATTACTTCTATTGAAAGCTGGTACGATGAGCCAAAATTCATCCAGTACTGGTCTGAAAAAGTAAAAGACACATTTGATAGCATGACAGATGAGCAGCGTGACAAAGCAGTATTAATCGTGTCAGCGCACAGCTTACCTGAAAAGATTCTTGCAGGCGGAGATCCTTATCCAGACCAGTTGAAAGAAACTGCAGACCTGATTGCACAGCAGGCTGGCGTGAAAAACTATGAAATCGGCTGGCAGAGTGAAGGAAACACACCTGATCCGTGGATCGGACCGGACGTTCAAGATCTGACAAAGGACCTTCATGAAGAGCACGGCTATACTGCATTTGTCTATACACCGGTAGGATTCGTATCTGACCACTTAGAAGTGCTTTATGATAATGATTATGAGTGTAAAGTTGTGACAGATGAAATCGGCGCTGATTACTTCCGTCCTGAAATGCCGAACACACAGCCATTATTTATTGATGCAATGGTCGATAAAGTAATGAAGACATTAGGTTAATTTTTAACTTTTATAAAGAAAATCCAGTTTACAGAAAGTGATGATTACTGTGACACAGTCAAAACGGAAAATTGTCATTGTCGGCGGCGGGATCACTGGTCTTGCCGCTGCATACCGGGCACAGGAAAAAATAAATAAAGAACAGCTCGAAGCAGATATTACCATCATTGAAGCAAACCATCGTCTCGGTGGCAAAATCCAGACTGTAGTAAAAGATGGATTTGTTATTGAGCGGGGACCTGACTCGTTTCTTGAGCGCAAGAAAAGTATGGGGCGGCTGATCAAAGATGTTGGTCTTGATGATAAGCTGGTTCCAAATGCCACTGGACAGGCATTTATTCTGGTGAATGATAAATTACACCCGATGCCTGGTGGCGCAATCATGGGCATTCCAACACAAATTAAGCCCTTTTTAATCACGGATCTGATTTCAATGACTGGTAAGCTGAGAGCTGCCGGAGACTTTGTATTGCCTAAATCAGACCATCAGCAGGATCAGTCTCTTGGGACATTCTTCAGAAGACGGCTTGGAAATGAGGTCGTTGAAAATCTGATTGAACCACTGCTTTCAGGTATTTATGCAGGAGATATTGACCAGATCAGTCTGCAGTCGACATTTCCTCAGTACGGGAAGCTTGAACAGGACCACAGAAGTCTGATCGCCGGCATGAAAAAGACTTCGCCTGCAGCAAAAAGAAAGCCCGGTGATAAAAAACAAAGCATGTTTTTGACACTGTCCACGGGTCTTGAATCACTTGTTGAAAAACTGGAATCACTTTTATCAGATTGTGACATTCTTAAAGGAACAAAAGTAGAATCGATCAGCCGGGGAGAAAAGTATACACTTTCATTAAACAGTGGTGCTGAAATTGAAGCAGATTCGGTGATTTTTACTGTGCCTCACTTTACAGCGGGCGATGTTTTCTCGGAATCCGGACTGTTAAATAAAATTGAAGAAATCCCGGCCACTTCAGTTGCAACTGTAGCAATGGCTTTTGATCAGGATCAGGTGGAGGACATTCTGGATGGAACAGGGTTCGTTGTTTCAAGAAACAGTGATTATACAATCACTGCCTGTACGTGGACGCACAGAAAATGGCCGCATACCGTACCTGATGGGAAAGTGCTGCTCAGATGTTATGTAGGACGTGCAGGGGACGAAACGGTTGTCGATCTATCAGATGATCAGGTCGAAAAAATTGTACTCGATGATTTGAATAAAATTATTCAAGTAAATAGCAAGCCGGACTTTACAATCGTAACCCGCTGGAAAAAGGCGATGCCTCAGTATACGGTTGGCCACCAAGACAGAATGGCTGAAGTGAGAGCTGAACTTGAGAAAAGCTACCCGGGCGTATATCTGGCAGGTGCATCTTATGATGGGATCGGCCTGCCTGATTGTATTGACCAGGGTGAAGCGGCAGCGTATAAAGCCCTGAACTTTATAGAACAATAAAAAAAAGCGCCAATCGGCGCTTTTTTTATTGCGTTCCTGCACATTTGTTACATACAGTTGTGTAAGCTTCAGCTTGCTCTTCCATATGTTCTCCACAAGATGCACATTTCTTAGGCGGCAGGTTTCTGAAGAATTCCATTACGTTTTCAAGCATGTTCATCAGCCTCTCTTTTATGTTTTGTACTAGTACTAAGTTGTTGTTATATGTATTGTATTATAACAGACGATTGAAAGTCAAGGAATATTCTGAAAAAAAGAAGATAAGTGAAAAGAAATTTTTTTTGACGTATAGTAATAGGTAGAAAACCTACTGGAGGAGGCTTTTTTCATGCAAGTGACCGTTGTTGGATTTTGGGGAGGCTACCCCGCTAAAGGTGAAGCAAGTACTGGTTATTTAATTGAAGAAGATAATTTTAAGCTGTTACTTGATTGTGGAAGTGGTGTACTAGCACAGCTTCAGCGCTATATTGCACCAGAAGAACTTGATGCAATGCTGATCACACATTATCATGCGGATCATACAGCTGATATCGGCGTACTGCATCATGCGCTGCTCATACAGCACTTTTTGCAAAATAAAGACATTCATGTAAAAGCTTATGGACACACTGAAGATATATCAGGCTTTGATATGCTTCATTATAAAGACCAGATGAGCAGTGAAGCTTACAATCCTGACCAGGCGCTCGAAATTGGTCCATTTTCAATCACATTTTTAAAAACAACCCATCCCGTACCGTGTTATGCTGTACGAATAGAGAGTCAGTCAGGTACGATGGTATTTACAGCAGACTCTGCTTATCAGGACTCATTCATCCCCTTTGCAAAGGACGCGGACCTGCTGATTGCCGAGTCCAACTTTTATAAAGGAATGGATGCATCCGGCGCAGGGCATATGACCAGTACTGAAGCGGCAGACATTGCACATCAGGCCGGTGTAAAAACACTGATCCTTAGCCACCTGCCGCATTTTGGTGATCTGAATCAGCTTTTTGCCGAAGCAAAAGAAGTATACAGCGGTGAAACACTGCTTGCTTCATCAGGATTAACGATTACATACCAGGGAGGAACATCACATGTTATTTATCGATAATAAAGGCATTACAGACCCGAAAATTAACCTTGCAATTGAAGAGTACGCACTGAAAAACTTAAATGTAGAAGAAGAATCTTACCTGCTGTTCTACATTAATAAACCATCCATTATCATTGGTAAAAACCAGAATACAATTGAAGAAATTAATACAGACTACGTTGAAAAAAATAATATCCAGGTCGTTCGCAGACTTTCAGGTGGAGGGGCTGTGTATCATGACCTTGGAAACCTGAACTTCAGCTTTATCACAAAAGATGACGGCGAGAGCTTTCATAACTTCCAGAAGTTCACTGAGCCTGTTGTAGATGCACTGAAACAGATTGGTGTACCAGCAGAACTGAAAGGAAGAAATGATCTGCTTGTGGGAGAAAGAAAAATCTCCGGTAATGCACAGTTCTCTACAAAAGGAAGAATGTTCAGCCACGGTACGCTCATGTTTGATTCAGAAATTGATAATGTCGTATCCTCACTGAAAGTCAGAAAAGATAAGATTGAATCAAAAGGCATCAAGTCTATCAGAAGCCGCGTTGCAAATATCTCAGAATTCCTAGAAGAGAAAGTAACAATTGAAGAATTCAAGCAACTCATCCTGCGTCACATTTTCGGCAGTGAAGAAGAGATTAAAGAATATGTTCTAACAGAAGAAGACTGGAAGAAAATCCACGAGCTATCTGAAAAGCGTTATCAGCAATGGGAATGGAATTTTGGAAAATCACCGAAATTCAACCTGCAGCACTCACACCGATTCCCGGTCGGCAGCATCGACGTGCGTCTTGATGTAGAAAAAGGCAGCATTGAAAACTGCAAGATCTACGGCGACTTTTTCGGTGTTGGCGATGTAAACGAAGTGGAAGAGAAGCTGATCGGCACACGCTATGAGCGCGTAGAGATTGATAAAGCGCTTGAGGATGTTGATCTGAAGCATTACTTCGGAAATGTGGATCGCGAAGAATTTATTGATCTGCTGTATTAAGATTTGCCCGGACAGTGTGATCTGTTCGGGTTTTTTTAAGTCGTTTTTATCTTAAAACCTTTGACTCTTTCCGCGTAGGACTGCACTTACCTGCCCCCGGACGGTGAGCTTCCTCCGCCTTGCGGGATCTCACCAGTGCTTTTCCGGGGCGGGAGTCTCAGTCTCCACTTCAAAAGGTAGCTAAGTTTGTAACTCAACTAGATCACCAGATTATTTTAATTTTAGGCTATGTTAAATTTTATTGTTGATAATAGATAAAAAGCAGACACTCCTCTTATATGGAGTGTCTGCTTTTTGATTCTATGATTAGAAACTCCGCTTATAGTGGCTTTTCTTTGTTATTACTTCTCATACCCTAAAACTTTCCCTTCGACATTTTCCAATGGCAAGACTCCAAAATCTTTACTGTCGGTGCTTCTCCACCAGTTATCTCCCAACACAAAAACAGTATTCTTTTCAACTTCTACTGGTTCCATATTAGTTGAAAAATATTCTTTCCAAGAATCCTCGTCACCTCTATTGTCTGAGTCAACTTTTTCGAAATATTCTTCTCGGTCCATTCCTCTATTTAACGCTTTGGAATAGAAAGTATCTAATTTTTTGTCATTTATGAACACTTGCCCATTTTTAATTTCTACGGTTTCACCCTCCAGCCCTACTACTCTTGAAATATAATACTCAGGCATATCGAATTCAGGGTTGCTTTCTTCCACTATATCTGGCGTTTTGTAGTAAAGAACTTCCCCTCTTTTTACATCATTGCTATTAGTATTCACGACTAAGGGAGAATGGTACGTTGTATGATAATCGTGGTTTCCTCTGTCCATATTGTCATATTTCCACTCCACTAAAAATGTGTCCTCAAGTGGTTCTACCAACTCGACTTCCGATTTTGTATCGTTATCTGTAATCGTTTCCATTTCATTTGAAGCAACTTCTGAGGAACAAGCACTCAGTAATAAAGCAAATCCAAGTAAAAGTATTTTTTTCAATGATATCTCCTCCTTTATTTATTATACCAACATTATACATTTTATCCTTTAAAATATAATGTGTTGATGATGGATTAAATCAAATTATAATAAAGTAATTATTTTTTAAACTTAGACAACCTAAGTTTATCATAAGTTTCAATAATTGGAAATAAATTCCCTTTAATTATCATATCATTGACTGTCACTTCGTTCAGTTGATGCTGAATGCTCTCAAGCACCTGGAACCACGTGAGGTAATTATCAAGATACTTGGTTGCTACCCCGTTAAAACGCTGTATCCATCCTTTCAGTCTACTGTGGTAACTGTTGACGTTTTGGATATGATAAAGACCCTTTGTGCGGACCTTCCCATCTGATTTGAACTGATAAATGGTCATTCCTTTGTCAGTAGCGTAGGTTCTGAACGCTCGCCAGGAGTCTGTACATAATACATTTTGGGATGAAAGTTTTTGACCAATGGCTTTATCCAATTGCTCTTTTTTTATTCTGCCTACACCAAGAGTTGTCGAAATTGTATTTTTGTCACGGTCTCTTGCTACTAAAACACAGACCTGTTCCTTGCTGATACCACGTTTTTTGGCTGTTCCACCACGTTTACGGGGTTTTCTGCCTACAATTTTCTTCTGCCCTTTTTCAGAGTACAGGAAATAGGTCTCGTCCATTTCAACGATACCTTGAAAATCCGCTATTTCAATTTGCTTTAGCGCTGATAATAATTTATGTCTCCAGTAAAACAATGTGACGTGGGTTACCCCTTTGACCATCTCGGCTGACTTACGGAGGGAATACCCATCAATCATACATTCAATGAACTTTACCCATTTATTCAGACGGCGGGTTCTATAAAGTGCGGTGTTGGTTAAATCGGTGAAAGTGGTAGTACAGGATTTACAGCGATAACGTTGTTTCTTTACCTCGTCTCCACCTACAAGGGTAGTGTACTTACCAAATCTGACAACGTGCTTGGATTGGCAGTGAGGGCAGGTATATCCTTGTTTATTTTTGCGTTCAGAAATCTCTTGTAAAGCGTTTCCTGTTGAAGATGAGGCAGTGAGAGCATCTATAAGAAATGCTCGAAGTCTTTGTTTTTCTGCGGGATTTAATTTTTGTATCTCTTTAATAATATCTGTTGCTCTCACTGCCATCACCAGCCTTTAGTTGATACTTTCATTATAGAACAAATGTTCGTAAAAATCAAATATCAACATTAACCTTTAACATAGCCTAATTTTAAAAAAAGCTACACTGAGGTGAGCAGAGCGTAAGGCGGCGACTCCAGCAGGAGAAATCGGACAGGTGAGACCCCGCAGGCGAAGCCGAGGAGGCTCACCGCCGATCCTGCGGAAAGCGTCCGCCTGAAGCGCAGTGAACCGGTTCTAAAGACTTTGTCCAATCTTTTATTTGTTTATAATGAAAGCGTTATCTTGATTACACAACTTCACTCCGTTATAATTAGTTTGAATATTCGCTTCTTTGTGAGTTGTAATGAATGACTGTTCATTCACAAAGATGGAGAACTAACCAAACGTAAAAGGGGATGGATTGGTTGAATTTATCAGATCGATTACAGGAAGCTGCCGAGCAGTATGCCGGTAAGACTGCGTATCATTTTTTAGATCAGTCAGCTACATATGCTGAACTGAATGGTGCTGTGAATAAAATGGCGAACTACTTTGACAGTATCGGTATTAAAAAAGGGGACCACGTCGGGTTGCTGCTTGGGAATTCGCCGCATTTTGTGATTGCGATGTATGCAGCACTCAGAACAGGGGCAACGGTGATTCCCATTAACCCGATTTATACGCCGGATGAAATTGCCTACATTATTCGCGATGGGGATGTAAAAGCGATAGTGGCACTGGATCTTCTGCTTCCATTAATTGAGAAAGCACATGCAGCACTGCCATCAGTGGCACACTATGTTGTCTGCGAAACTGAGCAGGGGACAGCTGAAAAGCTTGAAGCACTGCCTCATGAAGTAAAAGAAAAGGTGATTGCTTTTACGCAGGCAATCGGTCCTCAGCGGCCTGTATTTGATGGTCCTGAACTATATGAAGATGATACAGCGATTATTCTTTATACTTCAGGAACAACAGGGAAACCAAAAGGTGCCATGCTTTCGCACAAAAACGTCTATTCAAATGCGAAGGATGTAGCTGAATACCTGGATATCAATAAGGATGATCGCGTTGTTACAACACTTCCAATGTTCCATGTATTTGCACTCACCGTTGTTTTAAATGCACCGTTAATTAACGGCGGAACAATGCTGATTGTACCAAGGTTCAGCCCGAAAGATGTATTTGATGTCGTTGAAAAGTATAAGGCGACCGTGTTTGCCGGCGTGCCAACAATGTATAATTTCCTGCTTCAATATCCTGAAGCAGACAGCTCAAGCTTTGAAAGTGTGCGCCTGTGTATTTCAGGTGGTGCATCAATGCCGGTTGCACTCCTTGAAAACTTTGAGAATAAATTTAATGTAAGAGTTTCAGAGGGTTATGGATTATCAGAGGCTTCACCGGTTACATGCTTCAATCCGCTTGATCGCGAACGAAAAGCCGGGTCAATCGGGACGTCAATTACGAATGTCGAAAATAAAGTCGTAAATGAGCTTGGAGAAGAAGTGCCTGTAGGTGAAGTAGGAGAACTGATTGTAAAAGGTCCTAATGTGATGAAAGGGTATTATAAGATGCCTGAAGAAACAGAAGTGACGATCCGTGACGGCTGGTTATTTACAGGGGACCTTGCTAAGCAGGATGAGGAAGGCTACTTCTATATCGTTGACCGTAAGAAAGATATGGTGATTGTTGGGGGCTACAATGTCTATCCACGTGAAGTGGAAGAGGTTCTTTATACTAATGAAGCAGTTGTGGAAGCAGCAGTAGTAGGTGTTCCTGATCCGAACTTCGGTGAAGCGGTTCACGCGTATGTTGTACTGAAAAATGACGCTGTCACAAAAGAAGATCTACAGGCGTTCTGTACTGAAAAGCTTGCGAAATATAAAGTGCCGACAGCAATTGAGTTTATTGATGAACTGCCGAAAAATACGACAGGTAAAATTTTGAGAAGAGCGTTACGTGATCAGGTGAAGCAGTCTTAATAGGTTTGGTTTCCGGTGACCGTTGCGAATCTGATCCGAAAAATTCACAATCTTACGCGAAATACTCTCAATGTGACCCAAAATCCAATCAACGGCTCAATGCTTCAAATCAGAAAACCGCTCCGCCAGATCACTGGCTGGAGTGGTTTTAAATTATTCTACATATTCGGCTTCTTATACCCTGAAAAGAATCTCAAAATCAAGTTAAAAGGAAACAGGATCGGATAACCGGCAACATCTGCTTTTCTCAACAACTCAATAAATGACAGCTTAACCTGGCGCTGCTGCTGAATTTTTTCTTTATCACCGCGAATCGTTACTCTGTATCCATCTTCAAGCCCTTCAAGCTTAGCTTCAAAAGGTCCCTTTGTTCCTTTACGTTCACGTTCAACTTTTGGTTCTTCCATCATATCTTTCACTCCTCATAGTCTGTCTGTATTTTTTTAGATAAAGACCTGATCCGCAGCAGTCCGAATAAGAGTATGACCCCGGTACCACCCGCGATCAGCCATTCTTCAAGGTAGACTGCACCGTGAAGCGCGGCAAATGGAATCAGTGTGAAATAAACAGTTTCTCTTCTTCTGCCAGCCAGATCTTTCATCCGGCTTTCTTTTTTGCGAAATGATTCCATTGATCTTCTGTAGCGCTTCGGTTCTTCAAGTGCATCAAGTATTTTAGAAGGGGCAGAAAGGTAGGGCTGAATTGTCCTCAGGACTGTCTGCCACGTATTTCCTTCACCGCCGCGGTTAGCAGCCCAGCGGACAATCGTCGGCCGTGCCATTTCAATAAAGTCAGCTTCGGGATAAATGGTATAAATGACGCCTGTAAATGTAGAAAGCGCTCTGCCAAAGAATGCAAATTCAGTCGGCAGCTGGATTGGCTGGGTTCTGACGATGTCCTGTACATCCTCTAATAACTTTTCCATCATCAGGCTTTCTCCGTCCTGCCATTCCCCGCTTTTATAGACAGCTACGACTCTCTCGACAAGTTCCTGTAAAATGTTACGGTCTGCTGCTGGAAGAAGAAATTTCATATCCTCAAGCGCCCCGACCACTTCTTCATAGCGTTCAAAGACGACACCTTCTACTGCCCGCTGAACGGCTTCAGCGTCATTCTTACTAATTACGCCGACCATGCCGAAGTCAATCAGCACAATGGTGCCATCAGCTTTGATGAGAATATTGCCTCCGTGTGGGTCTGCATGGAACATACCTTCATTTAACAGCTGATCTACAAATAAAAGCAGCAGTCTTTCGGCAAGATCTTCTCTATTAAGTTCATGTTTATCAAGGAATGAGAGGTCAGTGATTTTGGCCCCTTCAATCCACTCCATGACAAGGACGCGGCGTGTGGTATATTCTTCGTAATACCTTGGAACAATGACGCCTTCAGTCTCTTTGAACCGTTCCCCGAAAGCCACTCCGTTTTGGAGCTCCTTTTTAAAATTCAGCTCATCCCCAATGACATTGACCATTTCACCATACAATGCATCAAGGTCAGCCTGCTTGCCGAAATTTGTGAATTTCTTTGCAAGCCATATCACGATTTTTAATGCTTTGAAATCGGTTCTAATAATATAGTCAATACCAGGTCTTTGAACTTTAATGGCAACCGAATCGCCATTATGTAGCCATGCGTGATACACATCTCCAATGGATGCTGAAGCAATGGGCTTTTCTGATATTTTATGAACCATATTCCCATAGTCTGTATTCCATTCATCTTCAATCACTTGTTTTGCTTTGTCCCAGGGAACGGGAGGGACGCGGTCAGTCAGCCCTTCAAGCTCAATGATAAATGAGCGTGGCATGATATCTGCTCTTGTAGAAAGAAACTGTCCGACTTTGATCATCAGACCCTCAAGTTTTAGTGCGGTCTGCTTGTATTCACGTGCCTGTTTGCCGGCGAGGTCTGACCACTTTTTTTCTACAGAAGGGTCCCATCTGCCGCGGTATCTGCGGTTGAAAAAATAAACCTGCAGAAAAAACTTCACAGCCATCGCTACAATTTTATAAATGCGGTAAGCGGCTACTTTTTTCGTCACAAACACCTTCTCTCTTGCCATCAATCAGCTAATTACAGTTTACCACGCAGGCTTAAAACTAAACGGCTATGAATGTGCATGAAAGGACAACGGATGCTACAATATGTAAATGAAAGTGCTTACATACATGAAAGGGGATTGAATTGTGGAAACAATACTACTTGAACAGAAAAATGGAATGGCAACCATTACATTAAATCGCCCAGAGGCGATGAATGCTTTTAATTATCAGATGCTGTCAGAGCTTGGACAGACAGCTGAAGCGCTGCGGATTAACCCGGATGTAAGAGTGGTAGTCATACGGGGAGCGGGGGATAAAGCATTCAGCGTTGGAGCGGATCTGAAGGAACGAAAGACACTTACCGAACAGCAGGTGAAGCGCAATATTTATAAAATAGGAGAAGTTTTCAGTGCAATTGAGGCTCTGCCGCAGCCTGTCATTGCTGAACTGAATGGCCATGCTTTTGGAGGCGGCATGGAACTCGCCTTAGCCTGTGATTTCAGAATTGCTGACAGGGAAGCAAAAATGGGGCTGACAGAAACAAGTCTCGCGATTATACCGGGTGCAGGTGGAACGCAGCGGCTTCCACGGATCATCGGGGAAGCGAAGGCAATGGAACTGATTCTGACAGCCAAGCGCTTCACTGGAGCTGATGCCTACGATTACGGACTGCTGACAAAGGCTGTTGATCAAGATGCATTGCATGATGAAGTGATGATAGTTGCTGAGGCGATGCTTACAAATGGACCAATTGCGCTTCAGCAGGCGAAATATGCGATTAAGGCGGGAATGAATGCAGATCTTCAGACTGGCTTAAAAATCGAGAGAAAAGCGTATGAGATTACGATTCCGACAGAAGACAGAGTGGAGGCGTTGATTGCGTTTTCTGAAAAAAGAAAGCCTGTTTTTAAAGGTAAGTAATGACCAATAAAAAGAAAGCTCATTGTTCCAAAAGGAAATGAGCTTTCTTTATGAGGCAGTTACCCTTTATTGTAGTGAATAACCATCTGACAGACTGTCCGCTGATCAGCTTTATTAAGATACTGATGAGTCTGATCAGCTTTGAAACGGATTGAATCACCGCTTTTAAGTATATAATCATTTTCTGATATTGTGATGGTCAGTTCTCCTTCGATGACTGTCAAATACTCTTCAACTCCGCTGCCATGACTTTCACTATGATAGGAACAACCGGTGTCGAGTTCGACTCTATAACCTTCCCACTGCCTGACAGGGTCAAAAGTAAAGATCGGATAGACACGGTATCGTCCATTATCTTCTTCGAGCATTTCGACTGCGTCAGCACGGATGACCGTGACATCACTTGCCGGGGTGGCGAGCAGTGAAGAAAAAGAAATTTTTAAGCCATTTGCAATTTTCCATATCGTTCCGACAGACGGGTTGGCATCTCCACGTTCAATCTGACCCAGCATAGCTTTACTGACACCTGTCAAAAGTGCAAGTCTGTCGAGTGAAAGGTCTCTATTCTTTCTGAGCAGCCGGAGATTACCACCGAGCTGTTTTTTTATTTCGTCCAAAAAATTCACCTCACCGGGTTGTTTATTATATTATACGAATGTACAATATAATAAAATTATCTCGTTGCATTTATTGTAAACGATTCGTGCTGAAAGAGAAAGGGGTATGATCAATGCAGATGGTTGCAGTCAGTGAACAAAAATCAGGCTTTAGAGCAGGCATGAAAGCGGGGACCAGTATTGCGGTCGGCTATTTGCCTGTCGCGCTTACTTTCGGGCTCCTTGCAAAAACAACCGGACTTACTTTATTTGAATCAGTATTAATGAGCCTGCTTGTTTTTGCGGGAGCAGCACAATATATTTCATTATCACTGATCGCAGCAGGTGCAGGTGCTGCTGTGATTATCTTCAATACATTTATTGTGAACATCCGGCACTTTTTAATGTCAGCTTCTTTAAATGAAAAGATGGAGCCTGAAACGCGGGCGAAGAAATCCATTTATGCGTTTGGACTGACTGATGAAACATTTACGGTGATTGCAACAAGGGAAGGGAAAACATCAACCGGCTTTGCGTTTGGCGTTATGCTGATAGCGTATGGCAGCTGGGTAATAAATACTGGGATTGGTCATGTCATTGGTGCAAGTCTGCCTGAGTTTTTGCAGCAGGCAATGTCCATTGCCCTTTATGCAATGTTTGTCGGTCTATTGGTTCCTTCATTGAAAAAGGAAATGAAGGTTGTTTACCTTGCCGGACTTGCAGCTGCGTTGAACAGCATATTTACATTGAGCGGTCTGCTTGATACAGGCTGGGCGATCGCTGCCTCAACACTGATTTCTGCGATTGCAGTTGAAATCGTGACAGGCCTCAGGAAAGGGGCTCGGCTGGAATGAATATGATTTTGATTATTATCGGGATGGCCATTGTGACGTATATTCCGCGGGTATTACCGCTGACTGTGCTTGAAGGGAAAGAGCTGAATCCATTTTTTCAGGGTGTATTAAAAAATATTCCTTATGCTGTACTAGGCGCACTCATCTTTCCCGGTGTTTTATTTATTCAGGATGATATCTGGTTTGGTGTTGCAGGCGCAGCCGCTGCGTTTGCCTTGGCATTTCTCGGTGCTGATGTGATGTTTGTCGTTCTTGGTTCTATTGTGTTTCTTTCTTTATATATGCTGATAGGAAGCTGACGGATTAATTTTTCTTCAATTAGGGAAAACATAAGGGCAGCCAGCAGATTTCTTGGAGGAGAAAGGAATGCTAAAAAACAGAATAAAGTATGCGGGAAGCCGCTTTTTCAAGGAAGGTTACTATGACCATGCTGCACAGACAGCCTATTATTTTATGCTGTCACTGTTTCCTTTTTTAATCATGGTGGTTTCAAGTACAAGCTTTTTACCGTTCACATCAACTGACTTAATTGAAGTAATCAGACCGTATGCACCGCAGGAAACATATGGACTTATTGAATCAAACTTAACTGCAATTCTCGATACAGAGCAGGGAACAATCATTTCAATCAGTTTCCTGTCAACAATGTGGCTTGCTTCAATGGCGATACAATCGCTGGTAAGATCGTTAACTGATATATATAAAATTAAAAGGCGTGAAAGTTATCTAAAGGGGATTGTCAGTGACTTTTTCCTGACAATCGGTTTTGCGTTGATTTTACCGCTGACCATTTTGATTCCTTTAATTGAAAATGTAGTGCAGCGCATTGCAGAAGAAACCTTTTTATTCGAAGCGAGCTGGTTAGTGTTATGGACCCCGATCAGGTGGGGTATTGGTACAGTCATTTTATTTATCTTCTTCTGGGTGCTTTACAGACATCTCCCTAAGCACGGGC
Organism: Jeotgalibacillus sp. JSM ZJ347; assembly: GCF_044383825.1. Classification (NCBI taxonomy): domain Bacteria; kingdom Bacillati; phylum Bacillota; class Bacilli; order Caryophanales; family Caryophanaceae; genus Jeotgalibacillus; species Jeotgalibacillus sp. JSM ZJ347. Next base: position 1,083,329 of record NZ_JBISEN010000001.1, on the reverse strand, counting down.
TATCATGGAAGGACGTACTTCCGGGAGCTGTATTCGCCGTGATTTTCTGGCAGCTGATCTCTGAAGGATTTTCACTGTTTGTCGGCTACGGGAATTACCGCCAGCTATATGGCCAGCTGGCATCTGTTGTGATCATGATGATCTGGTTTTACCTGACAGCTGCAGTTCTTCTTTTTGGCGCACTGTTAAATGTATATGGTAAGGAAGGTAAGGAAAGGGGAAGTGGATAATGGCAGCTGTTGTATTATTTGATGGTGATTGCAATGTGTGTGACTGGAGCGTTCAGTTCATTATGAAGCATGACCGCGCCGGCTATTTTCATTTTGCATCACTGCAGGGTGAGGTTGGCCATAAAATGCGGACGACATTTGAGGTTCCTCCTATGATTGATTCAGTATTACTTGTTGAAAATGACACGCTTTATATGAGATCTGACGCCGCACTGAGAATATGCCGTTCACTGGATGGACCTGTTAAGCTGCTTTCACTGCTATTGATCGTGCCGCGGCCAATCCGTGATTTGGCTTATGATGCTTTTGCAAGAAACAGGTTTCACTGGTTCGGGAAAAAGCAGTCGTGCAAACTGCCGACGCCTGAAGAAAGACGCAGACTGATTGATTAGTCTGCGTCTTTTTTGTCACTTTGAATCGGTGTGTAGCTTTTGGTACGGAACTGATCTTTCATCAGCTGGATGCTTAAGATCAAACACAGCATACCTGTCAGCCAGATGAGTCCGGCAACACCGAGCAGAAAATGAATTTCATCAGATACATTTTCAACTGTCGGATCGTTAAAACCTCCGCCAAGGCCTATCCAGAATACAATATAAGCGATTATCGTCAGACCAAGGTGAGCAGCCAGCCATAAAAAGGCAGTTTTCATACGCGGAGCGCGTCGGATTGAATATAGTATAAAAATAATTGCTGCAAGCGCGGCTGCAACGAATCCCCATTCAATGATGAATAGAAACGTGCTGTTTAGTTCTTCAGTCAGCATGGGCGGGCTCCTTATCATGAATTATATTCGATAGGTCTATTATTCATGATTACTGCTCGAAATGCCACTCTGGAGGGGTGGCGATTTCATGACAAAAGTTGAACCCCCTGCATAATTTGTTGCCTGTCTGCAGGGGGCTCAAGTACTACACACCGTGTGTGTCCTCTAATGTATTTAATTCTGCTGAACACTTCATAAAAGCGTCTTGATCTTTGTTGTCTAACGCTTCATTAATAGCTGATACAAGCTGCTCCTTGCGATGACGGACAAGAATTTCATTTAATACCATGTCCACGTAAATTTCCATCATCGTCATTTCACTGGATTGTTTCTGAGGGACGGTTGACTCATTCATGAACTCTGCGAACGATTTGTTGTTTTCCATCTTCATCATCACCTCTGCTACTTTTTTTCATTATAGAGAATATCAGCGAGAATATCAACAGAAAGTTTCAAATTTTTAGACAATATAAACTTTTATATTGTTATATAGCTAAAATATCCGGAATAGGCCGAACATATTTGGAAAAATTTATGTATACTTTTGGAGATTGTATAGTGTATGATGATTCCATAATCATATAAAGGAGTGATAAAATGGAATTTATGACAGCTGCAGAAACCTACACAGTCAGTGCGAGTACAATGATTCTAGAACCGAAAATTGAAGGAGGAAGTTTGACGGGGACCATTATTTACGAAAAAGACAGGTCGCCTTTTACAGTCGATATGAAACCAATGGAGATCATGGAGCATTCCTGCCTGTATTATTTTTCATCCTACGAAGGACGTAAAATCTCATCAAGATTCCTCACAAGCTTCAGCCACAAACCTCCCATTGTAGTCGATCCGATATCAGATATTTATTTTTTCTCCACTCATTCTGATTCAAATAAAAGTAACTACTGGATTGCGATGAATCACGTAGTCAGTATTGAGAAAAATGATGATCTTAACAATGAGACAAAACTCACTCTATCAGGAAACAGTATCATCACACTCCCAATCTCAAAGCGAGCCACTCACCTGCAGTACTTAAAAGCTTCTGTACTATCCCTCAAGCTTAATCAAAATATTAACTCTATACGTGAAAAAACAGAAGATACCTACAAAACGGAGCTGAGCAAGAAGCGCTTCGGATTCGCAGAGTATCTTGAAAGAATTGAACACGCAGATCAGGACCGTATCAACCCCGATGATGGCGGCGACATGGACTTTAACCGTCCAATTAAATAATACCTCAGCAGGTTCTCAACGTGATTTCTGATCCTCGGATTAAAATAGTTGTGCTGCTCTTCATACCCCTTATACACAAACAGATACATCGTAAAAGCTTCATCGGACTTTAACTTAACCACCTTCATGCCGTGATCTCTCATATACTTTTTCAAAGTCACAAGCTCACGCTGAACAGCAATCATTGTTTCTTCAATTAACTCAATATAAGGTCTGGGGAGCTTAACACCACTCTTTTCAATCACAATCTGATCACGTTCAAGAACCTTCAGCACCATCGGAAGATAAAAAGCATTCTCCAGCCGGTCCCGGTCCTCAGTTGGAATCTTTGTCACTGAAATCTCCTCCTGTAAAACGAACATGTGTTCTATATTATTTTACACAGATTTTTTCAATATACAACTGTTATTTGTTTGCATTATTCACAAAAAAATCTGATAATAGAACAAGCGGTTATCTCGAAAACCGAAATATCTGATTCACCGGAGGAGATTTCATGACACACAAGCGCAACATCACAGCAGAAGACCTGTATAAAATTGAATCACTCACAGACCCTAGATGGTCACCGGATGGCAAACATATCTTATTTGTCAAAACACATATTAATGAAGAACATACATATTCATCAAACTTATTTTTATATGATCAGGAAAACGAAGAGTTGAACCAGTGGACATATGGAGACAATAGAGTATCCTCACCTAGATGGTCACCGGACGGCAGGAAAGTAGTATTCGTCTCAAACCGCTCCGGAAAAAACCAGCTCTACGTTTTACCGGTAAGCGGCGGGGAAGCGAAGCAGGTAACAGAGACAGAAAACGGAGCAGGTAATCCTGTCTGGTCACCATGCAGCGGCAAACTCGCATTCACGGTATCTCTTGAACCGGAAGACGCACTGAATGAAAAGAAGAAAAAAGAAGATGACGATAAAAAGCTGAAGCCGTTTGTAACAGATTCAATGAAATACAAAGCGGACGGTGCAGGTCTGCTTGATGATAAAAAGCAGCAGATCGCCATCATTGACCTGCAAACAGAAGAGCTGAACCAGCTGACAAAAGGAGAAGACAGTTATTCACCCTTAGCCTGGTCACCGGATGGAAAGCAGCTTGCTTATGTAACAGATGCAGATACAAAGGATAAAGACTTTTCATTTAACAATGAGCTGTATCTCTATAACCCTGAAGATGACACAAAAGTGCATATTCAGACGGCTGAAGGGTACGTTGGATTTGCTGCGTGGTCACCGGACGGCGGACATCTTGCATTTACAGCATCAGGCAGAACATACGAAAATGCTACGCACAGCGAACTCTGGATATGGAACCAGGCATCAGGAGCAGCTGAGTGTCTGACAGAAGGAATTGATGCACCTGTCGGAGATTACGCGATTGGTGATATTCAGCAGGGAGCGAATATGCCAGGCGCTGTCTGGGCTGACAATAACAGCCTGTACTTTGTCATTACTGATCAGGGCAATGTCAATCTGTATTACGCATCAATTGATGGTGCCGTGTATCCGGCCTATGAAGGGAATCACCACGTCTACGGCTTTGATGTGCACGGCGATTCACAACGAGTAGCTGCTGCGATCAGTACAACGGAGAATCCAGGTGACCTTCATGTGATTCATGTTCCGACAGGAGAAGCAAAACAGGTGACAAATGTAAATCAGCAGCTGCTTGACGAGGTTGAAATAGTCGCGCCTGAAGCAGTCTCTTATGAAAGCACAGACGGTTATACCGTGCACGGCTGGTTCATGAAGCCTGCAGGTTATAAAGATGGAGAAAAAGCACCGATGATTTTAAATATTCATGGTGGTCCTCATGCGATGTATGCCAATACGTTTTTCCATGAAATGCAGCTGCTTGCATCTAGTGGTTATGCAGTACTCTATACAAACCCGCGCGGAAGCCATGGCTACGGCCAGACTTTCGTTAATGCAGTCAGAGGTGACTACGGCGGAGGAGACTACCGCGACCTGATGGCAGCAGTGGACGGCGCACTTGAACAGTTTGACTTCATCGACCGTGACCGGCTCGGTGTCACAGGCGGAAGCTACGGCGGGTTCATGACAAACTGGATCACAGGTCATACAGACCGCTTTAAAGCAGCAGTTACACAGCGCTGCATCAGTAACTGGATCAGCTTCTACGGCGTCAGTGATATCGGCTACTACTTCAGCGAGTGGCAGATCCAGGCAGACCTTGGCGATATTGATACACTATGGAAGCACTCACCGCTTGCCTATGCTGATCAGATCAAAACGCCACTGCTGATCATGCACAGTGAAAACGACTACCGCTGCCCGATCGAACAGGCAGAGCAGTTATACATTGCACTGAAAAGAAAAGAGAAAAAAACGCGCCTGGTCAGATTTCCGGAATCAGACCACAACCTGTCCAGAACAGGTAAACCAGAACTCAGACTCGAAAGACTGAACCACCTGACAGGCTGGATGAATGAGTATATTTAAATAATCAAGTTTAATGGATATAATATATTTTACTTGTATAGCTGCCATTTCACTTTATAAGTGAGGTCACAGTGTAGCGGAGCGGAGGGCGGCGACTCCAACGGGATATGACGGACAGGTGAGACCCCGCAGGCGCAAAGCGACGAGGAGGCTCACCGCCGTCCCCGTGGAAAGCGTCCGCCCGAAGCGTAGCGAAACGGTTCCAAAACCCGAGACATCTTCGTCCGGGTTTTTATTTTTCATTTGTCATAGTTTGTACAAAACAAAACAAGGGAAAAATATAGCCGTAATAGGCGGTATTTTCCGAATTATGCTATACTGATAAAAAATAGCCGTCAGTCTATAGACCAGAGGAGCGTTTGAATGACGTTGGAAACTCTAGAAGCATGGTTTACACTCGAAAATCTTCGTGAATTAATTGCAGAGTATCGGGCATTCGGACCGCTAATCGGCTTCCTGCTGCCAGTGATCGAAGCATTTCTGCCTTTCCTGCCGCTCGTCGCTTTTGTAGTGGCGAATGCAAATGCATATGGGGTGCTTTTCGGCATACTGCTCTCATGGGCGGGTGCTTCAGTGGGCGCGTTAATGGTCTTTTGGCTGCTCAGACGCTTTGGCCACCTCAGGCTGTTTTACTTCTTAAGTAACCAGAAGCAGATCAGAAAACTCACTACCTGGGTGGAACAGCATGGATTCGGTCCATTGTTTCTGCTCCTGTGTTTTCCATTTACACCGTCAGCACTTGTCAACGTGGTAGCGGGCCTGTCCCGTATCAGTTTCATACAGTATATGCTGGCTGTTGTAACAGGGAAACTCGTGATGATTTCTACGATTTCATTCATCGGTGCAGACATCGTCTCACTGATACGGGAACCGGTTAAAACAGCGATCGTGCTTGGCGTCATTGTTGTCTTATGGCTGGTTGGAAAAAGAGTAGAGAAAAAGATCAATAAAAAAATGGAACGTGACATATTGATGCACGAGCGTCATAGAAAGTCTGCCGGGAATGAAAGGTTGGAGAATAGATGGAATCGTGGAAAAAAGAAAGCTTCGAATGGCTCAAAGCATTAGCAGTAGGAGTCGTGATTGTACTGGTAGTCCGCATTTTTCTTTTTTCAAATTATGTGGTAGAAGGTGCATCCATGCAACCGACGCTGCAGGATGGCAACAAGCTTGTTATTAATAAAATCGGATATCAGATTGGCGATATCGACAGGTTTGATGTCATCGTCTTTCATGCAAATGAATCAGAAGATTACGTAAAAAGAGTCATCGGGCTTCCAGGAGATGAAGTCTCTTATGAAGACGATCAGCTTTATATAAACGGAGAATACTACGAAGAACCATACCTTGAAGAATTCCGCACAGAAGAAGGGCGCCTGACTGGTGACTTTACACTCGAAGAAATTCCCGGAGGACAAATAGAAGTGCCTGAAGGACAATTATTTGTCCTCGGAGATAACCGTCAGGAAAGTCTGGATAGCCGCATAATCGGCTTCATCGACCAGGACTCAGTCGTCGGCAAAGTAAACCTCAGATACTGGCCGCTAAATGAACTGGATGTAAGATTTTATGAATAATCATTTTCAGTGTGACGGATACATGCGGAGCTGACCCTCGGAGAGCAGGACGGAGACTCCCGCCCCAGGAAGGGACAGGTGAGACCCCGGAAGGCGAAGCCTGAGGAGGCTCACCGCCCGGGGGCAGGAAAGCGCAGTCCTGATCGGAGAGGTTCAGCGGTTACTGAATGAGAATAAATGAAAGAGCTGTCCAATTGGATGGCTCTTTTCATTTTCCCGTCACTTTTCATTAACCCCAAATTGTAAGATAATAGCTATATGCAAACGATAAAGGAGGCACAATCATGCCGCTGATGATCAAAACAGGACGTTCCGGAACCGGTAAAACAGATCACATCATAAGTGAAATCACCGCTAAAGTCAAAAGCGACCCGTCAGGTGATCCCATCCTACTGATCGTACCTGAACAAATGACCTTCCAGTCAGAATACCGCCTTGCGCTTGAAACCGGTGGAATGGTCAGAGTGCAGGTGCTGAGCTTCACCCGCCTCGCTTGGAGAATTCTGCAGGAAACAGGTGGCGCCACCCGTATACATATTAACCACACAGGAGCAAGCATGCTCGTCAGAAAGCTGATCAACGAACAGAAGGAACAAATGATTATGTTTGGACGTGCAGCCGGAAAGCACGGATTTGTCGGTCACGTTGAAAAAATGCTGACAGAGTTCAGAAGATACTGCATCCAGCCTGCGGACCTGCTTGAAAAAACAGCTGAAATCAGTGAAACGGCACCCAAAGCACTACTTGATAAACTGAAGGATATTGAACGGATTTATTCAGGATTTGATGAACAATTAAAAGGCCGTTACATAGATTCAGAAGATTATTTAAGACTGCTTGCTGAAAAGATAAAAGACTCATCGCTACTCAGCCGTGCAGATATCTACCTTGACGGCTTCCACAGCTTTACACCCCAGGAATATCTGGTCATTGAAAAACTGCTCGAACAGTCTAAGTTAATCACAGCAGCAGTAACGGCGGACTTGAACTCTCCTGATCCACTGTTGTTCAGACAGACAACGGATACTGTCAACCGTTTAAAAGATATAGCAGAAGAGACAGGAGAAAAAGCAGAGGTCAAGCAGTTAGAAGACAATGCTAAGTATAAAGGGAAAGGGCTGTCGCATTTAGAGCAGTCATTTGAGAAATTCGGATCAGCTTATGATGGTCCGGCTGATATGACGATCATTGAAGCCGCCAACAGAAGAGCTGAAACTGAAGCTGTCGCCCGGGAGATCAGAAAGCTTGCGCGGAATGAAGGCTACCGTTATAAAGATATCGCGGTGCTGACCCGTAACGGTGATGCGTACCATGAAATCATTGAACCTGTTTTTAAAGACTATGAAATTCCATATTTTATAGATAAAAAGAGAACGATGCTGAACCATCCGCTGATTGAATTTATTCGTTCTGCACTCGAGACAGTGACAAAGCACTGGCGCTATGAAGCAGTTTTCAGAGCGGTAAAAACAGAACTTTTCTTCCCGGCAGAAGCTGATCATGATCTGCTCCGGGGGCAGATGGACAGACTTGAAAACTATGTGCTTGCACAGGGAATTCACGGCGACCGCTGGCAAAAGGAGTTCTACTACAAGCAGTTCAGAGGACTCGATTTTGTCAGAGTTCCGCAAAATGAAGAAGAAAAGCTGATTCAGGATGACCTGAACGCAGCGCGCGAAATGATCACAGCACCAATTGACCAGTTTGAAAAGCGCCTGAAAAAAGCAGGGACTGTCCGGGACTATTGCGAGGCTGTCTTTATGCTATTAGAAGAGCTGGAAGTTCCATTGAAGCTTGAACAGATGTCAGCAGCGGCTGAAGAAAAAGGAGACGTTGAATCTGCAAGAGAGCATGATCAGGCATGGGACGCTGTTGTAGAGCTGCTTGATCAGTTCGTGGAAATCACCGGAGACGACAAAATGCCGCTTCAGGAGTTCAGTGACATTCTTGATTCAGGTATGGAAACACTCGAGTTTTCTCTTGTACCACCTTCCATTGACCAGGTGATTATTGCAGACCTTGAACTCTCAAGGCTGCCGGCAGTATGTGCATCATTTGTACTTGGTGTTAATGATGGCGTAATGCCTGCTAGAATGCAGGATGACGGAATTTTAGCAGAAGATGACCGGATTTTTATGGAGCGGGCCGGCATGCATCTTGCACCGGGGACCCGGGAGAAGCTGCAGGATGAAGATTTTGTGGCCTACCGTGCGTTTACATCCCCATCTGAAAAGCTTTATATCTCCTATCCACTTGCGGATGAAGAAGGGAAGTCGCTGATTGTCTCTCCTTATATCAATAAAGTAACAGGAATCCTGCCGGAGCACCGGCTGATGCTCGCTGTGAACGATCCGGTTGAAGTACCTGGATCTCAGCAGCTCGATTATATCTGTCATCCGCTTCCGACGGCATCATTTATGACGTCACAGCTTCAGCAGCTGAGAAAAGATTATCCAGTAGAAGATATTTGGCGTGATGTTTATAACTTTTATGTGACAGACCCTTTCTGGAAACAGGAGAGCAAACGTATTTTATCGGGCTTATTCTATGAAAATGTAGCTAATCCGCTTTCAAGAGGCACGGCGGAAAGTCTGTACGGCAGCTCAATGATGGCAAGTGTGTCGCGTATTGAGCGGATGAACAGCTGTGCGTTTCAGCACTTTTCAAGTCACGGTCTGAGACTCCATGAACGGAGTATATTCAGGCTTGATGCGCCGAATATTGGAGAGCTGTTCCATGCAGCGCTTAAATGGATTTCTGAAGAATTACTGCATAAAGGGATCAGCTGGAAGAGCCTGTCACAGCAGCAGTGTGCTGAACTTGCCCATCAGGCAGTCAGTCATATCGGTCCGCAGCTGCAGTATGACATTTTGAACAGCTCCAATAAATACCGTTATATCGCGAAAAAGCTTCAGGCGGTGATTCGCCAGGCGTCCTATATCTTAAGTGAACATGCAAGAGCAGGAGACTTTGAACCACTCAGAGTGGAACTTGGGTTCGGCCCGGGACAGGAGCTGCCGCCGCACCAAATTCTCTTGAGTGACGGGGATACAATGTCACTTCAGGGAAGAATTGACCGAGTGGATCAGGCAAGAAGTGAGGGTAAAGTTTATTTAAGAGTCATTGATTACAAGTCCAGCGTGAGAGATCTTGATTTTACTGAGATGTATTATGGACTTTCGCTACAAATGATGACATATCTTGATGTAGCAATGACAAATTCATCAAAGCTTGTTCAGGCAGAAGCTGAGCCTGCAGGCGTACTATATTTCCACCTTCACAACCCGGTTGTGAAGACAAAAAAACCAATGAGCGCTCAGGAAATGCAGGATGAGCTATTGAAAAAGTATAAAATGAAAGGCCTTGTCCTTGGAGATCAAGAAGTCGTCAGGCTGATGGATATGACACTTGAAGAAGGAAACTCTTCAATTATTTCTGCGGGTCTTAAAAAAGACGGGACGCTCCGATCGAATTCAAAAACAGCGAGCAGGGATCAGTTTGATCATATGAGAGCCCACACACGCTCCATGTTCCGCTCAGCTGGAGATAGAATCAAAGCGGGAGATGTATCAATTGACCCTTATGAATATAAAAAAAGAACGCCGTGCCAGTTCTGTTCATACCGTTCTGTATGTCAGTTCGATCCGGCGCTTGAGAAGAATAAATACCGTTCACTCAGAACGAAAAAGGCTGAAGATTTAACGAAGGAAGGAGGAGACGTCAGATGATTCCGGTAAAACCTGACCATGTCACATGGACGGATGAACAGTGGCGTGCCATTTTTGAAAAAGGCAGTGACATTCTTGTTGCCGCAGCAGCGGGTTCAGGGAAGACAGCTGTGCTGGTTGAAAGACTGATTCAAAAAGTACTTGATACTGATCAGCCGACTGATATTGATGAACTTTTAGTCGTAACATTTACAAATGCATCTGCTGCTGAAATGAAGCACCGTGTAGGCGAAGCGCTTGAAAAAGCACTAACTGAAGACCCTGAATCCAGACATCTCAGAAAGCAGCTGACACTCATTAACAAAGCATCTATCTCAACCCTTCACTCATTCTGCCTGGAGGTTATCAGGAAATACTATTACCTGATTGATATAGACCCGGGCTTCAGAATTGCAGATGATACAGAAGCCGAGCTTTTAAAAGATGAAGTGGTGGAAGAAGTACTTGAGCAGGAGTACGGAGTTCCGGATAACCATTCATTTATTGAACTGGTGGAAGCCGTAACAAATGACCGGAGTGATGATGCACTGCATCAGATGATCAGAAAGCTTCATACGTTTTCACGCTCACATGCTGACCCGGATACGTGGCTTGATGGGATTGTGTCGCTGCATAAAACAGAAAACGTCCAGATTGATGACCATCCGCTTGCAAACTATGTCCTGTTTCACGTCCAGCTTGAAGCTGAAGGCGCGATTGAACTGATTAACCTTGCGCTCGATGCTGCACGTAAGCCAGGTGGACCATATCCGAGAGCAGCGAACTTTGATGATGATCTCAGACAGCTGAATGAAATTCGTCATGCTGCAGGATGGAAAGAAGCAGAAGCGGCAGTTTCCTCCTTTTCAATGGGCAGGCTGAAGCCATGCAAAGGTGATGACTTCGACGAGGAGCTTGTAGAACAGGCGAAAAAGTGGCGTGACCAGGCGAAGAAAATGATGAACGATTTAAAAGACGGATTTTTCGTCAGAAGCCCTGAGCAGCTGCTTGAGGATATGAATCAGATGACAGGCAGACTATCAACCCTTGTAGAGCTTGTCAGAAAGTTTGAGAAAGCATTCAAGGCTGCAAAAGAAGAACGCGGACTGGTAGATTTTAATGACCTGGAGCACTTCTGTCTTGAAATCCTGCGCGATCCTGCTACAGGAGAACCATCTCAGGCAGCCTATCACTACCGAAATCAGTTCAAAGAGGTCCTTGTTGATGAGTATCAGGATACCAATATGGTGCAGGAAACTATTTTGCAACTAGTAAAATCCGGCGGTGAAAAAGACGGAAACCTCTTTATGGTAGGTGATGTAAAACAGTCCATTTACCGTTTCAGACTTGCTGAACCAAATCTGTTTCTCGGGAAGTACCGGACATTCCAGCAGGAGGGAAGCGGTCAGAAGATTGATCTGGCTAAAAACTTCAGAAGCCGTCCTGAAGTGCTTGATGGGGTCAACTTTATATTCCGGCAGATCATGGGGGAAATGGTTGGTGAGATTGATTACGATAAGGATGCAGAACTGATTCCGGGTGCGCCGTATCCGACAGATATTACAGTGCCTGTCAGATTCACAGTGATCGATCAGGCAGATGAAGATGCGCCAGAAGAAATGCCTGAAGAAGTGATGGATGAAAGAGAGCTTGAGCGTTCAACGCTTGAAGCACGCTATATGATCAAAGAAATCCGCAGCATGATTGATAGCGGAAGACAGATCTATGATGTGAAAAAGAAGCTCTACCGTCCGCTTGAATACAGGGATATTGTTATTTTAACGAGGTCAATGACCTGGACGCCTGACATCATGGATGAATTCAGACAGGCTGGAATTCCGCTGTATGCAGATCTTTCAACCGGTTATTTTGATGCGACAGAAGTGGCGATTATGGTATCTCTATTAAAAGTAATTGATAATCCGATTCAGGATATTCCGCTCGCATCAGTTCTCAGATCACCGGTTGTCAGATGTACCGAAGAAGAGTTGGCAACAATTCGAAAAGCGGATCCAAAAGGCTCTTTTTGGGACGCGCTTAACGCGTATATGTCGTCAGGTGATGATAACGCTGAATTGAAAGAAAAGTGTTCGATGTTTTTAATTTCTCTTAGAAACTGGCGGGCGCTTGCAAGAACCGGTGCAGTGTCAGAACTTGTGTGGCAGCTGTTCAGAGATACGCAATTTTATGACTTTGTCGGCGGACTTCCCGGTGGTAAACAGCGGCAGGCAAACCTGAGAGCACTTTATGACCGCTCCAGACAATATGAATCAACTTCTTTCCGTGGACTTTTCAGGTTTTTAAGATTTGTAGAACGGATGAGAGACAGAGGCGATGATCTTGGAGCTGCGAGAGCACTCAGTGAACAGGAAGATGTCGTGCGTCTGATGACAATTCATAAAAGTAAAGGGCTTGAGTTTCCGATCGTCTTTATGTCAGGAATGGCAAGGCAGTTTAATGAGATGGACTTAAGAGGGAGCTACCTGCTTGATAAAGATTTTGGTCTGGCCCTATCTTTTGTGGATATCGAAAACAGAATCAGCAGTACAACACTTCCTCAGATGGCATTTAAAGAGAAGAAGCGGCTTGAAAACCTGGCTGAGGAGATGCGTGTGCTTTATGTGGCTATGACAAGGGCGAAAGAAGAGTTGATTCTGATTGCGACCGTCCCCGATGCTGAAAAGCTGAAAGAAAAGTGGTCATTATCCGGGTCATATCAGTCATGGCTGCTGCCTGATTTCACAAGAAAAGGCGCAAAAACATATGCAGACTGGATCGGACCGGCACTCACGCGTCATCCGCATGCCATCCATTCCGTTTCTTCCGGACTGATTGAAGATTCTTCAGTATGGGATATGCAGCAGCATCATAAGCAGCTATTCGCTGAGGAACAGATAAAAGAGGAATCTGCTGCGGAATGGCTCACACACGTTAAGAATCATGAGACGGTTCCCGGACAGAGTGAGCACCGTGAAGATATCCTGCACCGTCTGAAGTGGCACTACCCGTATGAAGAGGCAGCGATGGTTAAATCAAAGCAATCTGTATCTTCAATTAAGCGACAGCATGAAACATTTGACGAAACCGGTGCAGATTCAATCGTCAAACCTTCAAAGAAATTGTACGACCGTCCTGCTTTTCTTAAACAGGAGAAAATGACGGCTGCAGAAAGAGGGACAATCATGCATACAGTGATGCAGCAGGTGCCCCTTCAAACCGTGCCTGGACGTGAGGAAATACACTCATTAATCGCGGGCCTTGTGGTGCGTGAGATCTTAACGGAAGAGCAGGCAGAGACAGTCAGAGTGAATGATGTCACTTCATTTTTTCAGTCAAACCTTGGAAAACGTATGATTCATGCAAAAGATGTCCGTCGTGAAGTGCCATTTACATATGCTGCAACACCTGCTGAAGCAGGGATTCAGCTGAATGTGGATGATCCGGTATTAATTCAGGGGATTGCAGATTGTCTGTTTGAAGATGAGGACGGCCTGGTCCTGCTTGATTATAAAACAGATTACGTGGACCGCTCAGATCCTGATGTAAAAACAAAACTTACAGAACGTTACAGATTACAGCTTTCACTTTACAGACGGGCGCTTGAAAAAAGCTTAGACAGAAAAATTGATGAAGTATATCTATACTTTTTTAATGCAGACTTAACAATCAAACTAGAAGAGAACTGACCTGAATAAAAGGTCAGCCGGAGGGATATGTTTTGAGTTTACAGCCGATTGACTCACAGCAGAGAATGCAAAACCTTGATGTGATCAGAGGATTTTCTCTGCTCGGTATTTTTATTGTGAATATGATTTCATTTCACTCACCCTTTTATTATTACGATCCATACTCATGGTGGGGTGATTCGATTAACAGACCGACTCACTGGTGGATTGATGTATTTGTACAGGCAAGCTTTTACCCGATTTTTGCCATGATGTTTGGAGCGGGTCTTGCCATTCAATTTATGAGAGCTTCTGAAAAGAATTCAGCATTTACTTCATTTGCAATCAAAAGGCTTGTCATCCTGCTTGGGATCGGGATCACCCATGCGTTTTTAGTCTGGTCAGGCGATATTTTGATTACGTATGCTGTAACCGGCTTTATTCTGATCTGGATGCTGAAGTTGAGCGGTACAATGCTGCTGACGCTGGGCTTTATTATTTACCTGTTACCGCAGGGGCTGTTAACGGGCATTATGTTTTTTGCATCAATGGTCGATCCTACTTCAGTTACGTATTTCAGTTCTGTACAGGGTATTGAATCCTCAGTTGCAAACTATGGAAGCGGAACTTTCACACAAATATTCGGTCAGCGTCTTGATGACTGGCAGTTTGCAAACGACCCGGCAGCATTCGTATCAATCATCATCGTGATATTGCCACTTATGATGATCGGGGCAGGTGCTGCTAAGTTAAATATATTTAAGCGCGCCTCTGAAAAGAAAACATTGCTGGGCATATTAACTGTATTGTTCCTGGGGCTCGGTATCGCTTTGAAAACTTCACCTTTCTGGGGTGAAAAGAACCTTGCATATGTCTTTTTGCAGGATTACATCGGGGGACCACTTGTTGGAATGGGGTATATGACATTACTCCTGCTGGTGATGACAGTCCCTGTATCGCTCAAGCTGCTTCAGCCATTAGCAAAAACAGGGCGTATGGCATTAACGACCTATCTGACACAATCCATTATTGGAACGTTAATCTTCTATAACTATGGATTCGGTCTGTATGGAGAAGTTACGCTAATGACAGGTACATGGATTGCACTCTTAATTTTCGCTATGCAGGTCATCTTAGCAGAGATCTGGTTATCAAAATTCAATCGGGGACCCGTTGAAACATTATGGAGAAAACTGTCGTATTCCAGAAAATAAAACTGTAAGAATAGAAGAAAAAATGTATAATAGAAGGACAATTCAGATTTTAAGGAGTGTACATTCAATGAAATTTCTATCTTTCCGTTTTGAAGACAAACTACTTTACGGCGTAAAAGTAAAGCGAGAGGAAGCAGCATGGAATATCGTAAGAATTCATAAAGAGCTGATTCCAAATGAAGACGTACCTGCAACACTGCTTGAAGGTATTCAAAGCGGAATGGAATTACAGGAGACAGTGAGAAAATGTATTCGTGCAGCTGAAGAAAGTGATCACGTTTCACGTTATAAAGTGAAATTTGAAGATCTAGTCTGGGAAGCGCCGGTACCGCGCACTCCTAAAAATGTAATGTGCATCGGCAAAAACTATCGTGACCATGTCCTTGAAATGGGAACTGAGAAAGATCTCCCTGAAGAACTGGTTGTCTTCACAAAGGCATCTACTTCAATTACAGGGGATAATGCATTAGTTCCATCATATGAAGAGCTGACTGATCAGCTTGACTATGAAGGTGAACTGGCCATTGTGATTGGGAAAAGAGGAAAGAATATTCCTGAAAAGCAGGCAATTGACTATGTATTTGGCTACACAATCATCAATGACATTACTGCAAGGGATCTGCAAAGCAAACATAAACAGTTCTTCCTTGGAAAAAGTCTTGATGAAACATGCCCAATGGGTCCATTCCTTGTATCAAAAGATGAAATTCCACATCCTCATAAACTGAGTATTGTAACGAAAGTGAACGATGAAATCAGACAGGACGGAAACACATCAGATATGATCTTCTCAATTGAAGAAATCATTTCTACACTGTCTAAAGGTATGACACTTGAACCGGGTGACGTAATAGCAACCGGTACACCAGCCGGCGTAGGCAAAGGCTTCAACCCGCCGAAATTCCTTAAAAAAGGCGACCAGATCAAAGTTTCTGTACAAGGAATTGGCACATTGACGAATGAGATTGGTGAATAATGATTATAATGAAATAAGTGAATGAGTTTAAGAGGCTGAGGCATAGTAAATATGCTTCGGCCTCTTTAATCGTTTCGCTGCACTTAGATTTTAATAAAAAGGTTGAAGCCTATCGGTTTGACGAAATCTCTTTTGGATAGGGGAGATTTAATATAGATGGCACCACAATTTAATCATCTTATCTGGACAAATCTCAGCTGGTCCTTTCTGTGGAGGGCGGAGACTCCCGCCCCGGTAAAGCACAGGTGAGACCCCGCAGAGCTTTAGCTCGAGTAGGCTCACCGACCGGGGGCAGGAAAGCGCAGTCCTCCAAGGAAAGGACCGGCGTTATGAAAGATAATCTATGATAAAATTCATCACTCCGACAATGTTTTCAGCGACCAGCTTTAGGGAATATGGTAGCATATAGATAGTTCGGTATTTAGTTTCAGGGAGGTTAGGGAATGTTAGATAACACACACTTACACATTACAACATGGGTACTTGGAATCGTGCTTTTCTTTATTGCGCTTGCGCTAATGAAGGGAGCTAACGCAAAAGGTGCTAAAATTGTACATATGATTCTGCGCCTGATGTATGTGCTAATCATCTTCACAGGAGGCTGGTTATTTTTCCAGTTCTCATCAATTGATGCAGCGCTATACGGCGTGAAATTTTTACTTGGAATTCTAATGATTGGCTTTATGGAAATGATTTTGGTACGTACAAAAAAACAAAAATCTGTAAAAGTTATGTGGATACTATTTGTCATTGTGCTGCTTGCTACACTGTACTTCGGGTTCAGTCTGCCAATCGGTTTCGATTTCCTACGTTAAAAAAGTCGCTTACTCAGCGGCTTTTTTCTGTATAAATGAACCACCATATTCAAAATTGTTTTCAAACCGACACCTGTGTATACTATAAACATCAACTATCTGTATAATATTTGAACAATCTATGTACAATGCAAACGATTGAGGATGGAGGCTGTTTTATGACCCGTTCAATTGCAATTATAGGGGCTGGACCAGGTGGACTGGCAGCGGCAATGCTGCTGGCTTCAAAAGGTTATGAAGTAAACGTATATGAAAAACATCCGTTTGTCGGAGGAAGAAATAGTTCTTTTACAACGAACGGTTATACATTTGATGTCGGTCCGACATTTTTGAGTATGCCTGAAATTGCTGAAGAGATTTTTCAGGAGACAGGGAAAAACCTTCACGATTATGTTGATCTGATTGAACTGCCGATGATGTATGAGCTGGTATTTAAAGATAAGAATGTAAAAATGTATAGAGACCCTGACAAAATGAAGGAACAGATCAAAACATATTTTCCGGGTGATGAAGAAGGCTATGACCGGTTTATGGACGACACCCGCAGAAAAATGGATGCGCTCCGTCCGATCCTTCAGAATAAAATGGACCGCTATACTGACTACTTATCACTCAGAGTACTGAAAGCCCTGCCTCAGCTTTCGCTTGGAAAAAGTCTTTATGATGTATTAAGCAGCTACTTCAGACACGAAGAGCTGAAGCTGGGTTTTACATTTCAGGCGAAATACCTTGGGATGTCGCCATGGGAGTGCCCGGGTGCATTTTCGATTCTGTCATTCATGGAGCATGAATATGGCATTTTTCACCCGAAAGGCGGGGTGAATCAGCTCTCAAAAGCAATGGCAAAGGCTGCAGAAGAGCTTGGTGCAAAAATTCACATTGGAAATGGAGTCAAGCAGCTTCATATTAACAGCCAAAAAGCAGTAACCGGATTTGAACTTGAGTCAGGCGCGCAGGTTGAGGCAGATGAAGTAGTTATCAACGGTGACGTTTCTCATGTCATGACGAACCTGGTTAAAGGAAACCATCTTAAAAAGTTCAGTGAGCCACAGCTGAATAAAAAGAAATACTCCTGCTCCACTTTTATGATTTACCTTGGCGTGGACAAAGAATACGACCTTCCGCACCATACAATTTCATTTGCTGAGGATTATAAGAAGAATGTAGAAGAAATCATGCAGACACAGCTGCTGTCTGATGATCCATCCATTTATATTCAAAATGCTTCAGTAACAGATCCTACGCTTGCACCTGAAGGTAAATCTGCCTTATACATTCTGGCACCTGTTCCGAATAACCTGAGCGGGCTCGATTGGGATCAGCAGGAGCAGACATTCAGAGACCTTGTGCTTGATTCAATTGAAGCAAAAACACAATTTAAAAATCTCAGGGACCATATTGAGGTTGAACGTATTATCAGCCCGAAACACTGGGAAATTGATTTCAATGTTTTCAAAGGGGCGACGTTCAGTATGGGACATCAGCTCAGTCAGATGATGGCACTGCGTCCTCACAATAAATTTGAAGAACTTGAGCATACGTGGCTTGTTGGCGGAGGGACTCACCCCGGAAGCGGACTGCCGACCATTTTGGAATCAGCTCGTATTACATCAAATCTTCTTATGAATGAAAAAAGAAACCACGTCAGAAATGAAAGTGGTGAGGCTGGATGAAAGTTTCAATTATAGGCGGTGGAGTAGGTGGCATGATGTCTGCACTCCTTTTAAAAAGAAAAGGGTTTGATGTCACACTTTTCGAAAAAGAAAATCAGCTTGGTGGCCGTCTTGCTTACCATACACATGGTGAGTACAAAATTGATAAGGGTCCGACAATCGTTCTATTACCAGAGATGCTTCAGGGATTACTAGATGAAGCTGGTGTACCGAGAAAAGATTATGAATTGATTTCATGTGACCCGCTGTATGATCTGCATTTTGTAGATGGAACGAGTTATACGAAATATCGTGATAAAGACGACCAGCTGGCTGAGATCAATCGCGTGTTCCCTGGAGAAGAAGCTGGCTACCTGCGATTTATGAAGGATATGAAAATGAGGTTTGATGAAGGGAAACCTAAATTTCTCGAGCAGTCATTTTTGAAGCGGTGGGATGCGCTTCAGCCTTCAACAATCAACTCACTGCGTAAATTAAATGCTTTCAGATCAGTCTCAAAACAGCTGCATACTTATTTTAATGATGACCGTCTAAAGACAGCTTATGCGCTGCAGACATTGTATATCGGTGGCAACCCATTTCAGACTCCTGCGATCTACTCTTTAGTCTCATATAGTGAGCATGAGCACGGAATTTATTATTTTAAAGGCGGATATGCAGGACTTGCAGAAGTGCTGGAGAAGAATATGATTGATGCAGGTGTCCGGATTATAAAAGGTGTGAATGTTGAAAAAATTTCAATCCAATCTGGTAGAGCGGACGGTGTCCTGTATAATAGTAAGTACGAACCATCAGATGCTGTGGTATTGAACGGGGACTTTCCGGTTGCTGGAAAACTGGTGAATAAGCAGGGGCGGCAATATCAGCCTTCATCAGGATGTCTTCTTATGTACATGGGAGTGGATGGTACTTATCAGGAAAAAAAGATGCATCAGTTTTATTTGAGTAAGAACTTTGAACAAACGATGAATGAGATTTTTAAAGAGAAGAAAATTCCTGAAGACCCTTCCTATTATGTATTTAATCCTTCGGTTGCGGATAACAGTCTGGCGCCTGACGGTAAAAGTGTATTATACGTACTCGTGCCGGTGCCAGCAGAAATTGCAGAAGACTGGCAGGAAGTTAAAAATGAGTTAGCTGAAAAGATTCTAGATGCGATGGAACAATCCGGATTTAACTCGCTGAGAGAACGGATTGAATGGCTGGATATCAGAACGCCTGAAGAAGCAAAAAAGGAAGGGTTATACGCTGGCGGAAGCTTTGGTATAGCACCTGCATTATTTCAGTCAGGTCCATTCAGACCGCAGTTTCAGCCTTATCCGGACCTCGCAAATGTATTCGCAACCGGTGCTTCTACTCACCCAGGTGGCGGTGTACCGATTGTCATGCAGGGTGCTAAGCTCTTAGCTGATGGGATGGACAGGAAGTATAATAGAAGGGAGAGATCAGCAGATGGAACTGGCAAAAGCCTATAAGGAATGTGAAAAAGTAATTAAACTCCATTCAAAAACGTTTTATCGTGCCTTTTCAATGCTCCCCGCTAAAGAAAGAAAAGCAGTGTGGGCGATTTATAACTTTTGCAGGACAGTCGACGATATTGTGGATGAAAGCGAAACACCTGAAGCAGAGCTTGCAGCCTTTGAGGCAGACTTTGAGCGTTTTTTAGAAGGAGAGAAGCTGGAGGATGCGTGCTGGATCGCGCTGGCTGACGTTTTCAAGCGCTACGATATGAATGTACAGGCCTTTAAAGATATGGTGAAAGGGCAGAAGATGGATCTTTCTCACAGAACGTATCATACAACTGATGATGTGCTGGATTATTCTTATCATGTAGCAAGTACGGTTGGTCTGATGCTGCTTCCGGTGCTGGCTCCTGAAAATGAGAAGAGACTGAGAGATAGTGCTGTAAAACTCGGTTATGCCATGCAGATTACAAATATCCTGCGTGATGTGGGAGAAGATTTGGATCGCAAGCGCGTGTATCTGCCTGCTGAAGTCATGACCAGGCACGGCTATGATGAAGCGCTGCTCTTTGAAAAGCAGGGTGGGGAAGCATTTATTAATACATGGGAAGAGATGGCTGTGATGGCGGAAGGTTACTATGATGAAGCGATGGCAACTATTCATCTGTATCCACCTGCAAGCAGAGTACCTGTAAAGGGAGCAGCGGTTTTATACCGTGCGATTCTTGATCAGGTCAGAAAGAATAACTATAATGTATTTTCAGAGAAGAATTATGTACCAGTCAGTGAGAAAGATAAATTGCTATCATCTTATCAATAATAAGAGCATCCGCCAATGAAGCGGATGCTCTTTCTATTGAACGGGTGGGCTGTCCTTTTTGAAAGACCATTTAAAATAAAACTAAAAGCACCCGCCGGATAAGGCGGATGCTCCAGTTTTATCGACCTTTTATACGCTCTCTTTTAAAACCTTTTTCTTCTTGCCTGCTTTACCTAGTTCATCAAGGCGTTCTACTAAGCTTCCTGAAAGTGCCGCGTTTCCAGTAGAAGTTGATGAGACAAGAGATTCCTTCAACTCGTAAGCATTTGATCCGTGCTCAGCGTAATCAAGTCCTGTGATTTCTTCTTCACGTGATACGCGGATCCCGCCAAGAGATTTCAATGCGAACACAACAGCGCTTACCGCAAGACCAGTCCAAAGGATTACTGCACCAACACCGATTGCCTGAACGCCAAGCAGTGCAGCGCCACCGCCGTAAAACAGACCGTTCGCTGTATCGAAAAGTCCAACGGCAAGCGTACCCCAGATACCACAAATACCGTGAACAGCAATTGCACCAACCGGATCATCTTTCTTCAGTACCACATCAATGAAACGGATACCTTCAACAAGAATAACACCTGCCACAAGACCAATCACAACAGCGCCAACTAATGATACGTTCGCAGTACCTGCAGTAATACCGACAAGTCCACCAAGTGCACCGTTCAGTGTAATAGAAGGATCAATCTGTTTGAATCTGATCTTTGTATAAAGTGCAGAAGCAATGACACCAGCAGATGCTGATAAAAGAGTTGTTGAAATGACAATTGGTACCAGTGTCGGATCAGCTGCTAATGAGCTTCCTCCATTAAAACCGAACCAGCCGAACCAAAGGATGAATACACCGAGTGCACCAATTGGAATATTGTGTCCTGGAATTGCATTGACTTTTTTACCTTCATATTTACCAATACGTGCTCCAAGGAAAGCAACTGCAGCGAATGCGCCAACAGCACCAGTTAAATGAACGACAGTGGAGCCGGCGAAGTCTACGAATCCAAGCTCAGAAATCCAGCCGCCGCCCCATACCCAGTGACCAACGACCGGATAGATCGCACCTGTCATCAGGATCGTAAGAATTAAATAACTGCTTAATTTCATTCTTTCTGCTACAGCACCTGAGATAATTGTTGCACATGTCGCTGCAAATACAGCCTGGAATAAGAAGAAACCGACGTCTTCTACACCTGACAATGCAAACCCTGTTGTTCCGAAGAACCCATTAGAGCTTCCGAACATAATGCCATAACCGACCAGAAAGTAAAGGACTGAGCCGATTGAAATCGTCAAGATATTTTTAAGTAAGATATTCAGTGTATTTTTAGCGCGTGTAAAGCCTGATTCAACCATTGCAAACCCTGCATGCATAAAGAATACTAAGATTGCTGCAATCATTACCCACATTGTATCTAATGAAAATTGGACACTTTCAGCTGTCACTGGTGCAGCATAAGCGCTTGTTGTTACAAGGCTTCCAAGTGCCGTTATTGATAAGATTTTCTTCTTCATGATTCTAACACCTCCGGATTTTTTAAAGGACAGCCTGTCTTCCGCGTTCACCACTTCTGATTCTGATGATTTCTTCAATAGGAGAGATAAAGATCTTACCATCCCCGACTTCGCCTGTCGCGCATGCTTCAATGATGGCATCGACAATTTCATCTGTCCGGTGTTCTTCTGTAACCATTTCTACTTTAATACGGGAAACAAGAGGGAGTTCATAAGATGTTCCTCTGAAAGCACCTTTTTTTCCTTTTTGGTTACCACAACCCGCAGCTTCGAATACAGTAAGTCCATTAATCCCAAGATGAACCAGCTTTTCACGTAATTCCTGAAAAACCTCCGGGCGGACAATGGCTTCAATCTTTTTCATTTTTATCCTCCTTGTTTTCGATGTGAGGTATTCTTCCATCGGTTTTGCGTTAGGTTTCCTCACATGAAAGTTATTATGTTTATAATAATATTCAGAAAATTAAACAATTGCAAGTGTTTTTTTAAAAAAACTGCTTTTTGTGTGAGGTTTTCTAACATGAAAAAAGCCCTCACATGAGTGAGAGCTTCAATGAAAGCGTTTTATAGCTGAGCAAACTTTTTTTGAATCCAAATGCGTGATCGCCATCTTCTTAACATTAGGATTCCTCTTAACCATTCATCTAATATAAAAGCAATCCAGATGCCGATCAGTCCCAGACCAAATACAATGCCCAGTAGATAAGCGAAAAATACTGCGACACCCCACATGGATAGAATTCCAATGTAGACTGGGAATTTCACATCACCTGCGGCTCTGAGGGAGTTAATCATGACAAGATTAAAACTTCTTCCAGGCTCTAAGATCATTGTGAGATAGATCAGGATCGAGCCTAAGAATAGAATATCTTCATTTTCTGTAAAGATTCCGAGCAGCGTTTCTGAGAAGATCGAGAATAATACAGCCATTCCAAAAGAAATATATATTGCGATCTTTAAGCTTTTAATCCCGCGTTTATAGGCTTCCTCAATTTTTCCGGCACCTACCATATGACCAATCAGTATCTGACTCCCCTGGCCGATTGATATGGCAAATAGAAAAATGAACATCATAATATTCAGCGTATAGACTCTGGTTGTAATCGCTTCTGTTCCGAGTGATGCGATGAATGCTGTAATAACAAGCTGAGACGCATTATAAGATAGCTGTTCACCCGCAGAAGGCACGCCGATTTTCAGCAGGTTTTTTAGATGCGAGAAGGGAAGCTTGAATAAAGAAGCGAATGGCAGCCCGCCATCAATACGCTTTATTAATAGAATAAACAAAACAATTAATCCTAAAAGTCTGCTGATTGCAGTAGAGTATGCAACACCCTCAACGCCAAGTACGGGAAAACCGAATGCGCCGAAGATGACAATGTAATTCCCTATGACGTTCACTATGTTCATACCCAGTGTCACAAACATTGCATCTTTTGTGAAACTGTAGCTTCGGAGTACTGCACCAAGCGTCATGATAACAGCCTGAATAAATGAAAGTCCGCCAACGATCTGCAAATAAATCGTTGCTTCAGGCAATAATTCGGGAGGCAGATCCATCAGCAGCAGAATTCGATCATCAAAAATAATAATCAGCACACTTAATATCAGACTGAATGCGAGGTTGGCCGCTATAGATACAACGGCAATCTCAGCTGCGCTTTTTTGTTTTTCAGCACCTAAGTACTGTGCAACGAGAATAGAAGTACCTGTAGCGACAAATCCGAACATCACGATGATCAGTGCAAGAATCTGATTGGAGATTCCAACTGCTGCAACACTGTCATCTGAATATTGACTGAGCATCAGTGTATCAGCATTACCCATTAACATATGAAGTGAAATCTCAATGAAAATTGGCCATGTCAGCGCGAACAATGTTAATTTTTTTGTGGAGCTTTTCAAGATTGACCCTTCTTTCCGGTTTACACAATCAAAGACTGGGGCAGAAGAGCCCCAGTCTTTGATTAATAAATTTTAACCATTTTAATTTCCTGTGGTTTTAATGTGAATTTTCCCTTTTTCCATTTATGCGCTTCTCCGGTCATTAAGTCAATGGTTTTTCGTTTATTTAATGAATAAGGTACTTTACATGTATCTTTTTTATCTGAAAGGTTAATAAGAATGAAGATAGCAGACTCGTCATTCTCTCTTTTAATCACCAGTGTATGTTCACTGACATTGTAAAATGAAAGATCTCCATCATTTGAAAGCAGCGGCTCATTTTTACGGATGGCAATCAATTTTTTAGTGAAACTGAGTAGCTCGCTGTTCTGACTGCTTTCATCCCAGTCCATGCATTTTCTGCAGCCGGGATCCATTCCTCCGGATAATCCAATTTCGTCCCCATAATAGATACACGGAGTGCCGTAATAACTTAATAAAAGAGTCAAGATCTGTTTGACACGCTGCTCGTCGCCCCCGCATTCAGTGAGAACTCTTGGTGTATCGTGACTGCCAACAAGGTTAAAAGCAGCCTTGTTCACAGGTGAAGGGTACATATATTGCACCTTCGTCATATTCTCTGTAAATGTTTTCACTGAAATAGAACGCTTTGCAATTAATTGAAGAGCGTTAGATGTAAAAGGGTAATTCATAACAGCGTCAAACTGATCACCCTGCAGCCATGGCATTGAATCGTGCCATACCTCGCCTAAAATGTACAGGTCAGGATTGATTTTCTTAACCTCTGCTCTGAATTCCCGCCAGAACGCCTGATCTACTTCATTGGCAACATCAAGTCGCCATCCATCGATTTCAAACTCTCTCGCCCAATAGCGCGCTGCTTCAAGAAGGTAATTTTTCACTTCAGGGTGTTCTGTATTTAACTTTGGCATCATGTATGTAAATGCGAAGGTATCATAATTTGGTTCAGGCGTTGTCTGAACCGGGAAATCCCATATGTGAAACCAGTCCTTATATCTTGAATTTTCTCCTTTTTCAAGGACATCCTGAAATGGAGGGAAGAAGAAGCCGCTGTGATTAAATACAGCGTCAAGCATGATTTTAATGCCGCGTTTTTTGCATTCAGCGATCAATTCCTTCAGCTTATCTTTATCCCCGAAATACTGGTCGATTTCAAAATAATCGATCGTATCATACTTATGATTGGATGATGCTTCAAATAACGGTGTGAAATAAATGCCGTTTATACCAAGGTTCTCAAGGTAATCCAAGTGATCAATCACACCCTGGAGGTCACCGCCAAAAAAAGAATCCCTTTTCGGGTCCTCGCTGCCCCATGGAATGGTCGCAGGGGGGTTCAAAGAAGGATCACCGTTTGCAAAGCGCTCAGGAAAGATCTGATACCATACAGTGTTATGTACCCATTCAGGTGACGCGAATAGATCTGCTTTGTTCATATAAGGCATGCAGAAATACTCTCCAATGTCTTCAGGTGGCGCTTCGTGAAAGTTTTTTTCTCCATAAAAGACACTTTTCTTCTTATTAGATAGAACAAATCCATAACGTAAGCGGTGGAAGGGAGGCGTTATGTTAATTTCCCAGTAATCATGAAGTTCATCGGATCCTGCAAATACCATATCCATTTCATCAAAGTTCCATTTGTCATTCGTCCAGTCATATGGATCACCATGCACAAGCTTTACCTGTTGAATGTCATTCTTTGCGGTTTTTAACCTGATCTGCATTTCATCCATGCTGATTGAATAGGCCATCGAGCGGTCTGCGCGATGGTGAACAGCAGCTTTGTTCATACGTTAAGCGCCTCCTGTAAGTTGAATTGATTACAACATTATGCCAAAGGTATTACCTTGTCAATTAAACGTGCACAGAAAATTTTTATCACATTTTGCAAAAACTTTGAAAAAAGTATTGTAATCTTAGAAATTGTGATTATAATAAAAATAGGTTGTGCAATCGTTTTCATAAAATAAATGAAAGCGTTTAATTATATTTTTTTATTCATTTGTGCAAACGGTTGTACAGACAAATGATAAACACCTTTAGGAGGGGTCAATGTTGAAAAAGTATCTATCGTTTTTTGCAATGGTACTACTATTAATTGGTGTCCTTGCAGCTTGTGCACCGGATCGTGAAGAGTCTGGCGGTTCTACTGATGAAAGCGGGGGCGGAGATTCAGAAGAAGCAACTGGAGATCAGCCAGAATCACTTAGTGTATGGGTGAATGATAATGAAGATCAAAAAGCAGTGCTTGATACACTTTTTGCAAAGTACACAGAAGAAACTGGAATCGAAATTGATGTAACACCAATGAACATGTTAGATCAAATCGAAGCTTTAAACCTTGATGGTCCTGCAGGTAACGGACCTGACCTGTTCTTCCAGCCGCATGACCGTATTGGTAATATCGTCCTTCAGGGACTTGCATCTCCAATTGACCTTGGCGAAGCAGAAGGTACTTACTCAGAAACAGCGATTGATGCTGTAACTTATGATGGTGAAATTTACGGAGCTCCACTTGTAGTTGAAACATATGGTACGTTTTATAATAAGGACCTTGTTGAAGAAGCACCTGCAACAATGGATGAGTTAATGGCAATTGCTGAAGAGCAGACAGATGCTGCTTCAGATCAGTACGGTTTCCTGATGGAAGCTGCAAACTTCTATTTCTCATATCCATTCTTCGGTGCAAATGGCGCATACGTGTTCAACAATGAAGGTGGTTCTTATGACGTAGAAGATATCGGTCTTAACAATGAAGGTGCTGTAGCTGGTGGAGAACTGATCCAGTCATGGTACGAAAATGGCTATATCCCGGTTGAAATTAACCCGGACATTATGAATGGTCTTTTCGCTGATGGAAAAGTTGGTGTGGCAATCACAGGTCCATGGCAGATTCCAGCTTATGAAGAAGCACTTGGTGACAGCCTTGGAACAGCAATCCTTCCGACAGTTGATGGCACAAATGCAACATCTTTTGTAGGTGTTAAATCATGGATGGTTTCTGATTACTCAGAGAATAAAGATGCAGCTACTGATCTTGCACTGTTCCTGTCAAACGAAGAAAACTCTATTGCTTACTTTGAAGGTGCCGGCGAGCTTCCGGCTAACCAGGCAGCACTTGAAAGTGAAGCTGTAACATCTAACGAACTGATCGCTCCATTCGCGGAGCAGATTCAGTATGGTACGCCAATGCCATCTGCTCCAGAAATGCAGCAGGTTTGGGAGCCAATTAACAATGCACTTCTATTCATCGCACAAGGTGACGATGTACAGGAAGTACTTGACGAAGCAGTTCAGCAGATCAAAGACAATATTGCGGCTGCACAGCAATAATATTCATGACGATGGTGGATAGAAGGATTCCCTCCTTCTATCCACTCACTTTATAGAGAAGATTTATGGAACGCTCACTAGGGAGGCGATGACATGTCAACTGATAACCCAACAGCTAAAACGAATCACAACCCCAAACTAGCTGTCATTCTTTCAATCCTTCTTGCAGGTTTAGGTCAGTTGTACAACCGCAGATATGTAAAGGGTACTTTGTTTATTATTCTTGAAGTTTCCTTCATCCTGACGCTTGGACAGTTTATCAATTACGGTATCTGGGGCATTATGACACTGGGTACGCTTGCAGGTACAGATCATTCAGTATTTTTATTAATTTACGGACTTGTTGCACTTGTATTGATTGCATTTGCGATTACGCTTTACATAGCTAACGTGAAAGATGCAAAAAGAGATGCGATCCGTCTTAGAGACGGCGAAAAAGTGCCGACATTTAAGCAGGCACTGCGTAATGTATGGGATACAGGATTCCCTTACTTCTTTGTTACACCAGGCTTAGTCATGCTTGTATTTATCGTCGTATTACCACTATTATTTACAATCGCTTTAGCATTTACAGATTACACGCAGTATAACCAGCCGCCGAGAAATCTGCTGAGCTGGATCGGATTTGAAAACTTCGGCCGCCTTTTCTTTGGAACAGGGGCAAGGGACAGTAATATCTGGCAGGATACATTTATTAGTGTTTTTACATGGACAGTTGTCTGGACGGTTGTTGCTACAACACTTCAGATTGCACTGGGACTTTTTCTTGCACTACTTGTCAATGATCCGCGCATTAAATTTAAGCGTTTAATCCGGACAATCTTAATTCTTCCATGGGCAGTACCTGCTTTCGTTACGATCCTTGTTTTTGCAGCAATGTTTAATGATCGTTTCGGAGCGATAAATACGGATATTCTCGCAATGTTTGACCTGGCCATTCCCTGGCTTCAGGATCCATTCTGGACACGCATTGCATTAATTATGATACAGACATGGCTTGGATTCCCATTCGTTTTTGCTTTATTCACGGGTATTCTGCAGAGTATCTCTAAAGACTGGTATGAAGCAGCAGACGTTGATGGTGCCAGCCGTATGCAGAAATTCAGAAGCATTACACTTCCGCATGTACTTTATGCAACAGCACCACTTTTGATCATGCAGTACGCCGGAAACTTTAATAACTTTAATATCATCTACCTGTTTAATGAAGGTGGACCGGCTGTCCGCGGACAAAATGCGGGCGGTACGGATATTCTGATTTCATGGGTATTTGACCTGACGTTTGAATTGAACCAGTACAGTATGGCAGCTGCCATTACATTAATCCTTGGATTAATTGTTACCGGATTTGCCTTCTTCCAGTTCAGAAGAACAAGATCGTTCAAAGAGGAGGGGAATATTTAATGAGTAAAAAAATGAAGTCTAATGCAGAAGTTGCGCTAATTTATCTATTCCTTGCATTTATGGCTGTTGTCATCGGCTACCCTCTTCTCTGGACTGTAGGGATGTCGCTTAATCCGGGAACAAGTCTTTATTCAGCTCAGCTGATTCCTGATAACTGGTCGCTTGTCCATTACAAATGGCTGTTTACAGATCCATCAAGTGATTATCTGCTGTGGTATAAAAACAGTGTCATTGTCGCAATTGCAAATGCATTCTTCTCAGTTGTACTGACATCATTTGTTGCCTATGCATTTTCACGCTATAAGTTCACAGGACGTAAGTATGGTTTATATGCATTCCTGCTGCTTCAGATGTTCCCGGTTATCATGGGAATGGTCGCGATTTACGTGATGCTGAACATGGTTGGACTGCTTGATTCACTAGTTGGACTTACTTTAATCTATATTGGCGGTCAAATACCGTTCAATGCTTGGCTCGTAAAAGGATATTTTGATACAATACCTAAGGAGCTTGATGAAGCTGCAAGAATTGATGGTGCCGGGCATTTAGGTGTATTCTTCAAAATTATGCTGCCGCTCGCTAAGCCGATTCTCGGTGTAGTAGCCTTATTTAATTTCATGGCACCTTTTGTTGACTTCCTTCTGCCGCGTATTATTCTCAGAAATCCTGAAAACTTTACGCTTGCACTTGGACTATTCAACTTTATCAGTAATCAGTTCGATAACAACTTCACACGATTTGCGGCAGGATCTATTCTGATTGCTGTGCCGATCGCACTTGTTTACCTCTTATCCCAGCGTTACCTGATCTCAGGGCTGACTGCCGGCGGAACAAAAGGTTAATCACTGATACTGATTGATTCTTACAGACACATAGCTTACGTAACTTCGGAAAATTTTCCGTTAAAGGAGGAGGGGCAGAGGTGAGAAGAGTCAGCGCTCTTTTACTCATCACTATCCTCCTTTTTAATAGCGCTTTTTTGAATTCGACAGGCGCTGTTGAAAAGGAAGAGAGAATGTGGCAGGACGAATCAATTTATTTTCTGATGGTGGACCGTTTTCTAAATGGAGATACCTCAAATGATTTTACCGTTAATACGCAGGACCCACGTGCTTATCACGGCGGAGACTTCCAGGGTGTGATCAATGAACTGGATCATATTAAAGACATGGGTTTTACAGCAATCTGGCTGACGCCGATCTTTTCTAATGAAGAAAAAGGTTATCATGGCTACTGGATTGACGATTTCTATGAGACTGAAGAGCATTTCGGTACAATTGAAGAATTTAAAACGCTGGTTGATGAAGCACATGACAGAGACATAAAAGTGATTCTGGATTTTGTTGTGAATCATACAGCACCGACTCATCCGTGGGTATCAGATCCTGAAAGAGAAGACTGGTACCATGAAGAACAGCCGATCAGGGATAACAATGATCCTGAACAGCTTGAAAATGGCTGGATTTATGGACTTCCTGATCTGAATACTGAAAATCCGGAAGTCCGGGAATACTTATTTGACGCCGCTAAATGGTGGATTGAAGAAACAAATATTGACGGTTATCGTCTTGATACAGTGAAACACGTGCCATCTGAATTCTGGACTGAATTTTCTCAAGAGGTGAAGTCTGTAAAAGATGACTTCTATCTGATTGGAGAAGTGTATGATACAGATGTCAGAAAGATTGCCGAGTACGCAGATACGGGTATTGACGGCTTTGTGGATTTCCCGCTTGCTGAACAGATGAGAAACGCTTTTAAGACAGTGGATCAGTCAACATCAAGACTGTTCAACTACTGGGATTATAATCAGCAGTTCTTTGATAACCCGTATTTGATGGGGAACTTTATTGATAATCATGACATGACGAGGTTTACAAGACTTGCTGCAGAGAACAATATGTTTCCTGGGACAAGGTGGGAACTTGCAACTGTATTTATGTTCACAGTGCCTGGCATCCCGATTATGTATTATGGCTCTGAAATCGCATTAGATGGTGGAGAAGATCCTGATAACCGCAGACTGATGGACTTCAATGTTGATGAAGAGCTGAAGGACTATATTGCTGATGTAGGTGAGCTGAGACAGCAGCTTCCTTCATTAACAAGAGGTACGCTGAATGTTCTTTATAATGAGCAGGGAATGCTTGTGTATGAGCGGGAATATGAAGATGAAACAAGTGTCATTGCCATTAATAACACGAGTGAAACCCGGACAGTTGACTTACCGGTAGCTGACTTCAGAGATGACAGTGAACTTCGCGGTTTGCTTGGCGGGGACCTGGTCAGAGCAGAAAATGATCAGTTCAGAATTGTACTCGATCGTGAAGTAGCAGAGATTTATGTTGTTGCTGATGAAACAGGAATTAATTACGGCTTCTTAGCAATGATTGCAGCAGTCTGGGTATTTTTTATCGGGTTATTCATATTTATGAAGAAAAAAGGGAATAGGAAATCAAAGGCTTAAGTCTTTGATTTTTCAGCAAAATTGAAAGCGTAATCACAGGAGGTGACGATGATGTCTGTCACGATAAAAGATGTAGCAAAAGCTGCGAATGTAGCGCCGTCCACTGTTTCCAGGGTAATTGCTAATAACCCGAGAATCAGTGAACGGACCAAGGTGAAGGTAAGGGAAGCGATGGATCTTCTTGGCTATCATCCAAATTTTATAGCCAGAAGTCTTGCTAATCAGGCAACGCAGGTGATCGGACTAGTCACTCCGGGTTCATCAGACGTATTCTTTCAAAACCCATTCTTCCCGACAGTATTAAGAGGGCTGAATGAAGGTGCGCATGAACATCAGTACGCACTGCAGCTTGTCACGGGTAAAAGTGAGGATGATATCTACAATGGTGTTGTCCAGATGGTGCAGGGTGGCCGCGTTGATGGAGTCGTTCTGCTTTATTCAAAAGTGGAAGATAGAATTGTTGAATACCTGCAGGAACGGAATTTCCCATTCGTAATGATTGGGAAGCCATATAAGATGGCTGATCGTATCACCTATGTTGATAATGATAATGTAACTGCCGGCTTTGACGCGACAGAATTTTTGCTTGGTATGGGACACGAACGGATTGCATTTGTCGGCGGGGATAAACAGCTTGTCGTAACAATGGAAAGACTTCAAGGATATAAGGATGCCCTTCAAAAGGCAGGTATACCTTATCGTGAATCCTATACGGTGCATGAAAGCTTTCTGCTTGAGGGTGGAAAAGATGCGATCTGCGCACTGATGGAGCTGCCGCCGGATGACCGGCCTACAGCACTTCTCGTTACAGATGACCTGATGTCCCTGGGGGTTTTGAATACGCTGAGTGAGCTTGATATGTCAGTGCCTGAGGATATTTCAATTATCAGCTTTAATAACGTGCTTTTTTCTGAAATGTCGAGACCGCCTCTGACCTCAGTGGATATTAATATATTCCAGCTCGGTTATGAAGCGGCTAAGCAGCTTATTATGTGTGTGGAAAAGAAAGTTGAACCATCTCACAGAATTACTGTTCCGCATAAGATTGTTAAAAGGTTTTCAACAGAATACGTAAAAAAATAAGAGCAGCAATGCTCTTATTTTTTTATATTCATTTTCTTAACCGCCTTGTATCCAATCATATTGACTGGATCCTTGGGTGCGCTGTATGGTGGAGCATAGGCAATTTCAAGTGTTTGAAGATCAAGGACACTTAACCGTCCGTTGATGGCAGTACTGATCACGTCAATACGCTTATCAGCGCCTTGACCGACTGCCTGAGCTCCGTATATTGTTCCGCTGTCAGGGCAGAAGTGAACCATAAGAGATAATGAGGAAGCTCCAGGATAATAGCCTGCATGCTGCCTTGATGTCAGTTCTGCTGTTTCATACGGAATCTTCATTTTCCTGAGAGAAGAGCCGCTATGGCCTGTAACAGCGGCTGACTGTTCGAATACTTTACAGATCGCCGTACCGAGAATCCCTTTAAAAGGAACCGGATCACCTGTGATATGTCTTGCAGCCACATATGCTTCTCTGTGCGCCACCCAGGCGAGAGGTACCTGCTTAGGTTTTCCGGTGATAAAATCGAATGATTCAATCACGTCCCCGATCGCATAAATATCAGGATCATCTGTCTGCATGTATTCATTTACACGTACCCCCCCTGTTTTTCCGATCGACAGCCCCGCTGCTTCTGCAAGATGCTTATTCGGCTTAATCCCCACTGCCAGTAATAAAAAATCTGCTTTGATTTCAGCGCCATCTGACAGCAGGAGGGAGCGGTCTACGTTAATCTGTTCGACAGTTGCTGAAAGATGAAGGTCAACGTCATTTTCGATCAATTCTTTTTCAAGAATCTGAGAGAAATTAGGCTCAAGCAGGTTGAGTACGTGCGCTGAACGCTGAACGAGATGGACCTTCATTCCTCTTGCTTTCATATTTTCAGCCATTTCAAGCCCGATGAATCCACCGCCTACAAGGCAGACAGACTGATAATTCTTTTTTGAGATATGCTCATCAAGCTTCAGCATATCCTTAAAAGATCTCAGACTGTAACAGTTTCCTCGATCCAGATGTTTAATATCCGGAACGATTGGCACTGCACCGGGAGAGTAGACGAGCTTGTCATAGCGCTCATCATACGTTACGTCTTTAATATGGTCTTTAATTGTGACTGTTTTATCTGCACGGTTAATCCTGACTACTTCATGACGGATTCGAACCTCGATATTTTTATCTTCCTGAAAAGATTCAGGCGTAGCTGCGATCAGGTGCTCACGCTTTTTAACAAATCCGCCGAGGTAATAAGGCATCCCGCAATTTGCAAAAGACATCGTTCCATCCTTTTCAAACACGATGATTTCAGCCTGGTCATCCAGCATTCTTAGTTGTGAAGCGAAAGTGGCACCGCCTGCAACGCCTCCAACTACGAGTACTTTATTTGTCATCAAATCAATCCAATCAGTTTGAAGATTTTTTGTTCAGGAAGAAGATTGCGAGTGTGCCTGGACCTGCATGTGCGCCTACTGCTGAACCAATCATACCCATAAAGAATGAAGAAGTGCCAAATTCATTTTCAATCATCGTTTTCATCTCTTCAGCAAGCGCCTCATCGTCCCCGTGACTGATACCGATCATCTGCTGATCAAGCTGATCGCCACGTTCTCTCATCACCTCAATAATTCTCTTTAACAGCTTTTTTTTGCCGCGGAGTTTTTCAAGCGGTACAAGCTTTCCATCTTCAACATGCAGCAGCGGTTTGATATTTAACAATCCGCCGATAAATGCAGAAGCTTTTGACACACGGCCGCCTTTTGCAAGGTAATCAAGATCTTCTACAGTAAATAAGTGCTCCATGTACTCATACTGGAACTTTACTTCGTCAATAATCTGTTCAAATGATGCACCTTCTTTAAGCATATGAGCAGCTTTTACTACAACAAGACCATATCCGAGTGAGGCACACTTTGTATCAAGTATTGTCAGATCCAGGTCAGGGTATTCTTCTTTCACCTGGTCTCTGATCATCAATGCAGTCTGGTAGGTGCCTGACAGTTCAGAAGAAAAAGCGATGTATAAACCTTTGTTACCAGACTTGGCAAGGTCAATAAACACTTCTTTCATTTTCTGCGGGCTTGCCTGTGACGTCTTAGGATGCCCCCCGTTTCTGATCGAATCAAATACATCTTTAGACTTAATTGATACAATATCTTCGTATTCTTCATCTCCTATATGTACATGGAGTGGGAGGAGTGTTATATTATGTTCTGTGAAAAATTCGCCTGGCAAATCACTGGCGCTGTCAGCAATCAGTTGAATGTTCATTTAAATAGCTCCTTTATCATTAGTTATGGTTTTATAAAACTTTAGTCATACTTATAAGTTTAGCGATTAAATGAAGAATTTACAATCAGATTAGTGTAGTGGTAGTTAAAATAGGTAAAGTATAAGTAAGTATATAGAAGGGAAGGGTGAATCGTGGCAGAAACAAAAGACGCCTTCAGTTTGTCGCATGTATCAAAAGAAACCATGTGGCTGGAATCTAAAAAAATTGCAGTTGTTATTATTGGTGCAATATTAAATGCTGTAGCGCTGAACTTATTTCTGATCCCGGCAAATGTTTTTGCGAGCGGATTTACAGGAGCAGCGCAGCTTTTATCAAATATTTTTTACGAGTTTACACCGATTAATCTTTCAACCGGAATTCTGCTCTTAATCTTAAATATCCCGGCCATTGCTCTCGGCTGGCTCAGAGTAGGGAAAATGTTCACGATTTACAGTCTGATTTCAGTCGGTTTTACGACCATTGCACTTGAGATCATTCCAGTAGTCGAAGTATCACCTGATATTCTGCTTAATGCAGTATTTGGGGGTGTGATTGCAGGTGTTGGTGTAGGTATGACGCTGAAGTGGGGTGCTTCAACAGGTGGTATGGATATCATTGCAATGATTTTATCCAGACTGAATGATAAGCCGGTTGGCATCTATTTCTTTATCATGAATGCAGGGATTATCCTGATTGCGAGTTCACTTTTCGGTTGGGAAAAAGGTTTATATACGCTTGTGACGCTTTATGCGTCAACCCGTATGATTGATGCACTGCATACGAGACACGAGAAGCTGACTGCAATGATTGTGACGGATAAATCATCTGTACTGAAAAAAGCGATTCATGACAAAATGGTCCGGGGGATAACGATTGTTCCTGCAAGGGGTGCTTTTGCGGATGATCCGAAGGAAATGCTGATTATGGTCATTACGCGATATGAGTTGTTTGAGCTTGAGCGGATTATTCATAAGACGGATCCGCATGCGTTTACAAATATTATTCAGACGACGGGAATCTTCGGGTTCTTCAGAAAAGATGATTAGAAAAACGGCTGCTTCTTTTGGAGGCAGCCGTTTGGCATATGATAACTGTTTCGCGGCGCTTCGGGCGGACGCTTTTTGTGGGGACGGCGGTGAGCCTCCTCGACGCTGCGCGCCTGCGGGGTCTCACCTGTCCGTCTACTCCCACTGGAGTCGCCGCCCTACGCTTCGCTGCACGCTGTTAGCATTCAGGTATATAAATCACTAATCAGTAAGGAAAATCAGATTTTAATATTCAACCGGTCTTCTAAGAATTGTGAAATGCCGTCTTCGTTGTTGGTACCTGTGATGTGTTTGGCGGTTGAGCGGACGCTGTCAATGCCGTTGCCCATTGCGACGCCGAGGCCGGCGTAGTCGAGCATTTCAAGGTCGTTGTCTTCGTCTCCAAAGGCGATGATACGATCTTTTGGGATCCCGTAGTAATC
The DNA here is from genome assembly GCF_044383825.1 of Jeotgalibacillus sp. JSM ZJ347. Classification (NCBI taxonomy): domain Bacteria; kingdom Bacillati; phylum Bacillota; class Bacilli; order Caryophanales; family Caryophanaceae; genus Jeotgalibacillus; species Jeotgalibacillus sp. JSM ZJ347. The sequence goes on along the minus strand of NZ_JBISEN010000001.1, from coordinate 1,047,273 downwards.
AGCCACTTTTTTAAGGCCGACTGCTTTATTTAAACCGGATTTGACGATTTCGATAACATGCCACGGGGCTCCCCAGCGCCTGTGGTCAATTACTTCTGCATGAACTTCACTCAAATGATTTCTGATACTTTCAACGTGAGATTCATCAGCATGGATCAGCAAACTTGTCGGATTAGCTGGGAGGTAGGTTCTTAAGTCTCCTGCAGTAATGGTTGGGTTACCGAAACTGAAAATATCCAGCAGTCTTTCATCATGATAATGAAGGTACACATCATCAAGAATTTCTGCAACCATATTGTGAAAATCATAATCATGAACAGCTTCAACGATATCTTTTACAACGTTCAGGTTCATTGGTTCATGGTGAAGCCCCCAGCTCTGATTAAGAGGATGGTGGACATAGGCACCATTAAAATTAACGATCGGTGTCTGAAGATTAAGTTCCTTATAATATGCTTCACTCGCTCTGAAAGGTCTGCCGGTTGCAATCATCACTTCATGACCGGCTTCTTTTGCTTTCAAGAGCGTTTTTTTTGTTCTCTCTGAAATCACCTTTTCATCAGTAAGCAGTGTACCGTCAAGGTCTAATGCAATTAAATGTTTGTCCATTGGAATACGCTCCTTCGCTTCTGAGTCCTGATTCAATTGTATCACTCGTTTTGAATAAGGTGAAATAGTATGCCACATTTTGGTTATATGATAATATATGAGCGAAAAGGATTGAGAGGAGCATTAGAGTTGATTGAAATACATAATCGTAAAATCGCAGGTATTCCATGTTTACAGGTAGAAGGTCAATCGAAGCAGTCTCCCGTGATTTTCTTCTTTCACGGATTTATGAGTGCGAAAGAACACAATCTTCATTACGCTTACCTTTTAGCTGAGAAAGGCTTTAACGTCATATTGCCTGATGCTGCTTATCACGGCGAAAGATCAGATGGATCTGATGAAACGGTGATGAGTACCCGCTTTTGGCAGATTGTGATCCGGTCTATTGAAGAGTTTGGCGCGATGAAGCAGGAGGTTGTCAGTCAGGGGTATGCTGCAGAAGATCATATAGGAGCGGCGGGAACTTCAATGGGGGGAATTACAACCCTTGGCGCACTGAAGCGATTTGAGTGGATACATACAGGCGTCAGTCTGATGGGCTCTCCTGCATATGTAGGGTTTGCTAAAGCTCAGATTCAGCATTTTGAAAGAAATGGCTTTAAGTTGCCAATGAGTGAGGAAGAAGTAGATGAACAGCTGAAGGTGCTAGAAGAATATGATTTGAGTCTGCATCCTGAAAAGCTGAATAACAGGCCGCTGATGTTCTGGCACGGAAAAGCAGATACAGTGGTCCCATATGAACCAACTTACGCATTTTTTAAATCCATTCACCAATCCTATGACAAAAAAGAACGGCTGAAATTTATTACTGAAGAAACAGAAGGACATAAAGTGACAAGAAAAGGTTTGCTCGAAACAGTGAAGTGGTTTGATCTGCATATGCAATCATGACAGTTTCAGTAAAGCGTTTTTTTTGTTATGATAAACACAAAGAGTTAAAGGAGTGATTGGATGGACCAGGATACTAAAGACAGCATCATGGGTGCCCTTGAACAGGTTATTGACCCTGAGCTTGGAATTGATATTGTAAACCTCGGCCTTGTCTATGATGTATTTATGGACGATGCAGGAAATACAGAAGTTAAAATGACGCTGACATCAATGGGATGCCCGCTTGCGCCGGTTATTGTAGACCAGGTAAAAGCAGCACTTGCAGATGTACCTGAAGTAAAAGAAGTAGATGTTAATATTGTATGGAGCCCGCCATGGAGCAAAGACAATATGTCACGCTACGCTAAAATTGCATTAGGGATTACGTGATCAAAAAACAGGTTTGGCCAAGTGCCAAACCTGTTTTTTTACATTGAAACATTCTTCTGATTACAACGTACATAAGGAAACGAACAAATTAAGAAATCCAAAGTACAAGTAAAACAATTGGTCCTACAGTAAAACAGTAAATGGCAAAATAAATCAGGTTACCCTTCGCCATAATATTCATAAACCACTTCAGTGAGAAATATGAAGCGATCAGTGATGCGATAAACGCAAGCAGATATGGCATCCAGAGATCAGCCAGGTTTTCATCCTGAAGGAAGTCTGAAAAACTAAGTACCATGCCGCCAAGGCTGACAGGCACAAACAACAGGAATGAATAACGAAGCGCTGTTTCCTGGTGGATCCCTCTTGCCATTGCAGCCACAATGGTAGCGCCACTGCGACTGATACCCGGAATTAAAGCAATTGCCTGAGCGCCACCAATGATCAGTGCATCCTTCACAGACATTCCGCTCTCGCCTCGTTTACCGCGCAGGTTTCTGATCAGAAATAATGCAACACCGGTAATCATAAGCGTAATCGCAACAGTCTGTGGGCCGGACAGGCGGGAAATATCATCATCGAACAGTACGCCAATAACACCTGCAGGGATTGTACCGATAATCAAATATAAGATGAAATTAAATTCAGTTTTATCTTCAGGCTTTCTTGTTTTTATGTAACCGAGCCCTCTGGTGATCAGTCGCATAATATCTTCTCTGAAGACGAGTAATACAGCAATTAGTGAAGCTGAATTCACCATTAATTCAAAAGTAAAGTTATTTCCTTCAATCTCTATTCCAAGGAAATATTGTGCCAGCTGAAGGTGTCCGCTGGATGAGATCGGAATCGGTTCAGTAAAACCCTGAAACAGTCCGAGAAACGTAAATTTTAGTAATAACCATAATTGTTCAATATCCATAAAATCCTCCATTGTTTTAGCATCACACGCTCTTAATTTAACCACCGAAAAGATGGGATGTAAAGTGCTGGTTCTTTACAATTTGATGAAGAGAATGATAAAATATGACAAAAGGTCAAAGAAGGTCAAAGGAGTGGTCAGATGAAACTGGATCAAATGACTTACAGTGTTCAGGATGCATTTGCAGAAGGGAAAGAACTTGCTGTTAATCGTAAGCATTCATCTATTGATGTAGAACATGTTCTCATAGCTATGTTACAAAATGACTTTACAGAACGTCTGTTGACCGGCATCAGTATGAACATCGCTGATATGAAGCAATTTGTATCAGAAAAGCTTGATTCATTTCCGGTGATACACTCAGAAGGGTACGATCCTGTTTTTGCAGGGGATGTTGGTGTCTGGTTAAAAAAATCAGAAGGAATCATGAAAGAATATACAGATGAATTTCTATCTATAGAACACTTGATGCTTGGATTAATGAGCATGACCCATTTACAGACAGTAAAGTATTTAATTAATCATAGTGAGGGGTCTGAAGCTTTAAAAAAAGTGATTGAAGAAATAAGAGGGGGAAGAAGAGTGACATCTCAAAATCCTGAAGTGGCGTATGAAGCATTATCAAAATACGGCCGTGATCTGGTGGAGGAAGTCAAAAAGGGGAAGATGGATCCTGTGATTGGCCGTGACGCTGAAATCAGGCACGTCATCAGAATCTTATCCAGAAAAACAAAGAACAATCCTGTACTGATCGGAGAGCCAGGTGTTGGGAAAACAGCCATTGTAGAAGGACTGGCCCAGCGGATTGTCAGAAAAGATGTACCTGAAGGGCTGAAGGATAAAATTGTCTTTGAGCTTGATATGAGTGCACTTGTTGCCGGTGCAAAGTTCCGCGGGGAATTTGAGGAAAGATTAAAAGCCGTTCTTGCAGAAGTGAAAAATAGTGATGGTCAGATTATTTTGTTCATTGATGAACTGCACACGATCGTCGGGGCAGGGAAAACTGAAGGTGCCATGGATGCAGGAAATATGCTGAAGCCGATGCTTGCAAGAGGGGAAATCCACTGTATCGGTGCCACTACGTTAAATGAACACAGACAGTATATTGAAAAAGATCCTGCCCTTGAACGCAGATTCCAGCAGGTGATGGTGCAGGAGCCGGATGAAGATGATACAGTGTCAATTTTACGCGGGCTGAAAGAACGCTTTGAACTCCATCATGGTGTAAGAATCCATGACAGCGCGATTATTGCAGCAGCAAAATTATCTGAGCGCTATATTACTGACCGCTTCCTGCCGGATAAAGCGATCGACTTAATTGATGAGGCATGTGCAATGATCCGTACTGAAATTGACTCCATGCCTCAGGAACTGGATGAAGCTTTCCGCAGAGTGATGCAGCTTGAGATCGAAGAAGAAGCGCTTGCGAAAGAAAAGGATCCAGCAAGTATAGAAAGGCTAAAAAGGTTACGTCTTGAGCTGGCAGAACTGAAAGAACAGGCAGAAGTGATGAAGGCAAAATGGGAAAGTGAAAAACAGTCTCTCGTTGTGATTCAGGAAAAGAAAGAAGAGCTCGATAAGCTGCGAAGAGAGCTGGAGGATGCCGAAAATAATTATGACTTGTCAAAAGCGGCTGAACTGAAGCATGGACATATTCCGAAGCTTGAAAAAGAAATCACGGCGCTTGAAGTTGAAAATGAGCAATCTCGTGATGAGAACCGTCTGTTAAGAGAAGAAGTATCGGAAGAAGAAATCGCATCTATTGTAGCAAGATGGACAGGAATTCCTGTTAACAGATTAATAGAAGAAGAACGTCAAAAGCTGTTAAGACTTGAGGATACACTTCAGGAAAGAGTGATTGGACAGAAGGAGGCGGTTATTGCAGTCAGTGAAGCGGTGCTGAGAGCCCGCGCAGGCATAAAAGATCCTGACCGTCCGATCGGATCATTCATCTTTCTCGGTCCGACTGGAGTCGGTAAAACGGAGCTGGCAAAATCGCTTGCATTTACACTTTTCGACAGTGAAGACCAGATGATTAGAATTGATATGTCAGAATACATGGAGAAACATGCAGTTTCAAGACTGATCGGTGCGCCTCCTGGCTATATTGGATACGAAGAAGGCGGGCAGCTGACTGAAGCCGTCAGAAGGAAACCTTATTCAGTTATTCTACTTGATGAAATTGAAAAAGCTCATCCTGAAGTGTTCAATATTCTCCTCCAATTGCTTGATGAGGGGAGAATTACTGATTCGAAAGGCAGAACAGTGGATTTTAAAAATACTATCATTATTATGACGTCAAATATTGGATCCAGTCATTTGCTCGAACAGTCAGGAGACCCGGAGCAGTCAAGAGATCTTGTAATGGGAGATCTTCACCGTCACTTCAGACCTGAACTGTTGAATAGAATGGATGATATTGTCCTGTTCAATCCGCTCACAGAAGATCATATGAAGGGAATCGTCTATAAGATGATTGAAGAACTTCAGGAGCGGTTAGCTGAGCAGCACATAACACTTGAGTTGTCTGATGAAACGGTCAGCTATATCGCTAAAAAAGCATACAACCCTTCTTTTGGAGCGAGACCACTGAAGCGGTATATCCAAAAAGAAGTCGAAACGGTTCTTGCTAAAGAGCTGCTAAAAGGCAATGTGCAGTCACACAGCCACATTGTTATTGAGCGGGAACAGGAGCAATATAAAATACGCACTAAATAAAAAAACATGATCCCTGTATATGGGGATCATGTTTTTTTAATGATGTTCAGCAGGTTCAGGCTTAGGAATAACTGCACCGATTACAAATAATAGTACCGTTACGGCCACAGCGATAATGTTAGCCATCATAAATTCATAAGGAACGCCGTTCATTGAGCTGACAACATAAGCCATCATGTGTGTTAAAAGGAAAGTCCAGAATAATGTCATGAAATATGCCAAGGGATTCACCTCATTTCAAAAAAATACATCGCTTTCATTTTAGCACAGTTTTTTAGAAAAGAAATGTCGAATCAATGAATTCATCATGAAATTCAGTTATGATAGGTAAGTAATGATGGAATATAGAGGAGAGATACAAATGGCAGACGACAAAACAATGGAATTTATGCAGATTGCAATGAAATACCTACCGGAAGCAAAAGCGAAAATGGACGAGGCAGGCATCGAAGTCTCAGTAGAATCACTCCAGCCATTCATGGCAATCTTCGCAAAAGCAATGAACGACGCTTACGATCTGGGGAAAGCAGACGCGGAAAAGTAATTTTATAAAAAACTCAACAAAGTGAGGCTGGGACAATAATAATAATGTCTCAGCCTTTTTAATCGTTCCGGTGCGCTTCAGGCGGACGCTTTCCGGACGGAGGTTGCTGAGCCTCCTCTCCTCCGGCTGCGGGGGCTCAGCTTCCCTCTTATCGTCCCGGAGTCGCCGCCTTCCGCTCCGCTGCACTTAGTGATTAATATTAATTTGTTGAATGCATCACAGTTTTTTTGTTTGCATCTTCTTTTATATATTGAAATTAATGTAATTGCACAGATGGTGATTGAAGCGTAAGGGGGCGACTCCTGTGGCAGGAAGGGACAGGTGAGACGATCACGGCGAAACCTCATGGCTCACCGCCCGGCCGCGAAGTCCCCCTGAAGCGGAAATCATCAGCCAATATATATAACCCATAATATATCCTTCAGTTGAAAACAAATTAATTATCATATATTATTAGTACCAACTCATAATATATGATCATATCGATTGATAAAAAATCAGAAAGAAGGAAGATATATGCGTGCAGGTGCTTTAGGGGTAGGGCGTTACTTACCGGAAAAGGTCGTAACAAATCTTGACTTGGAAAAACAGATGGACACATCAGACGAATGGATTCGCACCCGGACAGGAATCGAAGAGCGCCGGATCGCCGGAGATGATGTAGATACATCAGATATGGCTTACGAGGCAGCATTAAAGGCAATTGAAAACGCCGGTACAAAGGCAGAAGATCTGGATATGATTCTTGTCGCTACAGTAACACCTGACAGACCATTTCCTTCAGTTGCAACGATTTTGCAGGAAAGACTCGGTGCAACCAAAGCTTCAGCCATGGATTTATCAGCAGCATGTGCAGGATTTATGTATGGAATGGTAACGGCAAAACAGTTTATTGAAAATGCCGGTTATCAGCAGGTCCTTGTAGTTGGTGTAGAAAAATTAAGTAAGATTACGAACTGGGATGACCGTAATACAGCTGTGCTATTCGGAGACGGCGCAGGGGCAATGGTATTAGGTCCGGTTGAAGAATCAAAAGGAATCTTGTCATTTGAACTGGGTTCGGATGGTTCAGGTGGTAAGCACCTATATCAGGCTGAAGAAGGAATCTATATGAACGGCCGTGAAGTGTTTAAATTTGCGGTACGTCAAATGGGTGAGTCCAGTATCAATGTGCTTGAGAAGGCAGGACTGACAAAAGAAGATGTTGATTATCTGATCCCGCATCAGGCAAACATCAGAATTATGGAAGCATCAAGACAAAGACTTGAATTACCAATTGAAAAGATGTCTATGACTGTAAATAAATATGGCAATACCTCAGCAGCTTCTATTCCGATCTCTTTAATAGAAGATCTCGAAACCGGCAGAATCAAAGACGGCGACCTCCTTGTAATGGTCGGATTCGGTGGCGGCCTGACATGGGGCGCAATTGCAATGCGCTGGGGTAAATAATCGGACAAACAGATCTAAATTAAACAGGAGATGACAATAATGACTAAAAGACGCGTAGTAGTTACCGGTCTCGGAATGGTTTCGCCATTAGGAAATGATGTAGAAACGACATGGAAGAATATCGTGGATGGGAAATCAGGGGTTGGAGAATTAACACGACTGAACCAGGAAGATTTTCCTGCAAAAGCAGTAGCTGAATTAAAGGATTTTAATATTGAAGATTATATAGAAAGAAAAGAAGCACGTAAGATGGACCGTTTTACTCAATATGCAATCGTTGCATCTCGTGAAGCAGTAAAAGATTCTTCACTCGATATTGCTTCAAATGCTGAAAGGGTCGGCGTGTGGATCGGAAGTGGGATTGGCGGAATGGAAACGTTCGAGAAACAGTTTGAAACGTTTCAAAAGCGTGGATACAAACGTGTTAGCCCGTTCTTCGTGCCAATGATGATACCTGATATGGCAGCCGGTCAGGTATCCATCGATCTTGGTGCAAAAGGTATGAATTCATGTACAGTCACAGCTTGTGCGAGCGGTACAAACTCGATTGGTGATGCTTTCAAAGTCATTCAACGGGGAGATGCTGATGCAATGATCACAGGCGGTTCAGAAGCACCAATCTCTCAAATGGCGATGGCAGGGTTTGTCGCTAACACGGCCTTAACACTTAATGATGATGTAACAAAAGCCAGCCGCCCCTTTGATAAAAACCGTGATGGCTTTGTCATGGGAGAGGGTGCAGGGGTTCTGGTACTTGAAGAACTTGAACATGCACTTGCAAGAGGAGCGAAGATTTATGCTGAAATTACCGGCTATGGTTCTACAGGTGACGCTTATCACATTACAGCACCAGCCCCAGGCGGTGAGGGCGGCGTACGCGCTATGAGGCAGTCACTTGAAGATGCAGGAGTGAAACCTGAAGAAATCGGATATATCAATGCACACGGTACAAGTACACCGTACAACGACAAATATGAAACAATGGCAATTAAGGAAGTATTCGGGGAACATGCTTATAAACTCGCAGTCAGTTCAACTAAATCCATGACGGGTCATCTTCTTGGCGCAGCTGGTGGAGTGGAAGCAATATTCACTGTTCTTGCACTTAAAAACAGTATTCTTCCTCCGACGATTAATCTTGAAGAAGCAGATCCTGAGTGTGATCTGGACTATGTACCTAACGAGGCTCGTAAGCAGGAAATACAGGCTGCAGTCAGTAATTCCCTGGGATTTGGTGGTCATAACGCAACAATCGTATTCAAATCTTATCAATAAAATTAATATACCAAGGCAGGGTTTGCGAAACGCAGCCCTGCTTTTTATTATGTATATGAATGAATATTCATGCATCCTATTGTAATATAATTCATTATACCTATTAAACTATTATTAATAATAAAGTATTGTAAATATTACGCCCATTATTCGAGTCTGAAAATATTTTTAAAATTTTTTTATTTCGACAAAACCCTTTAAAATCAACGATCATAGGATGCTATAGGGGGGTAATTGCATAGATTTAGAAAAAACAAGTTGAAATTGTAATCTATCTGTAATAGTATTTTATACAAATAATATAAATTGATTGAAAATAAGAAATATTAGAGGTGTTCAAATGGTTAGAAAAACGGCAGGACAGAATGAGACACCACTTTTGGAAATCAAAGAACTCCAAACAGGGTTTAAAATAGGCAAAGACTATTACAACGCTGTGGAAAAAGTTTCTTTGAAAGTCGACAGAAGAAGAATTGTCGGAATAGTCGGAGAATCCGGCTGTGGTAAAAGTGTAATGTCACTGTCCGTTATGCAGCTTCTTCCTCAGGGAATCGGTAAGATTAGAGGGGGAGAAATTAAATTCGAAGGCAGAAACATTGAAAATCTATCAGAGCGTGAAATGAACAAAATTCGCGGTAAAGATATCTCGATGATTTTCCAGGAACCAATGACTGCACTTAATCCGGTATTTACAATCGGATATCAAATAGAAGAAGTGCTTCTCAATCATGAAAAGATTGATAAAAAAGAAGCGAGAAAGAAAAGTGTTGCCCTACTTAAAAGCGTAGGAATCCCAAGACCTGAAAGTATTGTTGAAGAATATCCTCACCAGCTCTCGGGTGGTATGAGACAGCGTGTCATGATTGCAATGGCGATTGCCTGTCAGCCGAAACTGCTAATTGCAGATGAGCCGACAACAGCACTAGATGTAACAGTACAGGCTCAGATTCTTGAGCTGCTTAAGGATATTCAGGAAGTAAACGACATGGCCATTATTATGATTACGCATGACCTGGGCGTCGTCTCGGAAATCTGTGACGAGGTCATTGTTATGTACGCTGGAAAAATTGTAGAACGGACAGATGTAATTGAATTGTTTGAAAATCCTAAACATCCATATACACAGTTACTGATGAATGCAATTCCGAAAATGGATGAAGATGTAGAAACGCTGGCGACGATCGATGGCCTAGTACCATCTATTCAAAAGATGCCTCAGTCAGGATGCAGATTTGCTAACAGATGTCCAAAAGCAATGCCGGAGTGTACAAAGATTACACCTCTGCTGGCTGAAGATGAGCCGGATCATGAAGTAGCCTGCATTTTATATGAGAACAGCAAACAGCCTGAAGGGGTGGGTGAAAGATGAATATGACAGAAACGCGTGAGACAGCCGCTCAGCCGCCTAAAACTGAAAAAGAAGTATTGCTCGATATTCAAAACCTGAAAACTTACTATCCAATCAAAGGCGGGTTTCTGAAAAGAACAATCGGAAATGTTAAAGCTGTTGATGATATTAATATCCAAATCAAAAAAGGTGAAACAATGGGTCTCGTTGGAGAATCCGGCTGCGGTAAATCTACAACTGGCCGTACAATTTTGAGACTGTTGACACCAACATCCGGCAAAATTATTTTTGATGGAAAAGACATTACAAAAATCAAAGGAAATGTTCTGAGAAAAGCAAGACAGGATTTTCAGATGGTGTTCCAGGATCCTTATGCATCGCTGAATCCCACACAAAGTGTTGGAGACATTGTTTCTGAGCCGATTCGGAACTATCGCAAAGTCAGCAAGAAAGAATTGAAGTCAGAAGTAATTGAACTGCTTAGACGTGTTGGTCTTCCACCTGAAGCATATGACAAATATGCACACGAATTCTCAGGTGGTCAGAGACAGCGTATTGGGATTGCAAGAGCACTGGCGCTGAAGCCAAAGCTGATTGTAGCCGATGAGCCTGTATCAGCACTTGACGTATCTGTTCAATCTCAGGTATTGAATCTGCTGAAAGAACTTCAGGATGAATTCGACCTTACTTACTTATTTATTGCCCATGACCTTAGTGTTGTTAAACATATGAGTGACAGAATCGGGGTTATGTATCTTGGCAATATGGTAGAAGTGGCTGATAACAAGAGTCTTTATGCAGAACCGCTTCATCCATATACTCAGGCGCTGATTTCAGCAATTCCGGAAACAGATCCTAAGAAACGTAAAGAACGTATCGTATTACAGGGTGATGTGCCATCTCCTGCAAATCCGCCATCAGGCTGCCCGTTCCATACGCGCTGTCCAATGGCAAAAGCGGAGTGTGCTGAAATTAAGCCTACTTTAAAGGAGGTGAAACCTGGTCATCAAGTAGCTTGTATTCTTTACTAAAACTTTAAACCAATTTGGGGGGAACAAAATGAAAAAGAAGTCGCTATTGCTGATGCTTACTCTACTTCTAGTACTATCTGCATTTTTAGCAGCATGTAGTTCAGATGAGGGTTCAAGCGAGCCGGCAGAAAACGAATCAGAAACAGCTGAAGAAGGTTCAGAAGAAGAAGGTACTGAAGAAGAAGCAACAGGTGAAGCACAACCTGGAGGAACGCTTACATATGGTGTAGACTCTCCACCGGAAGGCCTATTCAACTGGGCATTCTACGGTATCGTAACTGATGCTGATATTCTTGGTCTATTCGATGAGAACCTGATCGAATTTGACGAAAACCTAGCACCACAGCCAAACATCGCTAGCTGGGAAACAGAAGATAACAAAACTTTCACATTCACATTCGAGCAGGGTGTAATGTGGCACGATGGTGTTGAACTTACAGTAAATGACTGGGTATTCGCACTAGAAACAATTGCACACCCTGACTATGATGGTCCTCGTTATGCTAACGTTCAGACAATCGAAGGTGCTCCTGCATTCCGTGATGGTGAAGCAGACAGCATTTCAGGTATTAACGTAATTGATGATTACACAATCGAAATTACTTTCGATCAGGCACGTGTTAACAACCTTGTTAACCTTTGGACTTACCCAATGAGCAAGGCGCAATTCGAAGGAATTCCTGTAGCTGAAATGTCAGCTTCTGAGCAGGTTCGTACGAAGCCAGTTGGTCTTGGACCATTTAAAGTTGACAGCATCACTCCTGGTGAGGCTGTAATCATGACGAAGTTTGAAGACTACTGGAAAGGTGAGCCAATGCTTGACGGAATCAACGTTCAGGTTATTGATAACACAACTACAGTAGGTGCACTCGGAAATGGCGATATCGACATGATGTCACTGCAGCCGGTAAACGCTGCAGAAGTAGAAGAACTTGATAATGTTGAAGTAGTAACATACCCAGGTCTTTCTTATTACTACATTGGATTTAAGCTTGGAACATTCAATCCTGAAACAAATGAAATTGTTGAAGACAAAGATAAGTATGCTGATGTAAATCTGCGTAAAGCTATGGCACACGCAATTGACCGTGAATCTTGGATCGATGCATTCTTCTTCGGTTATGGTTCACCTGTAAACGGTCCGGTTCCATCAAACCACTGGATCGCTGCAGACCCATCAGAACTTGCAACTTATGAATATGATCCTGAAAAAGCAAAAGAACTTCTTGCTGAAGCTGGATACGAAGATACAAACGGCGACGGATTTGTTGAAGATCCAAATGGAGAAGAATTTACTGCTAAGTTCTCTCACTACGATACAGGTAACCCGACATTTGAAACGCGTGCTCAGGCAATCGTTCAATTCTGGGAAGCTGTTGGAATCAAGACAGAACTAGAAATGTCAGAAGTTAACCTTTATTATGATGACATCGAAAAAGATGCTGAATCGATTGAAACATTCTTCGGTGGCTGGGGAACTGGCGCTGACCCGGATCCAACTGCACTTTGGGGATCTGACCAGCTTTGGAATTACCCACGTTACAAAAATGAAGAGTCTGATAAGCTTCTTGCTGATGCTCTAGATATTGAAGTTGTTGGAGATGATCAGCAAGCTCGTAAAGACCTTTATGTACAATGGCAGCAAATGGTTGCTGAAGATGTACCGATGATTTTCATCGCTGAACTTCAGGAAATTGTTGCACTTAGCGATCGCGTACAGAACGTTGAATATGACGTTTCTGGACAAAACAGCCCACACGAGTGGTCTATCGCTCAATAATAATTTGCAGTAAAGCTTGATAAGGAGAGTATCTATGTTAAAGTATATAATTCGCCGTATTCTCGGCATGATTCCAATGCTTCTCCTTATCTCCTTCGTAGTGTTTCTCCTGGCGAAAGCAATGCCAGGAGATTCGCTAAGCGGGGAGATTGATCCGACAAACACAGACCCTGAGTACATAGAAGAAATGCGTGAAAGACTCGGTTATAATGACCCGATTGTCGTTCAGTATTTCAGATGGGTTGGCGGATTTTTAGAAGGTGATTTTGGAAAATCAACACGATATAAAGTACCTGTAGCCGACTTAGTAGCAGAAAGACTTCCTAACACGATATTCTTAGGTGTTTCATCACTTGTAATTACGTATATTTTAGCCTTTGCAATGGGGATATATGCAGGAAGAAAACCTTATACATTTGGTGATAATCTGATCGGCGGTCTGAACTATCTCGGACTCGCGATACCATCGTTTATTGCTGCAGTATTTGCTATTTATTTCTTCTCCTTTAACCTCGGCTGGATTCCTTACACAGGCTCAGTAGATCCAACCCTGCAGCCGGGAACTTTTGATTACTGGTTAAGCCGTCTTCATCACGTAATCATGCCGGCAATTGTTTTAGGAGCATTAGCGACTGCAAGTTATACGCAGTTTTTACGAAATGACATTATTGAAAACAGCAGAAAAGATTTTGTACGTACAGCACGTGCAAAGGGAACACCAACATCGAAGATTTATAATGTTCATATCATGCGTAACTCGATTATCCCGCTAATTACATTTCTTGGCTTTGATATTGCAACACTCATCAGTGGCGCTATAATTACAGAAACGATTTTCACTTACCCGGGTATTGGACAACTGTTCCTTAACTCAGTAACAAATCGTGACTATCCAACATTGATGGTTATTACAATGATGCTTTCAGCTTTAACATTAATAGGGAATCTGATTGCTGATATTTTGTATGGTGTGGTTGATCCAAGAATCCGTCTGGATTGATAAAGGAGGAATTATTCAATGGTCAATGTAACAGCAGATCCAAACAAGTCACAGGAAAAAACCATTAATATGTCTCCTTGGGCAATCGCCAGACGTAAGTTTTTAAGGAACAAACTTGCAATGACAAGCAGTTTTTTCCTGTTGACAGTAATTATTGTTTCATTTTTAGCGCCTTATATCACAACAGCTGATATTTCAAAGGTTAATATTATGCAAATGACTTTAGAGCCAAGCACTGAGCACTGGCTTGGTACTGATAAGTCCGGGCGTGATGTATTTACACGCTTGCTTTACGGTGGACGCGTATCCCTGATCGTTGGTATGTCATGTACATTACTGGTTGTTTTGTTCGGGACAATTGTCGGTTCAATTGCTGGATTTTACGGAGGAATGGTAGATTCAGCGTTAATGCGATTTACTGATTTCGTTCTTAACTTCCCATTCCTTGTATTCGTAATCGTGCTTGGCGCAATCCTGCGTGGTTATGTAGACGGTCTGACAATTTTGATCGTTGTTATTAGTATACTTAGCTGGGGAGGCGTGGCCCGTATCGTAAGAAGTAAAATTCTTGCTGAGAAGGAAAACGAATATATTCTGGCAGCAGTGTCAATTGGATGTAAACCGTCTAAGGTAATCATTAAACATTTACTTCCTAACGTATTATCAACAATTATCGTTCAGTCAACGATTTTATTTGCAACACTGATTGTGGCAGAGTCCGGCCTGAGTTACTTAGGCTTCGGTGTACCTGCAACAATTCCTAGCTGGGGCAATATGCTTTCTGCTTCACAGGAATCAGACGTACTTGCAAATAAACCATGGATCTGGATGCCGCCGGCAATTATTCTGACGGTGACAATTCTATCTATCAACTTTATCGGTGAAGGACTGAAGGATGCATTTAATCCTAAGTCGAACCGTTAATTGTAAAAGCTCCTCTATCTTGAGGGGCTTTTTTCATTTCCCGGGAAATGTTCTATTGCTTCCTGCATAAGCTTATACGGGGTGTTAATATGTTCAGATTAATCATCTACATAGCAGGGTTTACGCTTATGAGTACCAGCTTCATTCACAGTATGATTTTTTTAAATTTGATTCCTTCAGGGAATTCCGCAATTGAATACATAACATATTTGTTCAGCCACACTGAGACTTATGGTATTCCTGCAGGAGCGTTGTTAATTCATTTATCCACAATAAAAAAACCCGGCAAAGGCCGGGTTTAAGGGAATCGTTTATTTCTTCTTGCGTTTTCTGCCAAGTCCCATCGCAGTTTCCATTTTCCTGACCATCTTGTCTGCAGCAAAGTTTGCTTTTTCTGCTCCCATATCAAGAATATTGTCCAGTTCATCCGATTCCATCAGCTCATAATAACGATCCTGAATCGGCTTGATATGTGCTGCAACGACTTCAGCGAGTTCAGCTTTGAAATCACCGTAGCCTTTACCTGCATAGGCTTCTTCAATTTCTTCAATTGCTTTACCAGTCAGTATAGAGTAAATAGAAATGAGGTTAGATATACCTGGTTTATTTTCTTTATCGTATTTCACAATTCCCTCTGAGTCGGTTACTGCACTTTTAATTTTTTTGATAATCTGTGACGGTTCATCCAGCATAGAAATAAAGCCTTTTTTGTTCGCATCAGATTTACTCATTTTCTTCGTTGGGTCCTGAAGAGACATGATTCTGGCCCCTGTTTTAGGAATTCTTACTTCCGGAATTATGAAAATGTCATTGTATTTTCTGTTAAAACGCTCAGCAAGATCTCTTGTCAGCTCTAGATGCTGCTTCTGATCTTCACCCACAGGTACTAGATCCGTTTTATAAAGTAGAATATCTGCAGCCATCAAAGGCGGGTATGTTAATAAACCGGCTGAAACGCCATCTTTACCGGACGATTTATCTTTAAACTGAGTCATTCTTTCCAGTTCGCCAATATAAGAAACACATTGTAACATCCATCCCGCCTGAGCATGAGCCGGTACTTCTGACTGGATGAATAGAGTGACTTTCTCCGGATCAAGTCCTACAGCAATATACATTGCAGCAAGACTTCTGATGTTCTTTCTTAATTCAAGACGGTCCTGTGGCATTGTAATCGCATGCTGATCAACTACGCAGAAGTAACAATTATAATCCTCCTGCAGGTCCACAAACTGCCTCATTGCACCTATATAATTCCCCAATGTAATCGTGCCACTGGGCTGAATACCTGAAAAAATTGTCTTCATTAATATTTCCTCCTCTAAATTTGTGCGGCAATACAAAAAATCCGTCCCTTCCTATTAAACGAGTTAATAGGAAGGGACGGATTTTCCGCGGTGCCACCCTTATTGCAGTTATACTGCCACTTTAAGCTCATAACGCAGAGCGAAACGCCTGTAACTACTTGTTTCACTACAGGGGCTCCAAAGTCCATTCACTGAATGTGTTTTTCTGCTTGCACCAACCGCAGACTCTCTGTTAAACACTACAACAGCTACTACTCTTTATCAAAGCCTTCTTATAAATTTGATACTGTTATTATAAGCTAGTTGGTGAAAAGGAATCAATCAATATTTAAAAGCAGTTAAAATTAAATGCAGTTAGTAAATATTAATGATTTCAGAAATTATTAACAAAATAATTCAATCTGACGTTTCTTTTACTAATATTACTTGTTAGAATTAATAGGTACATAAAAATGAGTGGGTAGGAGAGGTAAAACGTGTCATTGAAATACATCGCAACTTCTGCAAGCGCTGCAATTTTAGCTTTTACAGTTTTCAGCACTGATGCAAATGCAGAAGCACAACATGAAGAACATCAAATCAGAGAATTTATTGAACTGCAAAAAGGTTTACCGGAATCAATGCCAAGATTTGTTTATGACTCAGGATTATCATTCAAATATCCGGATGCTGTCAGAGGAATTTATGTGACAGGACACTCTGCAGGTGGAGCAAGGTTTGAAACGCTTCTTGACCTGATGGATACGACAGACCTGAATTCAATGGTGATTGACGTAAAAGAAGATCACGGATATTTGACATATGTACCTGATGAGGAATCACCATTTTACGATATTGGACAACCATACATAAAAGATATGCGTGAAATGCTTGAAACGCTTGAAAAACATGAAGTTTATCCAATTGCACGAGTTGTAGTTTTTAAGGACTCTGTTCTTGCTGAAAAGAGACCTGAATTATCTTTCCAGGAAAACGGTCAGGTATGGGCAAATGGGCGCAATGAGTCTTTTGTTAACCCGTTTATGAAAGAAGTCTGGGACTATAACGTAGAAATCGCAATTGAAGCTGCTAAAATGGGCTTTAAAGAAATTCAGTTTGATTATGTAAGATTTCCGGAAGGCTTTGAAACCCGTGATGATGTCCTTGAATATGGGACAGGCGATTATACAGATGATGGCAGTGAAGATACAAATGAAAGAGTTGACGCTGTAACTGATTTCGTTGAATACGCTTCCAGCCAGCTGGAGCCATATGATGTAGATGTATCAGTTGATATTTTTGGTTACTCGGCGACGCTGCCTGAAGCACCTGGTATTGGTCAGAACTTTAACCGTATCTCAGAGCATGTTGACGTCATCTCTTCAATGATCTATCCAAGTCACTGGACCTCGTATTTTGGGATTGATAAACCGGATCTTGAACCGTATAACTTAATTTCAGAATATGCAAAAGTAGAAAATGCAAAACTAAGCGAACTTGAGGACCCGCCAACTTCAAGACCATGGATTCAGGATTTCACTGCTTCTTACTTAGGAGCAGGAAACTACCTTGTATATGGGCCAAATGAAGTGAAAGCGCAAATCGATGCGCTTTATGATAATGACATTAATGAGTTCCTTCTATGGAATGCAGGAAATACTTACACAGGTGGAGTAGACTATTTGCCATAAACAACAGAGACGATCATCACAGAAGCCGGCACCTTTTTTTGTGCCGGCTTTTTATATTGCGTCTGTGGGAGGATAAGCTGTTGCGAAATAAATACAAATGAACAGGTTTTAAAATGAATATAAAGGGAATAGTATAAAGGTTAGACACACCCTCACTATAACCTCATCACTACTCAACTAATAACTTCGAAAGCTGAAAGGGGATCTACTATGCACTGGTATGAAAAACTGCGCGACTATTTTCCGGTTGAAGAAATGAAATCCCGCGAACATATGGAAACGCTTCTAAAAGAAAGAAGCGACATTTACCATAAAGATGAAGGTCCAAAGCATGTGCTGATGTATGTTGAAACAAAAGACTTTCTATTTATCGATTACCTTTTTGTTTCCAGCAGTGCCAGAGGGGAAGGTCTGGGCGGAAAACTGATCCAGAAATTAAAAGATAAAAATAAACCGATTATACTGGAAGTTGAACCGGTTGATTATGAAGATACCGATACTGAAAAGCGTCTCCGTTTTTATAAGAGAGCCGGATTTCAACATGCAACTTCTATCGGTTACAATCGCAGATCTTTAGCTACAAATGAGATTAATTCAATGGAAATTCTATATTGGGCACCTGGTGATGAAAGTGAAGAAGTTATTTACGAAGCGATGAAAAAAACATATGAGGATATTCACACGTATAAAGACAAAACCTTTTATGGTGATGAGTATGAACCTGTAGAAAAAGTACTTAAAAAAGATCGTGAAAATGCAGAAGACGTATTAAAAGAAATATAATATTTTCAATTAAATTATTATAAATGAGAATGAATAGAACAAATTGTTTCATTAATGTTTAACTATACTATAATCGGGAATAACTACATTAAGGTTGAATTAGATAAGGCTTCTTCTCATTTATATGACAATTTCGTTAAGAGCCTATTCAAAACAAACTTATTTGTGTATAATGAATTTAAGATATCTTTTTAAAACGATTTTAATCTAGGAACTGATCGTAGAAGATATTGAAGTATAAAACTTTTTAAATTGAGGGAGTGTGAATGGTTCATGGTAACTTTGTTCACTTCACCTAGCTGTACATCATGCAGGAAAGCAAAAGCCTGGTTGGAAGAACATGAGATTCCATATACAGAAAGAAACATCTTCTCTGAACCGTTAAGTATTGAGGAAATCAAAGAAGTGCTTCGAATGACTGAAGATGGAACAGATGAGATCATTTCTACAAGATCTAAAATCTTTCAAAAACTGAATGTTGATTTAGAATCACTGCCGCTGCAGGATCTATTCGAATTGATTCAGGAAAACCCGGGACTATTGAGACGTCCAATTATCATGGATGAAAAGCGTCTTCAGGTAGGTTACAATGAAGATGAAATCCGTAGATTCCTGCCGAGAAAAGTACGTACATTCCAGCTT
Source organism: Jeotgalibacillus sp. JSM ZJ347 (assembly GCF_044383825.1). Taxonomy (NCBI): domain Bacteria; kingdom Bacillati; phylum Bacillota; class Bacilli; order Caryophanales; family Caryophanaceae; genus Jeotgalibacillus; species Jeotgalibacillus sp. JSM ZJ347. Next base: position 1,028,011 of record NZ_JBISEN010000001.1, on the reverse strand, counting down.
CTTGAAGCGCAAAAAATGGTAAATTAATTTTAGTAATATCAAATAGCGAAGACTTGTCCCATTTTAGCGATAGGACAAGTCTTTTTGTATAAGTGAACAAATCCTTAAGTTGATCAGTTCTAAAACATGCCTGCAGTTATTTGAGGAATGGATCGATACGCTTCGTAAGGTCTATCAGATTGTTCGGCAGCTGGTTAAAAAAGTGGGCATATTCAGCAGGTCATGATCACCGTTTTCCACTTAATAAAGTTTACAATTCAATAAGCTTCACTGCTTGAAATAAATGACGGAATAGTCTACACTCAAATGACAATCCTTAAAATAATTAGACGCCATATAATTTCCCTTTATGGCAGAATTATCATACAATATAAGAGTAGAAAGATCACCCTATTCTTTGAGTCCGATTGTACTACCTATGACTAGGGGGGAGATTCCCTTCATCCAACACATAGGAAGGGAGAGTTGAAAGATGGAAATTGAACGTATTAATGATCATACTGTAAAGTTTTATATTTCTTATGGAGATATAGAAGACAGAGGGTTTGACAGAGAAGAAATCTGGTATAACCGTGATAAAAGTGAAGAACTCTTCTGGGAAATGATGGATGAGGTTCATCAGGAAGAAGACTTTACCGTAGAAGGTCCGCTTTGGATTCAGGTGCAGGCTTTAGAAAAAGGTCTTGAAATCCTCGTTACAAAAGCACAAGTGACAAAGGATGGACAGAAGTTTGAATTGCCTATGCAGGATGATAAAAATGGAGCCGGAATATCCAACCAGATTGAAGATTATCTTGATCAGCATTTTGATATGGAAGATGACCAGCAGGAAGAAATGGAAATGAAACTCGTCATGCGTTTTCAGGACTTTGAAGATGTCATCGCCCTTTCAAAGAGATTTGCTCATGAAGAGCGCTTAATTACGAAACTTTTCTCTTACGAAAATCATTATTTTATGTATATTGAGTTCCCTGAAAATCAGTTTGAAGAAGATGATTTCGAAAACATCTCAAGCCTGCTGGCTGAGTATGGAAATGACTCAAACGTGACTGTTCACCGTCTTGAAGAGTACGGGAAAGTCATTATGAAGGATCAGGTATTTAACCAGATTACTGAACACTTCGGTTAACAATTAACTGTACTGTCTGCTTTCACCTTTTTAAGCAGCAGTACAGTTTTTTTAATGATATAAAGGAGGAAACTAATGCTCATTGCAGAAACATTACTTGGAGAACAGGTATCGTTATATCAGGAAAAACATAACAATCCCCGCATCAATGCGCTGCGAAGCCAGCAGCTCAGATGTCCCTCTTGTAAAACTACTGTCCTTGTTAAGGCCGGAAAAAAAGTGATCCCTCATTTTGCCCATCAGTCAAAAGCGTCCTGCACCGGATTTTCAGAAAATGAATCTATTTTTCACCTGCAGGCAAAAACATCATTATATCAATGGTTTACGCAACAGTCCCTACATCCGGAACTTGAAAAAACGTATCATGAAATCAATAGAAGAGCAGACCTGGCTATCAAAACGTCACATGCAGAATTTGCAGTTGAATTTCAGTGCTCACCGCTTTCAGCTGAACTGCAGCGGATCAGATCTTCAGATTACCGGCAAATCGGCGTCATTCCATTTTGGATTTTGCCAGCTGAATTCATCCAGAAAGCTTCTATTATTAAGCTGTCTTCCTTTCACCAGCAGTTTATCCGATATTCTCATCTAACCGATCAGTATTATCTCCTCACTTATTCTTTTGAAGAACAATCCTTCACGATCTATCATCACCTTATCCCGCTCAGTAAAACCCTTTTTGCTACAAGCTATACAACACTCCCACAAAATGAAATACGCTTTCCATCATATCCAATCTCTATATATCAAATAACAGAAAAAATGTATGAGTCACACCTAAAAATGAACGAGAAATGGCTGATCAATATTTTTAAATACCGTAAAAGTGTCAGGGACCCTTTAATGAGAAAACTATATGAAAATGCTGTCTCCCTATTTGAAACACCACCATGGGTTGGGGTCTTGTTGAAAAGTAATGTCTATTTCTCATGCTCACCGATGGAATGGCAGTTTTATCTTTATCTGAAGATCAGGAGCAGTCATGTTTTTTATAATACTCATTTAATAGGAGAACTGAAGCAGCTGATGCATAAAAGAGTATTAAATGCGAGAAGCTACATGGAACCATTGCCTTCAGACTTTTTAGAGGTCGCAGTAGAAGAGCTGCTCCAACTGCTTCTCGAGTGTAAACTTATTAATAAACACCAAAATGGATATACGCTCACTCCATTAGAATCGAACGGAATTTGTGCGCATAACCGTTCTGAAATGATAAAAAAGTTTCATGATGAGAAGAAAAATCTCATTATAAAGGAATATAATAGAAGATAGTTGCAACTTGTTTTAAAAAAAGAGAAAATAAAGAAAGTTCGAGTAATGAAATGATAGGAGGAGCAAAATGTCTAGTCAAGCAGTAAAGAAATTGAAAGAAAGAAATGAAGTGCCAGAAGAGTTAACTTGGAATCTTGAGGCTATTTTTGCAACAGACGAGGATTGGCATAGTGAATATAAAGAAGTATTAGCGGAATCAAAGAAAGCTGATCAAATTCAGGGAACTTTAAGTAACAGTGCTGATACATTTTATGATGCATTGAAGTTCCAGGATGCTGTGATGGAACGTCTTGAAAGACTATATACATATTCTCACATGCGTCATGATCAGGATACCGGTAATTCAACTTATCAGGGAATGGATGATCGCGCTAAAAACCTGGTTTCACAGGTCAGCAGTGCTTTTGCATTCATGCTTCCTGAGATTTTATCAATTGAAGAAGAAAAAATTCATCAATTTCTTCAGGAAAAGCCTGAACTTGAAACTTATAGACACTCTCTTGAAGTATTAAATGCACAGCGACCTCATGTCCTGACAGCTGAAATGGAAGGCTTACTTGCTGAAGCTTCTGAAGTACTGAATGGATCTGCCAATACGTTTGGTACTTTAAATAATGCAGACCTTACTTTCCCTACGATTAAGGATGAAAATGGGGAAGAAGTAGAGGTCACACACGGCAGATTTATCAACTTCCTTGAAAGTGGAGACCAACGTGTCAGACGTGATGCATTTAAGGCAGTATACAAAACGTATGGGAAATTCCGCAATACGTTTGCATCAACACTTGGCGGACAGGTGAAAAAAGATAACTTCAACGCAAGAATCAGAAAATACCGTTCTGCAAGACATGCTGCTTTATCAAATAACAGCATTCCTGAAGATGTATATGAAAACCTTACAGGTACGATCAACAAGAATCTTCACCTGCTTCACCGTTATGTGAAGCTGCGTAAAAAAGTGCTAGGTCTTGAAGAGCTTCATATGTATGATCTGTATACGCCTCTTGTAAAAGATGCTGCGATGAAGGTCCCTTATGATGAGGCGAAGGAAATGATGACAGAAGGATTAAAACCGCTTGGAGAAGAATACCTGAGTGTCGTTAAAGAAGGACTTGCGAACAGATGGGTGGATGTTGAAGAGAATAAAGGGAAGAGAAGTGGTGCTTATTCTTCAGGTGCCTTTGGAACAAACCCTTATATTTTGATGAACTGGCAGGATAATGTAAATAACCTGTTTACACTTGCTCATGAATTCGGACACAGTGTACACAGCTATTATTCAAGAGCAAATCAGCCATATCATGACAGCGGGTATTCCATTTTTGTCGCGGAAGTTGCATCTACATGTAATGAAGCATTACTGAATGATCACCTACTTGCAACGATTGAAGATGAGAAAAAGCGCCTTTATATTCTGAATCACTTCCTTGAAGGCTTCAGAGGCACTGTATTCAGACAAACGATGTTTGCTGAGTTTGAACACAAAATTCATCAGATGGCTCAGGACGGGGAAGCCCTTACTGCAGATTCACTCACTAAAGAGTATTATGAGCTGAATAAAAAGTATTTTGGTGACGAGCTGATCGTAGATGAGGAAATCGGCCTTGAATGGGCAAGAATTCCTCATTTCTACTACAATTATTATGTATACCAGTATGCGACAGGCTACAGCGCAGCCACTGCACTCAGCAAAAAAATTCTTGATGAAGGGCAGCCAGCAGTAGAGAACTATATTAACGAATTCTTAAAAGCGGGAAGTTCTGATTACCCGATTGAAGTACTGAAAAAAGCCGGAGTGGATATGACAACTGCTCAACCAATCGAAGAAGCCTGCAAAGTCTTTGAAGAAAAGCTGAACGAAATGGAAGCCCTCCTTGACCGTATGAACTAAGGGTTAACCAGTATCATTCGTTTTAAAATAGTATGTTAGTGAAGCATAGTGAAACGATTACCAGAGCCCGAAACAAATTTGTTTCGGGTTCTATTATTTTATTTGCTTTATTAAAGTGAATGATTGCTTTAACGCAGCTGGTGATTGGAGCTTAAGGGGGACGACTCCAGCAGGAGAAGCGTGTCAGGTTAGACCCCGCAGGCGCGCAGCAATGAGGAGGCTCAAATGGGACCAAAAAACGGTCCACCCATGCGGAAAGCGTTCCCCCTGGAGCGGAAATCACCAGCCCACTTAAGCAGAGCTTTTTTACATGCTACCTTCTAAATCTCCTGGGCTGATAAAACGTCCATAAAAATACTGTGATCGAGGTAAACAACAGTACAGAAGACAACGTAACAGAATAGATCTCCATTAAAGCAAACAAATGATAAATAAAAGCTGATGGGATAATCATAATCAGCATCAACATTCTGAATAACTTCATAAAAATGCCTCCCGCTAATAAATATATGAAGTTCACTAAAATTTAAAACCTATTGACTTGTCACACTTGTAAATACATGATAAAATAAAGGTGTGAAATTGATCACATACAAACATATACCCCTTTGTTTGACCGTGAAAAATTTCTCCCATCCCCTTTGTTCGTAAGAAAAGGCCCTCACATTTGTGAGGGCCTTTTCACTATGAAAAATCAAAAGATATAACGCCAAAACGTCCCATTTCCTGCTTCAACTTTTTCAACCTTTTTATTAAACATTAATTTCTTGAGCTTCTTTTCAGCTTCTTTAACAGAAATACTATAGACTTCTGCGACTTCAATGGTAGCTGCAATCTTAAATCTCATTAAAAATTCTTCAATTGAAGGCAGCTGATTTTTCTCCGGTGTATCCTCGAGCATCTGTTCAACGATCTGAGAATAAATTTCATATGGATATAACCCATCAACTTTAATTCCTTCATCTTCAATGTTCTCGTTAAAGAAAACTAAAGTTGGTGTACTATTAACTTCCATTTCACTGGCTATTTTTACGTCACATTGAAATGCTTTTGATGCAGTAGCTGAATTCATATCATGAATGAATTCTTCAAGATCCAGACGTGATTTTTCAGCACACTGCAGCAGGACATCATAATCGGAGATATTTTTTTGTTCTACAAAAAGCTGTTCCTGGATAGACCGTAAAAATCTGCTTCCTGCTTTTTTACCCTGCATTTCAGCAGCCTTTACAGCGATTGATGCAAGAAATGGAGATTTCACAGGGTTACTTAACCATTGACTGCCGTCGCATGGCATACCGGATTTCATAGCCGTTTCATTCCAGGACTTCGCGATTTCTTTGCGCTTTTTTTCAGTCTGGCAGTTCAGCGTATCCAGACTGCTGCTTAAGATGTGCTTGATTCTGACATATGGTTCATATTCCAGTAATAACTTTTTGATTTTAGGCTCAAGTGCCCAGCAATCTGCACTGAGTGGATCAATAAAAAGATAAATCTCAAGCGGCTTCTGATCCTGACTATACCAGCTGGCATCTGTCCATTTCTTTGCACTCACAATGGATCACCTTCATGTTCCGGCGTGTTGACCATATGCTTTGCCGTCAGAGTCAGGCGATAATATAATGCATCTCTGAATTCACCTTCAACACCGGTTTCGTTCATTGCCTCGTTCATACAGCTCAGCCATGCATCAGCGCGTGAGGGTGTAATTTCATGAGGCAGATGTCTCGCTCTTAACATCGGATGACCATGTTCTTCTGTATAAAGCTGTGGTCCTCCAAGATACTGCGTTAAAAACTGCTTTTGCTTTCTGGCAGTTTCAGTCAGGTTATCCGGGAAGATCGATTGTAATTCAGGGTGATTGCCAACTCTGGTATAAAAAGCGTTAATGAGTTCAGTTAGTTTAGCTTCACCAATATACTCATATGGTGTTCTATTCTGTTCAGTCATAAAAAAACCCCTTTACGCCCGTAGTTCGAATGTATAACTATTGTAGCAACCACCCTTTCTTTTCTCAAATACTTCGCTTGCGTATAAAAAAACGCCTGCAGGCAGACGTTTCAGCTCATATAAGTATCCATTACTTTTCGCACATAGTTGGTTGTTTCTTTAAATGGGGGAATACCATTGTACTTATCTACATTACCAGGTCCTGCATTATACGCTGCAAGTGCAAGCTTCGGGTCCTGATTATACTTATTCAGCATATCCCGCAGATACTTTACACCTGCATTTACATTCTCAGAAGGGTCAAAGATATCTTGAACACCAAGCCACTTCGCTGTGCCCGGCATCAGCTGCATTAGTCCTGAAGCGCCGGCATGACTGACTGCATCAGGGTTATAGTTAGATTCGTGCTGAATAACGGATCTGACCAGTTTTTCAGAAACCTGATACTTTGCAGCAGCCTGACTGATGATCCGGTCAAGCGGTTCAGCTTGATTGGTTTTTTTCTCAAATGTTTGTGCTGTTGATTCCAGCGGTGACTGGATGACAGGTCGCTGCATGTTCATAGCGTTTTGGAGCTTGTGCTGTTCCACAAGACTTGCGACAGAGCCAAGCTGGTTAGGATTTGCCTGCAAGCTTTGCTGCATCAGCTGAAAGAAATCCATGTTGCTGCTTTCAGGATTAGCTGATCCTAATGTACGCATTGCCTGCATTTCCATCAGCTTATTTACTGAGTTGATATTCATCATTTTCCTCCTTCACGATTTTGCATGAAGCGGGCTTTATAGAACCGTTTAATCTTATTATCGGTTTCTCTGACAGGAATTTTGTAGGACGTAAGTAGTGAGAGGAAATTTTCTTTTCCTTCTTGGTGGGAGGAAACTTCGTATTCAAGTTCATAATCCTCATGACCAAGGTAAGAACTGTGATCAAGCACCAATAGTCCGCCTTTGTATGTTTTCTCAGTCCGATTCGTTTCAAGTGAACCGAAGTGAACGATATCCTGAGTTGAAATATTCATCAGCTCCATCATATCAGCGATTTCTCCACCAATCAGTCCACCGCCTGAAAGCATATCTTCAACGTCCAGTCGTGTAAGAGTCTGATGCGTTTCCAATATCCCTTCTTCCACCGGCTGCTTTAGCGTTAAAGTAAGCTTTCCGCCTTTTTCTCTTATACGCAAAGCGGAATGAGCGTCTTTCAGATGAAAAAGTGGTGTGTCAAAGTAATGGTTAACCTGCTGCATTGGCTGATCCATCTCAAAGTCCTGGTAAAGCTTTTTGTATTCACTTTTTGTAAGCAAATTCTTAAATTCTATCTCTAGCTCCTGCACGGTTAGCGCCCCTTTTCGTTAATACTCATATTATGGAGTGTTTGAGCTGAAACTTCAATGGAAAGGTGAAAGCGGCAGGGCTCTGTGATAAAATGTAAAGGCAACGAATGGACTAGATAAACCTGAGTTAGACAAACTGACGGGGTGATGCTGATGAAATGGGAAACATTTCTGGAGCCTTATAAACAGGCTGTAGATGAATTGAAAATCAAATTAAAAGGTATGCGTACACAATTTCAACTTGAACAGACTCATTCCCCGATTGAATTTGTTACAGGAAGGGTAAAGCCCATTGCAAGCATTTTGGATAAAGCAAGGGAAAAAGAGATTTCTGAGCGTCAGTTCAATCAGCTAGCTTATCAGATACAGGACATTGCAGGGGTCAGAATGATGTGCCAGTTTGTAGATGATATTGAAAAAGTGGTTAAACTTTTGAGACAGCGTAAAGATTTTATCATCGTTGAAGAAAAGGATTATATCTCTCATAAGAAATCAAGCGGATACAGATCCTACCACGTAGTGATTGAATACCCTGTGCAAACGATTAATGGAGAACGGAAAATTCTTGCTGAGATTCAGATCAGGACGCTTGCAATGAATTTCTGGGCGACAATTGAACATTCACTAAATTATAAATATCAGGGTCAGTTCCCGGAGGATATCCAAAACAGGCTGCAACGCGCTGCAGAAGCAGCCTTCAGACTTGATGAGGAAATGTCTGAGATCAGGGAGGAAATTCAGGAAGCGCAGGCCTTCTTTCAGAAAAAGAAGGAAAAAGGAAATCCGGATAAGGGTAACCGAAAAAACGAATAGAGGAGGGACACGATGAAATTTGCTATTACATCAAAAGGTGACGCAAAATCAAACGCACTTATGCATAAAATGCGCACATACTTAAAAGATTTTAATCTTGAATATGATGAAAAAGAACCTGAGATTGTCATCTCGGTCGGTGGGGACGGAACTTTACTTTATGCTTTCCACAGATACAGCTCCCGCTTATCAAAAACGGCGTTTGTCGGCGTACATACTGGTCACCTCGGTTTTTATGCTGACTGGGTACCTGATGAAATTGAAAAACTTGTGATTGCCATTGCTAAAACACCCTATCAGATTATTGAATATCCATTGATGGAAGCAATTATCCGTTATAAAAACGGAGGACGTGAAACCCGCTATTTAGCATTGAATGAATCAACTGTTAAAAGTGTAGATGGCACTCTGGTAATGGATGTGGAAATTAGAGGACAGCACTTTGAAGTGTTCAGGGGAGACGGATTATGTCTGTCAACCCCATCAGGATCTACTGCCTATAATAAAGCCCTTGGGGGAGCAATCATTCACCCTTCACTCCCATCAATCCAATTAGCGGAAATGGCTTCAATTAACAACAGAGTGTTCAGGACAGTGGGATCACCGCTCATTATGCCTGCACATCACACATGTATGTTAAAGCCTGTGAACCGTTCAGATTTTATGATTACCATTGACCATTTAACCCTGGTTCATAAAGATGTAAAATCCATTCAGTACCGTGTGGCTGACGAGAAAATCAGATTTGCAAGGTTCAGGCCGTTCCCATTTTGGAAAAGAGTACATGACTCATTTATCGATGGATAAACGCTTGAAAATGGAATGGAACGTCACTTCAGAAGAACATGGGCTTCTGCTTCGTGAGTTCGTCGGATTGAAGGGGATCTCTAAAAGAGGGCTGACAGCGATAAAGTATGGTGGTGGCGGACTTTATCTGAATCATGAAGAAGTAACGGTCAGAAGAGAGTGCCATACAGGGGACCGAATAAGAGTTTATTTTCCTCCTGAAACAAGAAGTGACTCGCTGATCTCTGAGGATCTTGGTCTTGAAGTATTGTATGAAGACAACTGGCTGCTTGCAGTTCATAAGCCGGCTGGCATGAATACAATCCCTTCAAGAGATGCACAGACCGGTTCACTTGCAAATGCGCTTGCAGGATACTTTGATAAAAAGGAGATTGCAGCTGGTATTCATATTGCAACAAGGCTGGATAAAGATACTTCAGGTGTTGTTCTGGCTGCAAAGTATGCGCATATTCACCACCTTCTCAGTGAGATGCAGCAATCAAATCTGGTGAATAGAGAGTATCATGCAATCGCTGAAGGGGCGGTTGTAAACGACGAGGGCACGATTGATCAGCCGATTTCGCGTGAGCCAGGGAGTATCATCACAAGGATGGTTGACCCTGATGGTCAGCGGGCAGTCACACATTATAAGAAATTAGCTGCAGGCGATCGGCATACAATGCTCTCATTCACACTGGAAACAGGCAGGACGCATCAGATCAGGGTCCACGCTGCATGGCTGGGTCATCCACTGGCAGGTGATGACCTTTATGGCGGAAAGCTTGATTTCATTTCAAGACAGGCGCTACACTGCAGAAAGCTTTCACTGCCGCATCCGGTCACGCATGACTGGATTGAAGTTGAATCACCTTTACCTGCGGATATGATAGCGTGTATGAAAAAAACTGGCATGAATGGTTAACATTCATGCCAGTTCGCTGTCTCTGAACTTTTCAGGGTTATAATTCATCGTAGAAGGGACCGATACGATTTCCATCTCAGGATACCGTATTGCAGTTAATTTGTTTCCAAATACAGCACCCGTATCAATATTAACTGTACGGTTTTTAAACCTGGCCTCATGCACAGGTGTATGACCGTATACAATCCATGGCTTCCCTTTATAGTGCCTCGCCCAGTCTTTTCTGACAGGCAGGCCTTTTTCATTTTTTTCTCCGGTAATATCACCGTATAGGACAAATACAGCGACGCGTTTGTTGAACTGCCCGATGTCTTCTTCTCTGATTCCTGCATGTGCAATGACCAGACGTTTGTGATCAAGAACGTGATAAAGAGGTGCCTCTTCATAGAGGATTAAAAACTGTTTCTTTACTTCCTGTCTTTCCTTCTCTGACAGGCGTTCAAATTCTGCTGCAGTGGTCTCAAGTCCGTGAATCAGCTTAACATTATTTCCTTTTAAATAACGATAAAGCTTATTACAGTGGTTCCCGGGTACATAATAAGCATGATGGTCTTTCACCAGACCGAAAACATCTTTGATCACCTGTACAGAATCAGGTCCTCTGTCTGTCAGGTCTCCGACAAAAGCAAGCTGTCTGCCGCCGGGGTGAATAGGCAGTCCGGTTTTCCAGGAGTAACCAAGCTTTTTCGTTAGCGCAACCCATTCTTGATGACAACCGTGTATATCACCAATGATATCAATTTTCATAACAGCCTCCTAATTGGTATGAACCATTGATTTTTCCCTCAAAAAGCGATATTTATATTAAGTGTGCTTTTTAGCAGTTCTGTCGTATTATTTCTCAGTGTACCACCAAACAGGATAAAATATCACTGAAGGGCTGCATAAACAAAATGAAAGGAGTGTGGATTAAATGGCTGAACAGGAACGCGAAAGAGAAACAGAATTAAATGAAGACGATCTAATACAATCACTCGAAAACAATGAATTTGACGTTTTCAGGGATGAATACTTTAATCTGCACCCTTATGACCGTGCGCAGTTTTATTTCAAATTAGAACCGGATCAGCGTGTAAAAATCTATGAGTACTTATCTCCTGAGGAAATGGGAGAAATCATTGAAAACATTGATGCGGACGATGAGGATTATGAACCGCTTTTTGCTGAGATGAATGCACAGTATGCAGCAGATACGCTGAGTCATATGTACACAGATGATGCGGTTGATGTATTAAATGAATTGAACAAAGACCAGGCAGCAAGTTATCTGACCATCATGGATCAGGAGTCAGCGAAAGAAATTAAAAACCTTCTTCATTATGAAGAGTATACTGCCGGCTCCATTATGACGACAGAATTTATTTCGATACCGGAACATTCAACTGTCCGGTCTGCAATGGCGATCTTAAGAAATAAAGCGCCGGATGCAGAAACCATTTACTATACATTCGTGATTAATGAGGACAGACAGCTCGTTGGGGTCGTCTCCCTCAGAGATTTGATTACGTCAGAAGAAGACAGGCTTATTAAGGAAATCATGTCAGACAGAGTGGTTTCTGTCTCTGTAAGTGAAGACCAGGAAAACGTTGCAAGAATGATGAAGGACTACGACTTTCTTGCCTTACCTGTTGTGGATTTTCAGCAGCATTTACTCGGGATTATTACTGTCGATGATATCATTGATGTCCTTGATGAAGAGGCGTCTGATGACTACTCCAAACTTGCCGGGGTCTCAGATATGGATTCCCGTGACCGGACACCGATCAGAGCAGCGAGAAAACGTCTGCCATGGCTGATTGCATTATTATTTCTGGGAATGCTCACAGCGAATCTGATCGGAAGCTTTGAAGATACCCTTGAGCAGGTAGCTATATTAGCTGTTTTTATTCCACTGATTGCGGGGATGGCAGGGAATACAGGAACGCAGGCATTGGCTGTTGCTGTAAGAAGCATTGCGACAGGTGATATTAAAGATGAAAGTAAAATGAAATTGATTATGAGAGAAGCGGGGACCGGCCTGATTACTGGTACTGTTTGCGGGATTCTGGTCACAGGAATTGTTTACGTCTGGCAGGGACAATTTTTTCTTGGACTGCTCGTCGGATTTTCAATTTTTGCTTCACTGATCGTTGCAACACTTGCCGGATCTTTAGTGCCGCTTGTCATGCACAAGTTTAATATAGACCCCGCCGTCGCATCCGGACCATTTATTACTACGATTAATGATATTATCAGTATTCTGATTTACTTTGGGATTGCGACATCGTTTATGAGTTATTTATAGCGTAAGGCAGCGGCGCCCGGACGAATAGAGGGAAGCTAAGACCCCTTTGAGGTGAGGCTAAGCAACTTTCGTCCGGAAAGCGTCCCGGTCACAAATATATATTGCCTACGTTCATTAAAATGTGTTAAGTTAGTATCAGGTACTAATAACTTGTTCTAAACAAGGAGGACAAAATGAGCTTATCACTTAAAGGAAAAACAATTGTTGTAATGGGCGTCGCGAATAAAAGAAGTATTGCCTGGGGAATTGCAAGATCACTTGATGAAGCAGGCGCGAACCTCGTTTTTACATATGCAGGAGAACGCTTTGAGAAGCCGGTGCGTGACCTTGTCAGCACATTAAAAGGAAATCACGAATTAATACTGCCATGCGATATTACAAATGACGATGAAATTAAATCATGCTTTAACACAATTAAAGAAAATGTTGGCACGATCCACGGTTTTGCACACTGTATTGCATTTGCTGCTAAAGAGGACCTTCAGGGCGAGTATACAAATACAAACCGTGATAATTTCCTTCTGGCACATAATATCAGTTCTTACTCACTGACTGCCGTTGCGAAAGAAGCACGTCCACTTATGACTGAGGGCGGAAGTATTGTGACACTGACGTACCTTGGCGGTGAGCGTGTTCTGCCTAACTATAACGTGATGGGTGTAGCAAAAGCTTCACTTGAAGCAAGCGTACGCTACCTTGCAGGAGATCTTGGGAAAGATCATATCCGTGTAAACTCAATTTCAGCAGGACCAATCAGAACACTTTCAGCTAAAGGAATCAATGATTTCAACTCTATTCTGAAAGAGATTGAAGAAAAAGCACCGCTGAGAAGAAATACAACACCTGAAGAAGTAGGAGACACAGCAGCATTCCTATTCAGTGACTACTCACGCGGACTGACAGGTGAAAACCTGCACGTAGATTCAGGCTATCATATCGTAGGTTAACGAAAAGGCTTATCGGCATTTGCTGATAAGTCTTTTTTCTGATGTGTCGGGTGGTTTAGTCGGGCGGTGGGATAGGTAAAAAGGCCCTAAGTGGCGAACATGGCGGGTTTTGCGTCGAACATGAACGTCTAAGTCGCGAACCCCGGACGCTAAACGTCGAACCCCGGTCATTTCCCGTTGAACACCCATTATTTCCCGCCGAACTGCCAAACACCACAACAGCTCATTATCTTGAATACAACTTCAATATCATACATATACTGAACCACTAACAGTTAAAGGGAGTGAAGTTTTGCATAAAAAGGGGCGTCCGCTTCTTTATGTCAACCAGCCTGAGTTTCCTGAAATAAAGCCAGTCATGCAGCAATATTATCAGGCTCCTTCAACTCATGAAAAAACGCCGGTTAAAAAAACAAAAGTACCTCCGCTTGGTTATGTAGAAGAAACAGCCGCTGAAATGTCTCCATATGAGAAAGATCCAGAAAAAAAAGCTGACAAAGAGCCTAAGAAAGAAACGTTCACTTTTAAAGAGCTGAAGCCTTTCAGAAAAATGACACTTCACGAAAAAGTCGACTATCTTAGTGCATTTGAAGGGCGGAGAGCGCCGTTTCAATGCCGTTTTCTAAAAGAAGATGGAATTGAAATTCATGGGGTCCTGTCAAAACACGATTCTCATGAGCTGACAATTAAAACACTCAAAGGTGAAGACGTCACAGTTATCAGAGGTGAACTAAGCGAGATTTATATTTATTAATTTCCAATATGCTAAAAAGACATCCTGATTAAAGGATGTCTTTTTGCAGAGAAAGATCAGGGAGAACTCCCTAATTAGTCACAAACCCCAAGGTATACGTCTTTAATACACTGAACCGCACAGAAGCAGCTCAAATCAACCGTTACACAGCTGTCTGTAGAATCAAAGTCAACCACTTTGCAAAGCTTGCTCAACTTGATTTTTGTACCACATTCGTTAAGAAGGTCCACTTCTTTACCGTGATGATCTCTCGGCTCAAGTACGCGAAGTGTAGCACAGCATCCGTCAAAAATTGATTCAACTCTGAAAAATACTGAGACGCAATCATGGTCTTTAAGGTCAGTATCTTTATAAAAAGCATGGAAAGGTGAACCGTCTTTTGTCTTCAGTGTAAATACGCGTGTGTCTGCACGACGTCTTCTTGAAGGCGCAACAAGGTCCCCAAGCGGCTCTAAAAAGCAGTCTGTCAAACAAGGCTGGCAGTCTACATCTACAGCATTGTCCTGAATATCTTTTATAGCGCGGACAACCTCACATACACAATTACGGTGGTGATGATCTTCTACTCCGCCGACATCATTTCTTTTGCCACAACTCATTTTTTCTCCTCCTTTTCTTGAATTCTATATACTTTATTCAAATCACGATTCCAAAGAGTGGTCATTCGCCGTGTTTTTTAAAATTAGGCATAAAACCTTTCAGGTAAGAACAAACTATCTGTATTCATTACAACAAAGAGGCGATGAGATGAAGAAGATGATTTTGCTCACGGTTTGTTCAGTGATGTTAGTTGGATGTGCAATGGTTGAACAGATAGGTCCTGTCCATGTCAAAATTCATGATTCTGAAGATGGGACAATTAAAGAGGTAGCCGAGCACATTGAAGATACGAAAGAATTGTATGATTCAGTCGTGGTTGCCGCAGACTCAACACTTGTTGTCAGTTATAAAGTAAAGCATCTTCACCGTTTTCAAATGAAAGAGATCGAAAAAAAAATGAAAATCTTTCTTGAAGAAAAGTACCCTGACAAAGAAATAGTGCTATCAAGTGATTATAAAATCTTTCTCGAGCTCTATGACTTTTCGGACAAGTGGGCAGCTGACTCGATGAATGAGAAAGAAGCGATGGATGAGATCGCGAAAATTATTAATTTAAAAAAAGAAATGACCTAAGAGGTGATCAACGTGGCAAATGAATGGGTCAGACAATCTAAGGACGCAGCAGATCAGCATGAAATCAAAAGACCCGTTTTGAAAAACTGTCTGAAAGCATTTTTAGTGGGCGGGTTTATCTGTATGATTGGGCAGCTCGTGACGCTCTTATTAATCAGCTACTTTCCATTTACCGAGCAGACTGCGGGGAATCCAACTGTAGCAGTCATGGTTTTTTTCTCTATGCTGCTTACAGGATTTGGGCTTTATCAAAAACTTGGGCAGTTTGCAGGTGCGGGGAGTGCAGTACCGGTGACTGGGTTTGGTAATGCTGTGGTCAGTGCTGCAATCGAACATAGAAGTGAAGGGCTGGTACTTGGGGTAGGAGGAAATATTTTTAAGCTTGCGGGATCTGTCATTGTATTTGGTGTGATTTCAGCTTTTTTTATTGCACTGATTAAAACCATTCTGATTCAGATAGGAGTCATCTGAATGAAAACCTGGCATTTTACTTCACTCCCTTCTATTATATCTTCTGCAGTAGCGGCGGGTCCTTTTGAAAAAAACAGTCCATATTCATCTTCATTTGATATATTTTTTGAAGATTTATATATGGGTGAGAGAACATTCGAAAAGGCTCAGAGAAAATTAATGGAGACTGCTTCAGATAAAGTATTGGAAAAAGCAGGTCTGACGAGAGATGACATTGATTGCCTGATATCAGGAGATCTTATTAATCAGATGACACCAAGCAGCATGACGGCCAGAACACTGGAAATACCATATCTCGGGATCTTTAGTGCATGTGCCAGTTCAATGGAAGGACTGGCATTAGCGGGGGCCCTTGTAGATGGCGGATTCACAGACCGTGTACTAACAGGCGTATCAAGTCACAATGCAGCAACAGAAAAGCAATTCAGATATCCGACCGAATATGGCGGGCAAAAGCCACCGACAGCACAGTGGACGGTGACAGCTGCAGGTGCTGTGATCGTCAGTACCAATCGTGAAAATTCGCTCGCATCTATCGAAAAAGCCACAATCGGCAGAGTGCAGGATATACAGGTTACAGATCCTTTTAATATGGGTGCTGCCATGTCACTGGCCGCAGCTGATGTCATTGAAAGACATCTGACCCAGTGCGGGGAAACACCTGATGACTATGACTTAATTATTACAGGGGATCTAGCTGAGATTGGTCATGCAACAGTGAAGGATATATTACAGAAAAAGAATATTTATCTGACAGATAATCAGTTCCTTGACTGTGGAAAGTTAATTTATAAGGGGCTTGAGGAAGTGCAGGCGGGAGGAAGCGGTCCTGCCTGTTCTGCTGCAATGATCTACAGTTATTTTCTAGATCAGTTAGCTGCAGGGACTGTTGAACGGATCTTGGTTGTTGCAACAGGAGCACTTCTATCACCGCTCACTTTCCAGCAAAAAGAAACGATTCCTTGCATTGCTCACGCGGTTTCACTGGTCAGTCCCGGGAAAGGGGGGCAATAGAATGATTCCGATGTTTTTCTGGGCATTCGTTGTTGGTGGGCTGATCTGTGTGATCGGACAATTAATGATGGATGTATTGAAATTGACTCCAGCACATACGCTGAGTGCGCTGGTTGTCAGCGGAGCTCTGCTTGAAGCCTTCGGTTTATATGAACCGCTGATTGATTTTGCCGGAGCGGGTGCAACGGTGCCCATCACTTCATTTGGCAATGCACTGCTGCACGGAGCTATGCAGGAAGCCGAGAAACACGGTGTGATTGGCGTGATGACTGGTATGTTTGAAGTTACGAGCTCTGGCATTTCAGCAGCCATTATTTTTGGATTTATAGGCGCATTAATATTTAAACCTAAAGCCTGAACGTTAAGCCCACTCTTTCTTTTTACCTCCTACATAGAATATAGAAGTCAGGGGGTGAAGGTATGTACGGCAACTGCGGATATGGCAATTATGGCGGGTACAATGGCGGCTCTACGTTTGTGCTGATTGTTGTGCTTTTCATTCTGTTAGTTATTGTTGGCGCGAGCTTCTACTATTAAGCGCGAAAGCCACTCCGGTATGGGGTGGCTTTTGACAATCAAAGGGAGGTTTAAATATGAATGATGCTTTTTTTAAGAAGATAGAGAATAAAACCGGGGTTAGTATGGATCAGCTTTTTGCACTTGCTAATGCCTTTCAGCATGCAGATTTTAATGACGAACAGACCGTAAAAAAGCTGGTACGTCAGGTAGCAGCTGCAGCAGGTAAACCAATCACAAAAGAAATGGAAGAAAAAATAGCAAAAACCGTTTCCTCAAAAGGGGAAAAAATTGATTATCAGACATTGTCTAATATGATCAACAAAAAATAACCCCCAAATAAATTTGAATGTGTTCGTAAAGTATATGAAAAGGTTTAATTTCATGTAAAAAAGGTAATAATAAATACAATTCGGAGGTGATAAGAATGGGCTATATCGCGCCAGTTAACCAACTGCAGTATCAGCAGTATGCCGAAAGGGTAACCATGAAAGATTACGATCCGTACTATTTAACGCCTGTTCAAAGAGTCAGTCCGCTGCGCAGATCTGATAGAGACTTTGAAGAGGAACTCGAACAGGAAATGAGCAAAGATGATAAGAAACGTGAAACTTCTTTCAGGAGCGGTGATGCACCGATCTTTCACATCCAGACGATCCCGCCGCATCTGATACCGAAAGTGACAGGTAAAGGTCAAAACTTTAATGCTTCAATCTAAATAGAAAGAAAAAAGCAGCTGCACATTTCAAGCAGCTGCTTTTTTTGATTAAGATTAAAGCTCTTTTTGCATGGTAAAGTGAGGGATCCCCGCATCCATAAATTCGTCTGAGATCACACGGTATCCGAGCTTTTCATAAAATCCAAGCGCATGAGTCTGTGCATTCAGAATAAGTGCAGGGAGCCCTGTGTCTTGGGCATACTTTTCAATTTCTGTCATTAGCAGAACGCCTGCTTGCTGCCCGCGAAGCGTTTTCATGACGCAAACCCTTTCGACCTTTCCTTTACCATCCTTGATTCTGAATCTTCCCGCACCTGAAGCTTGCTCTTCAGCATACAATACGAAGTGAGTAGCTGTTTGATCGAACGCGTCAAGTTCTAATTCTTCAGGCACCCTCTGTTCATTTACAAAAACTTCTTTACGCACTTCGAAAGCATCTTGTAATTCCTGATCTGTTTCAACTTTCTTCACATACATCAGCTGTCGCCACCTAAACGATAAGTTTCGTATACGGTCCATGACCCATTTTCAAGCTGATACAGCAGATGGAACCGGTCAACTGTTTCTTCATGATCCACACCAGCCATGCGAAGTGACCCATATACGTCAGAATGTTCATCATTAGAAAGCTTCTGTGCAATGGTAATATGCGGAACAAATGAGTATTGTGACTCTTTTCCAAAGTCACTTTTATTTAGTGTCTCATAAAGGTTTAACAGTTCAGGTACTGTATCCACCTTCATATAAATCACATTGTTCACAGGCTGGAATGAACTGATTTTATAAGCTCTTAATGTAAAAGGTTCAGCATTCTTAGCGACTTCGCCCAGTTTTTTTGCAATTTTATTAATTTCATCATCCGTTGCATCAAATGGCTCTTTTAAAGTCAAATGAGGCGGAATAAGCGAGTAGTGTGGATCATAACGCTTACGGTATGAGTTAGCAAGATCCTGCAATTTTTTTGAAGGAAATACTGCGATACCAAATTTCATATTAGTCAGCCTCCTCTTTTCACATCATAAAATAGTCACTTTCTCATATAATTATATCAGACAACGATGGAATTATTGTCTGAATTAATAAGAAGTTTTTCTAAACATTTTCTCCATCACACGCGTTAAGTCCGGCTGCCAGTATTTCCATGAATGGTCACCATCAAACTCATCATAGAAAACGCTGAAATTCTTATCTTCCATGACCTTATGCAGCTCTCTGTTCGGCTCAAGAAAGTTTGCTTCAGATCCGCTTGTTGTTTTTACTGATGTTTCTCCAGTTCCAATAATATGGTAAAAGTTAATCAATTGTGTATCTTTGAACTGTTTTGCCTGCCCGATCACATCATCATTAACGAGTGGAGACTGCATAATCACCCGTCCAAATGTGTTCGGGTATTTTAATGCAGTCTGAAAGGAAACCGTTCCTGCCAGAGAATCACCAATTAAAGCCCGTCCGATTCCGATATGATAAGTCGGGTACTCTTCATCAATAAATGGTACCAGTTCCCTCGCGATAAACCTGACATAAGCATCATGCTGGCCACCACCCGGGTGATATTTGTCATAGCGGTCTTTAACATTTTTATATGGTACTCCGACAAAAATCAGGTTCTCAATTTTTTCATCTTCATTCAGCTGATCCAGCAGTCTCGGCATTCTGCCAAGTTGAAAATAATCCTTTCCATCCTGTGCGATCAGCACCGTGTATTTATATAAAGGCGAATAGTTATGAGGAAGGTAAACAAGCAGATCCATCTCTTCCTGCAGCGCCTCACTGTATATCCGGTGTTCTTTTACTGTCCCTGTCTTAGGCATCAAAAAATCCTCCCTGTCACAAAAAAAGTTTGAAGCGTTTACAAATAGATTGTATCATATCAGTCTATAGAGTTCTTACATTCAATTTTTTCACGTCATCCATTTACAAATATGGGTTCGGGTTAAATGAATAGATTGAATGGTAGTGCCATCTTGAATAAAAGGAGACTTTAAATATGAAAAATGAACGAGTACATTCACATGATGTGACTCAGGCGGCTTATAACGTGTTGCTTGAGCGCGGTGTCACAATTGATGATATTGCAGAGATCGTATACGAAATGCAAGGTCCTTATAATGAAAAACTGAAGCTTGATGAATGTGTTGAAAGTGTTGAAAAAGTGCTGTTAAAAAGAGAAATGCAGCATGCAATTCTTGTCGCAGTGGAGCTTGACCGTCTGGCTGAGGAGAAAAAGCTGTCAGAGCCGCTGCAGACGCTGGTTGAAACGGATGAAGGGCTGTTCGGCGTTGATGAAACGATTGCGCTTGGTGCATCTCTTGGTTATGGCAGTATAGCTGTTACGACATTTGGTCACCTGGATAAAAACAAGATCGGTATTATTGAAAAGCTGGATACGAAAAGAGGTGGAGGCGTTCATACTTTTCTGGATGACATGGTTGCAGCGATTGCGGCTAATGCTTCATCAAGACTTGCGCACAGGCTGAGAGATATTGAAGAGAACTTGCCGGAAAATGAAAGACGAATTATTGAAGACGAATAATTGTATTCAAATTTTATACAAACCCTCCTATGAAATCGTAATAATCTTTACATGAAGTGTCATTTTCATGATAATATAGATAGCGTTTTCATTATTGTTATATCAATATTTGTGATGAAAAGAAACATATGCGAATTGATTTAAGTTTGACACAAATGTAATATTGCGTGATAAAATGGTATACGTAGTTATGCAATTTTATAAGGAGGGGAAACTACTTTGAAAAACAAAAAGTTTAGTTTAAGCATGATATTGCTTCTTGCAGTATCAATGATCCTTGCTGCCTGCGGCGGAGAAGAAAGTGGCAGCGGTGATGGTGAAGGCGGTTCAGACCAGCCTGAATTTATTAATATCGCTACAGGCGGTACTGGCGGTACATACTATCCGCTTGGTGGAACATTCGCACAGCTGATTGAAGATGAAACAGGTATTACGACAACTGCTAATACTTCAAACGCTTCCGCTGAAAACATGGCGATGATCGACAACGAAGAAGTTGAAATCGCATTCGTTCAGACTGATATCGCTTCTTACGCTGTTGAAGGTTCACAGATGTTTGATGCACCAATCGAAACAATCCAGGGGCTTGCAACACTTTACCCTGAAACAATTCAAATCGTAACAAGCGCTGATTCTGGTATTGAATCAGTTGAAGACCTTGCTGGTATGACTGTATCAGTAGGTGAGTCAGGTTCAGGTACACGCCTGAATGCTGAACAGATTCTTGAAGTTCACGGTATGACATTTGACGACATGGACGTTCAGAATCTTTCATTCGATGATTCAACAACTGGAATCCAGGATGGATCAATTGATGCTGCATTTATCACTGGTGGTACACCAACTGGAGCTGTAGAAGGACTTGCTGCTCAGGTTGATGTTGTCATTGTTCCAATTGAAGCTGACATGGCTCAGGCACTGATGGATGAATACCCATTCTATGCTGTGGACGAAGTTGCTTCAGGTACTTATGGTCTTGAAGAAGCCGTTCCGACTGTAGCTGTTCAGGCAATGCTTGCTGTATCTTCTGAACTGTCAGAGGATGTTGTTTACGACATTACAGCTGCAATCTTTGAAAACACTGACTCAATCACACACCCTAAAGGTGAATTTATTACTGTTGATACTGCACTAGATGGAATTGGAATCGATGTACATCCTGGTGCTCAGCGTTACTTTGACGAGCAGTAATCCAGAACTAAAATGAAACTTGATGCGGCAAACAGGTCCTTAAAGGGCCTGTTTGCCCATTCTTATGGAGTTGTAAATGAAATGCAGAAGAAAAAAATGATTCCTATTGTGATTATCGTAATTACAGGAGTATTTTTTGCTGCTGTATTTCTGCCATTCAGACAAGCGATCACATTTCACCATCAGCAATCAGAAGAACTGATCAGCTATATCCCCGTATCAGACGATTTAAATTTTCAATTAAGCTATACGCATTCAATTCATCAATCAGAAGTGATTGATTATTACGAAATCACACAGGAAAACGACGTCAGGCAAGTGGCACTTGAATATGAAGATCTGGCAATTGGTATGCCATCAAATGCCATGTATGAAGGCGAAGAGTTTGTTGAAAAAGATGGGAAGTACAGGATAGAAAATATGAATCGTGTGTTTCCATCCATTAATCTGCATACAAGTCAGGTTGTAGTCAGTCATGTATTTCACTATCGTGACAAGGATTATGCCCTGCATGACTATATTGAACCTGGAACATTTATTACAATCTCTATTAAACAATTAACTTTATCAGAGCTTTTGAGAGGAGTTGGGATGGATGACTGAGGATAAGAATAAAGCTGAACTGGAGCACAAGGATGAAGACCAGTTTGGCGAAAAAGAACAGAAGGATCTGCTGGCAAAATATGATCCCGATGCTAGAACAAAGCAATATGAAGGGATCCTGAACTGGGTCGTCTTCATCGGACTGATCGCATTCTCTGTTTTCCAGATCTACGCTGCCGTTACACAGTCTATTCCAAGGCAGACGCTATTATCTATTCACTTAGGTTTTGCACTTACATTAGTATTTCTTCTTTTTCCGGTTACAAAAAAGAAGGTTGGGCACAACAAGCTCACATGGTATGACAGCATACTGGCACTGTTATCGATTTGGGTAGGTGCTTATTACCCATTGAATGAAGACCGGATTGTAAATACAATCGGTTCAATTTCACCGATGGATTTCTGGACGGGCTTGATTGCGATTTTGTTAGTACTTGAAGCAACAAGACGTGCAGTTGGTCTTCCGATTATGATTATTGCAGTAACCTTTATGGCTTATGCATATTTCGGGCCTCAAATGCCTGGCTTCCTGCGTCACAGAGGGCTTGACCTTGAAGCGCTGGTTAATACAATGTTTATTTCATCAGAAGGTATATTCGGAACACCATTATATGTATCAGCTACATTTATATTCTTATTCCTGTTATTCGGGGCTTTCCTTGTGAAAACAGGTATTGGTCAGTACTTTAATGATCTGGCCGTTGCGTTTGCCGGTAAAGCAATCGGTGGACCTGCAAAAGTGGCGATTTTCTCAAGTGCGATGCAGGGAACGATCAGCGGTAGTTCTGTTGCGAACGTTGTAACGTCGGGTTCATTTACAATTCCGATGATGAAACGCCTTGGCTACAGAAAAGAATTCGCCGGCGGTGTAGAAGCAGCCGCTTCTACCGGTGGACAGCTGATGCCGCCAATCATGGGTGCAGCAGCTTTCCTGATGGTTGAATTCATCGGCGGTGTCACGTATTGGGAAATTGCCAAAGCCGCTACAATTCCTGCCTTACTCTATTTTGCGGGAATCTGGATTATTACACACTTTGAAGCGAAAAGAATTGGTCTAACAGGATTACCTGACTCAGAAATTCCTAAAAAGTCAGAAGTACTTAAAAAGATTTACTTATTAACACCAATTTTTGCGGTTATCTTCTTACTGCTTGATGGTAATTCAATTATCAGGGCAGCACTGTACTCAATCGTCATTACTATTCTTGTGAGCTTAATTCGTAAAGATACACGAATTAATATTAGAAAGTTTTTCGATGGATTGGCAGATGGGGCAAGAACAGCCTTATCTGTTGCTGTAGCAACAGCCTGTGCGGGTATTATTGTAGGGGTTGTAACACGTACAGGACTTGGTCTGAAGCTTGCAAATGGTCTGGTAGACCTTTCAGGCGGTATCTTACTACTGACTTTATTCTTTACAATGTTTGCAGCGATTATTCTTGGTATGGGATCACCAACAACTGCAAACTATGTTATTACTGCAACAATTGCAGCACCGGCGCTGATCCTGCTTGATGTACCGCCACTTGCTGCTCACCTGTTTGTATTCTACTTTGGTATCGTGGCTGATATAACACCACCGGTAGCGCTCGCAGCGTTTGCCGCCGCAGGGGTATCAGGCGGGGAACCGATACGAACCGGGATCAATGCCGCCAAGCTTGCCATAGGGGCCTTTATCATTCCGTATATGTTCGTACTTTCTCCTCAGCTGCTATTGATTGATACGAATGCAGGAGAAATCACTCTCTCAGTCGTTACTGCACTTGCGGGAATGACAGCAATCGGTGCAGCAGTAATTGGATACTGGTACAGACCGGTTCATCCGGTTGAACGGATTCTTGCATTGACTGCAGGTCTGATGCTGATCTATCCTGAAGGAATCTCAGATTTACTTGGTGCAGGGCTGTTTGTCGCACTGCTAGTCCTTCAGTTTGTATGGAAGAGAAGAGATAAAAACAACCTGCAAACGGCTAAAGCATAACTAAAGCATCCCGGTTCCGGATATTGATCCGCAGCCGGGATGTTTTTTGATTAAATCAGGTCACAGGGTTTGCAGAAGTATTGAAGGTTAAGAGTGAAAATTTATTTAAGGATATATATTAAAGCCCAACGTTGTTTTAGCACAGCTGGTGATTGCAGCGGAAGGGGGACGACTCCAGCAGGAGAAGCGTGACAGGTGAGACCCCGCAGGCGCGCAGCGACGAGGAGGCAAGGATGGCGCCATAAAACGGCGCACCTGCGGAAGGCGTTCCCCCTGGAGCGGAAATCACCAGCCACCTTTAACAGAGCCAAGCACAAAAAGAAAAACGCTCAATCCCTTAAAGGACAAGCGTTCTCACGTATGATTCCGACTGGTCTCGAACCAGCGACCTCCACCCTGTCAAGGTGGCGCTCTCCCAACTGAGCTACGGAATCATGATATGTATGAAGACAAGTATTATCATACCTTTTAGACAATTAGTTGTCAATCAGTTATTGTTTTAAAATAAGAGATTAAATGAGGTGTTAATATGAAAAGAATCATTGTCATAGGTGGTGGCATAGCAGGCGCTACCGCTGCCTACTACTTATCAAAGCAGGATTGTGAAGTCATTCTGATTGACCGTGAAGACAAAGGGCAGGCAACAGGTGCCGCTGCTGGTATTATTTGCCCGTGGCTATCGCAAAGACGAAATAAAAAGTGGTATTTTCTTGTGAAAGAAGGTGCAGCTTATTATCCTGAGCTGATCAATCATCTGAAAGAAGACGGAGAGACGGATACCGGATACAAACAAACAGGTGGACTCGTACTTCACAAAGATGAGATAAAAAGAGACAAAATGATTGAACGTGCATTGAAAAAGAAAGAAGATGCGCCTGAAATCGGTGAGCTTACTCCACTAAATGCTGAAGACGTAAAAAACAGTTTCCCGTTTCTTACTGAAGATTTCTATGGACTGCACGTCTCAGGTGCTGCAAGGGTAGATGGTAAAAAGCTCAGACAGTCGCTGATTAACGGGATCAAAAAAAACGGCGGCAGATTGATAACTGGTGATGCATCCCTAGCAATTACAGATCGTCAGGTGACAAGTGTCCATGTAGACGGGAAAGAGCTTACAGCTGATCGTATCATACTTGCTGCAGGCGCATGGGCAAAGGAAGTTTTAAAAACGGTGGGCGTAGAGGTAGACGTGTCGTATCAGAAAGCACAAATTGTCCATTTAGGTGTTGAAGGATCAACAGAACAATTACCTGTTGTCATGCCGCCTGGAGACCAGTATTTACTTGCATTTGATGATCAACGGATCGTTGCAGGAACAACACATGAAAATGATGTACCAATGGATGATAAAGTTACGGCTGGCGGGATGTATGAAGTGCTGAATAAAACGTTGGATATAGCAGGAGATCTGGCACATGCTACCTTACTTGAAACGAGAGTAGGGTACAGGCCGTTTACACCAGGCTTTCTCCCGGTTGCAGGTCCTTTCCCGGGTATTGACCGGCTTTTCTTTGTGAATGGGCTCGGTTCATCAGGCTTAACTTCAGGTCCTTTTATCGGGCGGGAAATTGCCAAAATGGCTTTGGATCAACAGTCCATGATCAACCCTGAAGATTATCCGCTAGAGAATATAATTAAAAACATATAATAAAACTAAATGATACATTCAAAAAATAAGTAGCCGGGACATTGCCTCAGGCTACTGATCTTTTCTATACACTGGAAGAGAAATCTCAAAAGTTGTTCCATGATTTTTTTCGCTCGATACTTTTACACTGCCACCGATCGCTCTGATAATACTGTAAGACACCATTAAACCGAGGCCGGTACCTTTTTCTTTAGTTGAAAAGTAAGGTTCACCGAGTCTGTTGATTTCTTCTTCGCTCATTCCATGTCCCTGGTCTGCCACAGTCAGTATATATCCTTTGGACTGTTGGGATACGTCAATCGTCAGAACGCCACCATCCGGCATCGCTTCAATTCCATTTTTAAAAATATTGATCAAACTTTGCTGGAACTGCTTTTTATCTGCAATCAGATATGCACTTTCAGGCAACTGGTCTTTCAGGTGAATATCAACATTATTCATATTTGCCAAAGGCTGAATCACATTCACTGAATGATTAAGCTCTACTTTCATATTGATTTGATCCTGCTGATCAGATGCTGGTTTTGCAAAAGTAAGGTAATCATTAATAATATCAGTCGCCTGATCGATTTCCTTTAATGCTATATCTAAGTAGTATCGTTCTTTTTCACCCTGAGTCTGATCGCGGTCCTGTATCGCCATCTGAATAAAGCCTCTGCTGACAGTCAGGGGATTTCTTACCTCGTGAGAAATGCTGGCTGCGAGGTGACTGACAACCGTCAGCTTTTCTGCTCTGATGAGATCATTTAAGATCAGAAAGTTGGCTCTGATGATCTCCCATAAGATTAGCGCAATCACTAATCCAATGACGTTAATAATGGTGAATGTAATCCATACATCAAGAGGCATAAGGACATCGAAAATCAAATAAGATAATGTCAGGTTACATATGACCAGGAAAGAAACAAGGAAGGTGGCAATGATGATTTTTCCCGGAATTTTTGATCGCTGAAACCGCTGCATTAATAGCAGGTAAAATACCCATATCAGACATAGTGTAATTGTAGATATGACGACGCCATCTCCACCTAGAAGGCCTCTGCTGATCATCGTAACGACAGTCAGGAAAATACCCATGCGGTAACCGCCATACAACGTACCTAGAACAATTGGAACTCCTCTCAAATCCCACAAAAAGCCTTCATTAATTGTAAATGGGAAGGAGAGACACAGCAGAATTGAAATAGCCGGAAAAATCGCTGCAAATTTACCTTCACTTTTCTGCAGCCTGTTCCGGTAAGAATAAAAATAAACAATTTGTATAAATAATAAAGGAAGAATCATTAAAAGAAAATTCACGAGCAGGTCTTTTGTTAAAACGTCCATATATCAATCTCCATACGTTTAGTCAATACGTATCATAACATAGTTTGAAGCATTTAGATTGAAAAATAGCTGAAGGTGCGCTATGATTCTAATTCAGGCTGCGTTGTCCGTATGTTCTAAGTAAGTTTTAACCTTTGATCTGTTAACGGGAGTTTTAAATAAAAGTCGGATTGCCATGCCTCATCAGCGTATGAGGACGTGCATGAACGCTTTTGCGAACACCCACTTTGAGGAGTGGTGGTTTAAAAACTTTCTTAATTAAACTACGGCAAAGGCGGCTATAAAACCGGGGACTCCCCGGTTTTTTTGCGTTTTATGAAAAGATTTAAAGCTCCGTTCTTAAATCCCATAGCTCTGGAAAGAAATAAGAATCGAGCACGCTTTTTAAATAATTGACTCCGGAAGAACCACCCGTGCCTTTTTTAAATCCGATTATCCGCTCAACGGTCTTCATATGTCTGAATCGCCACTGCTGGTGCCAGTCCTCAAGATCCACCAGTTTTTCTGCAAGCTGATACAGCGTCCAGTACGTCTGACTGTCTTTATATACTTCACTCCATGCTGCTTTGACCTCTTCACTTTTCTCGTAGGGTTTAGAAAAATCTCTGTTCAGAATACCTTCAGGGATTCCAAAACCGGCCTCTGTCAGTTTATCGATCGCAATGTCATAAAGCCCTTTTTCCTGGTAAGCCTTTTCAAGCACTTTGAAGATTTCCTGATCCTGCTGATAAATTTTCAGAATGTGTGGAATTTTATAGCCAAGCGAGAACTCAATCAAGCGATACTGATAAGATTGAAAACCGGAAGCTTTGCCAAGAGAATCGCGAAACTCGATATATTCAGAAGGCGTCATTGTAGCCAGGACGTCCCAGGCCTTAATAATCTGCTCCTGAATTTTTGAGACACGTGCAAGCTGTTTAAACGCGGGTTCAAACTGGTTGTGCTGAAGGGAATGACAGGCTGCCTGTATTTCATGAATAATCAGTTTCATCCATAGTTCACTGACCTGGTGAATAACAATAAACAGCATTTCATCATGGTGACCGGATAACCGGTTTTGTGCTGCCAGTAATTGATCCAGTGATAAATAATCCGCATAAGTCATTTCATCTTTAAAGTCCGTATAGACATGTTGATCGCTCATTTTTATCTACTCCTCTTTAGAATTATGTTGGTCGTGTATCATTTTATCAAAACGACTGGTGGAAAAGGGAAAATCAAAAATAATATAAAACTTATATAAGGTTTGTGGTAATATTGAATCAATGAACTGTGTGGAAAATAGGTCTTTATGTTTAACCAATCAGATAAAGTTTAAAGAAGGTGTAAAGCGGTGTCTAATATGAATCACTCCCTTTTTAGAATACAGCAGCAGCGGCTGTTTCAGTTAGCTAAAGCAAAAAGAATTTCTGCTCTTGAGCTACAGGACACGGTTGAACAGCTTTGTGAAGCAATGTCCGAAATGATTCAATGTGAAAGAATCAGTGTATGGGTATTTGATCAGGAGCGGCCTGCATTATTTGCTTTAAATATTTATAATGGTGAGCATACAAAAGGTCAGATTTTACATAAAGAGGAGTTTCCGAATTATTTCAGCCTGCTTCAGGGTACAAGGGTGCTGTCCATATCAGATGTTACGACCGATACAAGAGTAGAAGAGCTATATCCCCATTATTTTGAAAAAGCGGGTAATATCCGTTCTCTAATCGATGCACCAATCGTCATGGCAAATGGTGTGATGGGTGTAATATGCTGTGAGACGTCTAAACAAGTGGAGTGGGGAAAGCTTGATGAATCTCTTGCAGGAAGCTTTGCTGATTTAATTGCATTTTTATTTGACAGTATTCAGCAGCAGGAGCTAGAACAAAAGCTTGAGCACCTGGCTTATTATGATCAGCTTACATTATTGCCGAACCTGAACATGTTTTATAGGGAAGCTGATCGCAGACTGGGGAAGACACAGGAAGTCTCTGTCTGCTATATTGAGATTGACCAGTTATATCAGATGATCGATGCACTCGGTTATGATTCAGGCGACCTGATCATAAAGAAAATCGCTGAAAGGTTCAGCAGGATGTTAAAAGAAAGTGAATTTCTGGCGAAAGCTGATCAGGCACATTTTATTCTTTTCACTGACCAGAAAAACATTGAAGAAAGAATACACCAGATACGATTTTTATTAACGACACCCTTTAAAGTAAATAACTTTGATGTGGCTGCCTCATTCAGTTTTGGGGTCAGCCAGTCAGGTGAAACTGCCAAAGAACTTCTGCAGAAAGCTCAGATTGCACTTAATAAGGGCAAAGAAAAGTCGTCGAGAAACAGTCTCACTTTTTTTGTAGATGAAATGCAGGATTCAAGCAGGGATCACTTTGAAATTGAAATGAATCTAAAAAAAGGGTTGGAGCTTAATCAGTTCTGGCTATTTTATCAGCCCCAGATACAGGCATCGAGTGGGAAAGTGATTGGGGTTGAAGCGCTGGTCAGATGGGAACACCCTGAGATTGGACTTGTCGCACCTGACGTCTTTATTCCGTTAGCCGAATCCACCGGTTTTATCGTCCCGCTTGGGGAATGGATCATAGAGGAATCAATTAAAAAATTAAAACAGCTGCAGCAATCAGGGATGGAAGAGATTATGATTTCAATTAATATTTCTCCCAGGCAGTTTATCCATGATAATCTGCCTCAAACTATTCGTAGGACGCTCGCTCAACATCAGGTATCCCCGGATAAAATATGTCTCGAAATTACAGAATCAGTCGCTATGGAGGAAAACAAGTTAGTCATCGAGCGATTACGTTTCTTTCATAAAATAGGGATCAGGCTTTCAGTTGATGACTTTGGAACAGGGTTTTCAGCCTTTGTATATTTGCAGAACTATCCTGTAAATGAAATTAAAGTAGACAGAGAGTTCGTGAAGGTCCTGACTAAAAACAAAAAAAGTGAGGCGTTAGTGAAAACGATTATTGATCTTGCTGCGAACCTCGAATTGACAGTCATTGCTGAAGGTGTTGAATCCTATGATCAGATGACCCTTCTCAGGAAACTTGGATGCGATTATTTTCAGGGCTACCTGATCAGCAAACCACTGCCTGCAGGCGAACTGGATGAGTGGTTAGAAGCATTCAAATTGAACTGATTATAGTTGTTAAAAGCCCTGTGGAACACTGACTCCACAGGGTTTTTAAAGCCTATTCAAAAGATTGGAACGTTAGGTTTCTGGGGTTCCTGTACACTTGTTTATCCGCAATATGATTAATAATTTGGATGTTTCTGTTTACAGCCATGCCCATGTTTGTTGCTTCTGCACCGTGTGTTTTCTCAATTGAAGTCAGCATGTAGACATGGTTTTTCCGGTCGTCATCAAAGAGAAGATGATAATTCCTTGATACGGCAAAATGTTCATTCTCTTTTTTTGCATGTTCAAAAGCTTTCTCAAAAAAAGAAGGGAGATTAGGCTGATAACCGGTTGCGGCAATGATGTTATGATATGAACGCTGAAATGACTGATTGGTCAACCGGTGCTCAAACGTACATTCAAGCCTTCCGCCGTTTTCTTTAACATCAATCAATTCAGCATTAGGCTGAATTGTCACATCAAGTTTTCTGCCGCCTGATGAGCGGTGATACATCCACCGGTAAATCGAATTGAGCGTATCCGAATCAATACCATTTCTGACATAATCAAGCATGGATAATGCATGTTCCCTTTTTGTTAACGGCAACTGATGAAAGGTATCTGTAAAATCAGGGGTGAAAAATTCTTGACCGAATTTTGATGATTCCAGCTGTAGAATGCCTGGTGAACGTGTGTACCAGGAAAGGTGATAATGGTGATACGGCTGCGATTCAAGCAAATCAAGAAATATTTCTGCTGCACTCTGACCTGACCCGATCACTGCGATTGAATTAGCTGTTTTATAGTCTTCTTTAATTTGTGCATAATCAGCAGAGTGGGTTAGCCCTGAAATGTTTTTTATGGGTTCCGGTAAAAACGGGGTACTGCCTGTGCCAAGACTAATATTCTTGGCATAATAAGTTTCCTGTTCGCCGCTAGCTGATGTTACATTAATTTCATAGTGTCCATTATTTTGTTTATCATAGACAGCTGTTACTTCGCGAGAGTATAAACAATTGCTTAAAAGAGAAGCTGTCCATTTTGCATAGTGATTATATTCTTCACGCGGCATTTTAAACTCTTTAAAAGAAAAAAATTGATAAAGCCTGTCATGCTCATGAAGGTAGTTCAGGTAAGAAAAGCGGCTTTTCGGATTCGCAAATGTCACAAGATCTGCAAGAAAAGCCACCTGTAGGTCAGTTCCATCTATTAACATGCCCGGATGCCAGGCAAATTCAGCTTCTTTTTCAAGAAAAAGAGCGTCAAAAGCTTCAGATTCCTGGATCAGCGCTGCCATACCCAGATGATAGGGCCCAAGACCAATTCCGATTAAATCATAAACCTTCATTGTATCAACTCCTGATTCCTCATATAAAAAATGACTTCCGCTGAATGAGCAGAAGCCATTTTTAGCTGATTTTATTGTAATGGATTAAATACTTGTAAGAAAGAGTAGAATAGCTGTAATTACCCCGGTTCCGGCAAATCCTGTAAGTATATCCGACTTTGTATATGAAACGTTTTCTTCTCTCATGATAATGTCCTCCTATGCTAAACGTTATGTTTTTAGTGATATTAGTCTATTCCCGGAAGTCAAATGATTAAACAGAATATGTTCGAAAGAAGAAAAAAGACCCACACATTTAATCAGTGTGAGTCTTTTTCCATGCTATTCAGTTTTATATTGCATATAAGCAACGTGAGTTACAAGGAAATCATCAAGACCGTGTTTTCCATCCGCACCACCAAGTCCGGATTTTCTGACGCCGGCATGATAGCCCTGGAGCGCTTCAAAGTTTTCACGGTTAACGAACGTTTCACCGAACTTAAGTCCATTGACTACCCTCATAGCTTCATGATAATTCTCAGTGTACACAGAAGAAGACAATCCGTATTCTGTATCATTACTCATTTCAATCGCTTCATCGAGCGTTTTGTAAGTGACAACTGGAAGTACTGGACCAAATACCTCTTCTTTAATAATTGAGCTGTTATGAGTAACATTTGTTAAAACGGTCGGAGCGTAGAAATATCCTTTACTACGGTCGAGTGGTTTTCCACCGGTTAGCACTTCAGCGCCTTCTTCGACTGCTTTTTGTACCATCTCGTGCACAGTATCAAGCCTGTCTTTACTAACAAGCGGTCCGAAGTCCAGACCTGATTCTTCGTTAGGATTTCCTGTTTGAGCATTTTTCATTGCTTCAGTCAGTTTTTTTGTAAATGAATCTGCCACTGACTCATGCACGTAGACACGCTCAGCATTTGTACATGCCTGACCAGAGTTAGTCAGACGGGAGGTTACAATGTGCTTAACAGCAAGATCGAGATCAGCATTTTCAGTCACAATTGCAGGTGCTTTCCCTCCGAGTTCCAGATTCACTTTTGTGATATTCTTCGCAGCGGCTTCCATTACTTTTGTTCCGGCACCTATACTGCCTGTCATCGTAATGATCCCGACTTTAGGGTGTGAAGCCATGACGTTTCCGATTGTAGAACCAGTACCTGTTACATAGTTATAGACACCTTTTGGAATCTCATCCATGCCATCGACAATTTTAGTGAATTCAGCAGCAGTATTTGGTGTCTGCTGGCTTGGTTTAAGTACAATTGAACAGCCTGCAATTAATGCGGTTGCAACTTTACGTGCAAGAATAAACACCGGAAAGTTCCAAGGTACGATTCCTGCAACTACGCCAATCGGCTTTTTATAGATTAGTATGTTTTCATTCGGACGGTCACTTGGGAGGATTTCTCCTTCAATTCTGCGTGCCCACTCAGACATGTAATGAAAGTACTTAATTGCTGTATCGACTTCGTCACTTGCCTGATCTTTCGGTTTACCCTGTTCTTCAATCAGCAATTCAATAAATGTTTCACGCTTTTCCTGAATTTTATCTCCAAGCTTTCTGACAATCTGCCCACGTTCATTTGACGGGACTTTTTCCCACTGCTTCTGCGCTACAAAAGCCGCATCAATGGCTTTATTCACATCTTCTTCAGTTCCTTTAGGTGTTCTTGAGATCACTTCTTCAGTCGCAGGATTAATAATGTCAATCCACTCATCGCCTGTTGATTCTGTGTATTGCCCATTAATGTATAGTTTATGCTGGTTCATAAAAAATCCTCCTAAATGTGGAATAATGTATGTTTTCCACATTTAGAAGGATAGAAACATATAGATGCGCTAAAGAGCTACAAAATGTTTTTCGAGTTTAATGTCAACATTCCCTTTCAAGGCGCGTGAAATCATACAGCTCTGTTCTGACTGATCCATATAACGTTCAACTTTCTCCTTGAGCTTTGCTTCAGCTTTCACAGTTGGACGGTGAATAATCGTTTTATACGTGATCACACCCATGTTATCCACTTCAACAATTCCTTCTGACGAGAGGGACATTTCTTCAGGTTCAATATTGGCACGCTCAAGCTTAGCAGCAAGTGTAATGATATAACATGTTGCAGCAGCACCCAGCAGCATTTCATCGGGGTTTGTCCCAATTCCTGGGCCGTTCATTTCAGGCGGAATCGAGATCTCAGTTTTTAAATTTCCGGCTTCAATTGTTCCGACTGTATTACGTCCGCCAGGCCACTTGGCATTTAAATGAAAAGAGTGTTCAGCCATCAAATCTTCCTTTCTAAATGAACATTCATCATTATTGTATCACGGAATAAATCCTGTACTGTTTTTAGCTGTTTGCAGTAATGCCACAACTTTGTCTTTTTATCAGTGTATAGTAAACTGATACTTAGATGAATTTTACAGGAGGAATTTGCAATGAAGCCGAATACACTTGAAACAATGAATGTTTTAAAAGAATTAGTGTCAATCCCGAGTCCTTCAGGGCATACATCTGAAATCATTACATATATTAAAAATTGGTTTGCAGAAAGAAACATAACATCAAGAATTACAAATAAAGGCGGCCTGATCGTCACTTTACATGGAGAAGATAATAATCAGCACAGAATTCTGACTGCACACGTTGATACGCTTGGCGCAATGGTGAAAGCAATTAAGCCTGATGGCAGACTGAGTATGACGATGATTGGCGGATTTCGCTGGAACGCTGTAGAAGGCGAATATTGCACCGTTGAGACATCAGAAGGAACGAAATATACTGGTACAATCCTGCTGCACCAGGCTTCAGTTCATACATATAAAGACGCAGGATCTGCAGATCGCAGTGAACAGAATATGGAAGTAAGGCTTGATGAAGTTGTAAAGTCTAGAGAAGATGCTGAAGCACTTGGCATTTCAGTTGGGGATTTCATTTCATTTGATCCGCGTCCGGACATTACAACAAGCGGCTTTTTTAAATCGCGCCATATTGATGATAAAGCTAGTGTCGCGATGTTAATGAAGGCTGTTGAGCAAATCGCAGACGAAGGACTTACACTTCCCTATACGACTCACTTTATTATTGCAAATAATGAAGAGATTGGATTCGGTGGGAATTCAAATATTCCATTTGAAACAGTTGAGTATATCGCTGTAGATATGGGGGCGCTTGGTGACGGACAGACCTCAGATGAATTTACAGTGTCAATCTGCGCCAAAGACAGTTCAGGTCCTTACCATTACGGACTGAGAAAACATTTGGTTCAGCTGGCAAAAAAAAATGACATTGACTACAAAGTCGATATTTATAATTATTACGGATCTGATGCGTCCGCCGCTGTCAGAGCAGGTGCTGATATCAGACACGGGTTAATCGGCGCAGGTGTTGATGCATCGCATGCTAATGAGCGCACACATGAGAAGTCACTTTATCACACAGAATCTCTCATTCTTAAATATCTTCAGTCACCGTTAAGTCAGGATTGAAGAAATAGAAAAAAAGAGTAAAATATCAAATGAACAAATCATCTAATGAGTGAGGAATTTTAAGATGAAAACAAATGAATGTATAAAGAACTTATCCATTATTAAACAAATAGGTACACTTCCTGAAGAGATCACTGCACTTGAGATTGATTCAAGAGCGGTTTTACAAGGAGCGGCTTTTATCTGTCAGAAAGGCTATACGGTTGACGGGCACGATTACGCAGGACAGGCAGTCAAGCAGGGGGCAAGACTGATTGTAACAGAGAAGGAATTGGACCTGCCTGTTGAAGAGGCTGCACAATTAGTTGTAAAGAATTCATCACGTGCACTTGCAGTGTTAGCTGACAGCTTTTACGGTTCTCCTTCTGACAGGATGAATGTGTTTGGCGTCACCGGGACAAATGGCAAAACCTCTGTATCAAATTTGATACATGAACTGATCAGAAAGTTAAACGGAAGATCTGCGCTTTCAGGTACGATCGGTTTTGATCTGGACGGAGATCTTCGCCAAAGTGCCAATACGACAAGTGACCTGTTAACAACACAGCGTATGATCCGCACCGCTGAAGAAGAAGGGATCAGTAATATGATTTTTGAAGTATCTTCACACGGTCTTGTTGAGGGAAGACTGTGGGGAATTGACTTTGATGTTGCCGTCTTTACGAACCTGAGCCATGATCATCTGGATTACCATCATACAATGGAGCACTACGGCTATGCCAAGGGGCTGCTGTTTGCGCAGCTTGGTCAGGATCTGACGAAGAAAAAAGCAGCTGTATTGAACCTTGATGATGAATGGTTTGATCGCTATGCTCAAATGACGCCGCACGAAGTGATTAGCTACAGTATGGAGAAACCTGCAGACTTTTATGCTGAAGACATTGAGTATACGACGGACCGCACCTTTTATAAGCTGATTTCACCTGAAGGCGAGTTTCAGCTTGAAACGCAGCTTCTCGGTACTTTCAATGTTTCCAATACGCTTGCAGCAATTGCAGCACTTTATGCAAGGGGCTATCAGGTGGCAGACCTTGTAGAAGCATTAAAAGACATTGCGCCTGTCTCAGGAAGAATGCAGCTCGTTCCTACAAGTGCACCACTGTCTATTTATATTGATTACGCACATACGCCGGATGCGATCGAAAAGGCCATCAGGTCTGTTATGACTTTTAAGAAAAACAGAATCCTTTTTCTGATCGGCACAGGCGGTAACCGTGATAAGTCCAAGCGGCCTGCAATGGCACAGATGGCTTCACTTGCAGATTATGTGGTTTTAACGACAGATGATCCGCGCTATGAAAGCTATGACAGCATTACATCAGATCTTGAAAAAGGAATGCTGCATGATGGCTATGCGTGTATCGGTGACAGAGCTGCAGCAGTGAGACATCTGATGGAACAGGCTGAGCCTGACGACATTATTATTTTTGCGGGTAAAGGACATGAAGATTACCAAATCATCGAAAATACTAAATATCCTCACAGCGACAGTGAAATTGCATTAGAAGTAATTGCTGAGAGGTTCTAAATCGTTCATAAAAAAAGGTTGTCCGGGTGGACAACCTTTTTTGTTCGATGATTAGAAGAACATCCCTGCAATTGAAGCAGAAAGCATAGATGCAAGCGCACCTGCTGCAACCGCACGGATGCCCATGCGTGCAATATCAGGACGTCTGTTAGGTGCCAGATTACCAAGACCGCCAAGCAGAATTGCAAGAGAAGAGATATTTGCAAATCCACAAAGTGCGAATGTAATAATAGCAACCGTTTTGTCTGAGAATGAATCCATTTCAGGCGCGAAGTTTGCATAAGCAACGAACTCATTCAATACAAGCTTCTGACCGATAAAGTTACCAGCTCTGATTGCTTCATCCCATGGAATACCAATCGCAAAGGCGAGAGGTGCGAAAACATAACCAAGAATCAGTTCAATTGAAAGCTGTTCAAAACCGAACCAGCCGCCAATCCAGCCTAGAATCCCATTTAACATTGCAATAAGCGCGATGAAAGCAATTAGCATTGCCCCTACATTCAGAACAAGCTGAAGACCGGTGCTAGCCCCTTTAGCAGCTGCATCAACTACGTTAGAAGCTTCTTCATCTGCTTCCATTGCGAAGTCCTCAGGGTCCGGGCGGTCGTCTGTTTCAGGAACAAACATTTTTGCCATAACAAGTCCTGCAGGCGCTGCCATGAAACTTGCAGCTAACAGGTACTCAAGCGGTACACCGAGCTGCGAATAACCAATCAGTACTGAACCTGCTACTGAAGCAAGTCCACCTGTCATAACAGCAAATAGCTCTGAATTTGTCATGTTCGAAATATAAGGTTTTACAACTAATGGCGCTTCAGTTTGCCCAACAAAAATGTTAGCTGAAGCTGACATTGATTCAGCTTTTCTAGTACCAAGCATCCAGGATAATGCGCCACCTAGAAACTTGATGACTATCTGCATGATTTTCAGATAATAAAGAACTGAAATCAAAGAAGAGAAAAAGATAATAATGGTTAATACGTTAATTGCAAATACCATTCCACCTTCTGCCTGGTAACCAAATCCGCCAAGCACGAAGTCTATACCGGCATTTGCATAACTGATAATATTGTTGACACCGAAGGTTAGCCATTCAAGAAAAGCTCTTCCAATCCCAGTCTGCAGAACAAGAAAAGCAAATGTTAATTGAATTGCAAGCCCTACAAGTACCGGACGCCATTTAATCTGTGTTTTATTATCTGAGAAGATAAAGGCGATACCAAGGATCGTTAAAATCCCTGCAAATCCCCATAAAATGTTCATGTTGCCAGCTCCTAACAATTGATAAATTAGTGTGTTGCTAAATTGCTTTTCTCATTCTACAATGCAATTGCAAGCGTTTCAATAATCGTCACAGAAACGTCAAACAAATGTATGATGTCTGACGACTGAGGAGGTGAAAACTTGAAAATCAGAAAAAGCTATGGTTCAAATGGTGAAAGATCTGTATATATTCATGAAAATAAAAAGGACGAAACGATTCTCGTTGCAATCCCTTCATTGGAGTGGTCCTGCTTTTTTACATATGAAGAAGCAGGGGAAGAGCTTCTTAAGCGGATGAAAAAATCTCTATCTGACAGAACGGATAGTGATGAGGCTGCGGGGCTTACTTCACGTATCCGCGGGTGGACAGGGGAAATGTAACCGCAGTTAAAGGCTGATCAGCTCTGATCAGCCTTTAATTCTGTGTATACTACTAATCTTTCAACATATCCGCCGTTACCACGGTCAAAATATCCTGTACATGTGATCAAATTAAGCCCTCTATTAGGAGAAGATCCGAAAATGTCTGAAATTGGTGCTTCACCGGTATCGTATGCAACTGAATCCTGTACAATAAAAACGAGCGTTTCGCCGTTTTCATCTGTAACCGTAATTTCATCGCCGGGAGAAAGTTTT
Source organism: Jeotgalibacillus sp. JSM ZJ347 (assembly GCF_044383825.1). Lineage (NCBI taxonomy): Bacteria > Bacillati > Bacillota > Bacilli > Caryophanales > Caryophanaceae > Jeotgalibacillus > Jeotgalibacillus sp. JSM ZJ347. The sequence continues at coordinate 989,383 of NZ_JBISEN010000001.1, read as the reverse complement.
TTCAAATCCCAGAACACTGCAGGTGCTTTTTCACTGTCAACATGTCCTGCGAGTACTGCACTTCCTCTCTGACCGGGCTTGAACCCCGGTTCAAACCATGCAACTTCATCACCATTATCAGGTACAGCCATTCCCCCGGACTCATCAAATCCATAGGGGTTCACCACGGCATCTACGTCGATCGCAGGGATTGTGACTCTGCTTGGTCTTAGGGAGACATCCTGAACAATTGAAGTAATCGTCGGCTCATTTGTCTCAGCGGATTCTTCAGACGCTTCTTCATTTTCAATTTCGATGGGTTCTGTGGAATTAGGTTGATCTTCGGAATTTTCTGCAGGAGGAGCAGCCGTATCTGCAGAAAAAAGCTGATCAGATGGTGAGCAGCCGCCCACCATCAAAATCAGCCCTGTAAATACCAATAGTCTTTTCATTTTTTAATTATGATTGGAATACGCGCTTGCGGAATACAATCAGTAATGCTGCTCCAGCAGCAATTGCTGCTACTGCCATCATACCTGCATTAGATTGGTTAGCAGCGCCACCCATACCTGTTTCAGGCATTTCAGAAGGCATACCTTCTGATGCAGCAGCAGTAACAACTAATGGCTCAATGCTGTCAAGTGTATTTACTGCATAAACACTGTATGCCATACCAGCTTCCAGTGCAGTACCTGACAGATCAAGTACCTGGTCACCTTCAGGCGTACGTACTTCTAAGTCATATGTGCCAGCTTCAAGTTCTGCAAAGTCTGTTACAGCAGGGAACTCAGCTCCAGAGAACACTGCGTCTCCACCGATCAGACCAACATCAACTGCCGGTGCATCCGGAGAGAAGTGACCGGCACGAACTTTTGTCATTCCTTCACCAATTGAAAGGTCATCTTGTGTTACATTTAGTTGAATGCTATCAAGTGTTCCTACAGCAGCTGCAGTATAGTACATACCTTCTTCAACTGTAAGTGTTTCTGAAATGACAGCTGTTTCTGTGTCTCCAGCAGGGAAGATTTCAACCTCATGATCTCCTGCAGGAAGTGCTAAGTAATCAGTAAATGCCTTGAATTCCGCGCCTTCAACTACTGCTTCTCCGTTTACATAGACATCAACAGCCGGTGCGTCAGGAGATGCGTGAATGACTCGGACCCAGCCTTCCCCACCTTCATGATTGTCAGCGAGTGCTGCGCCGCCCATCATAGCCATTACCATGATCGCTGCAGCAATTGAGCTAAAAAGCTTTTTCACAAAAAACCACTCTCCTTTTTGGTTTTGTATAAATTGTTGTACGCTTTACCTATACCCGATTAAAATTTATAAACGCATCGTAATATGTTAAATGTTAAAATTTTTATAACGCGCATGTTTTATCGGTACAGGCATTGTACAACTTATTTATATACCGAGTTTAAAATTTGTACAACTCTGAATGTGCTTTTTAACATTTTGCGGTGGATTGCATTATGTTATAGAAACTAATATGATGTTAAAGGTAGAAATTCATACATGAGAGGAAATGGATATGACACTTATAGATGAGGTACAATCACGCAGAACGTTTGCAATTATTTCTCACCCCGATGCCGGAAAGACGACACTGACAGAGCAGCTGCTTTTATTTGGCGGTGCAATTAGAGCTGCAGGAACAGTCAAAGGTAAAAAAACAGGGAAATTTGCAACGTCTGACTGGATGGAAATTGAGAAGCAGCGTGGTATTTCAGTTACTTCTTCAGTTATGCAGTTTGACTATCTTGGAAAAAGAATAAATATACTGGATACGCCTGGACACCAGGATTTCAGTGAAGACACTTATCGTACACTGATGGCAGTTGATAGTGCCGTTATGATCATAGATGCAGCAAAAGGGATTGAAGCACAGACATTAAAACTTTTTAAAGTTTGTAAAATGAGAGGCATTCCGATTTTTACATTCGTAAACAAGCTTGACCGTCAGGGAAGAGAGCCGCTTGAAATTATGGAGGAACTTGAGGAAGTACTTGGCATTGAATCTTATGCAATGAACTGGCCGATTGGCATGGGGAAAGAATTCTTGGGAATTTATGACCGCCATCACAACCGGATTGAACAGTTCAGAGTAGAAGAAGATCAGCGTTTTCTTCCATTAAATGAAGAAGGGGAGCTTGAAGGGGAGTATGAGATCAAAAATTCTTCCCTTTATGACCAGGCACTTGAAGATGTAATGCTTTTAAATGAAGCTGGAAACGAATTCACAAATGATAGGCTGAAGAAAGGGGAAGTAACGCCTGTATTTTTTGGCAGTGCGCTAACAAACTTTGGTGTGCAGACATTTTTAGAGACTTACCTGCAATTTGCACCTTCACCTCAGCCAAGAAAAACAGATCAGGGGGAAGTGGAGGCAACAGAGGAAGAGTTTTCAGGCTTTATCTTCAAAATTCAGGCGAATATGAACCCTGCTCACCGTGACCGAATTGCATTTCTCCGGATTTGTTCCGGCCAATTCGAAAGAGGGATGCCGGTGCAGCTTAGCAGAACCGGTAAAACAATCAAGCTAAGCTCCTCTACTTCCTTCCTGGCAGATGACCGGAATACGGTTGATAATGCTGTAAGTGGTGACATTATTGGTATACACGATACCGGAAACTACCAGATTGGAGATACACTGACGGGCGGTAAAAAGAATTTTGCATTTGAAAAGCTTCCACAATTCACACCTGAATTATTTATGAGGGTTACCGCTAAGAATGTCATGAAGCAAAAGCATTTCCATAAAGGGATAAACCAGCTGGTACAAGAAGGTGCGATTCAGCTGTATAAAACATATAGAACAGATGAGATTATCCTTGGAGCAGTCGGGCAGCTTCAGTTTGAGGTATTCGAGCACCGAATGAAGAACGAGTATAATACAGACGTTATGATGGAAAACATCGGCTCAAAAATTGCCCGCTGGATTGAAAATGAAGAAGACGTGAAAGATGCAATGTCTTCTCAAAGAAGCATGCTGGTAAAGGATCGGTACGACAAGCTTGTTTTCCTGTTTGAAAACGACTTTGCCATGAGATGGTTTTCTGATAAACATCCTGATATTAAACTTTACAGCTTATTATAGAAACAATAGCATCCTGCTTCGGCGGGGTGCTTTTTTAATCTTGATGAAGGTGTTGCTAAAAGGCCTGCTTTAAAATAAAAGAGGGCTTTACCGATCATAGTAAAAAACATTATTTTTTTACTATGTAATAGGAATAAAGTATGTTTCATAAGGGTAGATAAATAGGAGCATAAAAGAAAACGAAGGTGGGGGCAAATAAATGGTTACAAAGTGTGTAAATTGCGGAGTGAGTATGAAGTTTTCAAATGAGGGTACACTTCATCTGAAAAATATCACTGAAAGGGAAATGAAGTCTTTATCTTTTCCGGTTATCGGACTGGATGGACTTTATAAGACCGGTTATGAAAGCTTGAACCAGCTTGACGAAATGACAAATGAAATTCTGATGGTTAATGATCGGATAGAATGCGGCATTTCTGCTAAAGATCACTATGCTCAATATATGAGTGTTGCTTTATTTAAAATCCGTCTGGAGAATAGAGAAACAGTTGAGTTCATTCAGGAAGGCAAGCTGATCAGTCATTTGCAGCCAATTGTGAGTATTACTTCCGGTGAGTTATATGCCTATGAATCATTACTTAGAGCCGAGAGCAGCGAAAAGAAGATTTCTCCTTATGAATTGTTTCAGGTGGCCAACAAAGCTGAAATGCATTCATTACTGGATCAAAGAGCAAGAGAAGAAGCGATCCGTGCCAGGAAGAGTCATATTGATTCCGGGATTAAAAGCTTTATTAACTTTCTGCCTTCTACCATTTATAACCCTGAGTATTGCCTGCAACACACTTTTCACATTGTGAATAAATATAACGTTGACCCTGCAGATCTCGTTTTTGAGGTAGTAGAGACTGAAAAGGTACAAGATGTTGATCATTTAAAAAAAGTTTTTCAAACATACAAACGTGAAGGAATGAAAGTTGCACTGGATGATGTTGGTGCAGGCTTTTCCACAATTGAAATGCTGAAATTGTTAGAGCCTAATTATGTGAAAATCGACCGTTCTTATATAGACCGCTGTGATGAAGATATTAAGAAGCAGGAATTTTTATCTGAAGTAAATTATTTATCCAAAGAACTTGGTATTACAGTTTTGGCGGAAGGTCTAGAAAGAATGGAAGAATTAAAAATCTGTAAAGAGGTTGGCGTTGACCTTTGTCAGGGCTACTTAATCGGTAAGCCTGAACCTACAGCCAAAACACCAATTATTAATACATCAGTCGCATCCTGACGGTTTTGACTTGACGACTTGCCGAAATCAATATAGAATCATCATATGCTTTACCGCTTAAAAGCGTTTAAGTAAAAGAGTATATTGCGATGATCCGACAGATTCTAGTAGAGAAATGAACTGCAGCAAACAGAGACTGGGAAACCTGCTGAAATCCCAGGCAGACTTTGATCGAATTACACCTGTCCGATGGATGTACGAATTAAGTGAGTGAGATACTAATATGGGTGGTACCGCGGAGTATACTTCGTCCCTGTTTTGGGGCGGAGTTTTTTGCGTCTAAAAATTTGGTCAAGGGGGATTTTACATGAAGAAAATACACCAGGAAGTTACACCTTCTTTTATTGAAAGTATCAAGATCGTTCTGATTGTGATTGCAATTATGAGTGTCAGTATGATTGGATTCGGTTCAGTTCCGCATGTTCCAATCATGATATCAATTTTGCTTTTAGTTTTATTCGGACTTATCAAAAAGGCACCATTTTCAAAACTGCAGGAGGGGATGATTTCAGGGGCTTCCTCCGGGATGGCAGCAATATTTATCTTTTTATTTATCGGCGTACTCATTAGCGCGTTCATGCTCTCAGGCACAATTCCAACTCTCATGTATTACGGGCTGTACTTAACGGAATTTCCTTTTTTCTTTACGGCTGTTTTTGCGATTACTGCAATTATAGGGATCAGTATAGGGAGTTCGTTAACGACTGTTGCAACGGTTGGTGTCGTCTTTATCAGTATAGCCGGCTCGCTTGATTTTTCACTGGCAGTAACAGCAGGTGCAATTGTTTCAGGCGCTTTCTTTGGTGATAAGATGTCACCGCTTTCGGATACAACAAACTTAGCTTCATCCGTTGTAGGAGTCGATTTGTTCACGCATATCCGTCATATGTCGTGGACCACGATTCCGGCTTTTGTGTTAACCGCAATATTTTTTATGTTTTTTTCTTCTGATCAGGCAGGAGGTCATAGTGAAGGAATCATTCTGATCAGGGAACAGCTGAATGATACAGGACTGATTCATTTATATAGTCTGTTACCGATTGCCCTTTTATTTATTTTTGCAGCAAAGAAGATTCCGGCACTGCTTACTTTAATCTCAGCGGTCGTATTCAGTATTGCGATTTCCTACATTCATAGCACGGTGCCTGTGTCAGAACTTTTCGGTGTATTGTTCTCGGGGTATTCAGCAGCATCTGAGAGTGAACAGATCAATGAACTCCTGAACCGGGGCGGTGTTGAATCGATGATGTTTACAATTTCACTCGTATTTCTTGCGCTCGGTCTTGGAGGTTTGTTATTCACAACCGGAGTGATTCCGGCGCTTTTTAATAAAATCAGAAGCGGAAAAGGCACGCTCGTTAAAGCAGCAGGTACTGCGATTGGAACCAATGTACTCATCGGAGAACAGTATTTATCGATCCTTTTAACAGGTGAAACATTCGCCCACCAGGCAGATGAAGAGAACATTGAAAGAAAGAACCTGTCGAGGGTGCTTGAAGACGCGGGTACTGTCATCAATCCACTTGTACCATGGGGTGTTTGCGGGGTATTTATAACAGGTGTATTAGGTGTAGAAGTTATCGAATACTTGCCATTTGCTTTCTTTTGTCTGATCTCACCGGTTCTGACACTACTTTATATCTATACAGGGTGGACTGTTACGAAAACCGAATGATTTGATGATATTGTGAACGCTGCATTTTAAAATTGATTAGCGACAGCTTTGTCGGTATAGTAAATTGTAGAGTAAAAAGCTGGTTTAAAAGACTGGCGGAAGGAGCGTTACACTTGAACATCAGTCGTTTTTCAATCAGACGACCCGTCTTTACAATCGTAACGATGCTGGTTGTTCTCTTAATAGGTACAATTTCACTAACCAGGATTCCGCTTCAATTGATACCGAATATTAATGCACCGGTTTCAGTTGTTGTGACATCTTATCCTGGTGCAGGGCCGACAGAAGTGCTTGAAAAAGTCACAAAACCCATCGAGTCCCAGGTTGCACAGCTTCCGGGCCTTGAAAATGTGCAGTCCACTTCAACAGAAGGTTCTAATCTGGTCCTGCTCGAGTTCAATTTTTCAACAGATATAGATGAGGTTGAAGGAGATATCAGACGTGCGGTAGAACAGGTACAGCTGCCGGATGATGCAAATCAGCCCCGTGTTTTAAAATTTGATCCGTCCCAGTTCCCGGTTATTCAAATGAGTCTCAGGTCATCTGATGCGGACGTAAATGTCAGAAACCTTGCTGAGGAACTGGAAGTAGAACTTTCAAGGACTGAGGGAGTTGCAAGTGTAGATATTTCAAACTCTCTATCAGAAGAAGTGAGAATCTCGCTGAACCAGGATGATTTGCAGACATATGGTCTAACTCAGACCGATATTTCAAATGTAATCCAGTCGAATAACGTTTCATTCCCTGGGGATACAGTTGAAACAGATGGCAAGAGCCTGACAACCAGAATATTAAGTACGCTGACTTCAGTTGAAGACATTGAAGAACTTGTTGTTTCAGTTGATCCTGAAACCGGCGACGATATTCTACTTGCAGATATAGCAGATGTTCAGCTTGGCGAGCCGGAGCAATCCGTTATTACTCGTGCAAACGATGAAGATGCAGTATTGATCAGCGTATTACAGGAAGCAGATGCCAACACAGCAGATGTATCAACAGCATTTCAGGATACGCTTGATGAGCTTTTAAATGAGGAACAATATGAAAGTGTCACAGCAGATGTGCTGTTTGATCAGGGTGATTACATTCAGCTTGCGATTGGTAATATTGCCAGCTCACTGATCTTCGGTGGAGTTTTCGCAATGGCAGTATTGTTCTTATTCCTAAGAAATATTAAGAGCCCGATCATCATTGGTGTAGCCATTCCATATTCAGTGATCGTAACTTTCGTGCTGATGTACTTTGCAGATTTTTCTCTTAACATATTCACACTCGGTGCACTCGCACTTGGAATTGGAATGCTAGTCGATAATGCGATTGTCGTGCTTGAAAATATCTACAGGCATCTCGGTATGAAAAAAGATCCGAAGTCAGCAGCGAGAGAAGGGTCAAAAGAAGTTGCAAGTGCCATTACTGCATCTACGCTTACTACCATTGCTGTCTTTATCCCGGTTGTCTTTATTGAAGGATTAATTGGAGATCTATTCACCGAATTTGCTTTAACGATCTCATTCAGTCTATTTGCATCACTTGTTGTTGCGTTGACAGTGATTCCAATGCTTGCAAGTAAAATGCTGAAAGAGCCGAAGCAAGATCTTGAGAAGAAAAGAAGAGAATCACCGTTCACCAAACGTTTTCTCGGGTCAGTCAAGTGGTCACTCAGACACAGATGGGTACCACTTCTGATTACATTTGTTCTTCTTGTTGCAGGCGGTTTTGGAATTATGAGTGTTGGAACTCAGTTTCTGCCTGCGACTGATGAAGGTTTCTTTGATATCAGCGTATCACTCGAAAATGGTACTGCTCTTGAAGAAACTGAATCAGTCATTGCTGCAATCGAAGATGAATTAAGGGAAGAAGAGTCGATCGATGTTTATCTGAGCCAGGCAGGTTCATCCGGGCAGGGTGGTATAGATAACGCACCAGACGGTTCTTCAGGTAATATTTTTGTGAAGATGAAGCAACTCGATGATCGTGATATTTCAGTATTTGAACTGATTGAAAAAATTACGCCCGATATTGAAGAAGCAGCTCTTGCTGTAAATGAAACAGCCGAAGTTTCAGCATCACTGCAGACAGCAACGGGCACTTCACCACAGACGCTGTCATTCAGTGTAAGAGACACAAATGAATCAAGGTTAAATGAATCTATCGATCAGATCAGAAAGGCATTAATGGATCTTGATTCAATTACAGAAGTAGAGACAGACCTTGAAGATACAGTCGAAGAAGTGCAGATTGAAATTAACAGGAATGAAGCAAGAACAGCGGGGCTGTCTCCTGCTCAAATCTCCCAGGAAGTAAATGCTGTTACACGAGGTGCATTAGCGACACAGATCATCACCGATGATTCAGATGTATATGACGTTTATATACAGTACGATGAAGAAATCGCGAATACGATTGACGGGCTTGAAGATCTGGCATTAAGAGCGCCATCAGGTGAATTCATATCACTGGGCGAAGTAGCAGACATTACAGTAGATGAGGGGCCTGTATCAATTCAGAGAATTGATCAGCAGGCGGCTGTAGGGTTTACAGCATCTTATACGACAAGTACAAACCTGGGCGCAGTGTCCCAGGAAGTGGATGAAGCAATTGCGGATCTGAATCTGGCTGATGAAACAGAAGTCGTATTCGGCGGAGACAGAGAACTGCTTGAAGACTCAATCATGGATATGTTACTCGCTGTAGGACTTGCTGTTGTGTTAGTTTACCTTGTCATGGCGGCTCAGTTTGAGTCATTTAAGTATCCATTTGTAATCATGTTTACCGTTCCGCTGATGGTCATTGGTGTGGCCATTGCACAGTTTGTGACACAGACACCAGTCAGCGTAACGTCAATTATCGGTTTGTTGATCCTGACCGGGATTGTCGTAAATAACGGAATTGTACTCGTTGATTATATTAATCAGCGAAAAACAGCGGGCATTGCAAGTTATGAAGCAATTTATACTTCAGTCAGAGATCGTGCGCGTCCAATCCTAATGACTGCATTGACTACGATTCTGGCATTGGTGCCGCTTGCACTCGGTATCGGTGAAGGAACAGAAATTAACCAGCCAATGGCGATCACCGTAATTGGCGGATTAATCAGTTCAACTTTCCTGACACTATACATTGTTCCGATTGTCTACAGTTTTCTTGATCCGGAAACGAGAAAGATGAACAAAAAGAAAAAAGCAAAATAATAAAAGGCAGTTCACAAAATTTGTGAACTGCCTTTTTAGTACGTTATTATTCTGTATAATCAGAATAAGGGGAGTGATCATATGAAAAAGGGATATTTTATTACTGGATTTCCAGGGTTTATAAGTGAAAAACTTTTAAGAAAATGGCTGAATGAAAAAGACGAAAAAAATATTTATTTACTCGTATTACCTGATCTGCAGCAAAAAGCCGCTGAAAAAATCGAGAAGCTGAGAAATGAAATTCCGACAACATCCACTATCCATATTGTTCAGGGAGACATTACAAAAGATCAAATTGGTTTGTCTTCTGCAGTTACGGTTCATTTAAAAGATAAAATCCATTATGTATGGCATCTGGCTGCAATCTATGATCTTGCAATTGACCTTCCGACCGCTTATAAAGTGAATGTAAGAGGTACATATAACGTGAATGAATGGGTGAAATCGTTAACAAATCTTAATCGTTACGTGTATTTCAGCACGGCTTACGTAGCAGGACGCAGAACGGGTCTGATCAAAGAGGATGAACTGATCAGACCGGACGAATTCAGAAATTTTTATGAAGAAACGAAGTTTGAAGCGGAAGTGCTCGTTGACCAGTTGAAAAATGAACTACCTGTAACGATCCTTCGTCCGGGCATTGTAAAAGGTGATACAGTGACCGGGGAAACGAGTAAATTTGATGGTCCGTATTATCTGCTGAATATATTTGAAAAAACAAAAAAGATCTCAAGGCTTCCTTATATCAGTAAAAGCCGTGCGAAGCTTAACGTAGTGCCTGTTGAATATATAATAGAAGCTTCGTGTTATCTGGCCGAATCTGAACACAGTGTCGGAAAGACCTATCATCTAACTGATCCGAAACCATACCCGGCCAGAGAAATTTACCGTTTCTTACTGCAAAAACAGACCGGCAGGACACCTTCCGGGTTTGTCTCACATAAAATGATGGATAAAGCCCTGGCTGTTCCACGTATCAGAAAACATCTCGGTGCTGAAAGAGAAGGTCTTGAATACTTTTTCTGGGAAGGTGAGTTTGACCAGTCACATACAGCGTATGATCTGGCTGGCTCAGGTATCGAGTGCGCTGACTTTTTAGACGGCCTTGATGCGATGGTCGATTTCTATAATCGTCATAAGCACGAAAAAGAACTTCATACTCATATAAAATAGTCTTGCCAAAATTTACTTAAGTGATATAATAAATTCAATTCAATAGCGCTTTGACAACTTGTCAAAGGGGAGTAGCTTTAGCTGTTAATACAGCTAATTATGATCGTCACGACATGAACTGAAGCGGTTCATCGGTCATAATGGCATGAAAATGCTTTGCAAGACCTTTGCCTTTTATTAGGCGAAGGTCTTTTTATGTTGTCTGATCTAATTTTTCGGGCTTTATGATTAATTACTCAGTTATTGGAGAAAATGATGAAAGACAAGAGGAGGAAATAAGGAATGGATGCAGCGTTATTATTAGAATACGGCTGGGTGCTTCTCATTCTCATTGGGCTTGAAGGGATCCTTGCTGCAGATAATGCAGTCGTTATGGCTGTTATGGTAAAGCACCTTCCGCCAGAACAGCGGAAAAAGGCATTATTTTATGGTTTATTCGGAGCATTTGTTTTCCGTTTTGCATCACTATTTTTAATCGCAATCTTAATAGATGTCTGGCAGGTGCAGGCAATCGGTGCTGCCTATCTGCTATATATCTCAATCAGTCATGTGACAAAACAGATTAGAAGTAAAAAGGATGAGTCTGTGGAAGCGGAAGAAGCTGAGAAGAAATCAAAAGGATCAGGTTTCTGGATGACGGTGTTAAAAGTCGAATTAGCTGATATTGCTTTTGCCGTGGATTCCATGCTTGCAGCTGTTGCGCTCGCACTGACGCTGCCTGCAGTTGGAGCGTTTGAAATTGGCGGAATGGACGGCGGACAATTCATCGTGATCTTCCTTGGCGGATTAATTGGTCTGATTATCATGCGTTTTGCTGCACACTGGTTCGTGAAACTGCTTGGTAAATACCCGCTGCTTGAAACAACTGCATTTCTAATCGTAGGCTGGGTAGGTGTCAAGCTCGCAGTGTTAACATTAGGTCACCCGAACGTACAATTAATTGATACACACTTCCCTCATTCAACGGAATGGAAAATTATTTTCTGGTCAGTGCTTTTGTTGATCGCAGGTGGAGGGTATTTTCTTGCTAAAAAACGTGGTGCCGAAAGTACGGCATACTGATTATTTGAGTCTGCTCTTTTACAGGGCAGGCTTTTTTATATAGCGGTCGGTTGTGTCCCCAAATAAATATCAAAAAAATTCCTCACTTACCCCCTCATATTACAAATACATTACGAAAACTTTATTAAATGGCGGCACCTTCCATTCGACACAATTTACCGGTACAATTTATTTATGACGTGTTGAATAGAGGTGGAGAGGTTGTTATCCTTCCTTTTGTTTGGATTATATAAATTTTCATCGAAGGTTACTTTGGAAGAAAAAGTGGCTGAGATTCAAAAAGGAAATACGCAGCTTTTATCAGAAGTGCTGGAAGATTATAAACCTTTTGTTAAAAAAGCTGCGTCAAAGGTTTGTCACCGGTATATATATGATTCTGATGATGAATATAGTATTGCTTTAATTGCGTTCAACGATGCACTGATGAAATATGAAACTGATAAAGGGGCTTCCGTTATCAGTTTTTCCGAAGTTGTCATTAAGAGAAGATTGATAGATTACGTGAGATCTCATCAAAAAGAAAAGCAGGAAATGCTGTTTGAACCAGGTGGAGAAAGTCTTGAAACGGCGGGATATCTGGAGCATAACCAGTCAATGAAAGTATATCATGCTGATCTTGAGTCTGAATCCAGAAAAGATGAAATTGCGCGGTACAGTCGTGCTCTTAATGATTATGGGCTGTCTTTTAATGAGCTTGCAGCCAGTTCACCGAAGCATAAGGACGCGAGAAGAAATGCCATATTTATTGCCCAGCTGGTCATCTCAAATGATGAGTGGTTTGCAGAGTTAAAAAGCAAAAAAAGGCTGCCGATCAAAAAGATTGAAAAAGAAGTGGAAGTCAGCAGAAAAACAATTGAGCGGAATAGAAAGTATATTATTGCGGTTGCTGTTTTACTGAATGGCCGATTTCCTTATCTCTATGAGTATGTGAAGGAGCAGTTATCATGAAAAAAGGAATTGTAATGGAAGTAAATAAGCGGCATCTTGTCCTTTTGACCGGTGAAGGGGAGTTCTGCAGAGTGAGAAAGCCGATGGAAAAAGTTGATGTGGGTGATGAAGTTACTGCAGGCGTTATGGCGGTGAGATCTTATAATCACCTTGTTGCTGCTGGTGCCCTGGCTGCAGTGTTTATGATTGCATTTGTGATACTTCAACCATTTTTCAACCAGAAGACTTATGCTCATGTAGCGGTTGATATTAATCCAAGTTTTGAAATTGAATTAAATCAACATAATGAAACTGTCATGCTGGAACCAAAGAATGAGGACGCCAGGGGGATTTTTGAGAGTCTTTCATGGGAAGAGGAACCTGTTGGAGATGTGATTGAAGCAATTGTACAGGAGAGTATTCGTGAAGGCTTCATCACACCTGAAGTAGGCACTGTGACGGTTTCAACTGCACTCTCAGATGAAGCAGACGAACAGTATGGAAAAGAACTTGAGTCAACACTAAAAAAATGGTCACAGACTTTAAACGTTTCAAACGTTGCATTTTTAAAGGGAAATATGGATCACGTAAAGACTGCTGAAGAAAAAGGTATTTCATTTGGACAGCTTCTGGCTGAACAGCAAAGCGATAAGCCGATCACACCTGAAAAGCCTGAACCTGTTATCACAGAGCAGCAGGCAGAGAATGAGCAGGAAGAAACAACAGTAGACCCTGTTGAAACAACTGTAAAAGATCCAGCGCCTTCTGAATCTGAACCGGTTGAAGAACCTGCCGAAGAAACAGCGCCTGCCAATCAGCATGGAATAGATAAAAAGGAAGAAAATCAGCAAAAACAGGAAGAAAAAAAGGCTGAGCAAAACGAACGGAAAGAGCAGAAGCATGAAGAGAAAGAGAAGCCATCAAACAATGGGAACAGCGGTAATCATAACGGGAACGGTGGAAACAACGGGAACAGCGGAAATAACGGGAACAACGGAAACAACGGGAACAGCGGGAACAACGGAAACAATGGCAATAACGGAAAAAATAATGGAAACGGTAACTAAAGCAGGGGATCCCCTGCTTTTTTTATTTTGTTTATAAAATCAATCATTTGGCATAGAGTTTTAAAGTTTCTATTTAAATATCTGTGTTTTTCATATAAGCTATGTATAGATTTCACGGAAAGGAATTTGAAACCATGTGGCAGAAGTTAAAGGACTGGATTAGAATGTTAAAACCAGCCCAGCTGATTGTGACCTATTATTTCCTTGCAATCAGTTTATCATTTGGGCTATTGAGACTGCCATGGGTACATCAGCCGGGTCAGGAAGTCTCTTTAATTGATTCGCTTTTCACAGCCGTCAGTGCCGTTAGTGTGACAGGACTGACTGTGATTCAAATTACAGATACGTATACAGTATTCGGCATTGTTATGGTCATGCTGATTTTGCAGCTTGGCGGTATTGGAATTATGTCTCTTGGAACATTTGTATGGCTGCTGATAGGTAAAAGAATTGGGCTTAGAGAACGGCAGTTGATTATGCTGGATCATAATCAATATAATTTATCAGGCGTGGTAAAACTTATTATTGAAATTATTAAAATTCTTTTGCTTATTGAAGCAATTGGGGCTTTATTGTTAAGTCTATATTTTACTCAGTTTTATGAAACGTGGGCTGAAGCAGTCTTACATGGCGTTTTTGCTTCTGTATCAGCGACCACAAACGGAGGATTTGATATTACAGGTCAGTCAATGATTCCATATGCAAATGATTATTTCGTTCAGATTATAACGATATTACTTATTATACTAGGTGCGATTGGCTTTCCTGTGTTGATTGAATTAAAGCAATTTCTGAGTCACAAGTCTGGACCGTTCAGGTTTTCCTTATTTACAAAATTAACGACAATTACATTTGGCATACTGCTGATTATTGGTACTTTGCTGGTCTATTTAATTGAATTGAACCACCGCTTTGCTGATGTCAGCTGGCATCAGGGATTGTTTTATGCATTGTTCCAGTCTGTTTCCACGAGATCAGGGGGACTAGTGACGATTGATGTGAGTACATTTACTGAACCAACTCAATTAGTACTGAGTCTTCTGATGTTTATAGGCGCTTCACCGAGTTCTGTTGGAGGCGGAATTAGAACGACTACTTTGGCAATTGCCGTATTGTTTCTCATCAACTTTTCAAGAGGAAGACATCATATTCAAGTATTTGGCAGAGAAATTCACCTGATTGATATATTCAGGTCATACGCTGTCATCATTTTGGCTGTGTTAATGTCAATGATCTCAGTCATTACGATTATGATTATTGAGGATCTAGATGTGATTGCGGTTATTTTCGAAGTGACATCTGCATTCGGAACTTCCGGTATGTCGATGGGGATTACGCCGACACTTTCAACACCGAGTAAGATTATCCTGATGATCCTGATGTTTATCGGGCGGGTCGGTCTGATCTCATTCCTGTTTATGATTGGCGGAAACAATAAGAAAGAAAAGTTCCATTATCCAAAAGAGCGTGTAATAATCGGATAACAAAAAGATCCTTTGCGGGCTAGGCAAAGGATCTTTTTTAATTTGAATGTTTCAGACGGTCATGCTTTGAACCTGTTCTTTAGAAAACTCAAATAACGAAGACTCACCGGTTTTAGGATCATAGTAAGCAAGCAGATACATGCCTGCAGGCTGTCCGTTAACCAGCTTTAAACCTTCTTCAAGTACAGTGTGCTTGTGAAGCTCCTTTTGGTTCAGTTTAAGTGATACAAATGCCTCTCCGGCCATCTCTGGATGAGAGAGAAGGCTGTCATAGACGTCACTGAACCGTTTGTCTTCTTTATTCCACCATGCTTTTCTCGGTTTAAATCTATGGTTTTGTAAGTAATCTTTTTTCATCAGATAGGACACATATGGAAGAGACTCCGGCTGATGCTCTTCAATAAACTGATAAAGCCTTTTGAATAAATCCTCAAGCTGGTGACCAATGCGTGACCAGCCTTTGTTATCCCAATAAGTACCGAACTCCTGATAAAAATCAAACGGCGTATCAAACACATCCGTTGTCAGGTATTCAATGGTTGTATCCAGTCTGTGGTCGTTCCAGTATTTTTCTAACACGTCTTCAACCTGCTTAATTCTCAGGATTTCATCAAAAGTCAGCTGATTATTCCCAAGGATTTCATAGGGTGCATGGTCCATGAAGACGTATTGATGATCAGCAGCATTGATTCTTAGGCCGGTTCCCCGGAGCATTTTCAAGAATCCAAGCTGAAGTTCCTCTGGTCCAAGTTCATATACGTCATTGAACGTCTGTTTGAACGAATCATAATCTTCTTCCGGCAGCCCGGCGATGAGGTCCAAGTGCTGATCGATTTTTCCGCCTTCTTTCACCATTGTCACTGTACGTTTCAGCTTATCAAAATTCTGCTTCCTTTTAACAAGTTCATTCGTATGGTCATTTGTTGACTGAACCCCGATTTCAAAGCGGAATAAGCCTGCAGGTGCATTGTCATTTAAATACTGAATCACTTCCGGCCGCATAATATCTCCGGTAATTTCAAACTGGAACACTGTACCCGGCAGGTGTTCGTCGATCAGAAACTCAAACATTTCCATCGCATAACTTCTGCTGATATTAAAAGTCCGGTCGACAAACTTAAACACTCTTGCACCGTGCTGCATCAAATAGCGGATGTCATCTTTCACTGCTTCCCGGTTGAAGTATCTGACCCCGACTTCGATTGAAGAGAGACAGAATTGACACTGGAAAGGACAGCCTCTGCTTGTTTCAAGGTAAGTGATTCTCTTTCTCAGATCAGCACGGTCCTCTTTGAATCTGAAAGGGGAAGGCAACGTTTTTAAATCTGTCTTTTGTGGCTGTGGAATGAGGTGCATTCTGTCATCCACCAGGCATGCAGCACCTCGGACCTGATTAAATTCGATGTTACCTGAGTAATACTCAAGCAGCTCTTTAAAAGTGGCTTCACCTTCGCCGACAACAATAAAGTCTATATCATGACGAAGTCTTTTTAACCAGTAATCAACATCATAAGTAACTTCAGGACCACCAAGAATGATTTTTACTTCAGGTAATATCTTTTTCAACATTCGAATCACCTGAATGGTCTCTTCAATATTCCATATATAACAGCTGAAGCCGATATTATCAGGTTTCTTCGCGTATAAATCACCGGCAATATTCAAAATCGGATCGTTAATGGTGTATTCAGCAAGCTCAATATCGTAATCAGGTGCAGCAGCTTTCAAATATCTGATTGCAAGGTTAGTGTGTATATATTTGGCATTTAATGAAGCCAGAACTGTTTTCATTTTTTTACTCCTTTATTAACAAATCAACCCCTATTCTACATGAGAGAATAAGGGTTGACAATAATTGTTCGTTATAATGAATAATTTTGATTTAAATGGTTTATTTTATGACATGAAGATGTTAATATTAAACAATGTATTAACTGAAATTTCAAATTACTTACTTTTGGTTCAACATTTTTTTGGCTTTAGAGTTATTCAGTTCCACTATAGGCTGTGCTGCTGCTGCCACCAGTCTTGATGATAAAAAAATGGTCAGTATTAATGATGCGGCCATAATGATAAGCAGTGACACATATGGATTGACTGCTAATCCAAAGCCGCTTTCACGGTAAAACTGGATGATAAAGCCGTGAAACAGGTATACATACAGCGTGTTCACGCCCCATTTTGTAAAAAATGTTTTTATGATCGGTGCAAGTGAAAAGAATGCAATCACCAGACCAAAGCTCACTGCATAGATCAGCAACCTGAGAAGAGGGCTTGCTTCTACTGGCGTTCCAAGATCCTCATACGAATGTGAACCGAATAACCATCTGCTGCTCCAGTCAGGCAGGAAGTAAATTGATATAAATACTAACAGGATTGAGAGTGCAGAGAAAACCCTTACCTTTTTGGAATTCAACTGACTGAAAAAGTTTCTGTTCAAATAATGACCTGCAAGGAAGAATGGAAAGAATACAAACGTTCTTGATAGACTTAATGTTGATGTATAGTCATTCACAAACCCGATCAGTACACCAAGCGCAATACTGATCACCATTGCTGCTTTCCACTTCAGCTTTAATACATCTACAAATAATAGTAATAACAGGCTCCAGAAAAACATGCTCACTAAAAACCACAGTGCCCATTGTGGGTTCAGCGGATCAATCTCAAGGTTGTTATGATCCCTCAGGAAGTAATAATAAATCGTATAAATCAACTGGAAAATTAAATAAGGTACGATCAGCTTTTTTAACAGTTTAAAGATCAGGCCCTTTGAATAGGATGCTTTGGCAAAATAGCCGGCAATTAAAATGAATGCCGGCATATGAAAAAAGTAGATTGTCTGATAGGTAGTCATCAGAATTGGATCTGCCTCTATACTGCTTTGAATGGCATGTCCAAAAACTACCAGAAAGATTAAAATGAATTTTGCATTATCAAAGTAATAATCACGTTTAGACATTGTTACACCGCTTTCTATTACACTTCGTTCCACTTTAAATACCCTTTTTTACAATTTATAAATCTGGTGAAATTGGCATAAATATAAAGTGAATTTATTCTAATGAAAAGTAGGGATACAATCATGCTTTCCAGACATTTGTCTCATTTAAAGTCCGGTTCGGACAATGGTGAACAGTCAAATAAACAATTACCCAGTAACAGACTGTTAGAACATATTCATGAGTGTGCACTTGTACTGAATCCAGATGGAATTATAAATAATTTTAATGATCAAGGCAAATGCCAATTTAATCCGGAGGTCGGAACTGCTATTTCTGTATACCTGAAAAGTGAACATATGGCATGGCTGAAATCCTGTATGCTCGGTGAATGTCAGGACACCCGGGAGCTTCAATTCTTTAACGGTTCAGCGGTAACAGAATGTTTAGGAGAATGTATACCGGTTCCTGGAGAAGAGAAGTTTATATTAATACTGAAGAACGTAAATGAAGTGCCAGAGGAACTGATTTTTTCAAATGTTTTTAATAAAGCCATTCACGGTCTGTTAATTGTTGATGAAGACGGTTTTATCATTCGCTCAAATGTGTTTGCAAATAAGCTACTACATTTGCAGGATCATAAAAAAGAGAATATTGATCACTTATTAAATGATTATGAGACGAAAAGAAACATACCGGGTTTTATTCAGCAACTTGCTCCACATACTCACCGGAATATGGCCAGTCAGGTCGTAATTATAGATTCCAGAAATTATGAATTTACTAAGATAACCAACGTAGCAGTTGGGTATCATTTATTTATAATCAGAGATATAACGGAAATATTCGAATATATCAAACGTTCAGATCAGCAGGATACGTTGAAAGTTGTCGGTCAGCTTGCTGCTGGAATCGCACATGAAATCAGAAATCCGATGACTTCACTAAAAGGCTTTATCCAGCTGCTGGAATCGGATCTTGGTGACACGCAGAAAATGTATTTCGATGTCATTAATTCAGAGCTGTCCAGGCTGGAATCAACGATTACTGAATTCTTAATGCTGGCAAAACCAAAGAACAGTCTGATGAAAAAGATTGACCTGAGAAAAGTGCTTGAAGAAACGGTAAACATTATGCAGCCGCAGGCACTTTTACATGATATTGAGCTTACTTTTACCGCTTTAGAAGAAGAGCTATTCATATTTGGAGATGCTAACCGATTAAAGCAGGTTTTCATTAATTTAATCAAAAATGCTGTAGAAGCGTCACCTGCAAGAGGAAAGATAGGGGTGTCTATTGAGGAAAAAAACAAAGATATCATTGCTTCTGTAAGTGATAATGGCTGCGGGATTCCGGAAGAAAAGCTGAAAAAATTGAATGAACCTTTTTTTACCACGAAAGAAAATGGCACAGGACTTGGATTGCCGGTAAGCCTGAGAATTATCGAAGAACACAGGGGCTCTGTGGAAGTGATTAGCAGAGAAGGGACCGGGACGCGGTTCAACATTTCACTACCGGTCACAGGAAAATGAGCATTTAAGATATGAAAACAGCCGCATGTGATATACATGCGGCCATTTCATTTGCAGTTTAGTAAAATTCAGCCCTGCGGTCATCAAAGATCGGAATTCTTTTTCGGATTTCTTCTACTTCATTTGCATGAATTTCGCCATAGACGATTTCTTCCTGATCAGATCCTTCAGCAATGATCTTTCCCCATGGGTCGATGATCAGGGAGTGTCCGCCAAATTCATTTGCATGATCACTGCCGACTCGGTTACAGGCAATGACATACACCTGATTTTCAATCGCTCTTGCCTTTAATAGTGTGACCCAGTGATCGATTCTTGGTGATGGCCATTCAGCAGGTACGACAACGGCTTTAGCGCCATTCAGAACGGATTTTCTGATCCATTCAGGGAATCTGATATCGTAGCAGATAAACCCAGCAAAATGGATATCATCAAGTTTAAAAGAAGGATCATCATTTCCTTCCTTTAGGTGAAGGTGTTCATCCATCAGTTTAAATAAATGCAGTTTGCTGTACTCATGAACCAGGGACCCTTTCTGATCAATCACAGGCATCGTATTAAAGATATGACCATTATCAGATTTAGCAACAGAACCTCCAATGATATGAACATTGTGTTTTACAGCCAGGTCTTTTAATAGTGACACTGTCTGGTTGTAATGGTCGTTCATATGCTGCAGGTTCGGTAGGTCATAACCTGTCGTCCAGAGTTCAGGCAGAACTATCACATCTGAAGGTTCCATTTTTTCAATCCAGTTCTTCACTTTTTCAACATTTTCATCAGGAGACCCAAATACCAGGTCCATTTGGAAAATCGCAATTTTCAACTGTTTCACCCACTTTTCAGAATCATCTTTACAATTATACATTTACGTTATAACATTTAGGGCAATAATTTGAAAGAGGGGCATCTTAGTGAAAAAGTTTGAACAATCAGATCGTTTGAATGATTTACCCGAGCAATTCTTTGCAAAGCTTTCATCAAAAGTAATGGAAAAGGTGGCAGCAGGACACGATATTATTAATCTTGGACAAGGGAATCCTGACCTGCCAACACCTGAACATATTGTCAGCAGGCTTCAACAGGCAGCTGAAAATCCGGTCAACCATAAATATTCTCCTTTTAGGGGAATGCAATATGTTAGAGAAGCCGCTGCAGCTTTCTATAAAAGAGAATACGGTGTGGAGCTTGATCCTGATTCAGAGGTCGCGTTACTTTTTGGTGGCAAAGCAGGGCTTGTTGAGTTGCCTCAGTGCTTGTGCAATCCAGGAGATGTGGTGCTTGTACCCGATCCGGGATATCCTGATTACTGGTCCGGTGTTTCACTTGCAGAAGCAGAGATGGTTATGATGCCGCTGCTTGAAGAGAATCAATTCCTTCCGGATTTAACAAATATTTCTGAAGAGGATGCCAAGAGAGCAAAGTTGATGTTTCTGAATTATCCAAATAACCCGACAGGTGCTATCGCAGATCAGGCGTTTTTTGATGAAGTGATTGCGTTTGCTGAAAAATACGATATTTGTGTGGTACATGATTTTGCATATGGCTCAATCGGTTTTGATGGGCAGCGGCCGGTCAGTTACCTTCAGGCGGAGCGATCAAAAGAAAACGGTGTAGAGATTTATACACTTTCAAAAACATTTAACATGGCGGGATGGCGTGTAGGTTTTGCAGTAGGGAACCCTTCTGTGATCAAGGCGCTTAATCTTTTGCAGGATCATCTTCATGTTAGTCTTTTCGGCGCTGTGCAGGAAGCTGCAGAATCAGCCCTAACAGAATCGTATGAATCTGCTTTAGCACTCTCTGACATTTATGAAAGAAGAAGAAATACAATGGTTGAGGCTTTCAATGAAGCAGGCTGGAAGGTCAGTGCACCTAAAGGTTCATTCTTTGCCTGGTTTAAAGTGCCTGATGGGTATACATCTGAAAGCTTCAGTGACATACTTTTAGAAAAAGCAGGCGTAGTGGTTGCACCTGGTATAGGATTTGGAGAGAGCGGGGAAGGATACGTCAGAGTGGGTCTGCTTGCAGATGAAGACAGAATCAAAGAAGCAGCCTCAAGGCTATCAAACCTTCATATATTCTGAACAAGCTTATACATAACCTGACACATATGCTGTAAGAGGGGTGAAGCGATTGGCAAGCGAACAAGTTCAACTAACCATACTTCAGACAAATGATATACATGGTCATGTAAAATCAACCTCCCACTGGGGAACAGATCAGACGCATGGCATGGCAAGGCTGTCCAATGTGATTAAATCCAGGCGTCAGTACGACCCTGATCTCCTGTTATTTGATACTGGAGATATGCTGAAGGGAAGTCCATTAACGTACCATTATGCCAAGTATAATGACCATATGCCGAATCCAATGATCCAGGTGATGAACCACCTTGAATATGATTGTGCTGCGATTGGTGAATACGATTTTGATTACGGCCTTCCCTTTATCAGCCGTGCGATCGGCCGGTCATTTTTCCCCTGGCTTGCAGCAAATGTTGTACATAAAACAACAAAAGAACCCTACTTTGGGTTTCCTTATGCGACAAAGCTTGTAAAAGGAGTAAAGGTTGCGATTCTCGGGCTTTCAGCAACAAGAAAAAATGGAGATGAACCTTTCATTTTTAAAGACATTTTATTTGAAGATGCCTTTGTAGCTGCTAAACGCTGGATACGATTTATCCATGAAACAGAAAGTCCTGATCTGGTGATCGTCAATTATCATGGAGGATTTAACAGCTTGTCATCACGCGGTATTGACCAGGGAGAACAAATTTGTTCTATTGATGGAATTGATATTTTATTAACCGCCAGAGAGCATACAAAAATAAATGAAAGCCGAAACGGTAAATTTGTTATGCAGTCCGGTGCATATGGAGAAGTGCTTGGTGAGATAAATGTGTCACTCTCAAGGTTCGGTTCTTCCTATAAGGTTGAATCCATCCAGGGGAGTTTTCATGAGGCAAGTCAAAGTGAGCCTGATGATGAAATTGACAGACTGATCTATTTTCAGGAGCTTGAAACATTGAACTGGAGTAAAAGAGAAAACGTTTCAAACCATTTTCAGTATATGAATAAAGACGAGCGATTAATAAAAGATTGGCTGAAAGATTTGAGCTTAGAGGATTATATTGACTTTTTTTAGTTTTCATCGCTATACTTTAAAAGATGATACTGACAAAAGGAATGACTGTACATGACAGATGGAGCGGATCATAATCAATCGTTAAAACTGTTTATTGTTTTATCAAGAGCGTATAAAGCAATAAATGAGTCCAGCAGCAAGTTTTTTCAGGAACACGGACTGAATCCCACAGAATTTGGTGTTCTTGAATTACTTTATCACAAAGGAAAACAGCCGCTTCAGAAAATCGGCGGGAAAATTCTGCTTGCAAGCGGCAGTATTACATATGTCGTAGATAAGCTTGAAAAAAAAGGATACATCTCCAGAGTCGCTTCTCCTGAAGACAGAAGAGTAACATATGCTGAAATCACAGAGGCGGGCCATGAATTTATGAGTGAGATTTTTCCGGCACACGAGAAAAATCTTCATGAACTGATGACGGCATTATCTGATGATGAACAAAAACAGGCAATCGAACTGTTAAAAAAGCTTGGGCTTTCAATTAAAGACCTTTCTTATTAATCATTTTTAATGGAATGTGTTCTGAAAACAGTAAGCACCGGATGTTTCCGGTGTTTTTTTATGGGAAAAAGCAGGAAGGCACATGAGTTCAGTCGAAATGAACAAAGGAATACATATGAAAAGGGGAATTTAGATGTTGAAGTTTAGTGACTATGAATACAAAAGACCTGATATGGAGCAAGTAAAGAAAGATTTTAATCAGCTGCTTGAAATATTCCGCAAGGCGGAAACACTGACTGAGCAGGAACAGACAATCATGGAAGTAAATAAGCTTAGGGATGATGTTGCAACTCAGGGCAACCTTGCTTTTATCAGGGCTTCAATTAACACAAAAGATGAATTTTATGAAAAGGAAAGAAACTTCTTTGATGAGGCGGGGCCTGAGTTCGAGGAACTGAGTACGTTATTCTACCGGGAGCTTGTGAAATCTCCTTATAGAAAAGAGCTTGAAGAAAAGTGGGGAAGGCAGTTCTTTGATCTTGCAGATTATTCTATTAAATCCTTCAGCCCGGAAATCATTCCTTTGCTGCAGGAGGAAAACCGTCTGTCATCAGAATACTCCAAATTGGTTGCTTCAGCTGAAATAGCGTTTGAGGGAGATATGCTGACGCTTGCTCAAATTGATCCATATACAGAATCAACAGAGCGTGCAACAAGAGAAAAAGCAGTTAAAGCGAAGTTTGACTTTTTTGCGGAAAACGAGGAGAAGTTCGATACGTTATACGACAGTCTTGTTAAAACAAGGCATCAGATTGCACAAAAGCTCGGGTACAAAAACTTTGTTGATGTAGGCTATTTGAGAATGCTGAGAGTGGACTATGATGCTGAAAAAGTGACTAAATTCCGTGAGCAGGTGCGAGACTTTGTTGTTCCGCTTGCAACAAAACTAAGAGAACGCCAGAAAGAGAGAATTGGAGTTCAGGAGTTAATGTTTTGGGATGAATCGCTGGAGTTTCTTACGGGAAATGCAAATCCTAAAGGAGGTCCGGATTGGATCATAGAAAAAGGAAAGCAGATGTATCAGGAGCTTTCTGAAGAAACAAATGAGTTTTTCACATTTATGAATGAGCGTGAACTGATGGACCTTGAAGCGAAAAAAGGGAAGGAAGCAGGCGGCTATTGTACATTTATTGAAAATTATGAAGCGCCGTTTATCTTCTCTAATTTTAACGGAACATCAGGAGACATAGACGTTTTAACACATGAAGCAGGGCATGCTTTTCAGGTATATATGAGCAGGCATACTGATATTCCGGAATATATCTGGCCGACACATGAAGCGGCAGAAATCCATTCGATGAGTATGGAGTTTTTGACATGGCCATGGATGGAAAACTTCTTTGAAGATCAGACCGAAAAATACAAGTTTGCTCATTTAAGCAGCGGAATTTTATTCCTACCTTATGGCGTAGCAGTTGACGAATTTCAGCATCGTGTCTATGAAAAGCCGGATATGACACCTGCAGAAAGAAAAGCTGTATGGAAAGAACTCGAGGAAACCTATCTTCCACATCGGAAGTACGGTGATCATGACTATCTGAGCCGTGGTGGTGTATGGCAGCGTCAGGGTCATATTTACGAAGCACCATTCTATTATATCGACTACACACTCGCACAGATTTGTGCATTCCAGTTCTGGAAAAAATCAAGAGAGGATTTTGAAGGAGCATGGAAGGATTACGTACATTTATGCAAACTCGGCGGTTCAAAATCATTCACTGAACTCGTAAAAGAAGCAAACCTGAAATCACCATTTGAAGAAGGAAGCCTGGAGTCAGTTGTGAAAGAAATTGAGAACTGGCTTGATGGTGTGGATGATAAGAAGCTTTAATCTAAAAGAGGATGAGTCAGTAAAAATGTCTCATCCTCTTACTCGTTTCGCTGCGCTTCAGGCGGACGCTTTCCGCAGGGCCGGCGATGAGCCTCCTCGACGCTTTGCGTCTGTGGGGTCTCATCTGTCCGGCTTCTCCTGCAGGAGTCGCCGCCTTACGCTACGCTACACTTTAGATTAAATGATAAAATTGTTTAACTTAACAAAATAAATTGTTCGATCCTTTAGATCTTTTTAATCTTAATCTCATCATCAACAAGCACAGCTTTTAAGTGCTTTTCTTCAGGAAAGTCATACATAAAGTCAGTTATCTGATCTTCAATTTTTTCCTGAATGACTCTTCTGAGCGGGCGAGCACCAAATGACGGGTGATAGCCAAGCTCAGCAATTTTTGCTTTTACTTCTTCTGATACTTCAAGCGTCATCTGCTGTTCTTCAATCAGTTCATTCAACTCATCTAACATCAGGTCAACAATCTTGATCAGATGTTCTTTTCCAAGTGAATCAAATTCAATAATGCTATCGAATCGGTTCAGGAATTCAGGCTTGAAAAAGTCGCTGAGTGATTCAAGGATTGATGCTTCATCAGCCGCCTGGGTTGCACCAAAACCGACTGCTTTCTTTCTTGGACCGACGCCTGCGTTACTTGTCATAATGATCACAGTTTCCTTAAAGCTAACCGTACGGCCCTGGCTGTCAGTTAAGCGTCCATCTTCCATAATCTGAAGGAACATATGCATAACGTCAGGGTGAGCTTTTTCGATTTCATCAAGCAGCAGGATTGTATATGGTGAACGGCGTACTTTTTCAGTCAGCTGTCCGGCCTGATCGTGACCGACATATCCAGGTGGTGAACCGATCAGTTTTGAGACACTGTGTTTTTCCATATATTCACTCATGTCAAGACGGATCATATGATCTTTTGAACCGAATAATTCTTCAGCAAGTGTTTTGGACAGTTCTGTTTTACCGACACCCGTTGGCCCTACAAATAGGAATGAACCAGCCGGGCGGTTTTTTGACTTCAGTCCTGCACGGCTTCTGCGTACTGCTTTCGCAACACGTTTGACGGCTTCATTCTGACCGATGACGTGATGACGAAGGTTTACTTCAAGCTCAGCCATTTTCTGATGCTCGTCCTGCTCAAGCTTACCAACAGGGATACCTGTTTTACGTTCAATTAATTTCTGAATCAGCTCAATTTCAACGGCTGGTTTTTCAGATGAAGCAGGTTTCTTTAATGCTTTTTCAAGTTCTTCTTCTTCATCTCTCAGCTTGGCAGCTTTTTCATATTCTTCATGTTTTAGCGCTTCTTCTTTTTCAGCGTAAATGGCTTTTAGGCGCTTCTCGACAGCAGCTTTGTCAGCGTTATCAAGTGTAAGGTTCAATTTGGATCCTGCCTCATCCATCAGGTCGATTGCTTTATCCGGAAGGAAGCGTTCCTGAATATAGCGTTTTGATAATGTGACAGTCGCTTCGATTGCTTCCTGACTGTAGGTTACACCGTGAAATTTTTCATATCGTGGTGCCAGCCCTTTTAAAATCTCAATCGCTTCTGAAATAGATGGTTCTTTCAAATGAATTGGCTGGAAGCGTCGTTCTAATGCTGCATCTTTTTCAATTTTTCTATATTCAGCAAGTGTAGTTGCACCCACAAGCTGCATTTCACCGCGTGCAAGTGCGGGTTTCAGGATATTTCCTGCATCCATCGAACCTTCTGCTGAACCAGCACCGACAATCTGGTGAATCTCATCAATAAACAGGATCACGTTTTTGCGCTCCTGCAGTTCGTTGATCAGCTGCTTCATTCTTTCTTCAAACTGACCTCTGATGCCTGTGTTTGAAACAAGAGAAGCGACATCCAACAGAATGACTTCTTTTTGTTTCAGTTTTTCCGGCACAGTACCTTCAGAAATTTTCAGTGCCAGTCCTTCAGCAGCTGCAGTTTTACCAATGCCCGGTTCACCAATTAATACAGGGTTATTTTTGTTTCTTCTATTCAGTATTTCAATCATCTGTTCAATTTCTGCATCACGGCCAATCACTGGATCAATCAGGCCTGCACCGGCCAGGTTTGTCAGGTTTCTGCCGTACTCTTCCAGCAGACCCTCCTGCCCAGTTTCGGGCTCCTGCTTTACCTGTTCAAAAGGCTGGAATTGATCGTTGCCTTTTTTGTTCATGGCAGCATGCAGCTTTGAGCGCTCTTCTTTATAACAAGCGGAGCACAAATGAAAATCCTGAACCTGATCATTTAATTGAACTCTGAATTGTATATTTGCAGGCTTGCTCTGGCATTTTTGACAAATCATTGTGACTCCTCCTTATGTGTAATTGATCAAAGAGAGTTTGACTAACTTTGACTTTCTGTTTTCAGTATACTTTGACCTTTATTGACTTTCAAGTAATTTGTTTCGGGTGCAAATAAAAAAGCCGGAACAAGAATTGTTCCAGCTTCAGTAACCGTTTCGCTGCGCTTCAGGCGGACGCTTTCCGTGGGGACGGCGGTGAGCCTCCTCGTCGCTGCGCGCCTGCGGGGTCTCACCTGTCCGTCTACTCCCACTGGAGTCGCCGCCTTACGCTCCGCTACACTAAGATTTAAATTAAATATTGTTTGGATGATGAATTGAAGGTTATTTCCGGGTATTTGTTATTCGATTGTCTCTGCCATCTGGATAAATGCATCTTCAAGATCTGAGTCAACTGAAGTGTGGATGGCAATTCTTACATAAATATCATTTTTTTCAAAAAGGTAAGTCTTGTACTGTTCTTCTCCCACAACCGCTTCATATCCTGCAATCACTTCATTTTCAATGTTTTCAGGTGTCCACTCAGCTGAATCTTCTCCCTGGATTGCATCTGCCTGGTCTTTCATCTGTCCTTCAACAACACCTGCTTCAACATCTTCTTTTGGGTAAGTGTGGATTCTCATGAACTGTGAACCGTCTTCATTAAGGAAGACCTGATCAACATTCGGCTCTTCCGGTGTGAAAGTAAAACCTTCAGCTACATAGATACTGTAATTATTTTCTTCACTTTCCTGTAAAAATGCTGTACGTTCTGTTTCTTCGCCATTCAGTGGGAGCGTCATAGGCTGCTCCAGCAGACGAATATCTGACTCTGCTTCTTCAGCCGGATCTTCTTCAGCTGGCGCTTCTGATTCCTCTGTTTCTTCACTTGCGTCCTCAGCAGGCTGTTCTTCTCCGGCATTTTCTTCGGTTTCAGCTTCTTCTTCAGTTGTGTCGTCTTCAGTCACAACTGTTTCTTCATTGTTTTCTTCCACTGGCTGATCGGCTGAGGTACCTTCTTCTGTTTCAGTACCACACGCAGCCATAAAAGCAGCAAGCATCAGTACCAGCATAAGTACCATTAATTTTTTCATTGTGTTTCCTCCATTCTATATGTATGCGGTTATTATAGTAGACGTACAGGCATTGTAAAAGTTTCAAAATCCTCATAAAGTGATATAGACAACTAGTATGTAAGGAGCAGGTGATAGAAAATGACTGCAGAAGAAGCAAATATTCAACTCGAACAATTAAAGAATGGTGAATTAAAAGAGGTCATCGTGGAAAAAGAAGACTTTGATCTTTTCAGAGGTGTACTGACCGGAAGAGAAGACTTTAAACATTTTCGCGGAATAGCGGGTCACTACGGTAGAACAGTCTATCAATATCTTGAAGAACCAAGAAGTTGAGGGGGATTATATGAAAACAGTCGTCGTTACAGGAGCTGCAAGTGGCATCGGACTTTCGATTGCAAAAGCATATATCAATGAGGGTGCTTTTGTCTATATGGTTGATATCAATGAAGAAAAGTTAAAAGAAGAGACCCGGAATTTAGAGAATGCTGTTGCAATAACAGCGGATGTTTCTAACTATGAAGAGATAAAAAAAGTTTTCAATCGTGTGAAAGAGCAATCAGGTGCGCTCAACATTCTTATTAACAATGCCGGGATTTCAAAGTTTAAGTCAATCTGGGAAGTGACAGTGGAAGATTGGGAGACCATCTTACATACGAATCTTTCAAGCGTTTTTTATTGTTCAAGGGAAGCGGCGGGATTAATGGATCAGGGTGGCGCAATTGTAAACCTTTGTTCTACACGCGCACATATGTCTGAGCCTGATACAGAAGGTTATGCCGCTTCTAAAGGTGGGATTTTTGCCCTGACTCACTCACTTGCAGTTACACTTTCTGATAAAGAAATCACTGTAAATGCAATCAGCCCGGGCTGGATCCATACCGGTGATTATGAAGCGTTAAGACAGGTAGACCATGATCAGCACCTTTCCAACAGAGTTGGAAAGCCGGAAGATATTGCACGGGCATGCCTGTTCCTGACTGATGAGGCAAATAATTTTATCAATGGTGAAAATCTGGTCATTGATGGCGGGATGACAAGGAAAATGATTTATGAGCATTAATTCATTAAGTACGGATTTCAGGTGATAGATCCCGAAAGCTTCTTAATTGAAAGATTGCCAAAACAGGTACCATCGAAATGCTTGTCATATTAGCTCTTACAGGTACTGTCGTACTATAAGGTTTATGTAACGGTTAAAATAATGAGTTAAATAAGCCTTACGTCAAGAAGTATTATTTTTATCATATCATTAGAAAAAAAGTGCAAAGAAATAGCGCCAGATGACAAAAGTTCAAAACAGTCGGGTAGTGGTTCAGAAGATTGAACTTTATTCAAAATGAAGAACTTACCGACATCCATACAATAATGCGTTGCGGAAATGAAGCTATAACTGGAGATGAATTAATGGTTTTTGAACAATTTGTTAAGGATTTTGAAAAAAGAATCAAAGGGTTTTAAAAAAAACGGGACACCGGGGATGTCTTATTCGTTGTGCTTACGCTGCTGTCATGCTATTCTTATGATTTAAAGAGGTTGTTAAAACTCAACGCCTGTAATTGAATGATTTTTATTGACGGCAACGTCTGAATTCGATAACTTATTAAGGTGATGTTGTAAATACAAGTGTAGAAAAGGAGAAGATTTATCATGACACAAAAAACTTTTACAGTAACAGCAGAAACTGGAATTCACGCTCGTCCGGCAACAATTCTGGTACAAAATGCAAGTAAATTCGATTCTGATATCCAGCTTGAATATAAAGGAAAGAAAGTAAACCTTAAATCAATCATGGGTGTTATGTCTCTTGGTGTGGGTAAAGACGCTGAAATCACAATTTATGCTGATGGAAGCGATGAAGAGGAAGCGCTGGCAAGTCTTGAAGAAACTCTTAAGAATGAAGGTCTGGCGTAAGAATGTCTTCAGTACTAAAGGGAATTGCTGCGTCAAGCGGGATCGCGATTGCAAAGGCTTACCGTCTAGTAGAGCCTGATCTATCATTTGAACAGACAAAAGTTGAAAATGCAGATCAGGAAGTACAGCGCTTCCAGGAAGCACTACAGACATCCAAAAACGAGCTTGAAGTAATCCGCGACCGTGCCAAGACTGAACTTGGTGAAGATAAAGCGGCAATCTTCGAAGCGCACCTACTGGTTTTAAGTGATCCTGAGCTTGTTTCTCCGATTGAGGATAAGATCAAGAGTGAACAGGTTAATGCTGAAGCAGCACTGAAAGAAACAGCAGATATGTTTGTGATGATGTTTGAACAGATGGATAACGAGTACATGAAAGAACGTGCTGCTGATATCCGTGATGTGACAAAACGCGTACTTTCACATCTTCTTGGTGTAAAAGTACTTAATCCAAGCATGATTTCAGAAGAAGTTGTTGTTATCGCTGACGATTTAACACCTTCTGATACTGCTCAGTTAAACCGTGAATTTGTTAAAGGGTTTACAACAAATATCGGGGGCCGTACATCACATTCAGCAATCATGGCACGCTCAATGGAAATTCCTGCAGTAGTTGGAACGAAAGAAGCGACTGTGACAATTGAAAATGGTGATATGGTGATCGTGGACGGACTGAATGGTGAAGTTCATGTGAACCCGACTGATGAAATCATCAGTAAATACAAGCAGGAAGCCGCAGATTTTGCTGACCAGAAGGCAGAATGGGCAAAGCTTGTGGATGAAAAGACAGTAACGGCTGAAGGGCGTCACGTTGAACTTGCTGCTAATATCGGTACACCTGGAGATCTTGAAGGTGTAACGAACAATGGCGGTGAGGGAATCGGACTGTACCGTACAGAATTCTTATATATGGGAAGAACTGAACTTCCTTCAGAGGATGAGCAGTTTGAATCTTATAAAGCAGTTTTAGAAGGCATGAAGGGTAAACCTGTTGTTGTCCGTACGCTTGACATCGGTGGCGACAAGGAGCTTCCATATCTGAACCTGCCTGAAGAGATGAATCCATTCCTTGGTTTCCGTGCGATCAGACTATGCCTTGAGCAGACTGACCTGTTCCGTACACAGCTGCGTGCACTTCTTCGTGCAAGCTCATATGGAAACCTGAAAGTCATGTTCCCGATGATTTCAAACCTTGAGGAATTCAGATCTGCAAAAGCACTTCTTCATGAAGTGAAGGAAGAGCTGATTTCTGAAGGCGTGGAAGTATCTGACTCAATTGAAGTCGGTATCATGGTTGAAATTCCATCAACTGCTGTAATGGCTGACCAGTTTGCTAAAGAAGTAGATTTCTTCAGCATCGGTACAAATGACCTGATTCAGTACACAATGGCAGCTGACCGAATGAATGAAAGAGTTTCATATCTCTATCAGCCATATAATCCTGCGATTCTTCGTCTGATTAAAATGGTCATTGATGCTTCTCATAAAGAAGGTAAGTGGACAGGTATGTGTGGAGAGATGGCCGGAGATGAAATTGCGATTCCAATCCTTCTTGGACTTGGACTTGATGAATTCTCAATGAGCGCTACATCGATTCTGCCTGCCCGTACTCAGATCAAACAGCTTTCAGATGATAAAATGAAAGCACTGGCTGAGCACGTGTTAACACTTTCAACTAATGATGAAGTCGTTGAAGCTGTAAAAAAAGAAATCAATTTGTAATATAAATGTTACTAAAATCGGGATTAAATGAATGAACAGGGGGAAGTATATTAGTAGTACAAGCATACTTTTTCATTCTGATTTCCCTTTTTTGAACCGGATTCCCCCCATAATCCGGTTCTTTTTTATGCTAAAAACGGATTCTTCCAGGTCATCAAAACTGCGCAATCCGCAGAATCTTCATCCTCGAGATAGTTTTTCATCAGTTTTTCAGGCATTCTCCCGGCTTTCATCAGAAAAGTCACAACCGGATCACTTAATTCACCGTTGATCACCTTCTCATAATACGCTTCAACAGTAAGTTCATTTTTGTATTCTTTGAACCCCGGCATCCTGCTACCTCCTGCAAGCTTTGCAGCCCCAAGGTAAACAACGGTTTCATACATTGCCCGCATTAATTCTTTCCCAAGTCCAAGCCCTCTGTAATCAGGGTCAATACAAATGTCTACGATATAGATGACCTTTCCATCAGGTTCATGGTCTGTGATATAGCCATCCGAGGTAATCTGTTCCCAGGTGTGGGTTTCATTTGCATAATTTGTTCTGAGCGCTGTAATAGAACCAGCGATTTGACCATCAACAGCAATACAAAGTGCACCCTCCGGAAAACGTGTTATATGTGCCGTCAGCTGTTCATCATTCCACAGCAGATCTGACGGGAAAGGGGGAGGGAAGGCTTTCCGCTGTAATTCAATCAAATGCTCAAAATCTTTCTCACGATAATTCCGGATCGTTACATCATATCTTTTGTCACTTTTAAAGACATACAGATGTTTATTCATAGCACTCTCCTTTTTGCCCATCTTATCAACAGATTCAATCATTTGCAATTTTCAAAAAGTGAGTCACAATGAATAGCAGGAGGGATCATGATGAAAATTGGTTTTATTGGTACAGGGGTTATGGGGAAATCAATTGTTTTTCATTTATTAAAAGAACATACAGTACATATTTACACGCGGACAAAGCAGAAAGCGGAGGATTTACTTACAAACGGCGCAGTATGGGAAGAAACGCCCGCTGCACTGGCAACAAATTGTGATGTCATTTTTACAATGGTTGGCTATCCGGAGGATGTTCTTAACGTGTATACAGGTGAAGAAGGGGTTTTTACATCTGCTTCGGAAGGGACAATCTGTATTGATTTAACAACGTCAAAACCTGAACTAGCAAAAGCGCTTTTTGAAAAAGGCGGTTCTAAAGGCATTCATATGATTGATGCTCCGGTGTCAGGTGGTGATACGGGAGCTAAAAACGGAACACTCTCCATTATGGCGGGCGGGGAAGAACGTATTTTTAGAGAGGTGCTGCCTGTCCTGGAGACATTCGGTGCTAATATTGTTTTTCACGGTGAAGCGGGAAGCGGCCAGCACACGAAAATGAGCAATCAGATTGTGATCGGTTCAACAATGACCGGTGTATGTGAAGCGTTGACATATGCTATGAAGTCAGGGCTGGATCCTGAAAAAGTGCTGGCAAGCATTTCGCAGGGTGCGGCAGGAAGCTGGAGCCTGAGTCATCTGGCCCCAAGAATTTTAAATGGAGACTATGAACCGGGATTTTATATTCATCACTTCATTAAAGACCTTAAAATTGCACTGGAAGAGTCAAAAAGAATGGGTCTGTCACTACCTGGTCTTGAACTTGCGTTAAAATCCTACGAGCAGGCAAAAGATATCGGACTTTCGGAAAAAGGGACACAGGCATTATATAAAGTGTACGAGGATCAATTATAAAAAACACCTTTTGCTTTCCTGTCCGTCCGGTTCCGCAGGGATAGCAAAAGGTGTTTTAGCTAATGTGATGATAAATAATGTTTCATTCTATTAAAGGCTTCATGCAGCTGCTCCTCTGAACAGGCATAAGATACCCTGATATAGCCCTCACCTTCAGCACCAAATGCCGTTCCGGGAACAACACCGACTTTCGCATGTTCTGCCAGGCCGAGTGCAAATTGTTCAGCGTTTTTACTACCGGGAATACCTGCAAAAAAATAAAAAGCCCCATCCGGTTTTACAACTTTGAATCCAAGTTCAGTGAGTTTTTCTTCAGTTAACGCTCTTCTTTTTCTATAAGCTTCTTTCATTGGAAGCGCGTCATCCTTACCAGCAGTGTACGCAGCAAGGGCTGCATACTGTGAGATCGAGGAAGCGCATGAGACGTTATACTGATGTACCTTCAGACACTGCTCAGCAATTTCAGAAGGGGCCATTAAAACACCAATTCTCCATCCAGTCATTGAATGCGATTTGGATAGCCCGTTAATAACGATTGTACGCTCTCTCGCAAGTGTTCCAATGGACACATGCGTTTCATCATAAGTGAGCTCACTGTATATTTCATCTGCAATAATATATAGATCATGCTCCCTTGCAAGGTCAGCAATTTCCTTTAATTCAGATCCATTCAGGCTGACGCCGGTTGGATTGGACGGGTATGGCAGGATGATGCACGCAGTCTTTTCAGTTATATGGGATCGGATCATCTCAGCGGTCATTTTAAAATGCTGATCAGTGGTATCAACAAATACTGGTACAGCGCCACACTGCTTAATAACAGGCGTGTAGCCCGGATAGACAGGTGCAGGTAAAATGACTTCCTGTCCCTGCGATAAAATGGTTCGGAGTGCTGTATCAATCGCCTGCGAAGCTCCATTTGTTACGATGATCTCCTTCTCAGCCCCGTAAGTGAGGTCATATTTATCCTTCATATAATGAGAGATCGCAATTCTCAGCTCCATAATACCAGCGTTATGTGTATAGTTTGTATGATTATGGTCAATCGCGTCTTTTGCGGCTTCTTTAATATGGGCGGGTGTAGGGAAATCCGGCTGTCCAATCGTCAGTGAGATCATACCATCAATATGCTGTATCTGATTAAAAAACTTTCTGATGCCAGAGATCTCTATTCCTTTTACTGCTTTATTCATTGGTGTCACTTCCTTTAGAAATACATGTATAAAAGTTATTGTACCGTAAAAATCAGTGAGGGTGAAATTAATGAAAGTGAATTTGATTAAAACTGATGAATTAAGGATAAATAACAATTATGGAGAAGGAGGTGAGTCAGGTGATCAGAATAATTGGAATGACAACCGGGGGAAGCCTGAATCAATTTAAGACGATTAAAGAAGCGAGAAAAGCTGAGCTCCGCTGGATGTGGGTGGACTTTTCACAACCGACTGACCGGGAAGGGAAAGAGCTGTCCAGAACTTTTTCATTTCACCCTCTCGCAATTGAAGATTGTGTGGAAAAAGGCTATCAACGACCGAAATTTGACAGCTATCATCAGTATATCTTTCTGGTCCTGCACCATCTTTCAAAAGATACATATGAGGCAGAAGAGATTGATGTATTTGTAAATGATAAATTAATTGTTACATGGCACTATGAGCAGCTGAAAATGATTGATGAATTATGGGACAGGCAGCTGTCAGGAGAAGGATTACCTGGAGAGCATCATCCAATCGGATTACTTCATTCTATACTGGATATGACAGTCGACGACTATTTTCCATCTGTCTATGGGATAGAAGATGTACTGAACAGGATTGAAGAAAAAACGGATGAAAACTCTTCCCATGATCTGATGGACAGACTCTTTGATGTTAGGCATGATATGCAGAAGCTGAGAAGGTCACTTGTACCAACAAGGGATTTGCTATACAGATTATTAAACGGAACGAATGTTGCATTAACGAGAGATCAGCAGCTGTATTTTTCAGATGTGTATGATCATGTGATTAAGTTAACGGAAATGCTTGAGTCCTACCGGGAATTTTCATCTGATATCAGAGATAATTATATTTCTGTCAGCTCAGATAAAATGAATAATATCATGATGACACTGACTGTCATTACGACGATTTTTATGCCCTTATCATTTTTGGCCGGCCTATATGGCATGAACTTTGTCTATATCCCTGAGCTGGAATTTCAGTACGGTTACTTTGTCTTACTCGGTGTGATGGTATTCATTGCGATTGTGATGTTTATTGTGTTCAGACAAATCGGCTGGCTCCAGTTTTCAAGATCAAAAAAGAAAAAAAGACGCAGAATATTCAAGCGTTAAGCATGCAGCTCATGGTTTTTCATGGGCTGCTTTTTCATGTTTATTGGATTTACAGAAAATTAATTTGAAGAATAAAGGGTTTTGAAATACGGTTATGGAAGTGTACAGGAAAGAAATGGGGGTACATCATATGAATCAGACAGAGCGGATGCCAAGAAGCGGGATGAAACTGTTTTTTATGCTGCCGATTTTATCCTGGGCATTATATGATTTTGCAAACACGATCTTTTCTTCAAATATTAATACTGTATTTTTTCCTTTTTATCTGGATGCGCAAATTGGCGGCAGCGCTGAAATGGAGCAGGTCGCAAGTACATTTATCTCATATGCAAACGCGTTTGCAAGCTTTCTGCTGGTTGTATTTTCACCGCTTTATGGTGTGTGGATCGACCGGACGGGGCAGAAGAAAAAGTATATTGTATGGCTTGCTTCATTATCAATTATCGGCACATTTTTAATGGGGATTTTTGCTGCAACTGATATGGCGGGTGAGTGGTTTAACCTGCCGATTAATTTGTTTTTTGTGGTGATTGCTTTTGTCGCTGCAAAGTTCTTTTTTAACAGCAGTCTGGTTTTCTATGACACAATGCTGAGTGATCTTGGAACAAAAGAAGAAATCCCGCTTATATCAGGCTTTGGCGTAGCTGTCGGCTATTTGGGAACCATTGTCGGACTTTCAGTTTACTTATTTGTTCAGGAAGGGAGTCCTGAGCAGGCATTCATTCCAACGGCTGTCATGTATCTGCTATTTTCACTTCCGTTATTCTTTTTCATGAAAGATACGCCTGCAAAGAAAAGAGAAAAAGAACACTTTCTAACAGGGTATAAAGAGATTTATGCAACGTTTAAAGAAATGAAATCCTACAAAAATACATTCACATTTATGCTTTCATATTTCTTTTTAAATGATGCAATTGCCACAACGATTGCGATTATGGCGATTTATGCCACCGCTGTTGTCGGCTTTACGAGCGGACAGTTTATTATCTTATATCTCGGCTCTACGATTTTTGCTGTAATTGGATCATTCATCTTTGGATATATTACAAAAAAGACCGGTGCTAAGACAGGTGTTATGTTAGTATCAATCATTCTGATCACAGCGTTGACGATTGCAGCTCTGGCAACTGAGCAGTGGATGTTCTGGATCGCAGGTGCGCTCATTGGTATTGCACTTGGTTCGATGTGGGTCACATCAAGAACGCTGATTATTGATCTGACGCCATATGAAAAAAGAGGTCAGTTTTTTGGACTGTTTGCATTTTCAGGTAAGGTATCGTCAATTATCGGTCCTGCCATTTATGGAACGATTACACTTAACCTGAGAGAGTACGGTGAACTTGCAAGTAGAATTGCCCTTTCATCACTCATTGTCATGGCAGTGATCGGAATGATCCTGCTGATCAAAGTAAAACAGCCTGACGCTCAGACTTGACTCTAAGTGTAGTCATTTCTATAATGGAAATTGTGTTTTTTAATAATAATTTTAAAAAAGAGCACCATAATAGAAATGGATTCAGTCGTCAGGAGGAATTGAGATGAAGTTAAGAGCACCTATGCCTGAACTAGATGGCGCGGTTAAATGGTTAAATGATGAAGTAACAAGAGAAGATCTGGTTGGTGAAAAGCCGACACTGGTTCACTTCTGGTCAGTCAGCTGTCACCTTTGTAAAGAAGCTATGCCTGATATTAATGAACTGCGTGACGAATATGAGGAAGACCTGAATGTAGTGGCTGTTCATATGCCACGCTCAGAAGATGACCTTGATATGCAGGTCATTGAGCAGGTAGCACAGGGACATGATATTTCACAGCCGATCTATGTAGATAGTGAGCATAAGCTGACTGAAGCGTTTGAAAACCAGTACGTTCCAGCTTATTATGTGTTTGATAAAGAAGGTCAGCTTCGTCACTTCCAGGCCGGCGGCAGCGGTATGAAAATGCTTCGCAAGCGTCTGAACAGAGTACTTGGTACTGAAGAAAAATAATTATATACTCAATAACATGGTCCTTCTCCCGATATATAGGGAGAAGGATTTTTTTTGACGGACGGCAGAAGGAGAGAAAAAAATGGCAGAAAAAAATGGCATATTACTTGAAAGCGGTACAAATGAACTTGAAATCGTGGAATTTGAAGTGAATGGCAGTAAATACGGAATTAATGTAATAAAGGTGAAGGAAATTATTCAGCCAACACCAGTGATCCCGATTCCTCATTCCCATCAATACATAAAAGGGATCATCCAGCTGAGAGGTGAAGTACTTCCTGTTATTGATATGAGACAGGTGCTTGGCAGTGCACCAATTGAAAAAAACACGCAGGAAAAATACATTGTATCTGAATTTAATCAGCAGAAGGTTGTATTTCATGTAGACAATGTCTCTATGATCCACAGAGTATCATGGGATCAAATTGAGAAACCATCGGATATGTACCAGAGCCAGCATACAAAAGTGATTGGTGTCATTAAAAGAAGCGATGAAATGCTTCTGCTATTAGACTTTGAAAGCATCATACTTGAAATTAATCCTGAGACAGGAATTAATGTTGGCATGGTCAAAAAGCTGGGTCCAAGAGAAAGATCAGAAAAAAAGCTTGTTGTTGCTGAAGATTCTCCGCTGTTAAGACAGCTGCTTTCAGACACGCTTAAGGAAGCAGGATATGATCAGGCGGAATTCTTTGAAAACGGCCGTGATGCTCTATCATATCTGGAGTCATTAAC
The DNA here is from genome assembly GCF_044383825.1 of Jeotgalibacillus sp. JSM ZJ347. Lineage (NCBI taxonomy): Bacteria > Bacillati > Bacillota > Bacilli > Caryophanales > Caryophanaceae > Jeotgalibacillus > Jeotgalibacillus sp. JSM ZJ347. Next base: position 950,760 of record NZ_JBISEN010000001.1, on the reverse strand, counting down.
TGCAGACGGTTCAGAAATTAAAGAGCACGTTCAGCTCGTCATCACAGACATCGAAATGCCACAGATGGACGGACATCATCTGACGAGAAGAATTAAAGAAGGACAGCAACTGAAGCATCTTCCCGTTGTCATTTTCTCATCATTAATTACTGATGACTTAAAGCATAAAGGAAATAAAGTAGGTGCTGATGATCAAATCAGTAAACCTGAAATTAATCAGCTAATTCAATCAATCGACCGGTTAATTTTATAATAAAAACCGGAGCAGTTAAATAATTGAGCTGCTCCGGTTTTTTGTGTATACAGTTAAGGGAAGAGATGAGTATCAGCTATTCGCCAAGGCGCTTGAAAACAGGGCGCTGGTAGGACGGCTTTTGAACAGGAGCTGATGTTAATCCTGTATAATTCTGCAATATCGATTTGGCTTCTCTGAGGTTCATTCTGGTTTTAGGGTTTCGGACATTGTCTGAGAGCTTACCGAGATGCGGGAGTTCTTTGAAGTCTTTCTTTTGAGGAGGAATGTGAAACATGTAGTTCGCACATTCTACGAGTAAGTCTGAGCGCTGCTGACTTAACCCTGGATTTCTGGAGTACTGGAGCCCTACTTTTTTCGCTTTTCCTTCTTTCAGCATCTGATCAATTGCTGCTTTTTTGATCTGATACAGAAACTTTGAATCCGGAGCTGTCTTTGCGTGTTTGTTGACAGTAAATATAGCCTGAGCAAGTTTTTCTGAAGAAAGTTCTGAAGGGTCACTCATTTTTTCACTCACCTTTTCTTTGGATTTGGACAAGTATACCTCAGTTGACAGAAAATTTAAAGCTGGAGCGTGATGAAGGTTGAAAAATAAAACAGCTGTTATTGACATTGGTTCAAACACAATCAGATTAGTGCTCTACGAATATGATCCTGAAAAAGGAATGAAAGAAATTGAAAACATTAAAACCGTTGCCAGGTTAAAAATGTATCTTGATGATAATCAGATGCTGACAGAAGAAGGCGCAGGCATCCTTGAAGAAGCGTTGCTCGCATTTAATGAGATTATCGCTTTTCATCAGATAAAAGATATTAGGGCTGCAGCTACTGCAGCGGTCCGGCAGGCTGGTAACAGTGAAGAAATCGTTCAGCGTATGAAAGAAAAAACCGGTATCAGAATTAAAATACTGACTGAAGAAGAGGAAGCTTTTTTCGGTTATCTGGCCGTCATTCACTCTACACCGGTTATGTCTGCTGTGACGATTGATATCGGTGGCGGGAGTACTGAAGTCACTTATTATGAGCATAAGCAGCTGCAGCACTCTCACAGTTTTCCTTTTGGAGCAGTATCCTTAAAGAATGACTTTATGGAGGGTGAAAAACTGACCAAGAGTGAAAGAAAGAAACTAATCAAATTTATCAGAGATTCATTTAACAGCCTGGACTGGCTGGCTGATAAGAAAGTGCCCATTGTCGCAATTGGCGGCAGTGCGCGAAATATCGCACAGGTTCATCAGCAGTCTGTCAATTATCCAATTGCAGGCGTTCATCAATACTGGATGACAGAAGATGACCTGAAGGAGGTCAACGGACAACTTGTTGAAATGACAAAAGATGAGCTTGAAAAGCTGGATGGATTATCAAGTGACCGTACAGACATTATCGCACCAGCCTCACAGGTGTTTTGTGAACTTTATGAAATCGTCAATGCCAAAGGGTTTATGTTCAGCAGAAAAGGGCTTCGTGACGGCATTGTATTTAAAGAACTGATGAAAAAGTATGCTGCTACTCTTGATAAAGAAAAAGTATTTCTATCCAGTATGAATGAACTTGCATTTGATTATGCGATTGAACGCTCAGAGGCGGAATATATGATTTCTTTAGCCACTGAATTGTACTCACACCTAGGTGCGCTTGGAGAGCTGAAGGAAACAGAAATAGGACTTCAGCTGCTTAAAAGGGCAGCATTTCTTTATTATCTTGGTGAATATATTGATTCAGATTCAAGCAGTCAGCATACTTTTTATATCATTGCGAACCGCTCAATTGATGGCGTGTTACATAAAGACCGGATCGCGCTTGCACTTGCAGCTTCTTTTAAAAGTAAGTCGATGTTCAATCAGTTTCTGGAGCCCTTTGACGGATGGTTCACTGATGAAGAACTACATGAGATTCGTCTGATCGGTGCATGTATCAAACTTGCATATAGTCTCAATGGTTCTAAAAGAAACCTTGTCAATCAGATCGAGATGAGAAAGAAAGGTGATGACCTTCTGTTAAGCCTTTACGCAGAAGGGCGTACTTTAGCAGAAGAGTATCAGGCAGGGAAACAGAAAAAGCATCTGGAGAAAACGTTGAAAAAATCCATTGAACTTAACTTTATTCCTGTTACACAGGAAGCATAGGGGAGATCGCAATGACACACGCAGAGAAAAAGTTCAGTAAACCGGAATATTATAATAACCGTGAACTGAGCTGGCTTGGATTTAACCAGCGAGTATTGGAAGAATCATTCGATACGAACAATCCTCTTCTTGAGCGCCTAAGATTTCTTTCGATCTTCAGCTCTAATCTTGATGAATTTTATATGGTTCGTGTTGCGGGATTGAAAGATCAGGTGAAAGCCAATTTTACAAAGCCTGAAAATAAAGCTGGCCTTACACCAAAACAGCAGCTCGGCGCAATTTCTGAACAGACGCATCACCTTGTAAAGCTGCAGTACCAGACACTTTCTTCTCTTGAAAAAGAATTAAAGAAAGAAGATATCTCTTTTAAAATAATTGAGGATCTGTCAGCTAAGCAGTTGAATTTTGTTGAACATTTTTTTAAAGAGCAGGTGTTTCCGGTTTTAACACCTCTTGCGGTGGATGCATACCGTCCATTTCCGATTTTGCTGAACAAGAGTCTGAATATGATTGTTGAGCTGTCGAGCAGACATCAGGAACAAAAAGTGGCAATTGTTCAGGTTCCATCAGTACTGCCGCGGTTTGTCAGACTGCCATCCATTACAGGTCATGAATTTATTTTACTCGAAGAGGTCATCAAACATTACCTTCACCGGCTGTTTGTAGGGTATGAGGTGACATCGAGTCTGCTATTCAGGATTACAAGAAATGCAGATTTAACCATCCATGAAGAGGGAGCGCGGGATCTGCTGCTTGAAATTGAAAAAGAATTGAAAAAGAGAAAATGGGGTGCAGCTGTCCGGCTGGAAATTGAACATGCTGATGCCCCTCAAAGACTTGTATCAATGTTAACTGAAGAACTCGAAATTGAGGACATTGATATTTATCAAATACGCGGACCGCTCGATTTAACTTTTCTGTTTGGGTTTATTAAGACCTGTGCGAAGGATAAAGATCATCTGGTATTTGAATCTTTTATCCCTCAGCCTACGGGCGATCTTCAGCCTGGTGAAAATATTTTTGATAAAGCACTGAAACAGGATTTATTTTTTCATCATCCATATGAATCGTTTACACCAATCATAGATTTTATTGATGAAGCAGCTGAGGATCCGGACGTACTGGCAATCAAACAGACCCTCTACCGGGTGAGCGGGGGTTCTCCTATTATTAATGCATTAAAAAAAGCAGCTGAAAATGGAAAGCAGGTCACGGTATTAGTGGAGCTTAAAGCCAGGTTTGATGAAGAAAATAATGTACAGTGGGCAAAAGAACTTGAAATGGCAGGATGTCACGTTATATATGGCATGACATTTTTAAAAACGCACAGTAAAATCACCCTGGTTGTAAGAAAAAAGAACAATAAGATCGAAAGGTTTGTCCATCTCGGGACTGGAAACTATAATGACCAGACTGCGAAAGTCTACACAGATATGGGCATGATTACAACGAAAAGGAAATTCGGCACAGATGCAACAAACTTTTTTAATTATTTAAGCGGGTACACAGAAAAGCCTTCATATCATCATCTGATTGTTGCACCCTTTACAATTCGTGATTCTTTTATCGAGCTCATAGATAAAGAAATCGCCTTTCATAAAAAACATAAAAACGGGCATATTATCGCTAAAATGAATTCTCTTACAGATAAACCGCTGATTATGAAATTCTATGAAGCCTCTTCAGCAGGAGTGAAAGTTGATTTGATCATCAGAGGAATTTGCTGTTTGAGACCGGGAATAGAAGGGATCAGTGAAAATATTCATGTGAGAAGTATTGTCGGAAGGTTTCTTGAACACAGCAGAATTTATTACTTCTATCATAATGGAGAAGAAAAATGTATGCTGTCTTCAGCAGATATGATGACCCGTAATATGGATAAGAGAGTTGAATTGCTCTTTCCAATCACAGAACAGCTTCATAAAAACAGAATCAAGAAAATTCTGGATCTGCAGCTAGCTGATAATATGAAAGCAAGGGTACAGGATCAGAACGGGATCTACACTTATGTTGACAGAGGTGACAAACCTGAATTTCATGCCCAGAAAATTTGTCTGGCGGAGGCATATAGAATCACTGAGGGTGAAGAGTGATAAGTAAAAATGACTATAATCATGTAATGCTAAAGTTTCATAAATCCATTGACATCAAAATTAAATTTTGGAATGATTAAGATAGTTCGACAATTGGAAGGATGGCCATATGGATACTCCACATTTACAGTCAATTGAAGGTGAAATAAATTTTTCCAAAGAGATAAATAATATGCTTTCAGTCATTATTACGAAACATCTTGGGGATGCTGTTGTGATCATTGAAGAAGTTGAAGGAGAATTCATCTACAAATACGCAAATCAGTCTGCTCTTTATTCGATGAAAAAAAAGATTGAGCATGTACTCGATAAAACGGTGCAGGAAGTAATGGGGACTTTGAGCCCGAAGCTGATTGAACTGTATAGACATGCACAGATGAATCAGGTGGATCTCCGTTACAGGGACCTGAACGATTCAAACGGAGAGCCGAAATATTTTGAAACACATCTCTCAACACTTTCTGATGATCAGTCTAATCGCAACTTTATCGTTGCAGTTGTTCGGGACGTGACTGAAGAAGAAAGAGAAAAGAACAAACTTAAAAACCTGCATGAGCATTATCAATCGATTATACAGCATAACCTGGATGCCATTCTTACATTATCAGACAATGGTACAATTACATCAGTAAATCAGGCGGCTGAGCGGACTTTTGGTGCCGGGTCAGATCAATTTATTGATCATCTGGTGTCATCGTTCTTTTCGAAGGGATCGTCTTTTAATGTGAAAAATTGTATACATAAGGCGATAAAAGATGGTCCTCACGAGCTGCATTTTATTCCTGCAGTGACTGCAGAAGGTAGTACCATTGTCGTTCATACAAAATTCGTTCCGATTATTGTTCAGGGACAGGCGCAGGGTGTGTATATGATCATCAGGGATGCAACCAGTGAGCAGGAAACAAAAGAGAAAATAAATTTCCTATACATGCATGACCGGCTCACCGGGCTTTTAAATCGCCAGGCTTTTAGCAGGCATATTGATGAATTGTCAGAACTGACAAAGGATACGCATTCTGTACTGTGTCTCGATCTTGATAATTTTAAAAAACTGAATAATACACTTGGATTTAATGCGGGGGATGAGTTGTTAAAGAAAGTAGCAGGCAGACTTAGAACACTGATCGATGACGGTGACTATTTATACCGTCTCAATGCAGATGAATTTGTGTTCCTGCTCCATAATACAACACAGATGCAAACAAATGATTTTGCAGATCATATTCTAACGTTGTTTCAACAGCCATTTATCATTAATGACCAGGAGTATTTTGTCACAGCAAGGATTGGTGTCAGCATCTTCCCGACAGATGGTATTCAGAGTGAAGTTCTGATCAACCGCGCAGCCCAGGCACTGCATACTGTTAAAAATGCCGGAGTACCGGGTGTAGGCTTTTATCATAATAAAATGATGCAGACTTTTCCGGATAAAATGATCATGGAAACACATCTCAGAAGAGCAATTGAGCTGAATGAGCTTAGTCTGCACTATCAGCCTCAGGTTGATCTTCAAAATGGTGAGATTTCAAGTATAGAGGCATTGCTCAGATGGAATAACCGGAAATTTGGTTCAGTACCGCCTTCTGAGTTCATCACAATGGCAGAAGAGAACGGAATGATTCACACAATTGGTGCATGGGTTATTGATCAGGCATGTTTGCAGCTGCAGGCATGGTCTTTGCAGGGGATTAATAATATACGGATTGCCGTCAATATTTCTCCAAAACAATTTTCACAGGCTGACTTTGATCAGGTAATTATGAATGCGCTGAAGAAATATAATGTCGATGCAAAACTGCTCGAAATTGAAATTACTGAAAGTGCAATGAGTAATATAAATACAACGCTGATCATGCTGAAAAAGTTAAAAAAAATCGGTGTGAAAATTTCTGTTGATGACTTTGGGACAGGGTACTCATCTTTAAATTATCTGAGGCTTTTTCCGATTGATATTTTAAAAATTGACCAGTCATTCGTAAGAGAAATCCAGTCAGAACGTAAAGATGCGGCTATCACTAAAACGATTATCCATCTTGCACACTCACTTGGACTTGAAGTGGTTGCAGAAGGCGTGGAAGAAATGGCTCAGGTCTCATTTTTGAGAAACGAACAGTGTCAGAAAGGGCAGGGCTACTTTTTCAGCAAACCGCTGCCTTCAGCGGAGATGGGCAGAAAACTGCTTGATATTGGATAAAAGATAGATTGACAATTTCCTTATAGTAGTATACTGTAAAGCTGTTGTGCAGAATTTAAGTATTTTACTAAAGGAGCTTTTTCAATTGAAAAAAGGGCTGACACTGAATATCCTTCGTATCCCGGTAAACTCAGGTGTGATTACAGTATATATAGAAGGTTTTAATGAAGAAAATTCAAAAGGTACAGTTTATGCAGAACTGAACAAAGAACATGTAACTGCAACTGGCTTTAACAAGAAAAAAACAATTGTGCGTGCGATTGCGAAACTACATCAAAAAAGTACAATTCATCAGGATCACCATCAATAAAACTGATCTGGCCTCGAGGCTGGATCAGTTTTTTTATTTTTGCATAAAACCCAAGGAATAAATTGAATGTGACATGAACTGGTAGTATAATGAATGAATAGTCATTCATTATACAAAATGGAGGGATTCAGATGGGGAAGGTTTATATTGTTACAGGCGGTTCAAATGGTATGGGGAAGTATATGGCAAAAAGGCTTGCAGATGACGGAAATTCTGTATTGATTACGGGCAGAGACGAAGAAAAGCTCAAAGCAGCAGTGGAAGAAATCGGATCAAACGTACATTATTTTCAGATGGATGTCCGTGAGCCTGAAATGGCTGAAAAAATGGTTGAAGCAGCTGTAAATCAGTTCGGAACAGTAGACGGTCTGATAAATAATGCAGCCGGAAACTTTATTTGTCCAGTGGAAAAGATGTCTCCTAACGCATGGAGATCTGTTATTGATATCGTGTTAAATGGGACGTTCAATTGTACAAAAGCCGTAGGGGATTACTGGATCAATAACCAGATCAAAGGTGTCATCATCAATATGGTCGCTACATATGCGTGGAATGCAGGTGCTGGTGTTGCACATTCAGCAGCTGCAAAAGCTGGTGTACTATCCCTTACAAGGACGATTGCGGTTGAGTGGGGACATAAATACGGGATCAGAGCCAATGCGATTGCACCTGGACCGATTGAAAGAACAGGTGGAGCGGAAAAGCTGTTTCAATCTGAAGAAGCAGCCCAGAGAACGCTGCATAGCGTACCCCTGAAAAGACTTGGCAAGCCTGAAGAAATCGCTGGACTTGCAGCGTTTATGCTGTCAGATGATGCCGCGTATATGAACGGCGAATGCGTCACACTGGACGGAGGACAATGGCTGAACGCATTTCCTTTTTAATCATCAGGATTGAGGGATTAAAGGTATAATTATACCCCGATTGACCATCTTATTATTAAAGATTCTATGTTAAAGCCAATTTTAACATAGCCAAAGATTAAAGGTGGCGATCGCTTGATTACAATCATCACAATTGCAGCTGTCATAATCATTTGTGTCATTGGACTCGCAGGCACTCTGCAGGCGGCGGGGAAAAAGAGAGAACGGGATGAGGTTTCAGACGAAGTGAAAAATCACCCGGTCCTCTTTAATCCGGTCATTATCATATACAGCCTCGCCGGAATTGCAGGTGTGGGTATCATATTGTACTACATGATATAAAAACAAAAAACCGGCAGATGCCGGTTTAATCACATGAAATATTTAATTTTTCAGCCAGTACTTCCAGGTTGAAACCTCTGACAACTTCATTGTTGTCTATTAAAACCGTTGGGGTCGAATATGACTCCAGCGTTTTAACCATGTATTCTCTGGATGAGAGATCTTCTTTGATATTTATTTCACTGAATTGTATGTCATTTGCTTTAAAAAAGCGCTTAACAATCTCACATGGAGGGCACTGAGGCTGAGTGTACAAAGTTACTTTTTGCACGCTGCTCACTTCCTTTTAACGATTTATCTCTAATCATAGTTTCCCGCAAATACAAGCCTGTGTCAAAGAATTTGCAGCCCGACTGAAGTGAAGCTCAGATTGTTCTGTTATGAGTTGAAAATGTGTGTTATAGTATTCTTTGTTTTGTTAGAGCCGAATCAGGGAATGTTGATTGAGATTCAATTAATTTTCTCATTATCAACTGATATTCCTAATCAAATGTTATAATGAAATGATCAACAAACAGAAGGGAGAATACCACATGTCTCAACTGATGGGTATTATTCAAAGACTAAAAACACTGCAGGAACAGGATCAGTCAGGTGAAGTTCCTTCCCGCTTTTTCGAATTGAACGGTAAGAGAGTGTGTCAGGTAAAATACTTTGGCACAAATGATACGTTCGAACTTGAAGTGTACGATAAAGATCAAAAACCGCAAAAGTATCCTTTTGACAATATTGATATGACTGCTATTGAGATCTATGAACTGCTTCAGGAAGAAAACAATAACCAGGCTTAACATGAAACCGGGCATTCCCGGTTTTTTTTATCGACTTTTTTTGTTAATACTGCCGGGGCATAGTGGGTCAATCGAAGATTATGTTATGATATGTAAAGAGAGATTTTGTAAAAGGGGATTAACTGATGTTAACTACAGAGCATAAAGAATTCTTGGAAACACCAATCAGTCAATATATTATTCCGTCAGAAAAAATCGCGCATGTACAGGAAATGAATACAGCTGAACATGCACTGCTAGTCCTGACAAAAAGCGGCTATTCATCGATCCCTGTGCTTGATGCATCGTATCATCTGAAAGGATTAATCAGTGTACAGATGATTACAGATTCCATGCTGGGTCTTGAGGAAATTGAATTTGGCAGGTTAAATGAAAAAAGAGTAAAAGATGTGATGCGTGAAGACATTCCCTCTCTGAAAAATGAAGACCAATTTCAATTCGCATTAAATCTCCTCGTAGACCATCCATTTGTATGCGTCATGAGTCCTGAAGGTTATTTCGAAGGGCTGCTGACAAGAAGAGTCATGCTTAAGCAGCTTCAAAGACATATTCATAAACAAATTCAGCGTTCTTAACGTCAAGGGAGCTTATCAATGTCATATTCAGATCATGAGCACCGTGAATTAAAATACCGTCCATTTATATTGGCTGCTGTTATGCTTGCCATGTTTGTCGGGGCAATTGAAGCAACAATTGTCTCGACGGCTATGCCGGCCATCACAGCTGATCTGGGTGGATTCCAGCTTTATAGCTGGGTTTTTTCATCTTATCTGTTAATGAGTACAGTAACGGTTTTATTATATGGTAAGCTTTCAGATATTTTTGGCAGAAAGCCGGTATTGACGATTGGCATGTCATTATTTTTAATTGGATCTATTCTTTGCGGGTTTGCTGATTCAATGGAGTGGCTGATCGCATTCAGGTTTATCCAGGGACTTGGTGCGGGTGCTGTCATGCCCATTGCTTCAACGATTGTCGGAGATATTTATTCCAAAGAAGAGCGGGCAAAAATACAGGGGTACCTGTCGAGTGTGTGGGGGATATCAGCAGTGATGGGCCCTGCGATTGGCGGACTGCTTGTAGAGACGATCGGCTGGCAGTATGTATTCTGGATTAATGTTCCGCTCGGGATTTTATCACTGACTGTTTTGTGGCTGTTTTTAAAAGAAAATGTAGAAAAAAATACTTCACCAATTGATTTTAAAGGTGCTGCACTCCTGTCAGCCGGACTGACAATCCTGCTGTATCTGCTGGTTGAAGGTGGTATTTCAATTCCGTGGCTGTCAACAACTTCACTTATTATGGTGGCGGTATCAGCACTGATCTTATTCCTATTTGTCAGACATGAATTAAAAGCACCTGATCCGATGATGCCATTTTCAATCTGGAGAAACCGCGCGATATTTATTGCTAATATTGTATCGCTGACAACCGGCGTTCTGCTCATTGGCATCTCAAGCTATCTGCCGGCTTTTGTTACCGGTGTGATGGGTGAGAGTGCAAGTATTGCCGGATTTACGCTGACAGCAATGTCGATTGGCTGGCCGATCGCTGCAACGGTTGCAGGGCGTCTGTTGATCAAAATCGGTTATTACAGGACCAGTTTGATCGGCGGGATCTCACTCATTATAGGATCTCTGCTCTTTGTTCTGATGAAGCCTGAGTATGGTCCGTTATGGCCAACGATCTCCTCTTTTTTTGTAGGTGTCGGAATGGGCCTGACAACCACGTCTTTTATTGTTTCAATTCAAAGCTCAGTGCCGTGGAAATTGCGCGGAGCCGCAACAGCAGCGAATATGTTTATGAGAAATCTCGGAAGTACTGTTGGAGTTGCGCTACTTGGGGGCATTCTTAATTCCTCTATCAGGTCTTCATTTGAGAACAATGAAAATCCCGAGGTTCAGTCACTCGGTGTGGATGCTGTCAACCGTTTGCTTGAAGCCGAGCAGAGACGTCAGATCGAACCTGATGTGCTTGCGCAGCTTCAGCTTGCAATGACAAACGGATTAAATATCGTTTATTTGATTGTATTTGCTTTTGCTATCATCAGCTTATTTTTTATTCTGTTTTTACCTCGAAAAGAATAGGGTGTATGAATCATGAACCATTCCGATTACCGGATGCTTGATGTACTCGCAGAGGAGATGAATATGCGTAAAGCTGCAGAAAGGCTGTTTGTCTCCCAGCCGGCACTCTCCCAGCGCTTACAGACACTTGAAAAAGAATGGCAGAAACCTCTGTTTATCCGCTCGAAAAAAGGATTAACACTCACACCAGCAGGCGAAATGATTGTGACGATGGCAAGGGAGATCATGAAAAAAGAAGAAACAGTTAAAGAGCAGATCCTTGCAATGGACTCGAAAGTATACGGAACGCTTAAAATTGCCTGTGCCTCCATTGTTGGTCAAAACTGGCTTCCGAAAGTGCTGAAGGATTTTGTGGAAACCAATGCACACGCAAGAATATCGCTGATGACCGGATGGAGCAGTGAGATTCTGCAGGCAGTGTATAATGGCGAGGTACATGTCGGCATTATTCGGGGCACGCCTGACTGGAAGGGTCCGAAAATGCACTTGTTTCAGGATCAGCTTTATCTTGTGGATAAAGAAATTAAACGGGTGGAAGATCTGCACCTTACAGACAGACCCTTTATTCAGTTTAAAAGTGATTCTACTTATTATCAGGAAATTCAGGAATGGTGGAGCAGACAATTTCAAATCTCACCGCGTCAGAATATTCTTGTTGATCAGATCGAAACATGCAAGCAGATGGCGCTGAACGGGATTGGCTATGCTATTCTTCCTTCCATCACACTGACTGGGCAGGAAAGCGTCTATTGTACGCCGCTTCACACTGAGGAGCAGACCTTAAAAAGAGACACCTGGCTAATCGGTTACCAGTCAGCCTTCGAACTGCCACAGGTAGAAGCTTTTATAGAATCCGTTCAGAAGCATTTGGATTGAGCAGATTAAATTAAATGTAATTTTCTAATATTGATCACTTGTATTGTGGTGCGGTGATCTGATAAAGTAAAAGTCAGTTGTATACTTATACAAAAGATTGAGAGGGGAATTCAAATGAATACAATGGATGCAAATGAAATTATTTCCTATATACAGAATGCGAAGAAATCAACGCCTGTAAAAGTGTATATTAAAGGTGCTGACCTTCACAAAATTAACTTCGGAGACGAATCACAGACATTTCTGTCTGAAGGATCAGGCGTCGTATTCGGTGAGTGGGCTGATATCCAGCCGGCGCTCGAAAAGCATACAGACCAGATTTGGGATTACGTTGTAGAAAATGACCGCAGAAACTCTGCAATTCCAATGCTTGATATGAAAAATATCAAAGCTCGTATTGAGCCGGGCGCAATCATCCGTGATCAGGTTGAAATCGGTGATAATGCTGTCATCATGATGGGTGCTTCAATTAATATCGGTTCAGTTGTCGGAGCAGGTACAATGATTGATATGAATGTTGTATTAGGCGGCCGTGCAACAGTAGGTAAGAACTGTCATATTGGTGCGGGTGCTGTGCTTGCAGGTGTCATTGAGCCGCCTTCAGCTAAGCCTGTCATTGTTGAAGATGACGTTGTAATCGGTGCAAATGCTGTTGTCCTTGAAGGTGTAACAGTCGGTAAAGGTGCGGTTGTTGCTGCAGGTGCTATTGTAATAGAAGACGTTGAACCTTACACAGTCGTTGCCGGCACACCTGCAAAGGTACTGAAGAAGATCGATGAAAAAACAAAATCTAAAACAGAAATTAAGCAGGAACTTCGTCAGCTGTAATAGCTGTTATAAAAACGCAGATGACATTCTGCGTTTTTTTCTTGACTAAAAACTAACGTGTGGAAAGGTGTATCAGAATGGAAACATTTATTCAGGTTCGCAGAGATCTTCACAAAATACCGGAGATCGGCTATCAGGAATATAAAACGCAGCAGTATTTACTAAAATTCATACAGAAACTGCCCCAGGAACATCTGATGGTTAAAACATGGGAAACGGGCATATTTGTTTTTGTGAAAGGTAACGGTGATCAACCGAAAACGCTGGCATACAGAACAGATATTGATGGCCTCCCGATTACAGAACAGACTGATCTGCCTTTTGCTTCAGAACACCAGGGATATATGCACGCATGTGGACATGATTTCCATATGAGCATCGCACTCGGCGTCCTTTCAACTGTGGTGAACCAGCCGTTAAAAGATCATATCCTGTTTATTTTTCAGCCGGCAGAAGAAGGACCGGGCGGAGCGGAGCGCATGCTTCATTCGCCTGAAATGAAGGAGTGGATGCCTGATGAAATCATGGGTCTCCATATTTCACCTGAATATCAGGCAGGTGAAATTGCGGTTAAAAAAGGTCTTTTATTTGCAAACACTTCAGAGCTGAAAATCATACTGAGTGGAAAAGGCGGTCACGCTGCATATCCGCATAAAACAAAAGATATGATCGTTGCAGGTGCTCACCTGATTACGCAATTACAATCGATTGTATCGAGATCAATTGACCCATTGAACAGTGCAGTCGTAACTGTCGGCAAGCTTGAAGCAGGTACGATCGGTAATATCATTGCTGAAACAGCTGAGCTGAACGGAACGATGAGAAGCCTCGATCCTGATGTGATGGAAACACTTAAAACCAGAGTAAAAGCGATTTGTGATGGAATTGCATTAGCGTTTGATTGTGAGGTCAGAATTGAGTTCAACCAGCCGTATTATATGGTTTATAATGACCACCAATTAACAGAAGACTTTATGAATTTCGCTGAAAATCATCAGGGGATTAAATGTATTGAATGCGAAAAGGCCATGACAGGTGAAGACTTCGGCTATTTTCTCAAAGAGATACCAGGGTTTATGTTTTGGCTCGGAGTAGGCTCAGAATTCGGGCTGCATCACGCGAAACTAAATCCAGATGAAAGAGCGATTGGACCTGCAATTGAATTTATTACTGAATATTTGAGAAGTAAATAGTACAGTAAGTTAAAAAATTATAAGTATGAACTTTGATCTTTTACTTTCTAGATGTGGAGAATAAACATAGTGTAGCGAAGCGGAAGGCGGCGACTCCACCGGGATATGACCGACAGCTGAGACCCCACAGGGCGAAGCCCGAGGAGGCTCAGCGCGGTCCCCGGGGAAAGCGTCCGCCTGAAGCGCAGCGAAACGATTAAAGAGCCCGGGACATTGTCCCGGGCTCTTATTGTTATGCTTCCTTCTGAACATACACCTGATGCGGGAATGGAATCTCAATCCCATTACGGTCAAGCGCTTCTTTCATTGCCTTTCTAAGCTGTCTCTCAACAGCCCACTGCTCCATGTTTGCAGTCTGTCCAATCACACGGATCACCACGTCAGATGACCCGAGAGACTGAACACCAACAACATTTGGACCATCAATAATTGCGCTGTTAGAAGCCGCTACCTCGTCACATGCGTCCTGCAGAACCTTAATCGCTTTATCAATATCATCGTCATAAGAGATACCAATATCAATCATTGCACGCATATTACCGCGGGAATGGTTACTCATACTTGTAATTTCACGGTTAGGAACAAAATGAAGTGTTCCGTCAAATCCCCTGATTTTCGTCTGTCTCAAACCTACTTCTTCACATATGCCGGAAAACTCACCAGTCGTGATATAATCACCGACATCAATCTGCTTTTCAAGTAAAATGAAGAAACCGGTCACAACATCACTTACAAGTCCCTGTGCACCAAACCCGATTGCCAGACCAATAATACCTGCACCTGCGATCAGTGCCGTTACGTCAATGTTGATCAGCTGCAATATCGTGACGATTAAAATGAACAATAATGCATAGCCGACCACATTTTTGGTTAGACTTTCTAGAGTGCGGGCTCTGCCAACTGAGATATTTTCCCGGCTTTCGTATTTTGCGAAAATGCCTGAAAGCACTCTGTTACTAATCGCTTTTACAATTAAGTATACAATCAAAATGCCAATGATTTTCAGTGCGACGATCCCTATATCAATAAACAGGGCGCCCCATTCATACTCAGCCAGCCTTGCGCCAAGTGTGCTTAAGTTTAAATAATTATCCAATGACTGTCATCCTTTCTGCTGTGCAATCTATCGTCCTACTATACCCTTATAACAAACAGAGAAACGTGAATCAAGGAATCCATATCATTTTTAACTTTATTTAGATTTATTCTTTGCTAAAATTGACTATTCAAATGCAGTATATTATGATGAGAAACGTGAGTTTAATTGGGAATCGGTTTATCCGTTCTCAGGTTAGAATTTTTATCTGGAGGGATTTTTGATGGCAGAACGTATGGTAGGCAAGCAGGCGCCAAGATTCGAAATGGACGCAGTACTTGCTAACAAAGAATTTGGAAAAGTAAACCTTGAACAGAATATGAAAGAAGATAAATGGACAGTATTGTTCTTCTATCCAATGGACTTCACATTTGTATGTCCAACAGAAATTACTGCAATGTCAGACCGTTATGATGAATTCGAGGACCTTGATGCTGAGGTAATCGGAGTTTCTACTGATACAATCCACACTCACCTTGCATGGATCAACACTGAGCGCAAAGACAACGGTCTTGGCGATCTGAACTATCCACTTGCAGCTGATACAAATCACCAGGTTTCACGCGAATATGGCGTGTTAATTGAAGATGAAGGTGTTGCACTTCGCGGACTTTACATCATCAGCCCTGAAGGCGAATTAATGTATCAGACAGTATTTCACAACAACATCGGCCGTGACGTAGACGAAACACTTCGTGTACTTCAGGCACTTCAAACAGGTGGACTTTGCCCGGCTAACTGGAAGCCAGGTCAAAAAACACTATAAGACAATTGAACGAATGAGGATCAGCCCCCGGGCTGATCTTTTTTTATGACTTCCCGATAGAATGTTAAGTGGAATAGTAAGAAATGAGAAAAAATTCAAATAAAGGTGGCAATATATTTCGAAAACCGATATATTTAAGAGGTGTCTATATATATAGAAGAAACAAAAAGGAGGGATAAACGATGGATGTTTTTAAGAAATTAAAAGAATTTTACTGGCCTCATAAACACCACTTTATACTATCAATACTATTTTTATTTGTGATGACGCTCATTACGATTGTTTATCCGATCATACTGCAGATTACAATTGATGATGTAGTGGGAGAAGGTAGGTACAATCTGATCCCATATCTTGCTTTTGGGTTTATTGCTATTATGGCGGTAAAAGGGATTGCGACATTTATCTCTCAGTATAATGGAGATTTGTTCGGTATTATTGCAGTCTATGACCTGCGTGAAAAGCTTTATGACAAGCTTCAGAGCCTGCCGTTTCAGTACTATGATAATGCAAAAACCGGTGATATCATGTCACGCCTGACAGCTGATGTTGAAGGATTCCGTTTCTTCTTGTCATTTGGATTTGCTGAATTGATCAGACTGGTACTGCTGCTGGTTGTGACAACAGGGGTAATGCTTTATTACTCAGTTCCATTAACAATCGTCACAATGCTTTCAATTCCGTTTCTGGCAGTTGCAGTTTACAAATTTGATAAAAAAGTTCACCCGGCCTTTAGAGGTGTGAGAAAATCTTTTGGGAAACTGAATACAAATGTCCAGGAAAATATCAGTGGAATTAACACGGTAAAATCTCTTTCAAGAGAAGAACACCAGATTGATAAATTCAACAGCTCCAATCAGGACTATAAAGAAAAGTATTTGTTCACATCAGATGTCTGGGCAAAATATTTTCCTTTAATGGAGTTTCTGGGCAATGTAAGTGTCGTCATGCTTCTTGGCTATGGCGGTTATCTTGTGGTAAATGACAGTCTGACTGCAGGAGAGCTCACTGCTTTTTACAGTCTGGTCGGATTTATCATCTGGCCGATTATGAACCTTGGATTTACCATTAACCAGTTTTCACAGTCTAAAGCGTCAGGTGAACGTTTACTTGAGATTCTTGAGGCTGAGGAAACCATCGTGGAAAAGCCGGATGCAGTCGATATGACCCGCTCATCAGGAGAAGTGGAATTTAAGAATGTATCACTCCGTTACACTGAAGACGATGAAAGGGCGATTAACAATGTTTCATTTAAGGTTGCCGGAGGTAAAACGGTTGGATTAATCGGCGCAACCGGTTCAGGTAAAACGAGTGTGACTCAGCTAATGACCAGATTTTATGAACCTACAGAAGGTTCTGTGTTAATCGATGGAAAAAAGGTAAGTGACTACACGCTAAAGTCGCTTCGAAAGAATGTTGGGTTTGTTCTTCAGGAGTCATTTTTATTCTCTTCCACAATTAAAGCAAATATTGCATTTGGAAGACCTGAAGCCACAATGGATGAAATCATTGATGCTGCAAAGAAAGCTGAAGCACATGACTTTATCATGGAGATGCCTGAAGGATACGATACAATGCTTGGAGAAAGAGGACTCGGTTTATCCGGCGGACAAAAGCAGAGAATTGCCATCGCACGTGCGATCTGTCTGAATCCGAGTATTCTGATTCTTGATGATGCAACGAGCGCTGTTGATATGCAGACAGAGTTTAAGATCCAGAAAGCATTGAAAGAAGTCATGAAGGGGCGGACGACATTTATTATTGCCCACCGAATTTCCTCTTTAAAGCATGCAGATGAAATTTATGTGTTTGAAAATGGGGACATTACTCACCGGGGTACACACGAAGAATTAATTAACCTTGAAGGTCAATACAAACGAATTTACGATATTCAGTATAAGGATCAAAAATCACTTTCTGCGACGGGAACGAGGTGAGAAGATGAGTAGTGAAGCTCAACAAAAAATACAAAACAGATTTAAATATTCAACTGACCAGGTCATTGAAAAGCCGTTTAACTGGTTACAGCTTTGGAGATTACTCAGGTACCTGAAGCCATATTCGAAAAAGCTGCTGCCACTTTCAATCATCATGGTACTGGTTACAACAGCAGTCAGACTTGTGATCCCAATTCTGATCGGGATGTATGTCATTGATGAAGCAATAGCCGGCCGAGACGGTGACCTGCTTATGCAGCTCGTCGGAGTCATTGCGGGGCTCTACATCATTAATTACATTGCGAATGTATTCAGAATAAAATGGATGAACATTCTCGGACAAAGTGTTATTTACGATTTGCGTAAACATCTTTTTACACATGTACAGTGGTTGAGTAACCGGTTCTTTGACCAGAGATCAGCCGGTTCCATTCTGGTAAGGATTATGAATGATATTAATTCACTTCAGGAGTTATTTACGAACGGTGTTATTAACCTGCTGATGGATATTCTCATGCTGATCGGAATCTTTATTGTACTGTTTACAATCAGTCCGGAGCTTGCAATGGCAGTAATGATTGTTTTACCTGCAATGTTCTTTATTTCAACAAAGCTGCGTAAAAAGATTAGACGTTCATGGCAAACAGTCCGTCTTAAGCAGTCTAAGCTGAATTCACACCTGAATGAAAGTCTTCAGGGGATGAGAATTACACAGTCATTTACACAGGAAAAAGAAAATGCACAGTATTTTGAAGGAGTTAACAACGAAACGTTTGAAAGCTGGAGAGATGCAACGAAGAAAAATGCAACATTCAGACCGCTTGTTGAGATGACGAATGCAGTTGGTTCAGCTATTTTAATCTGGTATGGTGCAACCCTGATTCAGGGAGGTAACCTGGAGATTGGAGAGTTTGTTACATTTGCATTTTTGATCGGCATGTTCTGGGAGCCGATTTCAAGGCTTGGTATGGTCTATAACCAGCTGCTGATGGGGATGGCTTCATCAGAAAGAATCTTTGAGTTTCTAGATGAAAAGCCGAATGTCGCTGAAAAGAAACACGCTGTTGAGCTTGAGAAAATCAAGGGAGATATTCAGTTTGACAACGTTGATTTTTCGTACTCAGGAGACAGGAAAGCGCTAAATGGCATCAATCTTGATATTAAAGCTGGTGAAACCATTGCGTTAGTCGGTCATACAGGATCAGGAAAGACAACAATTGCCAATATGGTCACACGCTTTTATGATCCGACCGCGGGTTCTATTAAGATGGATGGATATGATTTGCGGAATGTTTCGTTAAGAAGTCTGCGTTCACAGATTTCAATTGTTCTTCAGGATACGTTTATTTTCTCAGGGACAATTAAGGATAATATCCGCTTCGGCTTCCCACATGCGTCAGATGAGCAGCTGATTGAAGCAGCAAAAGCAGTTGGAGCGCATGGGTTTATTCAGAAGCTGCCTAAAGGGTATGATACCGAGGTTGAAGAAAGAGGAAATATCTTATCAGTTGGGGAGCGTCAGCTGATCTCATTTGCAAGAGCACTGCTTGCTGATCCGAGAATCATTATCCTGGATGAAGCGACTGCTTCAATTGATACAGAAACAGAGGTAGTGATTCAAAAAGCATTGGCAACATTGCTAAAAGGAAGAACGGCTATCATTATTGCACATCGTCTTTCTACAATTCGTGATGCAGACAGAATTTATGTGCTTGATCATGGGAATCTGATGGAGAGCGGAAACCATGATGAACTGATGAAGCATAAAGGCATCTACCAGGGCCTTGTTCACTCACAGTTTACAATGCAGCAGAATACAGGATGATAAAAAGCTGATCAGGTTAACCGCCTGATCAGCTTTTTTGTCTATAAAATGAACAGGATCGCGCATTTTCGCAACGGATTAAAGCACTCTGAATTGAAATAAGTTCTGAAGCTAGATATACTAAAATCAAACCTTTGTGAAGGATGTCACAAATTGTTCATGTTCAACATATCACATACACAGTTAATGTTGTAAAATGTTTGGGGAACAGTGATATAGTAAATTTACTAGTATGAAGTTTTTTAGGAGGGGAATCATGTTGGAATTAGATGGCGTTACGCTCAGTAGGCTACTAACAGCTACTACCCTTATATTTCATGTTATTTTTGCCACGATTGGTGTCGGGATTCCAGTAATGATTGCGATTGCCGAATTCATGGGGATTAAGAAGAAAGACCCTCACTACCTGATTCTTGCCAGACGATGGGCAAGAGGATTCACGATAACGGTGGCAGTAGGGGTTGTAACCGGTACGGCGATCGGGCTGCAGCTTTCTCTATTATGGCCAAGCTTTATGCAGGTTGCCGGACAGGTCATTGCACTTCCGCTGTTTATGGAAACATTCGCATTCTTCTTTGAAGCAATTTTCCTTGGGATCTACTTGTATACATGGGACAGATTTAAAAACCGCTGGTTACACTGGCTGTTGAACATTCCAATTGTCATCGGGGCAACCTTATCAGCATTCTTTATCACCACGGTAAATGCATTTATGAATACGCCTCAGGGCTTTGATATTATCGATGGTGAAACAGTGAATATTAGTCCGCTGGCAGCAATGTTTAATCCAGCTACACCGACAAAGGTTTTTCACGTTGTTACATCAGCATATATGACATCCGCATTGATTCTGGCAGCTATCACTGCTTTTATCATTCTGATGAAAAAAGGGACGGATTATCATAAAAAAGCACTTCGTCTCACAATGGTTGCAGGATTAATTTTTGCAGCAGGAACTGCACTTGCAGGAGACCTGTCAGCAAAATTCCTTGCAAAAGAACAGCCTGAAAAACTGGCTGCCGCTGAATGGCACTTTGAGACAGAATCAAATGCGGATCTGGTTGTATTCGGTACGATTAATGATGAAGGTGAAATTAGTAATGAGATCCGGATACCAGGTATGTTAAGCTTCCTTGCAGGAAACTCATTTGATACGGAAGTGATTGGTCTTAATGAATTCCCTGAGGAAGAAAGACCTCCTCTATGGATACATTACATGTTTGATTTAATGGTAAGTATCGGAATGTATTCATTATTTATAGCCGGATTGTTTGTTATGTTCATGC
The DNA here is from genome assembly GCF_044383825.1 of Jeotgalibacillus sp. JSM ZJ347. NCBI lineage: Bacteria > Bacillati > Bacillota > Bacilli > Caryophanales > Caryophanaceae > Jeotgalibacillus > Jeotgalibacillus sp. JSM ZJ347. The sequence goes on along the minus strand of NZ_JBISEN010000001.1, from coordinate 929,894 downwards.
TGATCAAACGGTTTAATGAATGGAATAAGTTCTTACTGATGGGTATTGTGGCAAGTGGACCACTTACCATGATGGCGATTGAATTCGGCTGGATCTACGCTGAAGTCGGCAGACAGCCATGGATTCTAAGAGGAATTATGACAGTAGATGAAGCTGCTACAACATCAAGTTCTGTAGGTATCGCATTCGGTCTGTTCCTCGCTCTGTATGCAGTGCTTGGCTTCTTCTGTGTAAAAGTGTTACTAAGAATGTTCAAGAACAGACCAGCTGAAGCAGAGCTTGAAAAACGCTTCCCTGGAGGCACGCTGGACAGTTAATGTGAAGAAAACAAGTGGACGGGGATTTCCCCGTCTGCTGATCCATATCTTATACTTAACTTAGAAATAAGCCAGAGGGAAGGAGTTACTTAAATGAGTTTAGAAGTATTGGGGATTACTGTGTTGTGGTTATTCCTGTATGGTTATTTAATTGTCGCCTCAATTGATTTTGGCGCCGGATTCTTCGCTTATTATGCGAGAGTTTCAAAGAGAGAACATATTATGAGTAAGCTGATCAGCAGATATCTATCACCGGTTTGGGAAGTGACAAACGTTTTCTTTGTATTCTTTTTCGTTGGACTGGTAGGGTTCTTCCCGGATACTGCTTATTATTATGGAACGGCTCTGCTGCTCCCTGGATCTGTTGCGATTATACTGATTGCAATCAGAGGGTCATTTTATGCATTTGGTAATTACGGCTCCAAAGACAGCACGCTTTATTTATTTTTATACGGGGCAACAGGACTGTTAATTCCCGCAGCATTATCGACTGCATTAACCATATCTGAAGGAGGTTATCTGACAGAAGATGAAAACGGAGTTACTTTCCTTGCGGGGGAACTGTTTACAAGCCCGTACTCATGGAGTGTTGTGTTACTCGCAATTGTTTCTGTACTGTTTATCAGTGCAAGCTTTTTAACTTATTATGCTGACCGTGCGGAAGATATAGACTCCCGTGCGATTATGAGAAAGTTTGCACTTTGGTGGAGTGCACCGACAATTGGAGCGAGTCTTCTTGTTTTTGCCGGACTCAGATCTCATAACGCTGAACACTTTGAAAGAGCACTGGACTTGTGGTGGATGTTTGGGCTTTCACTTGTATTTTTCTTAATCGCTGTATTTTTAATTCAGCAGAAAAAAAAGTATGGAACTGCATTCCTGATGGTCATGCTCCAGTTTTTCTTTGCATTCTTCGGATATGGCGCGTCACACCTGCCATATATCCTTTATCCATTTATCACAATTGAGGGAAGCGTAGTAAACGAAACAATGGGTACAGCACTTGTCACTGTATTTATTTTAGGACTATGCTTACTTGTCCCATCTCTCTATCTGCTAATGAGATTATTTTTGTTTGATGCAGATTATGTTAAAGGAAAAAAATAAGCTCATTATCCGTAATTTCCTGTGCTAAAATGGAAGTAAGGACATGATAGTGGGGGAAAAACTGTGAAAAAAGAATTTGTAGTGATTGGGCTTGGCCGTTTTGGCGGAAGTATTGTTCGTGAATTAGTTGAGCAGGGAATGGAAGTAATGGCAATTGATAAATTCGAAGATAAAGTGGATGAGTTTTCAACCATTGCAACGCACGCTGTAATGGCGGACTCGACTGATGAAGCTGCACTGCGCAGCCTTGGGATTAGAAACTTTGATCATGTGATTGTTGCAATTGGTGATGATATTCAGGCGAGTATACTGACAACTCTGATGTTAAAGGAAATAGGGGTAAAAAAAATCACCGTAAAAGCACAGAACGATTACCATGAAAAGGTACTAGAACGGATTGGAGCGGATAAAGTCGTTCACCCTGAGCGGGATATGGGTAAACGCATTGCGCACAATATTGTTTCAAATAATGTGCTTGATTACCTGGAATTATCAGATGAACATTCAATTGTCGAGATTGCTGCTAATAACGTACTGATCGGTAATTCAATTATTGAGCTTGATATCCGTGCCAAATACGGAATTAATATCGTGGCAATCAAAAGAGGGGATGACATCATTGTATCTCCACAGGCAAATGATGTGATCCGTAAAGGCGATATTTTAATCGTTATCGGTGCGGATAACGATATTAACCGCTTTGAGAAACGTGTAATGCAATAAGAATAAGGTTTCCAGTGCAGCGAAGCTTAAGGCGGCGACTCCGGGACGATTAGAGGGAAGCTGAGACCCCACAGCCGCAGGCGAGGAGGCTCAGCAACCTCCGTCCGGAAAGCGCCCGCCTGAAGCGCAGCGGAACGGAACGGTTAGAGTGTGAGACAACTTTTGTCTTGCACTCTTTTTTAATACTGGATTTCCAATGAAATAATTCTAAAAAGTTCATCAGCAGCCGGTATTAACAACGCATAAAAAAGAGCCTGAGATTTTTCTCAGGCTCTTTGTCATCATTAAACTTCCATAATAATTGGTAAAATCATTGGACGACGCTTTGTTTTTTCATATAGGAATGGCTCAAGCGTATCCGTAATTTCGTTTTTAATTTCTGACCACTGGCTTGTCTTATTGGCAAGCACTTTATTTAAATGCTTATAAAGAAGGTGCTGTGCCTGGTTGATCAATTCCCCGGATTCTCTCATATAGACAAATCCACGCGAGATCAGATCAGGACCCGATGCAATTTTATGGTCATTGAGGTTAAGGCTCACCACAACAACTACAAGTCCTTCTTCGGATAAAATGCGGCGGTCTCTTAATACAATGTTTCCGATATCCCCGATTCCGCTGCCATCGATATATACGTTGCCGGAAGGAATTTTACCTGCGACTGATGCTTCATTGCTTCCCAGAGCAAGTACATCACCGTTTTCCATCAGGAAGCAGTTTTCTTCAGGAACACCGCAATCAACAGCAAGGCTTGCATGCATTTTCTGCATTCTGTACTCACCGTGAATTGGCATAAAGAATTTCGGTTTAATGAGGCGAAGCATCAGTTTTTGCTCCTCCTGTGAACCATGCCCAGATGTGTGAATATTATTTAGAGATCCGTGAATCACATTCGCACCAGCACGGTAAAGAAGGTTAATTGTACGGTTTACACTGATTGTATTACCCGGGATTGGTGATGATGAGAATACAACAGTATCACCAGGGATAATTTGAATCTGACGGTGAGTCCCGTTTGCAATTCGTGACAGGGCAGCCATCGGTTCACCCTGACTTCCTGTACATAAAATAACAACTTTATCTGCAGGCATTCTGTTTAACGTATGAGCATCAATAAATGTATCTTTTGGCGCGTTAATATATCCAAGCTCGTGACCAATATTGATCGCATTGTCCATACTGCGTCCAAAGACAGCAACTTTCCGGCCATATTTCACTGCGGATTCAACAACCTGCTGCAGGCGATAGATGTTTGAAGCGAAAGTAGCAAAGATGATCCGTCCATTTACAGTCTGGAAAATATCGTCGATGCTTTCACCGACTTTTCGTTCAGAGAGTGTAAAGTTTGGTACTTCACTATTTGTACTATCTGATAGCAGTGCAAGCACGCCTTCTTTTCCGATTTCAGCCATTTTCGTTAAGTTAGCAGGATCACCAACTGGAGTGAAATCAAATTTGAAATCCCCTGTGTGAACAATATTTCCTGGCGGTGTTTTAACCACTACACCGAATGAATCAGGAATACTGTGCGTCGTACGGAAGAAGCTGACTGCTGTTTTACGGAATTTAATGACATCATCTTCATCGATTGGGTGAAGACGTGTTGATCGAAGCAGGCCATGTTCTTCAAGCTTATTCTTCAGAAGACCCAATGCGAGTTTCCCTCCGTATACAGGTACATTAACCTGTCTAAGCAGATAAGGAATTCCGCCGATATGGTCTTCGTGGCCGTGAGTAATAAAAAGGCCTTTGATCTTATCAATATTTTTTTCTAAGTAAGTGTAATCCGGAATAACATAATCGATTCCGAGTAATTCATCTTCAGGGAATTTAATACCGGCATCAATCAGGATAATCTCATCCTGGAACTGGACACCGTAAGTGTTCTTCCCGATTTCGCCTAGACCGCCGAGGGCAAACACAGCAGTCTGGTCATTCTTAACAAATTTCATCGACTATAGCTGTTCCAATTTATAATTTTGGTGATTTTGTTCGTACTCTAAATATTTGCCCTCTAGCTTTTGTACAAACTCAATATTGTAGCCATGTCCGCTAAGCTTTTTTCGTACATTCTCCTCAGTATCAGATTCAATGTACATTGCTTTCGTCTTTTCGCGTACTGGCACCTCTGAAGCTACTTCCTGATAATAAACCTTAAAAATCATGTGTATCTCTCCTTCATATAATTACTAAAAAAGCGCAGTCTTTGCGCTTTAATTATCATGTTCAACAATGTGAAAAAACTTCATTTATTTACGGAGCCTTTATTATTATGGTCAATACCGCTATAAAATAATATTTACCTCCCTGACATAAAGAACAGCCCTCCTGATGATGAAGGGCTTACAGGGGCTCAGGCAATCATCTTTTTACGCAACATGTCTCTCCACTGTCGTGCAAGCTTTTTCTTAAGCTTCTTCAACATGGCGGATCACTCCTTATCATTATCATAACGCGGAATGAGCGATCTGTAAAGATAAGGTTCTTGACATAGCCGGTAAAAAGCGTTATTTAATTATCTTTCAAGCGGTTCCGCATCAGCCGGTTCTTTAAAAGGATCTTCATGATTGATATGATCGTAAAACATAATTCCGTTCAGGTGATCAATTTCATGCTGTGCTGCTACAGCAGCAAGTCCTTTTAACCGGTACTTTACTTCAGCGCCATCAATATCAATTCCCCGTATCGTTACTCTTGCATAACGAACCACATAACCGGGAATATTTTCATCCACTGACAGACATCCTTCACCTGAAGTGAGGTAGGTTTTATCGACTGAATGACTGATAATTTTAGGATTGGCAATACTAAAACTGTATTCTCTTCCATTCTGGTCTTCAAGATGGAGAGCAAACATCTGCTTAGAAACATTGATTTGTGGAGCTGCAAGTCCAATGCCGGGACGCAGGTCATATTGCTCTGAGATTTCAGGGTCCTGACTGTTTTGAATATACTCCAGGAGTGAAGCCATCGTTTTTTTATCCTGATCAGATAATGGTAATTGTACTTTTTCAGCTTTTTGTCTCAGAACAGGGTGTCCATCCCGGACAATTTCTTTCATTGTAATCATCTTACTTTCCTCCCGATCGAATCAGTATAAGCAATATCATATCAGATTATACAGTTGAAAAAAATGTCGGAGCCTGAAACATGCAATGAAAAGATATTTATTGACAATTATATTTCGAATTCAGACATTTTCATCATCTTCCGGGCTAAAAAAGATTGAAGTTTACCCTAATCACCGATATGATATTAAGTGTTATTATTCAAGGGGGTTACATGAAGTGAAAACATACATAGCAGGCGCTTTTTGTTTTTCAGCTATAATATTATCAGGTTGTGTATTCGGTACACCTGCTGAACAAGAGATAAGTGAAAAACTTGAAGCAGCTGTAGCAGCAGAAGAAGGATACGTAAGTGCGCAGAATGACTTGCGTGAATTAGAAACAGAAGAACAGCAATTATACGATGAAATTATGTCCTATAGTATGGAAGAATTTGAACAAATCAATTCACTGGCTGATGAAGCTCTAAGTAATCTGAATGAGCGGGAAGAGAAGCTCTCGGAAGAAAGAGCGGCAATTGAAAGCTCAGAGGAAGAGTTTGCCGGAGTAGCAGACCTGACGGCAGATCTGGATTCAGAAGATCTCAAGCAGCATGTTGATTCCATGATTGAAACGATGAATAACCGTTATCTTGCTCATGATGAATTGTCTTCAGCATATGAGACTGGAATCGACCTTAACAGAGAGTTGTATCAGTTGTTAAAGAATGAAGAGTTACAATTAGAGGAACTTGAAGGTCAGATCACTTCAGTAAACGAACAAAATGCAGTGATTATTGAAGCGAACTCAGCATTTAACGACCTGACAAATAAATATAACGAATTGAAAGCTGAGTTTTATGATATGGCTGAGCTGAATACAGAAGAGTAGACTGATGTCTGCTCTTTTTATTTTGCCTCTGTTTAATGTGACTGGTGATTTCCGCGGCTGAACGGTGAGCCACCTCTTTAAGCTCCAATCACCAGCTGAACTAAAACAACAGTCAGTTTTGATGTAGCGTTTATTTTTAATCAAACAGACATATAACAGATCCATCTTAAGATTTTTAATATAGTACAGATCAGTGTTTGATTAATACAGTTCTATGAATGTGTGTAAAAAAATACCTGGAGAAAACACTTTGGAACTTTATGATTGACGAGATATCAGCTCTCATGTAATATTTATTTCGTGAACTGTATTAATGATTTTTTCGATGAAATTAATACAGATAAAAAGAATTTGACACTTTAGGTTTTTTACCACTGAAATTGTGGAAAAATATAAAGTAATTGTGTTCTGAAGATGAACACGCATGAATTTGACAAAACCGAAAGGATAGGTGGATTACATGGCTTCTAAAAAGAAGACACCATTCGATTCTGTAAAAGTATTAGAACAGATCGAAGAAAAGTTTGAAATGTTCCAGATTCTTAACGAAGAAGGAAAAGTAGTGAATGAAGATGCAATGCCGGACCTTAGCGATGAGCAGCTTCAGGAATTAATGAGCCGTATGGTTTATACACGTATTCTTGATCAGCGTTCAATTTCATTGAACCGTCAGGGACGTCTTGGTTTCTATGCACCAACTGCAGGTCAGGAAGCATCTCAGATTGCTTCTCATTATGCACTTGAAAAAGAAGACTGGGTGATTCCTGGTTACCGTGATGTACCTCAGATTATCTGGCATGGTTTACCACTTGCACAGGCATTCTTATTCTCTAGAGGTCACTTCCAGGGTAATAACTCTCCTGAAGGTGTAAATGTACTTCCACCGCAAATCATTATCGGTGCTCAATACGTTCAGACTGCTGGTATTGCACTTGGTCTTAAGAAGCGCGGTAAAGATACAGTAGCAATCACTTACACTGGTGATGGCGGATCTTCACAGGGTGACTTCTATGAAGGAATCAACTTTGCTGGTTCTTATAATGCACCGGCAATCTTTGTTGTGCAGAACAACCAGTTCGCGATCTCAACACCTCGTGACAAGCAGACAAAAGGTAAAACAATCGCTCAGAAGGCTGTATCAGCAGGTATCCCTGGTATCCTGGTAGATGGAATGGATCCTCTGGCAGTATATGCAGCAACTAAAGACGCGCGTGACCGTGCTGTTGCTGGTGAAGGTCCAACGTTAATCGAGACACTTTGCTACCGTTACGGCCCGCATACAATGGCTGGTGACGATCCAACACGTTACCGCACAGATGATATGGACACTGAGTGGGAAAAGAAAGATCCACTAGTACGTTTCCGTAAGTTCCTTGAAGAGAAAGACCTTTGGAACGAAGAAAAAGAAAATGAAGTAATCGAAAAAGCGAAAGAAGAAATCAAAGCTGCAATTAAAGAAGCTGATGATACACCTAAGCAGAAGGTTACTGATCTAATGGAAATTATGTATGAAGAAATGCCTTATAACTTAAATGAGCAATATGAAATTTATAAAGAGAAGGAGTCGAAGTAAGCCATGGCACAAATGACGATGATTCAGGCAATTACAGATGCACTCCGGACAGAACTTAAAAATGACGAAAATGTTCTTGTGTTCGGTGAAGACGTTGGTAATAACGGAGGCGTATTCCGTGCAACTGAAGGTCTGCAGAAAGAATTTGGTGAAGAACGCGTATTTGATACTCCACTAGCGGAGTCAGGTATCGGCGGTCTTGCAATCGGTCTTGCACTTGAAGGCTACCGTCCAGTGCCGGAAATTCAGTTCTTCGGCTTCGTGTTTGAAGTAATGGACTCAGTAAGCGGTCAGATGGCTCGTATGAGATACCGAAGCGGTGGCAAATACAGCTCACCAATTACAATCCGTTCACCATTTGGTGGCGGGGTTCATACACCTGAACTTCACGCTGATTCTCTAGAAGGTCTAATGGCACAACAGCCGGGTCTGAAGGTTGTAATTCCTTCAACACCTACTGACGCTAAAGGGCTTCTAATCTCTGCGATCCGTGATAATGATCCGGTTATTTTCCTTGAGCACATGAAACTTTACCGGTCATTCCGTGAAGATGTACCTGAAGAAGAGTACACAATCGAAATCGGTAAGGCTGATGTGAAGCGTGAAGGATCTGACCTTACAATTGTTACTTACGGTGCAATGGTTCACGAATCACTTAAAGCTGCTGACCAGCTTGAAAAAGACGGTCATTCTGTAGAAGTAATTGACCTTCGTACGATTCAGCCGCTTGATATCGAAACAATTATTAAATCAGTAGAAAAAACAAACCGTGCAATTGTCGTTCAGGAAGCTCAGAAGCAGGCTGGAATCGCAGCAAGCGTAGTAGCTGAAATCAACGACCGTGCAATCCTTAGCCTTGAAGCACCAGTACTGCGTGTTGCAGCTGCTGATACTGTATTCCCATTCTCTCAGGCAGAATCAGTATGGCTTCCAAATGCTAAAGACGTAGTAGAAACAGCTAAAAAAGTACTTGAATTTTAAAGAGGAAAACGGAGAATCTTCTCCGTTTTACCTTTTCCTAAAGATGTAAGAACAGAAAATTCCTAACCAGGAGGGTGAAAACATTGTCATTCGAATTTAAATTACCTGATATCGGTGAAGGTATTCACGAAGGTGAAATTGTAAAATGGTTTATCAGTGTTGGAGATAAAGTAGAAGAAGATGATGTGCTTTGTGAGGTTCAAAACGATAAAGCAGTCGTTGAGATTCCATCTCCAGTGGCTGGAACTGTAGAAGAGATTCTAGTTGACGAAGGAACAGTAGCAGTTGTAGGTGACACGTTAATTAAGCTTGATGCGCCTGGCTATGAAAACCTTCAGTTTAAAGGTTCTGACAGCAGCGATGAGAAAAAAGAAGAACCTAAGGAAGAGCCTAAAGAAGAAAAGAAAGAAGAAGCGCCAGCAGAAGAATCTTCTTCTGAAGAATCAGCTGAAGCGAAGCCTCAGGAAGACGTTGATCCGGACCGCCGCGTAATCGCGATGCCTTCAGTACGTAAGTATGCGCGTGATAATGATGTAGATATCCGTTATGTATCAGGTTCAGGTAAAAACGGCCGCGTATCTAAAGAAGATATCGATGCATATCTGAAAGGTGATACAGCTGAAGCGAAGTCTGAAACAACAGAACAGCCTGCTGAACAGAAAGAAGAAAAATCTGCTTCAAAACCAACTCCTGCTCCAGAGGGCGACTTCCCTGAAACACGTGAGAAGATGAGTGGCATGAGAAAAGCAATTGCAAAAGCAATGGTTAACTCTAAGCACACTGCACCTCACGTTACGCTAATGGATGAAGTTGATGTTGAGAAGCTTGTTGCTCACCGTAAGAAATTCAAGGAAATCGCACTTGAAAAAGATGTGAAGCTTACATTCCTTCCTTACGTAGTTAAAGCACTTGTATCAGCACTGCGCGAGTACCCTGTACTCAACACAATGCTTGATGATGAAACGCAGGAAATTGTTCAGAAGCACTATTACAATATTGGTATTGCTGCTGACACTGAAAAAGGACTTGTCGTGCCAGTTGTAAAACATGCTGACCGCAAATCTGTATTCGGAATTTCTGATGAAATCAATCAGCTTGCTGGTAAAGCGCGTGACGGTAAACTTTCAGGAGATGAAATGAAAGGTGCTTCATGCACAATTACAAACATCGGTTCAGCTGGTGGACAGTGGTTCACACCAGTCATTAACCACCCTGAAGTAGCAATTCTAGGAATTGGCCGTATCGCAGAGAAGCCGGTTGTAAAAAATGGTGAAATTGTAGCGGCTCCTGTGTTAGCATTATCATTGAGCTTCGATCACCGTATGATTGATGGTGCAACGGCACAAAACGCGTTAAACCACATCAAACGTTTATTGAACGATCCAGAACTTTTACTAATGGAGGCGTAAAACAATGGTAGTTGGAGATTTCCCAATCGAAACAGATACTCTCGTCATCGGATCAGGTCCTGGAGGCTATGTAGCGGCAATTCGTGCTGCACAGCTTGGACAAAAAGTAACAATCGTTGAGAAAGAAAATCTTGGCGGTGTCTGCCTGAATGTCGGCTGTATCCCATCAAAAGCAATGATCTCAATTGGTCACCGTTATGAGCACGCAAAAGGCTCAGAAGATATGGGTGTTGTAGCTGAAAACGTAAAAATTAACTTTGATAAAGCTCAGGAATGGAAAGCCGGTGTAGTGAAAAAGCTTACTGGTGGTGTTGAAGGGCTTCTAAAAGGTAATAAAGTAGAAATCGTTCGCGGTGAAGCATACTTTGTTGACAGCGAAACGGTGAAAGTAATGGATGAAAAAAATTCTCAAACTTATAAGTTTAAGAATGCAATTGTGGCAACAGGTTCACGTCCAATTGAAATCCCATCTTTCAAATTCTCTAAGCGTGTTCTTGATTCAACTGGTGCACTTGCGCTTAAAGAAATCCCTAAAAAGCTTGTTGTAATCGGTGGCGGATATATCGGTACTGAGCTTGGAACTGCATATGCAAATATGGGTTCTGAAGTAACAATTCTTGAAGGTGCTGACGATATCCTTGGCGGATTTGAAAAGCAGATGACTTCTGTTGTTAAAAAAGGTCTGAAGAAAAAAGGCGTTGATGTCATTACAAAAGCAATGGCAAAAGGCGTTGAAGAATCTGAAGACGGCGTAAAAGTATCTTATGAAGCTAAGGGTGAAGAAGTTTCAATTGATGCAGACTACGTATTAGTAACAGTTGGACGTCGTCCGAATACGGATGAGATTGGACTTGACCAGGTTGGAATCGACATGACTGATAAAGGTATTATCAAAACGGACAAGCAGTGCCGCACAAGCGTTGATAATATCTTTGCAATCGGTGATATTGTTGATGGACCACCACTTGCGCACAAAGCTTCATACGAAGGAAAAATTGCTGCTGAAGTAATCGGCGGTGAAAAATCTGAAGTAGACTACCTTGCTATTCCTGCTGTATGCTTCACAGATCCTGAACTTGCAACTGTAGGATATAACGAAGCACAGGCTAAAGAAGAAGGTATTGAAGTGAATGCTGCCAAGTTCCCATTCGGTGCTAACGGACGTGCGCTTGCACTTAACCAGACTGAAGGTTTTGTTAAGCTTGTAACGCGTAAAGAAGATGGGCTGATCATTGGTGCTCAGATTGCCGGAGACGGTGCATCTGACATGATCGCTGAGCTTGGTCTTGCAATCGAAGCTGGTATGACAGCTGAAGATGTAGCAATGACAATTCACGCTCACCCAACATTAGGTGAAATTTCTATGGAAGCTGCTGAAGTAGCACTTGGAACACCTATTCATATCGTAAAATAATTCTTTTCAGAGCTGTGCGGATCCGCACAGCTCTTTTAAATTTGTCATATTTCAGTTAAATTTGGAAAATAGATTGTGCTATACTGATCATATACATATGTTGAAAGGTGAGGTTATTCTTTGAAAATTTACGCACCAGTGGCTGTATCAGCATTGCTATTACTAGCTGCCTGCAGCTCAGAAGAAGCAGATCAAACAGAACAGGCCGTATCTTCTGAAGAAAGTACACAGGAAACTGTAGAAGAACCTGTTGAAGAAGTTTCTGAGGTAGCAGAAAATGAAACCGAAGAAATAGCAGAAGAAACGGATGCAGAGCCAGTTGAACCTTTATACGAGATCAACGAAGCAAATTGGTCAGTTACACCAATCAGTGATGCACCTGAAAATGTTGTATTACTAACGATTGATGATGCACCGGATCAGCACGCGGTGGAAATGGCACAAAAACTGCATGATGCAGAAGCACCGGCAATCTTCTTTGTAAATGGTCACTTCCTCGATACACCTGAAGAAGAACAGATGCTGAAAGAAATTCATGAGCTGGGCTTCCCGATCGGAAATCATACATTCTCGCATCCTAATTTAAGAGACATTTCGGAAGAAGAACAGCGTGAAGAAATTATTTCTTTAAGTGACCGTGTAGAAGAAATCATCGGAGAACGGCCGAAATTCTTCAGAGCTCCATTTGGAGCAAATACCGATTTCTCCGAAGCCCTTGTAAAAGAACAAGGAATGGTGCTGATGAACTGGACATACGGCTATGACTGGGAGGCAGATTATCAGAATGCAGCAGCACTGGCTGATATCATGGTAAACACAGAATACCTGTCAGCAGGCGCCAACCTCCTCATGCATGACCGCACATGGACAAACGAAGCACTAACAGACATCGTCGAAGGCCTCAGAGCCAAAGACTACACAATCGTAGACCCTAAAACGATTAAAGGTTATGAAGAGAACTAAGAAAATTTCATACAACAAAAAATAAATATGATTGTTATAGAATACTTAGTGCAGCGGAGCGTAAGGCGGCGACTCCGGGACGATAAGAGGGAAGCTGAGACCCCGCAAGGCGAAGCCTGAGGAGGCTCAGCAACCTCCGTCCGGAAAGCGTCCGCCTGAAGTGGAGCGGAACGATTTTGTGGATGAGACAACATTTAGTCTCATCTTTTTTTAATCCACAAGTTTTCAGAACATACAAATTTTAATAACTCATCAATTAGATATTGTATTTTTTATCCTGAAGCGTTAAAATATTAAACGGAAGCGCTTACAAGCATATGGGGATGGGAGTAAGCCGAACGGGTGAGCAATCTATATATACTCGTCATGAATAATGAGGGAAAGAAAAAGCTGATGCCCGTTGCATCAGCTTTTTTGCTTGTTATTTTATCGCCCGGTGTTCTTTAATCACTCGAAGTTTTGTTAACGTTTCATCCTGAGGACCCTGAACCGGCAGGCCGGCTTCAATATTTTCATGAATATATCTGAGGTTGTCTTCAGTAATGATCTCACCGGGAATAAATATTGGAATTCCCGGAGGATAAACCATAATGAATTCGGCACAGACTCTGCCAACCGTATCATCAAGCGGCAATAGCTCAGTGTCCGCATAAAATGCTTCACGTGGTGTAACTGCAAGCAGCGGAATGTCCGGAAGAATGACTTCAGGGACAGAATGACTGCTGTCGTGTCTGAATTCTTTCGCGAGCGCCTGCATTGCTTCAACGAGTATATCAGCTTCATATTGCGTATCGCCTGGCGTCACAATACATAAAATATTATACAGGTCAGAAAGTTCTACTTCGAGATTATACTGTTCTCTTAGCCAAACCTCGGCATGATAACCGGTGATTCCTAATTCTTTAATCGAAATAATGATTTTTGTCGGATCATAATCGTAAGTGGCAGGTGTACCAAGAATCTCGCTGCCAATACATTTAATCTGATCAATTTCACTTAATCGCTCTCTGATGTTTTCAGCTAAACTGATTGACTGGCTGATTAATTCTTTTCCATCAATCGCAAGCCTTCTTCTTGCAGTGTCTAGTGAAGCAAGAAGTGGGTACGATGTTGAAGTAGTGGTCAGCATACTAAGAATAGACTGTACCCGTTTAGGTGATACAAGACCTTCTTTTACATTTAACACTGAACTCTGCGTCAATGATCCGCCAAGCTTATGAACACTTGTTGCAGCCATATCTGCACCAGCCTGCATAGCAGATGCCGGAAGCCCGTCATGGAAATGGATATGAACGCCATGCGCTTCGTCTACTAATACAGGGACATCCTGTTCGTGAGCAATTTTTACAATCTCTCTCAGATCAGCAGCGATACCGAAATAAGTAGGGTTAATCACGAGGACACCTTTCGCATCGGGATGCTGCTCAAGCGCATGTGCAACTGAGATTGGCGTGATGCCATGAGAGATACCAAGCTCTTTATCCACTTCAGGGTGAATAAAAATCGGAATTGCGCCACAGAAGACAATTGCTGACATAACAGATTTATGAACATTTCTCGGCACGATAATTTTTTCGCCAGGTCCGCAAACGCTCATCACCATTGTCATAATTGCGCCGCTGGTCCCCTGTACTGAGAAAAATGTATGATCTGCACCAAATGCTTTTGCAGCCAGGTCCTGAGCATCTTTGATCAGCGATTTAGGCTGATGAAGGTCATCAAGAGGAGCGATATTAATCAAATCAATTGATAATATATTGTCACCCGCAAATGCTCTGAATTCAGGATCCATACCGGCGCCTTTTTTATGACCCGGAATATGAAACTGAACCGGATTGCGGTCTGCGTGTTTTTTTAATCCTGTGAATAATGGTGTATCATTTTGTGTAAGTGTATGGTCTTTTCTCTCTACATTCAGCAGAGATGAAGGTGTATTGGACAATTGAAAATTCACCTCATTAACGGTATTGTTATCTAAAGAAGGATAACAGAAGAATTATAGCATTTCACTATAGAAAAAGAAATATATGCGTGTATTTACAGAAAGGAAGTTGCAACATGGAATATCAGTACCCGCTGTCAATGGACTGGTCAACAGAAGAAATCATTGATGTAGTAAAATTTTATGAAGCTGTCGAAAAAGCTTACGAAAAGACGATTGAGAGAGAAGAGTTCATGAGTCAGTATAAGCGCTTTAAAGAAATCGTTCCCGGAAAAGCAGAAGAAAAAACAATTGATAAAGAGTTTCAGGAAATGAGTGGATATTCGATCTACCGGACACAGAAAAGAGCAAGAGAAGCAACGCCTGGTGATAAAATTTCGATGAAAAAATAAAAAGCGGGGGCGCATCGCCCTCGCTTTATGCCTATTACACAGTTTGCTGTACTCTCGTACCCAGCTTGTATAAAGGCAGAAGCTCTGTCCATGTCTGGATGATGAGCTGTTTTAATTCATCTTTACTCATTTTAACAGCTTCAGAAACTTCAACTCTTCTGCCCACCAAGAATTCTGCTTTCTTAACTTTTTCAAATCTTTCAAGCACGTGAAGGATATCTCCTTCGTTCATCTCGCTGATCTTCTTTGCTTCTTTTTTTGTATGGTCAGAACTGATCCAGCCGTCTTCAGGTAAAACTTTAACCAGATCATCCAGGTTCTCAATCATTGTCTTTGCAATGTTCTCTTTTTCAGGGAGCTCATATATAAAAGCTGTCCAGATAAAGAGGTGGTCACCCCAGAGTCCGAATTGAAAATGAGGCATTTTTTTATAACCTCTTTTATTTGGCGCTGCTGCCATCCACGTGTCATTAGGCGGATTCACTGAACGTCTTGCGTGTCTCGCAATGTGCAGGTGCATCTCTTCATCTGTCCGTTCGGATAACGCGGGAACAGTGATGTCGCCAAGCTCCTGAAACTTTGGCTGAATTCTTGAACGGATGCCTTCCATACGCTCATCTAACCCATCAATATTAAAAACATCAAAGTCTTGTGTACTGAAAAAACCGGTCATGAACAACCCTCCATTGTGTTTTAAAACAGTTTGATCAGTTTGAGGCCTGCTTATTTTGGCTATAATACATGTAACAGGCCGCCTGAAACTGAATACATTCTAGCATAACTAATCTTTGTGAATAAACTGATTTGAACTGAATAAACTGCTTTTAATACATCAATTTAAGAGGAGTGGAAGGGTATGAAGCAAGTAATCCAGGTAACCAGAAAAAGAGACTATATTCAGGAAAGACTCGCTGTACTTAGAATGGAACTTGATTACGAACTGGCTGTATTGTTTGAAGCGATGGAGCATCAGGATAAACCGGAGATTGAGCGTACCAAGGAAAGGCTTTCGCTGATCCGTCACGAATTGAACGAACTGGATGGCTTCGGAAAATGAAGCGGTTGATTATGAATAAAGTTAAGCAATGCTAAGACGAACGCTTATTAGGTAAGCGTTCGTCTTAGCATTGCTTATGACATCGGATATCTTGATAAAGTGAAAAGAATCCACTACAGTTTAGTGTATGTCAGTATGTCAGGTAATGGAGGTAGTTAAAATGGATGAAAAGTGGCATGAGATAGATACATTTGCAAAAAAGGCTATTAAAGAGGCAGGTCGTAAAATCGTTGATTCTTTTGATGAAGTATTAAAAATACAGACAAAAAGTAATGTGAATGACCTTGTCACGAATATGGATAAGCAAATTGAAAAATACTTTGTAGAACAAATTGACAAGCATTACCCTGATCACAGAGTACTCGGAGAAGAGGGGTTTGGTGATCAAATTCAGGACATGTTGGGAACAGTTTGGATCATTGATCCGATAGATGGCACAATGAATTTTGTTCATCAGCAGAGAAACTTTGCTGTTTCAATCGGTGTCTTTCATGAAGGGGAAGGGAAGCTTGGCTACATTTATGATGTAGTGGCAGATGAACTTTACCATGCGCAAAAAGGCAATGGGGCTTTCCTGAACGATGAAAAACTATCTCCGTTAAAGGATGTGCCAATTGAAGAAGCGATCTTTTCAATCAATGCCACATGGCTCGTACCTAACAGAAAGGTAAATCATGAACAATTTATTCCACTGGTACACAAGGTGCGCGGGACGAGATCATACGGCTCAGCAGCGATTGAACTTGCTTATATAGCTGCAGGGCGACTTGATGGATATATTTCGATGAGGTTATCACCCTGGGATTTTGCAGGGGGTAAAGTTCTGATAGAAGAAGTCGGTGGCCAGCTGACGGATTTGAATGGTGAAGAACTTTCCATGGTGAATAATTCACACATTTTCGCAGGAAACCCTGCTGTTCATCAGAAAGTGCTGAAAGACTATTTAAACAACTAATAAAAACGTGCAGGGATGCCTGCACGTTTTTATTAGTTTTCAGCCTGCTCGCGAAATCTTTTCTTGGTTTTGAATCCCATACCAAACACCACAATTACGGCAAGGATCGACACGATTGCACCGATCGCACTGCGTTCAGCAATTGCGACCCCAATCCCTGACATCGCTATAACCGCGGCAAAAGCATATAGCAAAAATACTGCATTATTTTTCATCGTCATCCTCCTCTATAAAGCCATTCTACATAATTCATTTTTATATTTCCACCTATTGTGATACAATAGTACAGTTAGAAAAGATTAGAACGTAAAAACAGGAGTGAAATAATGACGAATATTAGGCAGGATTTACGAAACATTGCAATTATTGCTCACGTTGACCATGGTAAAACAACTTTAGTGGACCAGCTATTGAAACAATCAGGTATCTTTCGATCAAATGAGCATGTAGACGAACGTGCAATGGATTCGAATGACATTGAAAGAGAACGCGGTATTACGATCCTTGCGAAAAACACTGCGATTCAATATAAAGATACACGTATTAATATTCTCGATACACCGGGACACGCAGACTTTGGTGGAGAAGTAGAACGTATTATGAAAATGGTAGACGGTGTGCTGCTTGTCGTTGATGCATATGAAGGTTGTATGCCTCAGACAAGATTTGTTCTGAAAAAAGCGCTTGAACAGAACCTGACACCAATCGTTGTTGTCAACAAAATTGACCGTGACGCTGCCCGTCCTGCAGAAGTCATTGATGAAGTGCTTGAGCTATTCATCGAACTTGATGCAAACGAAGATCAGCTTGAGTTCCCTGTCGTTTATGCTTCAGCAATCAACGGTACAGCAAGTCTTGATCCTGAACAGCAGGATGAGACAATGGAGTGTCTGTATGATTCAGTCGTAGAGAATATTCCTGCGCCAGTTGATAACAGCGCTGACCCGCTTCAGTTCCAGATCGCCCTTCTTGATTACAACGATTACGTTGGCCGTATCGGAATTGGACGTGTGTTCAGAGGTACGATTGAAGTAGGACAACAGGTTTCCTTAATGAAGCTTGACGGAAGCGTGAAAAACTTCCGTGTAACGAAAATCTTTGGCTTCTTCGGTCTTAAGCGTGAAGAAGTTCAGTCGGCTAAAGCAGGAGATCTGATTGCACTATCCGGCATGGAAGATATTAACGTAGGTGAAACAGTAACACCTGTAGATCATCAGGAAGCACTTCCTGTTCTGCGTATTGATGAGCCGACGCTACAGATGACTTTCTCTGTTAACAACAGCCCATTTGCAGGACGTGAAGGTAAGTTTGTTACTGCACGTAAGATTGAAGAGCGTCTTGAAGCACAGCTTGAAACAGACGTGAGTCTGCGTGTTGATCAGACTGACTCTCCGGATGCATGGATTGTATCAGGTCGTGGTGAACTTCACCTGTCGATCCTGATTGAAAACATGAGACGTGAAGGATACGAGCTGCAGGTTTCTAAGCCGCAGGTTATCGTACGTGAAATTGATGGTGTTCGCTGTGAACCTGTTGAGCGCGTTCAAATTGATGTTCCTGAAGAAAACACTGGTTCAATTATAGAATCAATGGGCGCAAGAAAAGGCGAAATGCTTGATATGGTGAACAACGGAAACGGTCAAGTCCGTCTTGTGTTTATGATTCCTGCACGTGGTTTAATCGGATATACGACTGAATTCATGACCATTACACGCGGATTTGGTATCATCAACCACTCATTTGACAGCTATCAGCCGATGCAGCCGGGCCGTGTTGGTGGACGCCGTGCGGGTGTACTTGTATCAATGGATAAAGGTCAGGCTTCACAATATGCGATCCTTGGCGTTGAAGACCGTGGTACGATCTTTATCGAGCCAGGTACAGAAGTGTATGAAGGTATGGTTGTTGGTGAGCACACGCGTGAAAACGACCTGACTGTTAATGTAACAAAAATTAAAGCGGCTAATAATATCCGTTCTGCCAATAAAGAGCAGACAACGACGCTTAAAAAAGCAAGATTAATGACACTTGAAGAATCTCTTGAGTATCTGAATGATGATGAACTGTGTGAAATCACACCTCAAACAATCAGAATCCGTAAGAAGATTCTTGATAAAAACGAACGCGAGCGTGCTCAAAAGAAGCAAAAGTACGCTGAAGCAGGTAAATAATTAAGAGGAGCTGACTGCCTCTATGGTAAATGTAGAAGACCGTTTATCGTTCTTTCCTGCACTATACAGAGTTGATGCGAACCCTGAGGCAGGAATGTGGTATCTATACCTCACGATTATCTTGTTATCAATTGTCGTGTATAAACTCGGCTTTGCTAAAAAGCTGCCAATGCTAAAATCTGCACTTATTTACTTGTTTTTGATTCTGGGATGCACGGTCCTGACATTTCTGGCGGTATTTCTACCGGTTACAGAAGGACTGATTATCGCAGCGCTCATTCTGATTATTTATAAGATCAGATTGAGAAGAGAACAGGCTAAAGGGACGGTATGATATAAAAGCTTGCTCATACTGAGTATGAAATCAAAAGAACATCTGCTTTTGCAGGTGTTCTTTTTTCTATGTTAACCGGTTGTTAATGCATATCTAATCAGATTGCAGAAGAAAAAAACAACCGTCGTTATCATTTTTATTTATATAAACGAAATAAATAAGTGAATAATTATGAATATTAATACTGTTTAATGCATAGAATTTATCGCAGGCAAATTAAGCTCTTAACAGATCGAAATAAACTTTTTTATCCCTGTCAAGACACCTCTGTGTAGGTTTTTGTAATAAAATATCTCACATCATTACATAAAAAAATAAAAAAATTCCGCCTGCAAAAAAATGCATAGTATCAACAATGTAAACGCATTCATGATGTCATAAGATTCTAATTTGTCTAAAAATTTAATTTTCAGCTGTTGACGGACTTGTATATCCGCGTTATGATTGTCAACAATTCAAGCCTACGGGCAACGATAAAGCGATGGAAGGAGTGAATAAGGTGAGTGAACAATTAATATTTCTAGATGGAGAGTTTGTTTCTAAAGATGATGCAAAAATCTCTGTTTACGATCATGGTTTCTTATATGGTGATGGGGTGTTCGAAGGTATCCGTTCCTACAATGGAAATGTATTCAGACTCGAAGAACATCTGGTCAGGCTGTATGATTCTGCAAAATCAATTTTGCTGGAAATCCCTTATACTAAAGAGGAGATGCAGCAGATTATTATTAAAACACTGCAGAAAAATAATTTGAAAGATGGTTATATCCGATTAGTTGTTTCACGCGGAGTTGGCAACCTGGGACTTGATCCATTTACTTGTAAAAGGCCAAGTGTCATTGTCATCGCTGAATCCTTAGCACTATTTCCGAAAAAGCTTTACGAAACTGGCATTGAAATTGTAACAGTGGCCAGCCGGAGAAACCGCTCAGATGTTTTGAGCCCGAAAGTGAAATCACTGAACTATTTAAATAACATCTTAGTAAAAATTGAAGCGGGGCTTGCAGGAGTTCCGGAAGCCCTGATGCTTAACGACCAGGGTTATGTAGCAGAAGGTTCAGCTGATAATATCTTTATTGTCAGAGGGAAAAAGATTCTGACGCCACCAGGTTATGTTGGCGCACTTGAAGGAATCACACGAAATGCAATCATTGAATTGGCTAAAGATAAAGGATATGAAATGGAAGAAGCAGTGTTTACAAGACACGATGTATATGTAGCAGATGAAGTATTCCTTACTGGAACAGCCGCAGAAGTCATTGCAGTTGTGAAAGTGGACGGCCGGGTAGTCGGAGATGGCGCACCGGGTCAGGTAACAGGTGAATTATTAGAATCATTCAGAGAATTAGTCATCAAAGACGGTGTGAAGGTATATGATTCAGCACTGAACGCAGGTTAAAAATTTACCGCTTAACTTTCGTGAGTTAAAGCATCTATACGTTAAATCATTGATGAGGTTAAAGTATACAGCAAGAGGCTTTTACAGAGAGCCGGGATTGGTGGAACCCGGTATTGCCAGCTGTGTATGACATCCCCTCGGAGTGGAACACTGAAATTTTACAGTAGGTGTTCACGGACAATTTGTTCGTTAACAAAGAACAGTTTAACTGTTCATGAGGCAGCATTTGCTGCAAAGTAGGGTGGTACCATGAAAAGTCTTTCATCCCTATACAAAGGATCACGTATCTATTTGTATGGGATTGAAAGACTTTTTTTATATGTCAATAAAAGGAATTAAAGGAGGCATGTTTCAATGAGTGTGCAAGTTAATACGAAACAGGCAGAAGCACTTGGCGGTGATGTAGAGAAGCAGGCAGTTCAGGGAGCAGATATATTTATCCAGTCTCTTCAAAATGAAGGGGTGGAAATGATTTTTGGTTATCCAGGTGGAGCGGTCCTGCCGATCTACGATGCACTTTACAAAAATCCAATTCCTCATATTCTGGCAAGGCATGAACAGGGAGCTATTCATGCTGCTGAAGGATATGCGAGAGTTTCAGGGAAAACGGGAGTAGTTATAGCAACTTCCGGACCCGGTGCTACAAACCTAGTAACCGGAATTGCAGATGCCATGATGGATTCACTGCCGCTCGTTGTATTCACCGGACAGGTCGCCAGTGCAGTGATTGGTACAGACGCTTTCCAGGAAGCGGACATTGTCGGAATTACACAGCCGATTACGAAGCACAATTATCAGGTGAAAGATGTTAATGATCTGCCAAGAATCATCCATGAAGCATTTCATATTGCTTCAACCGGCAGACCGGGACCGGTTCTGGTAGATATTCCGAAAAACGTATCAAATGAAATATTTACAATGGCTGAAGTGAAACAGACAGAAGTGAACTTACCAGGTTATCAGCCAACTACTACACCGAATTTTCTGCAGATCCAGAAAGTTGCTCAAGCCATTCAAAGAGCGAAAAAGCCTCTTGTTTTAGCAGGAGCTGGTGTACTGCATGCAAAAGCAGCACAGGAATTAACAGAATTTATCGAACAAACCGGCATGCCAATTACAAATACGCTGCTGGGGCTCGGCACAATTCACGGAGAGCATCCACAGTTTCTCGGCATGGCAGGAATGCACGGAACATATGCAGCGAACATGGCAATCTGCGAATGTGATCTACTTATCAACTTTGGCGCACGATTTGATGACAGATTAACAGGAAATCTTGAACATTTTGCACCAAATGCACAGGTCATTCATATCGACATTGACCCTGCTGAAATCGGTAAAAATGTTCCTACTGAAATCCCGATTGTTGCGGATGCAAAGGAAGCGATTCAGGCATTACTAAAGCTGAGCATCCACACAGAAGGCATCGAAGAGTGGACAGCTCACTTAAATGGAATGAAAGAGGAATATCCGCTTCATTATCAAAGTGAAGAAGAAGGCATCCTACCACAGGAAGCACTTGAGATGATTCACAAGCATACCCGCGGTGACGCGATTGTAACAACGGATGTAGGGCAGCACCAGATGTGGACAGCGCAATACTATAAGTTCAACCATCCTGATCACTGGGTAACATCCGGCGGACTTGGCACAATGGGCTTTGGTTTCCCGGCAGCAATTGGCGCTCAGCTTGCCAAGCCGAAGGAAACAGTGGTAGCGATCACAGGTGACGGTGGATTCCAAATGACACTTCAGGAGCTTTCACTTTTACAGGAAAGTCAGATTCCGGTAAAAGTGGTGATTCTGAATAACCAGTGTCTGGGCATGGTACGTCAGTGGCAGCAGACTTTCTATCAGGAAAGATATTCACAATCACTGATGCCCTCACAGCCTGATTTTGTAAAACTGGCTGAGGCCTATGACCTTGAAGGCTACAAAGTGACAAGCCTAGAGGAAGCAGATGCAGTATTTGAAAAAGCATTAAATTCAAATAAACCTGTACTGATCGACTGCAGAGTAAAGCAGATTGAAAATGTATACCCAATGGTTGCACCAGGTAAAGGGTTGCATGAAATGTTAGGGGTGAAACCATGAAGCGAGTGATCACAACAACCGTTATTAATCAAAGCGGCGTACTAAACCGGGTGACCGGATTATTAATGAAAAGACAATTCAACATTGAAAGCATCACAGTCGGGCACACTGAACAACCAGGCATCTCAAAAATGACATTCGTTGTTCATGTAGAAGACCAGAGAAAACTTGAACAGCTCTTAAAGCAGCTGCAAAAACAAATTGACGTTCTGAAAGTAAATGATATCTCTGACAAAGCCATTGTGACAAGAGAACTCGCACTGATCAAAGTGCTATCACCACCGGCTGTCAGAAGTGAGATCACAAGTATCATTGAACCATTCAGAGCAACAGTAATTGACATGAGTAAAAATGTGATCACGGTTCAGGTGACAGGCGATCCTGAAAAGGTAGAAGCATTTATCGACCTGGTCAGACCATACGGGATTAAAGAAATGACCAGAACAGGCGCAACAGCTTTTGTCAGAGAAAACCAGAAAACACCATCACAGCAATTATCAATTTTATAAGTCATAGCTGAAAGAATTGAAAATTATTCTCTAACATCCAAATACCACACCAGCTGAAGCTCGCAGCGGAGGACGAAGATTCCTGCCCCGGAAAAGGGCAGCTGAGGAGGCTCACCGTCCGGGGGCAGGAAAGCGAAATCCTCCACGGAGAGATTCACCGGTTTATATAATTAAAACTAAAACTCAAACAAACACTGGAGGAATTTATCATGGTAAAAGTTTATTACAATCAGGACATCAACAGCTCACTAGAAGGAAAGAAAGTAGCGGTAATCGGATACGGTTCACAAGGACACGCACACGCACAAAACCTGAAAGATACAGGGCATGACGTAGTAGTCGGATTGAGAAAAGGTAAATCATGGGAGCAGGCAGAACAGGATGGACTGGAAGTAAAAACAGTAAGAGACGCTGCAGAAGAAGCAGATATCATCATGGTACTACTTCCGGATGAAAGACAAACACAGGTGTATGAAGAAGAAATCAAACCAGGTCTTCGTGCAGGGAAATCACTTGTATTTGCTCACGGTTTCAACGTTCACTTCAATCAGATCGTCCCGCCATCTGACGTGGATGTATTCCTTGTAGCTCCTAAAGGACCAGGACACCTTGTCCGCAGAACATTCGAATCAGGCGCAGGTGTCCCGGCACTATTCGCAGTGTATCAGGATCAGTCAGGTCAGGCTTCAGAAACAGCGCTTGCTTATGCTAAAGGAATCGGAAGCGCACGTGCAGGTGTACTTGAAACGACATTTAAAGAAGAGACTGAAACCGATCTATTCGGTGAACAGGCAGTACTTTGCGGGGGACTTACTTCTCTTGTGAAAGCAGGGTTTGAAACGCTTGTAGAAGCTGGGTACCAGCCGGAGCTTGCATACTTTGAGTGTTTACACGAACTGAAGCTGATTGTAGATCTAATGTATGAAGATGGCATGAGCGGAATGAGATATTCAATCTCAGATACTGCCCAGTGGGGAGATTTTGTTTCTGGTCCACGGGTCGTTGATGCAGATACGAAGAAGCGTATGAAAGATATCCTGACAGATATCCAGGACGGTAAGTTTGCTAAAGGATGGCTGCTTGAGAACCAGCTGAACCGTCCGGAATTCACAGCAATTGCAAATCGCGAAAACGAACATCAGATTGAGAAGGTGGGTCGAGAGCTGCGCAGCATGATGCCATTTGTTAAAGCAGGAAAAGAAAAACAGAAGGAAGTGGTTGCGAGTGCGAAAAATTGATGTATTCGATACAACGCTTAGAGATGGTGAACAGTCAGCCGGAATCAATCTGAATACAGCTGAGAAGCTTGAGATCGCAAAGCAGCTTGAACGATTCAATGCCGATGTGATTGAAGCAGGGTTTCCTGCTTCATCACAGGGTGACTTTGAAGCAGTAAAGAAAATCGCCCAGACGGTTAAAAGTTCAATTGTGACTGGTCTTGCGAGATCGGTAAAAAGTGATATTGATACGTCGTGGGAAGCACTGAAATACGGTGAGCAGCCACACATTCATATTTTTCTTGCAACATCGCCGATCCATATGACGCACAAGCTGAAGAAGACGCCTGATCAGGTCGTCGATATTGCAGTAGAATCTGTGAAATATGCGAAGAAGCATTTCCCGCTTGTCCAGTGGTCAGCGGAGGATGCTTTCAGATCAGACCCTGACTTCCTTGTCAGAGTCGTAAGAGAGGTTATTAAAGCAGGCGCAACTACGATTAATCTTCCTGATACAGTCGGTTACGCAACACCTTCAGAATACGGAGCGATGTTCAGGCACCTGAAGGAAAATGTACCGGGCATTGATCGAGTAAAACTTTCAGCACACTGTCATAACGATCTCGGAATGGCCGTAGCGAATACGATTGCAGCGATTGAAAACGGTGCTGATCAGGTTGAAGGAACAATCAACGGTCTTGGAGAACGCGCTGGTAACGCAGCACTTGAAGAGCTTGCAGTCGCACTTCATATCAGACAGGATAAATTCACGTTCGGCACTGACGTCAAGCTGGATGAGATCAAGCGTACAAGTCAGCTTGTCAGCCAGCTTACTGGAATGGCGATTCAGGCAAATAAAGCAGTCGTCGGTAAAAATGCATTTGCACATGAATCAGGTATTCATCAGGATGGCATGCTGAAAGAGCGTACAACTTATGAAATTATCACACCTGAACTGATTGGTGAAAACTCAACTCAAATCGTGCTTGGCAAGCATTCAGGACGCCATGCATTTAAAGATAAAGCAATCGCACTCGGCTTTGAACTGAGTGATGAAAAGATTACTGAAGCCTTTAAGGCCTTTAAAGAATTGGCAGATAAGAAAAAAGAGATTTCAGAAGACGATCTGTATGTACTGTTGACAGATCAGCAAATCCAGGAAGAAGAAGTACCTGTATACGAATTGAAATCAGTGCAGGTTCAATACGGAAATGGAAGCATCCCGACAGCATCAGTATCTGTCATCTCACCAGATGGAGACCTGCTGCAGGAAGCATCTACCGGATCAGGTAGTGTAGAGGCAATCTGCAACACACTTGAACGCCTGGTTAAAGGGAAGGTTCATCTGCTGGATTACCGCGTTACTTCTATTGGAAAAGGACGCGACGCACTTGGGGAAGCGGTAGTAAATATGACGTATAATGGAAAGTCAACAACCGGCCGGGACGTGGCACAGGATGTGCTTGAAGCTTCTGCAAAAGCTTACCTGAATGCCATCAACAGACAACTGGTGAATGAACGCAAAAGATCTTACGCAAAAACTGTATAGCAAAGGGGAGGAATTATCATGAAGAAAACAGTAGCAGTTCTACATGGAGACGGAGTTGGACAGGAAGTAACAGAGGCAGCAGTGAAAGTTCTCCAGTCTGTTGGACGGAGATTTGACCATACATTTGAGGTTGAAAAAGGACTGATCGGTGGAATTGCTATTGATGAAACTGGTGATCCTCTGCCGAAAGAAACACTAGAGGTTTGTGAGAAGAGTGACGCAGTGCTGCTTGGAGCAGTCGGTGGACCAAAGTGGGATCAGAACCCTTCAGCATTGCGTCCTGAAAAAGGCCTGCTTGGTATCAGAAAGCACTTTGGATTGTTTGCTAATCTGAGACCGGTTAAAGCAGTTAAAGGGATGAGTGAAGCATCTCCGCTGAAAGATCATCTTTCTAAAGATGTTGATATGATGATTGTCAGAGAATTGACAGGCGGTCTTTACTTCGGCGAACCAAAACGTAAGACGCATAACGGAGCAGTTGATTCACTTACTTATTCACGAGCGGAAATCGAACGCATCGTTGAGCAGGGATTTGAACTTGCCCGTCTTAGAAAAGGAAAAGTTACATCAGTTGATAAAGCGAATGTACTTGAAACAAGTAAATTGTGGAGAGAAGTAGTAGAAGAGAAAAAAGTGCATTACCCGGATGTAGAGGTTGAACATCTGCTGGTTGATGCTGCAGCAATGAAACTGATCACACAGCCGGCATCATTCGACGTAGTCGTTACAGAGAATCTGTTTGGAGATATCCTGAGTGATGAAGCTTCAGTTCTGACAGGGTCACTAGGCATGCTGCCTTCAGCAAGTATCCGTTCTGACGGGTTTGGGCTTTACGAACCCGTACACGGTTCAGCACCTGACATTGCCGGCATGAATATTGCCAACCCATCTGCAGCCATTCTTTCAGTTGCGATGATGCTTAAATATTCATTCGGAATGGAAACAGAAGCATCAGCTGTTGAAACAGCTGTATACAGCGTATTTGATGATGGTTATTGCACAACTGATGTTCAGAAAGCAGGACACAGAGTACTAAGCACTTCAGCTTTTGCAGATAAAGTCATTGAAGAGCTTGAAAGAGAACTGGTATCAGATCATATCTTGTCTGCTTATGTATAAGTGAGGAGGGAATAGTCTTATGGCGAAGACGATTATTGAAAAAGTTTGGAACGACCATATTGTACATGAAGAAGAAAGTAAACCGGACCTTCTCTATATTGACCTGCACCTGATTCACGAGGTTACTTCACCGCAGGCATTTGAAGGGTTAAGGTTAAAGGGCCGAAAAGTCAGAAGACCGGATCTGAGCTTCGCCACGATGGACCATAACGTACCCACCAAGAACCGTGAAGTCATTAAAGATCCGGTATCAAAGCAGCAAATGAATACGCTAGCGGATAACTGTAAAGAATTCGGGATTCCGCTTGCGCACATGCATCATCCTGATCAGGGCATTGTTCACGTCATTGGACCCGAACTTGGACTGACACAGCCTGGTAAAACCATTGTATGTGGTGATAGTCACACTTCAACGCACGGAGCATTTGGTGCACTGGCATTTGGTATCGGTACAAGTGAAGTTGAGCATGTGCTATCCACCCAGACGCTTTGGCAGTCTAAACCAAAGACAATGGAAATCAGAGTCGAAGGAGAACTTGGCTTTGGTGTCACTGCTAAAGATGTGATTCTTGCAATCATTTCGAAATTTGGTGTTGATGCAGGAACAGGTTATGTTGTCGAATATACGGGTGACGCGATCAGAAAAATGTCAATGGAAGAACGTATGACGGTGTGTAACATGTCGATCGAAGCAGGTGCGCGTGCCGGTCTAATCAGTCCGGATGAAACAACAGCTGAATTTTTGAAAAACCGTGCACATGTACCGGCTGAACAGTATGAAGAATTGAAGGAAAAGTGGCTCAGCTATGCTTCTGATGAAGGAGCACAATATGATAAAACGCTGACGATCCACACTGATGAGATCGAACCGTTTGTAACGTGGGGGACAAACCCGTCAATGGGTTCCGGTATCTCAGCAACTGTACCTAGATCTGTTGACTTCTCCAATCAGTCGAAAAAAGAAGAGCTGAAGCAGGCGCTCACTTATATGGATCTTTCAGAGGGAATGCCGATTACTGATATTGAAATCCAGCACGTATTTATCGGATCGTGTACAAATTCCCGAATTGGAGACCTGAGAGCAGCTGCTCAAGTAATCAAAGGTAAAAAAGTACATGATAATGTAACGGCGATTGTTGTGCCAGGCTCATTTACTGTGAAAATGAAAGCTGAAGAAGAAGGGCTGGACCAGGTATTTAAAGACGCAGGCTTTGAATGGCGTGAGTCAGGCTGCAGTATGTGCCTTGCAATGAACGATGATATCGTACCTGCTGGGGAACGCTGCGCATCTACTTCTAACCGTAATTTTGAAGGCAGACAGGGAGCCGGCTCACGAACGCACCTTGTCAGCCCGGCTATGGCAGCAGCGGCTGCAATCGAAGGGAAATTCACAGATGTCAGAAAGCACGTTCATGCATAAGGAGGGAAGTTGATGGAACCGGTAAAAAAACTAACCAGTCGCATTACACCGCTTGACCGAATCAATGTTGATACGGATCAGATTATACCAAAACAGTTTCTTAAAAGAATTGAACGCACCGGATTTGGTCAGTTTCTCTTTTATGGCTGGCGCTTTAATGAAGACGGCACACCAAATCAGGATTTTATATTAAATCACCCTGATTTTAAGGGAGCAGAAATTCTTGCTGCAGGTGAGAACTTCGGATGCGGTTCTTCAAGAGAGCACGCTCCATGGGCACTACAGGACTATGGCTTTAAAGTCATCATCGCACCTTCGTTTGCAGATATTTTTTACAACAACTGCGTGAAGAACGGTATTCTCGCGATCAGGCTTGAAGAAGCAGATCAAGTCATCCAGGCAGGAAAAGGTGGAAAGTCAGCGACAGTCGATCTGGAATCACAGACAGTACAGTGTAATGGAAAGACATGGCACTTTGAAATTGATTCTTACTGGAAGCAGATGCTTTTAAATGGATGGGATGAAATTTCGATTACATTCCAGTATGAAGATGCTATTAAAAAGTACGAAGAGTCGCATGTCTAATTAAAATGAGAGGATGATCAACTTGGGAATTTCTATAACACGAGCGCATTATTCGACGCAGCAGAAGAACTAAGCAGTTATGTACACAGAACGCCATGCAAGCAGTCTGAAACATTGAATAAGATGACTGGACAGCAGGTGTGGATGAAGCTTGAAAACCTTCAGAAAACAGGTTCATTTAAAGTCAGGGGAGCGATGAATAAAGTATCTTCTCTGACTGAGCTTGAATGTAAAAGAGGCATTATTGCAGCATCAGCGGGTAACCATGCACAAGGGGTGGCACTTGCAGGGCAGAAAAAAGGGGTTGAAGTAACAATCTTCATGCCACTTTCAACGCCACAGACAAAAGTTAATGCTACCCGGGAATATGGTGCAGAGGTTGTGCTTACTGGTGAATCATTTGATGAGGCATATGCAGCTGCCTGCAAGAAGCAGGAGGAAACAGGAGCAGTGTTCATTCACCCGTTCGATGATCTGAAAATCATTGAAGGGCAGGCGACTGCTGCGCTGGAAATGCTGCAGCAGTGTCCACATCTTGAAAGAGTTTTTGTTCCTGCAGGTGGGGGCGGATTACTCGCAGGTACAGCACTTGCTGTAAAAGCGTTGAAGCCTTCTGTAAAAGTAATCGGTGTTCAATCTGCATCAGCTCCGGCAATTGCGGCATCCTTTTTTAAGCAGTCGAGCAGTGAAGTACCTTTTTTACCGACAATCGCTGAAGGGATCAAAGTAAAATCTCCCGGCAAACTGACAACTTCAATCATCAACAAATACGTTGATGATATGGTGACAGTAACGGAAGGTGAGATTGCAAAAGCCATCCTGTTCATGCTTGAAAGAGAAAAAATGATGGTTGAAGGAGCAGGCGCTGCGGGAATTGCAGCACTACTCAGTAAAACATTATCTTATTCAGGTCAGACGGGCGTTATTGTGAGCGGCGGAAATTTTGATGCAGCTAAACTCGGCAAGTGTATTGAATTGGCCGGAGAAGTGAAAGAGCCTAAGCGCAAGTTGATTATTTAATGATAAAAACCCCAAAGTCCAGTCACTTTGGGGTTTTTATCTGCTTAAAAATCTTTTTCAATTTTTCTTGAACTTTTATATTGCTTAAAATTACCGGTTGCAATACGTTTTTTTGTTTTACTTTCTATACGCATATTGCATTCATCGCATAAATAAGTGTGGATTGGCCGGTTGCGGAGCTTCTTTGCAAGTGGGCTGAAATCTTCAATTGATTCAATTTTATCGCATAAAAAACATTTAACTCTCATGACAAAGCTCCTTTTTTATCAGTACTGGTATAGTCATTATAACATGTGGAAGGCAGGAACTGTTAAGGGAAGAAAATCTGCTGTATAATAGTCCGAAAAAGGAGTGATAACGTGGCGAACAGAGTTGAAGATCACCTAACACCAGGTTTATATGAAGAATTTCTGCATGAGCGTTTTGTACAGCTCACAACTGTCGACGCTGAGACTGGCGGTACAAATGTTGCCTCGCTATCCTGGGTTCATGCAAAAGATGACTCGGTGCTGATATTTGCAGTAGATCATCGTTCAAGAATCATAAAAAATGTTGAAAAACAGCCGCTATGTTCACTCTCAATTATTGCAGGGGGAAGCACCTATTCAATCAGTGGCAAAGCAACAGTAGTGGGACAGTCATCAGCTGATGTACCAATCGGACTTTCGATTATCAGGCTTGACATTGATGAAGTGAGAGATGTGATGTTTTACGGTGCGAAGATTGTGACTGAACCGGCTTTTGCTAAAACATACGATGAGCAGGCCGCAAGAAACCTGGATCAGCAGGTGATGGAGGAATTGAAAAAGCACTGACTTGAAAATCAGTGCTTTTTTAGTCTTTGTTAAACTGGGCTGGTGATTGCAGCTCCAGGGGAACGCTTTCCGCAGGGCGTGCGGTGAGCCTCCTCAGCTTCGCTTCCGGGGTCTCACCTGTCACGCTTCACCTGCTGGAGTCGCCCCCTTCCGCTGCAATCACCAGCTGTGCTAAGACACTATTGTTATTTAACCTAGTTTTTCTTTAAGATAATGTAATTTTCCTGACGTGCGTGATTGGGCTGTGTCTGTTTGAGCCGTCTTCAAATAAAATATGAACCGGGCCGTCTTCACGCAGCGGTTTGCCGTCTTTTGAAAAAGCCATAATTAAGTCCCCTGCTTCTTCTATTGTAAAAGAATGAACACTTTCAGACGTGGAGATCATTACTTTTTCCGCGCCTGCTTCAGGTTCAGCATTCTGAATAAAAGGCTTCATTTTGATTCCGAAAGTACCGTTGAGCAACTTTTCTTTTTCATAGCGCTTCTTAGCCGGTGATGCAGGCTTTGGAATCTCTGCGCCTTCTTTTATTTCTTTTGAGAAATGTTCAGCGACTGCTTTGGAATATTGTTCAATTTCATCAATTTCTGTACGCTCTTCATCAAAGTAAGTCGTGAGATCTATTTTTCTTTCATCAAAGATCCATACACTTGGGTCAATTGTAAGCTGGAATTTTACCCGGCCGGTAATTGGTATAATGTCGTTCATCATTTCATCCCCTTTTTATTTCTGTCTCCTGAGTATACATCGGAATTTTGATTGTGTCACATTTTGAAAACGTGCTGTTTAGGCAAGTCACTGCTTGCAATTTCCTCGATAAAACGCTACACTTTAGGTTAAGCAGATATCATGTATCGCATGAAAACTGAATGGATTGGGGGGGATCAGTGTGACATCAGAAATGAAGATTGACCATCGTGAAAAAGCCTATGAGCTTTTACGTAAAGATGCCGAAAAAATAGCGCAGCTAATCAAAGTTCAAATGGATAACTTAACGATGCCCCAGTGTCCATTGTATGAAGAGGTATTAGATACGCAAATGTTTGGGTTATCCCGTGAAATAGAATTCGCCGTCAGGCTCGGGCTTGTGGATGAAGCGGATGGAAAGACATTAATAGACTCGCTTGAGAAAGAAATGTCAGCACTCCATGATGCTTTTACCAATAAATAACTTATTCCCGCTCAAACAAACTTTTCAGATTGTTTGAGTTTTTTTATATCAAAAAAAGAGGATTTTACATATTTCCTGTTGAATAAATATACAGATGGGACTGATAAAGAATGTCGACCATTCTGAAAAGAATGTTCAGGTCTTACGATTATTCATTGATGGCTGTATACATACTCTTAGGAATTTTCGGGGTAGTCATGGTCTACAGTGCAGGAATGGTGTACTCAGTAGAAATCCTTGACCAGAATCCGGATTACTTTTACACAAAACAGCTCAGAAACTTAATCATTGGAGTGATAGGCTTCACTGTAATGGCATTAATCCCTTATAAGCTCTATAAAGAAGGATTTATGCTGAAATTAATTTTCGGGCTGATGTTTGTGCTCCTAATTGCAGTACATATAATCGGATCTGAAGTAAACAATGCGCAAAGCTGGATTATGTTACCCGGATTCCAGCTGCAGCCTGCTGAATTTGCAAAGCTCGGGATGATTGTCTACCTTTCAGCAGTTTACGCTAAAAAACAATCGTACATTAACGAGTTCAATAAAGGGGTAATGCCACCGATCATTATACTTGTTTTTGCGTGCTTCCTGATTGCAGCTGAGCCCGATTTTGGAACAGCGGCAATTGTTTTCGCAATTGGAATGAGTGTAATCGTCGCTTCAGGGATGAAAGTAAAAAGCATGTTAAAGCTTGCAGCCCTAGCAGGTGGTGTGATCAGTGTATTTGCGGGTATATTATTTCTATTCAACCGCGGCACCTTTCAGCGGATTTTTTCTGAGGAGCGTCTCGGGAGAATTGCTGCGTATCAGGATCCTTTTGCACATATCAGTGATAATGGCTGGCAGCTGGTCGGTTCTTATTACGCGATAGGTAATGGGGGACTCTGGGGCACCGGGCTTGGCCAGAGTATACAAAAACTCGGGTTTCTGCCTGAACCGCACACAGACTTTATTATGGCAATCATCGCTGAAGAATTAGGTATATTCGGGGTTGGGTTTGTGCTTTTCGGCCTCGCTTATATTGTATTAAAGGGAATCATGATCGGACTGAGATGCAGAAACCAATTTGGTAAAATGCTTGCCATAGGTATTTCAAGCATGATTGGAATTCAGACATTTATTAATCTTGGCGGAATGTCAGGGTTAATACCGATTACTGGTGTGCCGCTGCCATTTATCAGCTATGGCGGGTCTTCACTGATTCTTCTTTCTCTTTCGATGGGACTGCTCATGAATGTATCAATGTTTGTGAGATATGAAGAGAAATATTTTGCAAAAGAGAAGCAAAATGTCCCGCAACAGAAAAGTAGCACATCTTCAATGAATGAAAAAAACACAGCAAGATTGTATCGCTAGAAGTTTGACATCATAGAGGAGGATCATTATGAAAAAGATTAACAAAGTATTAGTGGCAAATCGTGGAGAAATTGCAATCAGGGTGTTTCGCGCCTGTACGGAATTAAATATCCGTACAGTCGCTGTATATTCTAAAGAGGACAGTGGTTCATTCCACCGTTTTAAAGCCGATGAAGCTTACCTTGTAGGTGAAGGGAAAAAGCCAATTGATGCTTACCTCGATATCGAAGGCATTATTGAAATCGCCAAGCGTGCGAACGTAGATGCCATCCACCCGGGTTACGGATTCCTTTCTGAAAACATTCATTTTGCAAGACGCTGTGAAGAAGAAGGGATAACATTTGTAGGGCCGACTTCAGATCACCTTGATATGTTCGGGGACAAAGTGAAAGCAAGACAACAGGCGATTAATGCAGATATTCCTGTTATTCCTGGAAGTGATGGACCTGTTGAAAGTCTTGAAGAAGTAGAAAAGTTTGGAGAGCAGCACGGTTTTCCTTTCATTATCAAAGCTTCCCTTGGCGGTGGCGGACGCGGAATGAGAATTGTACGTTCAGCGAGTGACGTACAAGAATCATATAACCGTGCAAAATCCGAGGCCAAAGCTGCGTTTGGTAACGATGAAGTATATGTTGAGAAATTTATTGAGAATCCAAAACATATTGAAGTACAGATTTTAGGTGACCACGAGGGTGAAATTATCCATCTATATGAGCGTGACTGCTCCATTCAGAGAAGACATCAGAAGGTTGTTGAGGTTGCACCTTCAGTATCACTTCCTGAAGGATTACGCGATGATATTTGCGATGCGGCAGTTAAACTCGCAAATAATGTATCTTATGTAAATGCCGGTACAGTGGAATTCCTCGTTGCAAACAACGAATTCTTCTTCATTGAAGTAAATCCGCGTGTCCAGGTTGAGCATACAATTACTGAGATGATTACAGGTGTGGATATTGTACAGTCGCAGTTAAAAATTGCTGCAGGTCATACACTGCACAGCCGTGAAGTGGGTATTCCAAAGCAGCATGAAATCCAGCTGAACGGTTTTGCGATTCAGTCACGTGTGACAACAGAAGATCCGCTAAATGGCTTTATGCCAGATTCAGGACGTATTATGGCCTACCGTTCAGGTGGAGGGTTTGGTGTTCGTCTAGACGCAGGTAACGGATATCAAGGCGCAGAAATCTCAGCTCACTATGA
This sequence comes from Jeotgalibacillus sp. JSM ZJ347, assembly GCF_044383825.1. Lineage (NCBI taxonomy): Bacteria > Bacillati > Bacillota > Bacilli > Caryophanales > Caryophanaceae > Jeotgalibacillus > Jeotgalibacillus sp. JSM ZJ347. Next base: position 895,158 of record NZ_JBISEN010000001.1, on the reverse strand, counting down.
TTCACTTTTAGTGAAAGTTTCTACATGGGCGCTGACTTTTGAACAAGCTGCAGCTAAAATGGTCAGAAATTTACAAGAATTCCGTATTCGTGGAATCAAAACAAATATTCCTTTCCTAGAGAATGTAGTAAAGCATGAGAAGTTTTTAAGCGGTGAGTATGATACATCATTTATTGATCATACACCTGAACTCTTCCTTTTCCCCAAACGAAAAGACAGAGGAACAAAAATGCTTGCTTACATCGGGAATGTCACAGTAAATGGATTTCCAGGGGTTGATAAAGGTGAGAAGCCTGACTTTGGCAAACCGAGAATTCCAAAAGTGAATCTGCTTGAAGCTCCTCCGGCAGGGACAAAGCAGATCCTTGATGAGCGGGGTGCGGATGGTCTGAAGGACTGGGTAAAAGAACAGGATGATGTGCTTGTCACTGATACGACATTCCGTGATGCCCACCAGTCTCTGCTTGCTACACGTGTCAGAACAGTAGATCTGAAAAATATAGCGGATGCTTCTGCCCGTATGCAAAATGACTTATTCTCATTCGAGATGTGGGGTGGCGCTACATTTGATGTAGCTTACAGATTCCTGAAGGAAGACCCGTGGATGAGACTGCTTACACTGAGAGAGAAAATCCCGAATGTCATGTTCCAGATGCTGCTCCGTGCATCTAATGCAGTTGGCTACAAAAACTACCCTGACAATGTGATCCAGGAGTTTGTTAAGCGTTCTGCTTATGCAGGGATTGACGTCTTCAGAATCTTTGACAGCCTGAATTGGGTTGAAGGGATGGAAACAGCTATCACAGCAGTACGCGATTCAGGAAAAGTAGCTGAAGCGGCAATCTGTTATACAGGAGATATTCTTGATCCGACGCGTACAAAATATGACACTGACTACTACAAAGCACTTGCTAAAGAGCTTGAAAATCAGGGTGCTCATATTCTGGCGATTAAGGACATGGCAGGCCTGCTTAAGCCGGAAGCTGCATACCGTCTGATTTCTGAGCTGAAGGATACTGTTGACCTCCCGATCCATCTTCATACGCATGATACAAGTGGAAACGGTATTTTCCAGTATGCGCGTGCGATTGAAGCGGGAGTAGATATTGTGGATACAGCCCTCGGGTCAATGAGCGGACTGACTTCACAGCCAAGCGCGAGCTCTCTTGCATATGCACTGAAAGGGAATACGAGACAGTTGAAGCTTGATGTTGATCACTCAGAGACACTTTCTCATTATTGGGAAGATGTACGAAAATACTACGCACCGTTTGAAAGCGGTATGAACTCACCGCACTCTGAGATTTATAAGCATGAGATGCCTGGTGGACAATATTCCAATCTTCAGCAGCAGGCGAAAGCGGTCGGCCTTGGCGCACGCTGGGAAGAAGTAAAAGAAATGTACGCGCGTGTGAACCAGATGTTTGGTGATATTGTAAAAGTTACACCTTCATCTAAAGTAGTCGGCGACATGGCATTGTTTATGGTTCAAAACGACCTTGATGAACAGTCAGTCATTGAAAAAGGAAATTCAATTGACTTCCCTGACTCAGTGATCGAACTTTTCTCCGGTTACCTTGGACAGCCGCACGGCGGATTCCCTGAAGATCTTCAAAAGGTCATCCTTAAAGGTAAAGAGCCGATCACAGTAAGACCGGGTGAGCTGATGGAGCCGGTTGATTTTGATAAGCTGAAAGAAGAGCTGTTCCATGAGCTTGGCAGACCTGTTACAAGCTTTGATGCCCTGGCACATGCACTGTATCCGAAAGTCTTTAAAGAATTCACAGATACAGCTACAAAGTTCGGTGATGTATCAGTAATCGATACACCAACATTCTTCTACGGTATGAAACTGAATGAAGAAATTGAGGTTGAGATTGAAACAGGTAAGACGCTGATTCTTAAGCTTGTTTCTATTGGGGAAGCGAGAGCAGATGGAACGAGAGTATTGTATTTTGACCTGAATGGTCAGCAGCGTGAGATTGTAATTAAAGATGAAAGCATCAAATCAACTGTTGCGGTCAAACAAAAAGTAGATCCGTCTAATCCTGAACAACTTGGTGCAACAATGCCTGGTACTGTTATTCAGGTTGTCGTATCAGTAGGGGATCAGGTAGAAAAAGGTGAACACCTGATTATTACTGAAGCCATGAAGATGGAAACGACTGTACAGGCACCGTTTGATGGCACTGTTGAAGAAGTCTGTGTTGAGAGTGGAGAGTCTTTATCTCCTGGAGACCTGATGATCAGACTGAAAAGAGACAGCTAAGTCACAAAAAAAAGAAAGTTGAGCGAATCTGCTCAACTTTCTTTTTTACTATTTATTTTACTTCTTGAAATTAAAAGAATAAAGTAACTCAGTAAACCGAACAACAGTGAAATAATCAGTGCGTGTGATAATGCAAGCAGCAGGTTCAGCTTCGTCACAACGACAAGTGCTCCGGTTATGACCTGTCCTGTTACAAGTACTAAAGCAATGATCCAGCCATAGTAAACCACTTTTTGATGTTTATAATTTTTAATGGCGATTACTGCTACATAGATAATCCAGATAAAAATAAATGCTGCGGCCATACGGTGTCCCATCTGAATCCATTGAATATAATTCAGCGAAAGGTTCCCTGGTGAGGAATTAACACAAAATGGCCAGTCAGGGCAGGCAAGGCTTGCTTCAGTATGTCTGACAAAAGCACCTGAATAGACCACTGCGAAAATATAAATCATTAATCCATACGTATGGCGTTTAATTCTCTGGTCAATCACTAGCTTATAGGCATCAAATTTCTTGTCCACTTCAAATATAAGAAGAGTCAGAAGTAACACAGCTGCAAAAGATATCAGTGATATACCAAAATGAGCAGCCAGAATGATATCTGAATGTCCCCATACAACGGCACCTGCACCAAGGAGAGCCTGAAGCATTAGAAAGAAGAAAGCCAGGATGGCGAGAAAATTCGTTTCCCGGATATGTCCCATTGCACGCCATGACCAGATAGACAATGCCAGTACTAAAAATCCTGCTCCTGCTGAAACCACTCTGTGGGAAAGCTCTATAATTGTTTCAATTTCTAACTGATCAGGAATGATCTGACCATGACATAATGGAAAGGATTGTCCACAACCCTGACCTGAATCAGTTTTCGTTACAAGCGCACCGCCAAGAAGAACCATCAGCATGACAAGCGTCGTAACAACCCCTAGAATTTTTAATCCCTTAGATTGCAAAAGTTTCACCTTCTCATTTATTTCTCGTTTAAGTACTTTGTACTGAATGAAATACTCGTAATGTCTATTATGGTACAGATTAAACTTTGAGTGTACCTTTTTTGTGTAAAAATCAAATATTCTTCAAGTGTTAAGACAAATAATTTTCACATTGCAAAACTATATAAAAATAATTCATAACAGGGAAAAAGGCAAAAGATGTGAAAGAATTGTTACATTTATTTAAAGGCATCATTTCAGAAGTTGTCTGAATTTCATTTTAAATATAGAAATCACGTTCGCTATCCTTTATAGTAGATGTAGTATAATGTATTAGCAAGTTTGGAGAGGAGGGGAAAGTGTGTCAAATAGTCGAGTTGTGTCGGCTGTAAAAGAGGCAGATTTTTCTGAAACAACTGCTTGGAAAGATTTCCTCGCTCTGATTAAGATCGGTATTGTGAACTCTAACTTTATTACAGCGTTTACCGGGTTATGGCTAGCGCTCTATTTTACCGATACGTACTTTTTAGGTTCAATTGATGTTATGCTTCTTACTTTAATCGGATCGTCACTTGTTGTTGCGGGCTCATGCAGTATTAACAATTACATAGACCGTGATATTGATCCATTAATGGAAAGAACGAAAAACCGCCCAACTGTAACGGGCCGTGTAGCACCTTCAAGAGCGCTTGGTCTTGGGATCGGTTTTGTAATATTTGGTGAAATTATGTTGTTTATGACGACAATCACAGCCGGATTAATCGGATTGTTTGGCGTTTTCAGCTATGTTGTCCTTTATTCAATGTGGACAAAAAGAAAGTACGCCAGCAATACAATCGTCGGCAGTATTTCTGGTGCAGTACCTCCATTAATTGGCTGGGCAGCAATTGATCCCGGTCTTGGTGCAGTGCCAATTGCGTTATTTTTGATTATGTTTGTGTGGCAGCCACCTCATTTTTATGCAATTGCAATGAGAAGGGTTGAAGAATATCGTGCTGCAGGTGTTCCTATGCTGCCTGTAGTTAAAGGGTTTGCGAGAACGAAGCTGTCGATGCTTCTATGGGTGATTGCCTTGTTCCCGCTGCCATTTTTATTGCCTTCACTTGGTACCGCTTTTATCGTACTCGCAACAGTGTTGAATATCGGCTGGCTTGTACTTGCGATCAAGGGCTATAAAGCAAAAAATGACCACAAATGGGCAACAATGATGTTTGTTTATTCATTAAACTACCTGACAATTATGTTTACAGGTATGGTCATTCTTACATTTATTTAGGGAATTCTTTCTTTAGAGAAATCCATATAAACAGTCTCCATCAACAAGAATATTCGAATGAAAGAGGGGTTTAAAAAAGCTATGAAAAATGGGCTTAAGAAATGGCGTTTTCTGCCGCTCGTAGCGGCAATGGCGTTTATTCTTTCCGGCTGTGGAGAGCCGTTTCTGTCAACACTTCAACCTGCGGGTGAAGTAGCACAGAAGCAATTCAACCTGATGATGCTGAGTGTGGCGATCATGGTTCTTGTAATCATCGTTGTAGCAATCGTTTATGTTATCGCTGTTACTAAGTTCCGCCGCTCGAAGCTGGGTGAAGACTTTATTCCAAAACAGGTGGAAGGAAGTCACAGACTGGAAGTTATCTGGACTGTTATTCCAATTATTCTTCTTCTTATCCTTGCAGTTCCTACTGTTGCTCTGACTTTTGAACTTGGTGACACTCAGGGAATGGAAGTAGAAGATGAAGAAGGAAGCAGAGAAGCACTTGTAATTGATGTACGTGCAAACCTCTACTGGTGGGAATTCTCTTATCCTGACCAGGGCGTTGTAACTGCACAGGATCTGGTTGTACCAACAGATCAAAATGTTTACTTTAATGTAATCGCTTCTGACGTTAAGCACTCATTCTGGATTCCGGCAGTTGGAGGAAAGATTGATACAAACGTTGATAATATGAACACATTTTATTTGAACTTTGATGGTGAAAAAGCTGAAGAAGCTAATAACCTGTTCTACGGTAAGTGTGCTGAGCTTTGTGGTCCATCGCACGCTTTAATGGACTTTAAAGTACAGACGATGTCTCAGGAAGACTTTGACGGCTGGATTGCTGCAATGCAGGAAGCTGGAGAAGCTGAGCAGAACTTCGAAAGTGATACTGTAGCTGATGGGTTTGCAGTATTTGAAGAGCAGGGATGTATCGGGTGTCACGCTACTAATCCGACACAGGGAGCTGGAACTTCACCAGGGCCTAACCTGGCTTCATTTGGAGAACGTTCTTACACTGCGGGAATCCTAGATAATGAGGATTCAGATGAAGTTCATGCTGAAAATATCAAGAACTGGATCCGTAACGCTGACGTCTTAAAGCCTGGTAACACAATGGGTGGTTATAATGAAGACGACCTATCTGATGAGGATCTCGATGCACTGACTGAATACTTAATGAGCTTAAAGGTTTACTCTGAATAATTTGATTTTTAAGGGAGGTATACTTAGTGAGTACCGTTGCTGAAAAAAGAGGTTTCTTAGCAGTCCTATGGGACTACCTCACAACGGTCGACCACAAGAAAATCGCCATTCTTTATCTTGTATCCGGCGGATTTTTCTTCCTGGTTGGCGGTATAGAAGCAATGCTGATCCGTATTCAGCTTGCGGTTCCTGATAATGATTTTGTGTCAGCAGGACTATACAATGAATTACTTACCATGCATGGAACGACAATGATCTTCTTAGCAGCCATGCCGCTATTATTTGCTTTTATGAACGCAGTTGTACCATTACAAATTGGTGCACGTGACGTAGCATTTCCATTCCTGAACTCACTTGGGTTCTGGTTATTCTTCTTCGGTGGAATCTTCCTTAACCTTTCATGGTTCCTTGGAGGAGCACCTGATGCAGGGTGGACTTCATATGCTTCACTATCACTCGCATCACCTGGTCATGGTATTGACTTTTATGTATTAGGTCTTCAGATATCCGGAGCCGGTACATTAATTGCGGGGATTAACTTCCTTGTTACGATTATTAACATGCGTGCGCCTGGTATGACTTACATGCGTATGCCGCTATTTACATGGTCAACATTTGTTGCATCAGCACTGATTCTGTTTGCATTCCCTCCACTGACTGTGGGACTGTTCCTCATGCTGTTTGACAGAATGTTTGGCGCGAACTTCTTTGATGTAACAATGGGAGGAAATACGATAATCTGGGAGCACTTATTCTGGATCTTCGGTCACCCGGAAGTATACATACTGATTCTTCCGGCGTTCGGTATTTTCTCTGATATTATTTCTACATTCTCTAAAAAGCGTCTCTTCGGTTATGCTGCGATGGTATTCGCAACAGTACTGATCGGTTTCCTTGGATTCATGGTATGGGCGCACCACATGTTCACAACTGGTCTTGGGCCAACTGCGAACGCGATCTTCGCTGTAGCGACAATGGCTATTGCCGTTCCTACAGGGGTTAAAATCTTTAACTGGCTTCTTACAATGTGGGGCGGGAGCATCCGTTTTACAACGCCAATGCTTTATGCAGTAGCATTTATCCCTTCATTCGTTGCCGGTGGTGTTACAGGGGTTATGCTTGCATCAGCTGCAGCTGACTACCAATATCACGATTCTTACTTTGTAGTTGCTCACTTCCACTATGTAATCATTGGTGGTGTTGTACTTGGACTACTTGCAGGTACGCATTTCTACTGGCCGAAAATGTTCGGTACAATGCTGAATGAAACACTTGGAAAGATCACGTTCTGGTTATTCCTGATCGGATTCCACGGCACATTCTTTATCCAGCATTTCCTTGGATTAATGGGTATGCCAAGACGTATCTGGAAGTTCCTGCCTGGTCAAGGTCTTGATCTTTTCAATATGATCAGTACAATCGGTGCTTTCTTCATGGCACTTGGTGTGATTGTTCTTCTTTACAATGTTGTGATTACACAAATTAAAAATGTACGTGTTGGAAATGACCCTTGGGGAGATGGACGTACGCTTGAATGGGCGATTTCATCACCACCGCCTTACTATAACTTTAAGCAGCTTCCACTTGTTCGTGGTCTTGATCCGCTTTGGATTGAAAAGATGGAAGGACGTACTGAAATGACACCTGCAGAACCGCTTGGTGACATTCACATGCCTAACAACTCATTCATTCCATTCGTCATGTCTCTTGGTTTATTCATTGCAGCATTTGGTGCGATGTACCAGATTGACTGGAGAGCTTCTGACGGTGCAGATTATGTATGGTCAATTCCAGTACTAATCACCGGTATGCTAATCACGATCGGCTCAATGGCAGTGCGTTCACTGAAAGATGATCATGGTTATCATATTCATAAAGAAGAACTAATGGACGATCATGATAAAGGGGGTAGGGAGTAATGGATATGAATCAAAAATACACGGCTCGTACGTGGCCTGAATCTCCTGAAAAAACTACCCTTGAAGGTAAGAACAAATTTTTAGGATTCTGGCTCTTCCTTGGTGGAGAAACAGTTTTATTCGCTTCACTATTTGCAACATACCTGGCTTTAAAAGATAAAGTTCCGGGTAATGATCACTATCTGGCAGCAGATATGTTTGAACTGCCACTTGTCTTTATCATGACGATGCTTCTTTTAACATCATCTCTGACAAGTGTCTATGCAATGTATCACATGAAGAATCATAACTACCAGAAAATGCAAACATGGTTACTGATCACAGTATTCCTTGGCCTTGCATTCCTAGGCTTTGAAATTTATGAGTTTAACCATTATGTTCATGAATTTCATCACACATTTACAAGCAGTGCTTTCGGTTCAGCTTTCTATACATTAGTCGGCTTCCACGGAGCGCACGTTGTAGTGGGACTTGGATGGTTTACACTTCTTCTTGTTCGTAACGCCAAGCGTGGACTGAACCTTTATAACGCACCGAAGTTCTTTGTTGCTTCTCTATACTGGCACTTCATTGACGTTGTATGGGTATTCATCTTCACGGTTGTATACTTAATGGGAATGGTGGGATAAACTGATGGCACACGAATCAACTTCAGCTAACCCTAAAGTCAATTATGAATACCGCCGCAGAAAAGCACGCGATGAAATGCGCGGACAGGTAACATCTTTTGCGATGATGATCTTCATGACGTTTATCGCTTTTATCATCGTCATTGCAGACTTTGATAAGTTTTATGCTTTTCCTGTATTGCTTGTATTAGCAGCAGGACAGGTTGTATTACAGCTTTATTATTTCATGCACATGAGCCATAAGGGTCACGGAACAGCAGCGCTTTTCCTTTACTCTGGTGCACTGATTGCATTTGTTACTGTTCTGACGTTCCTGACGATCGTCTGGTGGTAAAATGATGAAGGCCGGCATATGCCGGTCTTTTTCTATGTCTATCGTTCATGAACTTGTCATCTCGGCGCATTGAAGTAAAGGGTCTGGAGCTTTATAATAAAAGAGATGAGACAGGAATATTCAGAAAGGAAGGTGCCTGATGTCGATTAGCATATTCGGATTCCAGGCTCTGTGGAGTCCTTACTTTTTTATCAGCCTGACCGTGTTAACCGTGCTCTTCTTTTTAGCAGCAACGAAATGGAGACATAAATTTCATGATTCAAGGCCGATTACCCGCAAAGAAACGGCTTTAGTACTTACAGCTGTCGTGATCATTTACATCATTAAGGGATCACCTTTAGATGTATGGGGACACATTCTGTTTTCCGTACATATGATTCAAATGGGTATATTTTATTTATTAATTCCGCCTTTATTAATTGCGGGTGTACCAAATTATATGTGGAACACTCTTTTAAATCTACCGGTTATTAAACCGATTTTCAGCTTCTTTACGAAACCATTAATTGCACTGATTTTATTTAATGGCGCATTTTCTTTTTACCATATACCATTAATATTCGATACAATTAAGGTGGATATGCTGCTTCACTCAGTCGTTACAGGTACCATCTTTGTTTTCTCGTTCTTAATGTGGTGGCCGCTTGTTAACACATTAGAAGGAGAATATAAGTTGAGTGGAGTAAAAAAGATCGGTTATATTTTTGCTGATGGCATCTTGCTTACACCGGCTTGTGCATTAATTATTTTTGCGAATAATCCGATGTATGATACCTTCTTCAATGGCGGGGCATGGCTTGAGGCAATGGCGTTATGTGTACCGGCTGCTACGCTTCAAAGTCTAAGTGGACTCGGAATAACCGGTCCTGAACTGTTTACTAATTTGCAGCCGCTTGAGGATCAGCAGGTAGGCGGCGTCATTATGAAAATCATTCAGGAAATTATCTATGGGGTCATTCTCGCCCAGGTATTCTTTGAATGGTATAGAAAAGAAAGATCTGAAGAGGATGCATTAAATGCTTCATTATATGCGGCAAGAGAACCAAAAACTTTATCATGATGATATAGAAAGAGGATAAAGAACATGACATTACCCTTATTACCAACATTAAGTACTTTTTTCATCGTATTAAGTGCAGTACTGGTCGCTATAGGATGGGCACTGGTTAGAAAGAGTAAAATTGAAGCACATAAGAAAACAATGTTTGCTGCAGCAATTGCTGCTTTAACGTTCTTCATTATTTATATGAGCAGAACAATCTTTGCAGGCAATACGGCATTTGGCGGCCCTGATGACATGAAGATTTATTACACACTATTCCTGATTTTTCATATCATTCTTGCCACAACCGGTGCAGTATTTGGACTCGTTACTATCTGGCTTGGATACAAAAACAGAATTAAAAAACACCGTAAAATCGGACCTGTTACATCAGTTATCTGGTTTGCAACTGCAATTACGGGTGTAATGGTATATCTGCTTTTATACGTGTTGTATGAAGGCGGAGAAACGACTTCTGTTATAAAAGCCATTCTTGGAACATAAAAAATATGATAAGAAAAAGCGCGCCGAAAAATGGCGCGCTTTTTCTTATCATATACATGATGGAAAGTATCTAGAATTTAAAGTCCATTTTAATGATACCGGCTTCCTTAGCGGAGTTAAAGATAATCAGGATTAACGGACCAATGATAAAGCCGAGAATGCCGAATAATTTTAACCCGATAAACATAGCGATCAGCGTTGCAAGAGGTGAAAGACCAATATGTGTACCCATTACTTTCGGTTCCACCGTTCTTCTGATAATCAGGAGGACAGCTGCGAGTATAGCAAGCTGCGTACCTTGTTCAATATCACCTGTGATCAGCTGGAAAATAGCCCACGGTGCTAAAACGACAATTGATCCAATGATCGGAATCAAATCAATCAGCCAGATGATAATTGCCATCACAAGCGCAACTTCCGGTGCAATGATATACAGTCCGATCAGTGAACCAGCTAATATTAATAAACTGACGAGAAACTGCGCTTTTGCAAATCCCCATATAACTTTTGATAGTCTCGCAGTCATAAACCGCACTTTTTCAGCAGTCTGATCTTTGAGGTGTTTATAAATATTTTTCCGGATTGCCGGGAGATCAAGCATGATCAGGAACAATGCAATCAGATATACAAGAAAGCTGACGAGGTAGTCAGGAATATTTGTAATCATTCCCGTAACACTTTCAGCATTGATAGAATTGGTGATGCTCGTTCTGAAATCGTTGATAAAGTTATTAATCTCTGCACTCGTCTGAGACATTACCTGCTGAGGTACCTGAGCAAATGTAATTGCCATATCAGTTTCAACAGATTCCCACCAGACTGCAAGCTCATTCACATAGTCAGGCGTCCTCTCAACAAATTGGATGGCTTGTCCGATTATTTTAGTTACAGCTATGTACAGGAGAAAACCGATTGTGCCAAGAAATAATATAAACACTGTACCAACAGAAAGTTTCCTGTTGAATTTCGTCCTGTTTTCAATCAGCTTTACAAGCGGATCTAATATAAGTGCTGTAATGAGAGCGGCAATCAAAGGGACTGAAACGGGTAAGATGAAGTAAATCAGCAATAATGAAACGAGTACGACGAATGTCGTGATTACATTTTTTTTAGTAAATAACTTGTTCAATGCCGGTCCCCTTTCAAAATTCTATTGTACTTATAGAGGATATTCAGACGCTTTTCAGCGTAAATTATGGCTATATATAAAATAAAGAGCCATTATAGCATGGCTCCTGACCATTATATAGCGATCTTAGACAGATCTTCATAAATGGCAACTAAGATTTTTTCGCAAGTCTGTACAAGGTGCTCAGGGAACTCTTCGCCTTCACCATATTCAACACCATGAGGGTAGTAGTGCTTGCCTAATAGCGGTGTAAGAAGCTTGACATCAGCATCGCTCGCACCAATATCACCTTTTTCAGTGTATCCGAAAATACGGAGGTAAAAAGTACCTTCACGGATTTCAAATTTTCTGTCGTATGTAACACGTTCCCAGTCCCATTGACCGGCACGAACCATACCATGTTCATTCATAACATCTTCTAATGGATCAAATTCGATTAATAGAGATTCTAATCCAGTATTTTCAAATCGCATTTGAAAATCTCCTCCTGTAAACCAGTTTTAATAATAAGTCGTCTCATGCTTAATAATAGTCGAAACAGTAACAAGTTGCAATTAAGTCATTCATAATTTCTGAGTTTTTTTGTGGCAAAAAGATGACACTTAGGATAGACTCTACTGCTATTATTATAGCCTGGTTCTATGTATAATAAAGATAATAGACAAAAAGGAGGGACATGAATGAAAGCAATGATCAGAATAGGCGTAGTCATATTAGTCATATTCCTCATTGGCTTTTATAATGGTCCCTCTTTTCAGGAAAACGAAGAGCTTGAAAATGAACCATTTAATGTAGATTCCAATGAAAATGCTGACATTCCTTCATCTGAAAGTCTGACCAGACCTAAATCCGGTGTATCAGTATATATCGGTAAAACTGCTGATCAGATGGTTGAAGCATATGGTGAACCGGAGAGAATGGACCCTGGCAGAAACGGGGTGACGTGGTATATCTATATGGTTGAAAACGGATATATGCAGGCGGCGGTAAAGAATAATGAAGTAAAAGCATTATTTGTAATGGGGAATGCGTATGACAGTACGCCATACTTCACAGGTCAATCAGTTCAGGATATCTATCAATTCACCATGATTAACAGTGAGATTATCGTGGAGGATGACGGCAGGGTCTACCAGCTTGATTTGAGCGAGCAGGATCTTCATACAAGGCTGCTTGTCCAGTTTGAAGATATTTACGCACAATTAATGATAGACTCAGTATCAAATCAGCTGCTGGGCGTATATTATCTAGATAAAGAAACACTGCTTGATCAACAGCCTTATGAAGGCTCAGTAGAAGGCGGACCGCTTGCTGATCAGAACCAGATGGTATTGGATGAGGTTAATGAGGCGAATGAACGTCAGATGTTTGATATCGTTAATTTTATCAGATCATCAATGGGGTTAAATGAATTAATCTGGGATAATGAGCTTGCTGAAGCAGCGAAAGAATTAAGTAAGTCGCGCGAGCTGATGTCTTCAGAATCAGCAGAAGAGCCACCCGGTTTATCTGACAGACTTGACACGTTGAATCGAACGTATCAATCAGCAGGTGAAAATACTGCTTCACAGTATTTTCTGACTCCGGCTGTTGTTCACGGGTGGCTCAATTCAGAAGACCACCGTGAAACAATGCTGAATGATACGTTTACACATACCGGTTCAGGTGTATACGGAAGCTATTTCACACAGGACTTCGTTCAGTACGACCAGGATGAAGAAGAAGAGAGCTACTCTATACAAAATGAACAATAAAAGGCTGCGTGATCGCAGCCTTTTTTTATTTTCTCTCTATCATAAAAAAAGAACCTGTTGCATGAGCAGCTCTTTTCCCATCAGATGTCTCCACCCATCCCTCGATCACCATACTTTTACTGCCCTGATGAATGACTTTCGCATATGCGTGAATAGAGCCTTCCTGAATAGGCGCAGTATAGTGTAGATTAAGCTGACTGGTGACAGCTGCTTTATGTGGCTGGACAATTTTATTTGCCAGTGTACCCATTGCTGTATCAATCGCAGTAGCAGTAATTCCGCCGTGCATAATACCTAATGAATTATATACAATGGGCGAGATAGGCATTGTCAGTTTGAGCACCTCGCCATCAAATTCGTGTTCCATCGCATACATCGCACTGACATAAGAGGTGCTTTTTCCCTGCCTCTTGGATTCAAATCCTCTCAATACCTGCTCAATAATATTCTTCTCATCATCGTTTAACTTGTCTATCTGCAATTGGTCGATTGTATTCATCATGTGCCCCCTTTAACCATTCAACTCATTTTACCATAAAATATAAAATAGAAATAAAGAGGAGGGGTCCGATGTCTACACACACCAACCGTTTAGATGAGTTTAAGCTGTATGTGAAAAAACACCCTGAACTTGTGAAAAAGGTCAGACGGGAAGAAACCACGTGGCAAAAATTATATGAAGAGTGGATTTTATTTGAAAAAGACGATAAAGGTTCTGCAATCGAATTCGATCAGCTTTTCTCGGCGATGAAGAATAAAATACAGCATTTTGATCCATCACAGATTGAAGAGTATTCAAAGCGTCTTCAGTCTGGACTTGATTTTTTTCAGGAGATGCTGAACCATTTTAATGGGCAGAGTGATCAGGAAGATGATATTTTAATGAAACAATGGAAGCAATAAGGGGATTAAATTGACGTATTTCATGTTATGATAAATGTGGAGGTGCGAATATGTTAGCGACAATGGAAAGAATCCAGCTGCTTGATGCATCAGATGAATTGTCTGAAGCCATCCTGCATTCAGAAACATTAGAAAATTATTATGAGAAGTACCGCACATTAAAATCGTCCAGCACGTCTATGAATAAAATATATAAGTTCAATGCTTTAAAGGAATTATATGAAGAAGTACAGCGTTTTGGCAGATATCACCCTGATTACAGCAGAGTAATGAAGGAGATACGCGAGACAAAAAGAGACATGGATATGGATCCGAATGTTGCGCAGTTCAGAGTGGCAGAAAACGAATTACAGCAATTACTTGATGAAGTAAGTTCGCTGATCGGTCATGCAGTATCTGAAAATGTAAAAATTCCTACAGGTAATCCATTTTTTGATTCCCAATCAGGCTGCAGCGGTGGTTGCGGCTCAGGCGGGGGCTGCTCGTGCTCAGCTTAATATCTGTAATGAAAAACTGACGGAATGCGATGAGCATTCCGTCAGTTTTTTAATCGTTTTTAACAAGCTGCATTGCAATGTCAGGACGGTCTGTAATAATTCCGTCAGCACCCAGTCTCAACAGGCGGTCCATTGTTTCCACATCATTTACAGTCCAGTATTCAACATGGATATTCAGTGAAGTTAAAAACTCAATAAATCCTTTTGAATCGAGCGGGATTGATTTATGTTTTGTTGGAATCTGAATCGCGTCAGTATTCGGGTGATAAAGATGTCCGAATCCACTGCGGTATAATGAGAATGCTTTTCTTGCTTCATTTTCACCGGCACCAATCGCAACGCGGTCCTGAGAGTAGAGAGAGAAGCGGTCAATCTGCTCATCATAAAAGCTGGTGACAAGAACTCTGTCCTCTACGCCAAGCTTTTCAATCAGACGCCAAAGTTTTGAAGGCATCAGGCTTCCTTCATAAGTATCAGGATCTTCTTTCATGTCGATATTAAACAGCATGTCCGGGAACGCTTCAAGCGCTTCCTTCAGGCTCAGCACCTGTTCACCTTTGTCTCTGTAAGTCTGTTCACCCTGCAGGTCTCTGAAATGATAGCCAAGATCAAATTCTTTCAGTTCTGAGAGCGTATAGTCCGCTACTCTGCCGGCACCATTCGTCGTACGGTCAATGAACTGGTCGTGGAAGATGACAAGCTCTTCATCTTTTGTCATACGGATATCAATTTCAAATCCATTTACCCCGAGTTCAGCAGCCTGTTTGAAAGCTGCGCGTGAACTTTCAGGTGCTAGGGCCGCTCCGCCTCTATGAGCAAATACGCGTGGTTTTTCACCTTCAAAAAACTTTTTCGTTGATCTTTTAGCTGGTTTTGATGTCATTTTCGTTCCTGCCCAGATCGCTGCACCAGAAGCAGCAAGCGCGAGCCCGATATTCATCTTCTTTCCCATTTCAAATCCTCCCTTATACAAATATTTCACATTTTAATGTTAGCACGCAGCACAGTTGTTCACAAACATAAGCTCATCTGAAGCGGATACAATCACTGCAAAGGTTTCCGCAACAGAACATTTTTTCCTGAGGAACGTAAAAGCGGTGGCGGTAAACCCAGTGTTCATGATCAGCCCGTACATAGATTGTTTCAGCATTCAGCCTTTTTCCTCTCATCGCACGGACAGCACACCTCTTTATTTTCTGTTCAACTTCCTGACGGTCAGCCTTCATTGCATGCAAATACAAAAAAGGAATACCTGCTGATTTTTTCCAATCAGCCTTCACTATGCCTGGTTCTTCATCTAATAATGAAATAAACCGATCCCAAATATCATTGATATCCATATAAGCGCTTCCTTTCGTTGCCGGAAAGGCATCCTGTATGCTACAATTTTGTGTAAGAAAAACGAGTGAGGTAATGACTATGCTGACAGAGCGTCAAGGATTAATCGTATGGCTGCACAGCTTAAAGCACGCTAAAACGCTCAGGCGCTTTGGGAACGTGCATTACGTATCAAGAAAAATGAAGTATGTATTATTATACTGTAATCAGAGTGAAATTGAAAAATTAACAGAAAAACTCTCGAATTACTCTTATGTAAAAAAAGTTGACGTATCACTCAGACCTTTTATTAAAACAGAATATGAGAATGCAAGACCGGATAAAGCAAAAGAGTATGATTACAAAATGGGTCTTTGACAATTTAAAAAGGCGGGCATATGCTCCGCCTTTTTGTGTCTTAAAATGATGATGAAAGTGGTGCAATATACCGGTTCATTCTCAAAATCCCGATCAAATGCTGGAAATAAAGCTCCTTTTCCCCGAAAATAACCGAAGGCTGTACATCGAGATGCACGACAGGGATACCTGAATTTTCAGCTGCGCTCTCAATCAGCTTCAGACGCTCAGAAGGCTTTTCAAGATCCGGAATGCCTTCAGTGGATATATAGATTGCCTGGAAATTCCCGATTTCAGTCTTGTTCATAATCAGTGCAGGAGAGACCACCTTTTTGCCATTCAGTTCTGTATGGAATACAGCCAGTCTCATCGCACGTTCTTTATTATATTTGATTAAATCGAGCAATTCATACACATCTGCATAACCTTCACCTAGTTCAATAAAACGTTGAATCATTATTTCACCTGCTTAAAAAATTTTATAAACTTTCCATCCTTAATGTACCACAGGTTTCAATTAAATGCTTTCTGTTAAAGAATATAAAAAGGGGTGATCACGATGCATATCGTAGTAATCGTCATTGTACTTTTATTGATCATCATTTATTTTCTTCCAGGCAGTAAAAACGAAACAGAAATAAAAGACGAAAGCTGGCTTGTAGCAGCCATTGTCACAGCGTTAGTCGCTTATGGCTTCATTGAACTCGCAAGAGAAGAAGAGATGAAAGAAATGTCTCTGCAGGAACTCAAAGACACATTAGCAGAAAACGATGAACTGCCTGACCTTGATGAGATCGTTCATGAAATGGGAGCAGGAGACTTCACCGCTGATCTGCCTGATTCGGGGTAATATATTACATCTAATTTTTAGAATTAAATATCCATATATAGTGTAGCGGAGCGTAGGGCGGCGACTCCAGTGGGAGTATACGGACAGGTGAGAACCCGTAAGGCGAAGCATGAGCGGTAAAGATTGGACCACAAAACGGTCCTCCCCACGGAAAGCGTCCGCCCGAAGCGAACGGAACGATTGTCGAGCCTGAGACTTACAAATGTCTCAGGCTCTTTTTTGAAAAAATACAGTATCACATGGCGGTTCCCGGTCAATTATGGTAGCATAGGTACGAAAAGTGTGACACTTTATCAATTATTGACAAATTGTAACGAGAGATTGTGGTGAGAAAATGAGAATTATATCCGGAGATAAAAGAGGCATTCAACTACAGGCTGTCCCCGGCACGAATACAAGACCAACCACTGATAAAGTGAAAGAAGCCATTTTCAATATGATCGGTCCATACTTTGAAGGAGGCAACGGACTTGATCTGTTTGCCGGAAGTGGGAACCTTGGTCTTGAAGCGCTGAGCAGAGGCCTTGATCATATGATATTTGTGGATAAAGACCGCAAAGCTTTTCAGACAGTGAAAGATAATATAAATAAATGTGCGTATGAAGCTCATTCAGAAGTATACCGCAACGAGGCAGAGAGAGCTTTGAAAGCGGTTGCGAAAAGAGGGCTTCAATTTGAATGCATCTTTTTAGATCCGCCTTATAAAAATAAACACCTGGATACCTACCTTGCTTTTATTGATGAGCACGAGATGCTGTCAGAGGCAGGAGTGGTGATGTGTGAGCATGATGCAAATACAGAAGCGCCTGATCGAACCGGCAGCCTTGTCAGAATAAAATACGAACTGTATGGTACGACTGGTATTTCTATTTACAAAAGAGAGGAAGAAACTCATGAAGCGTAAAGCAGTATGTCCTGGGAGCTTTGACCCGATTACACTTGGACATTTAGATATTATTTCACGCGGTGCCAAAAATTTTGATGAACTGCATATCGTTGTATTAAATAATTCATCAAAAAAACCGGCGTTTTCAGTGGAAGAGAGAATGGAATTAATCAGATCAGTCACAAAGGACATTCCGAATATTAAGGTGGATTCCTATCAGGGGTTACTGGTGGATTACGCAAAGGAAGTGGGAGCTAATGTGATTATCCGCGGGTTACGCGCAGTATCTGACTTTGAATATGAAATGCAGATTACTTCAATGAACAGAGTCTTACATAATGACCTTGAGACATTTTTTATCATGACAAATAACCAGTATTCGTTCTTGAGTTCAAGTATTGTAAAAGAAGTCGCGCGCTACGGAGGGGATATCTCAGAGCTTGTCCCTGTAGAAGTGGAAGAGGCGCTGAAACAAAAATATATGGTGAAATAATGAAAGTCCCGGCTAATACCGGGACTTTTGTATATACCGGAGATGTAACAGGATCATCGAGCAGAACAGTAGAACAGACACTGTTATGAATTGATAAACATTTATGCCGCTATTGATCTGTCCCATCACGTCTTCTGCGGGTAAAGTGCTTTCAGGAAGCGGAATGAATAAAGAGTAAATCAGAAAAATGACAGGTGAAAGAACCATATGAAACAGCCTGGACAATAAATAAGGCTTGTATGAAATGGGAAGCTGATGAATAAACGTAATGACCTGCATATGTATGCACAACCCGCTGAATGAAACCATTGCAAGTACAATTAAAGCTGCTTCCGCACCTGAAAATCTGACAGCTGCATCGACCCCATTAGAAAGCTCAAGTATACCTGATGTGATGAGCTGGATTTTTTCCGCATATTGGTCACTCGCAATAGAAGTCAGGAGCTGCTTGACTAATTGAATACATACGGAAAAAAATACGATTAATCCACCGATGCTCATCAGCTGTTTTAATGAAACGGTGACTGATTCTCTAAAGAGTGATAAATAATCCACCCTCTGGTCAGCTGCAGGATTTCTTTTCAAGGAGGGTCCTTTAATCAGTCTGCCTGCTGCTATTCCAATCAGTATGTTGCCACATAGATGGCATAAAAACATTATGATGCCTAAAGAAGGCCGGTTCATCAGTCCGCCGGCAACAGCGCCAATTAAAAACATCGGACTTGCCCCGTTTGTATAGCAAATCAGTCGCTGGGCATCGGGTATGCTGATTTTATGATTTTTAAGTAAATCAGCGGTCATTTTTGCCCCGATTGGAAACCCTGATAATGAACCTGCAATGAATACGAGCGCTCCCTGGCCTGAAACATTAAATACCGGTCTCATCAGATGACCGAAAAAGCCGGCAAACTGATTTACCCATGAAATCGAGGGGAGTATAGCAGTTAATACAAAAAACGGGAAAAGAGACGGGAAAATAATTTCTGCAAATAACTTCATGCCGTTAAGTGAGGCATCAATCGTTTGGTCTGGATAATAGAGCATAAATATAAAAAATATCAAAAACGTCAGTGAAACGATATGCTCTTTGTATTTCATTGAATCGGCTCCATTGCATTGTGATTAGTTCTTTTTAAACATCAGCAGTGCTAAAATTAACTGTAAGAGCATTGTATGACATTTCAGGCTTGTTAGAACTGATGGTTAGGGGGAAGGCGTATGAATCCTAAAATAGGGCTTGCGCTTGGTTCGGGCGGATCAAGAGGATTTGCTCATCTTGGTGTGTTAAAAGTAATGGAACGTGAAAAAATAAAAATAGATTACATATCAGGCAGCAGCATGGGCTCATTAGTCGGTGCTTTATATAGTGCCGGGCACAGTCTGGCTGATATGGAAAGGCTTGCAGTAACATTCAGGAGTAAATACTTCATGGATTTAACAGTACCAAAAATGGGGTTTATATCAGGTGATAAATTCAGGCAGTTCGTCAAATTGTTTACTCATCATAAAAATATTGAAGACTTGAATATTCCGCTCTCAATCATTGCAACCGATCTGATCAAAGCAGAAAAAGTCGTATTTACAACAGGACCAATAGATCGTGCAGTCCGGGCAAGCACGGCTATACCTGGGATATTTGTTCCTGAAAAAATAGACGGTAAGCTGCTCGTGGACGGCGGTGTCATTGACAGGGTTCCTGCGTCTG
Source organism: Jeotgalibacillus sp. JSM ZJ347 (assembly GCF_044383825.1). Lineage (NCBI taxonomy): Bacteria > Bacillati > Bacillota > Bacilli > Caryophanales > Caryophanaceae > Jeotgalibacillus > Jeotgalibacillus sp. JSM ZJ347. Next base: position 875,171 of record NZ_JBISEN010000001.1, on the reverse strand, counting down.
TTGCAAAGAATATGGGGGCCGATATTGTCATTGGGGTAGATGTTGCACAGGTCAAGAAGAATGCTGAAATCACAACAATCTATGATGTGATTATTCAAAGCATTGATATCCTGCAGACTGAAATTGTCAATTTGAAAATGAGTGGAGCGGACGTATTGATCTCACCTCAGGTAGAACAATTCAGCAGCAAATCTTTTCAACACGCCAAAGAAATTATTCAGCTTGGAGAAGAAGCTGCTGAAGCAGCTTTGCCTGACATATTAGAAGAAATTGAACGCTGGAAGGAGCTGCACAAACATGAATAAAAAAATGATGCTGACATTGACAATCATCATGCTGGTTTCAGTGTTTTTAAGCTTTTATACATTACCTTATTATATTCAAAAACCAGGAAATGCTTTTGCACTTGATGATATTGTGAAAGTGACTGATGGTACAGAAAGTGAAGGGGACTTTTCACTAATGACCGTGTCCCAGGTTGAGGCAAATGTATTTGCTTATGCATGGGCGTATTTTAGTGATTTTCAGGAAATCTATGAAGTAGAAGAAGTCAGAAACCCGCATGAAAGTGAAGATGAATATTCTGTCAGACAGCTTTATTTAATGGATAATTCAGCAGCACAGGCAATTGAAGTTGCATTCAGGGAAGCAGGTGCTGAGTTTGAATATCAGTATAACGGTATTTATATATTAAATGTATTTCCTGGCATGCCGGCGGAAGGTGTATTAAGAGCTGGTGACAGAATTAAGCAGGTGGATGATATTCCATTGGAGTCATCTGAACAGTTTATTGACTATATTTCTGAAAAAGAAGCAGGGGATACAGTTACCCTTTTCTATGACAGAGATGAAGAAGAGAGAACAGGCGATATTACACTTGAAACATTTCCTGAAAACGATAATCAGGTAGGCATGGGAATCTCGCTTGCAGATGATATTGAACTTGAGACAGACCCTGAAGTGGAAATTGATTCAGGCGGGATTGGCGGACCATCAGCCGGTTTAATGTACGCACTTGAAATCTATGATCAGCTTGTAGAAGAAGATCTGACTGCAGGTAAAATGGTAGCTGGTACAGGTACCATTTCTGCTGAAGGAGCTGTAGGCAGAATCGGCGGCATCGAGCAGAAGGTCGTGGCAGCAGACCGTCAGGGGATCGAAATCTTTTTTGCACCTGATGATGAGCTGCCGAAAGAAGCATTAGAAGGAAATCCTGCCCTTCAAACGAATTATGAAGCGGCTGTACAGACTGCAGAAAGTATAGGAACTGATATGGAGATTGTTCCAGTCAAAAAGTTTGAGGACGCGCTGGAATATTTAAATTCATTATGAAAAGTGAGGCTGTGATTAATCTCAGCCTCATTTTTTCATGATCACAGGGGACACTTTAAAATCTCTTGTGATCATTTCTTTTCGCTTATGGGGGTCTGAAAATCCGAAAGCATATGCTTTGCCAGCCCGGATATCAATTGAACAGAGTTCATGGTGCTGCTGGTTCAGATTGCTGATCAGAGGCAGTGGGAACTCTTTTTTGTGCGTATTTAAATATTCTCTTCCTTTAGCTGTCATTCCCAGCATTCTCAGGTATTCGGGAGAGTGATGCTTGTGAATGTCCTCTTTTGTTGTTTTCGTGATCAGATGAGTGAGGATGCGTTGAATTCTGGTCCATGTGTACCTTTTTGTTTTTACTTTGTGCATGAATTCATGGAAGGTCAGGCTTGTTAATGCAGCCTCGATCAATCTGTATTCAATTCCTTCCTCCACTTCATAATACATTTGAAGTGATGAAGGAGAAGAAGTGGCCAGCATGTGCTGAAGGTAAGACCAGTAGCAATCCCAGTTCATCAGCTGACCATTTTCTGATCTATATTTTTCCATGACTTCATAAGATGATTGTGGAACATGCTGCGAAATTTCCTGCATTCCTTCTTCAAAAATTTTTTTCCTGATTGAAGTAGCGCTCGATATAAACGATTCATGCAGTGACTCATCATGATAGTCTGAGGATTTCCTTTGAATCGTATAAGGCTGCATCTGGGAATGTTTTTCAACTGCAGTTATGTACTGATAACCGAGCATGTTATTTGGCTGGGATAAATCCAGACCGGACGAATGCTCAAAAAGAATACCGTAACTATCAGCAGCAGCTGCCGGGTAGCTTTTGCCAAGCTTCATCTGATTACAGATCGTTCGCTGCAATTCGTCATAATGAGCCTGTTCGAGCTTTAGCTGACTGATAAAAGGGTCAATTTGACCATTCTCACTTCCAAAACAAATTGAGCTGCACCCGGCAGCATCCAGCAGTTTTACAGCACCTTCAGCAAATATAGAAGCGTGTTGAACTGCAAAGTGATAAGGCAATTCAAAAACAATATCCACACCTGATCGGAGTGCCATCTCTGCACGTTCCTTTTTTGGCAGCAGCGCAGGTTCACCCCGTTGAAGAAAATTGCCGCTCATAACAGCAATCACAACATCACTTTGTGTAATCGTACGTGACTGTTCTGCATGGAGGAGGTGTCCATTATGAAAAGGGTTATACTCGACAACAACGCCACAAGCTTTCATACCCTTCACTCCTTTCATAAAAATCCTGTGCTTAAATGAACTATCCCTTTTTATTTTAACGTATTTACGTTATAATAGGGTGTAGTTTCGACCGGACACAGCAACCGGTCTTTTATTGTGCAGCCTAAAGCTCAAATACTTTCAGGTCAGTACTTTTGGTTGTAAAGAAAAAATCTTGACATTCCTTTATACAGGGAATATAATCTACTTTGTGCCTTGAGGTGATGACAGATGAAATGGTCAATCATTCAGCTGCAGAAATATCGCAATGAAGACTTCAAGATCGATGAAACGGTAGAAATGAACGAACTGACAGAACAGCACCGTGATATCAGACAGGTTGCACCTGTACGTGTCACTGGACGTGGTGATATCAGTTCTTCAAGAATCACGTTTCACCTTCATATTGAAACAACACTGACTCTGCCATGTGCAAGAACACTTGTAGATGTAGAGTACCCGGTTTCTCTTGATACCGTGGAAACTTTTATTTTAAATTCGTCTTATATAGATGAAGAACTAAATGAAGAAGTACATGAGCCGGATGGTGAGGTCATTAACTTACGCCCGGTGATCGAAGAGATTCTGGTGCTTCAGGTGCCACTTCAGGTCTTTAGCGATAAAGCACTTGAAGATGAAGGCATGGACAGCGGAAACGGCTGGGAAGTGTTATCAGAAGAGGAACTTGAAGAAGCAAGAATTGAAGAGCAGCAGGAAGAACCTGCAGCAGATCCGAGACTTGCTGATCTTGCGAAATTTTTCGACGAAAAAAAATAACCGTAAAAACTGGACCTCTGGTTCATTTTACAATCACTCTCTTTAAGGAGGTGGGAAACATGGCAGTACCATTTAGAAGAACATCGAAAACCGCTAAAAGAAAGCGTCGTACGCATTTCAAGCTATCTGTACCAGGTATGGTAGAGTGCTCAAACTGTGGAGAAATGAAGCTTTCTCACCGCGTGTGTAAAGCGTGCGGAACTTATAAAGGCAAAGAAGTAGTAGGCAAATAATGCCCTCTGCTAAAAAACCTGCAACAGGGACCATGGCCCTTTGCAGGTTTTTTTGTGTATTCATTCCGCTTTTCATTCAGCTTCTCAAAGTCTCATGATACAATTAATGACAGGATGGGAAAAAGGAGACTTTGATATATGGGGTATGATCTGCATCAGAAAAATAATATATTAGTATTTACAATCGCGAGACCTGAACGGAGAAATGCCATCAGCTATGAAGTGATGGATGGGCTCGATCAGGCCGTGACACAGGCTGAAAATGATGAAAGCATCAAAATTTTTATGATAACCGGAGAAGGGTCTCAAGCCTTTTGTGCAGGGGGAGACCTTCAAGAGTTTCATAGTCTTAAAACCCAGGTGGAGTCTTACAGCATGCTCTCTAAAATGGGTGCGATTCTTTACCGGCTTGCCACACTTGATAAAGTAACAGTTGCTTTTATAAATGGAACAGCTGTTGGGGGCGGATGTGAAATTGCTGCAGCCTGCGATTACAGATTTGCACGTCCTGACGTTAAAATGGGCTTCGTTCAGGGAAACCTGGCGATTACAACAGGCTGGGGCGGCGGTACGTTGTTATATGAAAGACTGCCGGCAAATCAGGCATTTCGTCTATTAACTGAAGCAAAAATTCTACCGGCCCAAACGTTGAGTGAAATTGGTTTCATTGACCAGATCGTACAGGCTGATTCGGCAGATGAATTAATCGACTTATTTGGACCAGTTATTAAAAAAACAGGACCTGTTGTTTCTGCATATAAAAAAATGCTTACAAGAAAATGGATCGCCAGTGACCTGAAAGAGCGGATGGAAAGTGAAATGTACGAATGCTCAGTTTTATGGGAAACTGAAGAACATCATGAGGCTGTAAACAGGTTTATCAATAAGTAGAATGAGATATTGCATACTGATTTTTAAAAAATAGACATAAAAAATACGATAATCGTATTTTTTATGTCTATTTTTTTATTTTCAAGCATAAGATATCAATAGATTCAGAAAATACAGGTTAAAAGTTTATCGTTAGGGGGAATCAGAATGAAATTAAGACAGGACGGCTGGACGTCACGCGAAGATCAGTTATTGAAGGAAAAAGTACTCGGTCACATTGAACAGGGCAGCACGCAGCTGAATGCATTTGAAGAAGTAGCACTCGAATTAAACAGAACGCCTGCAGCCTGCGGATTTCGCTGGAATTCATCACTCAGAAAAGAATGCCAGAAACAGATTTCCGAAGCAAAACGTGTGAGATACGCTAAAAGAAGAGAAGAAGAGAAAAAGGCTGTGGAAAAGAGCAGTGACTGGAATGCCGAGCAGCTTATACAGAAAATGAACCAGTGGATCAGCAGGCTTGAAAATAGTCAGCCGGCTGAAGATTTAGCATTGAAAGCAGAAGAAGCGGAAAAAGAGCGTGAGCGGCTCGAAAAAGATAATCAGTTTCTCAAAGAGCAAATTACAGAATTAAAAGAAGACTATCATGCACTATTATATTTAATTGAAAAAGCCAGAAAGCTTGGAACAGATGATCATGACGCGTCATCAAGTGTATTCAAGATGGAACCAAACGGCAACCTTTTCAGAATGGATAAAAAGGCAGTAAACGAATCTTCTGATCAGTATTAATCGTTAGTTTACGTAGATAGTGTTTTATGTACAAAGTAAGATTGGATTTATTTATTATTAATTTCACACAGTTACAATGAAAGCTAGAAAAAAACAATCTACTTTGTAAAATAGAGTTTAAATAGAAATCTTAGTGCAGCGAAGCGTAAGGCGGTGACTCCAGCAGGAGAAGCCGGACAGGTGAGACCCCGCAAGGCGAAGACTGAGGAGGCTCACCGCCGGCCCTGCGGAAAGCATCCGCCTGAAGCGTAGCAAAACGGTTAAAGGCTGAGACAATATGCCCCAGCCTTTTAAATATATATCACTTAATTACTCATGAACCTGCTCAGTAACACCCTCCGGATACCACACCATCGGGTTTTCCCCAAGATCTCTCTCAAGATCATACGTTACACGCTCAAAGCCCATCTTCTCCCAGAAATCTGTTGAATTCACTCTCGGATTCGTTTTGATTGGCAGTCCAAAGCTTTTAGCATACTCTACCATCGCTGAACCGTAGCCTTTTTTCTGATAGCCCGGAAGTACTTCAACCTTCCACAGCTCCAGATAGTTTTGAGGTGGCTCAAAATACTGGTCAAATCTTGCATCCCGCTTATAAAGATTCATACGTGCGACAAGCTTATTCCCCAGATAAATTCCATAGAAAGGTGAATCGCTGTCATTTTCAACCATATTCGTTTCGAGTTCTTCTTTCATTGACAGCTCCTGTACGCCAACTTCCCGAAACTTATTAAACTCTTCAAGAGTTTTGTAATTGATTTTTAAATTCTCTACTTTAATTGACATTCCGTACACTCCCTGTTTAGTTTCTGACGATTAGATGTAACCGCTTAACACGGTTTATAGCTATATTATAACGCAACAGGTCAAAAAATTCTGCACATTTACTTAGAAAGCGTTTACAATAGAAGGTGGGATGGAAATTTTTTTTACTGAAAGGGGATTTTTGTGAAGAAGATACTCATTGCGAATCGTGGGGAAATCGCCCTGCGGATCATTAAAACCTGCAAAAAAATGAATATTAAAACAGTAGCAGTATATTCTGAAGCAGATCAGGAGCTGCCATATGTGAAAGAAGCGGATGCTGCAAAGCTGATTGGTCCGCCTCCGGTAGCCCAGTCATACTTACATATTGACCGATTGCTTGAGATTGCTTCTGAAGAAAGCGTTGATGCGATTCACCCAGGATATGGCCTTCTCTCAGAAAACGCGGAATTTGCAGAGCGTGTTGAGGAAAAAGGTTTGATTTTCATTGGACCTTCTTCATCAGTCATGCGGAAAATGGGAGATAAAATTGAAGCCAGAAAAACAATGATGGAAGCAGGCGTTCCAGTTGTTCCCGGGTATGAAAGTGAAGATATGACACTTGAAGAGGCATTCCGGGAAGCACAGAAGATTGGGTACCCGGTCATGCTGAAGGCAAGCAGCGGCGGCGGTGGAGTCGGTATGGTGTTATGTGAAGATGAGCAAGCGCTCAATCAGCACTTTGAACCAACGATTAAACGTTCTCAGGCTTATTTTGGTTCCGGGAAATTATTTATTGAAAAATATATACCAAACGCGCGTCATATTGAAGTTCAGATATTTGGAAATGCACAAGGCGAAGTATTTCACTTGTTTGAACGTAATTGCTCCATTCAGCGCAGAAATCAAAAAGTGATCGAAGAGTCTCCATCTCCGTCTCTAACCGGTCCGGCGAAAGATAAGTTATATCATCTTGCCGTCCAGGCGGCCGAAGCAGTAGGGTATAAAAATGCCGGAACAATTGAGTGCATCATGGATATTGATGAAAATCCGTATTTTCTTGAAATGAATACGAGGCTGCAGGTGGAACATCCTGTGACTGAAGAGGTAACAGGCTTTGATCTGGTTGAATGGCAGATTAAAACAGCTTTTAATGAAGCGCTGCCGGTTAAGAGTCAGGAAGACATCCAATCCTCGGGACATTCAATTGAATTTAGAATTTACGCTGAAGACCCTAAGACCTTTTATCCTTCACCGGGTACACTTAAGGAGGTCAAATTTCCGGAGGGCGATGGTATAAGGGTTGATATCGGTTATGAAGAACAGAATAAAGTGACACCATACTATGATCCGATGATTGCGAAATTTATTGTTACAGCAGATTCAAGGCAGTCCTGTATACAGGCAGCGAGACAGGCTTTTGATAAAGTGACAATCGAAGGTGTAAAAACGAACATTTCGCTCCATAAGCTGGTGCTGGATTCAGCTGAATTTATGGATGGAAAATACCACACACAAACACTAATGAAAATAAAAGGAGAATGATTGACATGACACAAATCACATCAACAATGGCAGGAACAGTTTTACAGGTATTGGTGAATACAGGCGATGAGATTGAAAGCGGACAGGCAGTGATGATGCTTGAATCAATGAAAATGGAAATCCCTGTTGAAGCGGAGACTGCAGGTAAAGTAAGTGATGTAAAAGTAAATGCAGGGGATTTCGTTAACGAAGGAGATACACTTCTGATTCTTGAATAAAAAATGTTAGAAGGGGAGATCTGAATATGCAATCTGAAACAATGCAGAGCAGGCTGAAAGAAGCCCGTGAAGAAATAAAAAAAGGCGGAAAGCCCAAATATCATGAAAAGCTGAAAGAGCAGGGCAAAATGTTTGCCCGTACAAGAATTGATCTGCTTATCGATGAAGGTTCTTTTAAAGAAGATGCGATGTTTGCGAATTTTAATGCAGGCGACCTGCCGGCTGACGGTGTTGTCACAGGTACAGGAATGATTGATGGCAGACCGGTATGTGTTATGGCAAATGACTCTACGATTAAAGCAGGTTCATGGGGTTCAAGAACAGTGGAGAAAATTATCCGTATCCAGGAAACGGCTGAAATGCTCCGGGTACCGATGCTTTATTTAGTCGATTCTGCTGGCGCACGCATCACTGACCAGCTTGAGATGTTTCCAAACCGACGTGGTGCGGGGAGAATTTTTCATAACCAGGTAAGACTGTCCGGTTTCATTCCTCAGATTTGTCTGCTGTTTGGACCTTCAGCTGCAGGTGGTGCATATATTCCTGCTTTTTGTGACATTGTGATTATGGTTGAAGGGAATGCATCTATGTATCTCGGTTCACCAAGAATGGCTGAAAAGGTGATCGGTGAAAAAGTGACACTTGAGGAAATGGGCGGTGCGAGAATGCACTGTTCAGTCAGCGGGTGCGGAGATGTATTGGCAAAAGATGAAGAGGAAGCGATTCGTCATGCCATTAAATATTTGAGTTTTTTCCCTTTAAACTTTGAGGGAGATATACCAGTTGAAGAGCCAAGACCTGCTGCGAGCAGTGAGTCTTTATCAGGATTAATTCCACAAAATCAGAATGCGCCGTTTAATATGTATGATGCAATTAATACATTAATCGATCAGGACAGCTTTTTTGAAATGAAAAAACTGTTCGCTCCTGAATTGATCACAGGGTTTGCACGTATTGACGGAAAGCCTGTTGGTATTATTGCGAATCAGCCAAAAGCAAAAGGCGGCGTTTTATTTGTAGACTCTGCTGATAAAGGTGCTAAATTTATTCAGCTCTGTGACGCATTTAATATTCCGCTTCTGTTTCTTGCTGATGTACCGGGCTTTATGATCGGGACAAAGGTGGAGCGTGCGGGAATTATCCGTCACGGTGCCAAACTGATTTCAGCTATGAGCTCTGCAACTGTTCCTAAAATCTCAGTTGTTGTCAGAAAGGCATATGGAGCGGGGCTTTATGCGATGGCTGGTCCGGCATTTGAACCGGATTGCTGCATTGCGCTTCCTTCCGCTCAAATTGCTGTAATGGGACCTGAAGCAGCCGTGAATGCTGTATACTCCAACAAGATTCAGGAGATTGAAGATCCTAAAGAAAAGCTTGCATTTGTACAGGAAAAGCATAAAGAATATCAGGAAGAAATTGATCTTTACAGACTGGCATCTGAATTGATCATCGATGATATCGTTGAGCCTGATGAACTGCGTAATGTACTGATCAGCAGGTTTAACTATTACGCTTCAAAGCATATTCCCATGCCACCGAAGAAACATCCGGTTTATCCGGTGTAACTGTCAGCCGCCAGAATTTATTCTGGCGGTTTTTTCTGAAAATTAATGCGTTTTCACCCGGTACATTTTGATAAACTAGTTAAAAAGGGGTGATCACGATACATATTCATATTATAGGTGCAGGTTCAATAGGCCTTCTTTTCGCTCACCACCTCAGCGGGTGCGGTCATTCTATACATATTAGTACGAGAACAGCAGAACAGGCGGATGAACTGAACCAGCATGGTGTGATCAATGAAACTGTCAAAACAGTATTCGCTACAGTATTAACTGATACCCGGTTTGAAAAAGCAGATGCGGTTTTAGTTGCTGTAAAACAATATCATCTGGAGGCAATCACAGCTAAACTCAATGAGATCCCTCAAGATGTACCATTAATCTTTCTACAAAACGGCATGTCACACCTGGAACAATTATCACAGCTGTCTCATCAGCACATGTTTGTCAGCACAGTTGAACACGGGGCTAAAAAGCTGAATGCCTGTACTGTTCAGCACAATGGTGTCGGGTGGTGGCGGATTGCATGCTTTAAAGGTGACCGCAGGAATATAAGTGATATTATCTCGTGTGACCAGCCGGGCTTTCCAATTGCTTTTGAAGACGATTATCTGAGCCTGTTAACCATTAAGTTAATCAAAAATCTCATGATTAACCCCTTAACAGCGATGTTCAATGTGAAAAATGGTGCCCTTGCAGAAAATCAGTATTTCAGGGAAATGATGAGCGCGCTGTACAGTGAACTCACTTTAATATTTCCCGATGAAATTAATCAATGTCCATTTGAAGACATTCTGAGCCTGTGTAAAAGGACATCAGAAAATGAATCTTCCATGCTGTCTGATATAAAAGCGGGCCGTAAAACAGAGGTTGAGTCAATGACCGGTTATGCAATGAGAATTGCTGAACAAAAAAACGTAACACCTTTTATCCTGCCATTTTTACAGCAGGGGATTCTGGCTATTCAGATTGAAAGGGGTAAAAACTAGTGGAGGCTGCCGCAATATTACTCAGCATACTTTTGTATGCACCATATATCATCTATCTGCTCGTATTTATTGCTGTGAAGAAGCTGTCTTCGAGACACAGGGTAGCAGTTACAACCGGCATTAATGCAACGAACCCTTTTTTAATCGGCTCTGTTTATTTTCTGGTTCTCTATATATGGGGCCTTTCAGTTTTCTGGATGATTTGCCTGTTAATTGCATCCATCGGTATTCTATCTGCTTTTTACATAAGGAGTAAGAAAGACGATTTTACGTTTGCGCACATTTTAAAAAGCACTTGGAGGCTGTCATTTTTGATCTTCCTGATTCTGCATGTTTCATTAGTCATAACCGGTACTGCACTTGCGATCTATCATTCTGTGATCTGACGAGCAATATTCTTTCGGCTTTCGAAAATCAGATGGTATACTGATTGTGGACTAATGCGGATTAAAGGAGTTTTTAACGATGCTCGTAAAACAATTGGACCTTCCGGCTATTCAGCCTTTTGCGTCAGCATATATAAAAGAATCAGATCATGCGATGAAACATTTTCACTATTCTTATGATGGAAGCTTTACGAAGAGGCTATCTGAACTTGATCAGAGAACGTTTTTGCGTAAAGAACTCTCAGCCTGTATAGAAAACTTTATGCAAGGTATACCTTCATCTGAAGAGACAGAACGATCACTTTCTGCATTAAAAGAAGATGCAGTTGCAGTGGTTGGAGGTCAGCAGGCAGGATTATTAACAGGACCGCTTTATTCAATACATAAAGTCATTTCCATTATCAAGCTTGCCAAACAGCAGACATCTGAGCTTGGCAGAAAAGTCATCCCTATTTTCTGGATTGCAGGCGAGGATCACGATTTCCTGGAGATTAATCATATCTACACTGAGTCTGACGGAAAGTTGAAAAAGAAAGGCTATCCTGAAAGAGTTCTCACTAAAAAAATGGCGTCAGATATTCAATATGATCCTGCTGAAATGAAACGCTGGATTGATGATATTTTGGCAGAATTCGGAGAAACAAATTACACTGCAGACTTGAGAGGGAAGCTGTATCAGGCAGCTGATGATAATGCAAACATCACTCGAATGTTTGCATGGCTGGTCATGGACCTTTTCAAGGAATCAGGCTTACTGGTCCTAGATGCAGCTGATCCTGATTTAAGAAGACTTGAGTCAACATTTTTTAAGCAGCTGATTGAACAGCATGCAGAGATTAATCAGGTTGTATTAGCCAAGCAGGAAGAGCTTAAAAATGATGGATTTAAGCCGATGATTGAACTTGAAAACGATGCAGCGAATTTATTTATTCGAAAAGACGAAGAAAGGCAGCTTCTTTTCTATAAAGATGAAGCTTTCTACGACAAAGCCGGTCGTACGTATTCAATGAATGATTTACTGAATGAAGCTGAACATCACCCGGAGAATTTAAGCAACAATGTTGTAACGCGTCCATTGATGCAGGAATGGCTTATTCCAACACTTGCTTTTATTGGAGGACCGGGGGAAATTGCTTACTGGGCCGAATTGAAAACCGCTTTTGAGAAAACCGGCTTTCATATGCCGCCGGTTGTACCGAGATTAACCTACTCAATTGTTGAGCGGAATATAGAGCAGGATGCAAAAGAACTGAACCTCTCTATCAACCATGTAATTGCTAAAGGTGTTGAAAGTGAAAGAACTTCATTCTGGGAATCGGTAAAAGACCAGTCCCTCAAAGCAGTAATTGATGAAACGGAAAAGAAGCTCAACAGTCAGTATGAGCAGATTAAACAGCTATCTGACAAATATGATCCAAACTTTAATCAGATCGTTGAAAAGAATCTCAACTTCCACTTAAAGCAGCTTTCATATTTACAAATGAAGTCAGATGATGCACTGCAGCAGAAGCATCAACATGTCTTGAAGAAATATGACCGGATTGAAAATGCACTCAGACCCTCAGGCGGGCCGCAGGAAAGAATCTGGAACATTTATTATTATATAAATCGCTATGGCGAGTCCTTTATACAGGACCTGCTGAAGGCAGAAGTTGAATTTAATCACAAACACAATGTTGTATACGTGTGATCTATTTGAAGAATAGAAGATCTGAGTTTTTTAATAGACCAACAATATTTCAATCATAAATTGAGTGCAGCGGAGCGTAGGGCGGTGACTCCGGGACGATAAGTGGGAAGCTGAGACCCCGCAAGACGAAGCCTGAGGAGGCTCAGCAACCACCGTCCGGAAAGCATCCGCCCGAAGCGCAGCGGAACGATTAAAGGATGAGACACTATGTTTCATCCTTTTTATTATGGTAAAAAACTTTAATCACAAAATTCTAATATATTTTTAGAAAATTCATTCATTTTGAACTTTTTATTATTACAGTTGTGTTAGAATATGAGAAACGAGTGGTACAAAGTGGGGGACTGTGGTACATTTATTTTGAGAGGTGGGAAGCCGGATGTTCATGGGGGAGTATCAGCACTCAATCGATACAAAAGGGAGAATCATTGTCCCTGCAAAATACCGTGAACATGTAAAAGATCTTTTTGTCATTACAAGAGGTCTTGACCAGTGTTTATTTGGTTATCCTATGGATGAATGGCGGCGCCTTGAAGAAAAAGTTCGATCACTTCCTGTTACAAAGAAAGATGCCAGAGCGTTTGCAAGGTTTTTCTTCTCAGGTGCAGTTGAATGTGAAATTGACAAACAGGGAAGAATCAATCTCCCGAAAAACTTAATTGACTATGCAAAAATTGAAAAAGAATGCATGATCATTGGTGTATCATCAAGAATTGAAATCTGGGATAAAGCAGTGTGGAACGATTATCTTACTGAATCAGAAGAGTCATTCGCAGAAATAGCAGAAAACCTGATTGATTTCGACTTATAGATAGAATTTAAAGTGTTGAGGTGTCAAAAATGTTTGATCATACTACTGTCCTTCTTAAAGAAACAGTTGATGGACTAAATATAAAAAAGGACGGTATTTATGTGGACTGTACGCTTGGCGGAGCAGGACACAGTGAGTACTTATTATCCCAGTTATCCAACGAAGGTCATCTTTACTGTTTTGACCAGGATGAAACCGCAATTGAACATGCAAAAGAAAAATTGAAGCCTTACGATGGACAGGTTACATTTATCCAGTCAAATTTCAGGCATTTGAAAAGTGAATTAAATGAACTGGGTGTAGAGAAAGTTGACGGCATTTTATATGACCTTGGTGTTTCTTCACCACAGCTTGATACACCTGAAAGAGGGTTCAGCTATCACCACGATGCACCATTGGATATGAGGATGGATCAATCATCTCCATTATCAGCTAAAGAAGTTGTAAATGAATGGGCTTATGAAGATCTGGTCAGAATTTTTTTCAGATATGGGGAAGAAAAATTTTCAAAGCAGATTGCCCGGAAAATTGAAGCAGCACGTGAGCAAAAAACGATTGAAACAACTGCAGAACTTGTTGAACTGATTAAAGACGGCATTCCGGCACCGGCAAGAAGAAAAGGCGGACATCCGGCAAAGCGGATTTTTCAGGCAATCAGGATTGCTGTTAATGATGAACTTGGTGTAATTGAGGAATCTTTGGAGCAGGCAATTGACATGCTGAATCCTGGGGGAAGGATCAGTGTCATAACGTTCCACTCTTTAGAAGATAGAATCTGTAAGACGATGTTCAAGGAAGCTTCTAAAGGACCGGAACTGCCGCCAGGGCTGCCGGTTATTCCGGAAGGCTATGAGCCTGTGCTGAAACTCATAACAAGAAAACCGATTACAGCAAGTGAAGAAGAATTAGAACATAATAATCGTTCAAGATCTGCAAAACTTAGAATTGCAGAGAAAAACAAATAAAAACAGAGATCAGTGAAATGGGGGAATTAGAATGATGAACACTGCAAGGAAGGTCGAGCAAAAGCCGTCCATTCAAACCAGGCCTAAAAAAGTACTGAGAAAAAGATCTTCTGCATTTACGCTCGGTGAAAAAGTAATCGCCGCTGTATTTGCAGCATTTGTTTGCTTTGCGAGTCTTCATATTATTAGTGCACAGGCTGAGATCTACAGTACGAACAAAGAAATCCAACAGTTGGAATCTAATGTGGTAGCGCAGGAAAATGTTAATAACGACCTGACCATTCAAGTGAGCCAGATGAGTACATATGAACGGGTATGGGAAAAGGCAAAAGAACTTGGACTTACGCTGAATGATTCAAATGTCAAGGTTGTGCAGCAGCCATGAGGAAATTGAAAAAGAATTGGGGAGCCTACCTGCTGTTTACAGTATTTAGCGCTCTCTTTTTTTTATTAATCACACGATTCCTGACGTTACAAATTACAGGGGAAGCAGAAGGCCGTGACTTAGCAGCTCAGGCTCAGGCACAATATGCAAGAAGTCAGATTCTCGAAGCTGAAAGAGGAAAAATCCTTGACCGTAATGGAGAAGTGATCGCTGAAGATACGCAGACGTATAAAATTGTTGCGGTTTTAGATGAAAACCTGACAACGAATGATGATAATCCAAGACATGTCCTCGATCCGGAAGAAACTGCTGCGACTCTTTCTGAATATCTCGATCTTAGTGAGCCTGAGATATTCGATATTTTAACGCAGGATAAAAAGCAGGTCGAATTCGGAACAGCAGGAAAAGACATCCCGCTTGAGATTAAGCAGAAAATCGAAGAGGCTGAACTCCCGGGGATTTTCTTTCTCCAGGATTTAAAACGCTTCTATCCAAACGGCATTTTTTCTTCACACCTGATCGGGTATGCCCAGCCTGAAGAAACTGAGGATGGTATGATGAAAACGGTTGGTCAGATGGGAGTTGAAAGAAATCTGAACGACTATCTTGAAGGAGAAAACGGTAAGTTATCATTCGAGACAGATGCACGTGGATTTTTACTTCCTGGTGGAGAAGAGGCTATTCAAAAAGCGAAAGATGGTCATGACGTCTATCTGACAATTGATAAGAAAATACAGACGTTTCTTGAAGATGCGCTAAGTCAGGCAGCAGAAGAATATAACCCTCAGAAAATGTTTGGTGTTGTAGCTGATGCAAAAACAGGAGAGATCCTGGCGATGAGTCAGCGGCCGACATTTGATCCTGATACGAGAGTCGGATTAAGCGACAACTGGTACAACCAGATTGTCGAAAGTACTTTTGAACCCGGCTCGACTTTTAAGACGTTTTCACTTGCAGCAGCAGTTGAAGAAGGCGTGTTTAATCCGAACGCCACTTACCAGTCAGGTTCATATGATGTTCTTGGACAGGAAATCAAAGACCATAACGTCAGTGGCTGGGGAACAATCAGTTACTTGGAAGGTGTTCAGCGGTCGTCAAATACTGCTTTCGCCAAATTGCTTGAACAGATGGGTGACGATGTATACAGAAACTACCTCGATGACTTTGGTTTTGGACAACAAACTGAAATTGACTTGCCGAACGAAGCGCCCGGGACAATCCTTTATAATTATCCACTTGAAAAAGTAACGACCATTTTCGGGCAGGGTAGTACTGTAACTCCGCTTCAGATGATACAGGCTGAGACGGCAATTGCCGGAGATGGAAAGATGAAAAGACCTTTTGTCCTTTCAAAAGTAGTAGATCCTGAAACAGGAGAAGCTGTCTATGAAGGTGAACCTGAAGTGAGCGGTCAGCCGATCTCTGCTGATACGGCAGCCAAAGTCAGAGAATACCTTGCAACAACGGTTACCAGTGAAGTAGGAACCGGTCAGCCTTTCAGTATTCCAGGCTATGAAGTATCAGGAAAATCAGGCACAGCAGAGATTCCAGACCCTGCAACCGGACGCTATATGACAGGAAGGTCCAATTATCTTTTCTCATTTATTGGTATGGCACCTGCTGATGATCCTGAATTAATTGTCTATATTGGTATTCAGCAGCCTGACCTGCCACCGGATGAAATCAGTTCTATTCCGGTTTCAAAAGTTTTTAACCCGGTCATGTTAAACAGCCTGAAGTACCGTAATATTCAGCCGGCAGAAGCGCCTATGAGGGAAAGTGTGATGGTTGAGAATTACGAGGGACAGCCGGCTGCTTCTGTAAAAGAAGCGCTTGAAAGTAAAGGATTGTCCGTGGAATTGATCGGTAACGGTGATATGATCAATCATCAATCCGTTGTGAATGAAGAGTTAATGGCTGGAGAACGATTAATCCTTGTGACTGATGGAGAGCTGACGATTCCTGACTTCACCGGATGGTCTTACAGGGATGTTGTGAAAGCAGCTGCAGCAGCAGATCTTCAGTTAAATGCAACTGGTGCGGGATATGCCGTCTCACAAAATCTCACAGCAAATACAGTAATCAGTTCAAATCAGCCACTCACTGTAAAATTTGAAACACCTGAAGAAACCAGAACAAGATTAAGTCAGCCGGAAGATGAAAGTGAACTTCCGCAGGACTGAGCCTAAAAAGCCTTTTCTGATCACATTGATCAGAAAAGGCTTTTTGCATATGAAATGGTTCTCATCATACGATGAATATATAGATTCTTGAGACAGGGGGAAGAGTGTGCAGCATTTTTCTGAAAGGCTGTTAAAAAAAAGACTGATGTTTGTCCTGTTATTATTTTTATTCATGCTGACGATCGTAGCAGCTAGACTTTTTTATGTACAGGTAGTTGTTCATGAGCAACTATACAAAAAAGCCGTTGAAAGCTGGACACGTGAACTGCCCTTAGAGCCAAAAAGAGGGACAATATATGACCGCCAAGGTGAGCCGATTGTATTAAATGAATCTGCACCTAGCCTTTTTATTATTCCAAAACAAATTGAAGACCGCGAGCATACAGCTTCCCAGTTAAGTGAGATCCTGAAAATCTCATCTGAAAAAGCATTAACATTTGTTAATAGAAAAGGATCAATCGAAAAATTGCACCCTGAAGGAAGAAAACTTAGTTATGAACAAGTAAGAGCACTTGAAGGAGCCTCTTTGCCAGGCGTTTATATCGCTGATGATTACAAACGTTCTTATCCGCATGGGAGAATGCTGTCTCATGTTCTTGGTTTTATCGGAGTGGATAACAGGGGGCTATCCGGGCTTGAATTATTATATGATGAACAGCTGTACGGTCAACAGGGGGCAGAAGGGTTATTTACCGATGCGAAAGGAAAGGAAATGGAGAAAGCTGGTACTTATCACAAAGATCCGGCCCATGGGATGGATCTTCACCTGACAATTGACCTGGATGTTCAAAATGTCCTTGAAAGAGAACTGACGAACGCTCAGGAGAAATATGATGCAGATCAGATATTAGCGATCGCAATGAATCCCAAGACAGGTGAAATTCTCGGTATGGCTTCAAGACCTGATTTTGAACCTGCAAATTATCAGAAATTCTCCCCGGATATTTATAACAGGGTGCTTCCAATCTGGAGAACTTATGAGCCGGGATCAACTTTTAAAATTATTACGCTTGCTGCAGCGCTTGAAGAGGGATTGGTTGATCTTGAAAAAGAACAATTTTATGACAGTGGTCATTTAGAGGTAGGCGGGGTTCATCTGCACTGCTGGCAGCGGGAAGGTCATGGCAGCCAGACGTTTCTTGAAGTTGTCCAAAATTCCTGTAACCCCGGATTTATTGAACTGGGGAACAGATTGGGTAAAGACAGGCTGCTGTCATATATTCATGACTTCGGTTTTGGGCAGAAAACCGGAATTGATTTAACGGGAGAAGCAAGCGGAATCTTATTTAAACCGGAAAACATGGGTCCGGTTGAGCAGGCAACGACAGCTTTTGGTCAGGGGGTATCAGTTACGCCGATCCAGCAGGCTGCTGCAGTATCTGCAGTCATTAATGGCGGAACCCTGCCAACCCCGACCATTACGAAAAAATGGACGGATCCGTTAACCGGTGACACAATCAATGAAGTGCCGGTCAAGATGAAGAAAAAAGTCATTTCAGAAGGTGTATCAGCAGAAATGAGAGAAGCGCTTGAATCAGTTGTTGCCCAGGGAACAGGGCGCGGAGCATTTGTTGAAGGTTACAGGGTTGGCGGGAAAACAGGGACTGCACAAAAAGTAGAAAATGGACAGTACATGAAAGACAGCTATATTGTTTCTTTTATCGGATTTGCCCCAAGTGATGATCCTGAAATACTCATTTATCTCGCGGTGGATCATCCGAAAAATACGATTCAATTCGGTGGAGTTGTAGCTGCCCCGATTGTTGGAAAAATGATTGAAGAATCATTAAATGTGTTAGGAATTGAAAAAAGAAATGATCAAATAGAAAAAGAAGTCAGATGGACAGATCCACCCGAAGTGAAAGTGCCGGATCTGAGAGGAAAAACGAAAAGTGAACTGCTGGAAATGCAAATGAACGTTAAGCTTGATATCAAAGGTGAAGGTAAAAAAGTGATCAGGCAATCACCTGAACCGGGGACTGTGATTTCAGAAGGCGCAACACTCCGAATATTTATTGGTCAATAGCATTCTTTCGACCTATCAGTTAAGATAACAATATAAGAAATGTTCGAGGAGTTGGATGTATGAGACTTTCAGAGCTGACAGGCTGTCTGCCCTTTTATGAGAAAAAAGGCCCTGAATCAGATCCTGATATTCTTAAGATCTGCCATCATCATGAAGATGTGGAACCCGGATCCCTTTTTGCGGCAATGAAAGGTGAGCAGTCAGACGGGAGGGTCTATATAGATAGAGCCATTCAAAATGGTGCAGCTGCTGTACTGTCGGATACAGAATACGACCTGCCTGTGCCATTAATTATTGTCAGACACCCGCGGCATGCCCTGGCGTATATTGCAAATCATTTTTATGATTATCCCAGTTTTGATATGAATGTGATCGGAGTGACAGGAACGAACGGGAAAACGACTGTCACGCATATGGTTCAGGGGATGCTCGAGCTTTACGGAATGAAGTCCGGTATTATTGGAACGCTCTATATGAAACAGGGAGATCAGATAAAGAAAGCAGAAAACACAACGCCTGACAGCCTTTTGCTGCAAAAGACCCTTGCTGAATTCCGAGCTGAAGGAGTAGGGACTGCTGTACTTGAAGCTTCTTCTCATGGGTTATCACAAGGCAGACTCTATGGGTGTGATGTAGATATTGCCATTTTTACAAATATCACGCAGGATCACCTGGACTATCATGAAACAATGGAACATTATAAATGGTCTAAAACATTACTTTTTTCACAGCTCGGACATTCACATATAAAACATATTCCGAAGTTTGCAGTGTTAAATCATGATGACCCATTTTCAAAAGAGATTGCAACCGCAACCTCTGCGCATGTCGTTACCTATGGCCTGACACCGGAGGCGGATATTTATGCTGAGGATATTAAAGTGGATAAAGAAGCTACTGCATTTACACTCTGCACGCCGTATGGAAAAACCAGGGTTGAATTGAAATTTGCAGGGTTGTTCAATGTCTATAATGCACTGGCGGCTGCTGCGGCAGGCTTTGTTAAAAAGGTGCCGGATCATCTAATTGCAAAAGGTCTTGAAAGTGTGAGCGGTGTACCGGGCCGCTTTGAAATCGTTAAGCATCAAGGCCCCTTTACAGTCATTGTTGATTACGCTCATACACCTGACAGTCTGAAAAATATTCTGGAGGCAGCGGTAAAAATGAAGCCTGAAAACCTGACTGTTCTGGTAGGCTGCGGCGGAGACAGGGACCGTGCGAAAAGACCGGTTATGGCGAGAATTGCTTGTCAATACGCAGACCGTGCTATTTTCACATCTGATAACCCTAGAAGTGAAGATCCTAAAAAAATTCTAAGGGACATGGAAAAGGGTGTTCATGGTCAGCATTATCACATGATTGAAGACAGGCGGGCTGCAATCAGTTTTGCCATCGAAAAAGCGTCACCGGGAGACATTATCCTTATTGCAGGAAAAGGACATGAAACGTATCAGCTCATTAAAGGAGAAAAAATTCCATTTGACGATAAATCAGTGGCACAGCAATTTTTGAACGCACGCCACGCTGAAAGTAAGTAGTATAGGTTATGTTAAAGGTAGCTGGTGATTTTCGCTGTAGGGGGAACGCTTTCTGCAGGGCGTGCGGTGAGCCTCCTCAACGCTGCGCGTCTGCGGGGTCTCATCTGTCACGCTTCTCCTGCTGGAGTCGACCCCCTTCCGCTACAATCACCAGCTGTATTTAAACATCATTAGTCTTTAATATAGCTTCGATGTAAAAAAGCGGTCATTCATAACGGAGACGTTCTTATCTATGCAAATTATTGAACTAAGCGAGTCAAATATTCTTATTTAGTAATTTAAGTGAAGTGTAGCGAAACGGTTAATCAAAGGTTGTGACAAATGTCCAGCCTTTTTTTAGTTGAAAACCTTCTTTATAGAGGTAATGAAATTAAAATGTAAAAAACTTTAGCATTAAAATCACTATAATTATGGTAAAATGAGAGATTGTCAGCATACAACATAAAAAGTACAATAAAATGGAACGATTTGTTAGGAGGAAGCAAGATGTCAGTTTGGGCTGTGCTATTGGCAGCAATATTCGGGTTTGGAATTTCCGCGGCAGCAGCGCCGGTTTTCATTCCATATTTAAGAAGGTTAAAATTTGGACAAAGTATCAGGGAAGAGGGTCCCGAGTCCCACCAGAAAAAATCAGGTACACCAACGATGGGCGGACTAATTATTTTAAGTGCAATGACACTTGCCACAATTATTGTCAGTGCTATCTACGGCGTTCTTTCAGTTACAACGCTTTTACTGTTAATGGTTACAATCACTTTTGGTGTTTTAGGATTTTTAGATGATTTTATTAAAGTTGCAAAAAAGAGAAATCTGGGACTGACGTCAAAACAGAAGCTTCTCGGGCAAATTGTGATTGCAATTATATTTTATATTATTTTCAGTGCAAATGACTTTTCGTCGATTATTTCAATTCCGTTTACATCAATTGAAATAAACCTTGGAATTTTATATGTAGCCTTCGTGATTTTCTGGCTGGTCGGTTTCTCTAATGCAGTGAACTTGACCGACGGACTAGATGGTCTTGTTTCCGGAACAGCGGTTATTGCATTTGGAGCATTTGCATTAATTGCATGGCAGCAGGAGCAGCTTGCACTGGCTATTTTCTGTATGGCTGCTGTAGGAGCACTGCTTGGCTTCTTGTTATTCAATGCGCACCCGGCAAAAGTATTTATGGGAGATACAGGCTCTCTTGCACTTGGTGGAGCAATCGGGACAGTATCATTATTAGCAAAACAGGAAGTGTTGCTATTATTAATTGGTATTGTTTTTGTACTTGAAACTTTATCTGTCATGATACAGGTGACATCTTTTAAAACTACAGGAAAACGAGTGTTCAAAATGAGTCCGCTTCATCACCACTTTGAACTGACTGGGTGGTCAGAGTGGAAAGTTGTCACTGTCTTTTGGACAGTTGGTCTTGCTGCGGGAATCTTGGGCGTTCTGATAGGAGTGTATGGCTGATGATTAATTACAAAGGGTATCAAAATAAAAAAGTACTGGTTGTCGGACTTGCTAAAAGTGGTGTTGCAGCCTCTTTACTGCTTCACAAACTCGGTGCTTTTGTAACAGTGAATGATTGGAAACCACTATCAGAAAACAAAGATGCCCAGCAGCTGCTTGATCAGGGCATCAAAGTAATCTGTGGAAGTCATCCGGTTGAATTGCTGGATGAAGGCTTCGAATTAATTGTTAAAAACCCGGGTATACCTTATTCAAACCCTCTGATTAAGGGTGCTATTGCTAAGGGGCTCCCTGTTCTGACAGAAGTGGAGCTCGCTTATAACATCAGCGAAGCAGCGATTATCGGGGTAACAGGTACAAATGGTAAGACGACTACAACTACGCTGATTCATGAAATGATTACTAAAGATGGTAAGAAATCATATGCAGCAGGTAATATTGGGACGGTCGCAAGTGAAGTAGCTCAAATTGCAAAGAAGGATGAGGCTATGGTTGTGGAATTATCATCTTTCCAGCTGATGGGTATCAAACAATTTGCACCCTCCATCTCAATTATTACGAATATCTATGATGCTCATCTGGACTACCATGCTTCAAAAGAGGAATACGTGGAAGCAAAAGCAGCGATTACAAAAAATCAGACAGCTGATGATTACCTAATTGTCAATGCGGATCAGGACGAACTGATGACAGCAATCAGTCAGAGCAAAGCAACGCTTATTCCTTTTTCTACAAAACGGTATTTGGATCAGGGTATCTCAACTGACGGCGAGCAGATTTTTATGAACGGTGAAGCAGTCGTTTCACTGAATGAGATTGTCCTTCCGGGAAGGCATAACCTTGAAAATATCATGGCGGCAATCGGTGCAGCCAGAATTTACGGGGTGTCAGATGAAAGTATCAGACAAGTTCTTTCGGAATTCTCAGGTGTGAAGCACCGTACACAATTTGTCAGAGCATGGAATGATATTAAATTCTATAATGATTCAAAAGCAACAAATATACTTGCAACCCAAAGTGCGCTCGATGCATTTCAGGCCCCGACGATTCTATTATGCGGCGGTCTTGACAGAGGAAACAGCTTTGATGAATTAGCCGGATCAATGTCTAATGTTAAAGCAGCCGTTGTTTTTGGTGAAACTGCAGACAAAATGGCGGAAGCAGCTAATATCGCAGGGGTGAAATCTATTGTCAAAGTAGAGGATGTAAAAGCAGCGGTAGCCGCAGCTTCAAATGCTGCTGAGAGCGGTGATGTTGTTTTACTTTCCCCTGCATGTGCAAGCTGGGATCAGTATCCAACATTCGAAGTTCGTGGAGACATATTTATTGAAGCGGTGAATAAGCTGAAGTAAATACGTTGAAGGGACGAATGGTATGGATCGTCTGCTATTTACTTTCGTAATGATCTGCTCATTATTTGGTGTTTTGTTAATTGATAGTGCAAGCAGCGTATGGGCATTAGACCGTTTCGGTAATGCCCATTTTTTTTCGTTAAGACAGGCTGTTTTTCTTGTTGCCGGTCTGGTGGTCATGCTGATTGTATCAAAAGTTGATTATCTCTTTTGGTACAGGCATGCAAAATCCATATATATCATTACAACCCTGTTGCTTGTGGTTGTGTTAATTCCAGGGATTGGTCTTGAGAGGAATGGTTCACAAAGCTGGATCGGCGTTGGGCCTCTATCAATACAGCCTGCTGAACTTGCAAAAGCTGGTGTTCTGATGATGACAGCAGGTCTGATTAGTACAATGAGAAAAAAACCTGCAATGAAACAGACATTTTTCCTGATGCTCGTTGTATTAATTCCATTTGGCATTGTGATGCTTCAGCCGGACCTTGGTACTGGAACCGTCTTAGCGGGAAGCGGTTTGTCACTATTATTTTTGGCTGGTGTGAGTATCAGATTTTTTTTATGTCTGTTTGGATTTGGGGTGGCAGGGTTTGCAGGGCTCGTCATTGCTGCACCATATAGAATGCAAAGAATTTATTCATTTATAGACCCTTGGCAGGATCCGCTTGGAGCCGGGTTTCAGATTATCCAGTCACTTTATGCAGCTGGGCCCGGTGGTCTTTTTGGTGCCGGGTTTTTCGCGAGCAGACAAAAACATTTTTATCTGCCGGAACCTCAGAATGACTTCATCTTTGCAATTGCAGCTGAAGAATTAGGGCTTGCTGGAAGTCTGTTGATCGTTCTTTTGTTTTCTGTCGTCATTTGGAGAGGAATTCTGATTGCCATTCATGCACCTGACAGCTTCAGTAAGCTGCTTGCAGGAGGGATCGTTATTTCCCTTGGATTACAGGCTGTCATGAATATATCAGTCGTGATCGGGTTAATTCCTGTAACGGGCATTACGCTCCCTTTTTTCAGCTATGGGGGCTCATCACTGATGGTTGTACTTGGCATGAGCGGTATATTATTAAATATCAGCAGGTATGGCAAGTAGCTATTTTACATTTTCATGACGATCAACAATTTTCTGTATGTTATATACGTTCAATAGTGTAGTATTAAGTTAGATTTATAAAGAGTAATGTGATTGTGGTCAAACCGCATGACTGGAGTGAAAGAAATGAAACGCAAGCCGGTTGTCTCACTGGAAGACAGAGTTCCACAATTAAGACAGCGCCGGCGTAAAAGAGCGAACAGGCGCTTAATTGGAGTAGTTCTGCTTTTCGTTTTTCTGATTACGATTGTGTTGTACTTTCAATCTCCTTACAGCAAAGTGCAGAATATTCAATTATCAGGGAACAGTGAGATCTCTGATGAACAGACAATCCGGTTAAGTGGGCTTTCAACCGGAGACCCGTACTGGACATTAGATACTGAAGAAGCTGAAAAAAAGCTTCAGGATAATCATATGATTAAAAATGCAGAAATTAAAAGGGATTTCCCTCTAAATGTAGAAGTAAAGATTGAAGAATTTAATAAAGTAGCACTTAACAGAGAAGGGCAGCTGTATAAGTCAGTATTTGAAAACGGCTTTATAAGTGAACCTCAAACAGTGCAGGAGATTGATTTCAGTGCCCCGGTCCTGAATGGTTTTACGCAGGGAGAGGTGCTGAATGACCTTGCATCCGCTTTGTCAGATCTTCCTGATAACGTACTAAACTCAATTTCAGAAGTGCATTACTCCCCTTCTGAAGTAGATTCCAATAGAATCATATTATATATGAATGATGGTTTTGAAGTTCATGCAGTGATACCTACGCTGGTTGAAAAAATGACACATTACCCTTCTATTGTTAGTCAGCTGAATCCTGACGTTAAAGGCGTTATCGACCTCGAAGTCGGATCCTACTTCCGTGCTTATGAAACTGGAGAAACAGCAAACGGGGAGACAGAGGAAGCGCTTGAGGAACAGATTGAAGAAGCAGCTGAAGGGTTGCCGGACAATGATGTACCAATCATTGAGGATAGCTCAGAAGGATAAAACTGCTAAAGTATGAATTTGTCAGTAATATCGGTCATTTATTACTTTTCTGCGTATCTCAATTGGTGTAGACTATACCTATTGAGGTTTCAGCATGAAACCGGTATATAGTTTTCTTTTCAACAATGAAAATTAAAAGAAACGCTATGTTAAAGGTGATTGATATTTTAGCACAGCTGATGATTGGAGCGTAGGACGGTGGCTCATCGCCCGAAACGGAAATCAACAGCCAACTTTAACAGAGTCAATATTAAAAATGAATGATTTTAAAATGAACATTTACAGGTTTGAAGGAGGTGCCACACGTGAGCAACAACGAGTATTATGTCAGTCTTGACATCGGATCATCATCTGTAAAAGTAGTTATTGCAGAGCTGGTCCATGATTCAGTTAATATTATAGGGGTCGGAAACGTACAGTCTGAAGGAATCCGTAAAGGATCAATTGTTGATATTGATGAAACCGTACAATCTATTCAAAAAGCAGTCGATCAGGCTGAACGGATGACGGGTCTTTCAATACATAATGTAATTGTCGGAATACCAGCAAATCATGTCGCCCTGCAGCCATGCCATGGAGTAGTGGCAGTTTCTACAGAAGATAAAGAAATACGTGATGAAGATATTGCCCGTGTAATGGATGCGGCACAGGTAATGCCAATGTCTCCGGACAGAGAGCTCATTAATGTCATTCCGCGTCAGTTTATTGTGGATGGTCTTGATGAAATTAAAGATCCACGTGGCATGATCGGCGTGAGGCTTGAGCTGGAAGGTACGGTTGTGACGGGTTCAAAAACTATGCTTCACAATATCCTGCGATGCGTAGAAAAAGCGGGTTTGCAGGTGGCAGATATCTTTTTACAGCCGCTCGCAGCAGGTACAATCGCACTTTCTAAAGATGAGCAGGATCTTGGTACTGCAATTATTGATATCGGTGGAGGTTCCACAAGTATTGCAGTGTTCGAACACGGACATCTGATTGCAGCATCGACGATACCTGCCGGTGGTGAACACATTACGAAAGACCTTTCAATTGGCTTGAGAACAACAACGGATGATGCTGAAAAAATCAAACGTAAACATGGTCACGCTTTCTATGATTATGCATCAGAAGATGAAGTATTCAGTGTACCAATTATCGGCAGTGATCAGCACCAGCAATTTAATCAGCTGGAAATCTCTGATATCATTGAAGTACGAATGGAAGAGATGTTTGAACTGGTAGTGAATGAATTAAAAAGGCTTAACATCCATGATTTGCCTGGCGGATTTGTTCTTACTGGCGGATCGGCTGCAATGCCGGGCGTACTTGAGCTTGGACAGGCGGTGCTTCAAAACCAGGTTCGTGTAGCAGTACCTGATTATATTGGGGTCAGAGAGCCTCAGTATACAACTGCAGTCGGATTAATTAAATATGCGTACAAGCATGCCAAGTTACAGGGGCAGTCGGATAAGAAGCCGTCAGCTTCAGAATTTGACCATCAGGAATATGCACAAAAACCAAGAAATTCTGAAACAAGTACGAAGCAGCAAAAGCCAAAGCAGAAAAATGAAGAGGGAAGATTTAAGAAACTGTTTGGATACTTCTTTGAATAAAGAAGGGTATCCTGAGAGTAATTTGAATTAGGAGGATTTGCGATGTTGGATTTCGATACGAATGTTGACTCCCTGGCAACGATTAAGGTCATCGGTGTAGGCGGCGGCGGAAATAATGCTGTTAACCGTATGATCGAGCACGGTGTGCAGGGAGTAGAATTTATAGCAGTAAACACTGATGCACAGGCTCTTAATCTTTCGAAAGCAGAAATTAAGATGCAGATCGGTGGGAAACTTACACGGGGACTTGGTGCAGGTGCGAATCCAGAAGTAGGTAAAAAAGCAGCTGAAGAAAGTCGTGAACAGATCGAAGAAGCGATCAAAGGCGCAGATATGGTATTCGTAACAGCCGGAATGGGTGGTGGAACGGGTACTGGTGCGGCGCCGGTAATTGCTCAGATTGCAAGAGAACTTGGCAGTCTGACTGTTGGGGTTGTGACACGTCCATTTACTTTTGAAGGACGTAAGCGTGCGACTCAGGCTGCAGGCGGTATCAGTTCAATGAAAGAAGCGGTTGATACACTA
The DNA here is from genome assembly GCF_044383825.1 of Jeotgalibacillus sp. JSM ZJ347. Taxonomy (NCBI): domain Bacteria; kingdom Bacillati; phylum Bacillota; class Bacilli; order Caryophanales; family Caryophanaceae; genus Jeotgalibacillus; species Jeotgalibacillus sp. JSM ZJ347. The sequence continues at coordinate 847,915 of NZ_JBISEN010000001.1, read as the reverse complement.
ATTGTCATTCCAAATGACAGACTTCTTGAAATCGTTGATAAGAGCACTCCGATGCTTGAAGCATTCCGTGAGGCAGATAATGTATTACGACAGGGTGTTCAGGGTATTTCGGATCTGATTGCAGTACCTGGTCTGATCAACCTTGACTTTGCAGACGTTAAGACAATCATGTCTAATAAGGGATCAGCCCTTATGGGTATTGGTGTTGCATCAGGTGAAAACCGTGCATCAGAAGCAGCTAAAAAAGCAATCTCAAGTCCATTACTCGAGACATCTATCGACGGGGCACAAGGTGTATTAATGAACATAACTGGCGGTACGAACCTGAGCCTTTATGAAGTACAGGAAGCGGCAGATATTGTTGCGAGTGCTTCTGATCAGGAAGTAAATATGATTTTCGGATCGGTTATTGATGAAGATCTGAAAGATGAAATTCTTGTCACTGTTATTGCAACTGGATTCAGTGAAACACTTAATCAGGCAAAACCTGCACGTCCTCAGATGGGCGGTCAGGTCAGACAGCAGCCTCAGCAGCCAAAGCGTGAAAGAGAGCCCCGTGAGCAGCACCACCAGCGCGAGCAGCGGGAAGAAGCTCCTCAGGCTGAGCAGCGCAACCAGCAGCCTGTAGAAGATACACTGGATATTCCAACATTCCTGCGCAACCGTAACAGACGTAGAGGATAAGCCAGTCTTTAAAATCTTAATGAGAAAACTAATTCAATCATTTATCTAAGTGCAGTGAAACGAATAGAAAACCTGAGACGACTTTGTCTCAGGTTTTTTTGTGGGTTGGTGGCGTAATTTAAGTAACGATTTATTAAATTTAATTGAGAAATTGACAAGTTTCGTTCTGCCTTATTTGTAGAATGTGGTTATTGGGAGGACGGGATTGATGACATTGTATATCGAGTATTTACTTCTCGTAAATATTTGTGGGGGACTGCTGGTATTGTTTGCAGTAAGCAGGTGTCTGAAAACCGTAATTAATATTCAGTCAGCGTGTGTCATATTATTTCTCTATACAATGGCTGAATGGGTAGTTATGTCTTTTATTCCTCAGGCAACAGGTTTCTTAGCAGCGGTAACTATTTTTGTGATCAGTAAATATGCTGTAAAAGGACAAGTGATTTTACATGCAGCTATCTTATTATTTTTTATCTTTTCTACGGGATCACTGGCTATTTACACAGTTAATTTACTGAATATTCAATTATTTTTGTGGTCTGCACTATTTTTATCGATTACGCTCGCAGGTCACTTTGTTTTTGCGGGAAAAGTAGCTGAATGGATGAGCTATTCATCTGTACAAGCATCATTCATATGTCAGGTTACGCTTAAACAGGGAAAGTCGTTATGGCAAGGCAAAGGTTATCTGGATTCAGGAAACGCGCTTTTAGCACCTTTTAGCGGAAAGCCGGTGATGTTCGCAGATGCATCTGTTGCATCAAATTTACTGCCGGCTGAAGTGGTCTCGTACATGAACGGTCAGTCAGAATGTCCTGAACAATGGAAGAAGAAGGTCTCATTTATCCCTACTAAAACAGTTCATAAAGACTGTGAAATTTTGCTTGGCATTGAGTGTGACAGTGTAGAAGTTGAGGCGGAAGGAAAGACATTCGTATATGAGCATATCCCCGTTATTTTCAGCAAAGAAACTCATTACGTTGAAAAATCCTGTCACTGTCTGCTTAGTCCATTGCAAATGCTTCATTGTCATCAAAAATAAGGAGTGCTGCAGATTGAATTTAATGGATGCAAAAAAGAAAATCCAATTGTGGATTGTTCAGGTTACAGGGAAACTAAAAGCAAAAGAAATTCATTATATTGGTGGAAGTGAAGCACTTCCCTCTCCGCTTGAAAGGCCGGAAGAGGCAAAAGTTCTGGCAAGGCTCGCAAATGGGGATGAACAGGCAAGGTCTCTCCTGATTGAGAGGAATTTAAGACTTGTTGTGTATATATCGAGAAAATTTGAAAATACAGGTATTAATCTAGAAGATCTGATCAGTATCGGTACAATTGGTTTAATCAAAGCAATTAATACATTCAATATAGAAAAAAACATTAAACTTGCAACATATGCTTCAAGGTGTATTGAAAATGAAATTTTGATGTACTTAAGGAGAACCAGCAAATTGAGATCTGAAGTATCTTTTGATGAGCCGCTTAATACGGATTGGGACGGTAACGAGCTTTTGCTGTCTGATGTGCTTGGAACAGAAAATGACCTGATCGTTAAAGGGATAGAAGAAAAAATGGACAGAGTACTGTTGTATCAGGCTTTGAATGTTTTAGACGAGAAGGAATCTTTTATTATTGAGTCAAGATTCGGACTGAATGGCCGGAAAGAGCATACGCAAAAAGATGTCGCTGATATGATGGGAATTTCGCAGTCCTACATATCAAGGCTTGAGAAACGAATCATTAAAAGACTGCAAAGAGAAGTAGCAAAATTGGTATAACAGCCATTCTTTTCCTTTGACCTGCAACCGCATATTTTTCATCAGCAGGGACATACTGAACGAGAACAATTACTCCCGACTGGAGGAAAATCTCATGTCCCGGAAAGTTGAAATTTGCGGTGTTGATACGTCTTCACTCCCAATTTATAAAAATGAAGAAATGAGACGGTATTTCTCTGCTTTTCAAAATGGAGATAGTGAAGCCAGAGAAAAGCTGGTATACGGAAATCTGAGACTTGTACTGAGTGTGATCCAGCGGTTCAGCCACAGAAATGAAAACCCAGATGACCTGTTTCAGGTAGGCTGTATAGGGCTGTTAAAATCAATCGACAATTTTGATCTGAGTCAAAATGTGCGTTTCTCCACATACGCGGTTCCGATGATTATTGGTGAAATCAGAAGACATCTCAGAGACAATAATCCAATTAGAGTTTCAAGGTCCCTTCGAGATATTGCTTATAAATCTTTAAAAGCAAAAGAACAATTAATATCAGAAACTTCAAAGGAACCAACGATCGGCGAAATTGCAAAGCGGGCTGAAATCCCTGAAGAAGATATCGTTTTCGCGCTTGATGCGATACAAGAGCCTGTATCACTGTTTGAACCTGTATATCAGGATGGAGGAGACCCGGTGTTTGTAATGGATCAGGTCAAAGATACGCGCGTCAGCGATGAAAGATGGATTGAAGAACTCTCAATCAGAGAAGGAATGCTCGATCTTGAAGAACGGGAAAGGCTGATTGTAAAAAACAGATTTTTTAACGGTAAGACACAAATGGAAGTTGCTGAAGAAATCGGAATTTCCCAGGCGCAAGTATCCCGGCTTGAAAAAGGAGCTATTAAACAAATGAATAAGTATTTTTCATGAGAGAAGAATATTCAATTCTTCTCTTTTTTGATTGCTTCGTAAAACAGACTTCCTTGCATAGACTAGTGTAAGGAGGAGATAAATAATGAGAATTTCTGATCTTCAATCAAAGGATGTTGTATCTATTACAGATGGTAAAAAGCTCGGCCTGATTGCAGATATTGACCTTAATGTGTATACAGGAATGATTGATTCATTTGTGCTGCAATCTTCCGGAGGCTGGTTCAACCGTGGTGAGGAAGTCAGAATCAAATGGAAGGATGTTGCGAAGATTGGAAATGATGTGATATTAGTGAAGAACATTGATAAAGTAGATGGGTCAATCAATTAGAGAGATTCTGATGATTTTGTGATACACTTTTTAGAGAATCTCTGCATGTACAGAAAGGTTTGGTCATGATGGGAATGAATAATGATCGCACAAATACGTTTCTGGAATCCCCTTTGTGGAATACCAAGTTTCCAGGTCTGACTGCCATCTTTACAACAAAAAATGGCGGTGTCAGTAAAGGTTATTTTTCATCTTTAAATACCGGATTACACGTGAACGACCAGCGTAATGATGTGATAGAAAATCGAAAAAATGTTGCCCGTAACAGTGGTTGGGATTTAAATAAATGGATATTTGCAGATCAGGTGCATGGCACACGCGTTGTACAGGTTACATCTCGACATGCAGGAATGGGAGCTGAACATTATAGCGGTGCCGTCAAGCAAGCGGACGGCCTCTGGACATTTGACCGCGGGCTTGGTCTGTCACTTGGCTTTGCTGATTGTGTCCCGGTCTATTTTGCTGAGCCTGAAACCGGGTATGCCGGTGTGGCTCATGCAGGATGGAAAGGCTCTGTTGGAAATATAGTTGGTGAAATGGTCAGACAGGCTGCTTTTGCAGGTGTCTGCCCCGAAAAAATACATGCAATGATCGGGCCTTCTATAGGGGAGTGCTGTTATCAGGTAGATAACAGGGTGATTGAACAGATCCCACATGAAGTGTCCGGCTCTGCTGGTATTTTTGAAATGACTGAAGAGAATCAATATAAACTTAATCTTCAGGAATTGAATAAGCAGCTTTTGATACTCTCAGGTGTGAAAGAACAGAATATCGAAATGAGTGGGATGTGTACATCCTGTCATAAAGATCTGTTTTTCTCACACAGAAGAGATAACGGCAAAACAGGCAGAATGTCTGCAGTCATTGGATGGAGGGAATCATAACATTGAACGTATCTGAAAAGCTTAATTTGATAAATAAGGAAATTTTTTCAGCCTGTGAACGCTCAGGCAGGCAGGCTGAATCAGTTAAAATTGTAGCAGTCACAAAATATGTGAGTAACGAACGTACACAGGAAGCAGTGGATGCAGGACTGATTGACCTTGGTGAGAACCGTCCTGAAGGTTTTAAAGAAAAAAGTGAGGCGATCTCCGGAAATGTAAAGTGGCACTATATCGGTTCTTTGCAATCCAGAAAAGTTAAGAATGTGATCAATGACATTGATTATCTTCACTCGCTGGACAGAATGTCGCTTGCAAAGGAAATACAAAAGCGTGCTGATCATCCAATTGATTGTTTTTTACAGATAAATGTGTCGGGAGAGGAACAAAAACATGGACTTTCTCCAGAAAATGCGGCTCAATTTGTCGAAGAACTTGCAAACTATGATAAAATAAACGTAATTGGACTGATGACAATGGCGCCGCTGACTGAAGATGAAGAGGTGATCCGCAGCTGTTTCAAACAGCTGGCAGTGCTGAGAGACTCAATCGCTGCTAAAAACCTGCAGCATGCACCATGCACTGAGTTGTCAATGGGTATGTCAAATGACTTTACCATTGCCATTGAAGAAGGAGCTACCTACATAAGAATCGGATCTTCGCTCGTCGGAGAATAAAGGAGGAAATCCGTGTTATGGGGATGAAAACAAAATTTAAAGATTTTTTCTTTGGTGAAGAAGAAGAATATATGGAGGAAGTAGCTGAAACCGAGACAGCTCCTGAAGAAGTAAAGAGTGTCAGGAAATCTGCTCAAAAGCAGAATGTTGTCAGCCTCCAGAGCATTCAGCAGTCATCAAAAATGGTATTAATGGAACCGAGAATGTATGCTGAAGCACAGGAAATTGCAGATCATCTGAAAAATCACCGTGCAGTCGTGGTGAACCTTCAGCGGATCAGCAAAGATCAGGCGAAGAGAATCGTTGATTTCCTGAGCGGGACCGTATACGCAATTGGCGGTGACATTCAGCGTGTAGGTACAGATATATTCTTATGTACACCTGATAATATAGAGGTCAGTGGAAATATTACTGATCTGATTCAAGAAGATTAAGATGATGGGTGGTTAAAAGCAGCATGCAAAGTGTGTTAAATACAGTATTTCCTTTATTACAGCAGTTGTTGATCTTTTACAGCTATGCACTAATTATTTATATTTTACTTTCATGGTTTCCAAATGCCAGAGAGAGCAGCTTCGGTCAGCTACTGGCAAAAATCTGTGAGCCTTACCTGGAGCCATTCCGTAAGATTATACCGCCGCTTGGCATGATTGATATCTCGCCACTCGTTGCAATTATTGCATTGAATTTCGCTGTATCCGGCTTAGGACAGCTATACCGTATGATTATCTAACATCAGCCCGGTGGCTATCACCGGGTTTTCTTTTATTGGAGGGGTGAAAATATATGTCAGTTTATCAGCATTTTCGTGAAGAGGAAAAAGGGTTTGTTGATCAGGTGCTTGACTGGAAACAGGACGTAGAATTAAAGTACGCACCTCGCCTTACTTCATTTCTTGATCCGCGTCAGCAGCATATCATGAAGTCGATTATCGGCTCTGCTGGTGATATAAAAGTAGCGTTTGAAGGTGGAGCAGAAGATAGCGAACGTAAAAGAGCACTCATTCATCCTGATTATTTAACACCGGAAAAAGATGACTTTGAACTTGTATGTCTTGATGTTGGATTCCCTTCGAAATTTGTTCAGCTGTCTCACGGTGACATCCTGGGATCGCTAATGGGTCTTGGTATAAAACGGGAAGCCCTGGGGGACATACTGACATCCCGAGATCGCATTCAGATCATTGCAACAAATGAAATGAAGGATTTTCTGATCATGAATCTTGTTCAGGCAGGAAAAGCAAAAGTGAATGTCACTGAAGAAAAATGGGAAAACATCATCGTTCCTGAAAATAAATGGACTGAAAAAAATGTACTGGTTTCTTCTATGAGGCTTGATACAGTGCTCGCGGGTGCTGTAAATATCTCCAGACAAAAAGCTCAGCTCCTTATTCAGGGAGGGAAAGTGAAAGTAAACTTCAGGCAGGAAGAGAAAACATCGTTTGAGCTCGACCAGGGAGATATGATTTCTGTCAGAGGCTACGGCAGAATGCGTGTAGGAGAGCAGAGCGGTGTCACAAAGAAAGATAAGATCCGACTGAATTTTTATTTTCTGCAATCATAATTTAAGAATTAAGAGGATTTTTACACAAAACGTCGAATCATCAGTATAATGGGAAATAGATAACAAAGACATGGAGGTGCACATGATGCCATTATCGCCACTTGATATACATAATAAAGATTTCAGCAGAGGATTCAGAGGTTACGACGAGGATGAGGTCAATGAATTTCTGGATCATGTGATGAGAGATTATGAGCTCGTGTTACGTGAAAAGAAAGAGCTTGAAGAAAAGCTCAATAACAACACAGAAAGGCTTGGTCACTTCACAACAATTGAAGAAACTTTAAATAAGTCCATTGTTGTCGCTCAGGAAGCAGCAGAAGAAGTAAAGCGGAACGCGACAAAAGAAGCGAAGCTGATTGTGAAGGAAGCGGAAAAAAATGCAGACCGTATTGTAAATGAATCTCTGACGAAAGCACGTAAAATCGCGCTTGAAATTGAAGATCTCAAAAAACAATCTAAAGTTTTCCGTACGCGCTTTAAAATGCTGATTGAAGCGCAGCTTGATCTGATCAGTCATGATGACTGGGATGAGCTGATGGAATATGATCTGGATACTGAAGAGCTAAAAAGCCTGGAGCCGGAACACGAATAAGAAAGATTGACGTATGATATTTATGTTACTATAATTAAACTGTTAAAATGTAATTCAATTCATATGCACTTATACATTGAATCAACTTTGAAGGGAACAGTAAGCTGATTGATGACCGCCAAAAAAGCGATCCGGGGATGGTGGAAGCCCGGAGCGGACAGTCAGAAGAATATCATCCCGGAGTTTTCAGACTGAACTGAAGTAAGTCTGAACGTGTGACAGCGTTAACCGTTACTTAAGTGGAAAAAGTCTAATCTTTTTCTATAAGGGTGGTACCGCGTGAAGCACAAGCTCTCTCGTCCCTTTACCAGGGATGGGGGAGTTTTTTATTTTTTAAGGCGCTGTTAATTTACGCTCCAGGGGGACGCTTCTCCTGATGGAGTCGCTCCCTTCCGCTACAATCACCAGCTGGGCTAGAACAACATTTACCTTTAATAAAGCTATTTTTCTAAGAACTTAGGAGGAGTAAAGATGGAATACAAAAATACGTTATTAATGCCAAAAACGGCATTCCCAATGCGTGGCAACCTGCCAAACCGCGAACCTGAAATGCAGGAAAAGTGGGCAGCAATGGATATCTATAAAAAAGTACAGGAAAGAACAGCAGGAAGACCATTATTTGTTCTGCATGACGGTCCTCCATATGCAAACGGAGACCTTCATATGGGGCATGCACTCAACAAAGTGCTGAAAGACTTTATCGTACGTTATAAATCAATGAGCGGGTTCCAGGCGCCTTACGTTCCTGGTTGGGATACGCATGGTCTTCCAATTGAGCAGGCCCTAACAAATAAAGGTGTAAAGCGTAAAGAAATGACTGTTGCTGAATTCCGTGAAAAGTGTGCAGAGTATGCACTTCAGCAGATCGATAATCAGCGCACACAATTTAAGCGTATCGGGGTGCGTGGTGATTGGGATAACCCTTATATCACTCTTAATCCTGAGTATGAAGCTGAACAGATCCGCGTATTTGGTGAAATGGCAAAAAAAGGGTATATCTATAAAGGTAAAAAGCCTGTTTACTGGTCACCTTCAAGTGAATCTGCGTTAGCAGAAGCGGAAATTGAGTATCAGGATAAGCGCTCAGCTTCTATTTATGTATCATTTGATGTAAAAGATGGTAAAGGCAAGCTGGATCAGGATACAGCATTTGTCATCTGGACAACGACGCCTTGGACAATTCCTGCCAACCTGGCAATCGCGCTGCATCCGGAACTGGAGTATGTTTCTGTTGATACAGGCAGTAAAAAATTTGTTGTTGCAAAAGAACTGCTTGAGAGTGTTCAGGAAGCAATGGGCTGGGAAAAGGCTGAAGTGACTGAGACGTTCAATGGGTCAGAACTTGAGCATGTAACGGCAGTTCATCCGTTATATGACCGTGAATCACTTGTTGTTCTTGGTGAGCACGTAACAACTGATGCAGGTACCGGCTGTGTTCATACTGCACCAGGACATGGTGAGGATGATTTTATCGTTGGGAAACAGTACGGACTAGACGTACTTTGCCCGGTTGATGACCGAGGTGTGTTCACTGATGAGGCACCTGGTTTTGAAGGGTTGTTTTATGACAAAGCGAATAAGCCGATCACTGAAAAGCTTGAAGAAGCAGGCGCATTGTTAAAGCTTGAATTCTTCACACACAGCTATCCGCATGACTGGAGAACGAAAAAACCGATTATCTTCCGTGCTACAGCACAATGGTTTGCTTCCATTGATAAGTTCAGAGATGAACTGATGCAGGCCGTAAAAGATACGAAGTGGATTCCAGGGTGGGGAGAAACAAGACTATTTAACATGGTGCGTGACCGCGGAGACTGGTGTATCTCAAGGCAGCGTGCATGGGGTGTACCGATCCCTGTATTCTACGCTGAAAATGGGGATGCGATCATTACTGAAGAAACAATTGATCATGTATCTAATCTTTTTGCAGAGCATGGTTCAAATATCTGGTTTGAGCGCGATGCGAAAGAGCTTCTGCCGGAAGGCTTTACACATGAAGGCAGTCCAAACGGACGATTCACAAAAGAGACGGATATCATGGATGTATGGTTCGACAGTGGGTCATCACATCAGTCTGTACTGAAGGTCCGCGATGAACTTCAGCGCCCTGCAGATCTTTATCTTGAAGGAAGTGACCAGTACAGAGGCTGGTTCAACTCTTCACTGACTACAGGTGTAGCTGTCACTGGTAAAGCACCTTATAAAGGCGTATTAAGCCACGGGTTTGCACTTGATGGCAATGGCCGTAAGATGAGTAAATCTCTTGGTAACGTTGTACTGCCTTCTAAGGTAATGAATCAGCTTGGAGCGGATATTCTCCGTCTGTGGGTTGCTTCAGTGGATTATCAGGCAGATGTACGTGTGTCTGATCCAATTTTAAAGCAGGTTGCGGAAGTTTACCGTAAGATGCGTAATACACTGCGTTTCCTACTTGCAAACCTGGCTGATTTCGACCCTTCAAAAGATGCTGTATCATTTGAAGATTTAAGAGAAGTTGATCAGTTTATGATGGTAAGACTGAACCAGGTCGTGAAATCTGTGACAAATGCGTATGAAAATTATGAGTTTGCATCTATTTATCATACAATCAACAATTTCTGTACAACTGACCTGAGCTCGTTCTATCTGGACTTTGCAAAAGACATCCTTTATATCGAGGCTGAGAACCACCAGGACCGCCGTGCGATGCAGACGGTGATGTATGAATCACTTGTATCGCTTGTTAAACTGCTGTCACCAATTCTTTCTCATACTGCTGATGAAGTGTGGGCGTTCATTCCTGGCGTTGAAGAAGATAGCGTACAGCTGACTGACATGCCTGAGGCAAAATCGTATGACAATGAAAAAGTACTGCTTGATAAGTGGAATGCTTTCCTTGATGTAAGAGATGATGTGCTTAAGGCGCTTGAAGAAGCAAGAAGCACGAAGTTGATCGGTAAGTCTCTTGCAGCGAAAGTTACGCTGTATGCAGATGAAAAGACGTATGAGCTACTTTCATCTGTAAACGAAGACCTGAAGCAGCTGTTTATCGTTTCTGACTTTGAACTAGCAACTTCAACTGACAATTTGCCGGAACAGGCAATTAAGTTTGACGGACACACGGTTGCTGTTGAAAAGGCTGAAGGTGAGACGTGTGAGCGCTGCTGGACTGTCACAACTGATGTTGGCAAAGACAGCGATCACCCGACACTTTGCACAAGATGTGCAACTGTTGTAAAAGAAAACTACGCAGACGTTACTGCGGAATAAATTCCTTGGAGCTGCCGGTTATGATGCCGGCAGTTTTTTATTTTGTGAATGCATAGATTTTGGCTCATTCTATGCCTGCAGGCAGGCATGGCTTTTCAAGCAGAGCTTGAAAAGTACCGGATAAAAGAAGAAGCACGGAATCAAGCGAGCTTGAAATTCCGTGCTTCTTCTTTTATCCGGTAAATGAGCCAAAATCGAACGTGGTTGTATCAAAACCCATTCATTGTTCAATTTTGCGCAAACTATTTTCAAAACATCTGCTGTAATCATGCCGAGGGTGCTGAATTATGCTACAATACTTTAAGGGTTTGCAACGAGATAACGGAGGTAGACAAGTGATCTATTATTTGCTGGCTTTATTTATTATCGCACTGGACCAGCTTACGAAATGGCTGGTAGTCCGAAATATGGAAGTAGGAGAATCGGTCAATGTGATTGACGGTTTTTTCTACCTGACCTCGCACCGTAATACAGGTGCTGCATGGGGGATGCTTGAAGGGCAGATGTGGCTATTTTATATTGTCACACTCATTGTCATTGGAGGAATTCTTTATTACTATCACAAACATGCTAAAGGAAATAAATTGTTCAGTGCAAGCCTGATGGTGCTACTGGGTGGTGCAGTCGGGAACTTTATTGACCGTATTTTCAGGCAGGAAGTTGTAGACTTTTTACAGTTTACTTTCTTCAACTTTATATTTAATATAGCGGATGCCGCGCTGACAATTGGAGTAATCATGTTATTTCTTCAAATGATTATAGAAGAAGTGCAAGAAAAGAGGAAGAAAAATGGAAAACATTCAACATTCAATACAGGAAAATGAAAAAGGAAAACGCCTTGATGCAGTTTTAGCAGGGCTTGAATATAACTGGTCCAGAACACAGGTACAGCAGTGGATCAAAGAAGGTAATGTGACAGTAAACGGTGCAACGACAAAGCCGAATTACAAATGCGTACCTGGTGCTGATGTGCAGGTTGAGATACCTGACCCTGAGCCGCTGGATGTGGAAGCAGAAGAGATGAATCTGGATGTCTATTATGAAGATGCAGATGTATTAGTAGTAAATAAACCAAAAGGCATGGTTGTCCATCCTGCACCCGGTCATTTGACTGGAACGCTTGTGAATGGTCTGATGGCTCATTGTAAAGACCTCTCAGGGATCAATGGCGTCCTGCGCCCGGGTATTGTACACAGAATCGATAAAGATACATCAGGTCTTCTGATGGTTGCAAAAAATGATTCAGCTCATGAAAAGCTGGTTCAGCAGCTGGTGGATAAGAGCGTAACAAGAAAGTATACGGCAGTTGTGCATGGTGTCATTACACATGATGCAGGAACAATCGATGCACCGATTGGCCGCGATAAAAAAGACCGCCAGAGCATGACAGTTGTAGACGGCGGAAAACAGGCCATTACACACTTTAACGTGATTGAACGCTTTAAAGATTTTACGCTTGTTGAGTGTATCCTTGAAACCGGCCGTACGCATCAGATCCGCGTTCATATGAAACATATCGGTTTCCCGCTTGCCGGAGACCCGAAATATGGTCCGCGTAAGACACCTGATTTGAATGGGCAGGCGCTTCACGCTGGCGTGCTTGGATTTATTCATCCTTCTACAGAAGAATATATGGAATTTACCGCACCAGCACCTGAAAGCCTTAACGAATTTATTGAAAAACTTAAGAACGACCGTTGACATTGTCCTCATGAAAGTTTAAACTGAGAACAACTTAATAACTGAAACCTTTAATCCGGTCCAGAGAGGCAGGAAAGGCTTAGCGAATGTACCTCGTATATTTCTGCCCTTCCGTCTGCCTTCAGCCGGAAGGGCTTTTTATATGTCGAAAGGAATGATCAGATGTCTGCAACTGTCGTAATGGATGAGCAGATGATGAAAAGGGCGCTGACGCGAATTGCCCACGAAATCATCGAGCGTAACAAAGGTGTTGAAGATTGTGTGCTGGTTGGTATAAAAACCAGAGGCATTCACTTAGCAGAACGCCTGAAAGAAAGAATTGAGTCAATCGAACAGGTAAGTGTGCCAGTCGGTGAGCTGGATATTACAATGTATCGTGACGACCTTAAAAAAAAGCACAATTCCGGTGAGCCGGTTGTACACAGTAAGAATATTTCATTAGAGATTAATAACAAAAAAGTGATCGTCGTTGATGACGTGCTTTATACAGGAAGAACAGTACGAGCAGCAATGGACGCCATTATGGATAACGGCAGACCAACACAGATCCAGCTGGCGGTGCTGATCGACCGGGGTCATAGAGAATTGCCGATCAGAGCTGACTTTGTCGGAAAAAATATTCCGACTTCAAGCACTGAAAAAATCAGCGTAGAGTTAAATGAGACAGATGAAAATGAACAGGTAACCATACAAAAATAAATCCTTTAATGCAGTCCCGAGAGGCTGGCAAAGGAGACGATTGGGGATTAGTATATCCTCACGAACCTCTTTGCCATGCTTCTTGGCAAAGAGGTTTTTTTATGAGGAGGAAACAACGATGCAAACAGCAAAACCAATTCTTGATGTAGAAGAAAAACCAAAATTAAATCAGTGGCTCACACTAAGTCTCCAGCACCTTTTCGCCATGTTCGGAGCGACAGTTTTAGTCCCGATGCTTGTCGGACTGAGCCCGGGAACTGCACTGCTCTCTAGCGGACTTGGAACAATCGCTTATCTCATTATTACAAAAGGTCAAATCCCGGCCTATCTCGGGTCATCATTCGCATTCATCGCACCGATTATTACAGCAACTGAAATCGGCGGTCCGCAGGCTGCCATGCTTGGGGCATTTTTCGCAGGACTTGCATACGGGGCAGTTGCCATGCTGATTTACAAGTTTGGCGTCAACTGGCTGATGAGAATACTTCCACCGGTTGTTGTTGGACCTGTGATCATTGTAATCGGTCTGAGCCTTGCCGGAACTGCTGTGAATATGGCGATGTATGAAAATCCACTGGCAGATCCAACTGAGTTTGTCTACAGCGGCACACATATAACAGTTGCACTAATCACGCTCGCCATTACGGTCATTGCTTCCATCTATTTTAAAGGATTTTTCGGACTGATTCCTGTACTGGTTGGGATTACAGGAGGCTACATTGCAGCGCTGTTTGCAGGTCTTGTAAACTTCCAGCAGGTGATTGACGCACCATGGTTTGCCGTACCGGATCTATACATGCCATTTGTAGATTACACACCAAGCTTTTCTTGGACAGCAATCGCCATTATGGTACCTGTAGCAATCGTTACGCTTTCAGAACACACAGGCCATCAGATGGTGGTCAGTAAAGTAGTAGGAAGAAACTTCCTTGAAAAGCCGGGGTTACACAGATCACTGCTTGGTGATGGGGTTGCCACAATGATCGCTTCAATGATCGGTGGACCGCCAAACACAACGTACGGAGAAAATATCGGGGTACTTGCGATCACAAGAATCTTCAGTGTATTCGTCATCGGAGGCGCAGCAGTCCTGGCCATTTTCTTCGGATTTGTCGGCAAAGTTTCTGCGCTGATCAGCTCGATCCCGACACCGGTTATGGGCGGTGTATCGATTCTGCTCTTCGGGATCATCGCTTCAAGCGGACTCAGAATGCTGATCGAAGCAAAAGTGGACTTTTCTTATAAACGAAACCTGATAATCGCTTCAGTCATTATGATCATTGGTGTAGGCGGTGCCTACGTCCAGTTTACAGACACATTTATACTTCCGGGTATGGCACTTGCAGCCATTATCGGAATTGTACTGAACCTGATCTTACCGGGACGTAAACCGGAAGAAGAAACACTATTTAATGAAAATAAAGCCGCATAACAATCCTTTTAATTGAAGTCCAGAGAGGCTTTCAAAAGGGTTTCTGACAGGACCAGTCTGTCTAAAACCGCTTTTTGAGCCTGCTCTCAAAAAGCGGTTTTTTATGTAGAAAGCGGTGAAAGATCAGTTATTAATTACCGAGCGAAAATCATTCGCGGACAACGCAAGTTAAAACAAGGAGGTTCAAACATGCATTTTCTTACGCTTGATGAACTGTCAATTGATGATATTTATGAGGTACTTCACCAGGCTGAAGCACTAAAAAAACATAAGCCGCTGCCAAGACCGGACCTCTACGCAGTTAATCTGTTTTTTGAAAACAGCACAAGAACAAAGTGCAGCTTTGAAATGGCACAGAGAAAGCTAGGGATGAACGTTCTGTCATTTGATGCAGGTACCGCTTCAATCAGTAAGGGTGAGTCGCTGTATGACACAGTTAAAACACTTGAAGCAATTGGAGTTGATGTTGCAGTCATCCGGCACAGTGAAGAACGGTACTTTGATGCACTGAAAGATAAAGTGTCAACCTCACTCATTAATGGAGGAGACGGAATGGGGCATCACCCGTCCCAGTGTATGCTTGACCTGCTGACGATCTATCAGGAATTTGGCGGCTTTAAGGGTCTGAATGTGACGATTGCAGGGGATATCAGACACAGCCGTGTAGCACGCTCAAACACGTACGCACTGAAAAGACTAGGTGCGAATGTAAGCTTTTCAGGACCAGTTGCATGGCGGGATCCTGAAATGGAAGAGATCTCTTTTATTGAAATGGATCAGGCGGTACAAGAAAGTGATGTTGTCATGCTTTTGCGTGTGCAGCATGAACGGCATGCGTTCGGAGAAAACTTCACAAAAGAGGCGTATCACAATCAGTATGGACTGACCGTTGAAAGAGAGAAAAAGATGAAAAAGAACAGCATCATTATGCATCCTGCACCAGTAAACCGGGGAGTCGAGATTGCAGATGTGCTGGTTGAATGCGACCGGTCACGTATTTTTAAGCAGATGAAAAACGGGGTTATAACAAGAATGGCTATGCTGCAATATGTGCTTGCAAAAAGAGAGGAGACAAAACATGAACTTATTAATTAAAGGTGCAGACGTGTTTGGATATGGGGTTACAGACGTTAGAATCTCTGAAGGCATTATACAGTCAATTGGTGAGTGTTCACCTTTACATAATGAGGAGGTTATTGAAGCTTCCGGTAAAGTGCTCTCACCCGGGTTTACAGATGTTCACATACATTTGAGAGAGCCTGGTGGAGAACATAAAGAAACGATTAAAACAGGAACAGCGGCAGCAGCGCGCGGAGGATATACGCTTGTATGTGCAATGCCAAATACCAGACCGGTACCTGATGACATAGAAACACTTGAATATATTCAGCATAAAATCAAACAGGATGCACTGGTTCCTGTATTGCCTTATGCGTCAATTACAAAGAACCTTGCAGGAAAAGAAATTAATGATTTAGAAGCACTTGCAGCACAGGGAGCATTTGCCTTTACAGATGATGGAGTAGGCATTCAAAGTGCTGATCAGATGCTTCAGGTTATGAAGAGAGCATCAAAGTTAGGAAAAGCAGTGGTTGCCCATTGTGAAGATAACAGCCTGATACATGGCGGATGTATGCATGAAGGAAAACGCTCAGAAGAACTAGGGTTGCCCGGCATTCCATCAGTGTGTGAATCAGTACAGATTGCACGTGATGTCCTGCTGGCTGAAGCAGCGGACTGTCACTATCACGTTTGTCATGTTTCAACGAAAGAGTCAGTCAGAGTCATTCGTGACGCTAAAAAGGCTGGAGTAAAGGTGACAGCTGAAGTGACACCTCATCACCTTCTGTTAAATGAAGAAGCAATACCTGGTAACGATGCAAATTATAAAATGAACCCGCCGCTCCGTTCTAAAGAAGACCAGCAGGCACTGATTGAAGGACTTGAAGAAGGCACATTGGATTTTATTGCAACAGACCATGCACCCCATGCGGATGAGGAAAAAGCGGAAGGAATGCTGAGAGCACCGTTTGGCATTACCGGGCTTGAAACAGCATTCCAGCTTTTAAACACAGCATTTGTAGAAACCGGCCGCTGGACGATTAATCAACTGATTGAATGGCTTTCAGTAAAACCTGCAGCTGTATTTGGACTGAACGCAGGCACACTCACTGAAAACGCTGACGCAGATCTGGTGTTGCTCGATCTGTATGAAAAAAGCGAAATTGACGCTGAAAGCTTTCAGTCAAAAGGAAAGAATACACCATTTAACGGAGATCAGGTAAGTGGAAAAGTGGTCATGACAATCAGCAAAGGAAAAATTGTATTTCAGGAGGAGCTCGTATGACAAATAAACTGTTAATTTTAGAAGATGGTTCAGTATTTAAAGGGGAAGGCTTCGGCTGGATGGGAGATGCTGAAGGTGAAGTAGTATTCAATACAGGCATGACGGGCTATCAGGAAATTCTATCGGATCCATCCTATTGTGCGCAGATGGTTGTGCTGACATATCCGCTGATCGGAAATTACGGCATTAACAGAGATGATTTTGAATCGATTCATCCATATATAAAAGCACTGATCGTCCGTGAAGCGTGCGATCTGCCATCGAATTTCAGAAGTGAAGCAAGCATTGATGATCTGCTGAAGGAAAAGAAAATTCCAGGTCTTTCGGGTATTGATACAAGAAGACTGACGAAGCGGATCCGGAGCTACGGTACGATGAAAGGCAGAATCTGCGCAGAAACGGCTGATATTGATCAAGTGGTAGCTGAGCTTTCATCATCAGAACTTGCAACAGATCAGGTGAGCCGTGTATCGACAAAATCGTCTTACCCGAGTCCAGGGAGAGGCAAGCGTGTAGTGGTTGTGGATTACGGAATGAAGCACGGGATTTTAAGAGAATTAAATCGCAGACAGTGTGATGTGATCGTGGTTCCTTATCACACTTCAGCGAAAGAAATACTAAGACTGCATCCGGATGGAGTTGTGCTTTCAAATGGACCCGGCGACCCGAAATCAGTGCCTGAATCAGTACAGACAGTAAAAGAACTGGTAGGAACAGTGCCGATCTTTGGTATTTGTCTTGGCCACCAGCTGCTCGCACTTGCGGGTGGAGCAGACACATTCAAACTGAAATTCGGTCATCGTGGATCGAATCACCCTGTAAAGGATATTGAAACAGGGAAAGTAGCCATTACTGCACAAAACCACGGCTACGCAGTAGATGAAGATTCACTGCTGACAACAGATTTTATTGTGACACATAAAGCATTAAATGACGGCACGGTAGAAGGGATTGCGCACAGAGATCACGCAGCATTTTCAGTGCAGTATCACCCTGAGGCTTCACCGGGCCCTGAGGATGCAAATGAATTATTTGACCGCTTTATTCAGATGATGGAGAAGGAGGAAGTTCAATATGCCTAAGCGTACTGATATTAAAACCATTTTAGTGATCGGGTCCGGTCCAATTATTATTGGACAGGCAGCTGAGTTTGACTATGCAGGCACACAGGCCTGTCTTGCGCTGAAAGAAGAAGGATATCGGGTGGTACTGGTGAACTCGAATCCTGCAACCATCATGACTGATACTGAAATTGCAGATAAAGTATATATGGAGCCTTTAACGGTGGAGTTCATCAGCAGAATCATCAGAATGGAAAGACCTGATGCACTTCTGCCGACACTTGGCGGTCAGACTGCGTTGAATTTGGCAGTTGAACTGTCTGAAAGCGGCATCCTTGAAGAGTGTAACGTGGAGATCCTTGGAACAAAGCTGGATGCGATTCAGCAGGCAGAAGACAGAGACCTTTTCAGAAGGTTGATGAATGAATTGAATGAGCCTGTTCCGGAAAGTGAAATTATTCATAATCTTGATGAAGCGTATGCTTTTGTCCAGGAAATTGGCTATCCGGTTATTGTCCGTCCTGCATTTACACTTGGGGGTACAGGCGGAGGTATTTGTAACAATGAAGAAGAACTGATTGAAGTGGTCAGTTCCGGCTTGAAATACAGCCCTGTCACACAATGTCTTCTTGAAAAAAGCATCGCAGGTTTCAAGGAAATTGAATATGAAGTGATGCGTGATAAAGACGACCATGCAATCGTTGTATGTAATATGGAAAATATTGATCCGGTCGGTATTCACACAGGGGATTCGATCGTTGTGGCACCTTCCCAGACGTTAAGCGACAGAGAATATCAGATGCTCAGAGACTGCTCACTTAAAATTATCCGTGCGCTCGGCATTGAAGGAGGCTGTAACGTACAGCTTGCACTCGATCCTGACAGCTTTCAATACTACATCATCGAAGTGAATCCGCGCGTCAGCAGATCTTCTGCACTCGCATCAAAAGCAACAGGCTATCCGATTGCCAAGCTGGCAGCAAAAATTGCAACGGGGCTGACGCTTGATGAAATGATTAATCCTGTGACAGGTACTTCATATGCCTGCTTTGAGCCGGCACTTGATTATGTAGTCACAAAGATTCCAAGATGGCCATTTGATAAATTTGAAGCTGCCAAGCGTAACCTTGGTACTCAGATGAAGGCAACAGGAGAAGTCATGGCAATCGGACGAACGCTTGAAGAGTCGCTTTTAAAAGCAGTCCGTTCACTCGAAAATAATGTGTACCATCTCGAGATCGAGCAAAACGATCCTGAATGGGTTGAGCGCCGCATTAGAAAAGCAGGAGATGAGCGTCTGTTTTATATCGGTGAAGCACTCCGTATGGGTGTATCGACTGAAGAAATTCATGACTGGAGTAAAATCGACCACTTTTTCCTTCATAAGATGAACAAGATTGTCCAGTATGAAAAAGATCTCCGTGAAGATCAGTCATACGATACTTTGTATAAAGCAAAAAGAATGGGATTCAGCGATAAAACAATTGCCGCACTCTGGAACGTATCTGAAGAAGATGTCTATAACAGAAGAAAAGCAGAAGGCATTATACCTGTCTATAAAATGGTTGATACATGCGCTGCTGAGTTTGAATCTGAAACACCATACTTTTATGGAACATATGAAGATGAAAATGAATCAGTTGTCAGCAGCCGCAAAAAAGTTGTCGTACTCGGGTCGGGTCCAATTAGAATCGGACAGGGTGTAGAATTTGATTATGCAACGGTTCATTCAGTGTGGGCCATTAAAGAAGCGGGTTATGAAGCAATTGTGATTAACAGTAATCCGGAAACAGTGTCTACAGACTTCTCGATCTCCGACAAGCTTTATTTTGAACCATTAACGCTTGAAGATGTTATGCATGTTATTGATCTTGAACAGCCGGAAGGAGTTGTTGTTCAATTCGGCGGTCAGACAGCAATTAACTTAGCAGACGGCCTATCAAAAAGAGGTGTGAGAATTCTTGGTACTTCACTTGAGGATGTAGACCGCGCAGAAAACAGAGATCAGTTCGAAAAAGCACTTAAAAACCTTGGTATTCCTCAGCCTGAAGGTAAAACAGCTGTATCAGAAGAGCAGGCAGTCGTGATTGCCGGTGAGATCGGTTATCCGGTACTTGTCCGTCCGTCATATGTACTCGGTGGCCGCGCGATGGAAATTGTCTATCATGAAGAAGAGCTTCGTCAATATATGAATACTGCAGTCAAAGCAAGCCCTGAACATCCTGTCCTGATCGACCGCTACCTGACTGGTAAAGAGATTGAAGTCGATGCAATCAGTGACGGTGAGACAGTTTGTATTCCGGGAATCATGGAACACATTGAACGTGCAGGTGTTCACTCAGGGGATTCCATTGCCGTATACCCGCCGCAGTCATTGACTGAAGAACAGATTGCAACGCTTGAAGACTACACGATCCGTCTGGCAAAAGGGTTGAATATAAAAGGATTAATCAATATTCAATATGTCATATCTAAGGGTGAGATTTTTGTACTCGAAGTAAACCCGAGGTCAAGCCGTACTGTTCCTTTTATGAGTAAAATAACGGGCATTCCAATGGCCAATATGGCAATGAAAGCAATTCTCGGGGAGAAGATCAGTTCATTCGGTTTTAATACAGGACTTGTTCCACAAAAAGACGGGGTGTACGTGAAAGTACCAGTCTTCTCATTTGCCAAGCTGAAGCGCGTTGATATTACACTTGGACCTGAAATGAAGTCAACAGGGGAAGTAATCGGAAAGGATGAAACGCTTGAGAAGGCCCTGTACAAAGGCTTAACTGCAGCAGGGATGAATATTAAACATCACGGGTCAGTTCTGCTGACAGTAGCGGATAAGGATAAGGAAGCTGGAACAATGCTCGCTGAAAGATTCCACCGTCTCGGCTACCACATCCTTGCTACTGAAGGAACTTCTCAGACCTTCAGAGAAGCAGGCATACCTGCTGAGCCAATTAATAAAATCGGTGAGCAGGGGAAAACGCTGATTGACGGAATTCAGTCTGGAGAAATCCAGCTTGTTGTGAATACACTGACAAAAGGCAAGCAGCCAGCAAGAGACGGCTTCAGAATCCGCCGTGAATCTGTAGAAAATGGTGTGCCTTGTCTGACTTCACTCGATACAGCAGAAGCGATGCTGCGCGTATTGGAGTCGATGAACTTTACGATGGCACCAATGAGCCCTGTGAAAAAGGTAGCACTTGTATGATCAAAGTTGAAAAAATGAAAATTGAAAAGCAGACCGAAATTGCAAAAAACATCTATGAGCTGAAGCTGAAAGGTACTTTAGTGAATGAAATTTCCATGCCGGGACAATTTGTCCATATTAAAGTAAATACAGCCAATGATCCGCTATTAAGAAGACCGATCAGTATTTCGTCTTATGATAAAGAGCAACAGACAATGACACTGATCTACAGAGCGTCAGGACTCGGTACGCGAGAACTGACCAATCAAACAGATGAAATTGATGTCATGGGGCCGCTCGGTAGCGGCTTCCCGGTCGATGGCGCAGAAGGAAAAACAGCTATATTAATTGGAGGCGGAATTGGCGTCCCGCCTCTCTATGAATGTTCAAAGCAGTTAAAGAATAAAGGGTTTAAAGTGATACATGTACTCGGATTTGAATCAAAAGAAACTGTCTTTTACGAATCAGCGTTTAAAGCGCTTGGTTCAGTTTACATCACTACGGCAGATGGTTCTTACGGTACTAATGGATTTGTAACTGATGCGATCAGGGCGTTTAACCTGCAGGCAGATGTGTTTTATGCATGTGGTCCTGTCCCGATGCTTGGTGCGGTGGAAAAACAGCTCGATGATATACCGGGGTTCATCTCCATGGAACAGAGGATGGGCTGCGGGATCGGCGCGTGTCTTGCATGTGTATGTACAGTAAATGGACCTGAACTATACAAAAAAGTCTGCACAGACGGACCGGTCTTCAGAAAGGGGGAGTTGGTATATGGATAAGCTTAATGTCAGTTTACCTGGGCTGGAATTAAAAAATCCGGTGATGCCGGCATCAGGCTGCTTTGGTTTCGGTCGTGAGTACAGTCAGTTTTATGATTTAAGTCTGCTCGGTTCGATCATGGTGAAGGCGACCACCCTGGAACAGAGGCTTGGTAACCCGGTTCCGCGTGTAGCAGAAACATCATCCGGTATGCTGAACGCCATTGGTCTGCAAAATCCCGGGCTTGAAAAAGTAATCAGCACCGAGCTCCCCTGGCTGGAACAATATGATTTGCCGGTGATTGCAAACGTAGCAGGGTCAATGACTGAAGATTATGCTGCAGTAGCAGAAAAGATTTCACAGGTGAATAACGTAAAAGCGCTAGAACTGAACATTTCCTGTCCGAACGTAAAAGAAGGCGGTATTGCATTTGGAACAGATCCGCAAGTTGCCAGAGACCTGACTGAAAAAGTCAAAGCAGTTTCCTCGGTCCCTGTTTATGTCAAGCTGTCACCAAACGTTGCAAATATTTCCGAAATGGCGCTCGCTGTAGAAGAAGGCGGTGCGGACGGTCTGACAATGATCAATACACTCGTCGGCATGCGTCTTGATCACAAAACAGGTAAACCTATCATTGCAAATAAAACAGGCGGACTCTCAGGCCCCGCAATCAAACCGGTTGCACTCCGCATGGTGTATGAAGTCAGTCAGGTATCATCTCTTCCAATTATTGCAATGGGCGGTATCAGCTCAGCGTGGGACGTGATTGATTTCATCTCAGCCGGCGCAAGTGCTGCTGCAGTGGGTACTGCAAACTTTGTGAATCCGTTTGTCTGCAAAGAAATCATTGAAGAACTCCCGGAAATACTGGATGAACTTGGAGCAGAACATATTTTAGATCTTAAAGGGAGGTCCTGGAAAGTTGGAGAAACTGCCAATTATCGCGCTTGATTTAAACGGTGAAGAAGCAATCAGCTTTCTGAAACAGTTTGATGAACAACTTTTCGTCAAAGTGGGAATGGAACTGTTTTATGAAAGCGGTCCCTCGATCATCAGAGACATAAAATTGTTGGGTCACAAAATCTTTTTAGATCTGAAATTGCATGATATTCCTACGACCGTGCAAAAAGCGATGAAGCAGCTTGCAGCACTTGATGTAGACCTCGTGAATGTTCACGCAGCCGGCGGGCTTCAAATGATGGAAGCTGCAGTTCAAGGCTTATATGAAGGGGCTGAAAACAGAAAAAGACCTGTCATTATTGCAGTTACTCAACTTACCTCCACATCACAGGAGCAGATGCAAAACGAGCAGCAGATTCAGGGTGAACTAATTCATTCAGTTCAGCATTACGCTGCACTCGCAAAAAAGGCGGGGCTCGATGGCGTCGTGTGCGCAGCTACAGATTGCAGACACTTAGTTAACGAGCTCGGAACAGATTTTCATTACATTACGCCGGGTATCCGGCCGGAAGGGATCTCTGCAAATGACCAGGTCCGCACAGCGACTCCTGCAGAAGCCGCACAGCTCGGCGCATCGGCAATCGTTGTAGGAAGAGCCATTACAGGTAGCGAAAATCCTGTTCAGAGCTATCATCAAATTAAAAAAGAATGGAGCGGGACTGATGAATAAACAATTGGCAGCATATCTGCTTGAAATAAAAGCGGTGGAATTAAATCCCGAAAACCCGTTCACCTGGGCATCAGGTATCAAATCACCAATCTACTGCGATAACCGGTTAATCATGTCCTATCCTGAGATCAGATCTTTCGCTGCAGACCAGCTGACAGAGCTGATCAAAACAAACTTCCCTGAAGCAGACATCATTGCAGGAACAGCAACAGCTGGAATTCCGCATGCTGCATGGGTCAGTGAAAGAATGAATCTGCCAATGAATTACGTGCGCTCTTCTGCTAAAAAACATGGGAAGACGAATCAGATTGAAGGGAAAGTGACAGCGGGTAAAAAGGCAGTGGTCATAGAAGATTTAATCTCAACAGGCGGAAGCAGTATTGACGCTGTAAAAGCACTGGAAGATCAGGGGATCGAAGTATTAGGGGTTGCCGCATTATTTACATATGGCTTCAAAAAAGCAGAGCAGCAATTCAAGGAAGCGGGTGTCCCTTGCTACACAATCACCGACTTTGACACCCTGATTGAGCAAGCTGAAGAGATGAATTATATCAGCAAAGATCAGGTGACAGAGCTGGCGAAATGGAAGAGTGAGTTTTGATTTATAGTGGGTGTATTAATTAAATGTTAAGTTATAAAGAAAAGTTAGCTGAGCCTCTACGTTGCGGACGAAGACTCCTGCCCCGGAAAGGGCAGGTGAGATCCCGCAAGGCGGAGCCTGAGGAAGCTCACCGTCCGGGGGCAGGAAAGCGTAGTCCTCCACGGAAAGGCTCAGCGGTTATAAAAAGTTCATTTTTTTAAACGTCTGATCAATTCATCATCAGGCGTTACATACACCGTTTCCTGCTGTTCATAAATCACATAGCCTGGCTTTGAACCGCTAGGCTTTTTAACATGACGGATCTTTGTAAAATCAACAGGCACCGAACTTGAAGCCCTCGCCTTACTGAAATACGCTGCAATTTTAGCTGCTTCTAAAATTGTCTCCTCATCAGGTTCCTTATCCCGAATCACAACGTGTGAACCCGGAATATCCTTTGTATGAAGCCAGATCTCATCTTTTCCTGCAGCCTTATTTGTCAGATAATCATTCTGTTTATTATTCTTACCAACGAGAATCAAAGTACCGTTGCTTGCAATATATTCTTCAAGTACAGGCTTTTGCGGTTTTGATTTTTTCTTTTTTTGTTTCTTTGCTTTCATATAACCTTCTTCAGCAAGCTCTTCTCTTATCTCTTCAAGATCTGATGGTGAAGCTGAATCGAGTTGCTGCATCAGTTGGTCAAAATACTGAATTTCTTTTTCAGCAATCTCAATCTGCTCTTTAACGATATCTACCGCATTTTTTGCTTTCTGGTATTTTGTAAAATACCACTGTGCATTTTCTGACGGTGTTTTACGCGGATCAAGCTTAATCGTGACTTGCGGAGAGTCTTCTTCATAATAATTCAGCACTTCCACTTCAGACATTCCACGTTCAATAGCATAAATATTAGCAGTGAGCAGCTCGCCGCTCAGCTGATATTTTCCGGCTTCTGCTGCCTGATCGAGCGTTTTATTCAGCTTTTTTATTTTTAATACGTTCTTATCTTTTTCATTTTTAATAAAACGCTCGAGGTCATGTCCCTGCTGACGGACACGGTCACGTTCGGCCTTTCCAAAGTAATAGCGATCAAGGAGCTGGCTGATTGATGGATATGATTGGCTCTCTGCATCCTTCAGCTGTTTGAGCGGATACAGATAAAAGTAATCTTTATTGTTTTGCTGCATAAAAGCAGGTTCATAATCGTGAACCTTCATTCGGTCAAGCAGCTCGCCGAAGGCGTCAAATACACGCTTTTTCTCTGTCAGTCCTGCACGTTCAATCACTTCTTTTGCAAATAAAGGAGAGAATCCTGCAAAATGCTGTACAAGCTGTTTATCAAGCTTTCCGCTGTTCCAGTCCATCGTTCTTAAGAATAACTCTTCATTTACTTCAAATGGGTTTAACTTGTTCTGTTCAGGCGGCCATTCAAAATCAGCGCCAGGCAGAATCGTTCTCGCACGATTCACAGAAGGATTTAAGTGTTTAATACTGTCTAAAATCATATTGCGTTCCTTATCAACTAATATGATATTCGAGTGTCTGCCCATAATCTCTACTATTAATTGCTTATAAGAGATATCTCCAATTTCATTACGTCCTTTTACTTCAAACACAATGATCCGTTCCATATCTTTTTGACTGATGGATTCAATGATAGCACCTTCTAAATGCTTACGAAGAAGCATGCAGAACATAGGTGGTTCTGAAGGATTATCATACTGCTCTTCAGTTAACTGAATTCTGGAGTAAGAAGGGTGGGCTGAGAGAAGCAGTTTGTGATTTTTACCCTGTGCACGAATGACCATCATTAATTCATTCTGATAGGGCTGATGAATCCGGCTGATCCGGCCACCGTCTAATTGATCGGTTAATTCTTTTGTGATGGCTCTTGTGAATAATCCATCGAATGACATACAAATCCCTCTTTCCGTCTTTCTTTATCTTCTGTCCCATCTTATCATCTTTTCAGATGGTCTGTATGCTATAATGAAGTACATTGAAAGAGATAAGCAGGTGATTTACGAGATGACAAAAAGTATGACCGGATTTGGAAGAGGAACAGCAAGGCAGGAGCTTCTGGCCGTAACGGTAGAGATCAAATCAGTTAATCACCGTTTCCATGAATGTACGGTTAAAATGCCGAGAATGTATGCAGAAACTGAAGAAAAAGTAAAAAAAATCATCTCTTCATACATAAAGCGTGGTAAAGTGGATGTTTATATATCAGTAGAAAGTGAAAAGCCCAACAGTCATAAGCTACTCGTTGACTGGGAGCTGCTTGATGCCTATACGCAGTTTGTAAAAGATGCCGCCGAGAGATACGGCATTGAAGAAGACCTGCGTGTCAGGGATCTGCTGAAACAGACAGACGCATTTACTGCGGTTGAAATAAAAGAAGAACATTCAGCAGACGACGTCATTTTGACTGCATTAAAAGAAGCATGTGGAAAGCTTTCAGATATGCGGACAAATGAAGGAAAAGAGCTTGAAAACGAGCTGCGATATCAAGTACAATCATTAAAGCAAAATGTCGAGTATGCAATGGAACGATCTCCGGATGTATCAAAAAAATATAAAGATCGTCTCGAAAAAACGATCAGAGAGTATACAAATGGCGTGGATGAGAGCAGACTGCTGACAGAAGTAGCAATATTTGCAGATAAAGCAGATGTGACGGAGGAATTCACAAGACTGCTCAGTCATATCAAACAATTTGAAAATGCGCTCAGCAAAAATGAACCAATCGGCAGAAGACTCGATTTTCTCACTCAGGAGATGCACCGTGAAGTGAACACGGTTGGATCCAAAGCCGGGGATGAGGATGTAGCTGCTGCTGTGATTGACATGAAATCTATTCTCGAGAAGATCAGGGAACAGGTTCAAAATATTGAGTGAAATCGATTAAGGGGTGTCAGGGATGTCAATAAAGTTAATCAATATCGGATTTGGGAATATCGTGTCTGCCAATCGCATCATCACAATCATCAGTCCTGAATCTGCACCTGTTAAAAGGCTTGTACAGGATGCACGGGAAAGAGGAACGCTGATCGATGCAACATACGGACGCAGAACCAGAGCTGTCATGATCATGGATAGTGATCACGTCATACTTGTCGCAGTCCAGCCGGAAACGGTGGCATCCCGTTTTACAGATAAAGATGATAGTCAGGAAGAAGGGTAAAAATGATAGAAAAAGGCGTACTGATTGTGCTGTCCGGTCCTTCAGGAGTCGGTAAAGGTACAGTTAGAAAAGAATTATTTTCAGCAGAGAACACAGCATATGAATATTCTGTTTCCATGACAACAAGACTTCCACGCGAAGGAGAAATTGATGGAAAAGATTATTTCTTTAAAACAAGAGAAGAGTTTGAAGCACTAATAGAGCGGGACAAGCTTCTTGAATACGCAGAATATGTAGGGAACTATTACGGAACACCTGTTGATTATGTGAGAGAAACACTTGATAATGGAAAAGACGTATTTCTTGAAATTGAAGTAGAAGGCGCTAAGCAGGTAAGAGAAAAGTTTCCTGAAGGACTTTTTATTTTTCTTGCACCGCCAAGCCTTTCAGAGCTTGAAACACGCCTTGTAACACGCGGGACGGAAAGTGACGATGTCATTAAAACCCGTGTGGAGGCTGCAAGAAGAGAACTTTCTATGATGAATCTGTATGATTACGTTGTAGAAAACGATCATGTAGAAAACGCATGTGAGCGGATCAACGCAATTGTCATGGCAGAACATCTTAAAAGAGAACGGGTTGAAGCCCGCTATAAAAAAATGCTGGAGGTCGAATAATATGTTATACCCATCATCTGATTCATTAAGAAAAAATATTGATTCTAAATATTCATTAGTAAGCGTGGCCGCAAAGCGCGCGCGTAATATGCAGGAAAAAGGTGATAAAGGTTCACTCGACTCTTATCACTCAGTAAAATTCGTCGGTCAGGCCCTTGAAGAAATTGCAGCAGGGCAGCTTGTCATGAAAAAGCCGCAGGAAGGCATTCTCTACGAAGACGAAAAATAAGATCAACAGAAAAAAACAGCCGCTGCCGGTTGTTTTTTCTTTTTTGTATTCAAGTAAAAGATAAATATAAATATTTGCACAGCAGAGATGGAAGCGTAATGGGGCGACTACACCGGGATATGAACGGAAGCTGAGACCCCGCAAAGCGAGGCTTGAGACAAAACCACGGGGGAAGCGTTCCCCTGAAGCGGAAATCTCAGCCAAAGTACACAACACTTTTATAAAGATTCATACCTGTTGAGTGAAAAATGTTGTTTTTTCGTTCATAATGGAAGTATCTATTTAATGGGGAGATGGCTGCATTGGTGAAGAAAAATATACTCCTTTGTGTATCAGGGGGAATCGCTGTATATAAAGCGGTCGCACTGACAAGCAAATTAAGTCAGGCGGGCTTTAATGTGAAAGTAATCATGACAGAAAGTGCGATGGAATTTGTCACACCACTTACATTCCAGGCAATGTCAAGAAACGATGTATATTATGATACATTTGATGAAAAGGATTCAGCCAAGATTGCGCATATCGATCTGGCAGACTGGGCAGATCTCGTCGTTATCGCACCCGCAACAGCTAACGTTCTTGGAAAACTTGCCAATGGGATTGCAGATGACATGATCACCACAACGTTACTCGCTACAACTGCACCAGTATGGGCAGCTCCTGCGATGAATGTTCATATGTACAGTCACCCTGCTGTATTAAAAAACATCGAAACACTTCATGAGCGCGGTGTCCGTTTCATTGAACCTTCTGAAGGGTTTTTAGCATGCGGATATGTAGGAAAAGGCAGACTTGAGGAACCTGAAAAAATTACTGAAATCATAGCAACTTATTTTAAACGGAAAAGCACACAGCCCTTAAAAGGCAAAAAGGTGGTTATAACAGCAGGCCCAACGCGTGAAAAAATAGACCCGGTCCGCTTTTTTACCAATCATTCCTCCGGGAAAATGGGCTATGTCATTGCCAAAGTTGCAGCTGAAGCCGGTGCAGAGGTTACGCTCGTATCAGGGCCGGTCTCTATTACACCTCCGGCAGGCGTCAATACAATTCACGTTGAAACAGCGGAAGAAATGTATGAGCAGGTAATCAGACATTTTGAGACTGCTGACATTGTCATTAAAAGTGCAGCGGTTGCAGACTACCGTCCTGCAGAAACCAGTGACCAGAAAATGAAAAAGAAAGACGGTCCGCTGACAGTGGAATTTGAACGGACGAAGGATATTTTAAAAACGTTAGGTGAGCAGAAAAAACATCAGATCCTGATCGGTTTTGCAGCTGAAACAGAACTGCTTGAAACGTATGCGATGCGTAAGCTGGAAAAGAAAAATGCAGATCTCATTGTGGGGAATAACATTCTCACTGATGGAGCAGGATTCGGTACAGATACAAATGCGGTTACGTTTTTCAGAAAAGATGGCACAGTAACTGAACTGCCGATGCAGACAAAGGAGCAGGTAGCTGAAGCACTGATGAATGAAATCAACCAGTTACTAAAAGGAAGATCTGTATGATCGCTTCAGTCATCGTTGATGTTCCTGCAAAACAAATCGACAGAACGTTTGATTATACAGTTCCAGAGCGGCTGCAGGCAGTGGTTCAAAAAGGAATCAGAGTGGTTGTTCCTTTTGGGCCGAGGAAGATTCAGGGGTTTATTTTAGAAGTGAAAGAAGAATCTTCTGTCAAAAAACTGAAACCGATTGAAGAAGTCGTAGATATAGAGCCTGTATTAAATGAAGAATTAATGTCTTTATCAGAATGGCTGACTGACCAGACGCTTTGCTACAGAATATCAGCACTGCAGGTCATGCTGCCGGCTGCGATGAAAGCGAAATATAATAAATTCTTCCATTTGCTGGATCGAGACAACATTCCAGCTCATATTAGCGCTCTATTTGAAAAGGAATCGCCTTTAACCTGGAAAACAGCTGATGAGCATCAGGCGCTTAAAGATCTGCAGCAGCTCATTAAACAGCGTAAAGTTGAAATGAAATACGTTGTGAAGCAATCAATGAACGTTAAGAAAAAAAGATTCGTTGAAATCAACAGACAGCATTCCGGGGAGATTCCGTCAAATGCAAAAAAACAAAAATTAATTATGGATCTCCTCGAGCAGAATGAAGGGAAAATGTCCGTTGCTGAACTGAAAGAAGCGGCAGGGACGACTAATGCCGTTATTAAGACATTGATTGATAAGGGGTACTTAAAAGAAATCTTCAGTGAGCAGTACAGGGACCCATTTGCTGAGAGAACGTTTGAAAAAACGAATCACTTTACGCTTACTGATGATCAGAAAAAAGCCATTACACCAATTCTTGAAAAAGTACATCAATACAAGCAGCAGACCTTTCTTCTGCATGGTGTAACCGGAAGTGGTAAAACAGAAATATACCTACAGACAATCGATCAGGTATTGAAGCAGGACAGGCAGGCGATTATGCTGGTACCCGAGATTTCACTGACTCCCCAGATGGTTCAGCGCTTTAAGGGACGATTTGGGGATCAGGTAGCTGTGATGCACAGCGGATTATCTGTCGGGGAAAAGTATGATGAGTGGAGAAGGATCCACAGAGGTGAAGTGAATGTAGTTGTCGGAGCGCGTTCAGCCATTTTTGCCCCGTTTAAAAAGCTTGGTGTGATTATCATAGATGAAGAACACGAAACGAGCTACAAGCAGGAGGATTCACCAAGGTATCATGCGAGAGATGTTGCGATTGAAAGAAGCATGAGACATGGTTGCCCTGTGATTTTAGGAAGTGCGACACCTTCACTTGAAAGCTTTGCCAGAGCGAAAAAAGGGAATTATCAGCTGCTTGAGCTTGAATATAGAATGAATCAGCAGGATCTCCCTGAAGTGAAGATTATTGATATGCGTGAAGAGTTGCGTGAAGGAAACAGATCAATGTTTTCAAGGGATCTGCTGCTTGAAATTGAAAAAAGAATTGAGCGGAAGGAACAGATTGTTCTTTTTCTCAACAGAAGAGGCTATTCTTCTTTTATCATGTGCAGAGACTGCGGAACGGTTATGCAATGCCCTCACTGTGAAGTCTCTCTTACTTATCACAGATATAAAGAAAGTATGAAATGCCACTATTGCGGATATGAGGAGCATGTGCCAAATACTTGTCCTGAATGTGAAAGTGAGCATATCAGATATTTCGGAACAGGTACGCAAAAAGTAGAGGAAGAACTGTTTAAACTGATGCCGCATGTCAAAACAATCCGCATGGATGTGGATACTACCTCAAAAAAAGGCTCCCATGAAAAACTGTTAGATGCATTTGGCCGGGGGGAAGCTGATATTCTGCTGGGCACTCAGATGATCGCAAAAGGGCTGGATTTTCCAAATATTACACTTGTGGGTGTACTCAGTGCAGATACAATGCTGCACCTCCCTGACTTCAGGGCATCTGAAAAAACATTTCAGCTGTTAACCCAGGTAAGCGGGAGAGCAGGCAGACATGAATTGCCGGGTGAAGTGATTATCCAGACGTATACACCTGAACACTTCTCGATTGAACTGGCCAAAACACAAAATTATGAATGGTTTTATCAAAAGGAAATGATGATGCGTAAAGCTGCTCAATACCCGCCTTTTTATTATATTTCACTGATCACGCTCAGCCATGAGAATGTGAATAAGGCAGCAGGAGTATGTAATGAGATTGCTGACATTTTGAAAAACCGTTTATCCAGTCAGTCGATTATATTGGGTCCTGTTGCATCACCAATCGCCAGAATCCAGGATAAATACCGGTATCAATGCATCATTAAGTACAAGCATGAGCCGGAACTGAAGAATCTGCTGAAAAAAATACTTGATCAATACAGTGATACAGGTAAAGATGCTGTATCGATCAATATAGACGTTCAGCCTTATATTATGATGTAAAAGATGGAGGAAAATATGAAGAAATTTGAAATTGTTACACACCCTGATGAAAGACTTGAACAGAAGTGCAGTAAAGTAACGATATTTGATCAGAAACTGCACGATACGTTAGACCAGCTTTTTGATCTCATGATGGAGCATGATGGTATTGGGATTGCAGCACCACAGGCAGGGATCACTGAAAGGATCGCCATCGTTTATCTTGATGATGAGTCAGGTGTGATAGAAATGATAAACCCTGAAATTAAATACATTGCAGGAGAAGAAACTGATGTGGAAGGATGTTTGAGTTTCCCTGGTATCTTTGGAGAGGTTAAAAGAACAGATCAGATTGTCCTGTCAGCGCAGGACCGTAACGGAAAGACATTTGTGATGGAAGCTGACGGATATCTTTCAAGAGCAATCCAGCATGAAGCGGATCATTTAGATGGCGTTTTATTTACTTCAAAAGTAACGCGCTATGTCACAGAAGAAGAACTTAAAGCGTTAGAGGAGGAAGCGGAATGACTTCAGTAATTTTTATGGGTACACCTTACTTTTCAGTTCCTGTTCTGCAGAGAATCATTGCAGATGGATACGAAGTGAAGGCAGTTGTTACACAGCCTGACAGACCTGTCGGAAGAAAAAAAGTCCTGACACCTCCTCCTGTTAAAAGTGAAGCGTTGAATCATGACCTGAAAGTGATTCAGCCTGAAAAGCTTTCAGGATCAGATGAACTGAAAGAAATCATTGCACTTGAAGCTGATTTAATTATTACGGCGGCTTTCGGACAGCTGTTGCCTAAGGAACTGCTTGATGCACCGAAGCTTGGCTGTATCAATGTACATGCATCTCTGCTGCCTGAACTGAGAGGCGGCGCACCGATTCATCACGCCATTATCAGAGGCTATGAAAAAACAGGTATCACGATTATGTATATGGCTGAAAAACTGGATGCAGGGGATATCATCAGCCAGCGGGAAGTGGGAATTACGGATGAAGATCATGTTGGCTCACTACACAATAAATTAAGTGAAACAGGCGCAGATCTGTTATCAGAAACATTGCCTTTACTGATTGATGGGAAGGCAGATAGAACGGAACAAAATCATGAGCAGGCAACTTATGCCTGGAACATTAAAAGAGAAGAAGAAAAAATCGACTGGAACCGCCCGGGCAGAGAAGTCTTTAATCAAATCAGAGGGCTTTATCCATGGCCAACAGCTTATACGACTTTCAGAGATAAGCCGTTAAAAATTCAGCAGGCAAAGCTTTCAACAGGAAGCGGAGCACCCGGTGAAATTATCGGTGTAGATGGTGAAGGGCTTTTAATTGCGACAGCTGACGCTGAAGCTGTGCTTGTAACTGAACTGCAGCCATCCGGCAAAAAGAAAATGGCCGCAGCTGATTTCATGCGCGGATCTAATATTCAGGTTGGAGAGAAGGTTCAGTATGAGTAAGTTTTCATTAAGAGAAGCAGCACTTCATATTCTGGATCAGATTGATAAAAATCAATCTTATAGTAACCTTTTGCTTAACCATGCAATCAAAAAATTTGAGATCAGTAAAAAAGATACAGGACTGCTTACAGAAATTACGTACGGGACGATTCAGCGTAAAATGACGCTGGATTATTTTCTGGAACCGTTTCTGAAAAAGAAAGTCGAAGGCTGGGTTCAGAATTTGCTGAGATTAAGCCTTTATCAGATGCTCTATCTTGATCGCGTACCTGAACGCGCTGCAATTCACGAAGCAGTTGAAATTGCAAAGAAAAAAGGACATAAAGGAATTTCAGGCATGGTAAACGGTGTACTACGTTCAATCCAGCGTGAAGGCGTCAGATCAGTTGATGAGATAGTGGATCCGATCAAAAAAATATCAATTGAAACGAGTCACCCCGAGTGGCTGGTAAAGAGATGGGCTGCACACTTTGGCGTCGAGAAGGCAAAAGAAATGTGTGAAAGAAACCTGATTGCACCTGTTCAGACAGCCAGAGTGAATACAAGCAGAATCAGCAGGGAAGAAGCGTTGAAGCTTCTTGAAGAAGAAGGTGTAGAAGCATCTGAAAGTCCGATTATCCCATCAGGCATACGTGTCAAAAAAGGAAATATTGCGCATACTCAAGCATATAAAGAAGGTTTTATTACTGTTCAGGATGAGAGTTCAATGCTTGTTGCATATGCTTTAGCACCTGTTCCGGGTGAATTAATTCTTGATATGTGTGCAGCGCCAGGAGGAAAAACCACACATATTGCCGAATGTTTAAATAATGAGGGAGAAGTGCTCGCACTTGATCTTCACGAACATAAAATTAAACTGATTAAAGAGAATGCTGATCGCCTGAAGTTGAGTAATGTGAAAGGCGAAGCAATGGATGGCCGCAAGCTGCAGGAACGTTATCCTGAAAAGACATTCGACAGGATTCTGGTAGATGCCCCGTGTAGCGGGCTTGGTGTTTTACGCAGAAAGCCGGATATCAAATATGCAAAAAGAGAACAGGACCTTGAATCACTTTCACGTATCCAGCAGGAACTGCTGCATGCTGCTGTTAACAGTCTCAAACAGGAAGGAATTCTTGTATACAGTACCTGCACGGTAGATAAAGAAGAAAACGAGGGGACTGTGAAGAAGTTCTTAGCTGAACATCCTGAAATGTCACTGACAGCACCGGATCATCTGCCGGAGCAGATCTCAGTCCTTGCAGAAAACAACATGCTTCAAATCTTCCCTCAGGATTTTGACGGGGATGGGTTTTTTATTGCAGTGTTTAAAAAGAACAGTTAAAAGCAGAAGATAAACGAGGTGGATGGATGGAAGCCGTTTTTAAAAGCGATCGTGGAAAAGTACGAAAGCTGAATGAAGACTCAGGGGGCATATTTCAAAACCATTCTTCAATTCTTGCCCTGGTAGCAGACGGAATGGGAGGCCACCGGGCAGGTGATGTAGCGAGTAAAATGGCAGTGGAACTCGTAGAGAAAAAATGGTATGAACTCAACGAAGAACTTAGAGCAGGAGCTGCTGAAGAGTGGCTTTGTAAGACCATAGAAGAAGTAAATACTGAACTTTATCAGTATGCTGAACAAAATCCTGACTGCGCCGGGATGGGCACAACGCTCGTGGCTGCATTATGCACAGAAGATTTTATCTCAATCGCTCATGTAGGAGACAGCAGGGGTTATATCATCGACCAATTAAAAGTGATTCAAATGACTGAAGATGACTCTTTTGTCAATGCACTTGTCCAATCGGGTGAAATATCAAGGGAAGATGCAGAGCATCATCCCAAGAAAAATCTGCTGCTGAAAGCACTCGGTTCAAAAAACAAAGCAGAACCTTCTGTTAAAACGATTATTCCCGAAGACGGAACACTCATATTATTATGCTCTGACGGTCTTTCAAACAAAGTTTCAGAGCAGGAAATCAGAGCGATTGCGGCTGAGTCTGAGAGGCTTGAAGAGATGGCAGATCACCTGATCCGTCTGGCTAACGATCATGGCGGAGAAGACAACATCACTCTTGCAGCTGTTAAATTTTCCCTGCACGAAGAGGGTGGTGAATCCTTATGATTGGTAAACGGTTAAGCGGTAGATATAAAGTGCTCAGATCCATCGGAAGTGGAGGAATGGCGAATGTCTATCTTGCCAGGGATATGATCCTCGACAGAGATGTAGCGGTTAAAGTGCTCCGGATGGATTATGTCAGTGAAGGTAATATGCTTAAACGGTTTCAGCGTGAAGCACAATCCGCGACAAGCCTGACTCACCCTAATATTGTCAGCATGTACGATGTTGGTGATGAAGATGATTATTACTTCTTAGTGATGGAATATGTCGAGGGAATGACGCTAAAGCAGTATATTCAGGAGCATTCACCACTTGCACTTGATGATGCAATCCATATTATGCTTCAGCTGACTTCTGCAATCGCACACGCCCATCATAACGGTATTATTCACAGAGATATAAAGCCGCAAAATATATTGATTGATCAGGAAGGTAACATTAAAATAACGGATTTTGGTATTGCAATGGCGCTTAGCGCAACGGCGATCACTCAGACTAATTCAGTAATGGGTACGGTTCACTACCTTTCACCCGAGCAGGCGAGAGGAGGAACTGCTTCTAAAAAATCAGATATCTATTCTCTCGGTATTGTCATGTATGAACTGATTACAGGGACACTGCCATATGAAGGGGAAACACCGATTTCAATCGCGCTGAAGCATTTGCAAAGTGATCTGCCAAGGCCATCTGAAGTCATTCAGGACCTTCCGCAGAGTCTTGAAAATGTCATTTTAAAAGCTGCAGCAAAGGATCCTCACTACCGCTATGCAAATGCTGATGAAATGACAGATGATCTGAAAACGGTACTGAACCCTGAGCGTGCTTCTGAGCCGCTATTTGCACCGGCTCCTGATCTTGAAGCTACAAAAGCAATACCGATTATCAGGGATCGTATGGATGTGATGCCTTCAGAAGACACAAAAATACATGAACCTGAAAAACAAAAAGAAAAGCCTAAAAAGAAGAAAAAGAAATGGCCGTGGATTATGGCGCTCATATTTATTCTTTTATTAGGCGGAGGCGTAATGGCTGCAATGGGTATGTTTGGCCCCGCGCAGGTTCAGGTTCCGGATGTGACAGGGGAAAATATTGAAGACGCTGAAGATATCATCACTGAAGCCGGATTAACCGTCGGTGAAGTGACCTATGAACCGAATGAACAAACTGAAGAAGATATCGTCCTCAGGAGCTCGCCTAAAGCCACAAGGTCAGTTGACGAAGGAGAAGCTGTTAATCTTACTGTCAGCAGTGGTAAAGAAACAATTGAAGTAGATGGGTATGTGGGCAGAAACTTCAGTAATACAGAAGATCTGATTCGTGAAGCAGGTTTCAGGATTGAACTGACTGAGCAATATGATGATGCCGCAGAAGGTACGATTCTTGAACAGGACCCGCGGGAAGGTGAAGAAGTTGTGCCTGGAGACACTGTGATGAGACTTGTGATCAGTCAGGGTCCTGAGCAGTCTGAAGTGCCTGACCTGACAGGGTATACCGCTGAAGAAATCGCAGCGTATGAACAGGAAAACGGAATCAGTGTAACGATTACAAGAGAAGAATACTCTGGTGACTACCCTGCCGGCACAGTGATCTCGCAAAATCCTGAAGCCGGTACAATGGTGGAAGTCGGTGGTAGTATTAATATAGTCACTTCACTAGGCGCTCCGCCGGTACCAGTGAATAATGTAGTGATTCCCGTAACAATTGAGTATCTTCAGGAGGAAGATCAGCCTGAAGAAGGAGAAGACCCGCCTGAGTTACCGGAGCAGGTCATTGCCATTTACATTGAAGATAAAAATAACTCAATGGATGAACCGGTTGAAGAATTTACAATCACAGAAGACACAGAACGTAATATCCGGTTAACGATTGAAGAAGGCAGCAGCGGTTCGTACCGCATTAAAAGGAATGGGGAAACCTATCTTGAAGATACAATCTCCTATCAGGAAAATGAGTAAAGGAGCGTGTGTATGCCCGAAGGAAAAATTATGAAAGCCCTGAGTGGTTTTTATTACGTAAAAGATCAGGATTCAGTCATCCAGTGCAGAGGCCGGGGAATATTCCGTAAAAATAAAATCACTCCGCTTGTTGGAGATTACGTCGAATATCAGGCGGATAACGCTCAGGAAGGATATATACTGGATATTCAGTCCAGAAAAAATGAACTCGTCAGACCGCCAATTGCGAACGTAGATCAGGCTGTACTGGTTTTCTCAGCAGTTGAGCCAGACTTCAGTACATCTTTACTGGACAGGTTTCTCGTGCTTGTTGAAAGCCACCATATTAGACCAGTCATTTGTATATCAAAAATCGATCTGTTAAATGATGAGCAGCAACAGAGAATTGAGCAATTTGCTGATGATTACAGAAAAATCGGTTATGAAGTCATTTTAACTTCAGCTAAATGGGAGGAGAGCATGGCGCTGTTAAAACCAATATTAGACGACTATGTCACTGTTTTTGCCGGGCAGTCAGGAGTAGGTAAATCTTCTATACTGAATGCTTTAAGACCTGATCTGGAATTAAAAACAGATCAGATTTCAAGCTCACTCGGCAGAGGAAAGCATACGACGCGCCATGTTGAATTAATTGAAATAGGTGAAGGTTTTGTAGCTGATACGCCTGGTTTCAGTGCATTGGAATTCTCAGCGCTTGAGCTTGAAGAATTGTCCGATTGCTTTCCGGAAATGGCAGAAGCCTCTGAACGCTGTAAATTCCGTGGCTGTCTTCATATGAATGAGCCGAAATGTGCGGTCAAATCAGACGTGGAGTCAAGTGAAATCAGGCAGTATAGATACGATCATTATCAGCAGTTTTATGAAGAAATAAAATCCAGAAAGCCGAGGTATTAGATCTATGGTTAAAATCGCACCATCTATTTTATCAGCAGACTTTTCAAAATTAGGTGATGAAGTACGGGAAGTTGAAAAAGGAGGTGCAGATTATATTCACATAGATGTGATGGATGGCATGTTTGTCCCGAATATTACGATGGGTCCACTCGTCGTTGAGGCAATCAGACCTGTTACTTCACTGACACTCGATGTGCACCTTATGATTGAACAGCCTGAGCGATATGTAGAATTATTTGCTAAAGCAGGTGCTGATATCATTTCTGTTCATGCTGAAGCAACCAAGCATCTTCACAGAACGATTCAATTAATCAAGTCAGCGGGTGTGAAAGCGGGGATTGTACTCAATCCGCATACACCTGTTGAAGCAGTTAAGCATTGCCTTAGTGAAGCTGATCTCGTGCTTGTGATGACTGTTAACCCGGGATTCGGCGGGCAGACCTTTATCAAAGAAACAGTGACAAAAATAAAAGAATTGAATGAAATAAGAACAAAAGAGCGCTATAACTACGAAATTGAAGTTGATGGCGGTGTCACGGATGAAACAATTGCACTTTGTACAAATGCAGGGGCAGATGTTGCAGTTGCAGGATCATTTGTCTATGGCAAAAATGACCGTGAAGCGGCAATCTCGTCACTAAAAAAAGCTGCGAAGTAAATGAATAAACGTACAGGGGATTCCCGAGAATTCTCTGTGCGTTTATTATTTTTATTTTAGTTTATTGTATTAATATTATGTAAACAAAGGTGTGGGAGTATGATTAATCTATTAGGTGGCGGACCAATAAATGAAACGTGGTTTGAAAAATTGGATAAAAGCGGTCAATGGATCGGGGTAGACAGCGGCACTGTTTTTCTGATGAACAGAAACATCCGGCCTGAATACGCATTTGGGGACTTTGATTCAGTCACTGCAAGTGAGATGGATCTAATACGTCAACAAGTTAATCATATACATGAGGAGCCTCCTGAGAAAGATATGACAGATATGGAGATTGCGCTGAATTGGGCACTTAAGAAGGACCAGCCAATCAGAATACTGGGTGTTACTGGCGGAAGACAGGATCATTTTTTTGGGAATATTCAGCTTCTGTTATCACATCCAGCGCTCACGCACCCTCATACAATCAGAATAGAAGATGAAAATAATCAGCTGACATGCCATTTGCCCGGAAGTTTTACAGTGGAAAAAAATGATCAATACCCGTATCTTTCGTTCATTCCCTTTACTACGGAGGTAAAGGGCCTCACACTTTCAGGTGTAAAGTATCCACTCAAACAGCAATTGATTACATATGGCATGACATTGACACTCAGTAATGAAATTGTTGATGACTTTGCTTCTATTTCATTTGCAGACGGCATATTAATGATGATAAGAAGCAGAGATTAGCAGGGAGGGAGTCATATGCGCTTCTATTCAATCAAACTGCCGAGAATGCTCGGAGGAATGGTAAGAGGGGTGTTAAGTCTATTTAGAAGGAGAACAGCATAGCACATAGATCAAAAAGACCTGAAGATCATCATGATCTTCAGGTCTTTTTACTGTCATCATTTATTACACGCGTTCTACTTTGCCTGATTTCAGAGCACGAGCAGAAACCCAAACACGCTTAGGCTTACCATCAACAAGAATACGAACTTTTTGAAGGTTAGCTCCCCATGTACGCTTGTTAGCGTTCATTGCGTGGGAACGAGCGTTACCAGAACGTGTTTTACGACCTGTTACAACACATTGTTTTGCCATTCTATTCCCCTCCTAACAAATGAAGCTGAAAACATTGTTTCAATCTTTCACTTAGTCAATCACACTTTATCTAATTTATCACAAGGAACTACTTTATGCAATAAAAATAATAAGTTCTATCAAGTTTTTTTGCTTTACACGTTCAGGAACGCGATAAGTACTGTTTATCTTTCAATCATAGCTGTAGTATAGTAAAATATCTGTAGCCAAAACAGTATTCAAAGGGGGAGCACTCTATGGCGATTGAATTAACTACCAAATATGGTCAAATTGATATTTCAAATGACGTCATTGCAATGGTTGCCGGTGGAGCAGCAATCGAATGTTACGGGATCGTCGGAATGGCATCCAAGCATCAGATCCGTGACGGGCTCACCGATATTTTAAGACGTGAAAATTTTACCCGTGGCGTGATTGTACGTCAGGATGGCGATAAAGTAACGATCGATATGTATATAATTGTGGGATATGGTACAAAGATTTCAGAAGTTGCTCACAACGTTCAGTCATCAGTAAAATATACACTTGATAAAACTGTTGGGCTTTCAGTAGAAGCAGTCAATATTTTTGTTCAGGGAGTCAGGGTGACGAACCTGTGATAGGAGGAAAGTTTTGTGATTAGAAAAGAGATAGACGGCAATACGTTTGCCGGAATGGTACTACAGGGGGCAGCCTGCCTCTCAAATCATGCAGATACTGTGGATGCACTGAATGTGTTTCCGGTGCCTGATGGGGATACAGGAACAAATATGAACCTTTCGATGACTTCGGGGTCAAAAGAAGTAAAAAACAACACCGGAGATCACCTTGGTAAAGTATCAACTGCACTTTCAAAAGGGTTGTTAATGGGTGCACGCGGGAACTCCGGTGTTATTTTGTCTCAGTTATTCAGAGGGTTTGGCAAATCAGTTGAATCAAAAGCTGTATTAAATGCAAAAGATTTCGCTGAAGCGCTTGATGCAGGTGTAGCTTCTGCATATAAAGCAGTAATGAAGCCTGTTGAAGGAACAATTCTGACGGTTGCTAAGGACGCTGCAAAGAAAGCAGTTGAAGCTGCAGAAACTGAAGAAGATATAACAAAACTGATGGAAATTACGCTTGAAGAAGCCAAAGCATCACTTAAGCGTACGCCGGATCTGCTGCCGGTATTAAAAGAAGTAGGCGTTGTAGACAGCGGAGGACAGGGACTTGTTCACGTCTATGAAGGGTTTCTTGCAGAATTAAAGGGCGAGAAG
Organism: Jeotgalibacillus sp. JSM ZJ347; assembly: GCF_044383825.1. Taxonomy (NCBI): domain Bacteria; kingdom Bacillati; phylum Bacillota; class Bacilli; order Caryophanales; family Caryophanaceae; genus Jeotgalibacillus; species Jeotgalibacillus sp. JSM ZJ347. Next base: position 806,601 of record NZ_JBISEN010000001.1, on the reverse strand, counting down.
ATTTCAGATTCACCTTCTTCTCCATCGATGGACGAGCTTGTCAGCGCAGAGCATCATATCGGAGTGCAGGGCTTTATGAACACTGAAGACATTGAATTTGGTTACTGTACTGAGTTTATGGTGAAGTTTGAAGAGAAGAAGCTTCAGGATCACCCTTATGATGAAATGAAATTCCGTGAAGACTTAAGTGAACTCGGGGATTCACTGCTCGTGATTTCTGACGATGAAGTAGCAAAGGTACATATACACACTGAAGAGCCTGGGAAAGCACTTTCGCAGGGACAGTTGTATGGAAGCCTGATTAAAATGAAAATCGAAAATATGCGTGAGCAGCATACTGAAATCGTCGGAGAAGGTCACCGCGCAGCTGAAAAGCCGTCCAAGCCTAAAGAAAAGCAGCCGTATGCAATCATTACAGTTGCAATGGGTGAAGGCGTTTCTGAACTGTTCAAGAGCATTGGTGCGACCGGTGTGATTGAAGGCGGTCAGACAATGAACCCAAGCACTGAAGATATTGTAAAAGCAATAGAGGAATCAAATGCTGAACGTGTCATCATTTTACCTAATAATAAAAATATTATTATGGCAGCCGAGCAGGCAGCCGAGGTAGTAGAAATGGAAGCTGTGGTAGTTCCGACAAAAACTGTGCCTCAGGGAATGGCATCACTTCTTGCATTCAATCCTTCTGCAGAGCTTGCAGAAAATGGAGAAACAATGACTGATGCGCTGCAGCATGTAAAAACAGGCCAGGTGACATTTGCTGTCCGTGATACTTCGATTGATGGGATCTCAATTAAAAAAGATGACCATATGGGAATCGCTGAGAGTAAAATCGTTACATCAGGAAACAGCCGTTTTGAAACGGTGAAAAAACTGCTTGAGCATATGATTGATGAAGAGTCTGAAATCATCACAGTCCTGTATGGTGAGGATTCACCAGTAGACGAAGTTTCAAAAATCGAAGCATTTATCGAAGAGTGTTATCCGGAAGTGGAAGTAGAAATCCATAACGGCAAACAGCCGCTTTATTCATATATTTTATCAGTCGAATAAGAACATTGAAAAATAGGCTGAAACAAGAGAAAATAGAAGGGCGCGGCCCTTCTATTTTTTTGAAGTGCCAAAATTGTCTGTATGAAAGAGGGAACAGCCATGAAATACAAAAGTGTATTTGATATTATCGGACCGGTCATGATCGGACCTTCATCTTCACATACTGCCGGAGCAGCCAGAATTGGAAAAATGGCTAGAGAGCTTTTTGGCAGAGATCCAGAATGGGCAAATATTTCATTTTACGGATCATTCGCGAAAACATATAAAGGGCATGGGACAGATGTTGCGATTATAGGTGGCATCATGGATTTTGAGACAGACGATGAGCGGATTATTGAAGCGAAAAAGATTGCAAGAGAGAAAGGTATTCGTGTTAAAATCCGTGAAGAAGAAGCGCTGACTGACCATCCAAACACAGCGAGAATTAAGCTTGGAGATAAAGACGGGGAAATGGAGCTTGTCGGTATTTCAATCGGCGGCGGTAAAATTGAAATTATTGAATTGAACGGCTTTGAACTGAGCCTGACAGGTCATCACCCTGCGATTCTGGTTGTTCACGAAGATCGTTTTGGAGCGGTAGCTGCCGTTTCAACTGTATTAGCCAGACATAAGATGAATATAGGAAAAATGGATGTATCAAGACAGGATGTTGGTAAAATGGCACTTATGACCATTGAAGTGGATCAGAATGTAGAAGATGCATTACTTACAGAGCTAAAAGCGCTTCCTGAAGTTACACAGGTCACAAAAATTACTGATTAATAAAGTGATAGCGCTTACATTACAGGAGGGTTAATATGTTTAGAAATGTTGCAGAGCTGGTTGAACTGGCTGAAACGCACAATAAAAAAATCTCAGATATTATGATTGAACAGGAAATGGAAGTACGCAATAAAACGCGTGAAGAAGTATTTGAAACAATGGATAGAAATCTGACTGTCATGGAGGAAGCGGTCGAACGTGGACTGAAAGGTGTTAAATCGCATTCCGGACTGACAGGCGGTGACGCAGTATTAATTCAAAATTATATTGCATCCGGCAAATCTTTGTCAGGAGAGCTGTTACTTGATGCGGTTAGTAAAGCGGTTGCGACGAATGAAGTGAATGCGGCAATGGGTACAATCTGTGCAACACCGACTGCAGGGTCAGCAGGCGTTGTGCCTGGTACACTTTTTGCGGTTCAGAACAAATTGAATCCGACACGTGAAGAAAAGCTCAGATTCCTTTTCACTTCAGGGGCGTTTGGGTTTGTTGTAGCAAATAATGCTTCGATTTCAGGGGCAGCAGGCGGCTGTCAGGCGGAAGTAGGTTCTGCAGCGGGAATGGCTGCTGCAGCAATCACTGAAATGGCTGGCGGAACACCTGCGCAGTGTGCAGAAGCGATGGCGATCACCCTTAAAAACATGCTGGGTCTTGTCTGTGATCCTGTTGCAGGACTTGTAGAGGTTCCATGTGTGAAGAGAAATGCAATGGGTGCTGCAAATGCAATGGTAGCTGCAGATATGGCGCTTGCCGGCGTAACAAGCAGAATTCCTTGTGATGAAGTGATTGATGCTATGTATAAAATCGGCCAGACAATGCCGGTAGCCTTACGTGAGACAGCTCAGGGCGGATTGGCAGCGACACCTACCGGCCGGGAGCTGGAGGCGAAAATCTTTGGATTCTCTCTTGATAAAAAATCCTGATCATCCTCTTTTGAAATCAGTTTCAGTGCTTCAGGGCATCGGGGAAGAAACTGCTTCACAATTGGCAGATATGGGAATCAATACAGTATCAGATCTGATTAATTACCTGCCATACAGGTATGATGACTTCAGACTGAAAGATTTATCAGAAGCTGCTCATGAAGAGCGCGTAACCGTTGAAGGCAGTGTTCATAGTGAACCTGCCCTTCAATTTTATGGGCGGAAAAAATCAAGACTGACTTTCAGACTGTTAACCGGTCCGCACAGTGTGAAGGTAACTTTTTTTAATCAGCCATATCTGAAAAAGAAAATCAATCTTCATGATAAAGTCACGGTGACCGGTAAGTGGGACCGACAGCGGCAGCTGATTACAGCTCAAACCTATAAGCTCGGGGAAGGGGTCCAGGATGAATTATTCGCCCCTGTATACCCGTTAAAAGGGAGCGTGACGAATAAGACGCTCCGGAAATTTATTAAACAAGCGCTTGAGCTTTACAGCAATGACCTCACAGAAACATTGCCGCAAGCGCTAATGTTGAAATATAAATTGGTCAATCGTAAGGAAGCCCTTCAGGCGATGCATTTTCCTTCATCACCCGAAAGTATGAAGCAGGCAAGAAGAAGATTTGTCTATGAGGAATTCTTTTATTTTCAGCTGAAAATGCAGGGGTTAAGAAAAATTGAAAGAGAACAGTCGGAAGGCGTTCATTTTGAATATGACGCTGAAAAGCTGAGAGTATTTACTGATCAGCTGCCGTTCCCTTTGACGAACGCACAAAAGCGTGTGTTAAAAGAAATCTTTTCTGACCTCTCTTCACCTTTTAGAATGAACCGTTTATTGCAGGGGGATGTTGGATCAGGGAAAACGGTGGTGGCTGCCATTGCACTATATGCCGTCATCACTGCCGGCTACCAGGGTGCACTGATGGTACCGACGGAAATTCTTGCTGAACAGCATGCTGAATCACTTTCGGCCTTATTTGCTAATACTGATGTTAATGTGGCGCTGCTGACAAGTTCAGTAAAGGGTAAAAGAAGGAAATTACTGCTTGAACAGCTCAAACAGGGTGAAATAGATCTGCTTGTCGGGACGCATGCGTTAATACAGGACGAAGTGGATTTTCAACACCTCGGACTTGTTATAACGGATGAGCAGCATCGCTTTGGCGTACAGCAAAGACGGGTGTTACGTGAAAAAGGTGAAAGTCCTGACGTATTATTTATGACTGCAACACCGATTCCAAGAACCCTTGCGATAACAGTATTTGGTGAAATGGATGTCTCGATTATTGATGAAATGCCTGCTGGTCGAAAGCCGATTGAAACCTACTGGGTTAAAGAAAATATGATGAACCGTATCTTAAGTTTTATTGAAAAAGAACTTGCCAAGGGCAGACAGGCTTATGTGATTTGTCCCTTGATTGAGGAGTCTGACAAGCTCGACGTGCAAAATGCAATCGATGTTCACGCGCAGCTCGCCCTATATTATGCCGGGAGATATGAAGCGGGATTAATGCACGGCAGGCTACATCCTGAGGAAAAAGAAGCGATCATGAAGCAATTTGCTGAAAATAATACGCATATACTTGTCTCCACTACTGTAGTAGAAGTAGGTGTGAACGTACCTAACGCTTCAGTCATGCTGATCTATGATGCAGAACGGTTCGGGCTGTCACAGCTGCATCAGCTCAGAGGCCGCGTCGGCCGGGGCAGTGACCAGTCATACTGTATATTGATGGCGGATCCTAAAAATGAAGTCGGAAAAGAGCGTATGAAAATTATGACAGAAACAAATGACGGCTTTGTGCTCAGTGAAAAAGATCTTGAACTCAGAGGACCGGGTGACTTCTTCGGCCGCAAACAAAGCGGAATGCCTGAATTCAGAGTGGCAGATATGGTCCATGACTACAGAGCCCTAGAGACTGCAAGAGACGACGCACACCAGCTCATCGAAAGTGAGGCATTCTGGCAAAGTGAAGAATACGAACCATTAAGAACCTACCTCCAGACAGAAGGCGTCATCAGTGGGGGAAAGCTGGATTAACTTTCAAGATAATTATTTTCATAAAAATGATTGAAATAAAAAGTTAAGTGAAGTTTTGGTATAGCTTTTTAAATCCTAAAGTATATATTGAGTGGAACGAAGCGTAAGGCGGCGACTGCAGCAGGAGAAGTCGGACAGGTGAGATCCGGAAGCGAAGCTGAGGAGGCTCACCGCCGGCCCTGTGGAAAGCGTCCTCCTGAAGCGCAGTGAAACGGTTATCTAACCTGCATTTTTATAGTCGCAGGTTTTTTTCAATTTTCCAGCAAACAACCGTCCCATCAATATCCTTTGCAAAAAGGACTATTTATTTATATACTACTATTAGTACCAAGTGTTAGTATCGGACGGTGAGGAAATGAAACGGACAAAAAAAGAGCGTCAGTCAGAGCTGATGAATAAAATTGATGAAAATCCATTCGTAACAGATGATGAACTTGCCAGAATTTTTGACGTCAGTGTTCAGACAATCAGACTTGATCGAATGGAATTATCTATTCCTGAATTAAGAGAACGCATTAAAAATGTAGCTGAACAGACATTCGAAGATGAAGTAAGATCACTTCCGATTGATGAAGTAATTGGAGAGATTATTGATGTGGAACTTGATGACCATGCAATCTCTATCCTTGATGTTCAAAAAGAACACGTCTTTCAGCGGAACAATATTGCCAGAGGTCACCATTTGTTTGCGCAGGCGAATTCGCTTGCTGTTGCGCTTATTAATGATGACCTGGCGCTGACCGCTAAGGCCTCTATTGAATTCTGCAAACCTGTTCATTCAGGTGATCGGGTGATTTCAAAAGCCAGAGCTGTTAAAAATGATGAACGAAGAACGATTGTGGAAGTAAAATCATCAGTTGGAAAAGAAGTTGTATTTAAAGGTGAATTTGAGATGTATCGTTCATCTGTTGAAAAGGAGGAAGATTAAATTGATCATTGCTGTAGATGCGATGGGTGGCGATCATGCGCCGGGTGAAATTGTAAAAGGTGCAGTGCAAGCTGCCGCGGAGAATCCATCTTTAACAATTAAACTTTACGGGGATGAAAAACAAATTCAGCCATTGCTTAATCAGGAAAAAAATATTGAAGTCATACATACAGACGAGATCATTCTGTCAACAGATGAACCAGTCAGAGCAGTCAGAAGAAAGAAAACCGCTTCTATGGTGCTCATGGCGCAGGCTGTGAAAGATAAGGAAGCTGATGCGTGTGTATCAGCAGGTAACACAGGTGCCCTGATGGCAGCGGGTCTATTTGTAGTCGGAAGAATCAAAGGCATTGACCGTCCTGCACTTTCACCAACACTTCCAACGATCGACGGACAGGGTTTTGTCATGCTTGACCTTGGTGCAAATGCTGATGCAAAGCCTGAACATGTTCTTCAGTACGCCGTGATGGGCAGCATCTATGCCGAGCAGGTCCGGGGAATTAAAAATCCGACGGTTGGTCTTTTAAATATCGGGACTGAAGAAGGAAAAGGGAATGATCTGACAAAACAGGCATATGAACTACTTCAGGAATCAGGGCTGAATTTTGTCGGGAATGTTGAATCACGTGACCTGCTGAATGGCGTAAGTGATGTCGTTGTGACAGATGGGTTTACAGGGAATATGGTGCTTAAAACAATTGAAGGAACTGCGCAGGCGCTATTTGGCATGCTGAAGGAGACTTTTACATCGTCAGTAAAAACAAAGCTTGCAGCAGGACTTGTTAAAAGTGATTTAAAGCAGTTAAAAGGAAAGCTTGATTACACTGAATACGGCGGCGCGGGATTGTTTGGACTGAATGCTCCAGTCATCAAAGCCCATGGGTCTTCAAACGCGACAGCTGTATACAATGCAATCAAACAGGCTCATACAATGGCTGAAAATGACGTCAGCGGAAAGATTTCCGCATCATTAAATCAATAAAGAGAGGTTTTTTCTGATGGCAAAAATAGCAGTATTATTTCCGGGGCAAGGCGCCCAGTCAGTAGGAATGGGGCATGAAATCGCACAAAGCCATGACACGGCAAAAGAAATCTTCAATCAGGCCCAAGCCATTCTTGGAGAGGACTTTGTCACACTGATGCAGGAAGGTCCCCAGGAAGAATTAACAAAGACCACGAATGCACAGCCTGCATTGCTCACTGCAAGTATTGCGATTTTGAGTGTTCTGAAGGAAAAAGGATTTCATATGGATTACGTTGCAGGGCACAGTCTGGGAGAATACTCTGCGCTCGTTGCAGCTGATTCGTTATCTTTTCAGGATGCATTGAAAACGGTCAGAAAACGCGGTGAATTGATGGAGGAAGCTGTGCCAAATGGTGAAGGAGCCATGGCAGCTGTACTCGGAATGGATCGTGAAGCGCTTAAATCCGTAACCGATGAAATAACAGGAAATGGTGAATCTGTTCAGCTGGCAAACCTGAACTGCCCAGGTCAGATTGTAATATCAGGAACTGCAAAAGGTGTTGAGCAGGCATCAGCACTTGCAAAAGAGCGTGGAGCAAAAAGATGTCTGCCGCTCAACGTAAGCGGTCCTTTCCATTCTTCTCTTATGAAACCTGCAGCAGATAAATTCGCAAGTGAACTGAAGAACATTTCAATCTCTGACGCTTCAGTACCAGTCGTTGCAAATGTAACTGCTGATGCTGTATTTGAAGCAGACAAAATTGAAAAGCTGTTAGTAACGCAGCTTTACTCTCCTGTTTTATGGGAAGATACAGTTGAAAAACTGATTGACCTCGGAGTAGATACATTCATCGAAGCTGGTCCTGGAAAAGTATTATCCGGGCTTGTGAAAAAAATCAATCGCAGAGCGAACGTGTATCCGGTATACGATCAGGAAACACTTGAACAGACAATCCAAAAGCTTGGAGGGCAATAAACATGAAATTAGAAGGTAAAACAGCTGTTGTAACAGGTGCATCTCGCGGGATTGGCCGCTCAATCGCTATTGAACTTGCTAAAAACGGGTCAAATGTAGTTGTGAACTATAGCGGAAATGAAGAAAAAGCGAAGGAAACAGCAAAGGAAGTTGAAGCGGCAGGTGCAAAGGCGCTTGTATTCAAAGCAGATGTATCAAATGCAGATGATGTACAGGCAATGCTGAAAGAAACACTTAGTGAATTCGGCAGCATCGACATTCTTGTTAATAATGCAGGGATTACTAAAGACAACCTGTTAATGAGAATGAAAGAAGACGACTGGGATCAGGTGATGGACATTAATCTGAAAAGCGTTTTCCTTACAACAAAAGCAGCTGCACGCCCAATGATGAAGCAGCGTAAAGGTAAGATCATTAACGTATCATCAATTGTCGGTGTAATGGGTAATGCAGGACAGGCTAATTACGTTGCATCTAAAGCAGGTGTAATTGGACTGACAAAAACATCTGCAAAAGAGCTTGCGCCAAGAGGTATCAATGTAAATGCCGTTGCACCAGGGTTTATTGAAACAGATATGACTGGGGAGCTTGCAGAAGATGTTCAGGCTTCAATGAAACAGATGATACCGCTTGACCGTTTTGGAAAGCCTGAGGATATCGCTAAAGCAGTGATTTTTTTAGCGTCTGATGACTCGGATTACATCACTGGTCAGACAATTCATATTGATGGTGGAATGGTGATGTAAAAAGGCTGTTTTAATCAGCGCTGTTTTACACTATAATACTTGAAGGGAGGTGAACGAACATGGCAGAAGTATTAGACCGCGTAACGAAAATCATCGTTGACCGTTTAGGTGTAGATGAGTCTGAAGTTAAGCTTGAAGCTTCTTTCAAGGAAGACCTTGGTGCTGATTCACTTGATGTAGTAGAATTGGTAATGGAGCTTGAAGATGAATTTGATATGGAAATTTCTGATGAAGATGCAGAAAAGATTGGTACCGTTGGAGACGCAGTGAGTTACATAGAAAGCAAAATGTAATCAGCCGGGACGAACCATTCTATACGCTTGGCATGATTACATCATGCCAAGCTTTTGTGTTTTAAAAAGAGTGAAGCAGATTTTCCTGCCGGGCTTAACAGATCCGGTGTAATGTTGAAATGAAAATGAATATGAATGGCAAGGTGAAGTCGGAGTGGGTAAATATAAAAGAGAGCAATATTCAAAAGGTTTGGAACAAAAGTTTAAAGAATTTCAGGAAAAACATCAAATCCAGTTTCAGAATCAAAAATTAATCATGACGGCATTTACGCATTCATCTTATGTGAATGAACACCGTAAAAAACCTTATGAGGACAATGAAAGACTTGAATTTCTTGGTGATGCTGTACTGGAGCTTTCAGTTTCTCATTATCTGTTTAATAAATATCCTTCTATGAGTGAAGGTGAAATGACAAAATTACGGGCAGCCATCGTATGCGAACCTTCATTGGTCATTTTTGCGAACGAAATGAACTTTGGTAATTTAATTCTGCTTGGTAAAGGGGAAGAACAAACCGGAGGCAGAATGCGACCTGCATTGCTTGCTGACGTGTTTGAAGCATTTATTGGTGCGTTATATCTTGATCAGGGAATGGAGCCAGTGAGGCAGATCCTTGAGAAAGTCGTTTTCCCTAAAGTAGATACCGGTGCTTTTTCGCATGTGATGGATTATAAGAGTCAGCTTCAGGAATTTATTCAGCGCAACCATTCAGGCGTGCTGCAATACGAGATTTTAAAAGAAAAGGGCCCGGCGCACAACCGCGAATTCGTTTCAAGGGTATTACTTGGAGATGAAGAACTTGGAACCGGTACAGGCCGATCTAAAAAAGAAGCTGAACAGCATGCTGCTGAACAGGCACTTGCGTTCTTAAAAAAGTCAGGAAGCCGGGAGAATAAATAATGTATGTAAAACAGCTTGAAGTGCTTGGCTTTAAATCATTTGCAGAGAAAGTGCAAATTGATTTTGTGCCGGGTGTTACGGCAGTTGTCGGACCAAACGGCAGCGGAAAAAGTAATATTACAGAAGCAATCAGATGGGTGCTTGGGGAGCAATCTGCAAAATCCCTGCGCGGCGGTAAAATGGAAGACGTTATTTTTTCAGGGAGCGATTCGAGAAAGCAGCTGAACTTTGCTGAAGTCTCGCTTGTACTTGATAATACAGACGGAACTCTTCCGCTGGATTATGCTGAGGTAAGTGTCACAAGAAGAGTTTTTCGTTCAGGTGATAGTGAATACATGCTGAACGGGGTCTCCTGCAGATTAAAAGACATTACAGAGCTGTTTATGGATTCGGGGTTAGGTAAAGAAGCCTTTTCCATCATTGGTCAGGGTAGAGTTGATCAGATCCTGAACAGCAAACCTGAAGAACGAAGAGTGATCTTGGAAGAAGCAGCCGGCGTATTAAAGTATAAAGGCCGCAGGAAAAAAGCAGACCAGCGACTCGATGAAACGCAAGATAATCTATACCGGGTCCAGGATATCCTTCATGAATTAAGTGCACAGGTTGAGCCGCTGAAACAGCAGGCTTCTTTGGCACGTGAATATCTTGAATATAAAGAGGATTTGAAAAAGACTGAATCCGGTCTTCTTGCATATGAAGCCGAAGAAATGACGGCTGAATGGGAATCAAAAGAAGCTGAATTGTTAAGAGTAAAAGAGCATGAAGAAAAGCTTAGATTAAAGCTTGCTGAAGACGATGAGGCGCTTAATGAAAAACAAAAAGAGCGATCAGTCTGTGAGAAAAATATCGAGGAGCTTCAATCCAAGCTGCTCACTGTTACAAAAGAAGCTGAGCAACTTGAAGGGCGCCGTCAGGTATTAATTGAAAGACAGAAAAATGCAGATCAGAATGAAGACCAGCTCAAACAAAAAGTAAAAGATTTTGATGAACAACTTATTCGTATCACTGAAAAAATTGATCAAAAAGAGCAGGTTGCAAAAGATGTTAAAAAAGACATCTCGCTGATCAAACAGCAGATTGCTGAAACAGACAGTGTGCTTGGAACTTCCGTAGACCAGATTGAACAGCAGCTTGAAAAAGCAAAAAACGATTATTTTGAGGCGCTAAACAATAAAACAGCAATCCAGAATGAATTGAGTTACCTCAATCAGCAGCGTGATCAGGAGCATAAAAGAGCTGAAAAACTGACGGGTAATAATGTAAGGTATATCGAAGAACGTGAAAAATGGAATGAACAGCATCAAAAGCTGAGAGCTTTATCTGAAGAGGTAACAGATGAACTGAAAATCACTGCAGCAAACTATAAAAAAGCTGTTCAAAGCAGAGATGAAATCCGGACTGAACTGGCTGATCTGGAAAAAAATCTTTATAAAGCCTATCAATTTGTCAGTGAAGCTAAGTCCAGAAAATCAATGCTTGAATCCATGGAAGAAGAGTTTTCAGGCTTTTACCAGGGTGTAAAAGAAGTGCTCAAAAACCGCGGAGGAACATTAAGCGGAATTGAAGGTGCTGTCGCTGAACTGATTGATGTCCGAAAAGAATATGAGACAGCAGTGGAAACAGCACTTGGTGCGTCTATGCAGAGTATTGTAACGAACAATGAGGCTGATGCCAGAAAGGCAATTCAGTTTCTGAAGCAAAGCCGTGCAGGTCGTGCAACCTTCCTTCCAATGTCTGTGATCAAATCGCGCACGCTGCCGGAAGCTCTTTTAACACGGGCGGCTGAGCACGATGACTTTATCAGTGCTGCTTCAGATCTTGTTGTGTTTGACAGCCAATACAGACACGTGATTGAAAATCTGTTAGGGCATGTTGTCGTTGTAAAGTCACTTAAGGGAGCAAATGAGCTTGCAAAAATACTTCAGTACAGATACCGTATTGTGACCCTTGATGGAGACATTGTAAACCCTGGGGGATCAATGAGTGGAGGTTCCCAGGCTAAAAAGTCCTCTTCAATCTTTTCAAGAAAAAATGAATTGGATCAGCTTAGCAGCCAGATTCCTGCTTACGAAGAAACAGCGTTGAAGCTTGAGCAGAAGGTGCAAAGTCTGAAAAATCAGGCTGCTGAATTTGAGCTGGAAATGGACTCACACAGAATGCAGGGTGAACAGCAGCGTGTAAAAGAAGCTGAACTGAAGGCAGATCTACGTGAAGTGGAAACAGCAATCAGACAGGCAGATGAGCAGTTAAAGCTGTATGACCTGGAAATGGCTGAATTCACTCATTCAAAAGGTTCTTTTGAAGATAAAGCAGCTGAACTGCAGAAACAATCAGCAGAAGCGGAGAGACGCCTGGTTAAACTGGACCTTGAGATTAAAGCGCTGAAAAAACAAAAAGAAACTCAGCAATCATCAAGAGATGAAATGCTTGAAACAAAATCAGGTCTGCAGGCTAAGCTTGCCGTTGCAGAAGAAAAAGCTGCACAAATCAGGCGTGAACTGAAAGAGTCTGCACTTTTAAAGGAAGAAACGAAAGAAAAATATGAGCTGTCATTAGAAGATCTGAAATGGCTGACAGAGGAAATGTCATCCGGGGAAGGTCAGGCGGATCAGCTTCACAGCCAGATCCGGATTAAGCAGGAAGAAAGTCTGTCGCTATCCAAAGAACTGAACGATATTAAACGTCAGCGTGAAACGCTTGAAGCTGAGCTGCAGTCATTAACAGGATCTTATAAAGAATCTAGCAGAATTCATCACGGTCTGATGGAACAGATCAATGAACTGAAGCTCACTGCAGGCAAATTATCGTCAGAGATCGACTTCAGGCTGAATAAACTGCAGGAAGAATATGAATTGTCATTTAATGCGGCAAAAGAGGAATATCCACTTCAGCTGGACCCTGCTGAAGCCAGATCAAAAGTTAAATTGATCAAGCTGTCAATTTCAGAACTGGGACATGTAAATATCGGGGCAATTGAAGAATATGACCGTGTGTCTGAAAGGTATGAGTTTCTGCTTGATCAGCAAAACGACCTTCAGGAAGCAAAAGAAAATCTGCTTTCTGTGATTAAAGATATGGATGCTGAAATGTCGAGAAGGTTCAGTGAAACGTTTTATCAGGTGAAAGATCACTTTAAGAGTGTATTCCAAAAGCTCTTTGGCGGCGGACATGCTGAGCTGAAGCTGACGAACCCTGATGATATGCTCGCAACAGGTATTGATATTGTCGCGCAGCCTCCGGGTAAAAAGCTTCAGAACCTGAGTCTGTTATCAGGAGGCGAACGTGCACTGACTGCGATTGCTTTGCTGTTTTCTATTCTTCATGTCCGTCCTGTGCCGTTCTGTATTCTTGATGAGGTGGAAGCCGCACTTGATGAAGCCAATGTCCAGCGTTTTAGTGATTACCTGAATCAGTTCAGTGAGCAGTCGCAATTTATCGTCATTACCCACCGCAAGGGAACGATGGAGGGTGCAGACGTATTGTACGGAGTTACAATGCAGGAATCAGGTGTATCCAAGCTCGTTTCTGTTAAGCTTGAAGAACAAATAAATCTGAATTAAAGGGGACAGGTCATGAGCTTTTTTAAGAAATTGAAAGAAAAATTTACGACGCAGGATACTGCAACAGATAAATATAAAGACGGATTGTCTAAAACACGTAACAGTTTTACTTCACGATTAAACGATCTTGTGGCAAGTTATAGAACTGTGGACGAAGACTTTTTTGAAGAGCTTGAAGAGATTATGATTCAGGCTGATGTAGGTTTCGATACAGTGATGGAACTTGTAGAAGAACTGAAAATGGAAGTGAAGAGACAAAATATTAAAGATACTGAAAGCATCCGCAGCGTGATCTCTCAAAAACTTGTTGATATTTATTATGATGGGGAGGAGCCTGATGAATTGCTGAGTATGCAGGAAGATGAACTGACAGTGATTCTGTTTGTCGGCGTGAATGGGGTTGGTAAAACAACTACGATCGGGAAGCTTGCCCATCAGTTTAAGTCAGAAGACAAGAAGGTCGTGCTTGCTGCCGGAGATACATTCCGTGCAGGGGCAATTGAGCAGCTTGAAGTATGGGGAGAGCGTGTCGGTGTTGATGTCATTAAACATAGTGAAGGTTCAGACCCCGCTGCTGTCATGTATGATGCAGTACATTCAGCACGTGCAAAAAAAGCGGATGTATTAATCTGTGATACAGCCGGCCGTCTTCAAAATAAAGTGAACCTGATGAAAGAGCTTGAAAAAGTAAAGCGTGTCATTGAACGGGAGATCCCGGGTGCGCCGCATGAAGTGCTGCTTGCACTTGACGCAACGACAGGTCAAAATGCGATGACACAGGCAAAGATCTTTAAAGAGGCAACAAATGTATCAGGTATTGTACTGACGAAGCTAGATGGTACTGCTAAAGGCGGAATCGTGCTTGCTATTAAAAAAGAGCTCGGTATTCCGGTTAAGTTTGTGGGGCTTGGTGAAAAAATGGATGACCTTCAGCCGTTTAATGCAGAAAAGTATGTCTACGGATTGTTTTCTGATCTGGTTGACAAAGAAGAATTAATTGATGAAGAGGATGAGTAATCAATCCTTTCGGGTTGACACAGAGCCATTGAGTCTGTATGATTTCTGTGTAAAGGCTTTTCACTTAACAAAGGGGGATATGTGATGCTCGAGAAAACAACCAGGGTAAACTTTCTCTATGATTTTTATCAGATGTTGTTGACGCCTAAGCAGCGGAGCTACATGTCTCTTTATTATCTTGATGATTACTCACTCGGCGAAATTGCGGAAGAGTATGATGTCAGCCGCCAGGCGGTCTATGACAATATCAGAAGAACTGAAGCGATGCTTGAGGAGTATGAGTCTAAATTATTGTTATTTCAAAAGTTCCAGGAGCGGACGAAGGTAATAGGAGAACTTAAAACGGCAGCCGGACAGCAGCCGGAACTTCTTGCTATTATTGAAACGCTTGAGGAATTGGAATAGGAGGCTTTGCATTTATGGCATTTGAAGGATTAGCCGAACGTCTGCAGGGTTCCATCCAAAAGATCCGCGGAAAAGGCAAAGTTAGCGAAGCTGATGTAAAAGAAATGATGCGTGAGGTCCGCCTTGCGCTATTAGAAGCCGATGTTAACTTTAAAGTTGTAAAAAGCTTTGTAAAGCAGGTTAGTGAGCGTGCTGTCGGTCAGGAAGTCATGCAGAGTCTGACGCCCGGTCAGCAGGTTATAAAAGTCGTAAAAGAAGAGCTCACAGAACTGATGGGTGGAGAGCAGAGCCAGATCGCTGTAGCAAAAAAGCCGCCGACTGTCATTATGATGGTTGGTTTGCAGGGTGCCGGTAAAACAACAACTGCCGGGAAGCTTGCCAGTCTTCTGCGCAAAAAGCATAACCGCAAACCATTACTTGTTGCAGCTGATATTTACCGTCCCGCAGCCATTAAACAGCTTGAGACAATCGGTAAGCAGCTGAGTCTGCCTGTATTCTCCATGGGAGATCAGGTGAACCCTGTTGAGATTGCAAAAGCAGGAATTGAAAAGGCGAAAGAAGAACATCATGATTACGTGCTGATTGATACTGCAGGGCGCCTTCATGTCGATGAAGACCTGATGGATGAGTTGAAGCAGATCAAAGAGCTTTCTTCTCCTGATGAAATTTTCCTTGTAGTCGATTCAATGACTGGTCAGGATGCTGTTACAGTCGCTCAGAACTTTGATGATGCACTGGGCGTTACGGGTGTCGTTTTAACAAAGCTTGATGGCGATACACGAGGCGGGGCAGCACTTTCAATCCGTTCAGTCACAGGTAAGCCGATTAAGTTTGCCGGGATGGGTGAAAAAATGGACGCGTTAGAACCGTTCCACCCTGAAAGAATGGCATCGAGAATTCTTGGAATGGGCGATATGCTGTCTCTGATTGAAAAGGCACAGACAAACGTGGATGAAGAGAAAGCGAAGGAGATGGAACAAAAGCTCCGCACAGCTTCTTTTACGCTTGATGATTTCCTTGACCAGCTCGGTCAGGTGAAGCAGATGGGACCGCTGGATGAATTACTGAAAATGATTCCTGGTGCCAATAAAATGAAAGGGCTGGATAATATCGACGTGGATGGCAAACAGCTTGGTCATGTCGAAGCGATTATTCAGTCTATGACGGCGAAAGAAAAAGAACAGCCTGAAATCATTAATGCCAGCAGAAGAAAGAGAATTGCCCGGGGAAGCGGCAGACCGATCCAGGAAATTAATCGTCTGCTGAAGCAGTTTGAAGAAATGAAAAAAATGATGAAGCAGATGACAAATGCCCAGGGTAAGGGTAAAAAGCGTGGCGGATTCAACTTCCCATTTATGCAATAACAGCTTTTTTTAAGAAAAAATGTGTGTGTTAAGAAAAAAGACTTTACAAAGGGAGAAACCCTTGGTATTATACTATCTTGTGTGAAACTATTCGGAGGTGCAATAACATGGCAGTAAAAATTCGTTTAAAGCGTATGGGAGCTAACAAGTCTCCTTTCTATCGTATTGTAGTAGCAGATTCTCGTTCACCACGTGATGGACGTTTCATCGAAACAGTAGGAACTTACAACCCGGTTGCAAACCCTGCTGTTGTAGATATCAATGAAGAAGCAGTCCTTAAGTGGATGGGTAACGGCGCTAAGCCATCTGACACAGTACGTAACCTTCTTTCTAACGAAGGCATTATGGAGAAATTCCATAACTCAAAGAGCGGTAAGTAAGAGTCGTGAAAGAGCTTATCGAAACGATTGTCAAGCCTCTCGTTGATTACCCTGAAGCTGTAAAGATCGAGACGCAGGAAACTGACAGAACGATCACTCACAAACTTTCCGTCCACCCGGACGATATGGGTAAAGTCATTGGCAAGCAAGGCAGAGTTGCGAAAGCTATACGAACTGTTTCTTTTGCTGGTGAAAGCCAGCAGAAGAAAAAAACCGTAATTGAAATAGTTGATAAGTAAAAGGGAGGCCAATGTCCTCCCTTTTGCTGTATCATGAAATTAAAAAGGGGTGCAGATCATGCAGGTAACTCAAAAGGTAATTGTGAAAGAAATTATGACGAACTCTTCTAAAAAGCGTCTCAAGGATTCTCTTACACAAAAATCTGAGCGTGCTCAAAAAGAGATTGAACAGCTGATCTTTCAGCAAAAGAAGCTTGAAAAACAGTTTGAACAATCTTCAGATGCTGTTAAAAACCGGATTAATCAGGAAATCAATAAGCGAAAGCAATTATTGGCCCAGACAGAAACTCAGCAAAAAACAATTGATGAGATGCCTATGGGTACTGAATATACATTAAGAGAAACAGACATGCTTGTAGAACTGGACCAGGGAAGCATCTGGCACCCAGATCAGAAGCCTGTCATCGTACTTGAAGACGGTATGGTGAAAGAGATCCGTCAGGGGTGGTAAAAATGGAATGGTTTGATGTGGGCAAGATCGTAAACACCCATGGTATCAAAGGAGAAGTCAGAGTGATCTCAAGTACTGATTTTCCTGAGGAAAGGTATCAGCGGGGCAAAACACTTTACCTTTTCCAATCTGGTAAGGAACCGCTTAAATTAACCGTTTCCGGCTACAGAAGACATAAAAACTTTGATCTGCTGACTTTTGACGGCTATGACAATGTCAATCTCGTTGAAGCTTTTAAAGAAGCTCAACTCAAGGTATCTGCAGATCAGCAGAATGAACTTGATGAAGATGAGTACTATTATCATGAAATTATCGGCTGTGAGGTCTTCTCAGAAGAAGGTGAACGCATCGGACGCATTACTGAGATCCTCTCACCTGGTGCAAATGATGTGTGGGTAATCAAGCCTGAAAGCGGAAAAGATGTGCTGATTCCCTATATTGAATCTGTCGTAAAAGAAGTGAGTATTTCAGATAAAAAAGTCATCATTCATGCGATGGAAGGTTTGCTGTAATGAAAATTGATATTCTATCACTATTCCCAGCGATGTTTGATGGGGTTTTAGGAGAGTCAATCTTAAAAAAAGCAGCAGAAAAAGGAGCTGTAACGTATAATGTCACAGACTTCCGTCAGTTTTCAAACAACAAGCATAATTCGGTTGACGATTATCCATATGGCGGCGGCGCCGGTATGGTGCTTAAACCGGAGCCGATTTTCCGGGCAGTTCAGCAACTGACTGAAAAAACAACTTCAAAACCCCGTGTGATATTGATGTGTCCTCAGGGTGAGAGGTTTACTCAGAAAAAAGCTGAAGAACTCTCGCAGGAGGATCATCTGATTTTCATCTGCGGACATTACGAGGGCTATGATGAGCGGATCAGAGAACACCTGGTGACAGATGAAATCTCTATTGGAGATTTTGTTCTAACAGGTGGGGAGCTTGGTGCAATGGTTGTGACTGACAGTGTGGTCAGGCTGCTTCCTGAAGTACTGGGGAATGACGAGTCTGCAGTGAAGGATTCCTTCTCAAGCGGTCTGCTTGAGCATCCTCATTATACAAGGCCTGCTGATTATGAAGGAATGAAAGTGCCAGAGGTGTTGTTGTCAGGGAATCATGCGAGGATTGATGACTGGAGAATGAAAGAATCACTTCGCAGAACTTATACAAGACGGCCAGATTTACTCGAGCAGATTGAGCTCAGTGAAGAGCATCGTAAATGGCTGAAAGAATTTAAAAATAACATTGAATAGCCTGCTTCTATGTGGTATTATAGTTTTTGTGCTTAGTTCACATAAGTGAATAAGCCTTGAACACAATGTTCCGCTGCAAAAGAAGCAAGAGCATTTGTTGGAAGGAGTTGAAAATGATGCATAACCTGATTCAGGAAATTACTAAAGAACAGCTTCGTTCTGATCTTCCTACATTCAAGCCTGGTGATACTGTAAAAGTTCACGTTAAGGTTGTTGAGGGAACTCGCGAACGTATCCAGGTGTTTGAAGGTGTTGTAATTAAGCGCCGCGGTGGTGGTGTAAGTGAAACTTTCACAGTACGTAAGATTTCTTACGGCGTTGGAGTTGAGCGTACATTCCCTGTAAATACACCTAAAATTGCGAAACTTGAAGTTGTGCGTCGCGGTAAAGTTCGTCGTGCGAAACTTTACTACCTGCGTAACCTACGCGGTAAAGCGGCTAGAATTAAAGAAATTCGCTAATTGTAAAAAAAGAGCCTGCGGGCTCTTTTTTTATGTTCAGATGGCTGAATGAACGCATCTGTTCTATGTTACAATATGTTCATCTGAGATAGATGGGGGCAATGATATGGAGATCAGAAATGAATGGTGGGAATGGGCTAAAACACTACTCGCAGCTGTTATCATTGCAGGGGTTATCCGTCTGTTTTTCTTTTCGCCTGTTGTAGTCGATGGCAGCTCAATGGTGCCGACGCTTCAGGACGGTGACCGGATGATTGTGAACAAATTTCAATATAAAGTAACTGTCCCAGAACGGTTTGATATTGTTGTTTTCCACTTTTCAGATCAGGAGGATTATATTAAAAGAGTGATTGGTCTGCCGGGTGAATCTGTCGCTTATTCAGATGACCAGTTATACATAGATGGAGAGCCGGTTGAAGAGGAGTTCCGTGGAACTGACATATTTACTGAGGATTTTGATTTGAATGAACTTGGTTATGAAGAGGTTCCTGAAGGACATTTGTTTGTAATGGGCGATAACCGTGAGTACAGTAAAGACAGCCGTCATATCGGGCCGGTTCCGATTGAAGAGGTGGTGGGGGAAACGCCCCTGATTTACTGGCCTTTTGAAGATATAAAACTGTTTACTAAGGAGTGATGAGATGAGCATCCAATGGTTTCCGGGACATATGGCTAAAGCAAGGAGACAGGTGACAGAAAAACTGAAGCTTGTAGACATCGTATTTGAACTTGTAGATGCCAGAATACCGCTTTCATCAAGAAATCCAATGATTGAAGAGATTATCGGTCAAAAGCCAAGACTGATTTTAATTAATAAAGCGGATATGGCTGATCCAAATCGAACGAAAGAATGGATTACTTATTTTGAGAAAAAAGGTATTCGTGCTGTAGCGATCAATTCTGAAAAAGGGTCTGGTCTTCAGCAGATTCAAAAAGAAACGATGAGTATCCTGAAAGAAAAATGGGATCGGATGAAATCAAGAGGGATCCGGCCACGCGCCGTCAGAGCGATGATTGTTGGTATTCCAAATGTAGGGAAGTCTACACTGATCAACCGTCTCGCCAAGAAAAATATTGCCCAGACCGGTAACCGGCCGGGGGTAACGAAAGCACAGCAGTGGATTAAAGCAGGTAAGGAAATGGAACTGCTTGATACACCGGGCATCTTATGGCCGAAGTTCGAAGATCCGGAAGTTGGATACAGACTGGCTTTGACAGGCGCAATTAAAGACAACATTCTGAATCTCCAGGATATTGCTTTATATGCGCTACGCTTTTTGGAATCCTATTATCCGGAACGTTTGAAGGAAAGATACAGTATGGACGAGATTCCTCAAGATCCTGCAGCACTTTTTGATCATATTGGTAAAAAGCGCGGATGCCTGATGTCAGGTGGAGAAATTGATTACGATAAAACAGCTGATATTATCGTAAGGGATGTCAGAAACGTACAATTTGGACCGCTGACATTTGACCTTGAACATTTAGAAGAAGAATAACCATTAGGCTTCCGCACAAGTGGGAGTCTTTAATTTTTTTTACTTTACCCGATATAAAGGACAGGTGATCAAATGCTGACCATTCAGCAAATAAAAGAATGTCTCGCTGGATCTCCGGACGACAATCTAATTAATCAATTAAAAGCAGATGAGCGAAAGGGAGTGCAAAAACTCCTGCAGGCTTACGATAGACAATTGGACAAAGAAAGAAAACTGGCTGAACAGTTCTATGAAATGCAGTCATTTGAGAGATCAGCTGTCAGTAAAGGATACAATTTTATTGCAGGAACTGATGAGGCCGGAAGAGGTCCTCTTGCAGGTCCTGTTGTGGCAGCAGCAGTCATTTTACCTGAGCAATACTATCTGCCTGGTCTGAATGATTCTAAAAAGCTAAGCGAGAAAAAACGAGAGCGATTTTTCGAAGAAATCATTTCATCAGCAGACGTTGGGATAGGTATTATTGATGCAAAAGAGATTGACCGGATCAATATATTAAATGCATCAAAAAAAGCGATGATGAAGGCGATCGGACAGTTAAAACAGCAGCCTGATTATCTATTGGCGGATGCAGTTACGCTCGATACTCAGATTCCCCAGGAAGCGATTATTAAAGGTGATGCGAAAAGTGTCAGCATCGCAGCTGCATCAATCGTTGCTAAAGTAACCAGGGACAGGCTGATGAAAGAAGCCGGTGCAAAATATCCGGGTTACGGCATGGAAAAAAACGCAGGTTATGGAACGAAAGACCACATAGAGGCGATTCATAAGCATGGATTAACAGAAGAACACAGGCGGTCATTTGAACCTGTCAAATCAATGATTCAGTTATAATCGGAGGTGAAAAGGCATGGCGTCATACATTTCAGGCCAGCAGCGGTCTGTAAGCAGTTCTCAACAGGCTGATCGTCAGCAGCCGATCAGAGCTGGACAAATGCTCCACGGGAAAATGATCAAAAGCCTGGGGAATCAGCAAATGGAGGTGCAGATTGGCGGAAGAACACTGACAGCAGTACTCTCCGGTGTTATAACAGAAGGGGAGTCAAAGTGGTTTCAGGTTGAAAGTGCTGGTCCGCCCCCTGTACTGAAGCCTGTTAAAGCAGATGGGTCAGGAAAGCCTGATGTTCAGCAGCTGCTGCAATCTATTGGGCTTGGAGGCAATAAAGAAGTAAAAGAACTGCTTTCTTCAATGATCCGCCAGCAACAGCCGGTATCAGCTGAGAAATTAACTGCTGCAGCCGGATTATTAGCAGGTACTTCTGATAAAAAAGAAGGGCTGTCTGTTATCAAATGGATGATGTCTAAAGAAATGCCTCTGAAGGATGCATTGTTTCAGCCTTTACTATCAGCTAACAAAGGGGTTTCATCACCATTAAACGGTTTATTAAATCAACTTACCAGCCAGCTTCAACAGGCAGGTCCGATCAATCAGGTGATGCTATCGATCAACAAACCTTATTCCAATGTAATACACGATCAGGCGGTACAGCAATTGTTTGAAAAAATGACTTCCGGTACAGCTACAGAAAAAAACCAATCACTTGAAGCGATGAAAACAATGCAGATTCTGCCTAAATCAGCAACATTAACTAACTGGCATCATTCGTTGCAAACGCCTTCGGCTAAGCAGGTTGAGGGTATGATTAATGCACTCAGAGCGATTCCTCAAACCCAGACTGTCCAGAATCAGATTGTTCAGCTTCAGGAAGGACTAAAAGCATTACAGACCGGAGATACCAGGCAGCTTGCTGAAGCTGTCATTAGGGGGCAGGGTGTACTCCAGCAGTCAAAGCCTCAATCACAGCTTTACAGTCTACAAATCTTACAGGTGCCTTCAGGCAGCACTTCTCAGCACCCGGCCTTTATGCAAGCGCTGGGTGATGTGCAGCAGACAATCGGACAGCAGAGCAGTACTGCGATTCAATTAATGTTAAAAGATCTTATTCAGAAAATGGGCTCTGATTATGAGGCGCGAATTCAGAATACAGGAAATCCGGCTGAAACAGCACAGACTTTAAAAGCACAACTGGTATCGTTACTGGAGATGCCTGGATTAACCGCGCAGGTCAGAGAAAGCGCAGAGCAGGTTCTGAACCGTCTTAACGGTATGCAGCTTTTATCATCTGATAACGGACCACAGCAGCAGTTGATTATGCAGTTCCCATTCGAGCTTGGAGATCATCAGACAGATGTCATGATGAAGATGAACGGCAAAAAGAAAAGTGACGGTTCACTTGACCCTGAACACGTCAGAGTTCTCTTTTATATCACACTTTCAGAACTAAAAGAAAGTATCATTGATATGAATGTTCAAAATAGAGTGGTATCACTTGATATTTACAATGAACACCATCAGCTTGACCTGTTGGCGAAACCAATAATTCCTGTTTTGCAATCTGCACTTGAAAAGGCAGGATACGCTTTTTCAGCAGTTAAGTTCCACAATACTAAGGAAGTGGATCCCCCTATTTTGAATCCTGCAGAAGACGCACTATCATCAATTTATCATAAGGTGGATATTAAGATATGAAAGAGCATAAAAGGCTTGAAGCGGTTGCGCTTACTTATCATGCTGAGAAAGGTCAGGCACCTGTTGTTTCAGCTAAAGGCAAAGGGAAAATTGCAGAATCAATCATCGAAAAAGCGAAAGCGCATGATGTGCCGATTCAGCAGGATGAATCGCTCGTCGAACTGCTTGGTCAGCTTGAACTGAATGAAACAATTCCAGATGAACTGTACCAGGCAGTGGCAGAAGTTTTTGCATTTATCTATCGTCTAGATAAGCTCAAAAAATAAGATTATTCAGACAATGATCGAATTTTCACAATATCGCCTCAAATAGTAGACAGCACCTCTTACATTCTATACAATGAAAGCGCAGTCTATTTTCAAAAGAGTTTGATAGGAGGATGGAACATGAATATCCATGAGTATCAGGGAAAGGAACTCCTTAGAAAATATGGAGTAACCGTACCCCGAGGTTATGTGGCTTTCACGCCAAAAGAAGCTGTTGAAGCAGCAAAAGAACTTGGATCAGCAGTAACAGTTGTTAAAGCACAGATCCATGCGGGCGGCCGTGGTAAAGCGGGCGGAGTAAAAATTGCAAAAAATCTAGATGAAGTCCGTACATACGCAAAAGAACTACTTGGAAAAACACTTGTGACACACCAGACAGGGCCTGAAGGTAAGGAAATTAAGCGCTTACTTATCGAAGAGGGCTGTGATATCCAAAAGGAATATTACGTAGGACTTGTACTTGACCGTGCAACTTCACGTATTACACTGATGGCATCTGAAGAAGGGGGAACTGAAATTGAAGAAGTTGCTGAAGCAACACCTGAAAAGATCTTCCGTGAGACAATCGATCCGGTTGTAGGTCTAACAGCATTCCAGGCACGCCGAATTGCATTTAACATTAATATCCCTAAAGAGATGGTAAATAAAGCTGTACGCTTTATGCTTGGCCTATACAAAATGTTTGTTGAAAAAGATTGTTCAATCGCTGAGATCAACCCGCTGGTTACAACTGGAGACGGTAATGTCATGGCGCTTGATGCGAAGCTGAACTTTGATGCAAATGCATTGTACCGTCAAAAAGATGTGATGGAATTCCGTGACCTTGATGAAGAGGATCCGAAAGAGATTGAAGCATCTAAATATGACCTCAGCTATATTTCATTAGATGGAAATATCGGCTGCATGGTAAACGGTGCAGGTCTTGCTATGGCAACAATGGATATCATCAAACATTATGGCGGAGACCCGGCTAACTTCCTTGATGTTGGGGGCGGCGCGACTGCTGAAAAGGTAACTGAAGCATTTAAAATCATTCTTTCAGATGAAAACGTTAAAGGAATTTTCGTTAACATTTTCGGTGGAATTATGAAGTGCGATATCATTGCTGAAGGTGTCGTTGAAGCAGCAAAGCAGGTTGGTCTGAAAGTGCCGCTTGTTGTACGTCTTGAAGGAACAAATGTAGAACTTGGTAAGAAAATTCTAAATGAGTCAGATCTTGATATCGTTGCAGCAGGCACAATGGCTGATGGCGCTCAAAAGATCGTGGAACTTGTAGGCTGAGAAAGGCAGGGAGCATAAATGAGTGTTTTTATTGATAAGAATACAAAAGTATTAGTTCAGGGAATCACAGGCTCTACAGCCTTATTCCATACAAAGCAGATGCTTGAATACGGTACTCAGATCGTAGCAGGCGTGACACCTGGTAAAGGTGGAAATGAGGTAGAAGGCGTACCTGTATTTAACACAGTTGAAGAAGCTGTTAAAGCAACAGGTGCTAACGTTTCGGTCATTTATGTACCGGCACCGTTTGCTGCAGATGCAATTTTAGAATGTGTTGATGCAGAGCTTGATATGGCGATCTGTATTACTGAGCATATTCCGGTTGTAGATATGGTTAAAGTTAAGCGTTATATGGAAGGTAAAAAGACACGTCTTGTCGGTCCTAACTGCCCTGGTGTGATAACACCTGACGAGTGTAAAATCGGCATTATGCCTGGATACATTCATACAAAAGGTCATGTAGGGGTTGTATCACGTTCGGGTACACTGACTTATGAAGCTGTACACCAGCTTTCAGAAGAGGGGATCGGCCAGTCAACTGCCGTTGGTATTGGTGGAGATCCGGTGAATGGTACAAACTTCATCGACGCACTCGAAGCATTTAATAATGACCCTGAAACTGAAGCAGTCATCATGATTGGTGAAATCGGCGGAACAGCTGAAGAAGAAGCTGCTGAGTGGGTTAAAGCAAACATGAAGAAGCCTGTAGTAGGTTTCATCGGCGGCGCAACTGCACCTCCAGGGAAGCGAATGGGTCACGCAGGCGCTATCATTTCAGGTGGTAAAGGCACAGCTGAAGAAAAAATTCGTGTGATGAATGAGTGCGGAATAGCTGTTGCAGAAACACCATCTGTAATGGGAGAAACGCTGATCAAAGTACTAAAAGAAAAAGGATTATATGATAAGTGTAAAACTCATTAATCAATGGAGCTGTCTGTTTACAGGCAGCTCTTTTTCTCAATCCATTAAAAGGAGTTCTGCGATGAATACAGAAAGATTTAATCAAAAACTACTTTATTTGCATTATATGAACGTTTTAACAAACAGACAGCTTTTGCTATGGCTGAGGGACGATCCAAGTCTTGAAAGGCCTCTAAACCAGCCTCCAATCCCTGTTCAACTCACTCCGGACCAGACACGTAAAATTTCTTCCTATCATGCATCCGCTACATTTAATGAAATTACTTCGCATATGTCTGCATCCAGCACATCATATCTGACAATTTTCAATGAGTTGTATCCCGAACGTTTAAAAGAAATATACGATCCGCCGGTCGTGTTATATACAACAGGAAACATTGACTATCTGACGAATCAGCATCAGCTTGCCGTTATAGGGTCAAGAAAAGCCGATCAATATACAAAAAATGTGCTTCAGCACATTCTACCCGCTCTGATTGATAGTGGAGTAGGAATTATCAGCGGAATGGCTCAGGGAGCAGACGCTGCCGCTCATCACCTCGCACTTACCGGTAAGACAATAGGAATCGTCGGAAGTGGTTTTCAGCATCAATACCCGCAGATCAATCGGAGCCTATATCAAAAAATGATCACCAGCCATCTCCTTATATCAGAATACCCGCCTTATGTTAAACCACAAAAACATCATTTTCCTATGAGAAATAGAATTATAGCAGGCTGCTCAAATGGCCTTCTCATCACTCAGGCAGCTGTTAAAAGTGGAACAATGATTACAGTTGACCGCGCGCTTGAAGAAGGAAGAGATGTATTTGCTGTGCCTGGACCCGTCGGACATCCGTTGAGTGCAGGGACAAATATGCTGATTGCGCAGGGTGCAAAATGCACTGTTCATGCTGATGATATTTTAAATGAATGGCACTTACTTTAGGTTTATGGGATTGTTAAAAAAAGTGAAGATGAACTGAATCTGTTTGTAAAAGTGCTTTAAAATCCCTCAAACACAGTGAAATCAAAATAAAAAAGTTGCATTTTAAAAAAATATGGTTTACATTGTGTCTCAGACCGTAAAATGCACATAAGAAGAGATTTTTTCGACTTGTTCAGCTGAAAACGCTAACAATGATGATGCAGCGGCAATATTAATCACCGTCACCAATACCGGAATTTTTCATTAATGAACAGTCAGACTATAGAAAAAATAATTGACAAATGGAAAAAGTTACACATATAGTTACGCATAAGAAGGTTAAGTAAACCTCCAGGGAGGACTAAGAATGGCAGATTTTTTAGTAATTGTTGAATCACCCGCCAAAGCTAAAACGATTGAGCGGTATTTAGGAAAAAAGTATAAAGTGAAAGCATCTATGGGACATGTAAGAGACCTCCCGAAAAGCCAAATGGGTGTAGATGTAGAAAAAGAATTCGAACCGAAATATATTACAATCAGAGGCAAAGGCCCTGTATTAAAAGAATTAAAGACGGCTGCTAAAAAAGCAAAACGCGTCTTTCTTGCAGCCGATCCCGATAGAGAAGGGGAAGCGATCGCGTGGCATTTGGCACATAGCCTTGATCTGGATCTCGATTCAGAGTGTCGTGTCGTATTCAACGAAATTACAAAAGACGCAATTAAAGAATCATTTAAACATCCGCGTAAAATTGATATGGATAGAGTGGATGCGCAGCAGGCAAGAAGGATTCTCGACCGGCTGGTTGGTTATAATATCAGCCCTATACTATGGAAGAAAGTTAAAAAGGGCCTAAGTGCCGGCCGTGTTCAATCAGTTGCAGTCCGGCTGATCATTGACCGTGAGAATGAAATCAAGAATTTCCAGCCTGAAGAGTACTGGACGATTGACGGACAGTTCAAAAAAGGCAGCAAAGATTTTCAGGCTTCATTTTACGGTTTGAATGGTAAAAAGATAAAACTTGAAAATGAAGAGAACGTTAAAGAAGTATTAAATCAGATGAAGGGTAAAAAGTTTGAAGTTCAAAATGTAACGAAGAAAGAACGCAAACGTAACCCTGCTCCATCATTTATTACTTCCTCACTTCAGCAGGAAGCCGCAAGAAAGTTAAATTTCAGAGCCCGAAAAACGATGATGCTTGCTCAGCAGCTTTATGAAGGAATCGATCTTGGTAAAAAAGAAGGTACAGTTGGTCTGATCACTTATATGAGAACAGACTCAACACGCGTATCTGATGTTGCAAAAACTGAAGCA
Organism: Jeotgalibacillus sp. JSM ZJ347; assembly: GCF_044383825.1. Lineage (NCBI taxonomy): Bacteria > Bacillati > Bacillota > Bacilli > Caryophanales > Caryophanaceae > Jeotgalibacillus > Jeotgalibacillus sp. JSM ZJ347. Next base: position 779,172 of record NZ_JBISEN010000001.1, on the reverse strand, counting down.
GCCAGTGTGATCGAAGAACAATACGGGAAGGAATTCCTGACAACAGAAAAACCGAAAGCGGCGAAAAAAAGCAATGCTCAGGATGCACACGAGGCAATCCGTCCGACAAGTGCCCTGAGAACACCACTTTCAGTTAAACAATACCTGAGCAGAGATCAATACAGACTATACAAATTGATCTGGGAAAGGTTTGTTGCCAGCCGAATGGCGCCTGCAGTCATGGATACAATGAGTGTTGATCTGATGAATGGTGATGTTCAATTCAGAGCAAGCGGCTCGAAAGTAAAGTTTGCCGGGTTTATGAAAGTGTATATCGAAGGCAGTGATGATAAGTTAGATGATAATGAGAACTATTTACCTGACCTGAAAGAAGGGGAAACAGTATCTTCTGATGAAATCGAACCGAAACAGCACTTTACACAACCGCCGCCGAGATACACTGAGGCGAGATTGGTAAAGACACTTGAAGAGCTGGGTATAGGAAGACCATCCACATATGCGCCTACACTCGATACAATTCAAAAGCGCGGCTACGTGTCACTGGATAATAAACGGTTTGTTCCGACAGAACTTGGAGAAATCGTACTCGAGCTGATTGTAGAGTTCTTTCCTGAGATCATTGATGTTGAATTCACAGCAAAAATGGAGAAAGAACTTGATGATGTAGAAGAAGGTCAGATACAATGGGTAAAGATTATTGATGAATTCTATAAAGACTTTGAAGGACACCTTGAAAAAGCCGAGCAGGAAATGGAAAAGGTTGAAATCAAAGACGAATACGCCGGTGAAGACTGTGAAGAGTGTGGAAATGCTATGGTAATAAAAATGGGTCGCTACGGCCGTTTTATGGCCTGCAGCAATTTCCCTGACTGCAGAAACACAAAACCAATTGTAAAAGAAATCGGTGTGAAATGCCCGACGTGTAAAGAAGGAAACGTAATCGAGCGCAAGAGTAAGAAAAACCGAATATTTTATGGCTGTGACCGTTATCCAGAGTGCGAATATCTCTCGTGGGATAAGCCGGTTGACAGACAATGTCCGAAGTGTGATACAACACTGATTGAGAAGAAACTTAAAAAGGGCAATCAGATTCAGTGCCCGAACTGTGATTATAAAGAAGAACAGCAGGTATAAATGGTCCTGGCGGTTTCTCCGCCAGGCTCTTTCTTGTGATTTTCAGAATGGAGGAAGCAACATGACACAAAGTGTAAATGTAATCGGAGCTGGTCTAGCAGGAAGTGAAGCCGCATGGCAGATCGCTGAAAGAGGCATTCCAGTTAACCTTTATGAAATGAGACCGGTGAGACAGACGCCTGCTCACCATACAGACAAATTCGCAGAACTTGTCTGCAGTAATTCTCTTCGTGCGAACAGCCTTACAAATGCAGTTGGTGTGCTGAAAGAGGAAATGCGTACACTTGATTCAGTGATTATTTCTGCAGCAGATGCGAGCTCAGTTCCGGCAGGTGGAGCGCTTGCGGTTGACCGTCATGAATTTGCGGGTTATGTAACAGAGCGAGTGAAAAACCACCCGAATGTAACAGTGTATTCAGAAGAGATCACTGAAATTCCTGAAGGTCCTACGATTATTGCGACAGGCCCGCTGACGACTGAAGGGTTAGCAAAAAGTATTAAAGAAGTGACTGGCGAGGAGTACCTTTACTTTTACGATGCAGCTGCGCCGATTTTGGAAAAAGACAGTATTGACATGGATAAAGTTTACCTGAAGTCACGTTATGATAAGGGTGAGGCTGCATACCTTAACTGCCCGATGACCGAAGAAGAGTTTAACCGTTTTTATGATGCTTTAATTGAAGCAGAGGTTGTTCCACTAAAAGAATTTGAAAAAGAGATTTACTTTGAAGGCTGTATGCCGGTTGAAGTAATGGCTGCTAGAGGGAGAAAAACGCTTCTATTCGGACCAATGAAGCCTGTTGGACTGGAAGATCCTAAAACAGGAAAGCGTCCTTATGCTGTTGTACAATTGAGACAGGATGACGCAGCTGGTACGCTTTATAATATTGTAGGGTTCCAGACTCACCTGAAGTGGGGGCCTCAAAAAGAAGTTGTCAGAATGATTCCTGGTCTTGAAAACGCTGAGATTGTCAGATATGGTGTCATGCACAGAAATACCTTTATCAATTCACCAAGCGTTCTTAAATCAACTTATCAGTTAAAAGCAAGAGAAGATCTTTTCTTTGCGGGGCAGATGACTGGTGTTGAAGGCTATGTGGAATCAGCAGCGAGCGGCCTGGTGGCAGGAATTAATGCTGCCCGACTTGTTAAAGGTGAAGAGTTACTGTTATTCCCGGCAGAAACTGCAATGGGCAGTATGGCGCGTTACATTACTCAGGCAGATACAAAGAACTTCCAGCCGATGAATGCTAATTTTGGTTTATTCCCAGACCTTGGAGAAAGAATCAAAAATAAAAAGGAACGTGCTGAGAAACACGCTGAGCGCGCAATCGAAACAATTCAGAACTTTGTGAAAAAAGTGTAATATTAATTGCAAAAGCCTCTAAATCATGATAAGATTTAGAGGCTTTTGTGAGGTGAAAAAATGATTCAATATTCTGATGAAGCCAAACATTCTTTTATTCAATATTTACAGACTGAAAAGAATTATTCTTCATTAACAGTAGAACACTATATACATGACCTTGATCATTTTTTTGAATTTCTGAACCGTGAAGGTGTGAGGCATCTTAATGAAACGGATGATCTGCTTGCAAGGGGCTACCTTGTCAGTCTCCATGAACAATCTTATTCGCGTGCATCTGTATCGCGAAAGATTTCGAGCCTGAAGACTTTTTTCAGCTATTTAAATAGAGAGAACCCGGAATTTATTAATCCAATGTCTTACGTGATCCATCCAAAAAAAGAAGGCAGGCTGCCTCATTTTTTTTATGAGAATGAAATGGAGCAGCTTTTTTTAGCGTGCAACGGAGATGATCCGTTATCTAAAAGGAACAAAGCATTACTTGAATTATTGTACGCAACCGGAATCCGTGTATCTGAATGTACAGGAATTCAATTGAAGGATCTGGACCTCTCAATCGGTACAGTCCTGATAAGAGGTAAAGGCAGTAAGGAAAGGTATGTTCCCTTTGGACATTTTGCCGAAAAAGCACTCCGGGACTATATTGATCACGCGCGAAAAGATCTCATGAAAGATCAGCATACTTTGTTATTTGTAAATCATAGAGGGAGCCCGCTTACACCAAGGGGGGTCCGGCATATTTTAACTAAACTTTTAGAGCAGACAGCCTTAACACATTCAATTCATCCGCATATGCTCAGGCACACTTTTGCTACACATATGCTAAACAGCGGAGCGGATCTCAGAACTGTTCAGGAGCTGCTTGGACATGCGCATTTATCATCTACACAACTTTATACGCATGTAACAAAAGAACATTTAAAAAATACTTATCAATCATTTCATCCGAGAGCCTAAATAAGAGAGAAGGGTGTTTATGGAACAATTTCACGCAACAACGATCTTTGCAATTAAACATAAAGACGGTGCAGCAATGGCTGGTGATGGCCAGGTGACAGTTGGAAATGCAGTAATCATGAAGAACACTGCAAAAAAGGTAAGGAGAATTTTCAATGGTCAGGTAGTTGCCGGATTTGCGGGTTCAGTGGCAGATGCATTTACATTGTTCGAAATGTTTGAAGGGAAACTTCAGGAATATAACGGTAATCTGCAAAGAGCTGCGGTTGAAGTAGCGAAACAGTGGCGAAGTGATAAAGTGCTCAGACGCCTTGAGGCCTTGTTGATCGTCATGAATAAAGATGGTCTTCTGCTGATCTCCGGTACAGGAGAAGTCATTGAGCCTGATGACGGCATCCTTGCAATTGGGTCAGGCGGAAACTATGCGCTTTCAGCAGGAAGAGCACTGAAGCAGCACGCAGGAGAACATATGACTGCAAGTGAGATTGCAAGTGCATCATTACAGACTGCTGCAGACATTTGCGTTTACACGAATCATAATATCATTGTTGAAGAGCTTTAAGGAGGCGGTCAGATGAGACAGTCAACAGAGTTAACACCTAAGCAGATTGTTGAAAAGCTTGACCAGTATATTGTAGGTCAGCGCGACGCAAAAAGGGCGGTTGCTGTAGCACTTAGAAACCGGTACAGAAGAAATCTTCTTGATGAATCAATGAGAAATGAGATCATACCAAAAAACATTTTGATGATGGGACCTACAGGTGTCGGTAAAACAGAGATTGCAAGAAGAATTGCTAAGCTCGTTGGTGCACCATTTATAAAAGTCGAAGCTACCAAGTTCACTGAAGTAGGCTATGTGGGCAGAGATGTTGAATCAATGGTCCGTGATCTGATGGAAACTGCTGTGAGAATCGTAAAAGAAGAAAAAATGGTTTCAGTGCAGGGGAAAGCAGAAGACAATGCGAATAAAAGGCTTGTGAAGCTCATTGTACCTTCTGCTAAAAAATCTCAAAATTTTAAAAACCCTTTTGAAATGATGTTCGGTGGCAATGAACCAAATCAGGATCAGCAGTCTGACAATCAGGAAGACGAATCCTCACTGAAGGAAAAGCGGAGTGAAATTGCGCAGAAACTGAAAGCTGGAGAGCTTGAAGACCGAATCGTTACGGTTGAAGTAGATGAGAGTCAGTCAGCTTCTATGTATGATATGCTTCAGGGATCAGGTATGGAGCAGATGGGTATGAACTTTCAGGACGCTTTAAGTAACCTGATGCCGAAAAAGAAAAAGAAGCGAAAATTATCAGTACGCGATGCACGAAAAGTGCTGACGCATGATGAAGCACAAAAGCTGATTGATATGGATGAAGTGTCACAGGAGGCGCTTTACCGTGCAGAACAGACAGGTATCATTTTTATAGATGAAATTGATAAGATCGCATCAAAGTCAACTGGTTCGAGCTCCCAGGATGTTTCAAGAGAAGGCGTACAGCGTGATATCCTGCCAATCGTTGAAGGTTCTACAGTAAGTACGAAGTATGGTCCTGTGAAGACAGATCACGTACTTTTTGTCGCGGCGGGTGCTTTCCATACAGCGAAGCCGTCAGATTTGATTCCGGAGCTGCAGGGACGTTTCCCGATCCGTGTGGAATTACAAAAGCTTGCTGTTGAAGATTTTGTACGAATCTTAACAGAGCCTGATCATGCGTTATTAAAGCAGTATACTGCTTTAATGGCGACTGAAGGGATTGAAGTGGACTTCACAGAAGATGCTGTCAGAAGGCTTGCAGAGATTGCTTACCAGGTGAATCAGGAAACTGATAATATTGGTGCCAGAAGGCTTCACACAATCATGGAAAAACTGCTTGAGGATTTATCCTTTGAAGCTTCTGACATCGCGCTTGGCACAATTTCAATTACGCCTGCTTATGTCGATGAAAAACTCGGTAAAATTGCCGGGAACAGAGATCTTAGCGAGTTCATTCTATAAATGTTTTGAGATTTTTGATTCAGGGAAAGATGATAAGAAAAAATAGATAATCGCAGGAGGAATTCAGGATATGAATTTACTAGGAAAAACAAGAGAAATTAACTCAATGCTTCAACAATCAGCCGGTAAGCCGGTTAACTTTAAGGAAATGGCTGAAACACTAAGCGGTGTCATTGAAGCAAACGTATTTATATTAAGCAGAAAAGGAAAACTTCTAGGATTTGCTGTTAATCAACAGATTGAAAACGAGCGGATGAAGCAGATGCTTGAGGATCGTCAATTCCCTGAGCAATACACAAAAAACCTGTTCAACATTACTGAAACATCACCAAACCTTGATATCGAAAGTGAATATACAGCATTCCCTGTTGAAAACAAAGATCTTTTTGCTAAAGGCCTTACGACAATCGTTCCGATTATTGGCGGGGGAGACCGTCTTGGTACATTAATTCTTGCGCGTGTGAAACAGGCGTTTGAAGATGATGATCTGATCCTTGGTGAATACGGTGCTACAGTTGTAGGAATGGAAATTCTGCGTGAAAAAGCAGATGAAATTGAAGAGGAAGCAAGAAGTAAAGCAGTTGTTCAAATGGCGATCAGTTCACTTTCATATAGTGAACTTGAAGCGATTGAGCATATTTTTGAAGAACTTGATGGTAAAGAAGGTTTATTAGTTGCTTCAAAAATTGCCGACCGTGTAGGAATTACACGCTCTGTCATTGTTAACGCGCTAAGAAAGCTTGAAAGTGCCGGAGTAATTGAGTCCCGCTCGCTTGGGATGAAGGGTACTTACATTAAGGTATTAAATGACAAGTTCCTAGTTGAACTTGAAAACCTGAAAAGAAACTAATGTGAAGCCGGCTATATGCCGGCTTTTGTTATGCAAAAAATGCTATAAAAGGCAGAAAATAAATTTATCGCTCTAAAAAGGATATAGATAATTCAGCATCAGCAGCAACGATCGGTGCTGTATTTTTTTGGAATTAAATATTTTAATGTGTCTATAATGTGAACAAAAGAGGATGGACGGTTAGATATTAGAGTATAAATATGGATGTCAGGTTTCAAAATAATAACGCCAAAAATGCCTCTGTAATAGTAGTTCCATAAATTGTACATAGATATTAGAAAACACTTGTTCTTCGGTTTAAACTGATATAAAAGTACCTTTTTATTAAAATGTATCTTTATGACTACAAAACTTTAAAAAGAAAGTATAGACTAGACATAGTTATGCCATTAAAATGATGTATAAGTGATTTTTTATATTGTCTGAAAATAAGACAATTAGTCGAATGTCAGAGAAATGAGGTATCTGAATGAACTTATTTTCGGGAACGATTAACTCTCTCGAAAGGGGACTTGATTATTCTGCGGTTAAGCAAAAAGTCATTGCAAATAACGTGGCAAACGTGGATACACCAGGGTATAAGTCTAAAGACGTGAGTTTTAAATCAATGTTACAAAGTGAAATGAAATTGTCATCAAATCAATCAAATCCTAAACATTTTGATTTATCAGATCATCAATATGATCATGCGGTCATTACAGACCGTCCTTACAGCGTGCGAGAAAATGGAAATGGTGTTGATGTGGATAAAGAAATGGCGGATCTTGCTACGAACCAGATTTACTATAATGCACTAATTGAGAGAATCAGCGGCAAGTTTGGTTCACTGAACAGTGTGATTAGAGGAGGTCAGTAATGACAATGTTTCATTCGATGAATACAACGGCCTCAGCCCTTACAGCACAGCGCCTTAGGATGGATGTCATTTCTTCTAATATGGCAAATGTGGATACAACCAGAGCAACATTTGAAAATGGTGAATGGCAGCCTTATAAGCGCAAGGCAGTTGTGTTAAAACCGCAGGGTGAAAATTTTTCATCCTTTTTGAATACAGCGATTAATAAACCTTCAAAAGCAGGGGAAGGTGTAACGGTTTCTAGAATTATTGAAGATAATGAAACGCCGGGCGAGCTTTTGTATGATCCGGAGCACCCCGATGCGAACGAAGAAGGGTATGTTGAGATGCCAAACGTCGATCCGCTGAGGGAGATGGTAGATCTGATGTCTGCTACACGCTCTTATGAAGGGAACGTAACTGTGTTTAATGCCAATAAGTCAATGATGATGCAGGCCCTTCAGATTGGGCGATCTTAATATCTGAAAGTGAGGAAGTTAAGTGACGATACACAATATTAATACGGCAGGGCTGAATCTTTTAAGTCTGTCAACTGAACAACATTCAAATAAAATTTCACCTTATAATGCACAGCAGAACTTTGCAGCGATGCTGAAAGATTCAATTAATGAAGTAAATGCTGCTCAAATTGAAAGCGACAAGATGACAACCCGGATGATTAATGGAGAAGATGTTGAACTCCATGACGTAATGATTGCTTCCCAAAAGGCATCTGTGTCCCTGAACCTTTCAATGGAGATGAGGAATAAGGCCGTTGAAGCGTATCAGGAAATAATGAGAATGCCTGTATAACGATATTTTTAAATGGGAGACCGGAGGATTGTCATGAACGAGAGATTTAATCAGATGTTTACAAGCGTAAAGACATTCGCCGGCACAAGATCTAAAAAACAGTGGTATTTATTCGGCGGGATTGCGGTATTGGCTATTTTGCTTATTGTACTAATTACATTCTTTTCAACCAGACAAACAATGGTACCGTTATACAGCAATCTTACGCCCTCAGAAACTGGCATGATTAAAGAAACGCTTGATGGCAGAGGGATACCGTCCGAAATAACAGAAGGCGGAACTGCGATCCTGGTGCCGGATATACAGGCTGAGACCTTAATGGTGGAGCTTGCTGCTGAAGGAATACCAAACACGGGTAACATTGATTACTCATTTTTTAGTGAAAATGCCGGTTTTGGTATGACAGATAACGAATTTAAAGTCATGCATGTAGATGCAATGCAAACAGAGATTGCGACATTGCTTCAAGGAATTGATGGTGTACAGGACGCAAGAGTCATGATCACGATTCCTGAGCAGGGTGTTTTCCTGAATGATAACCCGGAACAGTCTTCAGCATCTGTCGTGTTGAATACACAACCGGGTTATCAGTTTGATGAGGGACAGGTTCAATCACTCTATCACTTAGTATCAAAAAGTGTCCCTGATTTGCCTACTGATAATATCGTCATTATGAATCAATTTTTTGAGTATTTTGATATGCAAAACCAAAACTCATCTCTTGCGGGTGTTAACTTAACTGACCAGATGGCGCTAAAACAGACCATTGAAAGGGATCTGCAGCGGCAGGTTCAGATGCTGCTTGGCACGCTGGTCGGCCAGAATAAAGTAGTTGTAAGTGTCTCCACTGATATTGATTTTGATCAGGAAAACCGTGAAGTAAATGAAGTCACTCCTGTTAATGAAGAAAACATGGAGGGCATTGAAGTAAGCGCAAGAAGAATCACTGAAACGTTTGAAGGTACTGATGCAGCAGGGGGTGTCCCTGAAGGAGAAGACCCTGCTGATAACCTCACTGGATTTGTTGAAGGTGCTAGCGGATCAGGAGACTATGAGCGCGAAGAAGAAACAGTTAATTATGAAGTAAACAGAATCAGAAGAGAGATTGTTGAAAGTCCATACCGAATTCGTGATATCGGCTTTCAGGTCATGGTTGAGCCGCCAGATCCAGACGATCCGGCTTCACTTCCTATAGCAGATATTGAAAATATGCTCGAAACAATTATCAGTACGTCAATTGATGCTGATGTAGCGGCAGAGATAACACCAGAAGAAATTGCTGATAAAGTAGTTGTGTCAGCACAGGTATTCAATGGTGGAATTGACTTTGCGGAAACTGAAACTTCACCAGCCATTCCTTTATGGGCTTACATTGCAGGAGGGGTGTTACTGCTTGTTGTCATTGGTTTGATTATCTTTATTATCCGCTCAAGAAGACGGGTTGAAGAGGAAGAAGAGAGCTTTATGGAGGTACAGGAATCATTTGATGTACCGGATGTAAATGATGAGAAAGAAACTGAAGGAACATTAAAAAGAAAACAGCTTGAGAAAATGGCGAAAGAAAAACCCGAGGAATTCGCAAAGCTTCTCAGGTCCTGGATTGCTGATGAATAGGAGTGTTTTAAGTGGCTAGAAGAGAAAAAGAATTAAGCGGGAAGCAAAAAGCAGCAATTTTGCTCATCTCACTCGGCCCTGATGTAGCATCTTCTGTTTACAAGCATCTGGACGAGGAAGAGATTGAGCGGCTGACACTCGAAATATCCGGGGTTAAAAAAGTTGAATCAGAAGTAAAGGAGGAAATCCTGGAGGAATTTCACCATATTGCGCTTGCCCAGGATTATATTTCTCAGGGCGGAATTGGCTATGCGAAGTCTGTTCTGGAGAAGGCATTAGGAGCCGATCAGGCGAATGCCGTGATTAACAGATTGACATCCTCATTACAGGTGAGACCTTTTGATTTTGCGAAGCGTGCCGACCCGATGCAGATATTTAATTTCATCCAAAATGAGCACCCACAGACGATTGCACTGATCTTATCGTATCTGAACCCACAGCAAGCAGGACAGATTTTATCAAGTCTTCCGCAGGATGTTCAGGCTGATATCGCCAAGAGAATTGCTGTTATGGATAGTACAAGTCCTGAGGTCATCAGTGAAATTGAATCTGTGCTTGAAAGAAAGCTGTCGAGTACGGTTCAGCAGGACCACACTGAAACCGGTGGAATTGAATCTGTTGTAGAAGTGTTAAACGGTGTAGACCGGGCAACAGAAAAAACGATTCTGGATTCACTTGAAATTCAGGATCCTGAGCTTGCTGAAGAAATCAAGAAAAGAATGTTTGTCTTTGAAGATATCGTAACGCTTGATAACAGATCTATTCAGAGAGTAATCAGAGATTGTGAAAACGAAGACCTGCTGCTTTCTATGAAAGTATCAGCTGATGATGTTAAGAGTGTGCTGTTTAAGAATATGTCACAGCGAATGGCTGAAAATTTCAAGGAAGAAATGGAATATATGGGTCCAGTCAGATTACGTGATGTAGAAGAAGCGCAAAGTAGAATTGTTGCAGTCATCAGAAGGCTTGAAGAAGCCGGTGAAATCATTGTAGCACGCGGTGGAGGAGATGATGTGATTGTCTAGAATCATCAAATCGGGTTTCGTAGGGGAACCACAATCTGTAGGAAAGCCTATTCCGTTCAGACAGATCCTCTCAAATGCTGAACACACTGACGATACCTTAACATGGACCGTTGAACAGGCGAGACGTGAATCAAATAAACTGGTTCAGGATGCTAATGTTCAGGCACAGCAATTACTTGAAGACGCGCAGCAGCAGACAGAAGAGCTCCTGTCGCGTATTGAAGAAAAGAAGAATCAGTGGCAGATTGAAAAAGAAGCGCTTCAAAAACAGGCATATGAAGAGGCGTTTGCCCAAGGATATGAAGAAGGGCGAAATAAAGGCTATAACGATGTATCTCATTTAATTAATGGAGCGCAGGAAGTCGCTGCATCGGCAAAAGAAGCTCTGCAGGCTCACCTTGAAGAGAATGAAATGGTCATCCTTGAACTGGCAATAAAAGCCGCAGAGAAAATTATATCTCAGCAGCTCGGAGGGTCACCCGAGAAATACCTTCCTGTTGTGAAAAAAGGCATTAAAGAAGCAAGGGAAATGAAGGAAGTAAAGATCTATACAGCTGTTCAGCAATTTACGTATTTGCAGAGTGAAAGAGAAGAACTGCTCGCATTATTCCCAACAGATGTAAAACTCTATATTTATCCGGAAGAAGAATTAGAGCCGTATAAATGCTTTATCGAAACGGCAAATGGACGAATCGATATCAGTATTGATACACAGCTTACAGAGTTAAAAGCAGGTCTGGTTGAAATTTTGAGGAGTACAAAATGAAAGCCGCAGAGCTAATCAAACATATTCAAACGATTAAAACCGTTCGCCACTATGGAAAAGTGAAGAGGGTCATTGGGCTCATGATTGAATCTCAAGGTCCTGAAAGCTCGATTGGAGAAGTGTGTTACATACATGTCCATTCCAGCTCAAGAAAACAGACAATCAAAATTAAAGCTGAAGTGGTCGGTTTTAAAGATGAAATGGTTGTTTTAATGCCCTTTACACATGTTCAGGACATTGCTCCCGGCTGCATTGTTGAAGCAAGTGGGATGCCGCTTGAAATTCGTGTAGGTGAGGCGCTGATCGGGAAAATTGTGGATCCGCTCGGGCATCCGATTGACGAGAGTGTTCTTCCTGCAGGGATGAAAAACGTTACAACAGAACAGGAACCGCCAAATCCGTTAACAAGACCTCCGATTAATGAAGTAATGGAAGTCGGTGTAAAAGCAATCGATGGCATGCTGACGGTTGGAAAAGGTCAGAGGGTAGGGATATTTGCAGGAAGTGGCGTCGGCAAAAGTACGCTGCTTGGCATGATTGCAAGGAATACAGAAGCGGACCTTAATATAATTGCGCTAATCGGAGAACGTGGCAGAGAAGTAAGGGAATTTATTGAGCGGGACTTAGGTCCTGAAGGTGTGAAGAAAAGCATCGTCATTGCAGCTACTTCTGATCAGCCTGCACTGATGAGAATTAAAGGCGCTTTGACGGCAACCGCAATCGCGGAGTATTTCAGGGATCGGGGCTTGAACGTCATGCTTATGATGGACTCTGTTACACGTGTGGCGATGGCCCAGCGTGAAATTGGTCTGGCGGTCGGTGAACCGCCAGCTACCAAAGGTTACACACCTTCTGTTTTTGGATTATTACCAAAACTTCTTGAGAGAACGGGTACAAATGAACACGGAAGCATTACTGCTTTCTATACTGTTTTAGTTGATGGAGACGATATGAACGAACCAATAGCTGATACAGTGCGGGGGATACTCGATGGACATATTGTACTTGACCGTTCAATTGCTAATAAAGGACATTATCCGGCGATCAATGTGTTAAAAAGTGTCAGCCGGCTCATGAACCACCTCGTTGACGAAGGACACCTGCGAGCTGCTGAAAAAATGAGGGAAATGATGAGCACGTATGAACAGGCTGAAGACCTGATCAACATCGGTGCTTATAAAAAAGGTTCATCCAGGGAAATCGATCAGGCAATACAATATCAACCGCTGATCAAACAATTTTTAAAACAGTCCACTGATGTGAAAGTGCAGCTGTCTGAAAGTGCAGGACAGCTGATTCAGTTATCTGAAAAGGGTGAGGGGTAGTATATGGCTTATCAATACAGATTCGAACGTGTACTGACTGTGAGAGAAAGAGAGCAAAAAGAAGCAGAAGACCGGTACAGAGACTCAGTTAATTCTTTTGAAAAAATGGCTCAGAAATTATATGAACTTTTAAAAAAGAAAGAATTGATGGAAGACTCACAGGCGGATCAGATGAAATCCGGTATCCCTGTGCAATTACTCAGACACGGTCAGCAGTTTCTGACAAACATTGAAAAAAGCATTTCTTACCAGCAAAAATTAGTGATGGATGCCCGAACAAACATGCAGCGCCATGAACACCGACTGATGGAGCGAAACATAGAAGTCCGAAAATATGAAAAGATACGTGAACATGACAAAAAGCGGTATATTGCAGAACAGGAACAGGCTGACAGAGAGCAGATGAACGAATTGTCAATTGCGCAATTTATGAACCGCAGAAACAGGTGATATAAATGAAACAAAAACAGCAGAAGCAGTCGATCCGGAGTGAAGTGGAAGAAACTAAATCCCCCGGAAAATTACAGGTATTTTTTATGCTGATTTTTGTACCGTTACTCTTTTTGATCTTTATATCGCTGATTGTGTTGTCAATTCTCGATTTCAATATTGTCGAAAAAGCAGAAGAAGCAGGTATAAGTATTCCTTTTATTAGCGGAGATGAAGAAGTTTTAGAAGCACCTGAAAATCCTGAAAAAAGAATTGTCAGCCTTCAGGCCCAAATAGAAGAAAAAGATGTGTATATCACTCAGCTGGAACAAGAAATGGTCAGTCTTGAAGATGAGAATGATCTATTAATTGAAGGTCAGGAAAAACTACAGGCTGAAATTGAAAGACTACAGGCAGAACGTGAAGCAGCGGGCAGGGAATTTGCAGAAGTTGTATCAGTTTATGAGGACATGAAAGGGAAGGAAGCGGCACCTATCATCATGGACCTGAATGATGAAGATGCGATTCGAATTCTCTCAAGTCTATCAGCTGAAATGGTTGCCGAAATCTTTTCAGCTATGCCTTCAGCAGAAGCAGCGCGTTATACAGAGCTGATATCATCACGTACTCAGTAATAATTGAAAGGAGGTGAAAAGAATTGATCGGACCATTAACGCTACAGACAGCAAATGCTCCTCAGCAATTAGGCAGTGTGATGGATAAAGTAAGTGCTTCAAAAGATTTGTTTAGCAAAATGCTGTTAAAAGCCGGGGAAGAATCTTTGAATCTGAATGAAGTAGAAATATCAGATATCAAATCTCTCTTTGGAGATCTGATGGAGGTCTTGGAGACAGAAGATTTCTCTTCATTTTTGAAAACAGCAGAGAAAGTAGACCCTTCAATTAAACAGATGTTTTTAATGTTTGATAATGAAGAAATCATGGATCTGACGTTGCCGGAACTGTTACTTGCAGCAGGAGTAAGTGAAGACCTGGTTGATCGGGCAGCCGTTTCAACCGTATCAGAAATTGAACAGTTGTTAATAGACAGTTCAGTTACTGAAGGAACTGATAAGCAGTCTGTTATTAAACCATTACTTAATGGGATATTGCAGTTAATGTCACAGGCCATCAGCCAAAACAATGAACCTTCAAAACCTGATGTTCAAAACGGCAAATTGACATTTATTCATGAAGATCTTGCTAAACTGATAATTCTTACTAAAGGGCTATCACTCATTGATCAGAAAAAGTCAGGCGCAGACCAGTCAAAGCTGGTGCAAAATTTGACTCATTTAATGGAAGAAGTTGAGGGTATCTTCAAGTCTGCTGTGAAGGACTTGGACGCTCCAATTAAGCAGGAGCACTACAACAAGTCATTGGCACCTGAACCATTGAAAACTGAAAACGGCATGTTGAACCTGCAAACATTACAGCTGCAAGCTGGGCCGGTGAAATGGTCATTAGCGCAGAGCACAAGGCAGCCTGACGCTTCACAACAGCTGATGGAACAATTTCAGCAAGTCATGCAAAAAGCGAACTTTGGAAAAGTGAACGGGACAGAAAAGCTGATGATCCGGCTTCAGCCTGAACACCTGGGAACCTTAAAGATCGAACTGCTTCAAAAAGACGGTATGATGACCGCACGAATCATTGCATCTACAGCAGTTGCAAAAGAAATGATTGACGCTCAGCTGAATCAGTTAAGACAATCATTTAACGCACAGAACTTGCAGGTTGAAAAAATTGAGATTGCCCAGACAGAAACTGCTGAATACAGACTTAATAAAGATAGTGAACAAAAGCAACAGGGTGAAGATCAGCGAGATAATCAGCAACATAACAACGAACAGAGTGATGATGAACAGATGTCATTCCATGACATATTCTTAAATATTGAGGTGTAATGATTGGACTCGACAAGAATTAACGAAAGTTTATTTCTCTCTTCATTAGAAAAAAAGAAGCTTGAACCTAAGAGCGATACGATGGGAAAGGATCAGTTTTTAAAACTATTAATCGCACAGCTTCAAAATCAGGATCCAACCAAACCAATGGAAGATAAAGAATTTATTTCTCAGATGGCTAATTTCTCAAGTCTTGAGCAAATGACAAATATGGCAAACTCATTTGAAAAATTCGCTGGGATGCAGGAACAGACAGCGCTTATTCAATACAACGAGTTTGTAGGGAAAGAAGTGAAATGGGATAAAATGGACACTGTTGATGGAGAAGAGGTTTCATCGAATGGTAGAGGAGTTGTAGAAACCGTAAAGTTTAAAGGCGGGTCTGTAGAATTTACACTTGAAGACGGAACAACACTCACACCAGGTAATATATCTGAAGTAAATAAAGGAGAGCTACAGGATACTTTGCAACAGGCTAGCATGATGATTGGGAAAAAAGTCAGCTGGAAGAAAGACGATAAAGAGCTTGAAAGTACAGTACTTTCGGTTTCAAGAAAAGATGGTGCAATTTGGCTCCACACAGAAAATGAGCAGCGTATAACCGCTGATGAGCTGATTAAAATCGCACAGTAAAGGATTTGAGGTCATGGAGCATATCCGATTTAACCCGCTTCACACACCACCGGCTGCCCCTGTTAAAAAACAGATCAGGCAATCTGGATTTGCAGATAAGCTGCAGCAGGTTTTAGGAGATGAGCTGAAATTCAGTAAACATGCAAACGAGAGATTAACGTCGAGGAATATCCATATCACAAATGACCAGTGGCAAAGGGTAACTGATAAAGTAAATGAAGCTGACAGTAAAGGCGTAAAAGATTCACTCGTTCTGCTTGAGCAGGCTGCATTAATTGTCAGTATTCAAAACAGAACAGTTGTTACTGCTATGGATAAGAAAGATTTAAACGACCAGATATTCACGGACATTGATGGCACAATCATCTTAGAATAGGCGGACCTTAGATAAAGGAGCCTTAGAGCCAGCTGACCGACAGAAGCGGCTCACGAAAGGGGAAAATAAACAATGATTCGTTCAATGTATTCAGGTATTGCAGGACTAAAAAACTTCCAGACAAAATTAGACGTAATTGGTAACAATATCGCTAACGTAAACACATTTGGCTTTAAAAAAGGCCGTGTGACTTTTCAGGAGGCAATGAACCAGACGATTTCCGGTGCAACTGCTGCGGTAGACGGTCGAGGCGGTAAGAACCCGTTGCAGGTAGGTCTTGGCTCAGTTACAGCAACAATTGACAGTGTTCAAACACAGGCTTCACTGCAATCGACCGGTCGATCGCTTGACCTTTCTATTAATGGAGATGGTTTCTTCGTTGTTCAAGGTCCGGGTGGTGAGAACCTATATACACGGGGCGGAAACTTTTATCTAGACCAGGCAGGTACGCTTGTGAACGGTGATGGCTATAGAGTTCAGCAGTTTAATAATGGTGTGCTGGAGGATATAACGATTAATTCAAGTGGCGTGTTGCCTGCCCAAACAACCACGGAAATGACATTTAGCGGAAATTTATCCAGCTCTGTATCAGATATTAATTACAAAATTTCTCAGCAAATGAAAATAGTTGATGATCAGGGTCAGGAACACACTTATGAAGTTAAAATGACACCAACAAATAATGGTGCTACTCCTCCTGTTATAAATACTGGAGTATGGCAAATGGAATTTATAAATAATTCAGTTAATCCCGGACAACCAGGGGATGCTGGTTATCCATTAAATTCAGACACAATAAATGTAACTTTTGCTAATGGTACTGCTGGAGTGCCTGCAGGGTCATCTTTAAATTTAGTTAGACCTGATGGCGCAGTTGATTTCAACTTTAATGTTACAAATGATATGTTTACAGGGTTAACAAACTTACCTGGAGAGGTTAGTGCTCAAGCACGTGCGAATGGTAATCTTGATGGCACAATCGAAAGTTTCTCAGTCTCACAAACAGGTGTCATTAACGCAGTATATTCAAACGGGCTTGTAGAGCCAATGGCATCAATCAGTCTTGCAAATTTTAATAACCCATCTGGCCTTGTGAAAGCAGGAAACAACCTGTTCCAGGAATCGGTTAACTCAGGTGTTGCGAATATCGGTGATGTGGCAACAGTAGGCGGTTCCATCTCTGCAGGTGCACTTGAAATGTCTAACGTTGACCTTTCAGAAGAATTTACTGAAATGATTACAGCACAACGTGGGTTCCAGGCGAACACGCGTATTATTACAACGTCTGATCAAATTCTAGAAGAGCTAGTTAATCTGAAGCGATAATCCGGTGAGGGGGTGACGGCGTCTTCAGAATAATTGAAGACGCCGGCTTTTATGATCCAGTTAAAGAGGTTAAATGGTAAAGAGTTTATGATTAATGCAATTTATATTGAAACAGTAGAAGCATTTCCTGATACAACGATTACATTAACTAATGGAAAAAAGTACATTGTTAAAGATTCAATGAACGATGTGAAAGGAAAAATCACTGAATTTTATCGCACAATTCATGTACTGAACTTGACACACCTAAAGGAGGAAACAGATGAGGAGTAAAAATAAATTAGTTATAACCATGCTCGTCATCCTTGTATCTATTACACTCATTGGCGTAATTGTACTAGTTGTTTCAAACCAGCTTGCAAAAGGAGGAGAAAAAGAAGAGGAAACATTGTCTGCAGCAGAGAGAGTAGAAGCTACTGTCGAAGTGCCAGAAGTAACGACTAATATTGCTGGTAATAACTTTGCCAGAGTCTCCCTGTACGTTGAAACAGATAGCAAAAAAGCAGCGGAAGAACTAAAATTACTTGAATTTCAAGTGAAAGATATGTTGATAGAAGAATTAACCACATTAACAAAACAAGAGCTTGAAAGTGATGAAGGAAAAGAGATACTAAAAAATAATTTGACATCAAAAATGAATGATCTTCTGCAAGAAGGCGAAGTAATAGATATATATCTTACTTCTTTTGTCGTTCAATAAATATGAAAGATGCAGATGGACGGAGGTGAAGTTACGTGGCTGGAGATATTCTCTCGCAAAATGAAATTGATGCATTATTATCAGCCATTTCAACTGGTGAAATGTCAGCGGAAGAGATCAAAAAGGAAGAGCAGGAAAAAAAGGTTAAAGTTTACGATTTTAAAAGAGCACTAAGATTCTCAAAGGATCAGATCAGAAGTATTTCAAGAATTCATGAAAACTTTGCCAGGCTGCTCACAACATTTTTCTCTGCCCAGCTCCGGACATATGTTCAGATAAATGTAGCATCTGTAGATCAGATTCCATATGAAGAATTTATACGATCTGTACCTAAGATGACGATTTTAAATGTATATGAGGTCCCGCCGCTTGACGGGAAAATTCTCATGGAAATTAACCCGAATGTTGCTTATGCCATGATGGATAGAGTACTAGGGGGACATGGTTCAAGTGTAAGTAAGATAGATAACTTAACAGAAATCGAAACAAAAATCATGTCAACTCTTTTTGAAAGAGCGTTCGATAATTTACGGGAAGCCTGGGGAAACGTTGCTGATATTGACCCTATATTAACTGATTTCGAGGTGAATCCACAGTTTCTCCAGGTGATCTCTCCCAATGAGACAGTTGTAGTGATTTCACTAAACACGATAGTAGGCGAAACGACAGGAATGATGAATATATGTCTCCCTCATGTAGTACTTGAACCAATTATGCCAAACTTATCAATTAAGCATTGGATGCAGTCAGAGAAGAAAGAATTAAAACCGGAGGAGCAGATTCAGCTTGAAAAACGTGTCAAAAAAGCTGATTTGCAGATCTCTGCTGAACTTGGCTCATCTATGCTTCCGATTGAAGAGTTTTTAATGCTTGAAGTCGGTGATGTGCTGGAATTGAATCATCGCTATGATGAACCTGTTGTGCTGAAAATTAGTGACATACCAAAATTTATTGCACAGCCTGGACAACTTGGCAAGAAGATAGGCGTTCAGATTATTGAAGAAGTGAAAGGAGGAGAGGACGATGATGAGTGATGACATGCTCTCCCAGGATGAAATTGATGCATTGTTAAAAGGCACTGCAGATGAGGAGCCTGAGGAAAAAATAGATGAACCGTCCGATCTGCTGGATGAGATGGCGATAGACGCTTTAGGAGAGATTGGTAATATTTCGTTTGGCAGCTCGGCTACTGCATTATCAACATTACTGAATCAGAAAGTTGATATCACAACGCCAACAGTTCAAGTTGTAAAAACTGAAGAAGTTTCAAAGTCGTTCCCACATCCTTCAGTTGCGATTAACGTGCATTATACAGAAGGCTTAAGGGGGAATAACCTGCTCGTGATTAAGCAGGAGGATGCTGCTGTCATTGCAGATCTGATGCTTGGTGGCGATGGTACTAATCCTTCAGATGATCTCGGTGAAATTCAGTTAAGTGCTGTACAGGAAGCAATGAATCAGATGATGGGATCCGCCTCGACATCAATGTCTACAATATTTGGTGTGAAAGTTGATATTTCACCCCCAAGCATTGATTTAGTAGACCTGGAAACGCAAGATGGAATGGCTAACCTTCCTGAAGAAGAAGAAGTTATTCAAATTTCATTTAACTTGAAAGTCGGTACACTGATTGACTCAAATATTATGCAGTTAATCCCGCTTGAATTTGGACAAGCACTTGTTGAGCAGTTGATGGGTGGCGGTCAGACTGAAGCTCAAAACGAAGCAGCAGCATCAGCACCTGTAGCTGAAAGACCGGTTGAGACTGAAAACCGGGTATCACCTGAACCTGCAGAACCTTCAAGAAACATCCATAAACCGGATGAAGAATCTTCAGAAGGCATTCATTTAAACAGAGACCGTGCACCTGCTAAAGCAGTGGAAGTGCAGCCGGCACAATTTTCTCAATTTGATAGCCCGGGTCTGAGTGCGGGTGAATCAAGAAACCTGAATCTGCTACTTGATATTCCGCTTCAGGTAACAGTTGAATTAGGGCGTACAAAGCGCTCAGTTCAGGAGATTCTTGAATTAACATCAGGTTCAATTATCGAGCTTGATAAACTCGCAGGTGAGCCCGTGGACATACTTGTAAACAACCGATTGATTGCAAAAGGTGAAGTCGTTGTCATTGAAGAAAACTTTGGAGTGAGATTGACAGACATCATCAGTAAGTCAGACCGATTAAATAAATTACGCTAATATAGCTGGGGGTTAATAACATGGCCAAGAAAATACTGATTGTAGACGATGCAGCATTCATGCGCATGATGATTAAAGACATTTTAACGAAAAACGGATTTGAAGTAGTTGGAGAAGCTGCAGATGGTGCTCAGGCAGTAGAAAAATATAAAGAGACCACACCTGATCTTGTAACAATGGATATTACGATGCCTGAGATGGACGGCATTACAGCTTTAAAGGAAATTAAGAAAATTGACGGTTCTGCAAAAATTATTATGTGTTCTGCAATGGGCCAGCAGGCAATGGTGATCGACGCCATTCAGGCAGGCGCAAAAGATTTTATTGTTAAGCCGTTTCAGGCGGACCGTGTGATTGAGGCCATTTCAAAAGCGATAGGTTGATGAAAATGATTCAAAAGCTATACATTGTTCTCCTTCTGTTGACTGTTTTTGTCAACGGGGGAGAACAAGTTTTATATGCAAGTCCCGGTAACGTAATAGATTGTATGGGAGATAACCCTTCTGAGGAATGCCAGGAACAAAACGTACCTGCAATCAGTGATTCAGGGGAACCTTCAGGCATAAACTTCTGGACATTTGTCCGCTTAATTGGAGCACTCGCATTTGTCGTCATCCTGTTATTTGCCCTGTTAAAGTTTGTGAATAGTAAAACGAAAAATTTTCAACAAAGCAGGCTGATTAAAAACATGGGTGGTACCACACTTGGCGGTAACCGTTCAGTACAGATTGTAAAAATTGCTGGCAGCTATTATATTCTAGGCGTTGGAGAAGATGTCAATTTGATTAAAGAGGTGACAACGCCTGAAGAAATGGCTGAGCTTGAATCTTACTTTGATCAAAGTGAAACAATTCAGCAAAGCCCGGTGGCAGGCTGGATTGAAAAATTGAAAGACAGAAGTGCAGGTAGAGAGATGAAAGAAGAGCAGTCATTTGGCAGTCTTTTTAAGGATCAGCTGAGAGAACATCGCACAGAGCGTCAAAAAATGTTTGAAAAAGCAAAAAGCAAGGAGCGTAATGAAGATGGATGAGTTCATACAGTTTTTTAATGACAGTCCGCCAGATGATGTAGCAACCTCTGTCAGATTGCTGCTGCTGTTAACAGTGCTGTCACTGGCACCAGGGATCTTAATCCTGATGACTTCGTTTACGCGCATTGTAATTGTTTTATCATTTGTCAGAACATCTCTGGCAACGCAGCAAATGCCACCTAATCAGGTGATCATCGGATTGGCGCTATTTTTAACATTCTTCATCATGGCTCCTGTATTAAGTGAAGTGAATGATAGAGCGTTAACACCGTTATTTAATGAAGAAATAGATTTAGAGACGGCTTATGAAGAGGCATCTATTCCATTTAAGGATTTTATGAGTCAGCATACACGTCAGAAAGATCTAGAGCTGTTTTTAAGTTATACAGAAGCGGAGCGGCCGGAAACCGTTCAGGATATTCCTTTAACCGTAATGGTTCCTGCTTTTGCATTAAGTGAAATTAAAACAGCATTTCAAATGGGCTTTATGGTTTTTATCCCATTCCTTGTTATAGATATGGTTGTTGCTTCCATTCTGATGTCTATGGGAATGATGATGCTTCCGCCTGTAATGATTTCGTTACCTTTCAAAATCCTGCTGTTTATTCTAGTAGATGGCTGGTATCTCGTCATGCAGTCGCTGCTGCAGAGCTTTTAGGTGGGTGAGTTAATATGAATGGAGAAATGGTAATCGCCATAGCAGAACGCGGCGTATGGATTACGCTGATTATCAGTCTGCCGCTGATGCTTGTTGCGCTGGTCGTCGGTTTACTGGTCAGTATATTTCAGGCAACAACGCAGATTCAAGAACAGACGCTTGCTTTTATTCCTAAAATTATCGCTGTGATGATCGCACTGATCTTTTTTGGACCCTGGATGCTGACTCAGCTTGTCAGTTATGCGTCAGATATATTTACTAATCTTACAAGGTATATCGGTTAGTTATGGAAGAATTGTACCCCAGACTGACAATATTATTATTAATTATCGTCAGAATTTCAGCTTTCTTTGTGACAATGCCTTTATTTTCTCACCGGTCAATACCTGCAACACATAGAATCGGGATTGCCATCTTATTATCCTGGATGATGTACTATACGCTTGATGCAGAACCATTTGATATCAATGGCGAGTACATATTGCTGATCATTAAAGAAGCTGCTGTCGGTTTATTTCTCGGATTGATTGCTTATATTATTCTCTCTGCTATTCAGATTGGCGGAAACTTTATAGATTTTCAGATGGGATTTGCAATGGCAAATGTTATTGATCCACAGACTGGTGCCCAGAGTCCGCTGATCGGACAATATTTATATACGCTGGCCATTCTTCTATTACTTACTCTTAATGGACACCATTTAATTTTAGACGGTATTTTCTTCAGCTATCAGTATATTCCGCTCGATCAGGTCACACTCGGCTTTGGAGATCCAATGACTGCCGAGTTAATCGTGAAAGCATTTGCGGCAACTTTTGTCATCGCATTTCAGATGGCTGCACCTGTAGTAGCAACATTATTTCTAGTGGATATCGCACTCGGGATTGTTGCAAGAACCTCACCGCAATTCAATATATTTGTCATTGGTTTCCCTATTAAAATTACAGTTGCTTTTATTGTATTAATCGTTTTAATGGGCGTTACATTTCAAGTGATTCAGAGACTCTTTGATTTAATATTTGTGGTGATGAGGGATTTAATGATCACGCTTGGGGGCGGTTAAAAAAATGAAGCTGAGATTAGACCTTCAATATTTTGCCGGTGAAAAAACAGAGAAAGCTACACCGAAGAAAAGGCAGGATTCACGAAAAAAAGGTGAGGTAGCTAAAAGTCAGGATATTAATACAGCATTTATTCTATTTAGCGTATTTCTGTTTTTATTCTTTGCCGGCGGCTGGTTTGAAGAAAGAATGTTAAATCTTGTCGCTGTGCCTTTGATGGATTATATCAAGCGTCCCGTAACATCAGATACTGTCATCCTAGTATATGGAGAAATGCTCTCACAGGTAGCATGGATTGTACTTCCAATCATGGCGGTTGCAGCACTGGGCGGGATTGTCGGCAACTATTTGCAAATTGGCTTTTTAATTTCTGCAGATCCCCTAAAGCCTAAATTATCAAAACTTGACCCGATCAAAGGGTTAAAAAGAATTTTTTCTGCAAGAGCACTTGTTGAATTAGCAAAATCAATTCTAAAAATCTCTTTAGTGGGAATGACAACATTTCTGGTTTTATGGTTCAGAATTGAAGATGTGTTGGAGCTGTCGCTTTTACCTGTCACTTCAACGTTACAGGTCGCTGGCAGTCTAACCGTACAAATGGGTCTGTTCGCTTCAGCACTGTTGATTATTCTTGCAGTACTTGACTATCTATATCAAAAATATGATTTTGAAAAAAATATCCGAATGTCAAAGCAAGACCTTAAAGATGAATATAAGAACACGGAAGGTGACCCGCTGATCAAATCAAAAATTAAACAGCGGCAGAGGGAAATGGCGATGAAAAGAATGATGTCTGAAGTACCAGATGCAGACGTTGTCATCACAAACCCAACTCACTATGCCATCGTTCTCAAATATAAAGACGGTGAATTTGATGCACCGGTTGTAGTGGCCAAAGGAGTAGATTTTCTTGCCCAGAAAATTAAAACGATTGCAAAAGAAAACGATGTAGTTGCAGTCGAAAACCGGCCTTTAGCAAGGGCATTATATGATCAGGCAGAGATTGGTGATCCAATACCGGAAGAGTTTTTTAAAGCGGTCGCTGAAATTCTTGCCTATGTATACAGAATTAAAAACAAAGTGTGATACTTGAAAGGGGACCGGCATGAAAGGAAAAGATTTAGCTATACTCGCCAGTGTGATTCTGATTATTGCCATGTTGGTAATCCCTCTGCCTTCATGGATACTGAGTGTGTTAATTATTATTAATATTACGCTCGGATTAATTGTTTTACTTACATCTATGAATATGAAAGAACCACTGGAATTTGCAATTTTTCCTTCGTTAATTCTGCTATTAACTTTATTCAGGCTCGGTCTGAACATCTCTACTACGAGAGCAATTCTGAGCAGGGGTGAAGCAGGTGGCGTTGTAGAAACTTTTGGTACGTTTGTTACCGGAGGAAATATTTTAGTCGGTATGGTTGTTTTTATCATCCTGATTATCATTCAGTTTATCGTTATTACAAAGGGTGCTGAACGTGTGTCTGAAGTAGCTGCACGTTTTACACTTGATGCAATGCCCGGAAAACAGATGAGTATTGATGCTGATCTGAATGCTGGGATGATTTCAGAAGTGGAAGCGAGAGAGCGTCGTGAAAAAGTCGGCAGAGAAGCTGACTTTTACGGGGCGATGGATGGTGCTACGAAATTTGTTAAAGGGGATGCCATTGCAGGGATTATCATCGTTTTAATCAATTTAACGTTTGGTATGATCATAGGAATTGTTCAAATGGGGATGTCACTTGCTGATTCAGCAAATCAGTTTTCTCTTCTAACTGTTGGTGACGGTATTGTTTCACAGATACCTGCCCTGCTGATTTCGACTGCAACTGGTATTGTTGTAACAAGAGCCGCTTCAGATGGAAACCTCGGACAGGATATTACATCACAGTTATTTTCATTTGGTCCGATCATGTATGTTGCAGGAACAACGATCGCTTTACTTGGATTCTTTACACCAATCAGCAATCTACTCACGCTGCCAATCGCGTTAATTTTAGTCATTGGCGGGTACATGCTATCCAAAGCAAAAAAGCTTGAAACAGAGGAATTTACAGAAACAGAAGAAGAGACTGCGACAGATGAAATGAAGAGCCCTGAAAGTGTAGTCAGCCTGTTAAATGTCGATCAGATCGAATTTGAATTTGGCTATGGACTCATTCCGCTTGCTGATGCTAACCAGGGAGGAGATCTGCTCGATAGAATCGTGATGATCAGAAGGCAGCTGGCTCTCGAACTCGGCTTAGTTATACCAGTTGTCAGAATCCGCGATAACATTCAGCTGCAGCCTAACGAATATCGCTTGAAAATTAAAGGAAATGAAGTTGCTAAAGGCGAACTTTTATTAGATCACTATCTGGCCATGAGTCCTGGTGACGATGATTCTATTGAGGGGATTGATACAATTGAGCCATCATTTGGTCTCCCCGCTAAATGGATTGATGAATCCATGAAGGACCAGGCTGAAATGCTAGGTTATACAGTTGTAGACCCTCCTTCAGTTGTTTCTACTCATATAACAGAAATGATTAAAGGACATGCACATGAATTACTTGGCCGCCAGGAAACCAAACAGTTGGTCGATCATCTTCAGGAGTCTTATCCAATTCTCGTTGAAGAGGTCACACCGTCACCATTAAGTGTAGGAGACGTGCAAAAGGTGCTGTCAAAGCTGTTGCGTGAAAATGTATCAATTCGCAACTTGCCAATTATTTTCGAAACGCTAGCAGATTATGCAAGAATGACTTCCGATACAGATGTGCTTGCTGAATATGTCAGACAATCTTTAGCTAAGCAGATTACGAGTCAGTTTGCAGACCCAGGAGATACTCTAAAAGTTATTACACTCTCAGGAAGAGTTGAAAAAATGACTGCTGATAATGTTCAGCAGACTGAGCATGGAAATTACTTATCTCTTGATCCGAATGACTCTCAACGAATTTTAGAAGCAATGGCTCAGCAGATTGAACAGCTATCAATGACTGAACAGACACCAATTGTTCTATGTTCACCTGCAGTCAGAATGTATATCCGTCAATTAACAGAAAGGTATTTTCCACAAATACCGATTCTGTCATATAACGAATTAGAAGCAAATGTTGAAGTTCAAAGTGTTGGGGTGGTGAATATAGATTGAAAATGAAAAAAGTGCTGGCACCGACAATGCCTGAAGCGATGAAAAAAGTCCGCAGGGAACTCGGTAATGATGCTGTTATTTTGAATTCAAAAGTTATTTATACCGGGGGGTTCCTCGGACTGTTTAAAAAGAAGCAAATTGAAGTCGTAGCTGGAATTGATGCTGAAGAACCTGTGGAGCGGGAAATTGCTGTGACATATGAAAAACCGGTTGTTAAAAATGATGAAGGTAAGCTTGAAAATGAAATAAAAGAATTAAAAAACATGGTCCAGGCATTGTCAGTTAAACAGTCGGGCTATCAGGACTTTCCGGTCCCGGTCCGGACGATGTTAAGAAAACTTCAAGAACAGGATTTTAAAGAAAGCTGGCTGCTAGAAACAGGCAGAATGCTCCATGAAAAATGGGAAAAACACCCTCACGATCAAGAAGTGGCTAAATGGACTGAACAGCATATCCAATCTGCATTAGAACAGCAATTCCATGGTGGGATAGATGCTTCAAAAAAATATATTAGTTTAATAGGTCCAACAGGCGTAGGCAAAACAACGACAATTGCCAAAATGGCAGCTAAGCTTGTGATGGAAGATAAAAAGAAAATAGCCTTTATTACATCAGATACTTACAGGATTGGTGCCATTGAACAATTGAAAACATATGCTGAGTTATTAAATGTTCCGGTTGAAGTGATCTATAGCAGGGAAGACTTTAAAACCGCTGTGGAAAGATTCAGTGATTTTGATCATGTACTGATCGATACAGCCGGCAGAAATTATAGAGAAGTGCAATATGTTGAAGATTTAATGAAAACAATTGATTTCAATAAAGATATGCAGACCTTCCTCGTATTATCAATGACCTCTAAATTCAAAGAAATGAAAACGATTTTTGATCGCTTCAATGACTTGAAAATTGACGGATTGATTTTTACAAAGTGTGATGAAAGCTTAACGGTTGGACCGGCTTTCCATATGATGATCGAAAGTAAGATTGGAACTGCCTACCTGACAAATGGACAGGCCGTTCCTGAAGATATAAAAGAAGGCTCACTCAAGCAGGTCAAAGAAATGATAACTAAAGGTGTGAAAAGCTGATGGATCAGGCTGAAACATTAAGGCAGAAAATGCTTATGATCAATGAACCTCAGGCTAAAGCGATTGCAGTTGTCAGCGGAAAAGGCGGTGTAGGAAAATCTAATTTTTCTATTAACTTTGCTTCAGAGCTGGCAGCTAAAGGGAACAAAGTACTGCTGATGGATATGGATATCGGGATGGGTAATGTTCATATCCTTCTCGGAGCTTCCTCAGATAAAAACATTCTTCATTACCTTGAGGGTGAGGGGGCAATAGAAGATGTAATTGTAAAGATCGAAGAGAATCTATCCTATATTTCAGGAGGTTCAGGTCTGAACAAAATAGTAGAATGGAAAGACCTTGAGATCCAAAGGCTGATGGATGGATTCTCTATTCTTCAAAAATCATATGATTATCTGATATTTGATATGGGGGCCGGAGCATCTGAAAATGGTCTTGAGCTGATTATGTCAGCTGATGAAGTGATTGTCATTACAACAGGTGAGCCAACATCAATTATGGATGCTTATTCAATGATGAAGTTCATTCATATGCGCGACCCTGAAAAGGCTTTCGCATTACTTTGTAACCGCGTGATGAACCCTGAAGAAGGTAAAATAGCCCTGCACAGACTCTCTTCAGCAATGAACAAATTTCTCAACAAAGATGTGCGTCTGCTCGGCAGTCTGCCTGAAGATCCGTACGTCAGAAGATCTGTTATCAATCAAACTCCATTTACTAAGCTATATCCTAATTCACCAGCATCGAAAACATTAAAAAATATAGTACATGCCTATGCAGAACAACAAAATGAAGAAATTCATAACGTGAAAAAACGATTCACTGAGCGATTGTCAGGATTTTTTAGAAAAAAGTGAGGTGAAGACATGCATCATCATATGATTAAAGTGTTAGTAGTGGATGATTCTGCGTTTATGAGAAAGCTGGTACAGGAATTTTTATCTGAAGATGATCGTATTGCGGTCGTAGGGACTGCCCGTAATGGAAAAGACGCGATCGCTAAGGTTCGGCTGCTAAAACCTGAAGTAGTGACAATGGATGTTGAAATGCCTGAAATGAATGGGTTAGAAGCATTAAAAATAATGATGAATGAAAATCCACTGCCAGTAATCATGTTATCCAGTACAACGAAACAAGGAGCTGAAAATGCTCTTTTAGCCATGGATTACGGAGCAGTGGATTTTATAGCGAAACCATCCGGGACTATATCACTAGACTTGCACCTGGTGAAAAAAGAGCTTGTGCAAAAGGTTATTAACGCTTCTCAAGCAACAGTTAGACTTCAAAAAAATGATTCATCCGAAATTCAAAAACAAATTAGTAAAAAGATACCGGAGATGTCCGATAGTAAATATGCAGGACAAAAACAGACAATTATTTGTATCGGCACCTCAACTGGCGGTCCAAGAGCACTGCAAAACGTTCTGTCTGCACTCCCGAAAAACCTGAACGCCCCGATCTTGATCGTTCAGCATATGCCGCCCGGATTCACAAAGTCACTGGCGCACAGATTGAACCAGCTCTCAGCAATAACAGTAAAAGAGGCGGAAGAAGGGGATATTTGTTTGAATGGTCATGCCTATGTGGCTCCAGGTGATTTTCATTTGAATGTCAGACAGGACCCGAAGTTGACTCTATCACTTAGCAAAGAACCGCCGATGAGTGGCCATCGTCCATCTGTTGATTATATGTTTGAATCAGTGTCAAAATTAAAAAACATTAAAAAAATTGCAGTGATTATGACAGGAATGGGTGCGGATGGGTCTAAAGGTCTGGTACAATTAAACCAAAGTGGAAATACTGAATCAATTGCCGAATCCAAAGAAACATGTGTTGTATATGGAATGCCTAAAGCTGCTCATGCAACCGGGCTGATACATTACATAGAGCCGCTTGATGAAATTGCAAATAGAATTGTTAAATTAGCAGAGGGGTGAGTTCAACATGGAGATGAACCAATACTTAGAAGTTTTCATAGAGGAAAGTAAGGACCATTTACAAAATTGCAACGCACAAATGCTTGAACTTGAGAAAAACCCGACAGATCTCAGTATTGTGAATGAGATCTTCAGGTCAGCACATACACTTAAAGGGATGTCTGCAACAATGGGATATGAAGACCTTGCCAGTCTGACACATCACATGGAAAACGTCCTGGATGATATTAGGAATGAAAAAATAAGCGTTTCAACAGCAGTGATGGATGCACTGTTTTCAGCGGTTGATGACCTTGAAGAAATGATCGCTTCAATTGCATCCGGAGGTGATGGAAAAAAAGATGTCAGCCGTTCACTTGAGATGCTAGAAGGTATCTTAACAGGTCAGCCTGCTGAAGCGGTTAAACAGACAAACTCATCGTCTGTTCAATATGATGAGTTTGAACGAACGGTGATCCTCCAATCTTTAGAGCAGGGTTATCATGCTTATGAATTGACGATCAGTCTGAGAGAAGATTGTCTGTTAAAGGCAGCACGTGTATTTATGGTGTTTGAAGTGCTTGAAAAAATAGGAGAAGTGATCAAATCATCACCTACCGTTGATCAGCTTGAAGAAGAGAACTTTGATCAGCAATTTTGTGTAACGGTGGCCTCGAAAGAAGACAGTGAATTTATAGAAAAAAGTGTCATGAAGGTATCAGAAGTTGACACAGTTCATGTCAATTTAGTCAACCTTGAGCAGGAGACTGCAGGTGCTGCTGAAGAAGCAGCTGTGACGTCAGAAACAGTGAAAGAAGTGGTTGAAGAACCGAAAGAAAAAGAAACCCAGAAAAACACTGTTTCAAATAAAACGATTCGTGTAAATATCGACAGGCTTGATGTGCTGATGAACCTATTTGAAGAACTTGTCATTGACAGAGGTCGCCTTGAACAAATTTCAAAAGAACTGAATCATGGAGAATTGAATGAAACAGTTGAACGTATGTCGCGTATCTCCGGTGACCTGCAGTCAATTATTCTGACAATGCGCATGGTTCCGGTGGAAACTGTATTTAACCGTTTCCCAAGAATGATCCGCCAGCTGGCAAGAGACCTGAATAAACAGATCAATCTGGAAATCAGTGGACAGGAAACTGAACTTGACCGCACAGTCATTGATGAAATTGGGGATCCGCTTGTCCATCTGCTGAGAAATGCCATTGATCATGGTGTGGAATCACCAGACATCCGTAGAGAAAAAGGTAAGCCGGAAGAAGGCACGATTCAGCTGAGAGCTTACCACAGCGGAAATCATGTGTTTATTGAAATTGAAGACGATGGCGCTGGAATCAGCAAAGATAAAGTGTTGAACAAAGCGCTAAACAAAGGAATTGTGACACAGGAACAGGCGAAGTCAATGACTGACTCTCAAATATTTGAGCTCATTATGGCTTCAGGCTTTTCAACTGCAGAAACAATTTCAGATATTTCGGGTCGGGGAGTCGGCCTTGACGTAGTGAAGACAACGATTGAGTCGCTTGGCGGGTCGATTACTATACACTCTTCAGAAGGTCAGGGATCTGTATTCTCTGTACAGTTACCTCTCACGCTTTCAATTATTTCCGTTATGCTGGTAGAAGTGGAGGAGGAGAAATTTGCTATCCCTCTATCTTCTATTATCGAAACGGCGATTATAAAAAATGATGAAATACTGCATGCGCATAACCAGCGAGTCATTGATTTCAGAGGTAAAGTGGTTCCATTGGTCTTTTTAAATGAAGTCTTTGATGTAGAAAAAGATCAGGATGAAGATATTCACTCAGTCATCATTGTACGTAAAGGTGAAAAAATGGCAGGACTTGTCGTTGACTCATTTATTGGTCAGCAGGAAGTTGTATTAAAGTCTCTTGGTGATTATCTGGGTGATGTTTTTGCGATTTCAGGAGCGACGATTTTAGGAGACGGCCAGGTCGCGCTAATTGTAGATTGTAACGCACTGATTCAATAATGTGGATTCGTGTAAGTATACTAAAGCAGTGAGGAGTGCAGCGGTATGACAAATCAGGAAAACGATTTAAAAGTCATCGTATTTCAGCTTGTAAATAAAGAATATGCAGTACCTGTTGAGAATGTACAATCAATTGAAAAGGTGATGCATATCACTAGAGTACCTGGTGTACCTGGGTATGTCAGAGGCGTAATTAATCTTCGCGGGGTTGTTACACCTATTATTGACCTTAGAAAACGGTTTTCTCTTGAAGATGCTGAAGAAAATGAACATACAAGAATGATTATTGTGACAATTGGCGGCATTGAAGTTGGTCTGGTGGTTGATTCAGCAAATGATGTCATTGACCTTCCTCAGGATTCAATTGAACCCCAGCCTAATGTGGTAGGAAGTATTGAGAATGATTTCATTAGTGGAGTCGCTAAACTGGAGCGGAGACTATTGATTCTTTTACAACTAGATAAAGTGCTGGAGAATGCTGCATGAGCTATGAAGAGGAAATCACTGAATATCATCTAGATATCTTAAAAGAGATCGGTAATATTGGGGCAGGTAATGCTGCTACGGCACTTTCATCTCTCCTGGGTAATAAAGTGGATATGGCAGTTCCTCATGTGAAAGTAGTATCCTTTGATGAGATGATGGATATTGCCGGAGGACCTGACAATGTGGTAGTCAGTGTGTTCCTGAGAATTGAAGGCGAGATGACAGGCAGTATGTTTTTTATACTGTCAACACATCAAGCTGAAAGCTTTATCAGAACTTTAACAAAAAACCGTTCGTTCAAATTTGAGGATATAGCTGGATCAGAAATCGGTCTTTCTGCTTTGCAGGAGATGGGGAATATTCTGTCAGGTTCATATTTATCTTCACTGTCTGATTTTACTCATTTAAATTTGTATCCTACTGTCCCTGCGATCGCCATTGACATGGCCGGGGCGATCATCAGCTTTGGGCTGGTCGAACTGTCCCAGGCTGGAGATAAAGTAATTGTCATTGACACTGAACTAACTGATGAAGGTGAGAAACAAAAAGGCGCAAATGGTCAGTTTTTTCTATTGCCGGACCCTGAGTCATTTAAGGTTCTGTTTCGATCTCTAGGAGTAGATTGATTTGATAAATACTAGAAACATTATTAAAGTAGGCATTGCTGATGCTAATATAGTAACACCGCCTGATACAATTCGAACTTCCGGACTCGGCTCCTGTGTTGGAGTTGTACTATATGACGATCGCAGTAAAAAAGCGGGAATGGTCCATATAATGCTGCCTGATTCATCACTCGCAAGATCGGGAGACATTAACCCTGCCAAATTTGCTGATACAGGTATTCCATTTTTAATCGAGAAGCTTGGACTGCCGACTGTAAAATTAAAAGCCAAGCTGGCTGGTGGCGCACAGATGTTTCAGTTCGCCGGGCAAAAAGATACGATGAGGATAGGTCCAAGGAATGTTGAAGCTGTAAAGAACATACTGAGCAGCTACAATATCAGGGTGATCAGTGAAGATACCGGCGGAAGCAGTGGGAGGACAATTGAGTTTGACCCTGCAGTGTGTCTGCTTCATATCAGAACTGTAAATATTGGAGAAAAAGTAATTTAATTTGAGCCTTCATGGCTCTTTTTTAATTGAAAAACACAAAAGTCCCTCCTTTTGATATAATAAGAATTATATACAATCAGTCTAAAGGTATAATAATCTTCCTGCCAGATTGAATGGGCTATATAGACAAAAGAGAGGAGGCACCATGTCATGGATGAGTTAAAAGATCAGGAAAAATATTATTGGCAGATGTGGACTGCCTCCAGAGATCCTCATGCGGGCGATATGCTTGTTCAGCGTTATATGCCGCTGGTTCAATACCATGTGCAAAGAATTAGTGCAGGCCTGCCTAAGAATGTTTCACGTGATGATATAAAAAGTCTTGGTTTGATGGGACTTTTGGACGCACTTCAAAAGTTTGATCCTAACCGGGATTTAAAGTTTGATACATATGCTTCTTTCAGGGTTCGTGGAGCAATTATAGACGGGCTCAGAAAAGAAGATTGGATGCCAAGGTCAGCAAGAGAGAAGGCAAAGAAAGTAGATGCAAAAATTGAGGAGCTTGAGCAGCAGTCACTCAGGCATGTTGAAGCACATGAAGTTGCGGCAGCCCTTAATATGCCGGTTGACGAGGTTTATCAGATCACTCAGGAACATTTATTTGCCAATGTGCTTTCAATGGATGATCAGTCAGCTGACGATGATCATGACGGCACCGCATTTACTTTAAGAGATCATCACTCCATACTGCCTGAGGAACAATTGGTTAAGGGTGAACTGATTCAGGACCTGGCGAGTGTGATTACCCAGCTCAATGATAAAGAACAGACGGTGCTCAGTCTGTTTTACACTGAAGAATTAACACTGACTGAAATTGGTGAAGTTATGAATCTATCAACCTCCCGAATTTCTCAAATACACTCAAAATGTTTGTTCAAGCTTCGCAAACTGTTGGCTTCTGAATATAGCCAGTCATAAAAAGGAGAAGATCATATGAGTCTTAAACTGGTTGAACTGCAAGTGGCAATTCCTAAAACGGTTGATGCAGGGAAAATAGCAGATCATCAGCAACAGCAAAGTATGGTTAACCAGAGTCACTTGGCTGCGATAGCTGAAAAAGAAAGGTTAAGAAAGCTTGAGACTGTCAATCATTTTGAAAAAAGCGAAAAAGCAAAAGAGAAAAGGGAACGTGAAAAAGGAACTAAGGATCATACGGAAAATAATATGTCAGCAGAACTGCAACAATCTGCTTTACCAGAGGAGAGGCACCCTTTTAAAGGTAGAAGAGTGGATTTTTCGGGTTGAAAAGGAGCCGTTATGATTATATTTTTACTAATACTTTCGATGATATTTAATATTGCTTCCTTCTTATCCATCTACTTATTATTTATGAGGCAAAACAGGCTGATCAGTAAGGAAGTTCAGCATGAAAAAGCACTCACAGAAATTGAGCAGACCTTTACCGGGTACCTGCTTGAAATGAAGGATGAGAATGAAGCGTTTCTAAAACAGTTTGAAAAAATCAGCCGCCAGACTGCTGCAAATGAAATAAAACCTTCTGAATCATCAGAAGCAGCTGAAACGGTGATGACTGTTAAGACAACAAGAAACCTTGCGGCAGCAGCTTATAAAAAGCCACAGCCAAAAAAACCTGAATCAATGAGTGACCGTGCAAGGGCAATGGTTGATCAGGGCTATTCCATAGAAGAAGTAGCGAAAGAGCTGAAAAAAGGCAAGACTGAAATTGAACTCATGTTAAAGTTCGGTCAGTCATAAACCGATTAAAAGAGTCATCAATAACCACTTGATGACTTTTTTTTTATATGGTATAGTAGTTAACGGTGTTAATACACACGCTTCGTGATTGGGCGGATGGTGCTGCTTAAAAGATAAGCAGTTTCCGACCTGTAAATGACCGGAGCGGAGGAGAATAACCACAAGGAGGAAATAACACTATGTCAGTAATTTCAATGAAACAACTGCTAGAAGCAGGTGTTCACTTCGGCCACCAGACACGCCGTTGGAACCCAAAAATGAAAAAGTATATTTTCACGGAGCGTAATGGTATCTACATCATTGACCTTCAAAAGACGGTTAAAAAAGTAGAAGAAGCTTACAAGTTCGTGAAAGAAGTTGCAGCTGACGGAGGAGAAGTTCTTTTCGTTGGTACTAAGAAGCAGGCTCAGGAGTCTGTTAAAGATGAAGCAGAACGTGCGGGAATGCACTTCATCAACCAGCGCTGGTTAGGTGGAACGCTAACAAACTTTGACACAATCCAGCTTCGTATCAACCGTCTTAAGAAGATCGAAAAGATGGAAGAAGACGGTACATTTGAAGTACTTCCTAAGAAAGAAGTAGTTCAGCTTAAAAAAGAATATGAGCGTCTTGTTAAATTCCTAGGCGGAATCAGAGACATGAAGAAGCTTCCGGATGCTTTATTCATCATCGATCCTCGTAAAGAGCGTATCGCTGTTGCTGAAGCTCGCAAGCTGAATATTCCAATCGTAGGGATCGTTGATACAAACTGTGACCCTGACGAAATCGACTACGTAATTCCTGCAAATGATGACGCAATCCGCGCCGTTAAACTTCTTACTTCAAAAATGGCTGACGCTATTCTTGAATCTAAGCAGGTTGAAGAAGAGGAAGAAGAAGCAGTAGCTGCTGAGTAATAATTTTAAAAGGTGATAAGCGGGAAAATCCCTTATCACCTTTTTTAAAGGATAAAAAAGAACTTTTAATAGATATAAGGAGGAATTTTCATGGCTATTACAGCTCAAATGGTTAAAGAACTTCGTGAAAAAACTGGTGCAGGTATGATGGACTGCAAAAAAGCACTTCAAGAAACAAATGGAGATATGGATCAGGCAATCGACTTCCTTCGTGAAAAAGGAATTGCTAAAGCTGCTAAAAAAGCTGATCGCATCGCTGCAGAAGGACTTACTTTCATCAAGAGTAACGGAAACGATGCCGTTATTCTTGAGCTTAACTCTGAAACTGACTTCGTTGCGAAAAACGAAGGTTTCCAAAACCTTGGTAATGAGATCGCAGATCACCTTCTTGCTGTTAAGCCTGAGTCAGTTGACGCTGCACTTGAAACTGAAATGAGCAACGGCCAGACAGTAGGAGACTACATCACGTCTAACGTTGGGAAGATCGGTGAAAAGATCAGCCTTCGCCGTTTTGCTGTACGCACAAAAGAAGATAATGCTGCATTTGGCGAATACCTTCACATGGGCGGAAGAATCGGTGTTCTTTCAGTAGTAGAAGGAACAACTGACGAGCAGGTTGCTAAAGATGTAGCCATGCACGCTGCAGCACTTAACCCTAAGTTTATCTCACGTGACCAGGTTTCTCAGGAAGAAGCTGACAGAGAGCGTGAAATCCTTACTAAGCAGGCACTTGAAGAAGGCAAGCCGGAAAATATCGTTGCTAAAATGGTAGAAGGCCGCCTGAACAAATACTTCGAGGAAATCTGCATTGTTGATCAGCCATTCGTTAAGAACCCTGATCAGAAAGTAAAAGAATTCCTTGCTTCTAACAGTGCACAGCTGACTGACTTTGTTCGTTATGAAGTTGGAGAAGGTATTGAAAAGCGCCAGGACAACTTCGCTGACGAAGTAATGAGCCAGGTGAAAAAATAATCGTACATTAAAACGAAAAGCGGGGACACTTTGTGTTCCCTCTTTTTTGGAAAAAATGAACCATACGGGAGGACTCTATGAGTAAATCAAGATACAATCGAGTGGTATTGAAACTAAGTGGTGAAGCACTTGCAGGAGAAGCTGGATTCGGTATTCACCCTCCGATTATTAAGTCAGTGGCTGAGCAGATTAAAGAACTTTCTGACCTTGGTGTCGAAGTTGCTGTTGTAGTAGGCGGCGGTAATATCTGGCGCGGAAAGATCGGCAGTGAAATGGGAATGGACAGAGCATCTGCTGATTATATGGGTATGCTTGCAACAGTGATGAATTCACTGGCGCTTCAGGACAGTCTTGAAAACGTCGGGGTTCAAACCCGCGTACAGACATCAATTGAAATGCGACAGGTTGCAGAACCTTACATCAGAAGAAAAGCCATTCGACATCTTGAAAAGAAACGTGTTGTCATCTTCGCAGCGGGTACAGGAAACCCTTATTTCTCTACTGATACAACTGCTGCACTTAGAGCTGCCGAAATTGAAGCCGAAGTCATTCTCATGGCTAAAAATAATGTAGATGGCGTATACTCAGCTGATCCTAAAGTCGACACGGATGCAGTGAAATATGACGAACTGTCATTTTTAGACGTGTTAAAAGATGGTCTTGCTGTAATGGATTCAACAGCTTCATCCTTATGTATGGACAATGATATCCCGCTCATAGTATTCTCAATTATGGAGAATGGAAATATTAAACGTGCCGCACTTGGTGAACCAATCGGTACAGTTGTCAGGGGGAAAAAATAATGGCACAACAGACGATGAATGAAACAAAAGACAAAATGTCTAAAGCAATTCAATCTTTTTCACGTGATCTTGCAAGCATCAGAGCAGGGCGTGCAAGTGCTTCTCTACTTGATAAAATTCAGGTGGATTATTACGGTGCACCAACTCCGCTTAACCAGGTAGCTTCAATCTCTGTTCCTGAAGCAAGATTGCTTCAGATTACACCTTATGATAAGACGGCTCTTGGAGATATTGAAAAAGCAATTCAAAAATCAGACCTTGGATTAAACCCTTCAAACGATGGTTCTCTGATCCGTATCACAATCCCGGCGCTGACAGAAGAACGCCGCCGTGAGCTTGCTAAGCAAGTGAAAAAAGAAGCTGAAGAAGCTAAAGTAGGGATCCGTAACATCCGCCGTGATGCAAACGATGACCTGAAAAAGCAGGAAAAAGCAGGCGATATTACTGAAGATGACCTGCGCGGCTACAGTGATGATGTTCAGAAGATGACGGATGAGCACATCGCAAAGATTGATGAGCTGGCAAAAGCAAAAGAACAGGAAATCCTTGAGGTTTAATTAAGCCTTTATCAGAAAGCCCTCTACTGTGTAGGGGGTTTTCTTCGTTAATGCCCCTTTTCAAAACAAGGCAACATTTTCAAGTATATATTTGATATGATAGGACTAGCATAAAATATGCAATCACCTGATGGGGGAAATACAATGCTCGAGAAAATGAAAAGATGGACATCCCTGAAAGAACCGGAGTCCCTTTCACAACGAATAAATGAATGTAAGAATTATGAGATACCAGATCATATTGCGATTATTATGGATGGCAATGGAAGATGGGCAAACAAAAGAGCTCTGCCGAGAGTAGCAGGTCACCATGAAGGGATGAAAACTGTAAAGCCAGTTACAAGGCTTGCAAATGAGCTTGGCGTTAAAGTACTCACGTTATATGCATTTTCTACAGAAAACTGGGTCAGACCCAAGATGGAAGTAGAGTTTTTAATGAAACTTCCGGAAGAGTTTCTGGGAACATTTTTACCTGAGCTGATCGAGGAAAATGTACAGGTGCAGATGATGGGTGATCGGGAACAGGTTCCTGCACACACACTGAGAGCTGTAGATCAGGCGATGGAAAAAACTGCGCATAATGATGGTCTTGTTTTAAACTTCGCATTAAATTATGGCAGCAGAAGTGAAATTCTGCAGGCTGTTAAATCATTTTCTTCAGATGTAAAAGAAGGTAAAGTCTCACCCGACGAATTAACGGATGACCTTTTTGGTTCTTATATGATGACGCCGCACCTTGGGGATCCGGATCTGCTGATCAGAACAAGCGGTGAGATCAGACTGAGCAACTTTATGCTTTGGCAGCTCGCATACACTGAATTCTGGTTTACTGATGTTTTATGGCCTGATTTTAAGGAAGAACATTTAATTGAAGCGATTGAAGGTTTCCAGAAACGTTCGAGAAGATATGGCGGGTTGAAAAGTGAGGATTTAACATGAAACAGAGAATTATAACAGGTGTTCTTGCAGCTGCTCTTTTTATTCCGTTAGTCTGGGTTGGGGGATTGTTGTTTGTTATTGGAACATACTTCATTGCAACTGTTGCGCTGTATGAAGTATTAAGAATGAGATCTATTCAGTTCCGGTCAATTCCGGGCGCAATTTCTATGATCACACTTTGGATTTTTCTACTACCTAATGAATATTATGAACTGCTGAATCAGTTAAATTATTCGAAAATAGAAACCGCACTTTTATCAGTATTGCTATTACTTGTGTACACGGTACTAAAGAAAAACCGTTTTACTTTTGATGATGCTGCATTTGCAGTATTTGCGATGCTTTATGTGGGAATAGGTTTTTTCTATTTTATCGAAACGAGAGATGCAGACATCCTTTGGGTTGTTTATGCATTGATTATTATATGGACAACAGATTCCGGCGCTTATTTTATAGGTAAATCAATGGGGAGAAGAAAATTATGGCCGGATATCAGTCCGAATAAAACAGTAGAAGGCTTTATTGGAGGGATTATAAGCGCACTTGTAGGTGTTGTGATCTTTTATTTTATTGCGCCTCTTGATGCAATCCTCTGGTATTTATTACTATCAACTGTCATCCTTTCAGCGTTTGGACAGATTGGTGACTTAGTAGAATCTGCACTTAAAAGACATTATGGTGTAAAAGATTCAGGAAACATACTTCCTGGTCACGGAGGTCTGTTAGATCGTTTTGACAGTCTATTATTTGTATTGCCAATGATGCATATCCTGCAATTAATCTGAAGAAGGAGCTTTTAAATCTATGAAAAAGATTTCATTAATGGGTGCCTCAGGCTCCATTGGACTTCAAACGCTTGATGTATTACGCGCTCATCAGGATCGCTTTTCTCTCGAAGCTTTTTCAGTAGGCCGGAATATTGATCAGGCAAGAAAGATTATCGAAGAATTCAATCCTTCTCTTGTTTCTGTACAATTAAAAGAAGATGCAGATCAATTAGCTGGAGAGTACATAGGGAAAGTTACAGTTATGTCGGGTAATGAAGGCTTAATTGAAACAGCTGTTCATCCTGAAACTGACCTGCTGGTTAATGCGGTGTTGGGCAGTGTCGGGCTTGAACCGACATTAAAGGCGATTGAGGCAGGTAAAACGATTGCGATTGCGAATAAAGAAACATTAGTGACTGCGGGACATCTTGTCATGGATGCTGCACAAAAACATGGTGTAGAGATACTTCCAGTTGATAGCGAGCATTCAGCAATTTTCCAGGCCCTTCAGGGAGAAGACCGTAAAAATATTGAAAGGTTAGTGATCACTGCATCTGGTGGCAGCTTTAGAGATCTGAGCCGCATTGAACTTGAAAATGTTACTGTTGAGGATGCGCTTAATCATCCTAACTGGTCAATGGGTGCAAAAATCACAATAGATTCGGCTAGTATGATGAATAAGGGACTCGAAGTCATTGAGGCTAAATGGCTGTTTGACCTGCCTTATGACAAAATCGATGTACTGCAGCACAGGGAGAGTATCATCCATTCAATGGTAGAGTTCCATGACAGCTCAGTCATGGCACAGCTCGGTACACCGGATATGCGGGTGCCGATTCAGTATGCACTCAGTTACCCGGATCGCTTTATTCATAAGACAGGCCGCAGGTTAAAGCTCGAGGAAATTGGAAAGCTTCATTTTGAAAAAATGGACTTTGAGCGTTTCAGATGCCTTGATTTTGCCTATCAGGCCGGCAGAACAGGCGGTACAATGCCGACAGTTTTGAATGCAGCGAATGAAGCTGCCGTTGCATTATTTCTAAAAGAAAAAATCAGTTTCCTGGAGATTGAACAAGTCATTGAAAAAGCGATGTCATTCCATCATTCGATTCAGAACCCTGATCTTGAGACAATAAAAGAAATTGATCAGGATACACGTTCAAAAATTCTTGCGGAATTTAAAGGCTGATTGTACCCCCGCATTTTTGGAACGTGCTACAATGGGTAAAAGTCTGTTAATAATGGACATAACTATGTTAAAGGTGGTATGACGATGAATTCAGTCATCGCATTTATAGTCATTTTCGGTGCGCTCGTATTTTTTCATGAACTGGGGCACTTTGTATTTGCTAAAAGAGCGGGTATATTATGCCGTGAATTTGCAATTGGTATGGGACCGAAAGTATTAGCTTTCAAACGAAATGAAACGCAATATACGCTCCGCCTGCTTCCGATAGGCGGCTATGTCAGAATGGCCGGTGAAGATGCGGAATTAATGGAATTAAAACCTGGCTTCAGAGCAGGTCTGGTTCTTGGTGAGGATGAAAAAGTAGAAAAAGTGGTCCTGAATAATAAAGACCGTTATCCGGATCTGCGTGTCATTGAAGTGGCTGAAGCAGATCTTGAAAAAGAGCTTTATATTAAAGGCTATGAAGAAGGAGAAGAAACGCTCCAGAGGTTTGAGCTTTCTGAAAAAGCTGTATTTATTGAAGATGGGGTTGAAACACAGATTGCACCGTGGAACAGGCAGTTTAACTCTAAAAAACTTTATCAGCGCTTTTTAACAATCTTTGCAGGTCCGGCAATGAACTTCGTTCTGGCGTTCATTGTACTATCTATTATTGGGATGTCTGCCGGAATTCCTGTTGACCGGGCTGTGCTTGGAGATATTGTACCTGGTGATCCTGCTGATCAGGCGGGACTTGAAAAAGGCGATGAAGTTACCGCGATCTCTGGTGAAGAGATTGCAACCTGGGCAGATCTTACAGGCATTGTCAGTGACTCAGCAGGCGAAGAGATAACGATCGATGTCCAAAGAGGAGAAGAGTCACTGTCATTTAATGTGACACCTGAAGAAAGAACATTTGAGCAGGGTGATGAAACCATCTCTCAGGGGATCATCGGCGTATATAACCCCAGAATTGAATCGCCAAGCATTTTCCAGAGTATCCAGTACGGTGCTGAACAGACTTATTTCTGGACTGTCACGATTTTTGATTTGCTCGGTGATTTAATAACCGGTCAATTTTCAATTGATGCATTAGCGGGACCGGTTGGCATATATAAAAGTACAGAAGAAGTAGCAAAAGCCGGTATTTACCAGCTGATGCAATGGGGTGCAATTTTAAGTATCAACCTTGGAATTATGAACCTGCTTCCGCTTCCTGCACTCGATGGGGGAAGACTGCTGTTCTTCGGATTTGAAGCACTGCGTGGAAAACCGATTGACAGGCAAAAAGAAGGTATGGTTCATTTTGTAGGATTCGCATTATTAATGCTGCTCATGATCGTCGTTACATGGAACGATATTCAGCGGTATTTCTTATAAGCAGAGAGAAAATAGAGGTGCTATAAATGAAACAAAGTCAAACGTTAATACCAACATTAAAAGAAACACCTTCAGAAGCTGATGTTAAAAGCCATCAGCTTCTGCTGAGAGCGGGCTATATCAGACAGAACGCAAGCGGAATCTATTCATTTTTACCGCTTGGTCTGAAAGTTCTTCAAAAAGTAGAAAACATTATTCGTGAAGAAATGAATGCTGCAGGCGGCGTGGAAATGCTGATGCCTGCTATGCAGCCGGCAGAACTTTGGGAAGAATCAGGCAGATGGTTTACTTACGGACCTGAACTGATGCGTATGAAAGACCGTCATGAGCGTGAATTTGCCCTGGGTGCAACACATGAGGAAATGATCACCAGTCTTCTTAGAGATGAAGTGAAATCATATAAGCGACTTCCATTGACGCTATATCAGATTCAGACAAAATATCGTGATGAAAAGCGTCCGCGCTTTGGGCTCCTAAGAGGACGGGAATTCTTAATGAAAGATGCTTATTCTTTCCATGCATCTCAGGAGAGTCTTGACGAGGCATACGACAGACTGTTTGAAGCTTACAAAAACATTTTCAGAAGATGCGGTCTGAACTTCCGTGCAGTACTTGCAGATTCAGGTGCAATCGGTGGTAAGGACAATCATGAGTTCATGGTGCTCTCT
Source organism: Jeotgalibacillus sp. JSM ZJ347 (assembly GCF_044383825.1). Taxonomy (NCBI): domain Bacteria; kingdom Bacillati; phylum Bacillota; class Bacilli; order Caryophanales; family Caryophanaceae; genus Jeotgalibacillus; species Jeotgalibacillus sp. JSM ZJ347. Next base: position 736,560 of record NZ_JBISEN010000001.1, on the reverse strand, counting down.
GAGATCGGTGAAGACACAATTGCATATTCAGACTCCTCTGATTATGCTGCAAACCTGGAAATGGCAGCTGTTAACAAACAGTATGAAAAAGAGAGTCACAGCGGGAAAGAGAAGGAAGAAGTATCTACTCCAGATCAAAAGTCAATCGAAGCTGTAGCTGATTTCCTTGGTGCTGATAAAGAGAGCACTGTAAAATCAATGCTCTTTATCGTAGATGAGAAGCCTGTACTTGTTCTTGTGCGCGGTGACCACGAAGTGAATGATGTAAAGGTGAAAAATGCCGTGAATGGTCGCGTTGCGGAACTGGCGACAGAAAAAGAAACCGTTCAGTATACAGGTGTGAAGCCGGGGTCAATTGGACCTGTTGGACTTTCAGAAGAAGTCACAGTAATTGCAGACAACGCAGTAGAAGCAATGGGTGATATCATTGCTGGCGCCAATAAGGAAGGTGTGCACTATAAGCACCTTCAGACAGGAAGAGATTTTGAGGTTTCACAGTTTGCAGATATCCGTGTTGTGGTTGAAGGAGATCCTTCGCCGGATGGTAATGGAACAATTCAGTTCGCACGTGGTATTGAAGTTGGTCACGTATTCAAACTTGGTACAGTCTACAGTGAGCCGATGAATGCAAATATTCTGGATGAAAATGGCCGTTCAAATCCAATGATTATGGGTTGCTACGGGATTGGTGTATCCCGTACACTAGCTGCTATGGCTGAACAATTCAATGATGAAAATGGATTGATCTGGCCGACAAATATTGCGCCATATGATATTCATTTAATTGCTGTAAATATGAAAGATGAAGCCCAGGCACAGACAGCTGATGAGCTTTATAAGCTGCTGACTGATTACCGCTATGATGTTCTGCTCGATGACAGAAAAGAGCGTGCCGGTGTTAAATTTGCTGATTCAGATCTGATGGGGCTGCCTGTCAGAATAACTGTGGGTAAACGTGCTTCAGAAGGAATTGTAGAAATTAAAATCAGAAAGAATGGCGAATCTTACGAAGTTCAAAAAGAAGAATTAACTGATAAACTTCAGGAGATTTTTCGCAGAGCGAATGCTTAACCATTTAAAAACCTGAGGCTGGTGCTTGCACCAGCCTTTGCTGTCTGAATAAGGAGGAACTATGAGTACAGATTTGTCAAAAAGAGAAAAGTTCCGGCTGTTACTGACTCAATTGAATATGACGGGTGATCTGTATGCTGATCATTTTGAAGAAGCAGAAATAGAGAAGCTGGCAGTGCACAAAAAAGAAAAAAAGTGGCATTTTGTTTTTAAGCTGAGGTCAGTTGTTCCGTGTCAGGTAATGAAAGATTTTACTGCGAGACTTAATCAATCTTTTCAGCATATTGCTCAGGTCTCTTTTACAATCAAACTTGCCGATGCAGATGTGCCCGGAGAAACAGTCCTTGATTACTGGGAAACCTGTCTTGAGGAGCTGCAGGGAATTGCGCCGCCTTTACTGAAGCTTTTAACGGCACAAAAACCTGAAGTAAATGGAAATAAAATTACGATAAAAGTGTCAAACGAGACAGAAGGTATGCAAATTAAAAACAAATACGCCGATATTTTAAACAGCGCATTTGAAAAATGGGGATTCGGTCCATTTGTTCTCCATGCTGAAGTTTCAACTGAAGGAACCAACGAAGAGTACGAGGCATTTGTAGAATCAAAGAAAAAAGAAGAAGAAGAGTGGGCAAAGCAGGCACTTGTTGAAATGCAGAAGCTCGAAGAACAGAAAAATGCAGCTGATACACATACCGGGCCTGTTGCGATCGGTTATTCAATCAAACCGGACGAGCCTGTTGCGATTAAGACGATTCAGGAAGAAGAACGTAAAATCGCAATTCAGGGACTTGTTTTTGATGCGGAAGTAAAAGAGCTGAGAAGTGGCAGATCACTTCTGACATTTAAAGTGACTGACTACACGGACTCTATCCTTGTTAAGATGTTTTCCCGTGACAAAGAAGATGCAGCGATTATGCAGCAGCTGAAAAAAGGCATGTGGATCAGAGCAAAAGGCTCTATACAAAATGATACATTTGTCAGAGACCTTGTCATGATTGCGCAGGACGTAATGGAAATTCAACCTGTACTCAGACAGGATACATCTGAGGAAAAGCGCGTAGAACTTCATTTGCATACACCAATGAGCCAGATGGATGCTGTATCATCTGTTGCTTCACTCGTTTCCCAGGCAAGTAAATGGGGACACAAAGCAGTTGCCATTACAGATCATGCAGTTGCACAGTCCTATCCGGAAGCACATGCTGCCGGTGCAAAAAATGATATTAAAATTCTGTACGGCCTGGAAGCTAATCTCGTCGATGACGGTGTTCCAATTGCCTACAACTCAGCTGACAGAGAGCTTGAAACTGAATCTTATATTGTATTTGACGTTGAAACCACCGGATTATCAGCCGTGTATGATAAAATCATTGAACTTGCTGCAGTTAAAGTAAAAGAGGGGGAAATCATCGATCGTTTCGAGCGGTTTGCAAATCCCCATCATTCGCTTTCAGCAACTACAATCAACCTGACGGGCATTACTGACGATATGGTCAGAGATGCACCTGAAATAGAAGAAGTACTCGCTGATTTTAAGGCATGGTGTGGCAGCGACACACTTGTCGCTCACAATGCGTCATTTGATATGGGCTTTTTAAACGTTGGATACAAGCGGGCAGGGATGGATAAAGCCTCTAATCCTGTGATTGATACACTCGAACTTGCGAGATTTTTACATCCTGAATTTAAGAACCACCGTCTGAATACGCTGGCGAAAAAGTTTGATGTTGAATTAACTCAGCATCACCGTGCCATTTTCGATGCTGAAGCAACTGGCTATATTTTAGCCAGACTATTAAAGGAAGCAAAAGAAAAAGGTATTACAAATCATAATCAGCTAAATGATTATATGGGTGAAGGTGATGCGTTTAAGCGTGCAAGACCTAATCATATTACGATTCTGGCGAAAACACAGGAAGGTTTGAAAAACCTGTTTAAACTTGTATCCATCTCGCACCTTGAATATTTTTATCGTGTGCCACGTATTCCGAGATCTCTGTTAAATAAACATAGAGAAGGTTTGTTGATCGGATCGGCATGTGATAAGGGTGAGATCTTTGAAGGAATGATGCAGAAATCGCCTGAAGAGGTTGAAGATCTGGCAGACTTCTATGATTACATTGAAGTGCAGCCACCTGCTGCGTATCAGCATTTAATAGATTTAGAGTTAGTAAGAGATGAAGATAACCTGAAAGAGATTATCCAGAAGGTTGTAGAATTCGCTGATAAAATGAATATTCCTGCAGTTGCAACCGGTAATGTGCATTATGTGAATGAAGAAGATAAAATTTACAGAGAGATCCTGATTGCTTCCCAGGGGGGAGCAAATCCATTAAACAGACATAAACTGCCTGATGTGCATTTCAGAACGACCAATGAAATGATTGACGCCTTTTCATTTATCGGAAAAGATAAAGCAAAAGAGATTGTCATAGATAATACAAATAAAATCGCTGATATGATTGAGAATGTTACCCCGATCAAAGATGAACTCTACACACCTAAAATTGAAGGTGCTGATGAGGAAATGCGCGAGATGAGTTATGGGATGGCAAGAAGTATTTATGGTGAAGAACTGCCTGAGATCGTTGAAGCGCGGCTTGAAAAAGAGCTGAAGAGTATTATTGGCCACGGCTTTGCTGTTATTTATCTGATCTCACATAAGCTTGTGAAAAAATCGCTTATTGACGGTTATCTCGTTGGTTCCCGTGGATCTGTAGGATCTTCGTTTGTTGCCACGATGACAGAGATCACTGAGGTTAATCCACTGCCGCCTCATTATGTTTGTCCTCAGTGCAAGCAGTCGGAGTTCTTTAATGATGGTTCTGTCGGTTCAGGTTTTGATCTTGATGATAAGGATTGTCCGGCATGTAATGTGCCTTATATTAAAGACGGGCAGGATATTCCGTTTGAAACTTTCCTTGGATTTAAGGGTGATAAAGTACCGGATATCGATTTAAATTTCAGTGGCGAATATCAGCCGGTCGCGCATAACTACACAAAAGTACTGTTCGGTGAAGATTACGTTTATCGTGCAGGAACAATCGGTACCGTCGCTGATAAAACTGCTTTTGGTTATGTAAAAGGATATGCTGGTGATCATAACCTTCATTTCAGAGGGGCAGAAGTTGAAAGGCTTGCAAGTGGCTGTACAGGCGTAAAGCGGACAACCGGTCAGCATCCAGGCGGTATTATTGTTGTGCCTGACTATATGGATATTTATGACTTTACACCAATTCAGTTCCCGGCGAATGCGAGCGAATCAGAATGGAAAACGACACACTTTGACTTCCATTCAATTCATGATAATCTGTTAAAGCTCGATATTCTTGGTCATGATGACCCGACCGTAATCAGGATGCTCCAGGATCTATCCGGTATAGATCCAAAAACCATTCCGACTGATGACCCTGAAGTGATGAAAATCTTCAGTGGTACAGAATCTCTCGGCGTGACACAAGAGCAGATTATGTGTAAAACAGGAACGCTTGGAATTCCTGAGTTTGGAACTCGTTTTGTAAGACAGATGCTTGAAGATACAAAACCAACTACATTTTCAGAGCTGGTACAGATATCAGGGCTGTCACACGGTACAGACGTATGGCTTGGTAACGCTCAGGAGCTGATTCATAATGGCATCTGTGAGCTGTCTGATGTAATCGGCTGTCGTGATGATATTATGGTATACCTGATCTATCAGGGACTTGAACCTTCGCTTGCCTTTAAAATTATGGAGTTTGTGCGTAAGGGGAAAGGGCTGTCACCTGAATGGGAAGAAGAAATGAAAAACAATGGTGTGCCGGACTGGTATATTGACTCGTGTAAAAAGATTAAATATATGTTCCCGAAAGCACACGCAGCAGCATACGTTCTGATGGCTGTAAGGATCGCTTATTTCAAAGTCCACCATCCGATTCTATATTATGCTGCATACTTTACAGTGCGTGCTGAAGACTTTGACCTTGAAGCAATGGCTGCCGGTTCCCAGGCAATCAGAGCAAAAATTGAGGCGATTAACGCTAAAGGTCTTGATGCCGCTCCAAAGGAAAAAAGTTTGCTGACTGTACTTGAACTGTGTCTTGAAATGGTTGAAAGAGGTTATACTTTTAAACAGGTGGATCTCTATAAGTCAGACGCAAAAGAGTTTAAGATTGAAGGAAACTCATTAATTCCGCCATTTAACGCAATCCCTGGACTTGGGACGAACGCGGCGATCAATATCGTTGAAGCAAGAAAAAGTGGAGAGTTTCTTTCTAAAGAAGACCTTCAAAAGCGTGGTAAAGTTTCAAAAACCATTATTGAATATCTGGATTCCCAGGGGTGTCTCGAGGGACTGCCTGATCAGAACCAATTATCGTTATTCTAGGCGATTTGCACGGGTTCGCAATATATGGTATTATATTCACGGAAATGTTTTAGATAACTCTGACGTCAAAAGAGTGGGTGCCGCCCGCTCTTTTGTGTTGTTTCAGGCATTTTTCAGAGAATGATGGAGGAAACAGATGAGTAAAATTACAGAACTAACTGAAGAACTTGTAAACCCAATTCTAGAGGATATGAACCTTGAACTAGTAGATGTGGAGTTTGTGAAGGAAGGATCCAACTGGTTTCTTCGCGTGTTCATTGATAAGGAGTCCGGCGTTGATATTGAAGAGTGCGGGATTGTCAGTGAACGTCTTAGTGAAAAAATTGATGAGCTCGATCCAATTCAGCAGAACTATTTTCTTGAAGTCTCGTCTCCAGGTGCTGAGCGCCCTCTGAAAAAGGAAAAGGACTTTCACAATGCAATTGGCAAACAGGTATACGTAAAAACATACGAGCCAATCGATGGCATGAAAGAAATAGAAGGCGTACTGGACAATTATGATGGAGAAACACTGAATATTACGGTTACCATCAAAACGAGAAAGAAAGAAATGGCAATTCCAAAAGAAAAAGTAGCAAAAGCAAGGTTAGCTGTTACATTTTAACCGGTGAAAGGAGAGAAAAGAATGAGTACTGAATTACTCGATGCGCTCACATACCTTGAGAAAGAAAAAGGGATTGACCGCGATGTACTGATTGATGCAATCGAAGCAGCACTTGTATCTGCTTATAAGCGCAACTTTAATCAGGCACAAAACGTCCGTGTTGATTTAAATCTTGATAACGGATCTATGCGTGTTTTTGCCAGAAAAGAAGTTGTAGATGAAGTATTTGATTCCCGTCTTGAGATTTCAATTGATGATGCGCATGAAATTGACCCTGCTTATGAAGTGGGAGACATTGTTGAGCTTGAAGTAACGCCGCGTGACTTTGGCCGTATCGCTGCTCAGACTGCAAAGCAGGTTGTAACACAGCGTGTAAGAGAAGCTGAAAGAGGCATTATTTATACTGAGTTTGTTGACCGTGAAGATGATATCATGACTGGTATTGTCCAGCGTCAGGATCACAGGTTTATTTATGTGGCATTAGGTAAGATTGAGGCATTACTTCCTTTAAATGAGCAAATGCCAAATGAATCATACAAGCCGCATGATCGGATCAAGGTGTATATCACTAAGGTTGAACGAACGACTAAGGGTCCTCAGATTTTTGTATCACGCACACATCCGGGCCTTTTAAAGCGTCTGTTTGAAATTGAAGTGCCGGAGATCTTTGATGGAACAGTTGAAATAAAGTCTGTTTCCCGTGAAGCAGGAGACCGTTCTAAGATCTCGGTTCATTCTGATAATGAAGAAGTGGATGCAGTAGGCGCATGTGTAGGTGCCAAGGGTGGACGTGTTCAGGCAATCGTCAATGAGCTGAAAGGTGAAAAAATTGATATTGTTGAATGGTCAGAAGATCCGACTGTATTCGTTGCAAATGCACTAAGCCCATCAAAAGTTGTTGATGTGCAGGTGAATGAAGAAGATAAAGCAACAACGGTCGTTGTTCCTGATTATCAATTGTCTCTTGCAATTGGTAAGCGCGGTCAGAATGCAAGGCTTGCAGCAAAGCTGACAGGCTGGAAGATCGATATTAAGAGTGAATCTGATGCACGTGAAATGGGTATCTTCCCACGCGATGATCAGCCGCTTTTCTCAGATGAAGATATGGAGAATTCATTCTCATATCCGGATGACGACATTGAGTAAAGGAGTTTATTCCAGTGACGAAAAAACGCAAAATACCTTTACGCAAATGTGTTGCTACGCATGAAATGAAAGAAAAAAAAGAGATGATCCGCATCGTCCGTTCTAAAGAAGGGGTCGTTTCTATTGATCCGACCGGAAAGAAATCAGGACGCGGTGCATATTTATCTAAAGATAAAGAAGCAATTTTAAAAGCAAAAAAGAAAAATGTATTATCAAGCCACTTAGAAGCTGAAGTTCCGGAAGAGCTCTATGACGAGCTTTTAGCTTATGTGGAAGCGGGAAGCAAATGAGACAGCCTAAATGGATGTCTTTATTGGGTCTTGCGACTCGGGCAGGAAAAGTAATATCCGGCGAAGAATTAGTTGTAAAAGAGATCAGAAACAGTAAAGCAAAACTGGTTTTACTGTCAGAGGATGCATCAGCGAACACGAAAAAAAAAGTGACTGATAAAGCATCCTACTATCAGGTTCCGGTCAGAATGATCAATGACCGCTATCTGCTTGGACAACTGATCGGCAAGGATGCAAGGGTAACAGTTGCAGTACTTGATAAAGGCTTCGCTGATAAACTGATCTCACTGCTCGACGAATCTTAACGGGGGTGAACGAATGAGTAAGGTACGTGTATATGAATACGCAAAAAAGCAAAATGTCACCAGTAAAGAAGTAATTGATAAATTAAAAACGTTTAATATTGAAGTGAAGAACCATATGGCAACACTAGAAGGTGATGCTGTAACTAAACTCGATAAGGTTTACACAAAGGGGCAGGATCAATCAGCCAAGCCTCAAGCACAGAATAAGCCACAAAACCAAAACCGCGGCGGCGGTCAGCAAAATCGTGGCGGCCAGGGTGGCGGGCCACAAAACCGCGGTAAAAGCGGACAGGGCAACCAGGGCGGCAAAGGACGCGGTGGACAACAGCGTCCAGGCCAGAACAGAGGCGGCAAGAACAACCGTAATCAAAAGAATAAACAGCCTTTCACACCAACACCGATGAAGCCAAAAGAGCTTCCTGAGAAAATTACATTTACAGAATCACTAACTGTAGCAGAGCTTGCAAAAAAGCTCCACAGAGAACCTTCTGAAATCGTTAAAAAGCTCTTTATGGTTGGTGTTATGGCAACAGTCAATCAGGAACTTGATAAAGATTCAATCGAACTGATCTGTGATGATTATGGTGTAGCAGTTGAAGAAGAAATTCTTGTTGATTCTACAGATCTTGAAACATATTTTGAAGAAGAACCAGATGCTGAAAAGTTGGTTGAACGTCCGTCAGTTGTAACGATTATGGGTCACGTTGACCATGGTAAAACCACGCTTCTTGATTCAATCCGTAAAACAAAAGTGACAGAAGGTGAAGCAGGCGGTATTACCCAGCATATCGGTGCTTACCAGATTGATCATGAAGATAAGAAAATCACGTTCCTTGATACACCTGGACACGCAGCGTTTACGACAATGCGTGCACGTGGCGCAAAGGTGACTGATATTACAATCCTTGTTGTTGCAGCAGATGATGGTGTAATGCCTCAGACAGTTGAAGCGATCAACCATGCGAAAGCTGCTGAAGTACCAATTATTATTGCAGTGAACAAAATGGACAAGCCATCAGCTAACCCTGATCGCGTAATGCAGGAGCTTACTGAACATGCCCTTGTACCTGAAGCATGGGGCGGAGATACAATCTTTGTTCCAGTATCAGCACTTACGGGTGAAGGTATTGATAACCTGCTTGAAATGATTGGTCTTGTATCTGAAGTTGAAGAATTAAAAGCAGATCCAACACGCCGTGCAATGGGAACTGTCATTGAAGCCGAACTTGATAAAGGCCGTGGTTCAGTTGCAACACTACTTGTACAGGATGGTACATTACGCGTAGGTGATCCAATCGTTGTTGGTACAACATTTGGCCGCGTACGTGCAATGGTCAATGATGTTGGCCGCCGCGTGAAAGAAGCCGGTCCGTCAACTCCTGTTGAAATCACAGGATTGAATGATGTTCCGCTTGCCGGTGACCGCTTTGTCGTATTTGAAGATGAGAAAACGGCACGTTCAATTGGTGAATCACGTGCGCAGCAGGCACTTCAGGCTCAGCGCGGTGAGAAAACACGCGTATCCCTTGATAACCTGTTCGAACAAATGAAGCAGGGAGAAATGAAAGATCTGAATGTCATCGTTAAAGGTGATGTGCAGGGATCTGTCGAAGCAGTTGCTGCCTCACTTCTGAAAATTGAAGTTGAAGGTGTAAATGTAAAAATCATTCACACTGCAGTAGGGGCTATCACAGAATCTGATATCACACTTGCTGCCGCTTCAAATGCAATTGTGATCGGATTTAACGTACGTCCTGATGCAAATGCAAAACGTGCAGCGGATGCAGAACAAGTTGATGTGAGACTTCATAGAATTATCTATAAGGTCATTGAAGAAATTGAATCTGCAATGACAGGACTGCTTGACCCTGAATTCGAAGAAAAAGTAATCGGTCAGGCTGAAGTGCGTCAGACATTTAAAGTATCAAAAGTCGGAACGATTGCCGGAAGTTATGTAACAGAAGGCAAGATTACACGCGACAGCGGCGTCAGACTGATCCGTGATGGTATCGTGGTGTTTGAAGGCGAACTTGATACGCTTAAGCGTTATAAAGACGATGCCAAGGAAGTAGCAAAAGGCTACGAGTGCGGTATTACGCTTAAAAACTATAATGATGTAAAAGAAGGGGACATTTTTGAAGCGTTTGTGATGGAAGAAATCAAACGCTGATGATTGTCAGAGCTGAATGTGAATTTCACTTACCTCTTTCACACTCATTAAAAGATAAGAGATCTGTGTTAAAACGGGTCCTTACAAGGGTAAAGCAAAAGTATAATGTTTCCGCTGCTGAGATAGACTATCAGGATAAGTGGCAGCGAACAGTCATTGAACTCGTTTCAGCAGCTGCAGATTATGCAGCTGCTGAAACTGAAATTAAGCGGGCGATTTCACTCATGGAATCTTTTCCCGAGTGGGAACCCGTTGCTGCCAGGATAGAATGGCTTTAACGGAAACAAATCTTCTTGATAAGAGGTGGCATGTTATGTCATTGCGCTCAAACAGAGTCGGAGAACAAATGAAAAAAGAGCTTGGCGATATTATCGGCCGGAAGATCAAAGATCCGAGAATCGGTTTTGTTACTGTAACGGATGTTGAAGTGACTGGTGATCTTCAGCAGGCGACAGTATACATTACTGTACTTGGTGATGATGAACAGCGTGAAAACACACTTCGCGGCCTCGCTAAAGCAAAAGGATTTATCCGTTCTGAAATTGGACAGAGAATCAGGCTTCGTAAAACACCTGAACTGTTATTTGAATTTGATGAATCAATTGAAACGGGTAACCGTATTGAGTCATTAATTCGTGATTTGAAAGAACGTGAATAAGAAAAAGGCAGGCAGAAACCATTCTGCCTGCCTTTTTTGAATGGCTTTGTTAAATGCTACTTGTTGTTTTAGTACAGCTGGTAATTGGAGCGTAGGGCGGTAGCTCGCAGGAAGGGACAGGTGAGAAGAAGCACGGTGTGCCGACTCACCGCCCGGCCGCGGAAATCTCCAGCCACCTTTAACAGAGCATTTTTAAAGATTATGATCAATTTAACTGAACAGGAGACATCAATATGAACGGCATACTACCACTCTGGAAAGAACCCGGGATGACTTCCCACGATTGCGTATTTAAAATCAGAAAAATTTTAAAAACAAAAAAAGTAGGACATACCGGCACACTCGACCCTGATGTTGATGGTGTATTACCTATCTGTATAGGCCGTGCAACAAAAATTGCAGAGTACATAACAGAAGCAGGGAAGTCCTACAGAGCTCAATTTGTCATTGGTGAATCAACCGAAACTGAAGACGCTTCAGGCAGCGTGATTGAGAAAAAAGATGTTGAGAGTCCATTTTCAATTGATCAGCTGAACAAGGCTGCACAACAGCTAACTGGCGAGATAAGGCAGACACCTCCAATGTATTCAGCAGTGAAGGTGGATGGGAAAAGGCTGTATGAGTATGCAAGAGCCGGTAAAACAATTGAACGGCCATCAAGAGTTGTGAGTATTCATGAAATCAAAATAGACAAATCTTCGCTGATTTTTGATGAATCAAATCATACGTTTAAGTTTGAAGCTGACATTTCCTGCGGGAAAGGTACATACATCAGAACGCTTGCCGTTATGCTCGCGGAATTGCTTGGGTTTCCAGGTCACATGTCCAAGCTGACAAGGACTTCTTCAGCACAATTTACAGCATCTGACTGTGTCACGATTGAAGAGCTGGCAGCGCTTCAGGATCAACAATCTGTATTAAAACCGCTAGAGCTCGGGTTATCTGGATTGAAGAAGATCTCAGTAAGTGATAAAGTTGCTAGTAAAGTGAAACATGGTGCTGTTTTGCCGGTTCCAATCGACTGGCCGGGAGAGATGGGCGAGCCGGTGGCAGTATTTTATGAGCACAACGTTTTGGCTATTTATCACCTACATCCGGAAAAGGCTGGAATGATGAAGCCAGTTAAAGTGATTTGGACAGGATGAGAAAGGAATTAACATGAAAGTATATACTCTTCACCATCCACATGAATTGACACAAAAAGATTTTCCACCTCTTTCAATCGCACTCGGATTTTTTGACGGTGTTCACCTTGGACATCAAAAAGTAATTCAAGGCGCACTGGACTATGCGAAAGAACATGACGTAAAAAGTGCTGTAATGACTTTTGATCCTCATCCATCTGTTGTGTTAAGCAGCAAAAAGAGCAGTGTGAAGTATCTTTCTTCTCTAGAGCAAAAAGCTCAGAAGATTGAAATGTTAGGTGTTGATTACTTGCTAGTTGTGCGCTTTACCTCCGCATTTGCATCTCTTGAACCGCAGGAGTTTGTTGATCAATACTTAATCGGCTTAAATGCTGTTCATATTACAGCCGGTTTTGATTATTCATACGGGAAATTTGGCAGAGGTAAAATGGAAACACTGCCATTTCATGCGCGTGGTAAATTTACTTCAACTACGATTGAAAAACAGACAGATGACCATGAAAAAATTAGTTCAACGAGAATACGTGAGCTTTTGTCAAATGGAAATCCCGAGAAAGCAGCACAACTGCTCGGGTCATATTATGAAACAGAAGGTCTGATCGTCCACGGCGAAAAAAGAGGGAGAAAAATCGGTTTTCCAACGGCTAATATTGAAACGCTGAACGGTCTTTTGATCCCTGCACCTGGTGTATATGCAGTGAGGATGAATGTCAACAACAGCTGGCATGATGGTGTTTGCAATGTGGGGTACAAGCCCACATTTAATAACCCGGATCAGGCAGAGCTGAGTGTAGAGGTACATTTATTTGAATTTAATGAAAGTATATATGGTGAAAAGGTTCAGGTTCAGTGGGTTGAGCGGATCCGCAGTGAACAGAAGTTTAACGGTGTGGAAGAACTGATTGCGCAGATTGAAAAAGACAAAAACAAAGCAGTTGAGATTCTTAAGAAGTAGCATATGACTGCAGGTTGCATCAGCAATACGCTTATGGTAGTATATTGATGTACGAATGAACCTTTGCTTGGCATCGCGGTTACTCCGCCGTCTGCTCGGTAACTGGGGATTTTAATAAAAAATACAGGAGGCTATTTACTATGGCTATTACTCAAGAACGCAAGAACGAAATTATTCAGGAATTCCGCACACACGAAGGAGATACAGGATCTGTAGAAGTACAGGTTGCGATTCTTACAGAAGATATCAACAACCTGAACCAGCACCTTCGTACTCATAAGAAAGACCACCACTCTCGTCGCGGTCTATTCAAAATGGTAGGACGTCGCCGTAATCTGTTGGCATACCTTCGTAAGAACGACGTAGCTCGTTACCGCGAACTAATCAACAAACTTGGTCTTCGTCGATAAGAATGCAAAGATGAAAAGCGGGCCTCGTCCCGCTTTTTTATTAGGATAAAAATGATACATTTTGTACATAGTGAAAAGAACAGTAAAATGATTTCCTATGTTTAATCAAGAAAGGGGTTTTTAGATGGATCAGAATAAACAGGTATTCACAACCAACTGGGCAGGAAGAGAACTTACAGTTGAAGTAGGCCAGCTTGCAAAGCAGGCGAGTGGTGCTGCCCTTATCCGTTATGGTGATACGGTTGTCCTAAGTACAGCTACAGGTTCAAAAGAGCCGAAACCACTGGATTTCTTCCCATTAACAGTTAACTATGAGGAAAAAATGTACGCAGTAGGTAAGATTCCGGGTGGATTCATTAAGCGTGAAGGTCGTCCGAGTGAGCGTGCTGTATTGACAAGCCGCCTGATTGACCGTCCAATCCGTCCGTTATTCCCTGATGGTTTCCGTAATGATGTTCAGATCATGAGTATGGTCATGAGTGTAGACCAGGACTGCTCATCTGAAATGGCTGCTATGTTTGGGTCTTCACTGTCACTTTGTGTGTCGGATATTCCATTTGGCGGACCGATCGCTGGTGTGATGGTTGGATTAATTGATGGAGAATTTATTATCAACCCATCAATTGAACAGCAGAATAAAAGTGAAATGGAACTAATCGTTGCAGGTACAAAAGATGCAATTAACATGGTTGAAGCAGGGGCTTTTGAAGTGTCTGAAGAGAAGATGCTTGAAGCGATTATGTTTGGCCATGAAGAGATCAAAAAGCTGATCGCTTTCCAGGAAGAGATTGTAGCAGCGTGTGGTAAAGAAAAAAGAGAAATCGTATTATCCGAGCTTGACGCTGATGTTGTCAGCAGAATGCAGGATATGGCAGGCGAAAAGCTGGTTTCTGCTGTGCAGACACATGAAAAGCATGCAAGAGACGAAGCGATTTCTGCAGTGAAAAATGAAGTACTTGCAGCTCTTGAAGAAGAAGAGGCTGAAGAAGACTATATCAAAGATGCGAAAAAAGCGCTTGATCAGATGGTCAAAGCAGAAGTTCGCCGTCAGATTACACAGGACAAGCTTCGCCCTGATGGCCGTAAACCAAATGAAATCAGACCGCTTTCTTCTGAAGTTGGTACACTGCCAAGAACGCACGGTTCAGGTCTCTTTACACGTGGACAGACCCAGGCTTTGAGTATTGCAACACTCGGACCGCTTGGAGATGTTCAGATCATTGATGGTCTTGGACTTGAAGAGTCTAAGCGCTTCATGCATCATTATAACTTCCCATTATTCAGCGTAGGGGAAACTGGACCAATTCGTGGACCGGGCCGTCGTGAGATTGGTCACGGTGCCCTTGGTGAGCGTGCCCTTGAAAAAGTTCTTCCTGATGAAAAGGACTTCCCTTATACAATCCGTCTTGTATCAGAAGTACTTGAATCAAATGGTTCTACTTCACAGGCAAGTATTTGTGCAAGTACGCTTGCAATGATGGATGCCGGTGTTCCATTAAAAGCTCCTGTAGCGGGGATTGCAATGGGTCTTGTAAAGTCGGGTGAAGATTATACAATCCTTACTGATATTCAGGGAATGGAAGATTTCCTTGGCGATATGGACTTCAAAGTTGCCGGTACAGCTAAAGGTGTAACGGCACTTCAAATGGATATTAAGATTGAAGGACTGACAAAAGAAATTCTTGAAGAAGCACTGATGCAGGCGAAAGAAGGCAGAATGCATATCCTTGATTCAATGCTTTCAACGATCAGTGAACCAAGAACAGAACTTTCTGAATATGCGCCTAAAATTATTCAGCTTTCTATTAACCCTGACAAGATCCGTGATGTCATTGGACCAAGTGGTAAAACAATCAATAAAATCATTGAAGAAACAGGCGTTAAAATTGATATCGAGCAGGATGGTACAGTTTTCATCGCATCAGCTGATTCTGAAATGAATGCGAAAGCGAAGCAGATTATTGAAGATATGGTCAGAGAAGCAAAAGTCGGACAGAATTATCTTGGTAAAGTAAAGCGAATTGAGAAATTCGGTGCTTTCGTAGAGATCTTTAACGGTAAAGATGGTCTTGTGCATATTTCTGAACTTCAGGAAGAACGTACAAACAAAGTGGAAGATGTCCTTTCACTTGGCGATCAGATTGAAGTGAAGGTAACTGAAATTGATAATCAGGGCCGTGTGAACTTGTCACGCAAAGCTGTGATTAAAGAGCAAAAAGAAAAAGAAGAGCAGAAATAAGATAAAAAACCGGCTTAAGAAGCCGGTTTTTCTATGGAATTAAATAAAATGTCTGCGGTTCAATGATTTAAAGCTTTTACAGATGAAAAAAATCGTTATCCGTAGTAAAATGTTTCATTAAGCGCAATAAGTTTAGGAGATGTTTTAAATGATTACACGTCACACCTGCAAAAATGGTTTGAGGATTGTATATGAGCATATACCTTCAGTCAGATCTGCTGCAGTAGGAATATGGATTGGTACAGGCTCAAGAGATGAAAATCAGCGTAACAACGGCATTTCACATTTTATAGAGCATATGCTGTTCAAAGGAACGAAAGAACGTTCAGCCAGAAGGATTGCAGAAGAATTTGACCGCATCGGCGGACACGTTAATGCATTTACTTCAAAAGAATATACCTGCTATTATGCAAAAGTATTGGATAATCACGCAAAGCATGCACTAGACGTACTGGCAGATATGTTTTTTAATTCTGTTTATGATGCTGATGAACTTGAAAAAGAAAAGAATGTAGTTCTTGAGGAAATTAAGATGTATGAAGATACGCCGGATGATATTGTGCATGATCTGCTCGGTGAAGCAGTCTATGGGAATCATCCGCTTGGCTATCCGATTCTTGGTACTGAGACAACATTAAAATCTTTTACAAGCAGTGACCTCAAAAAGTATGTCTATGAAATGTATCGTCCTGAAGATGTTGTTGTATCAGTTGCGGGGAATATTGGCCCGGAATTTATTAAAGAGGTAGAAGCTTTATTCGGCGATTACACAGCGTCTTCCGATGAGAAAAAAGAAAATGAGCAGCCTGCATTTAATTATGCTCATTTATCAAGAAGAAAAGAAACTGAACAGGCTCACCTGTGTCTGGGGTATGACGGTTTGCCAATCGGTCATGAGGATACTTACAGCTTAATCGTGATGAACAATGTACTGGGTGGCAGTATGTCTTCAAGACTGTTTCAGGATGTAAGAGAAGATAAAGGACTTGCTTATTCAGTCTTTTCCTATCACTCCGCTCACCGTGACAGCGGACTGCTAACGATTTATGCAGGAACAGGTGCTGAGCAGCTTGATGCACTTTACGATACAATCCAGTCTACTACTGACAAGCTGAAAGCAGAAGGTTTATCAGATGATGAACTTCATTCATCTAAAGAACAATTAAAAGGGAATTTGGTTCTCGGACTCGAAAGCACAAATGCAAGAATGAGCCGCAACGGTAAAAATGAACTGATGCTCGGGCGTCACCGTTCAATGGATGAGATGATTGAAAAAATTGATCAGGTATCTCAGGAATCTGTTAAGAAAGTAGCTGATCAGGTACTGGGTGGGAAGTTTGCATCTTCAGTTATTTCACCTCAGGGAGAAAAAGTATCAGTATATTAACGTGAAAAGAAAGATGAGACGAATTTGTCTCATCTTTTTTATATTTCACTGCGTCTCCACATATGTATTAGGATCAGGAACAAAAAAATCTGAGGGGGAAACGTAATGAGAATGAGCGAACTATATAGAAAAGAAATGATTAATATTGATGAAGCAGAGAGAATGGGGATTCTTGGTAATGCAGATATTGAATTTAATGATGAGTCGGGAGAAATACTCAATATACTTGTACCTGCAGGCAAGATGAGTCCTTTTAATCGATCAAAAGGTGAATATGCGATTCCGTGGAAAAGTGTTCATGCCGTAGGAAAAGAATTAATCCTGATCAAAGGCAAACAATCACAAGATCACCCTCAATTACATAATATACCGGAGAATAAAGAAGAATGAAGTGAGTGGATGCCTGGTGTATAAAGAACAATTATTAGGTAAGAAGACTGCAGTTGTCGGTGGAGATGCAAGGCAGCTTGTTATCGCTGAAGCACTTTGTAAAAAGGGTGCTGAGGTCTTTTTATGCGGATTTGATCAGTTGAACCTGACTGAACCGGGCTACCGGAAAGTACAGGTAGATGATATTCCTTATGAAGCACTTGATGCACTCATATTTCCGGTGAGCGGAATCAAATCTGATGGTGACATAAAATCTTCTTTCAGCGCAGCAAACCTTAACATTAATCATCAGTTATTAGAAAGATGTCCAGAAAGCTGCTTGTTGTTTTCAGGTATAGAGACCTCCTGGACTGCATCAAGTAAGAGGGAATTTGTTTATTTGTTTGAAGAAGATGACATTGCCATTCAAAATTCAATCCCTACAGTTGAAGGAATTCTGTGGCTGATCATTCAGGATACTGATTACACGATTCATGGTGCTGAAGTTGTCATTACCGGTTGTGGGAGAGTCGGTCTGACTGCCGCAAGGGTACTGCGTTCACTGGGTGCAAAAGTAACCGCCTTGTCGAATAATAAATCAGAGATCGCAAGAATGAATGAGGTAGGCGTCAAGGCTATGCATTTAAAAGATCTTCACTTATGTATAAAAGACGCAAATATATGGATCAATACAATTCCCGGAGCAGACATCATCAACGAAGAGACATTAACAGCAAGTCATCCTAACATATTTATCATCGAACTTGCGTCTCATCCTAATGCAAGACAGCGGGTGCTGACCGGTGAAAAAAATATACACTATTTAGAAGCGCCAAGTTTGCCAGGGCTTGTTGCACCAAAAACGGCAGGGAATATCCTGGCAAAGGCCATTCTTGATAAGATCATTGAAAAAGGGGAATAAACAAATGTTAAAAGGAAAGAGGATTGGTTTTGGATTTACAGGTTCTCATTGTACTTACCATTTGGCATTACCTCAGCTCATTCGATTAAAAGAGATGGGAGCAGAAATTATACCGGTAGTCAGTTTTACAATGCAAACTACTAACACCAGATTTGGCGAAGGTGAAGAGTGGGTGAAAAAAATTGAGCAGGCTTCAGGTAATCAGTGTATCAGATCAATTGCAGATGCTGAACCACTTGGACCAGTTAAGCCGCTCGATTGTATGGTCATTGCACCTTTAACAGGGAACTCGCTGGCAAAGCTTGCGAATGCATTGACAGATTCCCCGGTATTAATGGCGGCAAAAGCAACAATGCGAAATCATAAACCTGTAGTCACTGCTATATCTACAAATGACGGTCTTGGCTTAAATGGAATAAATCTGATGAAACTGATGGCGGCGAAAAATCTGTATTTTGTTCCTTTCAGTCAGGATGATCCTGAGAAAAAACCGAATTCTCTGGTTGCTCATATGGAAGAACTTCCGGAGACGGTGATTCAGGCATTAAATGGAAGACAGCATCAGCCTGTCATAACATTAAGAACAAAGAGTAAAAGAGATTGAGAAATTCAAAGAATAAATGATACAATGTGTTGTATGAATACACATTAGTGCTTTACCTGTCTAACGCATTACAGGGGAAGAGTAGGAGGGAGTTTTTTCAATGAAAGGTACAGGATATAACGTAGCAGTAGTAGGTGCAACAGGAGCAGTCGGAACTCAGATGCTTTCAATGCTTGAGCAGAGAGATTTTCCAGTTGGAACAATTAAACTCCTTTCATCAGCAAGATCCGCAGGGCAGACAATTCAATTCAATGGTGCTCCGGTAACGGTTGAAGAAGCAACACCTGAAAGCTTTGAAGGGATTGATATTGCATTATTCTCAGCTGGAGGGAGCATTTCAAAAAAGCTTGCTCCTGAAGCAGCAAAACGCGGGGCAATTGTTATAGATAATACAAGTGCATTCAGAATGGATCCGGATGTACCACTTGTCGTTCCGGAAGTAAATGAATTAGATCTGCAGGATCACAAAGGGATTATCGCAAATCCAAACTGTTCAACGATTCAAATGGTCGCAGCACTTGAACCAATCAGAAAAGAGCTCGGACTATCGAAAGTAATTGTGTCAACGTATCAGGCAGTGTCCGGCGCGGGGGTACAGGCAATTGATGAAATGAAATCACAGTCTCAGGCAATCCTGAACGGTGAAGAGCCAGAGGCAAATGTCTTACCTGTAAAAGGGGATAAAAAATATTATCAGATCGCTTTCAATGCCGTCCCGCAAATTGATGTGTTTGATACAAACGGCTATACGTTCGAAGAAATGAAAATGATCAATGAAACCAAGAAAATTATGCATATGCCTTCACTTAAAGTTTCAGCTACCTGTGTACGACTGCCAGTTGAAACGGGGCATGCAGAATCTGTCTATATAGAAGTTGAAGAAAAAGGAAAGAATACAGCTGATATTCACAGAATTCTCTCTGGGGCACCCGGTGTGACACTTCAGGATAACCCTGATCAGCAGGAGTATCCGATGCCAAGCACAGCTGCAGGTAAAACAGATGTATTTGTAGGCAGAGTAAGAAAAGATCCGGATGAGGATCATGGATTCCATATGTGGATCGTCTCAGATAATCTATTAAAAGGAGCTGCGTGGAATTCAGTACAAATCGCAGAAAGTCTGATTAAACTAAAGCTTGTCTAATGCGCACTCTTAGAGAGGAGCGTTACATTGCCAATTTCAGTTTTGAAATTCGGTGGGACTTCACTATCAGAGTCATATAAGAGAGAAGCTGCCGTTCGGAATGTGAAACGTGAATTATCTCGTAACCACCAGGTGATTGCCATTGTCTCAGCTATCGGCAGAATGGGAGATCCATATGCAACGGATACGCTTTTATCATTAACTGAAAAGCGTTACTTGCCGCCGCATCAGAAATCTCTTTTACTGTCGTGTGGTGAATTAATCTCTGCAGCAATATTTTCAGCTGCGCTTCACCATGAAGGGATTAAAAGTGAGATTCTGACAGGAAAACAGGCTGGAATTAAAACAGACAAAACGTATAATGCTGATATTCTCTCAGTCAGTCCATCTGTTCTTTGTGAAGCGCTGAACCATTCAGATGTCATCATTGTTCCCGGGTTTCAGGGGGAAGATAATAAAGGCAGGACTTCAACACTCGGCCGCGGAGGAAGTGACACTTCAGCCTGTGCAATCGCTGCTACGATCACAGCATCATCATGTAAGCTTTATACAGATGTGAAAGGTATAATGAGTGGAGATCCACACATTGTAGATCATGCAGAGGTTGTAGAAAGGCTCTCATATGATGAAGCTTTTCATATTGCACATCAAGGCGCGAAGATTATTCATCCCAAAGCGGTGGAGTGGGCAAGAAAAGGAAATATTCCAGTCTGGACAGGGGATTTATCCGGAGAAGGCGGTACATGGATTGGACTACAGGCAGATCACGCAGAATCAATTCATTCGGTGACAGCTGTGGAAAATCTCGTCCAAATTTCTGTCCAGGCACAGGATTGTGATCATATTTTCAGGTTGCTTGCTGAAAAAGAAATCAGTATTGATCTGATTTCCATTCAACCGAGAGAAGTAAAGTTTACAATTCAGGATAAAGATTATCAGTTATTAAAAAATACGCTGGATCATCATCATATTTATTTCAGCTGCAGGCACCAGGTGTCTAAAATTGCATTGATTGGCAGCAGAATTGCGGGACGTCCGGGAGTGGCATCTTCGATTGTCACATTGCTGACGGAAAACAAAATTAATATCTGGCAGACAGCTGACAGTCACATGACGTTTTGGATATTGCTCGACAGTAATAAGTCAGTGTTGGCACAACAGCTGCTGCATCAATTTTTTATTAACAATGAACTAGTAACCATACAGGAGTGAAGAAAATGAATTTTGGCAGAGTTTCCACTGCAATGACTACTCCATTTGATCAGCAGAATCGCATAGATTATGGCAGACTGGAAAATCTTATTAACCATCTATTAGACAATGGAACAGACTCTCTCGTGGTAGCAGGCACTACAGGTGAATCACCGACGCTGACATCAGAAGAGAAAATTGAACTATTTAAAGCAACTGTAAAATTCGTAAATGGCAGAGTGCCAGTCGTAGCAGGAACAGGTACGAATAGTACTGATTCTACGATCAGTCTGTCATTGGCTGCGAAAGATGCGGGAGTTGATGCAATTATGCTTGTTGCTCCCTATTATAGTAAGCCGAGTCAGGCAGGGCTGAAGAAACACTTTACTGAAGTAGCTGAAAAGGTTGGCCTGCCTGTGATGATTTATAATATTCCCGGGCGATCAGCCGTGAATATTGAACCCGAAACGGTGATTTCATTATCATCTGTCCCTAATATTGTCGCTGTGAAAGAAGCAAGCGGCAGCCTCGATCAGATGACAGAAATTATTGCAGGTACTGAGGATCAATTTCAGGTTTACAGCGGTGATGACGGACTGACACTGCCACTCCTTTCAATTGGGGGAGCGGGTGTAGTATCTGTTACATCTCACGTTGCGGGGAATGAAATGCAGGAAATGATCAGCTGTTTTCTAAGTGGTGAACATTCAAAAGCAGCGTCGATCCATCAGCTGCTTCTGCCGCTTACAAGAGCCCTATTTGCCCAGCCCAGCCCTTCACCGGTTAAATCTGCACTGAATCATCAGGGCATTTTATGCGGGGGCGTAAGACTTCCGTTAGTTGAACTGGACCAGAATGAAGAGACTCAGCTGAGAGAAGCTTTAAATGAATTCCGTTTAAAAATGTCAGGTATTTCTTAAAGATCATGAGAAGGTCTTTTTCCGATCCGGAAAAAGACCTTTCTGTTTTTACAGCGCTGGCTGTTCACAAATACATGTACAGTTTTCCAATCTTACAGTATAATGAACACAGCTGTTTCAAAAGGTCGGATAACATTTTTGTAGGAGGAAATTAGTTTGTCTAAAGAGAAAAATGAAAAAGTAAAAATTATTCCCCTCGGCGGAGTAGGCGAGATCGGAAAAAATATGTATGTCATTGAAGTGGACGAGGATTTATTTATTATTGATTCAGGATTAATGTTTCCTGAAGATGAGATGTTTGGAATTGATATTGTCATTCCTGATTTCCAATATATCGAAGCGAATAAAGAACGTGTTAAAGCAATCTTTCTGACGCACGGTCATGACGATTCAATCGGATCGCTTCCTTACTTACTTGAAAAAGTGAAAGTGCCTGTATATGGATCTAAACTGACAGTAGCACTTGCAAAAGCATTATTAAAAGAGTATGGCTATAAAGATCGCGTGAAGTTTTATACAGTGCATGAAAAGAGCAATATGAAATTTGACTCTGTTAACGTCACATTCTTTAATACAACACACAGTATTCCGGATTCGCTTGGTATTGCGATTCATACTTCTGAAGGTGCAATCGTACATACGGGTGAATTTAAGTTTGATCAGTCTTCCCGTGGCGGCTATGCATCTAATATCGGAAAAATGGCCAAGCTTGGAGATAAAGGTGTTTTTGCTTTGCTATCAGATAGTACAGAAGCTGAAAAGCCGGGTCACACTACTTCTGAAGCGGTTATTGAAAAACATGTGTCAAACAGCATTAATCAGGCGAATGGAAGAGTCATTGTCACATGTTATGCATCAAATCTGATTCGTATTCAGCAAATCTTTGATGCAGCTGCTGCTTCAGACAGAAAAGTTGCTGTTATCGGGGAAGCTGCTGAGCGTGTCGTGAATGTTGCTTCCAGACTTGAACACTTAACGTATGAAGAAGAAACGCGTATTAAACCGCATGAAATTGATCAGTACAATAATGATGAGATTGTGATTATATTATCAGGTACGCATGACGAGCCATTCAAAGTAATGGAGAGCATGGCGAACCAGACTCATCCGATTGTGAATATACAAGAAGGTGATACAGTCCTGATTACATTCACACCATCACCTGGAATGGAAGTATATCTGTACCGTTCTGTAAACGAAATGACAAAGGCTGGAGCGAATGTACTGACTTCAAGTAAGAATGTACATGTTTCAGGTCATGGCAGCCAGGAAGATCTTAAAATGATGATGAACTTAATGAAGCCAAAATACTTCATACCAATCCAGGGAGAGTACCGTCATTTAATTACACATGGCCGCCTTGCTGAAGAAATGGGTATACCGCGTGCGAATATTTTCATTGCTGATAAAGGTGATATTGTTGAATACCAGTCGGGTAAAATGAAAATGAGCGGAAGAATTCAAACAGGCAATGTCCTGATTGACGGTAAAGGTGTAGGGGATGTAGGTAATATTGTTCTGCGTGACAGAAGACTGCTATCTCAGGATGGTGTCCTGTTAGTTGTTGTTACATTAAATCGTAAAACAAAAACAATCGCTGCAGGCCCTGAAGTGATTTCCAGAGGATTTGTATACGTAAGGGAATCAGAAAAGCTGATGGAAGAATCAGTGACAGTGGTAAGAAACATTGTCGAGAAAAATGTTGAAAATCGTACATTTGACTGGTCAGGCATTAAGCAGGAAATCAGGGATTCACTAAATCACCTGTTATACACACGTACTAAACGACGTCCAATGATCTTACCAATTATCATGGAAGTATAAATTCAGGAATGACTGAAGCAATTAATCAAAAACAGGCAGAATTTTTCTGTCTGTTTTTTTCAGCCGGAAAAGGAGGAAGATGATATGGCTGAAGCCAAAAGAAAACCAGTAAAAAGAAAAACTCAGGCCAGAAAAAATACGAAAAGAGCGCGAAAGAAAAATACAGCACTTACATATGAATTAACAGGTATCGTTATGATCGCGATGGCGCTTATCGCTGCATTTCAGCTTGGGGCTGCCGGACAGTTATTTACGTTGGTCTTCACGTATTTAATCGGTAACTTTCAGCTGCTTTTTCCGATTATCATTATCCTGCTATCAGTTTACGCGATTCTTTACAGAGGGCTGCCTTCATTTAAGGGGTCAAAAATTATTGGGAGCATACTCATTTTAATCAGTATTTTTTTACTCAGTCATGTTTTATTATTTGATCAGCTGGCACGTGATCAGTTCATCACCAGCAGCAGCGTGCTTGTTCAGACGCACACCATTCTGACTGATGAATTTACTGAAAATGCCGGTGCAGGTATGATAGGAGCATTCATTTATGCCATTTTTGATCTGTTATTCGGATCTACAGGCTCAAAAGTCGCTTCCGCTACGCTATTGATTATTGGTCTGATTATGATTTCGGGTAAATCGGTAGGGGAGACCGGAAGAATAATTGTTTCCTGGATCGGAGAAAAATTGAAGGGTCTTATCACATTGATAGCTGACTGGATAAGTGAAAAGCAAGATGCAAGACTTGCCAAACGGAAACAGACTCAGATATCAAGGCGATCTGCTTCAAGTAAAATAGAAGCGCCTAAAGAAATGTTAGAAGATGAAGATAAAGAAGAAGATTCGCAGGGCTTTGAACCGCTGATCTCAAGTTTTGCTGAAAAGGCAGCACCGGTTCAGGAGCCGCTGCAAACTAAAGATGATACTGATCAAGAGAAAGCGGTGCATGAAGAAGAGTCACCGGATCCCGCACTCGAAGAATTCACCTCTTCACCTGGAGTGGAAGAAGTTGAAAACAAAGAATATAAAGTTCCACAATTAGATCTTCTATCAGTGCCGCCGCATGCTGATCAGAGCAGTGAATATAAAGCAATACAAAAGAACGCATCAAAATTAGAAAAGACTTTTCAAAGCTTTGGTGTCAGAGCAAAAGTTACACAAGTCCATCTCGGACCTGCTGTGACAAAATATGAGGTCCATCCTGATGTAGGTGTAAAGGTTAGTAAGATTGTTAATTTAAACGATGACCTTGCACTCGCACTTGCCGCTAAGGACATTAGAATTGAAGCACCAATTCCCGGTAAATCTGCAATTGGCATTGAAGTCCCAAACACAGAAGTAGCCATGGTCTCCCTCAGGGAAGTGCTTGAAGCGAATAAAAGCAAACGGGATGACTCAAAGCTGTTGATTGGTCTTGGCAGAGATATTACCGGTGAAGCTGTAGCAGCTGAATTAAATAAAATGCCACATATGCTTGTGGCAGGTGCAACAGGCAGCGGAAAATCAGTTTGTATCAACGGGATTATTGTGTCAATTTTGATGCGTGCAAAACCGCACGAAGTGAAGCTGATGATGATTGATCCGAAAATGGTTGAACTGAACGTGTATAACGGTATTCCTCACTTACTTGCACCAGTTGTAACGGATGCCAGAAAAGCATCGCAGGCGCTTAAAAAAGTGGTCAGCGAAATGGAAAGAAGATATGATCTTTTCTCGCATACAGGGACGAGAAATATTGAAGGCTATAATGAATATGTCAGAAAGCACAATGAGAAGAATGAAGAAAAGCAGCCTCAACTGCCTTTTATCGTTGTCATTGTTGATGAGCTTGCAGATCTGATGATGGTTGCATCAAATGATGTGGAAGATTCCATTACAAGGCTTGCCCAGATGGCTCGTGCTGCAGGTATTCATTTGATTATTGCAACACAGAGACCGTCTGTTGACGTCATTACTGGCGTTATCAAAGCAAATATTCCATCGAGAATTGCATTTGCAGTTTCATCTCAAATCGACTCAAGAACAATTCTTGACACAGGTGGAGCTGAAAAACTGCTTGGCCGGGGAGATATGTTATTTATGCCGGTTGGTGCTAATAAACCAGTAAGAGTACAGGGTGCATTCTTGAGTGATGAAGAAGTTGAAAAGGTAGTAAATGCTGTAATTGAACAGCAAAAAGCTCAATATCAGGAAGAGATGATACCCGATGAAGTGGATGACTCTAAACCTGAATCATCTGATGATGAGTTATATGGAGAAGCAGTTGATCTTGTCGTTGATATGCAGACGGCATCTGTCTCAATGCTTCAAAGAAGATTCAGAGTGGGTTACACCCGTGCTGCAAGGTTAATCGATGCCATGGAACAGCAGGGAATTGTCGGTCCGTATGAAGGCAGTAAGCCAAGAACTGTATTGAAAGCGAAAAGTGAAGAAGAGTAATAAAAACAGCAGGTGATGAAATCTGCTGTTTTTTTAAGCGGTTAACGATTTATGAACTTTTAAAAATATATTTAATAAAAATCAGACATTTGATGTCTGACCTATATACAAGAAATAATAGAATAGGATATACTATTGTTACCGCTTTCAGAAATACTATAACGATATAAAGAGCCGATTATAAACCTTATATTACCATTTTAAAGGGTTTCTTTTCACTGTTCTTTATAATGTTGTAACAGTTGTAATTTATATGTAATCAAATAGAAAGAATTTTTGTGAAAACTACACAATTGTATTCCTTTTCAAATAGAAAAGTGTTATAGTATTTTCGATTAGTAGGAATGAAATACATCAGATGTCTGATGTCAAAAGAGTTGGTGGTGTCTTTATATGACTATTAAATCAGATAATCGGCATCTGTATCTTCAGGTAATTGACAGACTGAAGAAGGATATCGACAAAGGCGTTTATAAGGAAAAAGAACGCCTGCCTTCAGAATTTGAACTTTCGAGGCAGCTGGGGATCAGCAGGGCTACACTGAGAGAAGCATTGAGAATTTTGGAAGAAGAAAACAGGATTGTCAGGCGTCACGGTGTAGGAACGTTTGTGAATGCAAAGCCACTATTTTCTTCAGGAATCGAACAGTTATACAGCGTAACTGATATGATCCGGATGGCTGGGATGGAACCGGGCACAGTATTCCTGAGCTCATCATTACATCAGCCGACTGATGAAGATATACACCGTTTTAACTGTTCACCTGATGATGATATGACAATCATTGAGCGGGTAAGAACAGCAAATGGGGATCCGGTTGTTTATTGCATTGATAAAATTCCGGCAGATCTGATGCCTACTTCATTTACACATGAGGACCGGTCGATTTTTTCATTGCTTGAGGAAAATGGGGGTATGTACATATCTTATGCTGTTACCCACATTGAACCTGCAGGCTATCATGAGAAAGTATCACCAATCCTTGGTTGTGAACCTGAAACTGCTTTACTTGTTTTAAAGCAGCTTCATTATGATGATAAAGATCAGCCTATTCTTTATTCTCTGAATTATTTTAAAGCTGATCGATTTAGTTTTCATGTTGTACGTAAGCGTGTTTAATGCATTTATGCATTCCTACTAATACACGAAAAAATTTTCAGGGGGTAACAAAATGAAGAAGCGTAAGTACGGAGTAGCACTTTCAATGATTCTTGCAGCAGGTACAGTTCTTGCAGCATGTGGCAGCGATGAGGCTGACACAGGTACAGATGAAGGTAACGGTGGCGGAGAAGGCACTGAAGAAACGAGTGACTTTAAAGTAGCAATGGTAACTGATACTGGCGGTGTTGATGATAAGTCATTTAACCAGTCAGCTTGGGAAGGTCTTCAGCAGTTCGGATCTGACAATGGACTTGAAGAAGGAACTGACGGCTTTACTTATTTCCAGTCTAATAATGACGCAGATTATGTAACGAACATGAATACTGCTGTACGTAATGATTTTAACCTTGTTTTTGGAGTTGGTTTCCTTTTAAATCAGGCACTGACTGAGGTAGCAAGCCAAAATCCTGAAACAAACTTCGCTTTAATTGATGATGTATCTGAAGGCGACAACGTAGCATCTATTACGTTTAAAGAGCATGAAGGTTCATTCCTGGTAGGTGTAGCAGCTGGACTTACAACTGAATCTGATCAGATCGGATTTGTTGGTGGAGTAGAATCTGACCTGATCAATAAGTTCGCAGCAGGTTTCCAGGCTGGTGTTGAAGCAGTTAACCCGGATGCAGAAGTTCAGATTGAATTCGCTGGAGATTTCAATGATGCAGCTCGCGGTCAGCAGATTGCAGCTTCAATGTATGGTTCAGGAACAGATGTAATCTATCACGCAGCTGGTGGGACTGGTAACGGTGTATTCACTGAAGCGAAGAACCTTAAGCAGCAGGATCCTGATCGTCAGGTATGGGTAATCGGAGTTGACCGTGACCAGTGGGATGAAGGTCAGGTTGGAGAAGACAACGTAACTCTTACTTCAATGGTTAAGCGTGTTGACGTTGCTGTTCAGGATATCTCAACTCGTGCAATGGAAGGCGACTTCCCTGGTGGAGAAATAATTGAGTACGGAATCCAGGAAGAAGGTATTGCGATCGCAGAAAGTCAGGACAACCTGTCTCAGGAAATCCTTGATGAGATTGCAAATTACAGAGAGCAAATCGTTGCTGGTGAAATTGAAGTACCTTCTACACTTGAGTAATAACAAATGCATAGGGAATGGAGGGACTGATTCGGTCCCGAAATTCCCTTTTTTTTTGCAAGAATGTTAACTGAATAAGGGAAAAATTCTTCCTTCTTCATTTAGCATTTTTAAAAAGGGTTGGTAAAAGAAGTCAGACCTCATTCAACCTACCACCGCATGATAAATAAAGGAGTGATAACGGATGGATTATGTTATAGAGATGCTCGACATCCGAAAAGAGTTTCCGGGTATAGTTGCAAACGATAATATCACGCTTCAATTAAAAAAAGGTGAGATCCACGCGCTTTTAGGAGAGAACGGTGCCGGGAAGTCAACTTTAATGAATGTGTTATTTGGATTGTATCAGCCGGAAAAAGGCGAGATCAAAGTACGCGGGGAAAAGGTAAAGATTACAAGCCCTAATGTTGCAAATGATCTTGGAATCGGAATGGTACACCAGCACTTTATGCTGGTGGATACTTTTACAGTGACAGAGAATATTGTCCTTGGAAATGAACCAAATGTCTTAGGAACCGTTGTAGATATGAAAAGAGCGGAACGCCAGGTTCAGGAGATTTCAGACCGTTATGGACTGAAAGTTGATCCGAAAGCTAAAATTGCTGATATTTCTGTAGGGATGCAGCAGCGTGTAGAGATCTTAAAAACACTTTACCGCGGCGCCGAGATCCTGATTTTTGATGAGCCAACTGCCGTATTAACACCGCAGGAAATCAAGGAATTAATACAGATTTTCAGAACACTGATTGCAGAAGGAAAATCAATTATCCTGATTACTCACAAACTGAAAGAGATTATTGAAGTGTGTGATCGCGTAACGGTGATTCGAAAAGGAGTAGGGATTGATACGTTAGACGTTGAGGGGACGACTCCAACTCAGCTTGCCAGTCTGATGGTCGGCCGTGAAGTGACCTTTAAAACGGACAAAACAGAAGCTACTCCGAAACATAATGTACTCGAAATCTCAAAGCTGAATGTAAAGGATTCACGGGGAGTCACCGCCGTTAAGGACCTGGATCTGACTGTCAGAGCAGGAGAAATCGTGGGGATTGCCGGAGTTGATGGTAATGGACAATCTGAACTGATTGAAGCCATTACAGGGCTTAGAAAAGTCTCATCAGGATCAATCAAATTAAACGATCAGGATCTATCCTCTTATAAGACACGAAAGATTACAGAAGCCGGTGTAGGACATATCCCGCAGGATAGACATAAGCACGGTCTTGTACTAGATTTTCCGATTGGGGACAATATGGTGCTGCAGACCTACTACCACAAGCCATATTCAAAATACAGTCTGATGAACAATAAAGAAATTAATAAGCAGGCCAAAAAACTGATTCAGGAATTTGATGTCAGAACACCATCAGAAAACACACCTGCACGTGCACTTTCAGGGGGAAATCAGCAAAAAGCAATTATCGGACGTGAGGTTGACCGTGATCCTGATCTGCTGATTGCAGCCCAGCCAACACGAGGTTTGGATGTAGGGGCCATTGAATTTATTCATAAACGCCTGATTGAACAGCGTGATAATGGTAAAGCAGTGCTGCTTGTATCATTTGAACTTGAAGAAATTATTAATGTAAGTGACCGTATTGCGGTTATTTATGACGGTAATATTATTGAAATTGTTGATCCTAAAACGACAACGGAACAGGAGCTTGGATTATTGATGGCCGGCTCTAAGAATAAGGCGGGTGAAACAGAGAATGTTTAATCAATTCAGCAGGTGGCAGAAAATCCTGATCCCTGTTATCTCAGTTCTTCTCGGTTTACTGGTCGGAGCCATAGTCATGGTGGCTTCGGGCTACAATCCGATTGAAGGATATGCAGCATTGGTAGCAGGTTCACTGGGTGAAGGGTTTTATATCGGTGAAACAATCAGACAGATTACACCTTATATTTTTGCGGGTCTGGCAGTAGCATTTGCTTTCCGTACTGGACTCTTTAACATTGGTGTAGAAGGTCAGCTATTAGTTGGTTGGATTGCTTCTGTATGGGTGGGTCTTGCATTTGATCTGCCGAAAATCATTCACCTTCCAGTAGCGATTTTAGCTGGTGCGGTTGCAGGCGCGCTATGGGCTTTTGTGCCGGGGCTGTTAAAAGCAAAGCTTCGTGTTCACGAAGTAATCGTCACAATTATGATGAATTATATTGCACTGCACTTATGTAACTACCTTGTGCGATATGTGATTTCAGATGAGCAGAATACAACAGACCGTGTGCCTGAATCTGCATCATTAAAGTCACCTTTCTTTGAAACACTGACTGAATTCTCAACGATGCACTATGGTATCTTCCTGGCGCTAGCTGCAGCAATTATTTATTTTATTGTACTTGAAAAAACAACAACTGGATTTGAACTTCGCTCAGTAGGATTTAACCAGCATGCTTCTGAGTATGCAGGAATGAACGTTAACCGGAACATTATTCTTTCTATGGTCATCTCAGGTGCTTTCGCAGGACTTGGCGGAGCAATGGAAGGGCTTGGAACGTTCGGTTACGGATTTATCCACGGTGCTTTCTCAGGAGTAGGATTTGACGGTATCGCGGTAGCACTTCTTGGTGGAAACGTAGCCATCGGTGTCATCCTGGCAGCTTCTTTATTCGGAATCCTGAAACAGGGTGCACTGATCATGCCGCTCCAATCGGGTGTACCGACTGAATTAGTTGAGATTGTAATTGCTATCATTATTTTCTTTGTTGCATCAAGTTACATCATTGCGTATCTTCTGCAGCGTTTCAAAAAGGGGGCAAAATAAATGGATGTATTATCAGCTTTTGAAATATTAGTTAAATCCATGCTATTTGCATCAGCCCCGCTAATTTTCACAGCAATAGGCGGTGTCTTCTCAGAGCGGTCTGGTGTTGTTAATATCGGTCTTGAAGGTCTGATGGTTATTGGCGCCTTTGCGGCAGTTGTTTTTAATATTACATTCGCAGCAGCACTTGGTGGATGGACACCATGGATTGCACTCCTTGCTGCCATGGTCATCGGAGGGGTATTCTCACTGCTTCACGCAGTTGCCTCCATTTCATTCCGTGCAGATCAGGTTGTAAGTGGTGTCGCAATCAATTTCCTTGCACTTGGTCTTGGTGTTTACCTGATTAAAGACTGGTACGGCGCAGGACAGACGCCGAAAATTCCAGTTCCGTTTTATTATGAAAGAGTACCTTTCTTATATGATATTCCGGTCATTGGACCAATCTTCTTTAATAACTATGCAACTTCTTACATTGCCATTTTTGTGGCAATTATTGCCTGGTTTGTATTATTCAAAACGCCATTTGGTCTCAGACTGCGATCAGTAGGTGAACACCCGATGGCTGCTGATACAATGGGAATCAACGTATACAAAATGCGTTATATCGCTGTATTTCTATCAGGGATCTTCGGTGGTCTTGGCGGTGGTGTTTATGCACAGACGATCACACAGGATTTCAGCGCAGGTACAATCACAGGTCAGGGATTCATCGCACTGGCAGCTGTTATTTTTGGTAAGTGGCATCCGCTTGGCGCAATGGGTGCAGCAATGTTCTTCGGGCTTGCTCAATCACTTGCGATTATCGGATCAAGCTTCCCGCTGCTTGCAGATGTACCAAACTGGATCTTACTTTCAGCACCGTATATCCTGACAATTCTTGCTCTTGCCGGATTTATCGGACGTGCTGATGCACCAAAATCAATTGGTAAGCCTTACATTAAAGGCAGCAGATAAACTGATAAAACCGTCTGACTTCACTCAGGCGGTTTTTTTATGGTGATAAATGCTTGTTGTACAAGCTTCAACAAATGTATAGTGAATGTAGTGAATATAAATACTATTAAGAAACCACGAATCCGGGAGGAACCTTTATGCATTTAGACGAACATAAAATGAAGCAGCAAGGTCTGAACATTAGAATCATTAAAACGAAAAAATTTAAAACTAATCAATTTGTTTTCAAGTTCAAATCTCTTCTATCCAAAGAAAACGTCAGTGCCAGAGCACTTTTGCCTTATGTGCTTCAAAGCAGCACGGCAAAATGGCCGACTACTGCGCTTTTCAGAAGTCATCTCGATGATTTATATGGCGCCAGCGCTGCTGTTGACGTAAATAAAAAGGGTGAATATCATATCCTGACTTTTGCTGTGGATGTACCGAATGAAAAGTACCTTCAGGACAAAACACCACTGACTGAAAAAGCGATGGACGTTTTAAATGAAATGATTTTTAACCCATTTCTTGAGCAGGGTGTGTTCAGTGAAAAGGTAGTTGAAGCGGAAAAACGCACGTTAATGCAAAAGCTGAAAGCCGTGAAAGATGATAAAATGCGCTATGCGTCACAGCGTCTCGTTGAAGAAATGTGCAGCGGGGAAGCTTATTCTCTTCATCCAAACGGTATTGAATCTGAATTAGCAGCCATTACACCCCACAGTCTTTATCAGACTTATCAGGAAATGATCGAACGTGATGAAGTAGACCTTTATATCGTAGGAGACGTTGAAGCTGATCAGATGGAAACGCTTTGCGATGAAAAGTTCTCTTTAAATGAACGTGAAAATATTTATGCCGAACTTCAGGCTATTAAAGTAGATCAATCAAGAAAAGTTGTTGAAAAGCAGC
Source organism: Jeotgalibacillus sp. JSM ZJ347 (assembly GCF_044383825.1). Classification (NCBI taxonomy): domain Bacteria; kingdom Bacillati; phylum Bacillota; class Bacilli; order Caryophanales; family Caryophanaceae; genus Jeotgalibacillus; species Jeotgalibacillus sp. JSM ZJ347. Next base: position 703,537 of record NZ_JBISEN010000001.1, on the reverse strand, counting down.
AGATTAAGCAGGGTAAGCTTAATATCGGCTACCGCTCCCAAACCGTATATGGCGATCAGGATTATTTACCGATGGCTGTGATGAACGGCATTTTAGGCGGGTTTCCGCATTCGAAGCTGTTTATTAATGTGCGTGAAAAAGAAAGTCTCGCTTACTATGCAGCAAGCCGCCTCGAAAGTCATAAAGGACTTATTGTGATTATGTCCGGTGTGGATCCTGGGAAAGTGGATCAGGCAGAAGAAATTATTGAACGTCAGCTTGAAGCCATAAAAAATGGAGATGTATCAGACCAGGAGCTGAGTCAGACGAAAGCAGTCATGACCAATCAGATGCTCGAAACGCTCGATTCACCAAGAGGCATTGTAGAAGTGCTATATCAGGGTGAAACTGCCGGCATTCCTGTTCATATTAATGAATGGTTTAAAGAGATTGAAGCTGTTACAAAGGATCATGTGATAAAAGCAGCTCATAAGCTGATTAAAGATACAACTTATGTTTTAACTGCAAAGGAGGTGGCTGAAAGTGCATAAAAAAGTATTTTCTCAGCTGGAAGAAGAAATTTATATTGAAAAAATGGAGAACGGGCTTCAGGTATGTATATTGCCTAAGAAAGATTTCAATAAAACTTTCGCTACCTTTACAACAAAGTACGGGTCAATAGACAATCAGTTCCTGCCGCTCGGTGAAGAAGATTTCGTGCGAGTACCAGATGGTGTAGCGCATTTTCTTGAGCATAAAATGTTTGAAAAAGAAGAAGGGGACGTATTCCAGAAATTCAGTATGAATGGCGCTTCTGCAAATGCATTCACATCCTTTACGCGTACGGCATACTTATTTTCAAGTACATCACATTTTGAAAAGAACCTCGATGTTTTGATTGATTTTGTTCAATCACCTTATTTTACTGAAGAGACAGTGGAAAAAGAAAAAGGGATCATTGGTCAGGAAATAACGATGTATGATGATAATGCGGACTGGCGCCTTTATTTTGGTGCAATTGAAAATATGTTTAAAAATCACCCTGTAAAAGTAGACATTGCAGGAACGATAGAGTCAATTACTTCAATTACAAAGGACCACCTTTATCAGTGTTACCGTACTTTTTATCATCCATCTAACATGATGCTCTTTATTGTGGGCTCTGTAGATCCTGAGTCTGTGATGACACATATAAGGGAAAATCAGCTGGCAAAACAGTTTGATCAGGAAGAAGATATCAAAAGAAAATTTGAGGATGAACCGGAAGAAGTAAACAGAGATCACCACGAGCTTCATATGGATGTTCAGGTTGCAAAATGTATGGTTGGAATCAAGTCGAATGAAAAAGAGATCAGTGGAATCCAGCTGATGAAAAAAGAACTTTCAGTTAATACCGCACTTGATGTATTGTTTGGTAAAACTTCTGAGCATTATACTTCTCTGTATGATGAAGGTCTGATTGATGACCATTTTTCATACGACTTCACACAGGAAAGTAACTTTGGGTTTGCACTAATTGGCAGTAACACGTCAAATCCACAGGCGCTTTCTGAACGGATCAAGCAGATCATTCTAAGTGAGGTTGAGTCACCTTCAATTACGGAAGAGCAGCTGCAGTCTGTTAAGAAGAAGAACATTGGCGGTTTTTTAAGATCCCTTAATTCACCTGAATTTATCGCTAATCAGTTTACCAGATACGCATTCAATGATATGGACCTGTTTGAAGCTGTACCGGTCCTTGAGACTCTAACATTAGAGGATGTAAATGAAGCATTGTCTTCACTTGTAAAAAAAGATAGGATGACAAGTTTTTATATCCTCCCTAAAGTAAATGGATAAGACAGTTTTAGTACTGGGCAGCAGTGGCGGGATCGGATTTGAGGTGTGTAAAAAGCTTTTAATGACGGGGCACACAGTGATCGCTCAGTTTCATACGAATGAAAAAAAAGTACAAAGCCTGTCTAGTTATGCTGATCATGCAGATCAGCTGATTCCACTGAGATTAAATCTGAATAACGGCAGTGAAGTAGACCTTGCTATTCCCGGGTTGTTGAAGCCTGACAGTATTGTTCATGCCGGGGGACATCATTATGAAGGGCTGTTTGAAGAGACGCCTGATCATATCATCGGTCAATTATGGAATGTTCATATGTATCAGCCTGCAAGAATCATCCGGAGCCTGATCCCCGGTATGCGGCACAAATCAGGCGCATCAATTGTTTTTATCAGTTCAATCTGGGGTGAGACTGGCGCATCCTTTGAAGTCATGTATTCAGCTGTTAAGGGTGCTCAGATTGCTTTTGTAAAGGCGCTTGGCAAAGAGCTTGCACCGAGTGGAATCAGAGTCAATGCAGTAGCTCCGGGTGCTGTGGAGACTGCTATGACCGCTCATTATCCTCCGGATGTAAAAAAAGAACTGGAAGCTGATATTCCAGCGGGCAGGTTCGCTCATCCCGGTGAAATCGCTGATGCAGTCATCTTTCTGATTGGAGACCAGTCCACTTATGTGAATGGCCATGTCCTCTCAGTAAACGGTGGATGGTAGGATCCGCATAATTTTCCTTCTGATGTTCATACTATTCATGAGCCTTCAAGGTTCATGAATAAAGGAGGAGAAAACATGTCAATTCTGGATAACTGGCAGCAGTGGAAAGATTTTCTGGGAGACAAAGTCATTGCAGCACAAAAGCAGGGAATGGATAAAGAAAAAATGTCTGAAGTAGCTTTTCAGATCGGAAATTACTTAGCGAACAATGTAGATCCTAAAAATGAACAGGAAAGAGTGCTTGCAGACCTTTGGAGAGCAGCAGATGAAAAAGAGCAGCACGTTCTTGCCAATTTGATGATCCGTCTTTCAAGCGGATCGGTCAAACATTAATTGTAAAAATTGCCCCCTCAATTTTATGAGGCGGCAATTTTCTACTTATTTCGATACAATTTCTGTTTTTCCTTTTCTATTCCATACAAATGCTTTATTATTAACCTTATAGATTGGAAAGAAATTATATTAAGGAGCTGACACCATGGAGAAAAAGGAATGGTATCTCGAATATGAAATTCAAAAAAACCGTCCCGGTCTGCTTGGTGATATATCATCTCTGCTTGGTATGCTCTCTATCAATATTGTAACGATCAATGGTGTCGACGAAGGGCGAAGAGGTATGCTACTTCTTGCCAGAAGTGATGAGCAGATTGTCAGACTTGAGCTGATCCTCCGCACAATGGATACGATACAAATGACAAAACTCAGAGAACCTAAACTCCGTGACAGAATGGCTGTCCGGCACGGACGATATATTCAAAGAGATGCAGATGATAAAAAAACGTTCCGCTTTATCAGGGATGAACTCGGTCTTCTTGTTGATTTTATGGCTGAGCTTTATAAACAGGATGGGCACAAATTGATTGGCATACGCGGGTTACCCCGTGTAGGAAAAACAGAGTCGATTGTTGCTGCAAGCGTGTGTGCAAACAAAAAATGGCTGTTTGTATCATCCACTTTATTAAAACAGACCGTGCGTGATAAATTAATTCCGGATGAGTACAATGAGAATAATCTATTCATCATAGACGGCGTGGTGTCCACTCAGCGTGCATCAGATAAGCACTGGCAGCTGGTGAGGGAGATTATGAGAATGCCCTCAATTAAAGTAATTGAACATCCGGACATCTTTGTACAAAACACTGAATACTCTATTGATGATTTTGATTACATTATTGAACTCAGGCACGATCCGGATGAAGAAATTACATACGAATTAATGTATAAGAATACGATGTTCAGCGGATCGGATTTTGGAGAATTTGACTTTTAAGTATTGGCAGGTGTAAACATTGACAGAATTAGGAATCCACCTGAAAGAAGCGAGAGAAGAAAAAGGATACTCGCTTGAAGAGCTTCAGGGTGTAACTAAAATTCAAAAACGTTATCTCCAGGGAATTGAAGAGGGAGATTATTCAATGATGCCCGGAGCGTTTTATATACGGGCATTTATAAAGCAGTATGCTGAAGCTGTTGATCTGAATGTAGAGGAACTGTTTGAAACTTATTCATCAGATATTCCTACAAATCAGGACGACCACATTCCTTCACAGCTTTCAAGGGTTAAGACAAGAGGAAGTAAAAATACTTCAACGGCTTTCAGGTTTATACCTACTGTCGTTATGGTTTTATTTGTTATCGGAATCGTTGCGCTGGCATGGGTATTATTCCAGTCGTTTATGGCTGCTGATAGTGAAGAACCGGAAGGCAGTGAAGAAGTCCAGCAGGAAGAGCCTTTATCATTTGATCAATCCGATGATCCTGCTGATGATGCAAGCGAAGAGGAACCGACAGAAGAAGCGCCGGAAGAGCCAGCTGAAGAACTAGATGAAGAAGAGCAGCCAGAGGAAGAACCGGCAGAAGAAACATTAGCAATTGAGAATGCCGGTACTGAAGGGGATACAACAAGCTATCAGATCACTTCTGCTGAAGAGCCGCTGACCGTAACGATTAATTCTGATTCAACCTGGGTTGGTATTACTGATCAGGCAGGAAATCAGCTTGTAGATCAGATGCTGTCAGGAAGCGAAGAGCTTACTTTTGACGCTTCAGAATTGAATTGGTTCAGAATACGTGTCGGCAGTGCGCCTGGTACCACTGTTTCAATAAATGGTGAACAAGTGGACTTTGGCGCTGTTGATATTATTACTCAGAATATGATTTTCGAAGTACAGAACCCTTCATAAATGTTTAAAAATAGTCATCATGCGTGATGACTATTTTTTTGATCGGGGTTTACGTAGATGTAAGTGACGGTTATTAATTAGTAATAAGTAAAAATTTGTTTTAAAGGAGCACTTATATGAATGTACCTAATAAGATTACGATCTCAAGAATTTTTCTGATCCCGCTATTTATGGTGATCATGCTGGTGGATTTTAACTGGGGAGATATCACACTGCTTGGTGCTGAAATGCCGGTCAGCCATCTCATTGGCGCATTAATCTTTATTTTTGCAGCGACGACTGACTGGGTGGATGGTTATTATGCAAGAAAATACAACCAGGTAACGAACCTTGGCAAGTTTCTGGATCCGCTTGCAGACAAATTATTAGTATCTGCTGCTTTAATTATTCTGGTGGAACTGCAAATGGCACCATCCTGGATTGTGATAATCATTATCTCCAGAGAGTTTGCAATTACAGGCCTCAGACTGGTTCTTGCCGGAACCGGAGAAGTCCATGCTGCTGCTATGCTTGGTAAAATTAAAATGTGGATGCAGATCGTTGCGATTTCGGCACTTCTACTTCACAATATTTTCTTCACAATGTTTAACATACCATTTGATGTGATTGGGTTATATATTGCAGCATTTTTCACTGTATGGTCAGGTGTTGACTACTTTATTAAAAACTGGGGTGCTTTTAAAGATTCCAAATAAGGAGATGCTGTTATGAATGCTGAAATTATTGCAGTAGGTTCTGAATTACTGCTTGGTCAGATTGCAAACACAAATGCCCAGTTTATCTCTGCAAGACTTGCAGAGTCCGGAATCAATGTATATTACCATAGTGTAGTTGGAGACAATGAGGAGCGGCTGTTACAGACGATTACTACAGCCGGAAAAAGATCTGATATTGTCATCATTACAGGGGGGCTTGGCCCGACTAAAGATGATCTAACAAAGGAAACTGCAGCGAGACATCTGGACTGCAGTCTTTCCTATGATAAAGAATCCCTAGAAGCAATCGAACAATATTATCTGCAGACCGGGAGCGAGATGACAGAGAACAATAAAAAGCAGGCACTGGTCTTAGAGAACAGTACTGTGTTTTTTAATTTTCACGGGATGGCACCGGGAATGCTAAAGGAAGTTCATCACACTAAATATCTGCTGCTTCCGGGCCCTCCGAGGGAAATGAAACCAATGCTAGTGGATCAGGTTCTTCCTTACCTGAATCATCAAAAAGCAGAAAGCAGCTCTATTTACTCAAAAGTCATGCGTTTCTTCGGAATAGGAGAAGCAGATCTTGAGTCGCGTATTGATGATATTCTGAGCGAACAAACCAACCCAACAATAGCGCCGCTTGCTGAGGACGGTGAAGTGACGCTTAGAATTACTGCTAGAAGCAAAGAGCTGAAAGAAGCTGAAGCGCTGATTGATCAGATGATTACGGTGCTTGATGACAGAGTTGGACACTATTGTTACGGATATGATCAGAACAATCTGCTTCATAAAATCACTTTGCTATTAGAACAAAAGGAATTAACGATTGCTTCAGCTGAGAGTCTGACTGGCGGATTATTTTCTTCTGAGATCGCTTCAGTTCCGGGTGCCAGTAATTATCTTTCAGGCGGTGTGACGGTCTATTCAAATGATGCGAAACAATCTGTGCTCGGGGTACCGGGAGACCTGCTTGGTCAATACGGGGCAGTCAGCAGTGAATGCGCTGAAAACATGGCAGAACAGGTCCGTCTGAAGTTTGACAGTCAGATTGGTATCAGCTTTACCGGAGTAGCTGGTCCTGGAGACTATAACGGTATTCCGGAGGGGACAGTGTGGATTGGTGTATCAGTTAGAGGTGGTATTGTCGCTTCATTTAAATTACTGCTTAAAGGTGACCGAAACTTTAAAAGAATCAGAGCGGTAAAACATGGAATGTACGGTTTGATTCAATTGATTGAGAAAAATACCGGACCGTTTGTAAAATAAATTTTTTTGAAATAATCAACCAAATTGAATAGATACAAAAAATGAATTTAACTGCGGATTTACGATTTGATTAATAAAATCCTGATGAAAATGACCTTTTAAAAAAATACGAATAAATGTTCGGTTTTTGCTTGTTATCTGTTCTGAAAAAGAGTATAGTAGAGTTAGGTTATGAGACGTCATTAATGCGTCTATATTAAAGGAGGAATTAATGTGAGTGATCGTCAGGCAGCGCTGGATATGGCGCTTAAACAAATAGAAAAACAGTTCGGTAAAGGTTCAATTATGAAACTTGGAGAGCAGACTGACAGAAGAGTCAATACTGTATCAAGCGGTTCTGTCTCACTGGATGCAGCTTTAGGAGTAGGCGGTTATCCAAGAGGCCGTGTTATCGAAATTTACGGTCCTGAAAGCTCGGGTAAAACAACTGTAGCGCTTCACGCAATTGCTGAAGTTCAGGCAAATGGCGGGCAGGCTGCTTTCATTGATGCTGAGCACGCACTGGATCCTGTATATGCACAAAAGCTTGGTGTTAATATAGATGAACTTCTTTTATCACAGCCGGATACAGGCGAGCAGGCACTTGAAATTGCAGAAGCATTAGTACGAAGCGGTGCCGTTGAAATTGTCATTGTTGACTCTGTTGCAGCACTTGTACCGAAAGCGGAAATTGAAGGAGAGATGGGTGATTCCCATGTTGGTCTTCAGGCGCGATTAATGTCTCAGGCGCTTAGAAAACTTTCCGGTGCAATCAGCAAATCCAATACGATCGCAATTTTCATTAACCAGATTCGTGAAAAAGTAGGGGTTATGTTCGGAAGCCCTGAAACAACTCCTGGTGGACGTGCGCTGAAGTTCTACTCTTCTGTCCGTCTGGATGTTCGCCGGGCTGAAACACTTAAGCAGGGTAACGACATGGTCGGTAATAAAACGCGTATTAAAGTAGTTAAAAACAAGGTTGCGCCGCCATTCCGTATTGCAGAAGTTGATATCATGTACGGTGAAGGTATCTCCAAAGAGGGAGAAATCATCGACCTTGGTGCAGAAGCTGATATCGTGCAAAAGAGCGGATCATGGTATTCATACGAAGGAGAGCGCCTTGGACAGGGAAGAGAAAATGCCAAGCAGTTCCTGAAAGAAAATACCGATCTGCGCCAGCAAATTCTCTTAAAGATTCGTGAGCATCATGGGATGGATCAGCCACATGCTGCACCTGAGAATGAGCAGAACGAAGCGGAAGAATTTGATCTGTTAGAAGATAAGTAAGCAGGGTAAAATGAGGCAGGGGATATTTTCCTGTCTCTTTTCTTATGAAATGTTATGAGGCAGATTATTCTAGGTTACTTGACAATGAAATTTTGCAGACTTAAAATTAAGATTGTATATTTTTCAATTTTTCTAATTGATAAGTAAATGTCATGAAGTCTTCCAATAAACATTTGGGGGATTCTGAAAAGACAAAGTGAAAAAAAGAAATAGCAAGAGGAGGTGAATACGATGGGAGCACTCGAAATCACCTTCATTTTGGTTGGCATTATCGTCGGTGTGGTTGTTGGTTATATGATACACAAATTCATGATGGACGCTAAAGTCGGTGGTGCAAAGGGAACTGTTGAACAAATCCTTTCTAATGGGAGGCGTGAAGCAGAGGCACTGAAGAAAGAAGCGCTGCTTGAAGCAAAGGATGAAAATCATAAGCTTCGTTCAGAAATGGAAGCAGAACTTCGTGAACGCAGAAATGAATTACAAAAGCAGGAAAACCGCCTGATGCAGCGGGAAGAAAACCTGGATCGCAAAGATGACTCGCTCAACAAGCGGGAATCAATGCAGGAACGTAAAGATCAATCCTTGCATGAAAGACAACAACATATTGAAGAGATGGAAAGCAAAGTGGAGGAGATGGTTCAAAAGCAAGAGCTCGAACTTGAGCGTGTATCTGGACTGACGCGTGAAGAAGCGAAAGCAATTATACTTGATCAGGTAGAGAAAGAACTGTCGCAGGACATTGCAATTATGGTAAAAGAACAGGAAAACCGCGCAAAAGAAGAATCAGAGAAGAAAGCAAGAGAACTATTATCTCTGGCCATTCAAAGGTGTGCGGCAGACCACGTTGCTGAAACCACTGTTTCTGTCGTTAACCTGCCGAATGATGAAATGAAAGGGCGCATCATCGGAAGAGAAGGACGAAATATCAGAACGTTGGAAACGCTGACAGGAATCGATTTAATTATCGATGATACGCCAGAGGCTGTTATTCTCTCGGGATTTGATCCAATCAGAAGAGAAACAGCACGTATTGCGCTCGAAAAGCTGGTACAGGATGGGCGCATTCACCCTGCGCGGATTGAGGAAATGGTTGATAAAGCACGACGTGAAGTAGATGAGCACATTCGTGAAATTGGTGAGCAGACAACATTCGATATTGGTGTTCACGGTCTCCATCCGGATCTCATTAAGATCCTGGGAAGATTGAAGTACCGTACAAGCTACGGACAAAATGTTCTGAAGCATTCTACAGAAGTTGCTTATCTATCAGGTTTGCTTGCAGCTGAACTTGGTGAAGATGTTGCGCTTGCGAGAAGAGCAGGACTGCTCCACGATATTGGTAAAGCAATTGACCATGAAGTGGAAGGCAGCCACGTTGAAATCGGCGTAGAGCTTGCAACGAAATACAAAGAACACCCTGTAGTGATTAACAGTATCGCTTCTCACCATGGTGATTATGAAGCAACTTCAGTGATTGCAGTGCTAGTTGCAGCAGCAGATGCGCTTTCAGCAGCACGTCCTGGGGCGAGAAGTGAAACACTAGAAAACTACATCAGAAGACTGGAACGTCTTGAAGAGATCTCTGAAGGATATGACGGTGTAGAGAAATCATTTGCAATACAGGCCGGACGTGAAATACGGATTATGGTCCGACCTGAGCAGATTGATGATCTTACAGCTCACAGGCTTGCACGGGATATCCGTAAGCAGATAGAAGAAGAGCTGAATTACCCGGGTCACATAAAAGTGACAGTGATTAGAGAAACAAGAGCAGTTGAATACGCAAAATAAGTGAAAGCGGTGTGCCTCGTGCACACCGTTTTTCATATGAATGGATGACAGGGAAGTTGAAACCCTCCGGCTTTCATGCTAAAGTTTGAACGAATATATCAGTAGAAAGAGGATTAATATGAAAATACTATTTGTTGGAGATGTAGTAGGCGCTCCCGGTCGGGAAATGATTGATGAGTATCTTCCAAAGTTGAAAGCAAGACATGAACCTGATGCTATAATCGTGAATGGTGAGAATGCGGCTTCCGGGAGAGGTATTACTCAGAAAATTTATGATCAGCTCATCCAGGCAGGTGCTGATATGATTACGCTTGGTAATCATACATGGGATAATAAAGACCTGTTTAACTTTATAGATAAAGCTGATCAGTTAGTCAGACCACTGAATTACCCTAAAGGGACGCCGGGGAAAGGTATTCGCTATTTTCAGGCAGGAAGCGCTGAAGTGGCAGTAGTGAATGCACTGGGCAGAACGTTCATGAACCCTGTAGACGATCCTTTCCCGGCTGTGAGACAGGCAGTAACAGAGGCAAAAAGACAGACGCCATTTGTATTTGTTGATTTTCATGCTGAAGCAACGAGTGAAAAACAGGCGATGGGCTGGTATCTTGATGGCAAAGCTTCTGCTGTCGTTGGTACTCACACGCACGTTCAGACTGCTGATAATAGAATCCTGCCGGAAGGAACTGCTTATTTATCTGACGTAGGGATGACAGGACCGTACGATGCAATTTTGGGAATGGAAAGAGAAGCGGTATTAAAAAGATTTGTAACTGGTTTACCATCAAGGTTTGAAGTGCCAAAAACCGGTCGCGCAATATTAAGTGGCTGCCTGATTACATTAGATCGTAAAACAGGTAAAGCAGATTCTATTGAGCGCATATTGATTAATGAAGACCATCCTTTTTAAAACCTTCACTTAATATTGCCTGCACCTGCATAACTTCAGCAGAAAACGAATATAGTGAATGGACACTAGCACACGTTAGCGGTTGAAGAAGGGGGATCTGCAGTTGAATGTATTAAAAGTATCGTCAAAATCTAATCCAAATTCAGTGGCAGGTGCATTAGCAGGTGTTTTAAGAGAAAAAGGATTTGTAGAAGTCCAGGCCATTGGAGCCGGGGCGCTTAATCAGGCTGTAAAAGCAGTCGCAATATCCAGAGGATTTGTTGCTCCATCAGGAATTGATCTGATTTGCATCCCTGCATTTACAGATATTCAGATTGAGGGAGAAGAAAGAACAGCGATTAAACTGATCATTGAACCAAGGTAAGATAAAGCCGCTGCTTATGCAGCGGCTTTTATTATTAACGATAATTGTATTATGTAAACTTATATTCATTCTAAGGGCTGAATTTATATGTTGTATCGTTAAAAAGGTGTGTCGAATGTAGTAAACGTGATAAAATGAACAATGATGAATTTATACATATTGCGCAGTTGAAGGAGAGATTAGAATGAAACAGCAGCTTTCCTGGAAAGTTGGCGGTCAGCAGGGAGAAGGGATCGAAAGTACCGGCGAAATCTTTTCCATGGCAATGAACCGCCTGGGTTATTTTTTATACGGCTACCGCCATTTTTCTTCCAGAATTAAAGGTGGGCATACAAATAATAAAATCAGAGTCAGTACAACCAGAGTAAGAGCGGTAGAAGACAGACTTGATATATTAGTAGCGTTTGATCAGGAAACAATTGATGTTAACTATCACGAAATGGGTCCGGAAGGGATCATCATTGCAGATGAAAAATTTAACCCCGTAAACCCTGAAGACTGTGAGTCAGAACTGGTCATTGTACCTTTTACTGAAATCGCTTCTGAATTAGGCACATCATTAATGAAAAATATGGTGGCGATCGGGGCAACATGTGCTATTATGAACCTTCCGACTAAAGCTTTCACCAGTGTGTTACAGGAGACTTTTAAACGTAAAGGTGATGTCGTTGTTCAGAAAAACATGGAAGCAATTGAAGCGGGATACATAAAAGCTTCAGAATTGCTTGCAGATAAAAAAGGATCACACAAACTATCAGAAGCTGATGGCATTCAGCGAATGTATATGATTGGAAATGATGCGATTGCGCTAGGTGCAATTTCGGCAGGCGTCAGGTTTATGGCTGCTTATCCAATTACACCGGCTTCTGAAATCATGGAATATTTAATTAAAAAGCTTCCGGCGCTCGGAGGTGCGGTCATTCAGACGGAAGATGAAATCGCAGCCGCAACGATGGCAATTGGATCAAATTATGCAGGTGTGCGTGCATTCACAGCTTCTGCGGGTCCTGGATTGTCTCTCATGATGGAATCAATCGGTTTATCAGGTATGACTGAACAGCCGCTTGTGATCGTGGATACACAGCGTGGAGGCCCTTCAACAGGTCTGCCGACTAAGCAGGAACAGTCTGACCTCATGCAGATGATCTACGGCTCTCACGGTGATATCCCTAAGATCGTACTGGCACCGAGTACAGCTGAAGAAGCATTTTATGATACAATTGATGCTTTTAATCTGGCAGAGCAATACCAGTGTCCGGTTATTGTTCTATCAGACTTACAGCTTTCACTTGGAAAGCAGTCAGTTGACCCGTTGAATTACTCGAAAGTAAAGGTTGGACGCGGAAAGCTGGTTGCTGATGAATCACAGCTCGACGAACTTGAGCCAAAGCAATACTTCAAGCGCTATGAAATAACAGAAGACGGCGTGTCACAGCGTGTACTGCCAGGGATGAAAAATGGTATTCACCATGTGACCGGTGTTGAGCATGACGAGACAGGTAAGCCTTCGGAATCATCGTTGAACCGTCAGATGCAGATGGACAAGAGAATGAGAAAGCTTGATCATGTTTCGCTTCATAAAGCGGTGGATATAGACAATGCAAGTCACGGTGAGGCAGATGTCTTGCTGATTGGTTTTAACTCTACCCGTGGTGCTTTGGAAGAAGCGCAGGAAAGACTTGAGGCAGATGGGTTAAAGGTGAATCATGCACATATCAGACTGCTGCATCCATTCCCTGCTGAAAAGCTTGCTCCATTAATGGAAAGTGCAAAAAAAGTGGTTGTAGCTGAACATAATGCAACAGGTCAGCTGGCATCATTAATTAAGATGAACGTCGGAATGGCTTCAAAAATTCACAGTCTGAAAAAATATGACGGTACACCGTTTCTGCCTTCAGAGGTTGAGCTGTTAACGAAGGAGCTGATTTAATTGGTTACATTCAAAGACTTCAGAAATAATGTAAAGCCAAACTGGTGCCCGGGATGTGGAGACTTTTCAGTTCAGGCTGCGATCCAGCGGGCTTCAGCTAATATTGGCTTGACACCTGAAAACCTTGCTGTCGTATCAGGTATCGGATGTTCCGGAAGAATCTCAGGTTACATTAATTCATATGGATTCCACAGTATTCATGGTCGCGCGCTGCCACTTGCTCAAGGAGTGAAAATGGCAAACAGAGACCTGACTGTCATTGCGTCAGGTGGAGACGGGGATGGATTTGCGATCGGCCTTGGTCATACCATCCACGCGATCAGAAGAAATATCGATATGACCTATATCGTCATGGATAATCAGATTTACGGTTTAACAAAAGGGCAGACATCACCAAGATCTTCTGCAGGTTTTAAAACAAAATCAACACCTAAAGGGGCAATCGAACCATCCATTAATCCGATGGAAATGGCACTGACGTCAGGTGCCACTTTTGTGGCGCAGGGATTCTCATCTGATTTGAAGGAATTAACGAGCCTGATTGAGCAGGGGCTAAACCATAAAGGCTTTTCTTTAATTAATGTATTTAGTCCTTGCGTAACGTATAACAAAGTCAATACGTATGACTGGTTTAAGGAAAATCTTGTGAAGCTTTCTGCAGTAGACGGTTACGATGCTCAAAATAAGGAAGCGGCAATGCAGACGCTGATGAAGCACGATGGTCTTGTAACTGGTCTGATTTATCAGGATGTCGAACAGCCATCTTATCAGGAGCTGATTGATGGCTATGATGAAGCACCACTCAGCAGTCAGAACCTCGAGCTTGATGAAGAATACTTTAACAACTTGGTAAAAGAATTTATGTAAAATGCCGAGCGCACGTGATTCAAGCGTGCGCTTTTATACTGAAATTGAGTCAATTTATCGACATCATCAACGGGTGTGTTGTCAGTATGTAAAATAGCATTTATACTTATATAACATGGGTTTTTAGAGCCCTGTTACAAATGATGCACGGATTAAAGCCGGGAGGAAAGGGGACATTAAGATGAATGAAGAGCAGCGCCTTGCAAGTCAAGATGCCACTCAGACATCTCAGGGACAGAAGAAAGAAAAAGACTACAGTCAATACTTTCAAACTGTCTACAGCCCGCCATCGTTAAAAGATGCAAAAAGACGCGGTAAAGAAGATGTAAATTACCATGAAGATTTCAAAATAGATCAGTCCTTACAGGGAATGGGGAATGGACGTAAGTTTTATATCCGGACTTATGGCTGCCAAATGAATGAGCATGATACAGAAGTAATGGCAGGCATATTCCTTCAGCTTGGATACGAGCCGACGGATACGACTGAAGATGCGGATGTTATTCTGCTGAATACATGTGCGATCCGTGAGAATGCAGAAAACAAAGTGTTCGGTGAGATCGGACACCTCAAGCCTTTAAAACTTGAAAAGCCTGATCTGCTGATTGGTGTATGCGGTTGTATGTCTCAGGAAGAATCAGTTGTAAATAAGATTCTTAAAACACATCCGCATATCGATATGATTTTTGGTACGCATAACATACACCGTCTGCCAAATATTCTAAATGAAGCTTATATGAGTAAAGAAATGGTCATTGAAGTCTGGTCTAAAGAAGGCGACGTAATTGAGAATCTTCCTAAAGTGAGAAAAGGTGCAATTAAAGGTTGGGTTAACATTATGTATGGATGCGATAAATTCTGTACATATTGCATTGTTCCTTACACAAGAGGAAAAGAGCGCAGCAGAAGGCCGGAAGATATCATACAGGAAGTCAGACACCTGGCAGCACAAGGCTATCAGGAAATTACACTTCTCGGTCAGAACGTGAATGCTTACGGGAAAGATTTGAAGGATATGGATTATGGGCTTGGACAATTAATGGATGAGCTGCGTAAAATTGATATTCCGCGAATCAGATTCACAACAAGTCACCCAAGAGACTTTGACGATTATTTAATTGAGGTTCTTGCAAAAGGCGGAAACCTCGTCGAGCATATTCACCTGCCAGTTCAGCACGGTTCTTCACAAGTGCTTAAACTGATGGCAAGGAAGTACACACGTGAGCAATTCCTGACGCTAGTCGGTAAGATCAGAAAAGCGATACCAAATGCTGTTCTAACTACGGATATCATTGTAGGTTTCCCGAATGAAACAGAAGAACAGTTTGAAGAAACCCTATCACTATATAAAGAAGTAGGGTTTGAGACAGCATTTACTTATATTTATTCTCCACGGGAAGGTACACCAGCAGCAAAAATGCAGGATAATGTACCGATGGAAGTGAAGAAAGAGCGCTTGCAGCGATTAAATAACCTTGTAAATGAAATGTCTCTTGCAGCAATGAAAAAACTTGAAGGTCAAACAATGGAAGTATTAGTAGAAGGTGAAAGCCGTAAAAATGCTGAAGTATTGTCAGGCTATACAAGAACAAGTAAACTTGTTAACTTTAAAGGACCAAAGCACATCATCGGAAAAAGAGTGATGGTCAAAATTACTGACGCTAGAACCTGGAGCCTGAACGGTGAACTGGTTGAAGCGGATGAACCAGTAGGAGTGAATGGATAATGGAAAAAAGATATACTAAAAAAGAAATTATTGCCCGTGCAAAAGAGCTTGCACAAATGATTACAGAAACAGAAGAAGTAGACTTTTTCAAGCGTGCAGAGGCACAGATTCAGGAAAATCAGAAAATCAGAGAAAAAATCGCCAGCCTGAGAAGCCTTCAAAAGCAGGCGGTAAACTTCCAGCATTACGGTAAGCACGAAGCCTTGAAAATGATCGAAGCAAAAATTGAAAAAGTTGAAAATGAAATTGATGAAATTCCAATTGTTCAGGAATTCAAACAGTCACAGACTGAAGTAAACGATCTACTTCAAATGGTAGCTAACACAGTATCAAACACAGTGACTGATGAAATTATCCGTCAGACAGGCGGAGACATTATGAAAGGTGAAACCGGTGCCCAGATTAAGAATTCCCCCGGGGGCAGCTGTTCATAAAAAGGTGAAACTGGATCCGGTTTAATGCCGGATCTTTTTATATTAATTAAGTTCAGAAAATTGACAATGATCTTAATTTTTGATAAAAATAAATTATGGCTCGTTTTAAGAGCTTATTATTTTGCGATTAAATGAAAGCGATTACATAAAAGGGGGATAGAGGTGAATTTGGTTATAATATCTTGAACAACAGGGGGAAGAATAATGACTTACGCTAATCCGAATACTGATGGATCTCTAGTAAATTTTAAAAAAAAATATGATAACTACATAGGGGGAGAGTGGGTTGCGCCTGTGAAAGGACAGTATTTTGACAACCCTTCTCCGGTTGATGGCAAAGTCTTCTGTCAAATCGCACGCTCTACAGAAGAAGATATAGAAAAAGCGCTGGATGCAGCACATGCTGCTAAAGACGCGTGGGGAAAAACTTCTGTAACTGAAAGGTCTGTCATTTTAAATAAGATTGCAGACCGTATGGAAGAAAACCTTGAAATGCTGGCAGTAGCTGAAACATGGGAAAACGGTAAAGCCGTTCGAGAAACGCTTAATGCCGACTTGCCGCTTGCAATTGATCACTTCAGATACTTTGCAGGTGTTATCCGTGCACAGGAAGGCACACTTGGTGAAATCGATCACGATACAGTTGCATATCATTTCCATGAGCCGCTTGGTGTAGTAGGGCAGATCATTCCCTGGAACTTCCCGTTACTAATGGCTGTGTGGAAGCTTGCTCCGGCACTGGCTGCAGGTAACTGTATTGTCTTAAAACCTGCAGAACAAACACCGTCTTCAATTTTAGTATTGATGGAACTTGTAGGAGACCTTCTTCCTGAAGGCGTCATTAATATTGTAAATGGATTCGGACTTGAAGCTGGTAAACCGCTCGCATCAAGTAAACGTATTGCTAAAATTGCTTTTACAGGGGAAACAACAACAGGCCGGATGATAATGGAGTATGCTTCTCAGAACCTTATTCCTGTTACGCTTGAACTTGGCGGTAAATCACCAAATATTTTCTTCAAAGATATTATGGACCAGGATGACGAATTCGTTGATAAAGCAGTAGAAGGTCTTCTGATGTTCGCGCTTAATCAGGGGGAAGTATGTACGTGTCCTTCAAGAGCATTGATCCATGAAGATATTTATGAAGAATTTATGGCGCGTGTTGTGAAGAGAGTAAAAGAAATTAATACAGGTAATCCGCTCGACCCGAATACAATGATGGGTGCTCAGGCATCTACTGAACAGATGGAAAAGATCCAGTCTTATCTGCAAATCGGTAAAGATGAAGGAGCAGAGCTTGTTACCGGTGGAGACATTAATAAAAAAGAAGGGGAGTTTGCTGAAGGCTATTACATTCAGCCAACGATCTTTAAAGGAACAAATGACATGAGAATTTTCCAGGAAGAGATCTTTGGACCGGTTCTTTCTGTCACAACTTTTAAAAATGATGAAGAAGCAATGGAAATTGCGAATGATACGCTGTACGGACTCGGTGCAGGGATCTGGACTAGAAATGTTAATACAGCTTACCGTTTTGGAAGAGGCATCCAGGCAGGTCGTGTGTGGACGAACTGTTACCACCAGTATCCGGCTCACGCAGCATTTGGCGGATACAAGATGTCAGGAATCGGGCGAGAGAACCATAAGATGATGCTTGACCATTATCAGCAGACGAAAAATATGCTTGTCAGCTATAGCCCGAAGAAATTAGGATTCTTCTAAAATTGACGGCTCCGGTTTTTTTACCGGAGTTTTTTATATGAGATCTTTTTTGGTGATAGATCATTCGATTACAACTCCGCATAGCTTCCTGGAGCTTTAGATTGTTTAATTGTGGTGATTAAGGGTAAAATTCTGTAAATCGTACTGTTAAGGAGGATGTAAATGGAACATCATCTACAAGCTTATTTTAAAAATGAAAGTGATGCAGAAACTGCATTAGCAAAGCTACAGAGGTGTCCAATCAGAGATGCCAGGATAGATTCTATTCCTGACGCTGACAGTAATCCGTTCTTGCTGCCTGCATTAAGTTTCACATCCAGTTCAATGCCTAACACAGGAGTCATTACTGATCGTGATGTTATCAGCAGTGCGGATTCCTCAGATACATTTAATTATCTGCTGGAGTTCTATGTAAATGAGAAAGACAGAGAAGAAGTTGTATCTTTACTAAGTAAAACTGATGCGCACTTAGATAAAGAGGCATATGAAAAAATTACAGGAAATTAAATAAAGCTCTAATAATAACGTTGTTATTATTAGAGCTTTATTGTTTGGTTAATAACTATTTCCGGCTTTAAGTTAACATAATATTCTTCCTGTTGATTTGTTCTCGATAATACGAAGTCTGCTGCCATTTCCGCTGCTTTATTTGTGGAATAGCCAAATAGTGAAACAGGGGAGGCAACATCTGTATTCTCATCATAAGCAATCAGCGAGCATTCTTGAGGAATATGAAGATTAAGGCTTTTGCTTACCAATAATGTGAATTCTGCCAGCTTGCGTGTAGAGCAAATAATGACATCGGGCATGGTATGGTCGAGTACGGCTTTAACATACGTATAAAACCGGTCAGGATCGCCGGTGTGAATAGGCAGGTGATGAATGGTTTCAAATTTATTTTCTCTTTTAATTAGACTGTAAAGCCATTCATCGTTGTGTTCATTGATTATGAGTACTGACCGGTGGCCGGAATGTAACAGAAGGGATGCAGCTTTTAGAGCTGCATCTTTTTTTAATGCTTTCTGACTCGCAAATGTGTAATCTGAAGTGTCGCTGAATGGATTGTACGTGAAATCAATATTAGGAAAATTGACTTCATTCTGATCTGCAACAAGTACACAGGAGGCTTTTAACCTTGAAAACAACTCTTTTGCATCATCAAAAGAAGAAGTGGCAACTGCCGGTAAAAAACCGCGCAGTTTTAACTGTCTGCTTACTTCCTGGACATAGGCAGCGTATCTGGGTTCAGTAATCTCCGGGCAATAAATACCTACAGCATTTGATTGTCCAGTAGCAAGGATTTTTGCTGAAGTATTGATTTCATATCCCATCTCTTTTGCAAGAGTTAAAATCCGCTGTTTAGTAGGTTCCTTTACCAAGGGACTATCATTCAAAGCCTTTGACACTGTAGAAAAACTGACATTCGCTTCTTTTGCTATATCTTTTATTGTGACAGGCATGTTTTCACTCCTTAATAATAACGTTATTATTAATTTGATTATAATTGCTAATTAATAAAATAACAATTGTTATTAAAAGATCATAAAAATAATAACGTTATTATTTTTATAAAACCAGGTTATTTGCACATGTTTTTAAAACGGTGCATAAGATAAGGGAGAAATGAAAGGAGGCCGCTTTAATGACGGAATACCGTGAGATTATTACGAAGTCAGTGGTGGCGAAAGGACGTAAATACGTTAAATCCAAACATACTGTACAGCCGCCCCACAAACCGTCAAGTATACTCGGCTGCTGGATTATCAACCATAAATACTCTGCGAAAAAATCAGGGAACAAAGTTGAAGTGAATGGGTCGTATGAGCTGAATGTATGGTATTCGCACCATCACAACACGAAGACGTCTGTCATCATTGAAAGTGTTTCATACAGAGATGAAATTGGTCTGCGTTACCGTGATAAGGATGCCAGGGATGATCATGAAGTCATTGCGAGAGTGCTTCAGCAGCCTAACTGTATAGAGGCGGAGGTTTCTGAAAAAGGACAGCATATCGTTGTGCATGCTGAAAGAGAAATCGCAGCTGAATGTGTCGGGGAAACAAAGGTCTGCGTTGCATTTACTAATGATTATCACGGTAATGATGACTGGGATGATTATGAACTTGATGAAGAGCTCGAACATATTAATCAGGATGTATTCGATCATGAGTAAAACACTGTCTCCGGACAGTGTTTTTTCTTGTCATCAGTAAGTATACGGGTAAGTGATTAACGTCCATTTATGCTATACTCTTCACATATAAAAAGTTGATGAACGGAGAGAGAAGTTTTGACGAAGTATACACCAATGATGCAGCAGTATTTAAGAATAAAAGCAGATGTGCCGGATGCATTTCTGTTTTTCAGGCTTGGAGATTTTTATGAAATGTTTTTTGATGATGCACTGAAAGCTTCGAAAGAATTAGAAATTACTTTAACGGCCCGCGGAGGCAATAAAGAAGACAAAATTCCGATGTGCGGCGTGCCTTATCATTCAGCAGCTTCATACATAGAGAAATTGGTGGACAGGGGATATAAGGTCGCTTTGTGTGAGCAGACAGAAGACCCTAAGCACGCAAAAGGTGTTGTAAAAAGAGAAATTGTTCAGATGATCACTCCCGGTACGGCCGTCAATGCTGTAAATGAGAAGGAAAACCATTTTCTTGGGTCAGCAGTGCAGCTCGATAACAACCGCTTCAGTATTGCTTATCTTGACTTATCTACCGGTGAATCCAAGGCATCGGTGGTTGAGAATGAAGCGTTATTGATTCAGGAAATCACACTGGTTAAAGCGAAAGAATTAATCCTGCCTTCTTCAGTCAGTGACGATTTGATCAGCAAGTTCAAAGAAAGAGGAATCACAGCTATATCGAAAGTAAATGATGATTCATTGGTTTTTGATGAATCGCTGCTTTCATTACTTGAAGGGGATGATGTTAAGCGTGGCATCAGTCTTCTTTTGCATTATACTGCTGATACTCAGAAGCGGTCACTTGAACATTTACAAAAGACAGAGCATTACGAGGTCAATGCCTTTTTACAGATAGATCCGAATTCTAAAAGAAACCTTGAATTAACTGAGAATAACCGTAGCGGGTCAAAAAAAGGGTCGCTCGTCTGGCTGCTGGATGAAACGGTTACAGCAATGGGCAGCAGACAGCTTAAATCATGGATTGAAAGACCACTTATCGACCAGACACAGATTAATGAAAGACTGAGCCTGGTTGAGAGTCTGAAAAATTATTATTTTGAAAGAGAATCATTACGGGAGCTTTTACAGAATGTTTATGACCTTGAACGGCTTGCGGGCAGGGTGGCGTTTGGTTCGATCAGTCCGAGAGATCTCGTTCAGCTGAAAAGGTCTCTTCAGCAGGTGCCATTCATTAAAGAAAAATTATCTGAAATCCCGGATGAAGGTTTACTCAAAAGATCTGATTCAATGGATTCCTGTATTGATATCGCAGACTTACTCGATGCATCAATTGATGATCAGGCACCAATCGCGATCAAGGATGGAAATTTTATAAAAGATGGCTATTCAGAGGAGCTTGATCAATATAAAGATGCCAGCCGAAACGGGAAGAAGTGGATAGCGGAACTTGAGCAGAAAGAACGGGCATTAACCGGCATTAAATCACTCAAGATCGGCTATAATCGGATTTTTGGCTACTATATAGAAGTGACAAAAGCTAATCTTCCGTCTTTAAATGATGAACGTTATGAAAGACGACAGACACTTGCGAACGCTGAGCGGTATATTACGCCTGAACTGAAAGAAAAAGAAACATTAATTCTTGAGGCGGAAGAAAAATCGGTCGAACTTGAACACCGGATTTTTCAGACGGTGAAAGAGCAGGTGAAAAAAGAAATTCCGCGTATTCAGCAGTTAGCAAAAGATATTAGTGAGGTAGATGTACTCCAGGCATTTGCTTATATTAGTGAAAAAAGGCATTACGTGAAGCCTGAATTCTCTAAACAAAAAGTATTAAACATTACAGAAGGAAGACACCCTGTAATTGAAAAAGTGATGGATTTAAATGAGTATGTACCAAATTCATGCCAAATGGATGCAGACCGTTCCATGCTTTTGATCACCGGCCCAAATATGTCAGGTAAGAGTACCTATATGCGCCAGGTTGCTTTAATTTCGGTGATGGCGCAAATCGGATGTTTTGTTCCTGCCGACCACGCTGAGCTCCCGGTATTTGATAGAATCTTCACTAGAATCGGTGCAGCGGATGATCTGGTGAGTGGGCAGAGTACTTTTATGGTGGAAATGCTTGAAGCGAAGCACGCGCTTGAGTATGCGACTGAAAACAGCTTAATTCTGTTTGATGAAATTGGCAGAGGTACTTCAACTTATGATGGGATGTCACTAGCGCAGGCAATTATTGAGTATGTACATGATTCAATTCATGCTAAAACGCTTTTTTCTACACATTATCACGAACTTGTAGAGTTATCTTCAAAACTGGATCGCCTGAAAAATATTCATGTTGCAGCGGCAGAACAGGATGGCAAAGTGATATTTCTTCATAAAGTTAAAGAAGGTCCGGCTGATAAGAGTTACGGTATTCACGTTGCTGAGCTCGCTGAACTGCCTGCTTCATTGATCAGCCGTGCGAATGAATTACTTTCTTTATTTGAAGCGGAAAAAGAAAAGGGGTCAGAATCCAGGGAGCAGATGACGCTGTTTGATCTGCCGGAAAAATCAGACCAGGATGACCATAAGGTGTTAAAAGAAATTCAAAAGATAAACGTGCTTGAAATGACACCGATGGAAGCGATGAATGAACTTTATAAACTTCAGAAAAAAGCCGGTAAAATACTGGCAAAGTCATAAGATAAGGAGGGGTCTTGATGGGTAACATTCAGCAGCTTGATGAATTTCTAGCGAATAAAATTGCTGCAGGTGAAGTGGTAGAGCGCCCTGCATCCGTCGTAAAAGAGCTAATGGAAAATGCCATTGATGCCCATTCTACGATTATAGAAATTGATATTGCTGAAGCAGGTCTTACCAGTATAAGAATAAAAGATAATGGTGACGGGATATTGGAAGGAGACTTGCTGACCGCTTTTTCGAGACACGCAACAAGCAAAATAAAAAATGAGCATGATCTTTTCAGGATCAAGACATTAGGGTTCAGGGGAGAAGCACTGCCTAGCATTGCTTCGGTGTCAAAGGTTGAAATTACATCTTCAACAGGAGATCAGGGGACTAAGGCTGTCATTCACGGTGGCAAGCTGATAGACCGGGGTGCAGCTTCAGCGAGAAAAGGTACTGATATCCGGGTTGAGGAGCTGTTTTATAATACGCCTGCAAGGTTAAAGTATATGAAAACAATCAATACTGAGCTTGGTAATATAACAGATATTGTGAACCGTCTCGCGCTATCTCACCCTGAAATTTCAATCAGGCTGGTTCACAATGGAAGAACACTCCTCCATACAAATGGGCAGGGAGATATTAGACAGGTTTTATCTGCTATATACGGTATTCAGACTGTGAAAAAGATGCTTCCATTTCAAGGGGAATCACTGGATTTTAAAATCTCAGGCTGGGCAGCGCTGCCTGAAGTGACAAGAGCTTCAAAAAGCTATATTTCTATACTGGTCAATGGCCGTTATATCAAAAATTATGGAATCACCCAGGCGGTCCTTGAAGGATATCGCACACTGCTTCCGATCGGCAGGTTTCCGGTCATTCTTTTATCCATTGAAATGGACCCGATTCTTGTAGATGTCAACGTACATCCGTCTAAGCAGGAAGTCCGCTTCAGTAAGGAGAAAGAACTTCAGCACGTAATCTCAGAGACGATCAGACAGACTTTTAGAAAAGAAACGCTGATTCCAAGCGGAGTACCTGAGAAAAAAGAACCGAAGAAATACAGTGAACAAACGTCTTTTCAATGGGGAACTGCAAATGAGAAACCATTACCGGATATTGCTCATTCTGATGAGGAAATGATTTCTCCTCAAAAAGAGGAAGAGAGTCCACCGGTTGATTATGAGGCTCCTCCAGAAGATTTCACGCCTGAGTTGAAGAATCAGGGAGTAAGAAAAGAAGAGCCTGACGCTGAACCGGAGAAGCCTGAAAAGAGAATGCCTGAGCTTTCAGTGATTGGACAGGCACATGGTACTTATATTATCTGTCAGAGTGAAGACGGGTTATATATGATTGATCAGCACGCTGCTCAGGAAAGAATCAAATATGAATATTTCCGGGAAAAGCTTGCGCACAATACAGGGGATGTACAGGATCTCCTCGTACCTCTAACTTTTGATTTTTCAGGCGATCAGTTCCTGAAAATAAAAGAAAACCTTCATCTCCTTGAAAAATACGGTGTGAAAGCTGAGGAATTCGGGTCAAACAGCCTGATTGTCAGATCTCATCCTGTCTGGTTTCCAAAGGGTGAAGAAAGTGAACTGATTGATGAAATGATTGAACAGCTGCTGAGAGACAAGCAGATTGACCGCTATAAGCTGAGGGAAGAAATGGCGATTCTCATGAGCTGTAAGCGGTCAATAAAAGCAAATCATTATTTAACAAAAGAAGATATGAAGCACTTACTTGATGAACTGTCTGGATGCGCAGACCCGTTTACATGTCCGCATGGGAGACCGGTCATCATTCATTTTTCTTCTTATGAAATGGAAAAGATGTTTAAAAGAGTAATGTGATTATAAAGAGAAGGTGACTTATGGAATTCGGTGATCAAAAAATTCTGCCTGCGGTTCATTCTATGAAAGATTTTGATAAAATGCTGAAGTATTCTTTTGAATATGGCGTTTTTCTTGATCTTCATGTTGGTATGGTGAAAAGTGTATTTGATTATGCCAACAGCAAAAATAAAAAAATGTTTCTGCACATGGATTTAATCCAGGGGTTAGCCAACGATGAATTTGCTGCTGAGTATATTTGTCAGACTGTTAAGCCGTATGGGATTATTTCCACTAGAAAAAATGTTGTAAAAAGAGCGCGCGAACTAAACGTGAAAGCCATTCAGCGCACATTCGTCATTGATTCAAATGCCTACAGAAGAAGCGTTGAGCTGATTAAACAATCAGACCCGGATTATATTGAGCTGCTACCGGGTGTTGTGCCGAAAATGATCGAAAGAATAAGAAAAGAAACGGGTAAGCCGATCATTGCAGGAGGCCTGATTGATCACCCTGAAGAGGTAGATGCTGCACTTAAAGCCGGTGCGAGTGCCATTACCACATCTTCCAAAGAACTTTGGACATATTTCGGGAAATAGTTTGACAGCGTTTTCAGAAGTTGATATTATATTCATCAAGTTAATAATACGTGAAGAGACCAAGAGACTCACAGATCCTGAAGCTTATATGCTTATATAAGAGGGGGGAATCTGTGGGTTTTTTGCTTTTTACAAACACAGGAGGATTAGAGATGAATGAATATATCGCAGAATTGATCGGGACAGCAATTCTAATCTTATTTGGAGGTGGCGTTGTTGCAAATGTCAGTTTGAAGAAATCTCTTGCTGAAGGAGCAGGTTGGGTTGCAATCGCGTTCGGCTGGGGACTTGGTGTTGCTATGGCTGTATATGCTGTAGGAGAGTTCAGTGGCGCACATATCAATCCGGCTGTTACACTCGGTCTGGCATTTAATGGTGATTTTGAATGGGTAAAGGTACCGGGATATATTGCGGCACAAATTGCAGGCGCTTTCATAGGTGCGGTTCTGGTCTGGCTGCATTTTCTGCCTCACTGGAAAGTGACAGAAGACGAAGGAGCAAAGCTTGGCGTTTTTTCAACAGGTCCTGCGATTCCTCATAACTTTTCAAATTTGCTGAGTGAGATTATTGGTACATTCATACTTGTTTTGGCTATTCTTTTTATTGGAGCAAATGATTTTACTGAAGGCTTGAATCCTTTCATTGTGGGAATGCTGATTGTTGCAATTGGTTTATCGTTAGGCGGAACTACAGGTTATGCAATTAACCCGGCACGTGATCTCGGGCCGAGAATTGCCCATTTTGTTTTACCGATCAGCGGTAAGGGTAATTCAAACTGGGGGTACAGCTGGATTCCGATCCTTGGGCCCGCACTTGGCGGTTCATTTGGCGGCTTATTTTACCGCTATATATTTTCCGGAGATTTCCACGTGATGTTCTGGATCATGGCAGCGGTTACAGTGTTATGTTTACTGGCTGCGTACTTAGTTGACAAAAAACAAACTTCATACATTCAATAAGGAGGAGTTAATAATGGAAAAATTCATTTTATCACTGGATCAGGGGACAACAAGTTCAAGAGCTATTCTGTTTAATAAAAAAGGAGAAATTGTTAAAGTTGCTCAAAAGGAATTTGAACAGATTTTTCCTAAGCCGGGCTGGGTTGAACACAATGCAAACGAAATCTGGGGTTCAATTCTTTCAGTCATCGCTTCAGTACTTTCTGAAGCAGAGGTAAAACCTGACCAGATTGAAGGAATCGGGATTACAAATCAGCGTGAAACAGCAGTTGTTTGGGATAAAAACACAGGAATGCCGGTTTATAACGCGATTGTCTGGCAGTCGAGACAAACAGCTGACATTTGTAACGAATTGAAGGATCAGGGATTAAATGATACATTCCGTGACAAAACCGGTCTATTAATTGACGCTTACTTTTCAGGAACAAAAGTGAAGTGGATTTTAGACAATGTGAATGGGGCAAGAGAGAAAGCTGAAAACGGTGATCTGCTATTCGGTACAATTGATACGTGGTTAATCTGGAAATTATCAGGTGGAGAAGCGCATGTAACGGATTATTCGAACGCTTCAAGAACGCTGATGTATAACATATATGACCTGAAGTGGGATCCTGAGCTGTTAAAACACTTAACAGTACCTGAGTCTATGCTTCCTGAAGTAAAAGCTTCTTCAGAAATCTATGCAAAAACAGCACCTCATCATTTCTTCGGTAAGCAGATACCGATTGCAGGAGCTGCAGGTGATCAACAGGCGGCTTTATTCGGTCAGGCATGCTACAAAACCGGGATGGCAAAAAACACGTATGGTACAGGCTGCTTTATGTTAATGAATACCGGTGAAAAATCTGTCAAGTCTGACAGCGGTCTTTTAACAACTCTTGCATGGGGAATCGATGGTAAAGTTGAATACGCATTAGAAGGAAGTATATTTGTGGCAGGAAGTGCAATTCAATGGCTGCGTGATGGACTCCGGATGCTGAAAACAGCGTCAGCAAG
The DNA here is from genome assembly GCF_044383825.1 of Jeotgalibacillus sp. JSM ZJ347. Taxonomy (NCBI): domain Bacteria; kingdom Bacillati; phylum Bacillota; class Bacilli; order Caryophanales; family Caryophanaceae; genus Jeotgalibacillus; species Jeotgalibacillus sp. JSM ZJ347. Next base: position 676,636 of record NZ_JBISEN010000001.1, on the reverse strand, counting down.
TGAAGATTATGCAAAGAGAGTGGACTCAACTGAGGGTGTATATGTTGTACCGGCATTTGTCGGACTTGGAACACCGTATTGGGATAGTGATGTAAGAGGAGCGGTATTTGGCTTAACACGCGGCTCTTCAAAAGAGCATTTTGTCCGTGCTGTACTTGAAAGCCTTGCTTATCAGACAAAGGATGTCCTTGATGCGATGGAAAAGGATTCAGGGATTGAGCTGAAAAAGCTTCGTGTCGACGGAGGCGCAGTAGAGAATGATTTTTTAATGCAGTTCCAGAGTGATTTATTAAACGTTCCGGTTGAGCGTCCTGTGATCAGTGAAACAACAGCTCTCGGGGCAGCTTATCTCGCAGGATTAGCGGTCGGTTTCTGGCAAAGTAAAGATGAGATTGCTGAAATGTGGAAGACGGATAAAGAGTTTGACCCTGTAATGGATACTGAAGAAAGTGACCAGTTATACAGCGGCTGGCAAAAAGCAGTAAAAGCAGCTCAGGCTTTTAAGTAATCGCCGTTTATGTTATGATAATCTCAAGTTAATAAACGGGGTAGAGAACAGAGAGGCCTGGATTCATTATGAGTTTTTTCATATATGGATTCGGTCTCTCTTTTTTCTTCTTTTACAAATTTCACCAAATTTATCAAGGGAATAGACTGAAGGAGGATTTTCAATGAATTTTTCAAGTGTAACCAGAGCTGAAAAGCTGAAGAAAATGTCAGAAGAGGTATATGATTTAGTGATTATTGGTGGTGGGATTACAGGTGCAGGGATTGCACTAGATGCAGTTACACGCGGTATGAAAGTAGCTGTTATTGAAATGCAGGATTTCGCAGGTGGAACGTCCAGCCGTTCAACGAAGCTTGTGCACGGCGGACTTCGTTATCTAAAGCAGTTCGAAGTGAAATTGGTTGCGGAAGTTGGTAAGGAAAGAGCAATTGTATTTGAAAATGCTCCCCATGTGACTTCTCCTGAGTGGATGATGCTACCGATTCATAAAGGTGGCACTTTCGGTAAGTTTTCAACATCAGTCGGGCTCCGTGTATATGATTATTTAGCGGGCGTCAAAAAGCAGGAGCGCAGAAAAATGCTCAGTGCATCAGAAGCGACTGAAAAAGAGCCATTAGTGAAGCAGGATGGTCTCAAAGGTGCAGGTTATTATGTTGAATATAGAACAGATGATGCAAGACTGACATTAGAAATTATCAAAAAAGCCGTTGAAAACGGTGCTGATTTTATCAATTATGTAAAAGCTGAGAGATTTACGTATGATAAAAAGAAAGTATCCGGGATAGAAGTAAAAGATCAGCTGTCAGGAAATACTCAAACAATTTTAGGCAGAAAAGTGATTAATGCTGCAGGTCCATGGGTGGATAAGGTGCGTAATAAAGATTATTCAACCAATGACAAAGAGCTTCAGCTGACAAAAGGTGTTCACCTGGTAATTGACCAGTCTGTATTTCCGTTAAACCAGGCGCTTTACTTTGATACGCCGGATGGCAGAATGATGTTTGCGATTCCGCGCGATGGAAAAGCATATATCGGGACAACTGATACATTCTATGGCACTGATAAAGATACAGCCAACCCTAAAATGACAGCAGAAGACCAGCGCTATATACTGGATGCAATTAATTATATGTTTCCTGGTGTGGATGTGACTGAAGATCAGGTAGAATCAAGCTGGGCAGGCGTCAGACCACTGATTTTTGAAAAGGGTAAAGATCCTTCAGAAATTTCACGAAAAGATGAAGTGTGGGAACATGACAGCGGGCTGATCACAATTGCTGGCGGAAAACTAACAGGTTACCGTAAAATGGCTGAACACGTTGTGGACCTAGCTGCGGAGCGCTTAAAAAAAGAAGCTAAAAAATCATTTAGTAAATGCAAAACGGTAAAAATGCCGCTTTCTGGTGCAGAATTTGGAGGCTCATCAAATTATCAGCAATTTGTTGATGCAAAAGCAAAAGAAGCGCTTCAATATGGACTGACTGAACGGGAAGGAGAGCGAATTGCGGCGTTCTACGGTTCGAATGCGGACAAGTTATTTGCACTTGCACATGCAGCTAAAGGCATGCAGCTTCAGTCGCCTATGACACCTGCTCTTTATGCAGAAGTTGTGTATGCTGTCCAGGAGGAAATGACAGTGAAACCTGTTGACTTCTTTATCAGAAGAACCGGCCGTTTATTCTTCGACATTAAAGCCGTACACGAACAGAAAGAAGTTGTGTTAAAATTAATGCAAAACCTGTTAGGCTGGGATGAAGCAACATACCAGACTTATCAGGCAGAACTTGAAAAAGAACTTCACGATGCTGTTGAACCGGTAAAATAAAAGTCAGAGGTGGTTAAATGAAAGAGTCATTTTACACCAGAACATCAGATGGTCACGACCTTTATACAGTTGTATGGAGGTCTGATCAGTCTCAGATAAAAGGATCAATACAGCTCTGCCATGGGATGGCAGAGCATATTGGTCGTTATGATGAATTTGCACTCCGGTGCAATCAGGAAGGCTTTCATGTGTTTGGGCATGACTGTAGAGGGCACGGGAATACCGCTGAGCACAGCGGCAGGTTCGGTGATTTTGGTCCAAATGTGAACTTTACCCGGCTTGCCTATGATGTAATGGAAATCAGAGACCGCTGCCTCGGCACTACGCCTGTCTATCTTGTGGGTCACAGTATGGGGTCATTTATTGTTCGGAGAGTTATTCAATTGTATTCAACTTTTTATGATGGGGTCGTTTTGTCAGGAACAAATGGACCGATGGGTATAATTAGTCTTCCAGCAAATTTAATTGCTTCAATCATGAGCTTTTACAAGCCGACTGAAAAAGCCAAATTATTGAATAAGTTATCATTCGGAAGCTATAACCAATCATTTCCAGATTCTAAAACACCATTTGACTGGCTTTCATCAGATGAAAAAGCAGTGCAGCAATATATTGATGATCCACTGTGCGGATTCATCACAACGAACAGATTTTATAAAAAGCTATTTAATGGAATTAGCATGATTTATAATAAAAAGGCAATATCTGATATACGAAAAAATCTTCCAATATTATTCGTCAGCGGGGAAGATGATCCTGTTGGAGATTTTGGAAAAGGTATTTTAAAGTCAGCTAATATTTATCAAAATGCAGGGATTCAATCGGTTGAAGTTCACCTTTACGAAAATGGTCGTCATGAAATGCTTAATGAACTAAATTCAGATCAGGTCATTGAAGGCGTTTTTAAGTGGATTAAAAAGATAGAGGGATAAAATGAATAAAAAAGTAATTGTGATTGCAGGTCCTACCGCTGTAGGAAAAACAGAACTTAGTATCAGATTATCTAAAGCCATGAATGGTGAGGTAATCAATGGTGATGCCATGCAGGTGTATAGAAGGCTTAATATAGGAACGGCTAAAATCAAACCTGAAGAAATGCAGGGAGTGCCTCATCATTTATTTGATATATTGGATCCTGACCAGGTTTTTTCAGCTGCTGATTATCAACGTGCTGTCCGGAAAAAAATTAGTGAAATACATGACCGGGGAGCAATCCCGGTGCTGACGGGAGGAACAGGTCTATATATTCAATCAGTCCTGTATGATTATAACTTCTCTGATAAAGGCAAAGACCCTGATATTCGGACTAGACTTGAAGAAGCACATCAGCAGGGGATTGATTTACATAAAAAACTGTCAGTAGTTGATCAGGATTCAGCTGCTGATATTCACCCGAATAATGTGCGGCGGGTGATTAGGGCGCTTGAAATCATCGAGTCAACAGGTATGACCCCGGCTGAATTAAAGTCACTCCAAAAACCTGAAGCAATCTACGATCATGAACTGATCGGGCTCGATATGGACAGGGATCATTTATATCAGAGGATCAATAAAAGAGTGGATCTGATGATTGATGAAGGTCTTGTTCAGGAGGTGAAAAGTCTCTATGAGGACGGTATCCGGAACGTGACATCTGTTCAGGCGATTGGCTATAAGGAACTATACGATTATTTTGATGGGAAAACGACTTATAATGAGGCGATTGAAAGCATCAAACAGAATTCCAGGCGCTACGCTAAAAGGCAATTAACATGGTTTCGTAATAAAATGGACTTCAAGTGGTTTAACATGACAGAAAACAGAGAAAAAAAGATTAAGGAAATAATCAATTATTTTGCAGGATTTTAGTCATAAGAGGCGAACATATAGAGACAGTCAATTTTAGGAGGCGCTCAGATGAAACAAGCTGTTAATATTCAGGATCAGGTATTAAACCAATTAAGAAAGGAAAGTACGTTTGTAACAGTGTTCCTGTTAAACGGGTTTCAAATCCGTGGACAAATTAAAGCATTCGATAGTTTTACAGTGATGCTTGAATCCGAAGGGAAGCAGCAATTGGTATATAAACACGCGATCTCAACGTTTGTTCCTTCGAAAAATGTTGTCATTCAAACTGAAGCAGAATAAAAAAGTGCGCCCTGGTGGCGTGCTTTTTCATTTATCATGTAGTTTCTGTTCTTTCATATAATGAATTATGAATTATTTTAAGGGGTGAATTATGAACGGGCAGGTTAAATTTATCATCAGCCAGAAACATTCATCCGAACAGATTGAAAGTCAGGAATGGAAAAAAATCGACCGTGCTTTTAAACAGTTTGTCGGTTTAGATCATATAAAAGACGCATTAAAATCTTTAGCTGCGTGGGCTGTTGTGAATCAGAAGCGTAAAGAATTCGGATTAAAGACTGAAAAACAGTCTCATCATATGCTTTTTTATGGCAACCCCGGTACTGGAAAAACGACTGCTGCAAGGATTATGGCGGATCTGCTGAAAGAATTAAACATACTTGAAAAGGGTCATCTCGTAGAAGCGGAGCGTGCCGATCTTGTCGGAGAGTATATTGGGCATACTGCAGTTAAAACACGAGAACTGATCAAACGAGCGGAGGGCGGAATTCTTTTTATCGATGAAGCATATTCGTTATCCCGAGGGGGAGAGAAAGACTTTGGCAGAGAAGCAATTGATACGCTCGTGAAGCACATGGAAGACAGGAGCGGGCATTTTATTTGTATTCTTGCAGGATACAAAAGGGAAATGCATGGTTTTTTACGGATGAATACAGGTTTAAAAAGCCGTTTTGCCCACATTCTATATTTTCCTGATTACTCTTTGCAGGATTTAAATACGATTGCTGTAAATATGTTTTACAGCAAAGACTATCAGTTATCCAGACACGCGAGTGAACGATTGTTACGCAGTATGAGAGAAATGGATGATGTATCAGGGAATGGGCGTTTTGTCAGAAATCTGACTGAATTTATTATCAGGTCTCAGGCAGTGAGGTTATTAAAGTGTGAAGAGCTGACAAAAAAAGACTGCATGATGATATCAGAGGATGATGTTGTAAAAGGAATTGAAAAATATAAAAAAGAAAAGCAGGATCAATAGACTGATCCTGCTTAAGAGTGCGCGGTATGAATCGATTTAAAAGGTAATCTCCATTTGTAAATATATGATAATATGCGAAGTGCAGTGGTTATGACAAATAAAGTATATAGTTGCCACGGTTCTGATGCAATGCCCAGACCCACAGCCGCTCCGGCGAGAATTGCCCATGCCGCATATATTTCTGCTCTAAGCACAAGAGGCTTCCTTCCTGCAAGTAAATCACGGATTATGCCGCCGCCACTCCCGGTCAGGACTGCAGCTACAATCACTGCGCTTAAAGGATGATTCATTTCAACTGCGTAAATTGCACCTTGTATGGCAAAGGCTGCAAGCCCCATCGCGTCAAATATGTTTCCCCAGCGTTTCCAGTGTTTAAGTAAATTATGTGGAAAGAGAAAGACTGCTGTGATAGACAGGAGTGCAATCTGAAAAAACATGCCCTGTTCCCACAGTGCTGATACAGGAACACCTATAAGTAAGTTTCTGATTGCACCGCCACCAAAGGCAGTCACAATCCCAAGTATATATACGCCTAAAATATCGTATTCTTCTTCCATTGCGATAATCGCGCCGGATATTGCAAAAGCAATTGTGCCAATCATACTTAATACTTCCCAGGTCAACGATTATCCTCCTGCCTTCCGCTTGAATTGAACCAAAGTTGATTGTATCATGAATCGAATGCATTTCAATCTCAGAAATTGATATTCTTTAACATAATGACAACTAATAAAGGGGTGTGGTGATGAATGGGAATTGAAAAAGCGATTTTAGTTGGCGTGAATACTGATAGAACAGATCAAGATTTTAATGAATCAATGAATGAGCTGTATGCTTTAGCTGAAACTGCAGGTGCTGAGCCGGTGTTGAATCTGGTCCAGAATATGGAGAAAGTTCATCCGGCAACTTACATTGGAAAAGGTAAGCTTCAGGAACTTACTGCTGCATCAGAAGAATTTGAACCGGAACTGATTATTTTCAATAGTGAATTATCGCCCAGTCAAAATAGAAACTTATCTGAAGAGCTGAATGCGAGAGTGATTGACAGAACGCAATTAATTCTTGATATCTTTGCGCAGCGGGCCCGGTCGAAAGAAGGAAAGTTGCAGGTTCAGCTTGCTCAGCTTGAATACATGCTGCCAAGACTTGGTGGACAGGGGGTTGAACTGTCACGTCTTGGAGGTGGAATTGGTACAAGGGGACCAGGGGAAACCAAGCTTGAAACAGACCGCAGACATATTCGCAGAGAGATCAGGGAAATTAAAAAGAAGCTTGATCAGGTCGTAAGGCACCGTTCGATTTACAGAGAGCGGAGAAAGCAGAATCAGGCATTCCAAATTGCTTTAATCGGATATACAAATGCAGGAAAATCCACGCTGTTCAATTTACTTACACATGCAGATTCATTTGAAGAAAATCAATTATTTGCGACACTTGATCCATTATCAAGAAAATGTATTCTGCCAAGTGGATTTGAAACGATTATGACAGACACTGTAGGATTCATTAAAGATTTGCCGACATCTCTTATTGCTTCTTTCAGGTCTACACTTGAAGAAGTAAAGGAAGCTGACTTTCTTATGCATATCGTTGATGCATCTCATCCCAACCATGCTGAACATGAAAAAACTGTTAGGAAGCTGCTAAATGAACTTGAAATGGATCAGATTCCGAGAATGACTGTATATAATAAAGAAGATCTGCTCTCGAGTGAGTTTGTAGCTGATCGCAGTGACCCATTTGTACTGATGAGTGCTGCAAAGAAAGAAAGTAAAAAAGTTCTGAGTGAGCTTGAAAAAGAAGTGAAGCAGATTTTGAAGCCTTATTCGATGACGGTTTCATCTGATGACGGCAAAGTATTAGCTCAGCTGAAAAAAGAGAGTATGCTGTTAAATTTATCTTTTATTGAAGAAAAAGAACATTATCTTGCTGAAGGATATATCAGTACAGACCATCCACTCGCAAGCAAAATATAACACAGGAGCGTTTAAATGAGTTTTTATACAGAGGAAGCTTTTAGATTAAGTAATAAAATTGAAGAGAAAATCGCCTGGCGGCACAGGGAAATTGAGAAGGTTGCTGAATTGAACCAGTTAAAGGTGCTTCAGGCTTTTAAAAATAATAAGATCAGTGACAGTCACTTCAACCCAACTACCGGGTATGGATATGACGATCAGGGAAGGGATGCACTTGAAGCTGTATATGCTGATACGTTCAAAGCGGATGCAGCGTTAGTCCGGCCTCAGATTATTTCAGGTACACATGCCATTAATATTGCGCTTTTCGGCATTTTAAGGCCAGGAGACGAGCTGCATTACATTACAGGGAAGCCTTATGATACGCTTGAAGAAATTATTGGTCTAAGAGGGACAGCTAATGGTTCGTTAAAAGATTTTGGAATTCATTATCAGCAGACTGATCTCAAAGATGGCCGTATTGATATTGATGCTGTTCTCGCAAATATGAATAAAAACACAAAAGTGATCGGAATTCAGCGTTCAAAAGGTTATGCGATCAGACCTTCATTTACCATTGAAGATATCAGACAAGCGGTTGCTCATATCAAAAAACATTATCCGGATGTCATTGTCTTTGTGGATAATTGTTACGGGGAGTTTGTTGAGGAGGCAGAACCAATTGAAGCCGGGGCTGATCTCATTGCAGGTTCGTTAATTAAAAATCCTGGAGGCGGTCTTGCAAAAACGGGAGGCTACCTTGCTGGGAAACAGAAGCTGATTGACTTATGTGCTTACCGCATGACTTCTCCAGGAATTGGTGCCGAAGCTGGTGCGAGTCTGGGTGCTCTGCAGGAAATGTATCAGGGATTCTTTTTAGCGCCTCATGTAGTCAGCCAGGCTTTAAAAGGAGCTGTTTATACCTCAGCTCTGTTAGAGGAAGAAGGAATGACAACAACACCTGCCTGGGATGATTACAGAACTGATCTGATACAGGCTGTGGAGTTTCATGACCGGTATAAAATGATTGCATTTTGTCAGGGTGTTCAGGAGTTTTCCCCGATAAATGCTCATTTTATGCCATATCCGGATTATATGCCCGGCTATGAAGATGACGTCATTATGGCAGCAGGTACATTTGTTCAGGGTTCAAGTATAGAATTATCAGCAGATGGCCCGCTAAGACCTCCGTATGCTGCGTATATACAGGGAGGACTTACCTATGAACATATTAAAATTGCCATTACTGCAGCGCTTCAAAAAATGAAAACTATATAAGGTTAACTACTGATTGAAAAGTATTCAAAACTGAATAACAGGATCATTTTAAGCTGAGGTATTTATTGCCTCAGCTTTTTTTACATAGCTAAATGTATAAAAATTATTTATTTTTAAATTATATGCATAAAACGTGTGAAATGAGGGAACAAAAAAATAGTCAGGTAAATATCATGTAATAAAACCTAACATGTAGTTGACAGAAAATTTAACATGTTATATAGTTAAGTGGTCGACAGGCAAGAAAGGGGTTATATGATGGGCAGTGATATTAGACGCAGCATGCCACTCTTTCCAATTGGAACAGTCATGCAGCTGGCCGATTTAACCGCCCGTCAGATTCGCTACTATGAAGAGCATGGATTAATCGCTCCGGCTAGAACGGAAGGTAATCGCCGTCTCTTTTCATTAAACGATATTGATAAACTGCTTGAGATCAAAGATCTTCTTGAGCAAGGTGTCAATATGGCTGGAATCAAGCGGATCCTGGGGGATGGCACAGAAGCCGAATCAGATCGACCTGCTAAAAAGCCGGACTTATCAGAGAGTGATTTAAGAAAGCTGTTAAAACAGGAAATGATGGGTAATGGCAAGTACAGCAAAAACAGTTTAAGAGCGGGAGACCTTTCGAGGTTCTTTCGTTAAAAAAATTACATAAAAAACAGGAGGAATCACAAATGAGCACGTATTCAAGAGAAGACATTATGAAAATGGCAAAGGAACAAAATGTAAACTTTATCAGACTTCAATTCACTGATATCCTTGGTACAATCAAAAACGTTGAAATTCCTGTAAGCCAGTTAGAAAAAGCACTTGATAATAAAATGATGTTTGACGGATCTTCAATCGAAGGGTTTGTTCGTATTGAAGAATCTGATATGTATCTGTTCCCGGATCTTGATTCATGGGTTGTATTCCCTTGGACTGCTGGTGATGGAAAAGTTGCACGACTGATCTGTGATATTTACAACCCGGATGGTACACCTTTTTCAGGAGATCCGCGTAATAACCTGAAGCGTGTGCTTGAAGAAATGGAAGAGTTAGGATTTACTGATTTTAACCTAGGACCTGAGCCTGAATTTTTCCTTTTCAAGCTGGATGTTAACGGTGAGCCAACGCTTGAATTAAATGATAAAGGTGGATACTTTGACTTAGCGCCGACGGATCTTGGTGAAAACTGCCGTCGTGATATCGTAATTGAACTTGAAAAAATGGGCTTTGAAATCGAAGCTTCTCACCATGAAGTAGCACCAGGTCAGCACGAGATCGATTTCAAATATGCTGATGCAATTTCAGCTTGTGATGATATCCAGACGTTTAAGCTTGTAGTTAAAACAATTGCAAGAAAGCACGGATTACACGCTACATTTATGCCTAAGCCATTATTTGGTGTGAATGGTTCTGGAATGCACTTTAACATGTCATTATTTAAGGATGGCAAGAACTCATTCTTTGATGAAAATGCTGATCAGCAGCTAAGTGAAACAATGAAGCAATTCATGGCTGGTGTGCTTAAGCACGCATCAGGGTTTACAGCTGTGACAAACCCTACTGTAAACTCTTACAAGCGTCTTGTACCGGGTTATGAAGCACCTTGCTACATTGCATGGTCTGCAAGAAACCGTAGCCCGCTAGTCAGAATCCCGGCTTCACGTGGAATGAGTACACGTGTGGAAGTGCGTTCAGTAGATCCATCTGCAAACCCATATCTTGCAATGGCCGTTATGCTTAAAGCGGGTCTTGATGGAATTAAAAATGGTCTGACACCACCAGAATCAATTGATAGAAATATCTATGTAATGGATAAAGCTGAGCGTGAAGCAGCAGGTATCAAAGATCTTCCAGGTACTCTTTTTGCAGCGCTTGAAGAACTTAAGAACGATCAGGTTATCATCGACGGACTTGGAGAACATATCTTTGAGCATTTCGTTGAAGCTAAAGAAATCGAATGGGATATGTTCCGTACGCAGGTTCACCCATGGGAGAGAGAACAGTATTTAGAAATGTATTAATCAATCAAACCTCTGAAGCAACTTTGCTTCAGAGGTTTTTTCTATTTAGCAGTACAATAATGAAAAAGCTGGGTATATAAACGGTAAGGGGGGATGATAATGGCTGAATCATATAAAGGATTTAAATCAATAGAGGGATATAATCAGTATCAATCCGCATATAAAGAGGTCATGAAGTTATGGAAGATACCATATAAAGATAATAAGATTACAACTAAGTTTGGAGACGTTTCAGTTCTGGAATGCGGAAATCGGCAAAAAGAACCGCTCATCTTTTTTCATGCGTTTGGTTTCAGTTCTGCAGAATGGTATGGATGTGCTGAAAACTTAGCGGAAGACTATCTGCTTTACTTTGTCGATGTATTAGGAGAGTTTAATAACAGCAACACAAAGGAACATTTAAATGAACGGGAAGATTATGTTGATTGGATAACAGAGCTAATAGATGCTCTAAACATAGCGAATGTAACGATGATCGGCCATTCCAATGGTGGATGGCACGCACTTAATTACGCCATTTTAAAGCCGGATAGAGTGAAATCTCTAATTATATTATCTCCTGCTGCTTCAATAAAAAGAATGAATGTCTCTTTCTATTCCAGATTGTTATTAACGAACATGATTCCAAATGAGACCGTCATTAAAAATCATTTCTGCAGCTGGCTGACCAGGGAGAAAACGGAAGAGCATAAGCGGCTGTTTAACCTTTATTACCTTGGACAGAAGCATGTCAGCTGGGAGTATGTAATGACACCACCGAAACTGTTTAAAGCAGCTGAACTGGATACGTTAATGATGCCTGTCTACGTTGCAGTTGGAAGAGATGAAGTTATTTATGATCCGTATAAGCTGCTTGAAAAGGCAGGTGATAAAATACGAACATGTAATACGCATATGTTCGATTCCGGGGGACATATGCTACCAATAGAGATCTCGGGGGAAGTTTCCTCTTATATTAAAAAAGTGCTTGATGAATAGATTAAGATGTTTAGATCAGGCATCATTAAAAAAGCAGAACGCATTGACAAATTTGTCAATGCGTTCTGCTTTTTTAATGAACCTGTCTGTAAACGCCTACTACTTTTCCAAGTATTGAAACGTTACTTAAAATAATAGGTGCCATAGAAGAATTCTCAGGCTGTAGTCTTACATAATCTTTCTCTTTAAAGAAACGTTTTACCGTTGCTTCATCTTCATCTGTCATTGCTACAACAATGTCTCCGTTATTCGCAGTATTTTGTTGTTTTACGATGACGAGATCTCCGTCTAAAATTCCGGCTTCTATCATAGAATCTCCCATGATCTCTAACATGAACACGGCATCATCCGATGAGGCAAGTCTCTCGGGAAGAGGGAAGTATTCCTCTACATTTTCAATAGCAGTAATAGGTGATCCGGCAGTAACTTTACCAACAAGCGGAACGTTTATTACACGCTGAGTAGGGATTTTTTCTTCTTCAAGAGAGATCACTTCAATCGCTCTTGGCTTTGTTGGATCCCTTCTGATTAACCCTTTGCTTTCCAGTCTCGCAAGATGACCATGTACTGTAGAACTTGATGCCAGCCCAACAGCAAGACCTATTTCACGAACAGATGGTGGATAACCTTTATCCTGAACTTCGCGTTTAATGAAGTTTAATATATCAAGCTGTCGTTTTGATAATTTCTTCACACTGCAGCACCTCTTTTCAGTTTGAAACTTTTCTAAATTATAGCATAGCGATTTTAAAAATACAAACATAAGTTCGAGTTTTTGTGTTGACCAAAACAAATGTTCGTATTATACTCAAGTTAACAAAAGCGAACACATATTCGATGGAGGCGGTTAATTATGACAGGATTGTGGAGGAAATATTCATTTGTTATTCTATTCGTGGTGACTGCACTTTTTTTCAGCTTATTTCTTGTCTTTACGAACACAGCGAACAGTGATGCAACCTATGCAGAAATAACTGTTCAAAAAGGAGATACTCTCTGGGCGTATGCTGAAGAATACTCAAGTCATACTTCGATGTCCCCGGAAGGGTTTATTGAATGGGTAACTGAATATAATGGGCTATCTTCCCATAAAATTGTCACAGGGGAACAGCTGAAGCTTCCGGTACCCGAGGAAGCTTTTAAATTCAGTGAAGACGCGATTCACCTGGCATCTGAACGGAATTAAGGAGTGAACGTGTTGAAAGTAATTATTTACTGCAGAGTCAGTACAGAAAAAGAAACTCAGGAAACTTCACTTACACGGCAGGAAGAGGAACTGATTGCCCTTGCCGATAAAATGAACTATCAGGTAGTTTCGATTATTAGTAAAAAGGAAAGTGGATTTGATCTGGATCGTGAAGGTGTATTTGAGCTGCTGGAGCAGGTTCGGGAGTTTAATGCTGAAGGTCTTTTAATTCAGGATGAGACGCGGATCGGAAGAGGAAACGCTAAAATTGCACTTTTACATACATTGCAAAAAGAAGGTGTGAAGATATTCACCATTGCACATGATGGGGAACTTCAGCTGTCTGAATCAGATTCAATGATTCTTCAAATTGTGAGTATGGTGGAAGAGCATCAGCGGAAACTCCATAACCTGAAAATTAAAAGAGGAATGAGGCGTGCTGTAGAGCAGGGCTTCAAACCGCATAGAAATCTGAAGAACCGTGGAAACAAAGAAGGTAGGGAAAAGATTGAAATACCAGTCGATGAGATCGTCAGGCTGAGAGGGAATGGGCTAACATTTCAGGAAATTGCATCTGTATTAAGAGGTCTTGGACACCCTGTGTCTAAAGCAACTGTTCATAGAAGGTATGTTGAGTATATGGAATCAGAGATAACGTAAACAAATTACTTGTCAAACTTAAACCTTTCTTTTAACATACATAGAAGCTTACCTGAAAGAAAGGGTGAAAGACATGTTATCTGAAGATAAAATTAAAAGAATAAATGAACTGTCAAAAAAATCAAAAGAAGATACTCTTACTAAAGCTGAAGCAGATGAACAGCAGGCTCTAAGACAGGAATATTTACAGGCGTTTAGAGGATCAATGAAACAAACGATTGAAAATGTTACTGTCATTGATCCTGAAGGCCAGGATGTCACTCCACAAAAACTTAAAGATGCAAAAAACAGGAATAAAATGAACTGAATGTTTCCGGTTTTTACCTGGAGTAAGAAGTTTTTTGTAGAAAAGAAGAGATGTTTGTACATCTCTCTTTTTTTTTTGTACAATAAGACGTATCACGTGAGTTTAGAGAGGATGTAGATGATGTTTAACAAGACAGATGATTTAGCAATTAACACAATCAGAACGTTATCAATTGATGCAATTGATAAAGCAAACTCGGGGCATCCGGGACTTCCTATGGGGGCTGCGCCATTTGCATATACTTTATGGACTCAGTTCATGAACCACAATCCGAAGAATCCGGACTGGTTCGATCGTGACCGTTTCGTTCTTTCAGCTGGTCATGGCTCGATGCTGCTTTATAGCCTGCTTCACCTTTCCGGCTATGATTTATCACTTGATGAAATTAAAAACTTCAGACAATGGGGATCTAAGACACCAGGTCACCCTGAATACAAACATACGAAAGGCATTGAGGCAACTACTGGTCCTCTTGGACAGGGAATTGGCATGGCAGTAGGTATGGCAATGGCTGAAAAGCACTTAAGCGCCAAATACAATCGTGAAAAATACAATGTAGTTGATCACTATACTTATACACTATGCGGAGATGGAGACCTGATGGAAGGTGTATCTTCTGAAGCAGCTTCACTTGCAGGACATCTTCAGCTGGACAAATTGATCGTTCTTTATGATTCAAATGATATTTCACTTGACGGCGACCTTGACCGTTCATTCTCTGAGAGCGTAAAACAAAGGTTCGAATCTTACAACTGGCAATATATCCGTGTTGATGATGGAAACGATGTTGCTGACGTTGCAGATGCGATTAAAAAGGCTAAAGCTGATACAAGCCGTCCTACAATGATTGAAATTAAGACAGTTATCGGTTTTGGCTCACCTAACAGAGCAGGCACTTCAAAAGCACACGGTGCTCCACTTGGTGCGGATGAAACCACTCTTGCTAAGGAAGCTTATCAGTGGGAAGCTGAAGAGTCTTTCTATGTACCTGATGAAGTGTATAAGCGCTTTGAAGAGCTTGTCGCTCAAAATGGTGTTGAAAAAGAAAATGAATGGAATGAAAAGTTCCAGAGTTATAAATCTGCTTATCCGGAACTTGCACAGGAACTTGAAAATGCCATGAACGGAAAACTTGCAGATAATTGGGATCAGGAACTTCCTGTGTATGAAGAAGGTAAAGCACTTGCAAGTCGTGCATCTTCAGGTGAAGTCCTTAATGCAATCTCTAAAACGGTTCCTACGTTATTTGGCGGCTCAGCTGACCTTGCGGGATCAAACAACACGATGATGAAAGATGAAGCTGACTTCACACCTGAAACACCTGAAGGAAGAAATATCTGGTTCGGTGTTCGTGAATTTGCGATGGGAACTGCGCTAAATGGTATGGCACTGCACGGAGGA
The DNA here is from genome assembly GCF_044383825.1 of Jeotgalibacillus sp. JSM ZJ347. Classification (NCBI taxonomy): domain Bacteria; kingdom Bacillati; phylum Bacillota; class Bacilli; order Caryophanales; family Caryophanaceae; genus Jeotgalibacillus; species Jeotgalibacillus sp. JSM ZJ347. The sequence continues at coordinate 661,417 of NZ_JBISEN010000001.1, read as the reverse complement.
CTGCGTGTGTATGGTGGTACATTCTTTGTATTCAGTGACTATGTAAGACCTGCAATCAGACTTTCAGCGCTAATGGGTGTACCGGTTACATACGTATTCACTCATGACAGTATTGCTGTTGGTGAAGATGGTCCGACACATGAGCCAGTTGAACAGCTGCCGTCACTGAGAGCGATGCCAGGGTTATCAGTGATTCGTCCGGCTGATGGTAACGAAGTGGCTGCTGCATGGAAGCTGTCTATGGAAGCGCAAGATCACCCGACAACACTTGTCCTTACACGTCAGGGGTTACCTACACTGCCAGGTACTGCAGAGAGCGCCTATGAAGGTGTTAAAAAAGGAGCGTATATCGTATCTCCATCTGAAAAAGATGAAGCCGATGTACTTCTTTTAGCGAGCGGTTCTGAAGTAGGTCTTGCGTATGAAGCGCAACAATCATTACGTGAAAAAAATATTGATGCAGCAGTTGTATCAATGCCTTCATGGGACCGCTTTGAAAAGCAGTCAGCAGAATATAAGCAGTCTGTTCTTCCGAAGAATGTTAAGAAGCGTTTCGCGATTGAAATGGCATCACCGCTTGGTTGGGAACGTTATACAGGCGATGAAGGCGAAGTGCTTGGAATTGATACGTTTGGTGCTTCAGCTCCAGGCGGGAAAGTACTTGAAGAATATGGCTTTACAGTAGAGAATGTTGTAAAACGGGTAGAGTCTTTACTTCAGGCCTAATCAAAATGACTAAGCTGGTGGGCGGTAACTCTGCTCACCAGCTTTATTTGTAGCGGTCATGAAAATAAAAATCATATAACTGCACGAATTATGTAATAAATGATTGTATAATACGGATTGTTCTTGTACACTTTTATATGAAAGTAACAAATAGGAGGCAATATGAAATGGAATTATGGCTTGCAATTGTATTAATTGTTGTAGCTTTGCTGGCCGGAGTCGCACTTGGATTTTTCATCGCTCGTAAATACATGATGACTTATCTTAAAAAGAACCCGCCGATTAATGAGCAAATGCTTCGTATGATGATGATGCAGATGGGAATGAAACCGTCGCAGAAGAAAATCAATCAGATGATGAGTGCTATGAATAAGCAGCAGGAAAAATAATAAATGAACAGGTACTTCGCTTAGGCTGAAGTGCCTTTTATGTTTATTACACATCGCTTTAAACAAAATAAAAAAGGCTTCTCAGCAGGAAGCCTTTTTTATTTGGTCTGCATTTCTAACGCAGCAGGTCTGTAAGTGTGTATTTTTTCAAATTCATTCAGAAGATCGTCAAGTTCCTGTGAATATCTAACGGCAGAAGGGGATGATAATCCTTCTTTTGCAGCAGTGCGGATTAATACCTGACGTTTATCTTCAATCGCTTCAAGTAGCTTTTTTTGTTGATCCCCCATTCAAAGTCTACCCTTTCATCAGGATCCTATATCTATAAGGAGCCTATACATTATTTGTCATTCATTTAACTTAGGGTATAGTATACAGAAAAAAGAGTGAATTGAAAAGAAATTAATCCCTAATACCAATATTTTTACAAGTGTATTTGTGACAAAACTATAACTTCTGCAAAATAGTTTGATACATATTATTGTAAGGTCAATGAGAACTTATCGTTAATTTGCTAAAATGAAGCTAGTGAATACGGATCGGAGTGTTTAGATGGAAGATTTAAATATTTTGTGGGCATTCGGAGCGGGATTTTTGAGCTTTATTTCTCCGTGTGTACTGCCTCTTTATCCTGCTTTTTTATCTTATATAACTGGAATGTCAGTAGACGAGTTATCTAAAGGTAAAGGCATGAGACAAACATCAAGCCTGCTGCATACCCTGTTCTTTCTTTTAGGTTTTCTGCTTGTTTTTATAGGCCTTGCATTTACATCCACCTGGATCTCAGATATTTTTGTTCAGTATGATGACTTTATCCGACAGATAGGAGCAATTTTAATTGTTGTGTTTGGATTGGTTATTGTGGGTGTATTTTCACCTGAATTCCTCATGAAAGAAAGAAGAGTGAGCTTTAAATCGAGACCATCAGGCTATATAGGCTCTTTGTTAATCGGACTCGCTTTTGCAGCCGGCTGGACGCCTTGTATGGGACCAATATTGGGAGCGGTATTCACATTGTCTGCTTCTAACCCGGGGTCAGGGTTTCCTTATATGATGGCGTACTTTTTAGGTTTTGCACTGCCATTTTTTATTCTTTCGTTTTTTATTGGCAGAATTGGCTGGATCAAAAAGAAGAGTATGCTGATTATGAAAACGGGGGGCTGGATTATGATCGGAATGGGTATTATTTTATTTTTCGATGGCCTGACATGGATTATTAACCTGTTGCTTCCGATCTTTGGGGATTTTACAGGCTTTTAAAAGGCTTCCTCCTATTATATATAAAACCATCACCAGGCTGAGACTGCTGTCTCAGTCTTTTCTCTGTAAAATTTTGATGCATGTTTGTGTTGAAGGACTTTTAGTTTAGTTGTATAGTTAATATTAACTATATAAGTAAGGGTGATATGAATGACAAAAGTTCTTGTTGTAGATGATGCGAAATTTATGAGAATGACGTTGAAAAATGTATTGGAAAACTCTTCTTTTCAGGTGGTCGGTGAAGCTGAAAACGGAGAAGAAGCAGTGGAAAAATACAAATCCTTAAGCCCTGACCTGGTTACAATGGATATTACAATGCCTGTATTAGATGGTATATCTGCAGCTAAAGAAATATTAAAGGCAGATCCGAAAGCAAATATTATTATGTGTTCAGCTATGGGGCAGCAAAAAATGGTCATTGAAGCGATTGAAGCGGGAGCGAAAGACTTTATTGTAAAACCATTTGACGGGACACGTGTTGTGGACGCTCTAAGCCGCGTAGTCAATAAATAAGTAATAGGCGCCTTTTACAAACGGTGAAATCTCTATTATACTTAATTGAGGTTTTACATACGTAAGAAATTAAGGATGGGTGCATATGCTTGTTTATCTTTCAACAATTGCCGCTGTCATAATGGGAACGGCTGTATTTATAGTCAGATTAAAGGCTGCAAAAAAACCAGTCACAGCAAGAAAAATCTTTCTTCCGCCGATTTTTATGAGTACAGGAGCTTTAATGTTTATTTTTCCTTACTTCCGCGTAACACCTTTAGAAGCAGTTGAAGCAATGGTTGTCGGTGCACTATTTTCAATCGTATTGATCAGAACTTCAAAATTTGAGCAAAGAGAAGACGGCATTTACTTGAAGGCTTCTAAAGCTTTTCCTTTCATTTTAATCGGATTGCTTATCTTAAGAATTATTATGAAGCTTGCGTTAAGCACAACGATTGAACTCGGAACATTAAGCGGTATGTTCTGGATATTAGCGTTTGGAATGATTGTACCGTGGAGAAGTGCGATGCTGCTGCAATACAGAAGGATGGAAAAAGGGTCTGGCTCTCAGCCTGCTCAGATGGCATAGGCTAAGATATAAAAAAACATCACATATTGTGATGTTTTTTTATAATGCAAATAAATCTTCATATTCTGTGATGTCGATATTCAACTCATCCAGTTTTTTTCTTAAAAATTTATGGTCCCTTTTGGGAGTCGCAACAATATAGCCTCTGACAATCAGATCAAGCGTGATATGATCAGCATTCTCAGAGATTGCAAGCTTCCCGATATTACCTGCAATCTTTTGTTTTGCTACATCACGGAATAGTTCAGGAACCGGGCTGACAAGTTCGTTTAATAATTGTTTCTCATTCGTTCCCCATAGATGAATCGTCTGATTAACATAATGTTCTTCCCAGTCCAGATCTGACTTTCCATCTTCTTTAGGCATTCTTTTCAGGAATTTCCTGAACATAAAAAACCCGCCGATTGCAAACAAAGAGACAAGCACGACGACCCAAAAAAGTATAAACCATAAAAACCAGCCTTCAAGCACATTCGTCACTCCGTTCAGTTAATCTACAAATATTATAAAGGAGTTTATGAACAGCTTCAAGAACTGGTTTGTAAAGACATCTATGAAGTTTGTCATCTGTGTGAATAAGGAAGGTGGCAGATATCATTTTACCTGACGGTAGCCAAGAGAGAGTAACTGGTGTAGGTTTTCACGGCGGACTTCATATATATTTTCGTTGTCTGCGGTCACGCGTATATAATCTTCGGATTCTAAATCATGCTGTTCAACATATTCTTGTTCGATTTTTCTCATAAATACGCCTCCTTTCGGTTGTATATACAATAATATCTGAAAATTCAAATTAATAAATCAGTCAAAAGTATGAATTTTTATACGTTTTGACACGATTGATAAATCTGATTACTTATAACAAACGCCTGTTCTGTTATAATGAAATCATTATGCTGTAAAAGGGGAATGATCAGATGAAATTTTTACATACAGCTGACTGGCACCTTGGAAAGCTTGTACATGGGGTATACATGACAGAAGACCAGTCAGATATCCTTGATCAATTTATCAAATTGGCTGAGCGTGTTCAGCCTGATGCGATTATTGTAGCTGGCGATTTATATGATCGTTCAGTACCGCCTGCTGAAGCTGTTAATCTATTAAATGAAACTTTATACAGGTTAAATGTAGAGATGAAGATACCGATTGTCGCGATTTCAGGAAATCATGACAGTGCTGACCGAATCGCATTCGGGTCGGCATGGTACAAACATTCAGATCTTCATGTAACAGGAAAATGGAGCCCGGCTTTAAAAGGAGTGGAAATTAAAGGAGTCAGATTTCATTCAGTTCCTTATGCTGAACCCTCCGTTATTAGAGAAATATTAAATGATGACTCAATCACCTCTCATCATGATGCCATGAAGAAAATCACTGAAGAAATCTCTTCTTTGGAGGATTTTGGTGAAAAACCGGAAGTTCTGATTGGACATTCATTTGTCACGGGCGGCACTACAACTGACTCGGAAAGAACGCTGTCAGTAGGCGGTGCGGGAACTGTTGGTAAGGAGTTATTTGAACCATTTACATATACAGCGCTTGGTCACTTGCACAGTCCGCACGCGATCAGGGATGATAAAGTACATTATTCCGGTTCCTTAATGAAATATTCGTTTTCAGAAGCTAATCATACTAAAATGGTGAAGTGTGTAACCATAGAAAACCATCATATTTCAGTTGAAGAAATCTTACTTGAACCAAAAAGGGATATGGCAATCCTTAAGGGGTCGCTTGAAGAACTGATGAGACCCGATTTCTATGATCGGAAAGAGGATTATATAAAGGCTGTACTGACCGATGAAGGTGCATTAATTGATCCTATAAACAGACTCAGATCTATTTACCCAAATGTGCTTCATCTTGAAAGAGATATATCAGAGAGAGATAAAAAAATGGATCGACAGGTGCGTGAAAGTCATGAAAACTTGTCAGATACTGAACTATTCAAGCGCTTCTTTGAATATGTCACAGAGGCCGAGTGGACAAAAGAAATGGAAGCAGAAGTACAAGAGAGCATGAATGTAAGTCTTAAGGGAAGTGATAGATTATGAGACCAAAAAAGTTAATTATCAATGCATTCGGTCCATATGCAAAAACAGAAGAAATTAACTTTGAAGAGCTTGGTTCAAGAACAATGTTCGTAATTTCCGGTAAAACCGGTGCAGGAAAAACGACGATCTTTGATGCGATTGCTTTTGCGCTCTACGGAAAAACGAGCGGCGAGGAACGGTCTGCTCAGGATTTAAGAAGTGATTTTGCAGATGAGAATATGCTGACAAGCGTTGATTTTACATTTTCCCTTAAAAATAGAACTTATCGTATCGTACGTTCACCCATTCAGAGTAGAAAAAAAACAAGAGGTGAAGGTTTTACGACAGTCAGTGCAAAAGCGGAAATTTATCAGATTACGGATGGAGAAGAGAAGCTTCTGGGGGCAACGCTAAGTGAATCGGATGATCAGATTAATAAACTGATGCAGCTGGATTTTCATCAGTTCAAACAAATACTGATGATACCACAGGGAGAGTTCAGAACCCTGTTAACGTCGGATAGTACAGATAAAGAGAAAATACTTCAAAAACTCTTTCATACTGAATCATATCGATATTTTCAGGAGTATTTAAAGTTTAAATCAAAAGAACTGAGAGAGAATGCAGCTGGTTTTCTAAAAGATCGCGCACGATATTATAATGCGATTGACCCTCTTGGTGATGAAGAATTAACTGAAGCGTTAGATCAGGAACAAAAGCACGATGACAAAATCTTCACACTAGTAAAAAACTTAGTAGCAACTCAGAAAGATGATTTTAATAACCAGTTTAAAAATATTCATAATAAAAAAGAAAATTATAAAGATATTTTGAAGAGAATTGAAAATGCCCGTTATATTGAACGGGCTTTTACTGAGTTACAAAAAACAAATGATGAACTGGGCCAATTGAAAAAAATTCAGCAGGAAGTCATTGACTGGAAAGAAACATTACGCATTTCCAGAGAAGCAGATAAGATCTGGCCGTATTATAAAGATGCGGAAAATAAAAAGAAAGAATACGAACACAGAATAGAGTTTAAAAATGAAACAAAAGCTAAGTTGTCTGCTATTCAGCAGAAATATGATCAAGTAAAACGGAGTATAGAAAAGCTAAATCTTCAAAAAAGTAATATCGCTGAAGATGAAAGTAAATGTTCAGAATTGCTTTCAGTCAAAGAAAAACTTGACCGGTATCTTATCCAGACAGAGGAGCTGACCCGTCATGCTCAGGCTGGAAAAGTTGAAAAAGAGAAGCTGGAAGGGTTGAAACAGCAGCTTGATCAAAATGAAAAATTAAAAATTGAGCTGTCAGCTAAACAGCAAAAACGCTATGAGCAACAGGCAAGAACAGCAGATTTAAAAGTTGAGATTAATCATTTAGACACTTTAATAAAAACTCTCAGACAGATTGAGCAAATCAGGTCTGTCAAAAACAATTTAGCGAATGATGTAAATGAAAAGAAAGAAAATTTGTCTAGAATTAACAAACAGCTGACAAATGAGCAGAACCTCCTGAATAAAGCTCAGCAGGAACAATCTGTTCAGCATGCCTTTGAACTTTCCAAGCAATTAATACAAGGGGAGTCCTGTCCTGTATGCGGTTCAACTCATCATCCAAATCCGGCAATCAGAGAAGGGGAAATCATAGACACTGAGGGGATTCAAAAGGAGATCCAGTCACTTCATTCTGAAAAAATCAGAAACGAATCAGCTATTCAGCATGCTGATAGCAGAATCAGGGAAATAGATGATGAGATCAAAAAGCTTAATGATGAAAAAGAATCGTTAAAGTATTTTGATCAGAGTGACAGCCTCGGTCATTATGTCGATAAGAAAGCAGCCTTTGAAACTGAGCAGCAAGATCTATTGAGGCAATTAAAAGAAAATGAACCATCAGCAGAAATGAAGCGTATTGAACAAAAAAATCTGGAACTGAATCGGCGCATTCAACAGCTCGAGGATGTTGTTCAGAAAAAACGTGATGATTATATTTCCATCAGAAGTCTGGTCAATCAGTTAAAAGAAGAAATCCCGGAAGAATATCGCAGTAAAGAATATCTGAGCAATCAGATCAGTGCACTTGAGAAGAATATTCAGCAATTTAAAGCACTATATGAACGGACTGAAGCGGAATTTCTGCATACAGATAAAGAGTTTAACAGACTGTCAGAACGATTAAAGCAGGCTGAAAATGAAGTATTTAATTCTGAAAAAACCCTTAAAGACGGTTCAGCCTATTTTCAGGAAGTACTTAAAAAGTCTTCATTTGATCACATTGACGAACTGCTTGAGGGGAAACTTTCTGACTCTGACCGTGACGAATTGGAACAAAAAATATCGTCTTATGAAAAGAAAGTTTTTTCATTGAAAGAATACGCTGAAAAACTGAATCATGATCTGAAAGATGTCACAAAACCGGATATAAGAAAGCTTGAAATAGAAAAAGAAGCAGTTGAAATTGAACTCAGGCAGCTTGAGGAGAGACAATCCCGGCTGTCAGCTTATATCCAGCAGCATGAACAAATCATCAGCCAATTGAAAGAAAACCTGACTGCTTCAGCAGAGGTTGAAAAAAGGTATTTGTTAATTGGACAACTATCTGATATTGCCAATGGACAGAATGAATTAAAGCTGACGTTTGAAAGATTTGTATTGGCTTATTATCTTGAAGACATTTTAATTGTTGCAAATGAGAGGCTATTGAAAATGACTTCCGGCCGATATGAATTGCATAGAAAAGAAGATCGTTCAAAGGGTAACAAGCAGGGAGGGCTTGAGCTTTTAGTCATGGATCACTATACAGGACAGCAAAGACACGTGAAGACGCTGTCGGGTGGTGAAGCATTTAAAGCATCGCTTGCGCTTGCGCTCGGTCTTGCTGACGTTGTGCAATCATATTCAGGTGGTGTCTCTCTTGAAACAATGTTTATTGATGAGGGTTTTGGAACGCTTGACCCTGAATCGCTGGATCAGGCAATTGAATCATTAATGGATATTCAGACAGGCGGGAGGCTGGTGGGAGTCATATCTCACGTTCCTGAATTAAAAGAACGAATTGATGCGAGATTAGAAGTGTTTTCAACGAAAGGCGGCAGTTCAACGAAGTTTATATTTGAAACGCTGTAAGTGTCACAATATATACAACATCATACAGCAGACTATCTTGTCACAGGTTCCTCATTTCTGTACGATTAAATGCAAGTGAGTATCAGAAAAAAAGGAGCTTTTTTATGAATAAAAGAGTAATAACAGCAGGGATGACTGCTATGTTTTTAATGTCAGCATGTTCCGGTGATTTTGAAGGGAATATGGAAAAAGAATTAACATCATTTGAATTTACAAATCAGAATGGTGAACAGGTCACAAATATAGATTTGGAAGGAACACCGGTGGTTGCTAACTTTATTTTTACGAATTGCGACACAGTCTGTCCACCGATGACTTATAACATGACTGGTTTACAAGAAGCCATAGAAGATGAAGGTGTGGAAGACTACCGTATGGTTTCTTTCAGTGTAGATCCCGAGAAAGATACGCCTGAGGCTTTACAGGAGTTTATAGAAAGATATGAGTTAAATGAAGATAAATGGGATTTTTTGACTGGATATGAATTTGAAACCGTCAGCACGCTTGCGCTTGAATCATTCCAGGGTCTCGTTGTAGACGACCCGAAATCTGATCAAATGACTCATCCTACCAGCATTTACCTGATCAGTCCAGAGGGTACTGTTGTCAAAAGTTATGACGGTTTGGAATCAGTCCCGGAGGATGAAATAATTGCTGATCTGAAAACACTTCAAGACAGCTGATTTGGGGGATAAAGTTGAAAAATAGCAAATGGTATAAAAAGAAACGATTCTACTTTTTCGGCTTTTTAATCACTTATTTAATTATTTTTACTTATCATCAGTACAAGTCTCTGCCTGAAGGGATTTCTATTATCAGTGCTGAACATAGAGCTGGAAGTGTGGAATTCTATCGGGATTTGACTTATGAAGAGAATGGTGAACGGGTGCTGGATCATCAGATATATGATCGTGTATATGAAATGGTTGATGAAGCAGAAAATTTTATTGTAATGGATATCTTTATGATGGATGGAAGAGTGAGTGAAGAAAAAGGTTACCCGGATTTGGCTGGTAATCTTATGGAGAAAATCATCCGGAAGAAATCAGAACATCCTGATATGCCAATTATTTTTATAACCGATCCTTACAATACGGGATATGGATCTTATGAAGGCAAGTGGCTGCATCCAATGGCAGACGCAGGTGTTGACGTTATTGTCACTGACCTGGCTGATTTAAGAGATTCAACACCTATTTATTCAACGATTTGGCGGATGGGTCCGATGCACCTGGGAAAAAGCAGTAATGGCTGGCTGCCGAATCCATTTGTAGAAGGAGGTCCTGATATGACAATCAGGTCATTCCTGGATCTTGCAAATATAAAAGCTAATCACAGAAAAGTTGTAATCACTGACCAGAGCGCGATGGTGATGTCAGCTAATGCACATGATGAATCGGGGTTTCATAATAACGTCGGGTATGAGGTAACAGGGCCTATAATCGAAGATATGTTAAGAGCAGAAGAAGCGGTGGCAAAAATGTCAGGCAGTGATGTTGAGTTCCCCCATTATCAAATTACAGAGGATTACACTGGCTCCGATTTGAAAGTTGCTTACAGTACAGAAGGGAAGACAAAATTACAAGTAATTTCTGCTATACAGAACACTGATGAAGACGATGATATTTGGCTTGCAATGTATTATTTATCAGAGCCTGAAATAATAGATGAACTTGTAGAAGCAGCAAATAGAGAAGTAAATGTATCGATTGTGCTCGACCCGAACGAAACTGCTTTTGGTAATAAAAAAACCGGACTTCCAAACAGACCAGTCGTAAATGAAATGGTTGAAAATTCAAATGAAAAGATTAACATCAGGTGGTATAATGTGGGCGTAGAGCAATTCCACCCCAAAATGATGTTTGTCCGTACAGATGAAATGAGTAAAATTATTTCTGGATCTACTAATTTTACAATGAGAAATATGAGAGATTATAACCTCGAGAGTGCTATCATAGTTTCTGGTCCTCATGATGCACAAGTAATGAAAGATACTGAAGCTTACTTTCAACAGATGTGGAATAATGAAGGAGCTGAGTATACATTACCGCTTGAAAAGTACCAGGATACACTATCTTTTTGGCAAAGAGGAGTTTACTGGATGCAAAAAACGTTAAAGCTTACGACGTATTAATTTAGGAGGTCCTGTTTGAACCGAAAACAATGGGTTTTGCTAATTATCATGTCGACAGTTCTAATATCAAGTGCAATGACGATGATTCTGCTACTATTATCAGAATCTGAGACAGATTTTTCTGAGAAAACTCAATCAGAAAATAAAATAATTGTTCCAGATGAGCCTGACCAGCAGGAAGTTGAAAAAGCTGTTTCAGAAGAGGCTGATCGAGAAAATACTGATAAAAATAAAGACGGACCATCATTCAATGAAGGGGAAACGGTCAATGAGTATTTTGGTGAAACTCCCGGTGATGAACCTGATTTTCAGAAAGAATTGCCAGATCAGAGCCAGGACAATGATTCATCAGAAGACAGCCAGGCGGATACGGAAGTCCGGATGCCAAACGATCCGATTGAGCCTGAAGTAAACTTTCAAGATCCTAATTAGATAAATTTTCCTAAGGCGCCTGGTTGATGTCATGCGCCTTTATTTTTTCGGTTATCACTTGTAAGGCTTTATAACAGTATGTTACGATGATGAACGTGTTTTTAATTCCCGGTTAAGGGTATATAAGTGTAGTCCCTAATAACCAGAAGGCTATTTCACCATAATTTGTCTAATCAACTGGATAGACACAAATCAAAAAGTATAAAGGAAGGAGAGTAAAATGAGAAAAATATCAAATGTTTTTTGGATTACATTAGCAATCGTATTAGCAGCTGTTATATATTCCATTGCTGCACCAACCAGCTTTGAAGAAGGAACGGCAAATCTTCAGTCGTTTATCTCATCTACTTTTGGCTGGTATTACTTAATTATCGTTACTGGTATGGTCATTTTTTGTATCATACTTGCAGTAACGCCGATCGGACAGATCAGACTAGGGAAGCCGGATGAACGTCCGGAATATTCAACAAGCACATGGTTTGCCATGTTGTTCAGCGCCGGTATGGGTATCGGTCTTGTTTTCTGGGGTGCAGCTGAACCAATGCTTCACTTTGCAAGTAACCCACCTCTTGCTGAAGCAGGGAGTGATCAGGCCTTAAGGGACTCTATGCAATATACGTTCTTCCACTGGGGACTTCACGCCTGGGCAATTTACGCTGTAGTTGCACTCGCACTTGCATACTTTAAATTCCGTAAAGGTGAACCTGGGTTAGTCTCAGCTACACTAGTTCCGTTATTTGGTGACAAAATGCGCGGAGGCTGGGGTACAGTAGTTGATGTGCTTGCTGTTTTCGCTACAGTTGTTGGTGTAGCAACTACTCTAGGTTTCGGTGCAATCCAGATCAATGGTGGACTGTCTTATCTGACAGGAATCGAAATCAACTTTACAACACAGGTTATTATTATTGCAGTTGTTACAGTGTTATTTATGATTTCTGCATGGTCAGGTATCAGTAAAGGAATCAGATATCTATCAAATACAAACATGATTCTTGCTGTTACCCTTGTGATTGTTATGCTTGTGATCGGACCGACAATGCTGATTCTTAACCTTTTCACAAATTCTTTAGGTTTATATGCACAGAATCTGCTGGAAATGAGTTTCAGAATCGCGCCGCTTGATCAGGGCAATCGTGACTGGATCAATGCTTGGACAATTTTTTACTGGGCATGGTGGATTTCATGGTCACCTTTCGTAGGGATCTTTATTGCCCGCGTATCACGTGGCCGTACAATCAGAGAATTCATGGCCGGTGTACTTGTACTGCCGTCACTAGTCAGCTTCTTTTGGTTCGCAGTATTCGGTTCAAGTTCAATTAATGTACAGCAGGAAGGAAACGTTGACCTGACTGGTTTACTTACTGAGGAAGTTTTATTTGCAGTGTTTAATGAATATCAGTTAGGCGCTATATTATCAGTTATTGCTATCCTTCTGATCAGTACGTTCTTTATTACATCAGCCGATTCGGCAACATTTGTATTAGGGATGCAGACTACTTACGGTTCTCTGACTCCGCCTAATACGGTAAAACTGACTTGGGGACTTGCACAATCGACTGTAGCTGTAATCCTGTTATCAGCAGATGGATTGCAGGCATTACAAAATGCATTAATTGTTGCAGCATTCCCATTCTCCTTTATAATGATCCTGATGATGATTTCAACATATAAAGCTCTAAATCAGGAACGTAAAGATCTCGGCTTAATGCTGAAACCCAAAAGGAAAGCTGTGAAAGAGAAAACAGCTGAACAAAAATCAAACAGCTGATTAACATAATTAGCCGTATTAAAAGCACCTCGACAGCCGGGGTGTTTTTTTTGTGCTGGTCAGGGGCCAAGGGGAAGAAAGGATAATATTGCGAGGTTCACACAGTCATGAAGTACGCCTTGAGCGAAAACGAACACGCAAATTTAAGTAGTGGGTAATATAAAATTGTGTAAAACTTCCTAATAATATTACTCATTATCATATGAACTCTGTAAAAATTGATCGAATAATGTTATAATAATTAAGTTAAGTTAACTTAACTAATCGAAAGGAAATAGATATGAAATCACTTGATCAGTATATAAAAGAGCTTCATTATACGTTTGATGAGACAAGCAGACTGCTTACAGCAGACTTAGATACTTTAAGTCAGTTTAATCTGACACCACAGCAGGAAAGCTACCTGATGTACTGCGTGCAATTCGAACCGGCGACTGCTAAGGATCTTGTAAGGGAGTTTCAGGTGTCAAAAAGCGCAATCAGTCAAGTGGTTGCCAGGCTCGAAAAAGACCGTTTTATTGAAAGAGAAAAGAATCCTGATAATAAAAGGGAAACGCTCATTTACCTGGGACCAAAAGGGAGAATGTTTGCAAGAAGAATAAAAGATTTTAATGAGAAAATGCGAGAAGAATATTATACACATCTCTCGATCCATGAAATTGAAACTGTGATCGAATCATTGAAGAAATTAAATATGGTTATTAAAGAAAAGCAAGAATCATTATGACAAATGTAACTTCTGTTCACCCATTCATAATTCCGTTACAATAGAAAATGAAGCGCTTATGAAAGATGAGGTTGAAGAGTTGGTAAAAAATAAAAAAACTAAATCGGTAAAATTCAGACTATTATTAACTTTACTGACTTTAATAACAGTCGTAATGATTTCTACAATTTTTGTGGTTTTAAATGACGATGAATACAGAGGGAAGACACTGGACCTTTTAGAACAGAATGGTGCACCTATCGAGCTTGAAATACCTGAAGAGTATATTTCCGTTTATAAAGACGCAGCGGATAAATATGATATTGACTGGCATTTACTTGCTGCACATCACAGGGTTGAAACAAGGTTTTCCACTATGGATACGCTCGTTTCACCTGTTGGAGCAGAAGGGCATATGCAATTTATGCCATGTACTTTTATCGGCTGGCAACATCCCAGCTGTGAAGGGCTTGGTGAAGGTAATATACCGGAAGCAGAGCTGACAGATCCATCAGCAATTGAGAAGTACGGTGGTTATGGGGTAGATGCAAACCAGGATGGCGTGGCGGACCCTTATCATATTGAAGATGCTGTTTATAGTGCGGCGAATTATTTATCTCAAAATGGCGCATCTGACGGCGACCTTGAAAGAGCCATATTTCTCTATAACCGCAGTGATCAATATGTCGATGATGTTTTAGGTTATTATTATGAATATAAAGAAAAACATCCATAAAGCGGTGAAAAGATGCGAAAAATAGGAATGTTGATTGCCATTTTATTAATGGCTGGATGCAGCGATAATGAATTAAATGGATTATCAGGAAATGTAACCTATGTAGTGGATGGGGATACGCTTGATGTAAAACTTGAAGACGGGACTGTAGAAAGAATCCGTCTTCTTTTAATTGATACGCCAGAAACAAAACACCCGACAGTAGGTGTCGAACCATTCGGACCGGAAGCCTCAGCGTTCACTTCTCAGCTTGAAGGAGAGTTTGTTGAACTTGAACTCGACGTGGCTGAAAGAGATCGCTATGGCAGAATGCTTGCTTATGTATGGCATGATGGTGAGATGTTTAATGAAATGCTTCTTGAACAGGGGCTTGCACGGGTTGCGGTATATCCGCCTAATACTAAATATGTTGATGAGTTCAGAGCGATTGAAAATGAGGCTAAAAATGCAGAACAGGGTATATGGTCAGTTGAAAATTACCAAAATGAAATGCAGAATGATAAACCGGCAGAAGGATGTACAATAAAAGGGAATATTAATTCCAGAGGGGATAAAATCTATCATACAGAAGGTTCCTCATATTATGATCAGACAATACCTGAAGAGTGGTTTTGTACGATTGAAGAAGCTAAGAGTGCGGGATTCAGGGCACCTAAATAGGAGGTAGGTTAATTGAATAAAAAAGAATACGCAAAGTTAGACGCTACTGAAATGGCAGCTTTAATTAAATCTAATAAAGTCACATCTAAGGAAATGGTTGAAACTGCATTTGCAATCATTGATTCAGAGAATCCACGTGTCAATGCAGTAACTCACTTAAGGTATGAAGAAGCGATGGCTGAAGCTGAAAAGGCTGATTTGAGTGCTCCGTTTGGAGGTGTGCCAATTTTATTAAAAGATATGTCCCAAAACGTTAAAGGCTCACCGGCTACTGCAGGTGCAAGATTACTTAAGGAAAACCGTGCAATCAGAAACAGTCATTTCGTAGACCAGCTGATTCAAGCAGGTTTTATTGTTCTTGGTCACACAAATGCGCCTGAATTCGGATTAAAAAATATAACTGAACCAAAACTTCATGGTCCTTCAAGAAACCCGCTCAGCCCAAGTCACTCACCAGGTGGATCAAGCGGTGGAGCTGCAGCAGCAGTAGGCAGTGGCATGGTCCCGGTAGCGGGTGCAAGTGACGGTGGGGGATCGATTAGGATACCTTCATCTTTCTCAGGGTTAATAGGTTTAAAACCAACCAGGGGCAGAATGCCTGTTGGTCCGGGAGCAGGCAGACAATGGCAGGGGGCAGCGATAGACTTTTTCCTGACGAAATCTGTTCGTGATACAGCCGGACTACTGGATTGTATGCAAGTCTATCAGAAGGAAGCTGCCTTTCACACGCCACTGTATCCATCAAAATACACAAATGCTGTAACTTTAAAGCATAATTATAAAATTGCTTATTCCATTCATTCCCCAGTTGGGACCCCTGTTAGTAAAGAAGCTGAAAAGGCAGTGCTAAAGACAGTGAACATGCTGAAAGAAGCAGGTTTCCATTGTGAAGAAGCGGCGCCTCCTATCAACGGAAAAGAATTGATGCAGCAATATTACATGATGAATTGCGGAGAAATGGCAGGTCTTGTACATAATTTGGAGCAAGTGCTTAATAGAAAGCTGAAAATTGATGATGTTGAAATTGAATCATGGGCACTCTATCAGGCAGGGTTGAAATGTTCAGCTGGAGATTTCAGCAGGAGTTTAGCTGCATGGGATCAGGCGGCTGCGCTGATGAATGAGTTCCATCAGCAATATGATTTATTTGTCACGCCAGCAGCTGCTCACACTGCACCTTTAATTGGTCAGCTAGAACATTCTGAGTCAATGATGAAAGCACTTAGTGAAATTCACTCACTTCCAGCGCAGGAACAGCAGGAACTGATCTATCAGATGTTTGAACCAAGCTTAACACTGACACCGTACACCCAACTGGCGAATTTGACCGGACAGCCTGCTGTCAGCCTGCCTTTATATACTGCTGAAAGCGGCCTTCCGTTAGGGGTTCAGGTGATGGCGCCAAAAGGCAATGAACACTGGCTGTTAAATATCAGTCATATTTTAATGAACGAAAATTAATATTATGTCAGAAAAGCACTTTATATAGTGATCTCAGAAAAAATAAAAATTAAACTCTGTACAAACTCACATTTTTTATGTTTTGTAATCGTATATCAGTTATTTGATAAGTTTAACTTATCAAATAACATAACTTTATTGATATTTACTTATGAAGCCAGTTGTATTAAGATTGAATTGTGCGAAAAAAGTTACATAACGTCGCTTTACAAAATTAAGAGGGGGAAACAAGATGGCTAATCAGGATATTTTTCAATCGAAAAAATCTTTTGAGCTAGAAGGTAAACGCTATCATTACTATGAGCTGAAAACGCTTGAAGAAAAGGGCTTTACTGACATTTCCAAATTGCCATACTCGATTCGTGTTTTACTCGAATCTGTATTGCGTCAATATGACGGCAGAGTAATTAAAGAAGACCACATTAAAAACCTCGCTAACTGGGGTTCTGAAGAAGTGAAAGATTCAGAAGTGCCATTTAAGCCTTCACGTGTTATTCTTCAGGATTTCACAGGTGTACCGGCAGTCGTTGACCTTGCTTCATTACGTGATGCAATGTCTAAAATGGGCGGTTCACCCGATAAGATCAACCCTGAGATTCCGGTTGACCTTGTTATCGACCACTCAGTACAGGTAGATAAATATGGAACGCCTGATGCACTTCAGGTCAATATGGACCTTGAATTTGAACGTAATGCAGAGCGTTACCAGTTCCTTTCATGGGCTCAGAAAGCATTTGACAATTACCGTGCAGTTCCACCTGCAACAGGTATCGTACACCAGGTTAACCTTGAGTACCTTGCAAATGTTGTCCATGCAATTGAGAACGCAGAGGGTGAAACAATTGCTTTCCCTGATACACTTGTAGGTACTGATTCACATACAACAATGATCAATGGTATCGGTGTATTAGGATGGGGCGTCGGCGGTATTGAAGCTGAAGCAGGTATGCTTGGTCAGCCTTCATATTTCCCGATTCCTGAAGTAATCGGTGTACGTCTTACTAATCAGCTGCCACAGGGAGCTACTGCGACTGACCTTGCACTGAAGGTAACACAGGTGCTTCGTCAAAAAGGCGTTGTAGGAAAGTTTGTAGAATTCTTCGGTGATGGCGTTGCCAATCTGCCACTTGCAGACCGTGCAACAATTGCCAACATGGCACCTGAATATGGCGCTACATGCGGGTTCTTCCCGGTGGATGAAGAGTCACTCAACTACATGCGCTTAACTGGCCGTGAAGACAGTGACATTGCAGTCGTAAAAGAATACCTTCAGCGTAATGATATGTTCTTTACAACTGATAAAGCAGATCCAACCTATACAGATGTTGTTGAACTTGATCTTTCAACTGTTGAGCCGAATCTTTCAGGACCAAAACGTCCTCAGGATCTGATTCCGTTATCTGCTATGCAAAAGGAATTCCACAAAGCGCTTACTGCAAAAGAAGGCGTTCAAGGATTTG
The DNA here is from genome assembly GCF_044383825.1 of Jeotgalibacillus sp. JSM ZJ347. Lineage (NCBI taxonomy): Bacteria > Bacillati > Bacillota > Bacilli > Caryophanales > Caryophanaceae > Jeotgalibacillus > Jeotgalibacillus sp. JSM ZJ347. Next base: position 643,443 of record NZ_JBISEN010000001.1, on the reverse strand, counting down.
GACTTGAAAAACAGGAAATCGATAAAGAAGCCGTTGTTGAATTCAGTAATGGTGATGTAGCACCTATGAAAACTGGTGCAATTGCAATTGCTGCGATTACAAGCTGTACCAATACATCCAACCCATACGTGATGCTTGGTGCCGGCTTAGTCGCTCAAAAAGCAGTAGAGCTTGGCATGGAAGTACCAAAGTATGTTAAAACATCGCTTGCACCAGGTTCAAAGGTCGTATCAGGCTATCTTCGTGATGCGAATCTGCTTGATCCGCTTGCAAGCCTTGGCTTTGACCTTGTTGGATACGGCTGTACGACATGTATCGGTAACTCAGGTCCACTTCTTCCTGAAATTGAAAAAACGATTTCAGAAAGTGATCTGCTTGTATCATCAGTACTGTCAGGAAACCGTAACTTTGAAGGGCGTATCCATCCATTAGTGCGCGCTAACTATCTGGCTTCTCCGCCACTTGTTGTTGCTTATGCACTTGCAGGTACAGTGGATATTGATCTGCAAAAAGATCCAATCGGGAAAGGGAAAGATGGACAGGATATTTTCCTTAAAGATATTTGGCCAACAACTGAAGAGGTTAATGCGATCGTTAAATCGACTGTAACGCCTGAGCTTTTCCGTGAAGAGTATGAGCGTGTATTTGATAATAACGAAAGATGGAATGAAATTGAAACAAATGATGATGCACTTTATGCATTCTCGAATGATTCAACATACATTCAGAATCCACCATTCTTTGAAGGTCTTACAGAACATCCATCTGCGATTGAAACGCTTAGCGGTATGCGCGTAGTTGGTAAGTTTGGAGACTCTGTAACGACTGACCATATTTCTCCGGCTGGTGCGATCGGTAAAGATACGCCTGCAGGAAAATACCTGCGTGAAAATGGTGTAGAAATCCGTGACTTTAACTCATACGGCTCACGTCGTGGTAACCATGAAGTCATGATGCGCGGTACATTTGCAAATATCCGTATCCGTAACCAGATTGCACCAGGTACTGAAGGCGGGTATACAACATACTGGCCAACAGGTGAAGTAATGGCGATCTATGATGCTTGTATGAAGTATCAGGAAGACAACACTGGATTAGTTGTACTTGCTGGTAAAGATTATGGAATGGGTTCTTCACGTGACTGGGCTGCAAAAGGTACTAATCTTCTTGGAATTAAAACAGTTATTGCTGAAAGCTATGAGCGTATCCACCGTTCAAACCTTGTATTTATGGGCGTACTGCCGCTTCAGTTCAAAAAAGGTGAAAGTGCTGAATCACTCGGCCTGACAGGAAAAGAGACAATCGCTGTAAATATTACAGACGATGTAAAGCCTCGTGATATCCTGACTGTTACAGCTACTGCTGAAAACGGTAAAGTGACTGAATTTGAAGTACTAGCTCGTTTTGATTCAGATGTTGAAGTAGATTACTACCGTCATGGTGGAATTTTAAGAATGGTTCTGCGTGACAAGTTAACAGTATAATTCATTTAATCCGGCAGTTTTTTCACTGTCGGATTTTTTCTGTCTATAATTATTAAAAAATTCTAACTATTTTAGTTTAAACAGTCTCATTATGTGACATACTGTAAATAGGAGGTGTGCACGATGAGAGTAAAAGGCAAGTCGTTTCAGGAGCTGTTGGCAGAGAATCGATCTGACATCAAAAAAGATCCAGTAAAAATGGATCGTATTGAAGAACGGTTAGAAAAAAGATGGATTACCTGGAGTGAAAAAAACTAATCAGATCGCATTCTGTCCAGCCTGGATAGGGTGCTTTTATTTTTTTTCTGATTTATTTCATATATAATGAGGCTAGATTGTAATGAAAAGAGGGTTATGCATGTTAACAGCTAAAAAAGAGGTAGAGGTGCGCTATGCGGAAACTGATCAAATGGGTGTTGTCTATCATGCGAACTATTTAGTCTGGATGGAAATCGGACGCACATCACTGATTGAAACAATGGGATTTAAATATTCTGATATGGAGGATGAAGGCATCCTTGCTCCGGTTATGGATATTAACATTTCCTACAAAAGCCCAGCTAAATATGGAGATGTCGTTACGATACATACATGGATGGAGCACTATGATGGATTAAGAACTCATTACGGTTATAAAATTCTCCTTGAAGACGGTACAATTGCAGCTTCTGGATTATCAAAACATGTATGTGTAAAAAAAGAGAACTTCAGACCCGTCTCAGTCAGAAAGTACTTCCCGGCCTGGCATGAAGCATGCGAGACATATAAAAAGCATCCAGAAATGCAAGGAAGTAAGCATTAATGGCTTTTGGTATTAAAAGGTCAGAATTATTGAAGTGGAAGCATGATATTGATGAAGGGAAGATTGCATTTCTCACGCATTACTGGGTCGATGACCGCTTTAGCCAAATGAGAACGGTGACAAAGGCAGGTGCACTCAGTATTGACCAGCTTTATCAATGGGGAAAACAGTATGGGTTGAAAAAAGAGTGGATTCATATTAGGAATGATGGCTATTCCCACTATGATTTAATTGGGGATGCGCAGCTGGATATTTTAAAAGCAGAAGGGCTAGAAGACCATATTATGCGGTTTAAGCTGAAATAAAAAAACCGCATTTCTGCGGTTTAAGCTTTGTTGTATTGATAGTCAGGCCCTTCCTGCTTGTCATCATATGCAACATGCAGATCATGCCCATCAAAATACCAGACATCACTTTCTTCTACAAAAAAGTATATCCCTGATTTTTCGGTTTCAGCAGCAGGCTCAATAGGTTCATCTTTGGATACACCCAAAGAGAAGCCTTCCTGAACAGCGCTTGATCCACCGTATTTTGCAAAGAACCTGACATGGGAGCCTTTTTCAATTTGCATTTCGTTTTCAAACCATTTAAGTGCATCATCAGATAATGTAATATTCAATTGAAAAACTCCTTTCCCGAATGCAGCTGATTGCTGCCTGATTAATCTACATTATAGAGTAAGAAATTTATTGTGACAAAGAAAGGGTGTTACAGATGGAAAAAAATCTTTTTTGGATCATTGGTGCGTTCATTTTTGGTGGTTTGACCATACAGGTTTTTATACAATTAGAAAGTTATTATTATATTGAAGCATTGCTTTCGATTTTAGCAGCAGCAGTAATTTACACGGGGCTAGTATTGCTCAGTCGAAAGAATAGAAAAGCTTTCTTGATGACTACGGGCATTTTGGCTGCTGCAGCGATTGTAATGATTTTTGTTTCTCCACACCTTGCAGGTCATTAAACAACCGTGCTGTCGATTCTGACAGCACGGTTGTTTTTTACATCCATTTAATTTTTGGTTCGGTTTTGTTTTTAATTCTTGAAATATTATCCTTGTGTCTAATGACAATAAATACTGCCATCACACCCACAATCAGTGTCAGAAATACATCATTGGTAAAAATCAGACAATAAAGAATACCGAATAAAGCAGCAGCCATTGAAGAAAGCGATACATATTTTGAAAGCTTCAGTACGATCAAAAACACGATTACAACGAGCACGAATAAAATCGGAGCATATCCAAGTACTACCCCCGAAGAAGTAGCAACAGCCTTACCACCTTTAAATCCTGCAAAGATAGGGAAGATGTGACCAATCACGGATATGATGCCAGCTAATAGCATCATATCCGGCATGTTAAATAGTAAGGGGGTAAGCGTTGCAGCTGTACCTTTTAAAATGTCCATGATTGTGACGACAATACCTGCTTTTTTACCAAGCGTTCTGAACGTGTTTGTAGCACCTAGATTTCCACTTCCGAACTCTCTGATATCTTTTTTATAAAAAGCTTTGCCTATCCAAAGTCCTGAAGGAATGGAACCAAGAATATAGGCGATAATAAAAATGATTGCAATTTCCATTTTTAATCTCCTTAAAAAATTATGTATGATGAATAACCTTATCTTATCATGAACATTCAGCGAAAAAATAGATTTTTACGCGAGTAGCAAATAACATTGATGAAAAAATGTCGAAATATCCAAAAATAAGTTTAGGAGGTTTGTCCCAAGGGAAATAATTGATAGATACTAGAAAGGGGTGGATCTATGATCGTATTCAAAAACGTTTCCAAAACATTTGAAGATGGAACGGAAGCGATTAAAGACATGAACTTACATATTAAAGAAGGACAGCTTGTAGCCTTGATTGGTCCAAGTGGCTGCGGTAAGACGACTACTATGAAAATGATTAACCGTTTGATCAGTATTACTTCTGGTACCATTGAAATCGACGGCAAGGATACAGGTGATGTAAAAGAAGTGGAACTGAGAAGAAACATCGGTTACGTAATTCAGCGGATCGGTCTTTTTCCGCATATGACAATTGAGGAAAATGTTGGACTGATCCCGAAATTAAAAGGGAAAAAGAAAACTGAATATCAAAATAGAGTGGATGAACTGCTGAAACTTGTAGGATTGGATCCGAAAGTATACAAAAAGAGATATCCTCTTGAATTAAGTGGAGGACAGCAGCAGCGTGTTGGCGTAGTAAGAGCTCTTGCAGGTGAACCGCCTATTATTCTGATGGATGAGCCATTCAGTGCACTGGACCCGATCAGCCGGGAACAGCTCCAAAATGAATTAAAACAGCTTCAGACTACAATTAAAAAAACAATTGTTTTTGTGACCCATGATATGGACGAAGCATTAAAAATAGCTGATGAAATTGTCGTAATGAAAGATGGCTTCATTCAGCAGATCGCTTCACCGGAAAACCTCCTGAAAAATCCCGCTAATGATTTTGTCAGGTCATTTATAGGCGAAGAAAGAATTCAGACTTATTTGAATGATCATTCAAGACAAAATATAAAGCCATTTATTGACGCCAGGAATAAGCACCCTCGGAATGAACACCAGATTGACAGCTCATTATCAATTAAAGATGCAGTCAGGTACTTTATCACTAACAAAATTGATACAGCTGCAGTAAAAGAGGATAATGAAGTGATTGGCATGCTGGAAAAAGATCGTCTGCTGACTGCGCTTGCAGGTATTGATGAAGAGGAGGCGGTCAAATGAATTTTTTCCAGACTTTTATAGATACGATCACATCACGTCAGGATTTAATTGTCGAAGCCACATTAGAACATCTGTATTTATCTTTTACAGCAATTTTTATTGCCATTGCGATCAGCTTGCCACTGGGTATTTTCATTTCAAGAAATCAGAAAGTGGCTGAATTCTATATCGGGGTTACAGCAGTTTTTCAGACAATCCCAAGCCTCGCATTATTTGGATTCCTGGTTCCGATTATGGGAATCGGTTTCGAAACAGCATTAATAGCCCTTATTATTTATGCACTGCTGCCGATCTTAAGAAATACATATACAGGCATTACAGGAGTGGATCAGGCAGTGATTGAAGCGGGAAGAGGAATGGGAATGACCAACTCCCAGATATTATTTAAAATCGAATTGCCTTTGTCACTCCCGTTTCTAATGGCTGGTATCAGAACAGCAACAGTACTTACTGTCGGAGTTGCAACACTTGCCACTTTTGTAGGGGCAGGAGGGCTTGGTGATGTGATCTGGAGGGGACTGCAGTCTTATAACAACAGTCTGGTTCTGGCAGGTGCAATTCCTGTTGCGCTTTTAGCATTACTGTTTGACTTTATTTTGAAAATGCTTGAAAAGAAAACAACACCAAAAGGGTTAAAATCATAATGAGGAGTGGTCAAATGAAACAGTCAAAAATCATAGCAGGTGCTTCATTAATTGCATTATCTGGTATTCTCGCAGCATGCGGGAGTGACAGTGGATCCGGGGACAGCAGCGATCCGATTATTGTAGCTGGTAAGCCATGGACAGAACAATATATACTGCCACATATTCTTGAACTTTATATCGAGGGGAATTCAGATTACGAAGTTGACCTTGAAGAAGGTCTTGGTGAAGTATCTATCCTTACGCCTTCTCTTGAAAATGGGGATATTGATATGTATGTAGAATATACCGGTACAGGACTTGAAGCGGTACTAAATGAAAAAGCAGAACAGGGGGAAAGCAGTGACTCTGTACTTGAACGTGTCAGAGAAGGCTATCAGGAACAATTTGACGTCGTATGGCTTGAACCGCTCGGCTTTGAAAACAGTTATACCATGGCATACAGAAGCGGTGAAGAACTTGATGCATCAAATTACACTGAACTTGCAGCGGTAAGCAGTGATCTTGTTTTTGGCGCACCCCACTCTTTTTATGAGCGGGAAGGTGATGGCTATGATGCATTAGTTGAAGCTTATGATTTTGAATTCACATCAGCTGAAAGCTTTGATGCAAGTATCATGTATGACGCAGTAAGAACAGGCGAAGTGGATGTGATTCCTGCCTTTACAACAGATGGCCGGATTGAAAGATTCGACCTGGCAACAACTGAAGATGATAAAGGGTTCTTCCCTAAATATGATGCAGTTCCAATCGTACGTCAGGAAATTCTGGATAACTACCCTGAACTTGAAGAAGTGATGAGCGGTCTTGCAGGACAGATTTCTGAAGAGGAAATGCAGGAGATGAACGCGAAAGTTGATATAGACGGTGAAGATTACAGAGCAGTAGCTGAAGAATTCTTAATGAGCAAAGGACTTATTGAAGAATAAGGAGATGGATCAATTGGAAAACCCGGAACGTAATGAAATCAGATCAATTTTACAGACTGCTAAAACGATTGCAGTCGTCGGGCTAAGTGATAATCCGGCACGCACTTCACACAGCGTTTCAAAAGCCATGCAGGATGCAGGGTACAAAATTATTCCTGTAAATCCGATGATTGATGAAGCACTTGGTGAAAAGTCATTGAAAAGCCTGAAGGATATCCCGGATCATGTAGATATTGTTAATGTATTCAGACGGTCAGAGTTTTTAAAGGATCTCGCTGAAGAATACCTGGAGACAGATGTTCCTGTTTTCTGGACACAGCTCGACGTTATTGATGAAGAGGTATTCAGTCAGCTGAAATCCAAAGGACGACAGGTCATAATGGACAGGTGTATTAAAGTCGAGCATAGTATTACACAGCCTTAGTAAAATTGAGCACTGCATTTTGCAGTGCTCTTTTGCTGTTTAATTTTCTGTAAAATAAAAAATATTATGGGTTGACACATGTATTTTATCTAAATGCATTTGAAATGCCTGATAAAATAAGTATAGAATATGATGGGTACAGCATTTATATGCTATAATGGAGAAAAACGAACACGTGTTTGGATAGTTGGAAGGGGAATTTTAGTGGCTAAAAAAGTAATGATGGAATATAACGATGATGCAATCCAGGTGCTTGAGGGGCTCGAAGCTGTGCGTAAAAGACCCGGGATGTATATAGGCTCCACAGATGCAAGAGGGCTGCATCACCTGGTTTATGAGATTGTGGATAATTCAGTTGATGAAGCACTAGGTGGCTACGGCAACCGTATAGATGTAAAAATTCATGAAGATGACAGTATTTCAGTGCGTGATTATGGACGTGGTATGCCAACAGGCATGCACCGCTCCGGCAAACCTACACCTGAAGTCATTTTTACAGTGCTTCATGCCGGTGGTAAATTTGGTCAGGGCGGATATAAAACAAGTGGCGGACTGCACGGAGTTGGCGCTTCAGTTGTTAATGCGCTGTCAGAATGGCTGGAAGTTACGATTTACCGGGATGGCTCTGTTTTTAAACAGCGATTTGAAAATGGAGGCAAACCGGTAACAACGCTTGAGAAAAAAGGCACTACAAAAGAAACAGGGACACTTATACACTTCAAGCCGGATCCATCTATTTTCAGTACAACTCATTTTAATTTTGAAACATTAAGCGAGAGACTTCGTGAAAGTGCATTTCTTTTAAAAGGATTTGCAATTGAAATAGCAGATCTTAGAGATGACAAAAAAGAACTGTTTCAATTTGAAACAGGTATTCAGGCTTTTGTATCCTATCTGAATGACGAGAAAGATGCGCTTCATCCGGTAGTCGCATTTGATGGTGAGCAAAGTGGTATTGAAGTGGAATTTGCTTTCCAATTTAATGATGGGTTTTCTGAAACGATTCTCTCATTTGTTAATAACGTCCGGACAAAAGACGGTGGCACTCACGAAGCAGGTGCAAAAACTGCTGTTACACGCATTTTTAACGAATATGCCCGCAAAGTCAGCCTGTTGAAGGAAAAAGACAAGAATCTTGAAGGTAGTGACATCAGAGAAGGTTTTGCAAGTATTATTTCAATCAGAGTACCTGAACAGATTCTTCAATTTGAAGGTCAGACGAAGGGAAAGCTTGGTACTTCTGAAGCAAGGTCAGCTGTAGATGCAGTAGTTGCAGGCAAGCTGCTTTATTTCCTTGAGGAAAATCCTGATATCAGTTCGATGCTGATTAAAAAAGCAATCAGAGCTCAACAGGCAAGAGAAGCTGCCCGAAAAGCAAGAGAAGACGCCCGAAACGGTAAAAAAAGAAAGAAATCAGATACAATTCTTTCAGGAAAGCTGACGCCTGCGCAGTCCAGGAATGCTGCGAAAAATGAACTTTACCTGGTTGAGGGTGATTCAGCCGGCGGCTCAGCCAAACAGGGACGTGACAGAAAGTTCCAGGCTGTATTGCCGCTGCGCGGAAAAGTAATCAATACAGAGAAAGCAAAGCTTGCTGATATCTTTAAAAATGAAGAAATTAATACAATTATTCATGCGATTGGAGCGGGAGTCGGACCGGATTTTAACCTTGATGATGTCCAGTACGATAAAGTTGTCATTATGACAGATGCTGACACTGACGGTGCACATATTCAGGTGCTCCTGCTAACATTCTTTTACCGTTATATGAAGCCGCTCGTTGAAGCTGGTAAAGTATATATAGCACTGCCACCGCTTTACAAGGTGAGCAAAGGTACAGGTAAAAAAGAAGTCATTGAATATGCATGGACAGATGATGAGTTAGGCAAAGTTCAAAAGAAGGTCGGAAAAGGTTATATGTTGCAGCGCTATAAAGGTCTTGGTGAAATGAATGCTTCCCAGCTCTGGGAAACAACAATGGATCCTGCTACAAGAACGCTGATCAGAGTCAGAATTGATGATGGCGCCAGGGCTGAAAGACGTGTTACGACACTGATGGGCGATAAGGTTGAACCAAGAAGAAAGTGGATTGAATCTCATGTAGCATTCGGACTTGAAGATAACGAAAATATTCTTGAAAATGAACAGATTATGACATCAGAGGAGGAATAATGTAATGACAGCGACAGAACGCTTTCAGGATCTTCCTCTCGAAGAAGTTTTAGGGGACAGATTTGGACGATACAGTAAATATATAATTCAGGAAAGAGCGCTGCCGGATGCCCGTGATGGCTTAAAGCCGGTACAAAGAAGAATTTTATATGCAATGCATATGGAAGGAAACACTCATTTAAAAGGTTTTAGAAAGTCTGCTAAAACGGTTGGTAATGTTATCGGTAATTATCATCCTCACGGTGATTCTTCTGTATATGAAGCGATGGTTAGAATGAGTCAAAGCTGGAAAGTAAGAAACCGACTTGTAGAAATGCACGGAAACAACGGCAGTATCGACGGGGATCCGGCTGCAGCTATGCGTTACACCGAAGCTAGACTATCAGCGATTTCAGGCGAACTATTGCGCGATATTGAATCAGACACTGTAGATCATATACCGAACTTTGATGATACATCTGAAGAGCCGGTTGTACTGCCTGCACGTTATCCGAATCTACTCGTTAACGGATCAACAGGAATTTCAGCTGGGTATGCAACAGAAATACCACCACACCATCTTGGTGAAGTGATTGATGCAGCTGTCATGAAAATTGAAAAACCTGAAGCCACAGTTGGAGATCTGATGACGGTTATTAAGGGTCCTGATTTTCCAACAGGTGGGATCATTCAGGGAGTTGATGGCATCGAACAAGCATATCGTACCGGCAAAGGAAAAATTGTCATTCGCGGAAAGGTTGAAGTTGAAGACATCCGCGGTGCTAAGCAGCAGCTTGTCATTACTGAAATACCATATGAAGTAAATAAAGCTGTTCTGGTTAAGAAAATGGACGAATACCGTGCTGATAAAAAGGTTGAAGGGATCGCAGAAGTCAGAGATGAGACAGATCGTACTGGACTTCGGATCGTGGTAGAACTGAAAAAAGAAGCGGATGCTAATGGTGTATTAAACTTTTTATACAAAAATACAGATCTGCAGGTGCATTACAATTTTAATATGGTAGCCATTCATAATAAGCGTCCGGTGCTCATGGGACTGAGGGATTTACTTGATGCTTATATTGAACATCAGAAAGAAGTTGTAACCAGAAGAACCAAATATGATTACGATAAAGCGATTAAGCGGAAGCATATTGTTGAAGGGCTGATTAAAGCCCTGTCGATTCTTGATCAGGTGATTGACACAATCCGTGCATCAAAAGACAAAAAGGATGCAAAAAATAATCTTGAAATGCGCTTTGATTTCACTGAAGCCCAGGCTGAAGCAATCGTATCATTACAGCTTTACCGCCTGACTAATACAGATGTAACTGCACTTCAAAAAGAATCAGCTGAGCTTGATCAAAAAATCAGTCAGCTTGATGCCATCTTAACAAGTGATGCAAAATTACTTTCAGTAATTAAAAAAGAATTAAAAGCAATCAAGAAGCAATATGAAAACACCAGACTTTCAGTGATTGAAAAGGATATAGAGGAAATTAAAATCAATATGGAAGTTTTAGTAGCAAGTGAAGACGTTTATGTGTCAGTCACAAAAGATGGATATATTAAACGTACTTCTCAACGGTCTTATGCAGCGTCAAACGGGAATGATCTTGCGATGAAAGATACAGACAGGCTTCTATCATTACAAAACATTAATACAACTGATTCATTGCTTCTCTTTACGAATAAGGGGAACTATATTCACTTCCCGGTTCACCTGCTGCCCGATATCAGATGGAAAGACCTCGGTCAGCACTTTTCGTCAATTGTATCAGCAGACAGAGATGAAGAGATTATTCATGCTGAAGGTGTCAGGAGCTTTGCTCACGATTCACTCATATTTATAACCAAAAAAGGAATGGTTAAGAAATCAGAGTTGAATCTTTATCACGCTCAGCGTACTGCACGGACTCTTGTTGCTTTAAATGTGAAAAAAGATGATGAATTAATTGCTGTATACAGAACAGACGGCAAGCGCACGCTTATGTTAGCTACTCACTTTGGGTATGGACTGAGGTTTGCTGAAGAAGAAGTCAGCCTTGTAGGACAGCGTGCAGCAGGTGTAAAAGGAATCAATCTGAAAGATAATGATTTTGTTGTCTCTGCAATCCTTGCAGAAGATGAGGACAGCCTGATTGCTGTCACTCACAGAGGTGCGGTAAAAAAAATGTCGGTGTCTGAATTTGAAAAAGGTTCAAGGGCTAAGAGAGGTTTGATTATGCTAAGGGAACTGAAACGAAACCCACATCGTCTAGTGCAGCTGTTTAATGCGAGCCGCACCGATGAATTTGTACTCACAACTGAAAAAGGTGATCGGACAGTGATCAGTGCGTCATCTTTGCGCAACAATGACAGATACTCAAACGGTTCATTTATAGTCGATGAAAACGAAAAGGGAAATGTCGTTCAGGTGTGGAAAAATATCGTTTCAGAAGAGGTTTAAGAAATGCGTATACTAGGGAATGGAAGAAGGTACCGCTTTCTTCCATTTCTTAATTTAATATGATAAGGGGGAGCTTATTTGAATACTTTACAGATCGTTTCATTTATTGATGAAGCAGCCACAACAATTAACGGATTTTTGTGGAATTACATATTGATTGTCGTATTAATTGGCTGCGGATTATACTTTACAATCAGAGGACGTTTCCTGCAATTCACTTCGTTTGGTGATATGTTGAAACTCCTGACTGAAAAAACAACGATTTCTTCAAAAGGCAGAAGAGGAATTTCTTCTTTTAAAGCTTTTACTATTTCTACAGCATCAAGAGTAGGTACTGGGAACCTTGCTGGGGTAGCTACTGCAATTGCCCTGGGTGGTCCTGGAGCGGTATTCTGGATGTGGGTCATCGCTCTTGTCGGTTCAGCCACAGCTTTCGTAGAGTCCACACTTGCTCAGGTATACAAAGTTGATGATAATAAAGACGGGTTCCGGGGCGGACCTGCATATTATATGGAAAAAGGACTTAATGCAAGATGGCTTGGTATTATTTTTGCAATTATTATTTCTATTACGTTTGGACTTGTATTTAATTCCGTTCAGTCTAATACGATCTCACTCGCATTAGAAGGATCATTTGGATGGGATCGTCAAATTGTCGGACTAGTGCTAGTCGTCCTGACTGCAGTTGTGATCTTTGGTGGGGTTAAGCGGGTTGCAGCGGTAACAAGTATTGTGGTCCCAATCATGGCGATACTGTATCTGCTCCTTGCACTATATGTGTTATTTACTAATCTTGACCTTGTATTTCCAATGTTCCAGATCATTTTCAGTAACGCATTTGGTTTTACTGAAGTCGTATCAGGTGGTATTGGTGCAGCAATTCTAAATGGTGTAAAAAGAGGTCTTTTCTCAAATGAAGCAGGTATGGGTAGTGCACCAAATGCAGCTGCGACAGCCGGTGTAACACATCCTGCAAAACAGGGACTTATTCAGGCGCTTGGCGTATTTGTTGATACAATTATTATCTGTACAGCGACTGCACTGATCATCATTATGTCTAACGAATATTTAAACGGCAGTGATGGGATCCAGCTCACACAGGATGCACTTACCTATCATGTTGGGGACTGGGCGGCGGCCTTCATAAGTGTCGCGATCTTCCTGTTTGCTTTCAGTTCAATTGTTGGTAACTATTACTATGGTGAAACAAATATTGAATTTATCAGAAATAATATGCTTTATGTGAATATATACCGCTTCATTGTGGTTGGAATGGTTTACTTTGGAGCTGTTCAGGAGTTTGGTGTTGTATGGAACCTGGCGGATGTCTCGATGGGGACAATGGCTTTACTTAACCTTATCGCTATATCGCTGATGGCACCTCTTGCATTCAAAGTACTTCAGGATTATAAGCGTCAAAAAAGACAGGGACTTGATCCTGTGTTCTATACTAAAAATATTCCTAATCTCAAAAATACAGATTGCTGGGATGAAGGGCCTGAAAATGAATAATTAAAAAAGGGTGCCCGCGGGCACCCTTTTTTAAATCGATAGGCTTATGGAACTTGCAATTTTATTTCTGATTCTTTATCGTAAACTCATCAGCAAGTGCCATGTTCACAGATTTTTCTATCGCGCAGAGATCGTCGCGGCTGACAACGGGATCAAGATTGCTCCAGTTAACAAACCGGACAAAGTATTTTCTGCGGATTCTGGATAAATGCACAACTGAATGCGGAAACTCATCAAAGTATGCCCTTACTCTTCCGCGTCCTGCATAACTCCATCTAATTAGATTCATAATGATCACCAAAATAAGTGTATCACGAACAAGTGTACGAATAAATAAAAATTAAAAGGGGATTATGAGATGAGCGAATTATTTTTTGTCTATGGAACGTTAAGAAAGCATGGAAGTAGAGATGAAATGCTGAAAAATGAACAGTTATTAGCTTCACAGGCGTGGACACTTGGTAAACTGTATTTGGCAAATCACCTTGATCCAATCCTTAAACCAGGAGTAAATGAAAGATCTTATGGTGAGCTGTATGAAGTCACTTCTGATAAAAGTGAAGATTTAAAGAAAATGATGTCTTTAAATGGAGAGCTTGTAAAAATAACAGTTTTCACAGATCACCTTGGAGAATTGGAGGCTTATACGCAAACAGCAGTACCTGAAGAAGAACTATTTGAAGAAATCAGATTTAATGACTGGCTGATTCATATGGAAATGGACCGTCCGATTCAGTATTATTTTGCTTATGGGTCCTGTATGGATGATGAAAGGTTCAAACTGGCTAAAGTAGATCACCTCTTTATAAATAAAATTGGCGGCGGAAAAGTTGACAGGCTTGAAATGAATTATTCTTTAAATGTTCATGATGGTGGTAGAGCAAATATTCTTGAAACAGGGGGCACTGGTGAAGGTGTACTCTATAAAGTAAATCAGAAAGCAATAGAATATCTGTTCCACCGTGAAGGAGTAGACAGCGGGATGTACAGACCTGCTATGGTAGATGTAACAGTAGATGGTATTCGTTATGAAAAGAGCATGACATTTATTGTGATTGATCCGGTAAATGAGGCAGCACCGCCGCTTCACTATGCAACTGAGATCATTAGAGGTTCTCATGGAGTTGTAAGCGATGAATACCACAGGAAACTAGTAAATGACCTGTTGGATAAATTCAATCTCGATGTAAAACTGAGTAAATAGCGGTGAGTCCTGAAAAATATATTATTTTTCAGGACTCTTTTTAGTTGAATTAGTTATAACCCTATATACATAGGAAGAGGTTAAATTCTTATATTTAAATATCGTGATATTCAATGATCTGATACGCTGAGAAGCCATAATTCGCAATTAGACGAAATCTCACCCCTTTGATAGCGCTTTCACTCTCCGTATCTGCATTTAACTCATTACTTTCAGGTTTTCCCTTGCGTGTGTTTCCCTACATGTTACGATAATACTCGTGATTAAAAAAGCGAACAAAAAAGCGAACAATACATTTGAAAATACTGATGAAAACAAAGGAGATGGGCATTATGGCTAACGACTTAAGAGTAGCATTTATTGGCGCAGGAAATATGGCAGAGGCAATGATTTCAGGGATCGTAAAAACTGGAACACTAGAGCCGCGCCAGGTTACTGCAACAAATAGAAGCAACGCTGACCGTTTACTTGAACTTCATAACGAATATGGCATTCAGGGAATCATGAGAGATAAATTGCAGTTATCTTCATATGATGTGATATTCCTGGCGATGAAACCGAAAGACGCTGAAAGCTCATTACAATCTATTAAAGATTATATCAGACCGGATCAGGTTGTTATGAGTGTGCTAGCGGGGATTTCAACAGAATTTATGGAAGAACATCTAAATGATGGTCAGCAGGTTGTCCGTGTAATGCCAAATACGTCAAGTATGCTGAGAGAATCAGCAACGGCGATTTCACCGGGGCAAAACGTTACGATGAAGAACGTCAAGCTTGCTAAGAGCCTACTATCTTCTATTGGAGAGGTTTATGTCATTGAAGAAGATCAGATGGACCTATTTACGGGAATTGCCGGCAGCGGTCCTGCATACTTTTACTATTTAATGGAGCATATCGAAAAAACTGCTCAGGAAAACGGTATGGACGTACAGCAGGCTAGAGAGATTGGTGCACAAACGATTCTTGGAGCTGCAAAAATGATGATTGAACGTGAAGAAACGCCAACTGAACTGAGACAAAACGTAACATCACCAAATGGCACAACTGCTGCAGGCCTTGATGCGCTGAACAAAAATGGCGGAGGTACAGCAATTAAAGCAGCAATTGAAGGTGCGATGAACAGGTCAAAAGAAATTACTGAACAATTGGCAAAAGTAACAGTACAGTAACTGAACAGATATAGAAATTTTAAAATCAGGAGTGATAGCATGACATCGGATAATCAAAAGAGAGTCGTAATTAAAATTGGAAGCAGTTCTTTAACAAGTTCATCAGGTGATATCAGCCGGAGAAAAATTCAGCGGATCACAGACCAGGTAGCAGAACTGAAAGACGATGGACACGAAGTCGTACTCGTATCATCTGGTGCAGTAGCAGCAGGATACAGAACACTTGGTTTTGTTAACCGTCCATCATCTCTGCCGGAAAAACAGGCAGCAGCGGCAATCGGTCAGGGTCGTTTAATTGAAACTTACTCTGAGTTATTTACTTCACATGGATACGCTGCTTCACAGATTCTGATTACGCGCAGCGATTTCTCCGATGAAACACGCTATAACAATGTAAGAAATACAATTAACGTTCTTTTAGAGCGTGGAATTGTTCCGATTGTAAATGAAAATGATACGGTAACGACTGACCGCTTAAGATTTGGTGATAATGATACGCTATCAGCAAAAGTGGCAGGTCTTGTAGAGTCTGATCAGCTGGTCATTCTATCCGATATTGATGGATTATATAATGATGACCCTAGGAAGAATCCTGATGCTGAATTGTTAAAAGAAGTATCAGAGATTACACCTCAGATTGAAGATATGGCAGGTGAGCCAGGATCAGCTGTCGGTACTGGCGGTATGAGATCCAAGATTGATGCCTTTAAAATCTCAATGGCTTCCGGTATTCCTTCATTTCTCGGTAAAGCCGGCGTGAAAGATATTATCGTTGAAGCGGTAAAAGAAACTGCGCGCGGCACTTATTTTGATATTGAAAAAATTGATGTGAACCTTGACCGAAAACGTCAATGGATTGCCTTTAATTCAGGTCCTGAGGGTGAAATCCTGATTGATAAAGATGCAAAAGATGTGATTGTGAATGAAAAAGGGAACCTCCAGCCAAGCCAGATCTATCAGATAAACGGTTACTTCAAGAAAGGCAGTGTAGTCAGAATTCTTGATACAGATAATAACAAGCTTGGACTTGGTGTAGTAAATTACTCTTCAAAAGATCTGGAGAAATTCCAATTAGACCGTAATGATCAAAAGGAAGAAGCTGCTATGAACAGTGAATCATTTGTATGTGAACTTGATGTAGCAATACCGCTGGGTGTTTAAATAAACGATAAATTTGACAGAGCTTATGACAGAAACCAAAATCTCACAAGGAGTGGTTTGATGACTACAATGACAAAAGTAAACGTAAAACGACAGGCGCAATTAGCACAAAAAGCTTCAAAAGAACTTGGATTACTTTCAACTGAAACAAAAAATAAAGCCTTATTAACAATTGCTGATCACCTTGAAAAAAACACTGCAGCGATTCTTGAAGCAAATGAAAAAGACCTTTCTAATGGACGTGAAGCGGGCTATGATGCTGCTTATATGGACCGTCTTGCACTTGATACAGACCGTGTAAAGGACTTTGCTGATGGTCTTCGTCAGGTAGCGCAGCTTGAAGATCCTTCTGGTGAGGTAACTGATGAGTGGACACTTGAAAATGGTCTTAATGTCCAGACAATACGTGTACCGCTTGGCGTAATCGGTATGATCTATGAAGCGCGTCCAAACGTTACTGCAGATGCCACGGGGCTCGCGCTGAAATCAGGAAATGCAATTGTGTTAAAAGGCGGATCTTCTGCGATTAATTCAAATAGACAAATTGTCAGCGTCATGAAACTGGCGCTTGAAGAAACTGAAATTTCATCTGATGCTGTTCAGTTTATCGATAGTACAGACCGTCAGGCAACTGAAGAACTATTTACAATGAAAGAACACATTGATGTTTTAATTCCAAGAGGCGGTGGCAAACTGATCTCTGCTGTTGTGAATAATGCAACTGTACCAGTACTTGAAACAGGAGTAGGGAATTGCCATATCTATATTGATAAAGATGCAGACGCAAAAAAAGCTTTTGCAATCCTTGTGAATGCAAAAACTGACCGTCCGGCAGTATGTAATGCTGCAGAAACCGTGATTATCCATGAAGCCTTCCTTCATGCACACAAGGAAGAGCTGATTGAGACACTTAAAGAGCACAATATTACAGTGCATGGTGACGAAGCGGCATGCGAAGTGATTCCTGGAGCAGAAAAAGCAGGAGAAGATCAGTGGGCTAACGAATTCCTTAGTCTTGATATTGCGATGAAAATCGTGTCAGACGTAGATGAAGCCATTGCTCATATTGACAAATATGGCACAAAGCATTCAGAGGCAATTGTGAGTGAAAACGAAGAAACTGCAATACGTTTTAAAGGAATGGTTGATGCTGCAGCGATCTATCAAAATGCTTCAACAAGATTTACTGATGGCAGTGCATTAGGCTTTGGTGCTGAGATTGGCATTTCCACTCAGAAGCTACATGCACGTGGGCCAATGGGGCTCCCTGCACTAACTACAATTAAATATGTTATGACCGGAAATGGTCAGATCCGATAAAAAAGCAGCCATCTGGCTGCTTTTTTTTATGTCTCCGGCTGTTCCTCAGATGCGGATTTTCCACCTGAAAGTTTATATTTGAATTCAAAAAACTTTTTAGTAAGTGTCGGAAGTGGTCCGTCAAAAAGTTTTTCTCTCCAGAATACATCAGCCGCTTTTTGAACTGCACCGGCTTTTACAGGATAAGTGTAGACCATTCTGGATAATGTACCGATTTTCATCTTATTTTTCTTTGCAAATACTGCAAGCTGCATCCATTCTCCTGCATCTGTACCTGCAGCGTGAGCGCCAATTATATAACCTTTTTTATCAGTGATAAATTTTACAAATCCTCTTGTTTCATGAGCGGTAATAAAGCGGTCAACCTCATTCAGGTGTGCTCTGAATACTTTATAATCAATTTTTTTCGCTTCAGCTTCCTGTTCAGTCAGTCCAAGATGGAACACTTCAGGCATTGTGAACGTGACCCACGGCGTATTGCTGTGATCCAGCGTGTTACGTAGACCAAATAATACATTAGAAACAACCGTCTTTGCTTCTTCACCTGCTGCATGTGTAAAGGGAAGAGTATTAATTGTATCCCCAACAGCAAATATATGTGGTCTTGACGTTCTAAAGGTTGAATCAGTATGAATAAATCCTTTTACTTTTTCAATGCCTGCCTGTTCCAGATTTAAAGAATCAATCGCGGGCTTTCTTCCGGCAGCTACTAAAATCACATCAAATTCTTCAGTTGATTGCTGTCCTTTTTGCTCAATCGTCAAATGAGTTGTTTCATTCTTATATTCCGCTTTTACAACTTTCGTGTTTAATCTGATATTTAATTCCTTGCTTATTTCATTCTCCATAAATCGTGTAATATCGCGGTCTTCTTTTGAGAAGAGTTGACCCGCACCTTCAAACACTGTTACGTCTGATCCAAGTCTTGAAAATGCCTGTGCCATTTCAAGGCCTACTGTTCCTCCACCGATTACCCCGAGTCTTTCAGGAAGAGAAGAGAGGTCGAATATAGATTCATTTGTTACATAAGGAACTGTGTCAATTCCGTCAATAGGTGGAATTACAGGTTTTGACCCTGTTGCAATGACCACTTTTTCAGCATAAATGGATGGTCCATCAGCAATGTTGATGATATGATCTGACTCAAAAGAAGCTTCACCGAAATACACATCTGCGCCAAGTTCTGTAAATCTGTCACTACTGTCATGAGATTGTATTGTATTTCTTGCCTCGTTGATTCTCTCTTTTACTTTTTCAAAACTGAGTTCACCGCTGATCTGAAGACCTAAAAATTCTGCTGCAGCATGCATATCATGAGACATATTAGCTGTTTTAATAAGTGCTTTAGATGGCACGCATCCAAAATGGAGACAATCTCCGCCAAGGGAATCTCTTTTTTCAATTAATGCTACCTTTGCCCCTAATGAAGCCATACCGGAAGCAGCTGTCATACCTGCTGATCCGCCGCCTATAATGACTGCCTGATACCGTTCCATCAAATCTCCTCCATATACAATTCACGGATTGTTTTCATCCGCTTTTTATTCACGCCAAAGTCAGAATGACCCACCCTTGAAGCAGACCGGAAATGAATCACTTTTTCTTCATCTGAAAATAAAAAATCAATATCATCTTTAAACTTAAAAAAAGAAGAAGTTTCGATAGCGTAGATCATTGAGTCGTTTTCATTTTTAATGACCACTTTTTCCATTGATTCCAAAATAGATTTTATTCGCTGTTTTGATTCTTCTTTTGTTCCTCTATAAGGAAGTGGTTCAAGTCTTTTGTCCGGATCATCGGTTTGGGTTGATACATTGTTTGGTTTGTCTGCTAAAGGCAGCAGCTTTTCATTTTGTAATCGCTCATTTAAATTCATTTTGTCACTCCTTCAGATTTTGAGATTCACCCAGAAAGAAATATCCTCTCTGGTGTACAACAGGTAAATCATATAAAGAAAAGGCTGCACCAGTGAGCTGTTTCGGGATAAAAAAGGTAAGCGTTTCTATCTGACCTTGATAGACCAGTTCAAATGAATAGGTCAGATCCCCGATAAACCCCTTTTTTGGCACATGCTCAATTTCTACTACGTAGTGTGGCTTAAGTTCTCCAAGTTCCCTGGTTTCTTCAGCTGTTATCGGATGATGATAGGCGTTTATATGCCCTGAAACCGTATAAGTAAGCTGATCAATTACTGTATCTGACTGGTTTATAAAACAAACGCTGTAATGGTAGCCCTCAAATTCGTTAGGTCGGGTATCGATTACAGCTAAAAACCATGGTTGATCGATCATATCAGTGCCTCCTATACGTAGCTCTACCTAACCTGCTTTACCCTATAAAAGTGAAACAAAAACAGCACATTTCAGTATGTGCTGTTTTTGTTACGTTAAATATTCATAATAAGTGATAAAAACCGCTGCAAGTGATAATGCTGTATAGGCAATGCTGGTTCCTTCAATTAGCTTCGGGTATAAATACTTCTTTTTTTCTTCAAACTGCACAGTAGATAAAGATGACTCAGCAGGCTGCCGGTTTGCTTTTGCATAGTTACCCGGAGCGGTAAAAAAGCGAATAGCTACAATACTTGCAATACCAGCAAAGAAAGATACTTCTATAAAGCCGGCATTCAGGATCAACATTAGCATCACATTAAAAATGATGATGGCCAGGGCCGTCCCGGCAAAATTAAATAATTTTATCAATACTTTCACTCCCAGAAAAATCTACTATTAGTTTCTCACAGTTTCGGGACCTGTACCACAGTAAAATGAAAGAACCGGAATGATGTAAGCGTTTGCTTTCTGAATTCGTCAAAAACTTCGGTTTAATGGGTTGTCACGCTGTAATCTCAGGGCTATAATTGTCCGTATATCAAAAACATATGTATTTTTAAAAAGAACAAAGCAGTGAAAGCAGGTGCGTAGGATGGAAAAGCAAATTAACGTAGGAATGTTAGGTTTCGGTACAGTAGGCAGTGGTGTAGCCACAATGATCAGAGAAAATGAAAAGCAGCTATCCCAGAAACTCGGTGCTGAAGTAAAAATTAAAAAAATTGCGGTGCGGAATATTGAAAAAAACCGTGATGCTGATATAAACGGAAGTGAATTAACGACTGATATTAACGACGTCATTCAGGATGATTCCATCCAGGTGATTGTAGAAGTTATGGGCGGAATTGAAGAAGCTCATCAAGCAATTGAAAAAGCATTAAAAGCAAGTAAAGCGGTTATTACTGCCAATAAAGATTTAATGGCGCTGCATGGCCATTCTTTATTAAAGCTTGCAGAAAAACATCACGCTGATCTTTATTATGAAGCAAGTGTAGCAGGCGGTATACCGATTATCAGAACGCTTGAAGACGGTTTAGCTTCGGACCGTATCTCAACAATCATGGGGATCGTTAATGGAACAACTAATTACATCCTGACTAAAATGAAAGAAGAAGGCTGGAGCTATGAAGATGCATTAAAAGAAGCTCAGGCTCTAGGGTTTGCTGAAAGCGATCCGACTTCAGATGTAGAGGGGTTTGATGCTGCAAGAAAAATGGCGATTCTTGCAACGCTTGCATTTTCAATGGAAGTCTATCTTGATGATGTGGAAGTAACAGGCATGACAAACATCACTGCTGAAGATATGGCACTGGCTGAGCAGTTTGGATACAGTGTGAAAATGCTTGGATTTGCTGAAAAAGATGACGAAGGAGTAGATGTGGCAGTAGAGCCTGTATTTTTAAAAGCTTCACATCCGCTTGCTGCAGTAAGAAATGAATATAATGCAGTCTATGTGTATGGTGACGCAGTCGGAGAAACGATGTTTTACGGTCCTGGAGCGGGATCTATGCCTACAGCCACTTCAGTTGTATCTGACGTGATTGCAGCATGCAGGAATATCCTGCTTGGTGTTGCTGGTGCAAGACATATCGACTATGTCAATGACCGCCAGATTAAAAAGGAAGATCAGCAGCATGCTCAGTTCTTCCATAGGCTGCTCGTCAAAGATAAAATCGGGGTCTTTTCAAGCCTGACGGATATATACGGAAAGTATGAAGCAAGTCTAAGTTCTATTATCCAGCGTCCTGGTGAGAAGGAAGGGGAAGCAGAAGTGATTCTGATCACGCATCCTGTATCAAGAAAAAATCATCATAAGATCATAGAAGAATTAAATGGTTCGGACGTAGTTAAAACAATTATCAGTCAGTACAGAGTAGAAGGAGGCGACCGCTAATGCGCTGGAAAGGTTTAGTTGAACAATACAAAGAGTGGCTGCCGGTTACAGACAAGACGCCTTTACTGAGCTTAAATGAAGGGAATACACCACTCATTCATTTAGAAAACCTCTCTAAGGAGTGGGGCATCTCTCTTTATGTAAAAACAGAAGGTGCAAACCCTACAGGCTCATTCAAAGACCGGGGGATGGTCATGGCTGTTGCTAAAGCGAAGGAAGAAGGCAGTAAAGCGATTATTTGTGCATCTACAGGGAATACGTCAGCAGCGGCAGCAGCTTACGGTGCAAGAGCGGGGTTGCGTACAATCGTTGTCATTCCTGAAGGGAAGATCGCGCTTGGCAAACTGGCACAGGCACGTATGTATGGTGCAGAAATCATTTCAATTGAAGGAAATTTCGATGAAGCACTGAACCTTGTGAGAAAAATCAGTGAGGAAGAGGATATTACGCTTGTGAACTCTGTTAATCCCTACCGGCTTGAAGGACAGAAAACAGCAGCGTTTGAAGTGATTGATCAGCTTGGCGATGTACCGGATATTCTGGCTTTACCTGTTGGGAATGCCGGGAATATTTCAGCCTACTGGAAAGGCTTCACTGAATATCACCAAAAACATGGCGGACGTCTTCCTAGGCTGCTTGGAGCGCAGGCATCAGGAGCCGCTCCAATTGTACATGGCAGAGTATTTGATCAGCCTGAAACAGTTGCGACAGCTATCAGAATCGGACATCCTGCAAGCTGGGACCTTGCATTAAATGCTTTAAAAGAATCAGAGGGTCATATATTAGAAGTGACGGATGAAGAAATTCTGGAAGCTTATCAGCTGATTGCAAAACGTGAAGGTGTATTTGCAGAACCTGCATCATGTGCACCGATTGCGGCAATTAAAAAGCGGCTTGCTGCTGGTGAAATTGAAAAAGGTTCTACAGTAGCGGCTGTCCTGACTGGAAATGGATTAAAAGATCCTGAAACGGCGATACATGTATCTGACCTTGAACCACTAGTGATTAAAGCTGAGATTGAAGCATTAAGAAGTGAATTGAAGGGAGAGGTGAAACTGTGAGTTTCTCTTCATTCACTGTTAAAACTCCGGCGTCCACTGCAAACCTGGGCCCGGGTTTTGATTCAATCGGTCTTGCACTGCCCGTAATCCAGTCGATTCACGTAGAGTCTCACTCTGCCTGGAAAGTATCTTATAAAGGCAAAGAATTTCAGCATTTGCCCACGGATGAAACAAACCTGATACTAAAAACGATTCAAAAAGTGGCTAAAGATGCAGGGAAGTCTTGCCCTGAAGCTGCTTTAACTGTTAGTTCAGAAATTCCATTATCAAAAGGTCTCGGCAGCAGCGCAGCAGCGATTGCTGCTGGTATCACCATTGCAGACAGATTGATGAATCTGCAGCTGAGCACCGATGAGCAAATCAGAGCAGCTTCTGCGATTGAAGGACACCCGGATAATGTGTCTGCTTCACTCACAGGGGGATTAACTGTATCAAGATTTGAAGATGATGAACTTGTAAGCGTGTCTATACCTGTTGAAGGGTTCTCTGTTCTGATAATGGCACCTGAAGAGGAACTTGAAACGGAAGAATCAAGAGGTGTATTGCCAGAAGAAATGACCCATCGCAGTGCAGTGTTAACAAGTGCAGCTGCGAATGTCTTAGTAGCCTCACTTATCACCGGAGACTTTAACAAAGCTGGGAAAGTGATGATGAAAGATACTTTTCATGAACCATACAGAAAAGCGTTCTTCCCGCAGCTTGAAGCAATAAAAGAAACTGCCTGTTACGCTGGAGCATTCGCTGTCACAATCAGTGGAGCCGGGCCATGCATTTCTGTTTTTGCAGAAAACGCGAAAACGGGTTTAATCGCAGAACGACTGGGTAATCAGTTTGCCGGGTTCCAGATCATGACATTAAAACCCGTTAATCAGGGTACATTAATAACAGAACATCACGTAAACCGCCTGTCAGTGTAGCAGGCGGTTTTATCTATCTAAAATACCACTTGGTTTGCATCTGGCGTTAATTGGTTATTACATGTACTAAAGGTTAAAGAATACGAAGATTTAAGGAGTGGGACGATGGAATTTTCAAACATTCAGAAGAAAGGTCAGCCAAGTCAGCATCAGGAGAAGCAGCCCGGAGAAACATCTGCAATGAATCCTGAGCCGATACATGATGATAAAAATTACAAAGGGAGCGGAAAACTTAAAGGGAAAACGGCGCTTATTACCGGCGGAGACAGCGGAATCGGAAAAGCAGCAGCTATTGCCTATGCAAAAGAAGGCGCAAATTTATCGATCGTATATCTGGATGAACATGATGATGCAAAGCAGACAAAAGAAGAGGTACAGGCATATGGCGCAAAGTGTTTAATTTTGAGCGGAGATGTTGGAAATGAAGAATTTTGTAAGCTTGCCGTATCAAGTACAGTAAAAGAGTTCGGTGGTCTCGATATTTTAGTGAATAACGCAGCTGAACAGCACCCGCAGGATTCAATAGAACATATTTCAGCAGCACAGCTTGAAAAAACATTCAAAACAAACATATTCTCGATGTTCCATCTGGTGAAAGCTTCCCTTAATCATTTAAAAGAAGGAAGTGCAATTATTAATACAAGTTCAGTGACTGCATATGCCGGAAATGAACAGCTAATTGACTATTCATCTACAAAAGGTGCAATCACGAGCTTTACTAGGTCACTTGCAAAATCATTAAATGATCGGAAAATCAGAGTAAATGCAGTTGCACCTGGACCGATCTGGACACCATTAATTCCGTCAACGTTTGATAGTGAACAGGTCGCTGAATTTGGAGCGGAAAACCCTCAGGAAAGACCTGGACAGCCTGCAGAGCTGGCACCTGCTTATGTATTGCTTGCATCAAATGACAGTTCATACATGACAGGACAGACGATTCATATTAACGGTGGCACATTTGTTTCCAGTTAAATAATTCAGTACAACAAAACCCCTCGGCTAATTTTTTAGCCGGGGGGTTCTTTTCAATATTCTTCATCTACATACTGCCAGCCGTCTTCCTGATACTCAGTAATCTCCTGAACTTCATCTTCCCGTAAGCCGGTAGAAAGCAGCTGATCTGTTTTTATGTGCATTGTTTCCTCCGGCTGATAGTCCCTTAACAGCTCATCTCGGTTTCGCTTCATAACTAAGCCACCTCCATGATGAATTTGGCCATTGGCTAGAGGAATCCTACACACTTATTTTAACATAAAAAGGTGATTTCATACATCCATCATTTTTCTGTTTCCAGCAATCCGTCTGAAGAAGAATCAGACTGTGTATGTCTTTTTTTCTTTTCGTTCTTCTGATCAATTTTCTGATCTTCTACTGGAACAGGGTCAGTATGTTTTTCATCCTCATGACGATCAAGGATATTCTTCCGGTCACTATTGATTCGATCAGGCTGGTCTTGATGCTTGTTATCTTTACTCATAATATCCCTCCTACAAGTTCTTATTTCCCTTTTCCTTGATTATTACCTAATGAATCATACTTAGTAGCAACTCCGAATTAAAATAGATGTTTTAAAAAAAACAATTAAGGAAATAAAGATAATATGAATGAAAGAGGAGGGCTTTACAATGGGATTTAAACGATTAGCATTACTTGGTCTTGGTGCAGCAGGTGCTGCATATTTCAAGAAAAAAGAAAACAGGGATAAGGCTAAAACAGTATTTGAAGATTCAAAAGTTAAAATGAGTCAGATGGTTGATGATGCAAAAAAATCATACGACAATTATAAAACAGGTGAGAAGACGACTGATTATTCTCACGAAGATGACAAAATGATGTCAGAAGGTGCACAGACATCTGTACAATATTATAATGAACAGCAGGAAGATCAGGAGGATAAACCACCTCGTCCAGGAACTCCTGAATAAATGTGAGAGCAGCCGTTTTTGCGGCTGTTTTTTGTTTTCCATCAGATCAAGCAAAAGATTTTAAAATAGTGTATAATAGGAAATGTGTAATGATATACTATAAGATAAAGCATTACAAGATCCCTTTTTATCTCATGCAGATAAAACCTGATTTTGTAACTGAAAGGGGACAATCAGTGATGTTTCAAAGAAAACCAACTGAAGAAATTCAAAAAGAAGAGACAGACGTATGGGAATGTTCAGCTGACGGATGTAATGTCTGGATGCGTGATAACTTTTCTGTAAAAGGACAAGAGAAACAGCAGTGTCCAATCTGTGGCAGCGATATGGTCAAAGGGAGCAGAAATATCGAAGTCGTACCGAATCCACAAAATTTCTAATGATATTAGCCGCAAGTACGCTTGCGGCTTCCAAGAGGTACAGACATGTGTTAAGATAATAATAATAAATGAATAGGTAAAGAGGTTCGCGACCATCCCTCTATAAAAAACTAGGCCAAATGCAGGGAAATACCTGCTTTTTTTAGTGAACTCGTGAACACTCTTACTTCTTTCATGACCAAATCATGAACAGGAGAGGAGCTTTTTTTATGGATAAAAATAAAGCAATCGTTGTTTTTAGTGGCGGACAGGATAGTACAACATGCCTGTTCTGGGCACTTGAAAAATTTGATGCTGTTGAAGCTGTGACATTTGCATATGGGCAGCGCCATGCTACTGAGATTGAGGCAGCAAAAGAAATTGCCAGCGATCTGAACATTAGACACCATATACTTGATATGAGTCTGCTGAATCAGCTGGCGCCGTCAGCACTGACAAGAGATGAAGAAATTACGGAAAAAGAAGGAGAGCTTCCTTCAACATTTGTTCCGGGACGAAACCTGATGTTTCTATCATTTGCATCAGTACTTGCTCATCAGGTGGAGGCAAAGCATATTGTAACAGGTGTTTGTGAGACAGATTTCAGTGGCTATCCTGATTGCCGGGATGCTTTTGTTAAATCACTGAATGTGTCAGTCAACTTATCAATGGATAAGGATTTTGTGTTCCATACACCTTTAATGTGGCTTGATAAAAAAGAAACGTGGGAACTTGCAGATCAGCTAAATCGTTTTGATTATGTAAGAAACCAGACGATTACTTGTTATAACGGTATAAAAGGTGATGGCTGCGGAGAATGTCCATCGTGTAAGTTACGCCTGAAAGGTATGAACGAATATCTAGCTGAGAAGGAGGAAATCAAATGATGCAGCAGATTTATCCCGCTCCAAACCATCATTATTCTTACGAATTAAACAAAGATTTTCACTTCTCAGCTGCTCATGCGATCCCTGCAGACGGTGCCGGCAAGTGCCGATTTGTGCATGGCCATACGTACTATGTAAATATTACAGTTGCAGGTGATGATCTTGATCATGCAGGTTTTCTGATTAATTTTAAAAAGATAAAGCAGCTTGTACACGACCGTTTTGATCATACATTATTAAATGACGATCAGATTTTCTCTGAAGATGATTCTGACCGTTTTCCTACAACAGAAGTCGTTGCAAGGTCTATCTGGGAGATTATAGAGGAGCACCTGCAGCAGACTGAAAATACACCAACATGCCTTCAAGTGTTTCTGCGTGAAACGCCAACGAGCTATGTACTGTACCGTCCGAAGAAAGAAGGTAACTTGTAAATGGAAAAGGCTAAAAAGAAGTTTCCGGTGCTTGAGATTTTCGGACCAACCGTACAGGGTGAAGGTATGGTGATTGGTCAGAAAACCATGTTTGTCAGGACTGCAGGGTGTGATTACAGCTGTTCGTGGTGTGATTCTGCTTTTACATGGGATGGCAGTGCAAAAGATGAAATCAAACGGATGACAGCTGAAGAGATTTATAATGAGTTAAAAGAAACCGGTAAAGATTTATTTAATCACGTGACGATATCTGGAGGAAATCCTGCGTTACTTAAGAACCTTGCCGAACTTATTGACCTTCTGCATGAAGAAGGAATCCAGGTTGCGCTTGAGACACAGGGAAGCATCTGGCAGGACTGGTTTTGGGATATAGATGATCTTACGCTTTCTCCCAAGCCGCCCAGCTCTAAGATGAAGCCGAACATGGGTATTCTTGATGATATTATTCTTAAACTTCGTGAAGGAAAGAATGATTACTCTCTTAAAGTAGTCATTTTTGATGAATTGGATCTTGCGTATGCTGAAGACCTTCACAAGCGTTATCCAGGCGTCCCTTTTTATCTTCAGGTGGGGAATGATCAGGTGCATGAAGAGAGAGACGAGCAATTAATTCCAAATCTGATATCCCGCTATGAATGGCTGATTGATCAGGTCATGGAAAACCCTCAACTGAATCAGGTACGTGTACTGCCTCAGCTGCACACTTATGTGTGGGGAAATAAAAGAGGGGTGTAGTCATTGATTACAGGTATCATCATTTGTCTAATCTCCAGTCTGTTATTCACATACCAAATGAGAAAAGACCATGTGAAACGTAATGTCATCATCTTATTCTTCGCACTTGGAGGAATGATTGCAGGCGTTTGGTTCATATTTGATGCGTTATTAAT
Source organism: Jeotgalibacillus sp. JSM ZJ347 (assembly GCF_044383825.1). NCBI lineage: Bacteria > Bacillati > Bacillota > Bacilli > Caryophanales > Caryophanaceae > Jeotgalibacillus > Jeotgalibacillus sp. JSM ZJ347. Next base: position 614,748 of record NZ_JBISEN010000001.1, on the reverse strand, counting down.
TAAAATGATTTAAAAAAGGAAGGTCGCGATCAGTCGCGGCCTTCCTTTTTCATTATTACCAGTGTTTTTCAATAAATTCATCTCTGCCCGATTGTGCTCTGTCTTTTTTATATGCTTCAGGTTCTTTTTTATAAAAATCCTGATGATAATCTTCAGCTGTATAGAATACTGAAGCCGGTTCAATTGGCGTAATAACAGGCTTCTTAAAACGCCCTGAATCAGCAAGTTCCTGTTTAGAATGTTCAGCTTTTTTCAGCTGTTCTTCATTGTGATAAAAAATCGTCGCACGATATGATGGCCCGCGGTCCTGGAACTGACCCTCATCATCAGTCGGATCTACCTGCTGCCAGTAAATTTCTAAAAGCTGTTCATAAGGAAACACTTCAGGATTAAATGTGATTTCTACTGCTTCACGGTGTCCCGATTCCCCTGATTTAACGTCTTCATAAGTTGGATTTTTAATATGTCCACCGGTATAACCCGAAACAACTTTTTCAATTCCATCAAACTGATCAAAGGGCTTAACCATGCACCAGAAGCATCCTCCTGCAAATGTCGCTTTTTCTAATTTCATCGTAAAACCTCCAATATTGAATAATTTATTTTACCATCACTAGATCAGATTTTCCCGAAATAAGGTTTGATTTTTTAAAAAAGAGGGTTTAAAGTGTAACGAATGATGCTTTCAAGGCGTCTATATGAATATCACAATATTAATAAGTGTTGAGACACTTAGGAGGAACTATGGAAACAAGAGTAAAACGAAGACATAAAAGAAAAAGAAAACTGAAAAAAGGCAAATTCCTGTTTACTTTATTTATTCTGTTTATCCTGGTCATTGCCGGGTACGCAGGCAGTCAGTATTGGATTGGCTATCAATCTTCTAAAGGTGCTGCGCCGGATTTAATACAGGGTGAGGATTTTCAACGGTCATCACCTGAAAATGGGAAAAGAAACATTCTATTAATCGGTGTTGACAGTAGAGGGGAAGAACAGTCAAGATCTGATACGATGATGATTGCACAGTGGGACCATGAAAGTGACACTATAAAACTTGTATCTTTAATGAGAGATATCTACACTGAAATACCTGGATATGGTCCATATAAATTAAATACTGCGTTTTATCTGGGTGGTCCTGAACTGCTCAGGCAGACAGTTGATCAAAACTTTGATATTCCGATCCATGATTATATGATTGTTGATTTTAAAGCATTTGAGACAGCTGTTGATACGATTGCGCCTGATGGTGTAGACATAAATGTCGAAAAAGCAATGTCTGAAAAAATCGGAGTTTCATTAGAACCAGGCGATCAGCAACTGAATGGACAAGAATTACTTGGCTACGCCCGCTTCAGAGCTGACAGTGAAGGTGATTTTGGACGGGTAAACAGGCAGCAGCAGGTGATTGAAGCGTTAATTGACCACACAGTGAGCATTACTTCTATTGCGAGGGCTCCAAAAACAATTGGTGCAGTACAGCCTTATTTACAAACTTCATTACCGGAGACTGCAAAACTGCGTCTGTTTTCGAGCGTTTTATTTAGCGGTGGTGGAGAAGTGGAAAGGTTAACAGTTCCGATCGAAGGATCTTATTCCACACCAACCTATGAAGGGGCAGGATCAGTGCTAGAACTCGACTGGGCAGTGAACCAGGAAGCAATTAAAGAATTTCTGAAATAATAAAAACGCAGCGCCTCAAATGATTGGGGGCTGCGTTTTTATCTATAATTTTTTCCTGCCGGTTATCAGGTTGTAGATGACTAAGATGACTGCAATAATTATTAGTACATGTATAATTCCACCAGCAATATCTAATAGCAGTCCAACTAACCAAACCACTACAAGAATAACAATAATCCACCATAATATTCTCATCATATGCCGTCACCCCTTTCTGTATAAGATTGGATACAGTCATTATTTACCCTAAGTAATCACTGTTAATCTGAATTATAAAAAAATATTGAAATTTGCTGGTTTGTGGAAGTTCGATCATACGTTCGCTATAATGGTTTTATATACATATAGAAAAGGATGAAGGATTATGAAAGGTGCATCACATGCACTTGTTGGCACAGCGATCGGGTTAAGTACAGCTGTTTATTATGATATGGAACCGGCAGCAACGGGACTTGCTATGCTTCTTGGGAGTACAGCCGCATTGGCGCCGGACCTTGATACTAATGGTAGACTGTCTAACAGAATATCTCTGCACCGCAAATGGCTTTGGTATACACTATCTGCGGTCGGAGTATTGATTGGGATCTACAGTCTCATTTCTCTGCAGGGCTTTTTCAAAGCAGGAGGGATCATAGCAGCTCTCACGCTGATTATTGCACCGAGATTTTTAATTAAACAGAGATTTATGGTGATGTTAACCGGACTTGCGATCGTTGGGATCGGCTGGTTTTATACAGAGTATTGGATAATTTACTTTGGGTTATTCACGACTGTCAGTTCATTTCTGCCGCACAGAGGCCTCACGCATTCAATTTGTGGTCTGCTCCTATTCTCTTACATTGCTCATACACTTGAAAACAGTTTGAGTATAGAAGGAATTACAGTTGTTTGTTTCCTGGCTTATTTAAGTCATCTAGTGCTTGATATGAAGGCACTCCCGTTTAATAAAAAAGGTGTAAAATGGTTTCTTCCGTTCTACAGCAGGGAGTTTTAACGTTTATAAATCTGGACAGCAGTGGTAAACTACTACCATAAACCGTTTCAGATATGATTGTCGGGGGTATGAAGATAAATACTCGCATGTTTAAAGGAGTTTGATTATGAAGTTGTCACAAGAAAAAAGAATTCAATTGCATGAATTTAACAATTTAACAAAGTCACTGAGTTTTAATATGTATGATGTATGCTATACGAAATCCAAGCAGGAACGTGAAGCGTACATTGCTTATATTGATGAGCAGTATAATGCAGACAGGCTTACAAAGATTTTAACGAACGTGGCTGATATCATTGGTGCGCATGTCCTTAACGTCGCAAAGCAGGATTATGTACCGCAGGGAGCCAGTGTGACGATTCTTGTCTCTGAAGGACCAATTGTGGAAGTACCAACTGAAAATTATGAAGAGTCACCTGGACCGCTGCCGTCTACAGCAGCACTTCATCTGGATAAAAGTCATATTACTGTACACACATATCCTGAATATCATCCGCATGAAGGAATCAGTACATTCAGAGCTGATATTGATGTATCAACCTGCGGAGAAATTTCACCGCTTAAAGCACTGAACTATCTGATTCATTCATTTGATACAGACATTATGACGATGGATTACAGAGTGCGCGGGTTCACACGGGATGTGGACGGGCACAAGTTATTTATTGACCATGATATTAATTCTATACAAAACTTTATCCCGACAGATATTAAAGAAGATTACGATATGATTGATGTGAACGTTTATCCGGAAAACATTTTTCACACGAAATGTAAGCTGAAGGATTTTGATTTGAATAACTATTTATTCGGTTATAAAAAAGATTCACTGACTGATGATGAAGCAACTGAAATCACTGACAAGCTGAAAATAGAGATGGATGAAATCTTTTACGGCAAAAATATGCGTGCACATCCAAGAGATCCGTCGAGAAATGAATAACCCGTGATCCACGGGTTATTTTTTTCATGAAGGGGGGACATGCTGATCTGACAGTTCATTATTTTTTATTTTCTAGTTTACATAATATATATTATAGGAAGTTGAGTTAAAATCACGTATTTGGTCTCACATCAAAAGTTTACTACTAATAGTGAGACGGGATAGAAAAATAAAAAGTGCGCCGGCACTTTTTATTTTGTTTCTTCATGTAATTTAGCAATTTTATATCGTCTCATTGCAATAAAACCATTAACAGCACTGATTAAAATTAAAAATACGCCAAGAGCAAAATCTTCATCGAGAAACCTTCTTATACTCCAGATGCCAAAAAATAAAGCAAATATGAGATTTAATGCAATCATTGCCGGCTGTACTCTCATCAAGCGCATTCACCCCTTTATTTTACAGTAAGCGCAGATAATCCTTTTTCAGCAATCAGCTGGTGGTATTTTTCTTCCAGTTGAATTAATCGCTCAATGGCGTTGTCTTCACTGATATTACCGGTTTTTATTTGAGTTTCCAGTTCGTTTCTGGCAAGAACTGCCGCGATCTGGTCTTCAAGGATCGAATTTTCATACGTTCTAAGATGCATGGACTCCTCTGATTCCATTAAAAGCGTCGGCATCAGCACCTCATCATTTTCTTCTATCAGGTCTTGGCTTTCAAATGCCTGATAATAGCCATACAGCTTCTGTTCCATTGCAATGAATGCCGGATCATGCTTTTCAGCTTCCTTCATGGAATGTTTAATCATGTCTGTAAGATAGACGGCTTTAATTAGCTCGCGGTACTCCTGCCTGGATAAATCAATTTTCATGGCTTGCTCCGTTATGCTGGACCAGATGCGTTTCACCGTTTTTCTGAACAATTTTCTTTTCTTTATAAAGTCTTCCGAGCGCCCGCTTGAAAGATGCTTTACTCATATTGAAAATCATTTTTATGTCTTCAGGGTTACTTTTATCTCCGAATGGCATGCTGCCGCCGCGACTGAGAAGGTAATTAAAGATCACTTCTGAGTCCTCATCCATTTTATCCTGTTTTCTTGGAAGTAATGATCCGTTTAGTGTGCCGTCGTCTTTTACTCCAATAATACGCACTGTGATATCCTGACCGAGGCGCGGTTCACTTTTACGCTCACTCTCATGAATAAAGCATCGATAGCCTTCTTCTGTTAATACAAATGTACCGACTCTCAGCAATCTGTATGGACGTCCCTTTAATTCTTTGTTATGAACATCATCATCTGCCCGTTCTGAAAGAACCTGAACAACCTCTTCAGTTGCAAGCCTTCCAAACATTTGCCCTGCAAGGTCTGTGCGAAGTGTGATGTATAAGTAGTCGCCTGCTTCCGGCCATACGTGTTTTACTGCAGGAAGGTCTTCCGGAAGAACGGTTACTTCTCTTGAAATGCCAATATCAAGTGCCGCTCCATCACGGTCATTTACTTTGATGACTTTTGCCCATCCGTAAACCCCTTTTTTAATTTCCGGAATGATTGTAGATGCTGTCAGTCTGCCTCTTCTGTCGGGATACACAAAAAACTCTCTTGTGTCTCCTTCGTTAATCTCCTCATGAATTTCTGAATCGTTTATCGGAATTTCTTCATCGCCTCTTAATAAATAAAAACCAAATGACGTTTTACTGCCCACTGTCAGTTTCTGAACGGTACCGCCAATAGATGTTTGTTCACTCATTTTATATGCCTCCTGAAATCATCAATAACTGATTAACTGTATCATAAAAATTGATGCTGTTACAGGTAAGTATAGCGTGCTTGACACTTTTTTAACAGAAAGAACGAAAAAACACCGGCAGAATATGCCGATGTTACTTAAAAACTGTATTCAGGATATTTTGTATGATCCGCTTTTGTTCTTCAAATAACGGAAGGAATTGTTTTTTCATGACTTCAAAGGCGTCCTTCCCCTGGTCTGTGAGCGTATACCAGTAAACTTTTTGCCTCTTACGTTCATGAGACTTATAATCTTCTTTTCGATGAAGCAGTCCTTCTTCTGCCATATCATGAAGCGCATCGAGCAATGTACTCGGTGCAGGCTCCCAGTTTCCGCCTATCTTTCTGAATTCAGCTTTAAAATGCTCACTGATCATACCGGAGTGCCTGATTGATAGTAAATGTAGTATGTAAAACTTGGTGAACTGTGATGCACTCATATTCAGCGCGAACTTTTTTGGGTTATGTTTACTCATATCATGTCTCCTCCTTTAAAGATAAATCTGTTTAAATACTGAAAAAGTGCCCTTTTTGCCATGTGCGATCATATGTTTGCTTTTATTATACAGGAAAAGCCTGCAGATTTGCAGGCTTTTCCAACTACTATAGAGCGCTATACCATTGTTTTGCGTCATTTACTTCTTCTTTAATCAGCTGATGCCCTCTGTTATACCATTTTGTTGTCACATTAGCTCCTGCTGCGTTTAACAGCTCTGTAAGATCAGTCGTTTCACTCGCAGGACAGATCGGATCATTTTCACCCGCTCCGATAAATACTTTTGTATCTGTTAGATCAGGTAAATCGTGATCTCTTAATGGAACCATCGGATGGTGCAGAATAGCCGCTTTTAAAGCGTCTTTATAATGGAAAAGCAGGCTTCCTGCAATGTTAGCCCCGTTCGAATAACCAATTGCAATCACATTGCTGCGGTCAAATTGATATTTATTTGCTGCTTCATCAATAAATTCATTCAGTTCTTTTGTGCGGAACTTCAAATCCTCTATATCGAATACACCTTCTCTCAGGCGCTTAAAGAATCTTGGCATGCCATTTTCACTTACATTACCGCGTACGCTTAATATGCTTGCTTCAGGGTCGATCATATCAGCAATTGGCAGCAGATCATGTTCTGTGCCTCCTGTCCCGTGTAATAGCAGTAATACCGGTTTACCTTCTTTACCTTCATGATAAATGTGATGCATCATTGATCTCCGCCTTTCAGTTATGTCATTTGCTTTATTCTATCTCAGACTTAAAGAAACTTTCAAATTTAAGAGTCTCGAATTAATTGTATCTCGTTTTACATTTCAATGAGGTCAAAGAAGTGATATAATGTGTTGATATGTTTTCTTGGAGGGATTATTAAATGATACAAGTATCAGATGTCAGTCTTCGCTTTGGAGACCGCAAGCTGTTTGAAGATGTAAATATTAAATTTAACCCGGGTAACTGCTATGGTTTAATTGGTGCGAACGGTGCCGGTAAATCAACATTCCTGAAAATTCTCTCAGGTGAGCTCGAAGCGCAGACAGGCCATGTGTCTATGGGTACTGATGAGCGTCTTGCTGTGCTGAAGCAGAACCATTTTGAATATGAAGAAGAAGAAGTAATGAATGTCGTGCTTATGGGACATACGCGCCTGTATGAAGTCATGCAGGAAAAAAATGCGATCTATATGAAAGAAGATTTTTCTGATGAAGATGGCATTAAAGCTGCTGAACTTGAAGGTGAGTTCGGTGAGATGAACGGCTGGGAAGCTGAATCTGATGCTGCGATCTTACTTCAGGGACTTGGACTGGGAGAAGACTATTTCAACAAGAAAATGTCTGAACTGACAGGCTCTGAAAAAATTAAAGTGCTGCTTGCACAGGCCCTGTTTGGCAAGCCGGATGTTCTTTTACTAGATGAGCCGACTAACGGCCTTGATATCCAGGCAATCCAGTGGCTTGAAGACTTCCTGATTAATTTCGAGAACACTGTCATCGTTGTCTCGCATGACCGTCACTTCCTGAATACAGTATGTACGCATATTGCAGACCTTGATTTCAGTAAGATTCAGATCTATGTAGGTAACTACGATTTCTGGTATGAATCAAGTCAGCTTGCACAAAGACTTGTTTCTGATCAAAACCGTAAGAAGGAAGAAAAAATTAAAGAACTTCAGGCTTTCGTAGCGAGATTCAGTGCAAATGCTTCTAAATCAAAACAGGCAACATCCCGTAAGAAAATGCTTGAAAAAATTACACTTGATGATATTAAACCGTCTTCACGTAAATATCCTTTCGTGCAATTCGAATTAGAGCGTGAAATCGGTAATGATGTACTGCAGGTTAAAGACATCTCTAAAACAATTGATGGCGTTAAAGTACTTGATAACGTCAGCTTTACAATGAATAAAAATGATAAAATCGCACTTGCTGGTACTGATGAAATTGCTAAAACAACACTGATGCGTATTCTGATGGGCGAAATTGAACCTGACAGCGGCAGCTTCAAGTGGGGCGTGACAACGACACAATCGTATTTTCCTCATGATAACTCTTCATATTTTGAAGGTCAGGAATCAGACCTTGTTGACTGGTTAAGACAATACAGTCCTGAGGATGAAAGTGAAACGTTCCTGAGAGGCTTCCTAGGACGTATGCTATTCTCCGGTGAAGAAGTGAAGAAGAAGCCAGCTGTCCTTTCAGGTGGAGAAAAAGTACGCTGTATGCTGTCTCGTATGATGCTTAAAAAGGCCAATGTGCTTCTGTTGGACGAGCCGACAAATCACCTTGACCTGGAGTCAATCACTGCACTTAACAACGGCTTAATTAATTATAAAGGTGCAATGATCTTCACATCACATGACCATCAGTTCGTTCAGACAATTGCAAATCGCATTATTGATATTACAGATGGTAAAATCACTGATAAGCAGCTTACGTATGATGAGTTTCTTGAGTGGAATAAAGAACAGGTTTCATCTTAATAGAAAATCCTGCCGGACGCCCGGCAGGATTATTATTTTTGAAATTTTTTAAGCAAAGCAGGTAATGTACCTTTTTTAAGTACTTTATCTGACAGTCCCGCAATTTTATTAATGACTTTAATGCCATCTTCGTCACCAGCCCAGTGATCTCTTATAATTTCCGGTGACAGGCTGTTTACGATGGTCTGTAACACAAATGATGCGACAACCAGATCGTCTATGTATCCACCCGGTCCGATCAAACCTTCAGGAATCAGATCAAACGGTAAAACAAAATAGCTGATCGCACCTGCGACCATCGCTTTATCTTTTCCAGAAACTCTTTTATCTCTTACTACCTGAATCAACAGATAAAAAACGTCAGGTGCAAAAAGCAGGTATTTCGCATATTGATGATTTTTACCGGTTTTACTTTTTAAAAAGTCATCCATTTTATTTCTCAGACGAAAATAGAAGTTTTCCTGTTCTTTACGTGTTTGCTGCTCCATCGCTTAATCCTCCTTTATAATGGCTTCCGGTTAATATGTACACCGGCTTAGTCTTAATGATAAGACAGCCGGCATGTAAATTACCACCAATAAGGTTTCTTATGCTGATCCTCTTTTGTTTTTTCATTCCGCTCAGCTTTTTTCTTCTGAAATTCCCAAAATGAATCAAATGGGTGCGGCTTTGAAGATTTAACAGGTTCTCTTTCTTTCATCTTAATCCCTCCTTGTCGTCAGCATATGCTTGTGTCCCGCTTTCTGTATAGGTCACACACATAGCCTTGCAAAAAGGTGTGTAAAACGAAAAAAACCGCTCTCAGTTAAGAGAACGGTTTTATATCAACAATTACAGTTTTACAACGTTAGCTGCTTGTGGTCCACGGTTACCTTCAACCACTTCGAACTCAACCTGCTGGCCTTCGTCAAGTGATTTGAAGCCTTCGCCTGTGATAGCTGAGAAGTGTACGAATACGTCGTTTTCTCCTTCAACTTCGATGAAGCCAAAACCTTTTTCTGCGTTAAACCATTTTACTGTACCAGTTTTCATAATGAAAAACCTCCAAAAAATAAATTGACAATATGCAAACTTACCGAAATAGAAAAATTCACATATTACAAAAAGTACCGTGCTTTCCGATCACTCTTTGTAATATGTGAATCTTGTCATGCAGGTATCATTGCTTATTGACTTGTTACCCTCATTATACAGCGTTTAAAGTGAATGTCAAATTAATTAGTCAATATTTTGCTAAAAATTATTTGATGTGCAATTGGTGCTTCTCCCTCAGTTCAGGCGGCGCCATTTTGACTGCAAGCTGCAGCATAAATGTTGTAAAAGCTATATCATCAGTAATCCCTACTAAAAAGAGATAATCAGGGATGATATCTGCCGGAATGACTGCATATGCCGCAATTAATCCCCCGGTAAGCAGCTTCTTCCCGGGGTGCACAGCAGATGAAGTAAAGAAATCTTTAATAAACGGCAATGACTTTCTGAAATGAAACACAAACTGAATTCTTTTAATGAATTTCATACAATCAATCCTTTCGCTTGATAATTTTGTTAGCATAATATAACTCTGTAGGTTATGATAATGTCAATTATACATATAGATGGAGGGAAACGTATTGAGTGAATTAGCAAAGTCAAAATGGTTTCGTTTTGGTTTTGGCTTGATTACCATTTTAATCATTATTTATTTATTATCCTTAGTAGAGTTTATCTTTACCCCGATTGTCATTATCGTGACAACGCTGTTTGCGCCGATCGCAATTGCAGGCGTACTTTATTATCTTTTGAGGCCGATTGTCAATTTTGCGTCTAAATACTTACCGCGAGGCATTTCGATTCTGCTGATTTACCTTGCCGGGATCGGATTAATTGTAGGCCTGTTCTTTTTAATCGGACCACCGTTATCCAGACAGTTTAACTCACTGGTGGATAATATCCCTTCAATATTTAATGAATTATCTTCTGTGGCAATGAATATGATTCAGTCTGACTGGTTTAAAAATCTTCAGGCACAGCAGGATTTTTCCATACAGGATATTACGGACCGGGTAGCGAGTACATTGCAGGGATCACTTGACGCAATCGGGTCAAACCTGATGTCAATTATCGGTGTGATCACGAATATTGCAATCGTGCTTGTCACAATCCCGTTTGTTTTATTTTATATGCTGAAAGATGGTCAGAAGCTTCCTGAACAGTTTCTCCGCTTTACACCGGAAGAATTCCGTCCTGAAGGCAGAAAAGTTCTTCAGGATATGGATGTAGCTTTAAGCTCTTATATTCAGGGCCAGCTGATTGTCAGCTTTTGTGTGGGCGTGCTTCTTTATATCGGATACCTGATTATCGGTCTTGAGTATACGATTGTTCTCGCATTAGTTGCAATGCTTACGAATGTCATTCCTTTTGTAGGTCCTTTTATTGGCACAATCCCTGCAGTAGTTGTTGGATTCATTGATTCACCCCTTACTGCACTTTTTGTCATTCTTGTTGTGATCGCTGCACAGCAGATTGAAAGTAACCTGATCTCACCTCAGGTAATGGGGAAAAAACTTCAGGTACACCCGCTGACAATTATATTCTTATTGTTAGTAGCCGGAAGCTTTGGTGGTTTATTAGGTCTAATCATGGCTGTACCAACTTACGCTGTCGGCAAAGCGATTATTGTGAATGCATATAGATTTATCACAATCCGGAAGCGCTATGATGACCAGCGGATGAAAAAAAGTAAAATGGTATAAAAAAGAGGCCTGCATGTCAGGCCTCTTTTTCTGTTGCAAAGATTTTTTCAAAAAACTGCTTTTCTTTTTCTGTCATATCCTCTTTTGTATAAGGCGCATCCGGTGAAAATAAAATAAAGCCGTGATAGACCTGTAAGTCCTCATCGCAGTCATCACAGAAAAAATATTCATCTTCATTCCAGAACGCTGCCTGATTGCCCCTCTTTACACGAACATGTTTATACCTCATCAGGTTTTCATCCATTTTATCTCTGTAAAAATCAAATGCTTTTTGTTTTGAATCAAATGTCCACTCATCCACAATGTCAGATTCCCAACCTTCTAGGAACCACCATGGTTCTGCATCGCTTTTCAACTGTACGATCCGCCACAAAAGCAGCACCACCTTTCTTTCATGTGCTGCTTTTAAGTGTACTGAACCTTGTCTGGAAATGAAACGGATCTGCTCACTCTTTTACACATTTACCATTTCAATATCTGTTCCCTGTTCAGATTCTTCCTGCGTTAAAGGATCGATAATTTTTAACACTAAAGAATAGTGTTCAGCTTCCTGATTCAGCTTATAAAGGATTCGTTTGCCGTGCCTCTGCTCCGTAATTAATTTCGCAGTTTTAAGTTTTTTAATGTGCTGGCTGACAAGAGGCTGGCTGATACCAAATAATTGAACAAATTCTGACACCGTCCACTCTTCTTCAGCCATCTTCTGCGCCATAATTAACCTTGTGCGATCCCCAAACAAGCGATAAATATCAGCTAACTCATGTGAGTAATCATCGTGTTGACTCATTGTCTGCCCCTCGCTTCCAAAAAAATAAACCAAATGGCTCATATATAGTACGTTCGGATTATATTATACCTCCAACAAATAAAAAATACTACTCTCTTTGGAATTTATTTCGTTTTAAATAGTCTTTAAGTCTAAAAAAAATTTCAATAATTGCATTGCTTGCTTCCTTTTCCTGAATGATAGACAATATAAAAAAGGATATTTGAAACTTATTACTGCTTACAATCGTAATAAATAATATAAGTCCTGATAAGGAGAAGATGGATATGAAACAAGTATTGAATTTTATAACCCGTCTTGGTATATCACTTCCGATTGGAACAATCACCTGGATCACAGCCATCTTTATAATGAATGTTTCATTCTGGCCTTCACTGCTTGCCGGTGTTGCCGGAGGAGTCATTCCATTTTATACAATCAAATGGTTTCAAAAGCGTTCTCTGTTGAAGTCATACGGCTTAACAAAAAGAGAATATGAGTATATTCAATCAAACTTGAAAGAAGCTCAGAAGAAGATTTCACGCCTGCAGGGAAAACAACTGCAAATCCGTTCAATCTCAGCAATGAGACAGTTAAATGATATGATTAAGTTTTCAAGACGTATCTTTACCATCGTGAAAAAAGATCCAAAGCGTTTTTACACATCCGAAAGATTTTTCTTTTATCATTTGGATAGCGCTGTGGAACTGACAGAAAAATATACCATGCTTGTGACTCAGCCGGTGAAAGATAAGGAAATACTGGTATCACTGGAGGATACAAGACAAACATTGCATGAATTAAACCGTTCTCTTGAAGAGGATCTGATGAAGGTTTTATCAAATGATCTTGATACGCTGAGAATAGAGCTTGATATGGCAAAAAATACACTAGAGCAAAAATAACGGGAGGTTGTATTGATGGAAGAGAAACAGCAGGTCAAAGTAGAAGAAAGATCGTCAAAACTTGATGATCTTCTGGCAAATCCTTTTGGTGAAAATGAACTGACAAAAGCAGAAAGCGGGACAAGCCAGGTAACGTCTAATAAAATGGCAGATGTTTTGTCTGAAGAAGACCGAAAACAGGCCGAAGCCTTATCAAAACAAATTGATCCTTCAGATCATCAGTCAATCCTTCAGTATGGAACCGCTGCACAATCGAAGCTTTCTAATTTCTCACACGCGATGCTTGATCATGTTCAGAGAAAAGATGTCGGTCCAATTGGTGATATCTTAAAGGAATTGATGAACCGTCTTGAACAGATTGACCCTGACGAACTGTCTGATCAGAAGAAAAACGTGATTTCTAAATTGTTCAGCCGTGTAAACCGGTCAGTAAATGAAATTCTTTCAAAGTATCAAAAGGTTGGTGCCCAGGTAGACAGAATAAGCGTGAGACTCGATCATTCCAAAAAGTCACTGTTAGATGACATCCATATGCTCGATCAGCTATACAATGAAAATAAAGAATATTTTCAGGCATTAAATATTTATATTGCAGCAGCTGAAATGAAGCGTGATGACCTTGAACATCATGTGATCCCTGCCCTGCGCAGTAAAGCAAAAAAAAGCAGTGATCAGATGGCGTATCAGGAAGTCAATGATATGATGCAATTCTTAGACAGGCTTGATAAGCGTATTCACGATCTGCAGTTAAGCAGACAAATTACAATACAGAGTGCGCCGCAGATTAGAATGATTCAAAATATTAATCAGGCATTAGCTGAAAAAATTCAGGCATCGATCCTGACTGCGATTCCACTCTGGAAAAATCAGATTGCTATTGCGCTTACGCTATTCAGACAGCAGCGGGCTGTTGAAGCGCAAAAGCAGGTAACGAAAACAACAAATGACTTATTACTTAAGAATTCTGAGATGCTGAAAACAAACAGTATTGAAACTGCTAAAGAAAATGAAAGAGGGATTGTCGATATTGAGACGCTGAAAACAACGCAGTCTAACCTTGTTACTACCCTGGAGGAAACACTGCGCATTCAGGAAGAAGGACGTCAGAAGCGTCGTCAGGCCGAAGGGGAAATTCAGGCAATGGAAGCTGAACTCAAGCAGCAGCTATTACAATTAAAAAATAATCGTTCATAAGAAAAACCGCTGTGTCAGTGATACACAGCGGTTTTACATTTTTCTCAACCAGTCAGTTGATTTGCGTTTCGCATTTTTCCATTGGTTTCTGTTTACTTTTTCATTGTGACGGCTGTACTCTTCAAGTCGTGCCAGATGGGTTGTATTCATTCTGGGTTCATCTCCTCTTTTTTTGATACTCTTATTGTAGTCAAAAAAAGTGTTCAGGAAACGGATACACAGCATGATTTTAACTCCGTCCCGGGGATGAAATCCGACTCAGCCCTATATACTTTTATGAAGCAGTCTCTTCAATAAAGGAAATAATACATCCGGGAGTTCATCTATATTTTGTACAAATAAACTGAAGCGCCCGTAAATATTCTGAATGACTTCTTTCTGGCTTTCCGGTATTTCTGAAGTTGACAGGAATACATTCATGACCTCAATGCCACGCTTTCTGGCTTCAAGTACTGCATCATGTGTATCTACAATGCCATTTTGCTCATAATCTGCAGCAGCCGGCTCTCCATCAGAAAAAACGAGCAGAAACTTTTGTTTCTCTGTTCTCTTCTCAAGTCTTTCAGTCATATGTCTGATGGCATATCCATCACGGTTATCCTCTTCAGGTTCGAGCTGCATGATTGCAGCACCATCCTTCTGGTACAGACTATCATCAAAAGAAATCACGGTTTTAAAATGATTTGGCTGACCTTTTTGCCCTGCTTTAGGTGCATTTTCCCAAAATCCAGTAATCTCATGTGGTACCTGTACAGATTTTAACGCTTCATGAAACAATACCAGGCCTTTTTTTGTTTCATTCATTTTATCAAACATTGAAGCCGAGCAATCGAGAAGCAGTTCAAACACAGCATCTACCTTAGGTGACTCTTCATCTTTTTTATAAAACACCCTTGGTTTCTCATCTGTAAAATATGGCATTAGATTTTTGCTGAGTCTTCCTTTTACCAGGTGAGTACGCGGGCTTGTTTTTTTATAATCCAGCGTTTTTTCAATCACTTTTTTTAACTTTTTCTGATAAAGTAATATCTCTTTTTTATATTGTACATAAAGCGCTTTTTCTTCTTCTTTAACCGGATTGGTTAATTCAAAAATAGGAAAGGCGTGTTCATTTTCTTTCCCATACTTAGAACTTCCTAATTCCTCGTTATTCTCGGATTTCCGGTCGACTTCCTGCTGATCAAAGTCCTGACGGCGGGATTTTTGTGAGCTTCCCTGAACGCTTGCAAGTGCCTGCTCCTGATCATCACCTTCTCTGGCAGCCTCAGTATCGATAGAAGTTTTCGTACCTGATTCCAATTCGAATTGTAAAAAGGATTCACCTTTTTCTTCAGACTCTCTGTGCCAGGCTTTGAACTCTTCATCTTCTACTTCTTCATCCCCGCTCGGTCCTTTTTCCTCTGTATCATCATTAATCAGTTCATCTTTTCTTTTCAGATCGTCAAACGTTAAACCCTCAGCCCAGTGATCAATTGTCTTTTCAGGAAGGTGAAAGTACTCATTCAGCATATCTTTTCTTAAAAGCTCATCTACCACTTCACACAGAGCTGTGCAAATTTTAACAGAATCAGCTGTAGATTTTGTTTCATGGGTTTTTTCGATCTGCTGTGTGATAAAGGGCTTTGCGCGATTAAGGTCGGGATGTATGTGCGGCCATTCATCAATCGGCGCATCGGCAAAAATCAGAAGATAGATCAGGTTGTAAAAAGCATCTGTTGTAACTCCTTTAACCTGATGAACATTCAGTTGTGATTCGAAATATTTTGCATATACAGACCGCCTGGTAGCAAACGCTTTTTTCGTACCCGGTCTGTTCTTTTTAGTGATTTCCTCGAGCCTTGCATCTTCAATCAGCATAAATAATTGTTTTGCAAAAGAAGGATGCTCGAGCGAGTGTGTGTACTTGATAAACTTCTGAATAAGTTTTGGATCTGAATGCTTAAATGCACCTTCAGCTCTCAAAAATACGTCTGTAATAAGCCCATGCCATTCTTCAGTTTCTGACCTGTGATCCCAAAAATGGCTGACAAACAGCGTCTGATTTGCAACGTCAATGTAATTCATCGGGCTGTATTCAACGTTCATCTCTTTTTCCTGCGTCAGCGTCTTCGCAAGGTCAATTAACTGCATTAACCTGTAGGAGTTAATCTGTTCATCATTAAATTGAATAAACCGCTGCATCTAATCACCTCACTCAAAGATCGTGTCAGCGATATTTTTAACTGCTGCTTTTTCCCTGTCATCCTCAAGTTTGTCAATAATGCCCCTCTGGATCGCTCTTTTAGGCGGCATATAGATAGACAGATCACATGTATCAAGCAAAGCTCTGATTGAAGCCGCTTCTTCTGATACCTGTCCATTTTGTACCTGTGTGAACAGATCAGCTGAAAGCGTGACAAACTGATCAATCATACGCTCATCTTTCAATGCACTTTGATCAAGTAATACTGACTTTAACGTATCACCTTTAATATAAGGCACATCTACCACGATAAATCTGTTTTTCAACGCTTCATTTAATGGGACTGTGCCAATATATCCTTCGTTAATGGCAGCCACCACTTTAAAGCCATCAGCAGCAGTAATCACTTCATTGGTAAACGGGTTTGTAATGGTGCGACGGTAATCGAGCACGCCATTTAAGATTGGCAGTGTTTCAGGTTTAGCCATATTTATTTCATCAATATATAGGATATGCCCCTTTTTCATCGCCTGAATCACAGGCCCTTCAACAAACGTGATGACAGACTGTCCATCAACCTGTTCAATCGTTTTAAATCCAAGCATTGCTTCGGCATCAAGATCAACTGAGCAATTGATGCTGAACATCGGCTGCTGAAAAGTATGACTCACACTTTCAGCAAGCTTTGTTTTTCCTGAACCCGTAGGTCCTTTTAACAATATATTTTTCTGCAATGATAATCCGATCAATACATCATGAAAAACTGCCGGTTCTTCAGCAGTGTATCCACCCGACCCGATTCTTCCTCTCGGATCAGCCTCACCTTTAGAAGTGTTTTCAACTAACTCTTTTATTTTGTCAGGTAAATTGTATAATTCCATTTCAATCATCCTTTACTAGTGCGTCAATGATTTATTGTACCGTTCTTTTAAGGCAATATTCAACTCCTGGGGTAAGACCCGACATCCTGGTGGTATTTTGTCACTTTTGTCTTAATCCGCACATTTGTGATATTCATTCTTTTTATAGGTGCAGTAGTCAATAACGTTGAAGAAGCTGATAAAGAAAACAGGCCTTCTCCTGAGGAAGTAAAATTAGCTCAGGTTCAAAAAGAGTTTGAAGAGATTAAAGCTTTACTGAAGGAACAAAAAGAGTAAGGGGATCCCCTTACTCTTTTTCGTATATATACAACCCTCTATCAAGCTTTCTGACACCTGAAAATTTACGCTGGATTGTATTCATAAATGTCGTGATGTTTGCTACTTTATAGCCTGTTTCCTCTTCAACAAAAGCCTGAATATCCGTACCTTTTACAGGCTCCAGTTTCTTTTGAAGAATTTTTAGCGCGGCAGTATGCATTTTTTTGGATTTACCGACATTAATCGGCTTTGAAGATTTTATTGAAGCGTTTTGGCTTGGCGCTTCAGATACTGATTGATCCAGCTCTCTCAGCCTCTGCATAATTTTTTCGCGTTCAATTCTGAACTCCTGCATAATTCTAATTTCTGAATCTGCCAGTTGTTCAAGACGGATTTTTAACGCAGCTCTCTCATCGAACATGTGTCAGTTCTCCTTAAACCTCTTCAAAGTAGTCTTTATAAAACCCGCCTACTTTGCCAGTATTATCAATGATAAAAATAAACTCTTCAGTTTCATTTTTAACATCATAAGTCTTGCCAACTGTTAATACGTTTTTTACAACATATTTAGCAGCATTGTCATGTACACACTTAACCTGTTTGATGGTTTCCCGGTTTTCCCAATCTAGATGAAGCATAGATCAAACCCCTTTCTATCTTATCTACAGTTAGTATATCGCTAAAATGACGGATTGTTAAGAGATACTGTTAACGTGACTGAATCGTTCTTTTGTATCAACTTCTCCGAATATTTTAGTCACCGGATACCTTTCACCTGCAAGCCATTCTTTAAAGTTAATCTCCAGTGGTACGGCATTTTCTCCTGCACCAAAATATACTTTCATATTTACAGGGTCATACACTGCTGTATGAATGGTGCCCGACCAGCTCCCGTAATTCTTTTTAAAGATACCAAATGAAGGGTCATTGAAACGGTAAAATGCTTCCAGCGGACCACCTGCTGACGCTGACTGCTCAAAAATATGCTGAAGGCGCTCTTTGGATTCTGTCAGCTGATAACGGTTTTCTCTCAGTTTTTCCGGTGTTTCAAAGTGGTTTGTACACGCAAAATCATTGGCATCTTCTCTGACTGACACTCCAAGCGCTGAAGCTTCCACAACTGCACGGTTGCCGGCGACATCATAAAGCGTATAGTTAAATGCATGGCGGTGTGGAATCTCTTTTAACATTTCAACCGCTTCAGCAGTTGTTGCACATCGATCCAGTAAAAACCTCGCAATCACGGAGCAGGTAAATCCTTCACCGGGATTTTTTCTGTTAACAAAATGAAAGCCGACGCACAGTCCCTTTTCATTCATGCCATCAATCCGGCCGATCATTCTCCCTGCAACCCCAATTGATGCATAACCATTTACCGGCTGCCAGATCATCAGCCTGCCTTCATAGGTTTTAGGATGATAATCATAATTTCTGGCAAAATAGCCGTTTTTCATTAGAACTGAACAACCTGATTTGATCCAGTCCTGCTGCCAGCCGGAATATTCGTGAACCACTTCTTCAAAGCCCCAATTTAAATTCTCACTTAAACCATGGAGCTCGTCCCATAAACCTGGCGCAAAACATTTTATATGAGATTCAGCTTTTTTTACATCCATACGGTAGGCTTTCTTTGATTTTTCTCTTCTTTTTAAATGGGTATCATAAAGCGGTGAATCACGAAATAAAGCACCTGCCTGTTGACCAAGCTGATAATAGGAGCCTTTCCCTTTAATAACATCAATGTGAAATCGTTGCATCTGACCATATCCTTTTAGTCTCATTATGAAACACTACAGTTTGTCTTTCCAGTTTGAATACACAAATATAACAATTAGATAACATCTCCCGGAAGGTGTTGAAGATCAAAAATGGTCATCGTATAATGACGTTAATGGAAAGTTTAGAATATTCCATTAACATAATCACAAAGGAGGTTCTATCCATTGAAAATCTTAAGTAATGAACAGTTATTATCTGCTTACAGGGATGCTGAGAAACATGGAGAACACGATACACAAGTGATTTTAAAAAAAGAAATTCAAAAGAGAGGCATACATGCCGGACGACATCGAAAATAATGATAAAGAACACGCAGCAGAGGCTGCGTGTTCTTTTTGGATATATAATGAAAATACGCCTGTGCGAAATGCAACAGGCGTATTTTTCATTATCCTTCGAGTAAAAGGTCTTCAGGGTTTTCCAGAAGTTCTTTGACCATCTTCAGGAATCCAACTGCTTCTTTACCGTCAATGATACGGTGGTCGTAAGACATCGCGATATACATCATCGGACGGTTTTCGCTTCTTTCAGCATCAATGGCTACAGGACGAAGCTGGATTGTGTGCATACCCAAAATTCCAACCTGTGGCCCGTTCAGGATCGGTGTTGATAAAAGTGAACCAAATACACCACCATTTGTGATTGTAAATGATCCGCCCTGAAGGTCGCTCAGCTGAAGCTTCTTGTTTTTTGCTTTTTCAGCAAGATTCACAATTTCCTGTTCGATTTCAGCAAAGTTTTTACGATCACAGTCTCTCACGATCGGAACCACAAGTCCGTCATCAGTTGATACTGCTACACCTACGTCATAGTAATGCTTCAGGATTACTTCGTCACCATCAATTTCAGCATTTACATATGGATACTTCTTAAGTGCTGCTACAACTGCTTTTGTAAAGAATGACATGAAGCCAAGTCGAACGTCATGTGTTTCGTGGAACTTATCTTTCTTACGCTTTCTAAGGTCCATCACATGCGTCATATCAATTTCATTGAATGTTGTCAGCATTGCTGCAGTCTGTTGTACTTCAACCAGGCGGTTAGCGATCGTCTGACGGCGGCGTGACATTTTTTCTCGTGTTACCGGCTTGCCATCATCTTTTTTCGCTGCAGGCTTTTCCTGCTTCTGAGGCGCAGATTCCTGCTTCTTCTCCTGCTTGCCAGATCCGTGTGCTTCTACATCCTGCTTTCTCACGCGACCCATTGGATCCTGTGTAGCAATCTCAGACAGATCAATTCCTTTTTCTCTAGCAAGCTTACGTGCTGCAGGTGAAGCAATCGTCCGCTCTTTTTTCTCTGAAGCTTCCTGCTTTTCAGGCTGCTCATCAGATGTTTTTTCAGATTTCTCTTCTTTTTCTTCAGCCTGAGGTGCTTCCTCTTCAGACTCTTCTTCAGAAGAACTGCTTCCGCCGCCTTCACCAGCTTCCACAATTGCGATTACCTGTCCAACTTCTACAGTATCGCCTTCATCAGCTTTCAATTCTTTAATTACGCCAGCTTCTTCTGAGATGACTTCAACGTTAACTTTATCTGTTTCAAGTTCAACAATATATTCGCCTTTTTCTACTTCATCACCTGGCTGCTTTAACCATTGTGCAATGGTACCTTCTGTAATTGATTCTGCTAATTCCGGAACTTTAATTTCTGCCACTGTGTCTTCCTCCTCTATTCTTACCCTTTAACTACTGATTTTTCTAAAATGCGCTGCTGTTCTTTTTTGTGTACTGTTGGATCGCCTTCAGCAGGACTGCTTCGGCGTCGTCTGCCAATATAAGATACTTCAGATCCTTCTGGTGAAAGCTCTTTTAAGCGAGGCTCTACAAACGTCCAGGCACCCATATTTTTTGGCTCTTCCTGTACCCAGATGATTTCTTTTAAGTTCTTATAACGGCTGAAGACTTCTTTTAGCTGTTCCATTGGGAATGGATAGAGTTCTTCAACACGAACCAGATGTAGCCAGTCATTATTTTCTTCTTTTTCAGCTCTTTCAATCAGGTCAATACCAACTTTACCTGATGACAGAACAACTCTTTCAACAGCATCTTCATTTTTACCGAGTGAAGGATGCTCAATGATCGGAGAGAATCCGCCTTCTGTCAGTTCATCCACACTGCGTGATACAACAGGATGTCTTAATAGACTCTTAGGTGTCATGATGACGAGCGGACGAACCTCTTCTTTTTTCAGGATTGCAGCCTGTCTTCTTAAAATATGGAAATACTGTGCAGAGCTTGTCAGGTTCGCAACTGTCCAGTTATTTTCAGCTGCAAGCGTTAGAAACCTTTCCATTCTTCCGGACGAGTGTTCAGGTCCCTGACCTTCGTAACCGTGTGGAAGTAGCATGACAAGCCCTGACTTCTGCCCCCACTTCGCACGGCTTGATGATACAAACTGATCAAACATCACCTGTGCCATATTAGCGAAGTCTCCATACTGAGCTTCCCATAATACAAGCGTTTCCTTAGAGAATACGTTATAACCATATTCAAAACCAACAACCGCTGCTTCAGTTAGTGGACTGTTATATACGCAGAATGAGGCGTTGGCATCTGAAATATGATGAAGTGGTGTATGTTCTTCACCTGTTTTCTCATCATGCAGCACGAGATGTCTGTGTGCAAAAGTACCACGCTGTGAATCCTGCCCAGTTAAACGGATTGGCGTACCGTCCTGGATAATACTGCCGAAAGCCAGCGTCTCTGCGTGCGCCCAGTCAACCTTGCCATCCTTTTCAAAAGGATCGTTTCTTCTCTGAAGAATTTTTTCAAGCTTTTTAAAAACATTAAACCCTTCAGGGAAATTAAGTAAATCATCATTTAATTTTTTCAGTCTGTCGTATTCAACGGCAGTAGAAATATCATAAAGTAAAGATTGTACATCTTCTGGTGGATTCATATCTGTATCTGGATCTTTTTCAGATTTTGGTACAGTGTCATACGCTTTTTGAAGCTTTGAAGTGTTTTCTTCAATGAGTTTTTCAGCCTCTTCTTCTGAAAGCGTTTTATTTGAAACCAGTCGATCCTGGTACAACTTACGGACGTTATCGTGCTTTTTAATATACTGGTATAAATCAGGGTTTGTGACCATTGGTTCATCCATTTCATTATGGCCAAAACGTCTGTAACCGATCAGATCAATTACAAAGTCTTTTCCGAATTCTGCTCTGTATTCGCTCGCCATGATAGCGGCTGCCATACATGCTTCCGGATCATCTGCATTTACATGAAGGATTGGTACTTCAAACCCTTTAGCAGTATCTGAAGCATACTTTGTAGAGCGGGAATCAAAAGATTCTGTTGTGAACCCGATCATATTGTTTGCAATGATATGAATCGATCCACCTGTATGATAGCCTCTCAGCTGGCTCATATTCAGTGTTTCAGCGACTACACCCTGACCCGGGAATGCTGCATCACCGTGGATCATAATTGCCAGTGATGCCTCTTTTTCAAGTTCAGGAATGCCTGCACTTGTTCTCGTTTCCTGTGCAGCTCTCGTATAACCGGCTACAATCGGACTGACAACTTCAAGGTGACTTGGGTTGTTAGCCAGTGTGACACGCGTTTTAGCTTTATCTTTACTGACGTTTCGATCAGCTCCCAGATGATATTTCACATCTCCGGTCCATCCATATGTAATACCTGTTGAACCTTCAGAAGGAATTAAATCTTTACTAGGCGCATGCTGGAACTCAGCAAAAATCATTTCATATGGCTTTTCAAGCACGTGTGCCAATACATTCAGACGTCCTCTGTGCGCCATGCCGATATTAATCGATGAGGCACCTTTTTCCACTGTTGACTGAATAATCTCATCTAACAGCGGAACCATTGTGTCAAGACCTTCAATTGAGAAGCGTTTCTGACCGACAAATGTTTTATGCACAAAATTTTCAAAACCTTCAACCTGTATAAGTCTCTTTAACACATTCTTTTTCTTTTCATCTTCAATCTTGGCATCTAGTGAACCGGATTCAATGTAATTTTTCAGCCATTTCTTTTCTTTTCTGTCATGGACATGTGAATATTCAAATGCAATCGTCTGCGTATACATTTTTCTCAAATATTCAATGGCTTCATATCCATTTGTTACTTCATCAGTTGAGTTTTCAATCAGAACATCCACTGGAATTTTCTCTAAATCTTCTTTTGTCAGATTATAGGTTTCCAGTTCAATTCGTTCAGAATCTTTGTTCTTGTCATGAAGCGGATTGATATCAGCTGCAAGGTGCCCGTATGAACGGATTCCTTCAGCCAGCTGAACTGCAGCAATCACTTTGCTGTAGTCAGTCCCTTCAATCGCTACTTCTGTCTGCTTTGACTTCTCTTTGTACGGAGAGCCATTTTCTTTGAAAAATTGCTGTAATTCTTCATCAACCAGAGATGGATCTTCCTGATATAGATCATACATCTCCATCATATAGCCCAGATTAGGACCCGAAAAAGTTAATGATGATGGATCCTGCTGCTCCGACTGTTTTCTCATTTTGAAAACCTCCAACGTATTGGACAAACCACCTTAATTGTCGTAAGGGATTTGCTATGTAAATATAGTAATAATAAAGAGCTAAAACGCTTACAGAGCAATTTTATCACTGTAAAGGAATGAGATAAAGCGTTTCGATCGATTTTTTCAAAATTTTATATGATTAAAACTGAATAGAAATTCAGTATCGATACGCCTTCATCTCTAATTTAACACAGTTATTTGGATAATAATGGTTGTATGCCCGGGCTCACTTTCAATCTCGATCTTTGATTCATACAAGTCAAGCAGTCTTTTGGCAATAGATAGACCAAGTCCATTTCCACCGAGATCACGGCTTCTGGATTTTTCAACTCTATAAAACCGATCAAAAATATACGGCAGATTTTCTTCAGGTATCCCTTCACCAAAATCTTCAATTCTAATCTCGTATATTGAATCTCGGCTGTGTCCTGTAATGATCACTCGTTGATCCTCCAGAGAATATTTTATTGCATTTTCAATAAAAATAATGAGAACCTGCTCAAGATGTTCAGCATCCATTTGAACCAGTCCATCATCAGCATTCACCTCTAATGACCGATTATGATGGATAGATTGAATTTTCCTGACTGTTTCCACGATTATTTTTGAACAGTCAGCAGGCTGAAAGTCTCCCGGGCGCATTTCGCGGTCTGCTCTCGAAAGCATAAGCAGGTCGGAAACTAATTTTTTCATCCGATTGATTTCCTGCATGGATATATCCAGTGATTCTTCTAATACTTCAGGATCTTTTTTTCCCCACCTTTGAATCAGATTCAGGTGACCTTCAATGATTTGCAGCGGCGTTCTCATTTCATGGGAAGCATCTTCAGTAAACTGCTTTTGCTTAGTGAAATTTCTCTCAAGTTCAGCCATCATCTCATTGAAAATATCAATTAAACCACCCACTTCATCCTGGTACTCAGGTTCCGGCAGCTGATGCTGAAAACCTTCCTGCTGCGTCTTTTTCATTGTCTGCCCGAGCTGAATCACCGGCTTAATAAATGTACCGGATAAGAAATAAGCGGCAAATGAGCTGAATAATAGTGCTGCGAGTAATAGCAGCAGTGACAGAAAGATCATATAATTCAGCTGGGCAGTATAGGCATTAAGAGGGTGAATAATCTCTATAAACCCGTTAAATCCATTTGAATTAACGGGTGTTCTGCCTACAAGAACTGAAGTACCGTTAATCCGTGTTCTCTCAATGTCAGTTTCTTCAACACTTTTAAAGGGGACAGAAAAACTTTCCCCTGAGCGCTGAATCTGATAAATCTCATAACCGTCTTCATTATAAAAATGAATGATCTGTCCTCTTTCATAAATCTGTTCTGCCAGTTCTCTGCCTTCGTTAATATCATTGATCGTCACGAGAGGATTTCGGTTTTCATAAAAATCTTCGAGATCTGATAACACGTCAGACAGTGTATTTCTCTCCTCCTGCATCATCCACTGGCTCATTGCAATAATCAGAATCATACTGAAAGCGGTAAAAGCAAGAAAAATCGTAGCAGAAGCTGACAGCATCCACTTCCACCTGATTGACAATGCATGCCATTTATTTTTTAATGTATTCATGATCTGATCACATACCCCGTTCCGCGCACTGTTTCGATATAGGCTGATGGATTTTGCGGATCAATTTTATTTCGTAAATGTCTGATATATACGTCGACAACATTTGTCTCAGCCTCTGAATCATAGCCCCAGACTTTTTCAATGATACGGTCACGGGTCAGAACAATATCTTTGTTTTCAAGCAGCATTTTAAGTAAATCAAATTCCTTTTTTGTCAGTTGAATTTCAGTTTCATTTTTTTCAACTCTATAAGATTTGGTTTTTAAAGTCAGGTCTTTATGAGTGAGCGTATCCTGTGAATCCTTACCTGTTCTTCTCAACAGTGCACGCATCCTGGCAAGGAGTTCTTCAATCGCAAATGGCTTGACGATATAATCATCTGCACCACTGTCGAGACCTGACACGCGGTCCATCACGCCATCTTTTGCTGTAATCATAATAATTGGTAACTCTTTAGTCTGACGAATTCTTCTGCAGATCTCCATTCCGCTGAGTGATGGAAGCATTAAGTCAAGTAAAATGAGGTCAAAAGGTTCACTCAGTGCACGGTTCAATCCATCTCTTCCATCATATTCAGCTACAACTTCATACCCTTCATATTTCAACTCAAGTTCAATAAATCTCGCAAGATTTTTTTCGTCTTCTATAACTAATATTCGACTACCCATCAGTCAGCCACCTTTAGCAAATTGATCTATTCCATTCTATAACAAAAACCGGCTTCCTCACAGGAAACCGGCTGTTTTCATCATTTTACTGCAGCATGAATCAGATTTTTAATATCTGACTGCTGATTTTTAAACTGCAGATCGACGATTTTACTGCCGACAATGACACCATCACCATAAGATGATACTTCCTTCACCTGTTCAGGTGTTGAAATTCCAAACCCCGCAAGAACCGGCACTGAGCTGTAACTCTTCAGTCTGCTGATAAAGCTTTCAAGCTTCTCGCTGATATTTGCACGCTCTCCTGTAATGCCAGTAACTGAAACGGCATATAAAAAACCTTCAGATACTTCTGCAAGCGTTTTAATTCGCTCTTCAGGACTCGTTAATGTGACAAGCTGGATTAAAGCCAGATCCGTTTTAGATATAAACGGCTGAACTAATGCGTTCTGTTCATAAGGCAGATCAGGAATAATTAATCCGGATACGCCTGCATCTTCAATTTCATAAAAAACCTTTGATAGTCCGTATTTATAAAGTGGATTAATATAAGTCATCAGCACGATCGGAACTGTCAGTTGATCTTTAATGGATGTTAAAGCATCCAGAATTTTCGACAATGAGGCGCCGCTTTTCAGTGCGCGCTTTCCTGCTTCCTGAATCACTGGACCATCAGCAGCCGGGTCAGAGAATGGAATGCCAAGCTCAATGACAGTTGCTCCACTTTCCTGAAGGAAAAATAGCTGCTGCTTTAATTCATCTATTGAAGGATCTCCAGCCATGATATAAGGAACAAATGCTTTCGCTCCTTCTTGATTTACACGTTCTATCGCCTGTTTAATTGCTAGTTTCCCCATTATTTCTCATCCTCCAGCGCCGCTTTAACCGTATTAACATCTTTATCTCCACGTCCTGACAGACAAATAACAATAATGTCTTCAGGGTTTCCCTTTTCTGCCCGTTTTACTGCTTCTGCAACCGCATGAGCACTTTCTAGTGCCGGAATAATTCCTTCCGTTTTCGACAGGAGCTGTAGCGCATCCAGCGCTTCTTTATCAGTAATGGACTGATAATCTACTCTTTTAATTTCATGTAGGTAACTGTGTTCCGGTCCAACTCCTGGGTAATCAAGCCCTGCAGAAATAGAGTGCGCTTCCTGAATTTGTCCATCTTCATTTTGGAGAAGGTACATAAGGGATCCGTGTAGAATACCGACTTCTCCGGCAGTCAGTGTGGCAGCGTGTTTATTTGTATTGATACCTGACCCTGCTGCTTCCACACCTGTAAGCTTAACTGCTGATTCATCGATAAAAGGATAAAACATGCCAATCGCGTTACTGCCTCCACCGATACATGCAATAATTTCATCCGGCAGACGTCCTTCTTTTTCAAGCATCTGTTTTTTTGTTTCTTTTCCAATGACACTTTGGAAATCACGTACCATTTCAGGGAATGGATGAGGTCCGAGTACTGACCCGATAATATAATGAGTATCCTCTACATTTGCGACCCAGTATCTCATCGCTTCATTGACTGCATCTTTCAGCGTGCCGCTCCCTTGGGATACAGATTCAACCCTTGCGCCAAGAAGCTCCATTCTGAAAACATTCAGTTCCTGTCTTCTGATATCCTCTTCTCCCATGAAAATCACGCAGTCTAAATTGAGTAATGCACAGACAGTTGCAGTAGCTACACCATGCTGACCTGCTCCGGTTTCTGCAACAATTTTACGCTTACCCATCTTGACAGCAAGCAGCGCCTGACCGATCGTATTATTAATTTTGTGTGCGCCTGTATGATTCAAATCTTCTCTTTTAAGATATATCTTGGATCCGCCGATTTTTTTCGTTAAGTTTCCAGCGTAATATAGCGGGGTTTCACGTCCGACATAGTCGCTGAGATAATGATTTAATTCCTTTTGAAATTCAGGATCTTCTTTCGTTTCTTTATATGCTTTTTCAAGGTCAATGACTGACTGCATCAGCGTCTCAGGGACAAAACGTCCGCCGAATTGTCCGAACTGACCGTTTAAATCAGGTTGAGTATAAGTTGTCATGCTAACAGCTCCCTTTTGCTTGTCTTATAAAAGCAGTGATTTTTTTATCATCTTTTTGACCGTTTGTTTCTACACCTGATGATACATCGACACCTAGTGGAGCGGTTTCTCTAATTGCTTCACTGACATTTTCAGGTGTTAACCCGCCCGCCAGTATGACTTCTTGTGGGCTGTTTTTGATCATTGACCAGTCAAATGTATGACCGCTTCCACCCCGGTAGTCTGCACCTGGTGCGTCTGCAAGGATATGCGCTACCTGATACTGCTTCATATTTTCAATATCTGTCTGTTCTGAGATACTGAACGCTTTAATGACCGGCTTTGGCATCTTGCTGCAGAATTCTGGTGATTCGTCTCCGTGAAGCTGAATGAAATCCAGTTTTGCAACTGCAACTGCTTCATTCACTTCATCTATTGAAGGGTTGACAAAAACGCCAACTTTCTTCACATAATCCGGAATGTGGCTGCTGATGTTTGCAGCATGGCTGTACGAAATTCTTCTTTTACTGTCTGCAAATACAAAACCGATATAATCAGCACCACTCTCTACAGCAGTTGTCACATCTTCTTTTTTCATTAATCCACAGATTTTAACGAGCATATGAATCACTCGTTAATGGGACCTGCAGTGACCTTAACAATTGTCCTGTATCTGCAGCTTTCATTAATGATTCACCTACAAGCACAGCAGATGCCCCCGTTCTTGCTGCAGCCTCAGCGTCTGACGCCTGGAAAATGCCGCTTTCACTTATGAACGGTAAACCTTTTGCAGTAATAATCTTTCCTAGTTCCTCACTGACTTTAAGATCTACTTCAAATGTCTTCAGGTTGCGGTTATTAACGCCAATGATGTCTGCCTCCGCCTTAAGAGCACGTTGCAGTTCTTCTTCATTATGAACTTCTGTCAAAACAGAAAGGCCCAGTTTTTTTGCATGCTGATTCAGTTCTGTGAGCTGTTCATCTGATAATGCCGCGACAATTAATAGAATAATAGATGCTCCGGCATTAGCTGCTCTGTCAATCTGCTTTTTATGAATCATAAAGTCTTTACATAGAACAGGAATGTTAACCGCCTTTGCCACTGCCTTCAGATCTTTAAAGGATCCTTGGAAAAATGATTCATCCGTCAGCACAGAAATCGCTGATGCACCGTTTTGTTCATAAAGCTTTGCCTGCTTAACAGGATCCATATCAGGGTTTATTAAACCTTTTGAAGGAGATGCTCTTTTAATTTCAGCAATGACACTCATGTGCTTATTTCTTTGAATGTTAAATGGGAGCGGCTTGATCTGGTCTGTCGAATATGCCTTATCGTAGGATGCCAGTTCCTCTTTTTTCTTTTCAATGATTTTATCAAGAATTGTCAATTAGACCACCGCTTTCTTTTTACTGAAATCGATCAGCTGATTAAGCTTTGCTAAAGCTGACTTGGAATCTATGCTATTTTCGGCTTTTTCAACGCCTGCTTTAATAGATGAAACCTGTCCGGCAGCAAATAATGCAATACCTGCGTTCAGTACAACTGTCTGACGGTATACTGATTCTTCTCCTGAAAGAACAGATAGAAGAATTTTAGCGTTTTGTTTAGAATCTCCACCTTTGATCTTTTCGTTTGGAACAACTTTCAGACCAATTTCTTCAGGATGGAGCGTGAATTCTTTAATCTCATCGCCATTAAGAAGCGCAAGGTAGTTGGTTCCGGCTAATGATGCTTCATCCATATGTCCTGCGCCATTTAGCACGACGCCTCTTTGTCTGCCTGACTTTTTCATCGCAAGCGCCATCGTATGAATCATATCGCGACGGTAAATACCAATCAGCTGCGATGAAAGGTTTACCGGGTTTGTTAACGGTCCGATCAGATTAAAAATCGTTGGCACCCCAAGTTCTTTTCTCGCTTTCATAACATTTTTAATGCCGCTGTGAACGTGAGGGGCGAATAAAAATGTGATTTGATGCTTTTCAAGCATTTCTTTCATTTCATTTTTATTAAAGTCCAGTCTTACACCAAGGTGCTCAAGGACATCTGCGCTGCCGGTTTTACTTGAAATGCTTCTATTGCCGTGCTTAGCAACGGGTACCCCTGCACCTGCTATCACAAATGCTGCGCACGTACTGATATTAAAGCTCTGGGATCCGTCTCCGCCTGTTCCGCAATTATCAATAATGTTTTCTGCAGTCGTCTCATACGTGCCGGCAATTTCTTTTACTGCTACGACAAGACCGCTGATCTCATCCGATGTCTCTCCTTTTTCTTTCAATGCGAGAAGGAAACGCTGAATGTCCTTCTGCGGCGTTTCCGGGTTAAACATCTGTCTTCCTGCATCTGTCATTTCACTTTCTGTCAAGTGAATTCTCTGCTCAGCTAGCTCAATATACTTTCTCATCTATACTCTCTCCTTTGCTCTGATAAACTCAGTACACTGCTTTAGTATTTCCTTTCCTTCATCAGTGCCGATCGATTCAGGGTGGAATTGCAGTCCAAGAACCGGGTGTGTCTTATGAAGTACAGCCATAATCTCTGAATCATCTGTTGAATAAGCAATTGGCTCCAGACAATCCGGAAGACTATTCTGATCAATAACCAGTGAATGATACCTCATTACATTCTTGGGGCCTTCACCGAAAATATCCGGTCTGCTCTGCTTTATCACTGACTCTTTAGCATGCATAATATTCTTTGCTCTGATGACTTCAGCACCATATGCAGCACCAATGGCCTGGTGACCGAGACAGATCCCGATGATTGGAATAGTCGGTCCAAATTGCCGAATCGTTTCAATACACATTCCGGCTTCATCAGGGTGACCGGGACCAGGGGATAATACAATTAAATCCGGCGCTGAATTTCTCAACTCGTCTATTGTAAAAGCATCATTTCTGATGACTTTCACTTCATCTTGTTCACTTAAATATTGATAGAGGTTGTAGGTAAACGAATCATAGTTATCAATTAACAGAATCATCGTCCCACCTCCAGTAAAGATTTCGCTTTATTTAAAGTTTCCTCATACTCGCTTTCAGGAACAGAATCATATACAATTCCAGCCCCTGCCTGTACGTGTGCGACCTGATCTTTTATCACCATTGTTCTAATTGCAAGCGCAAAATCAAGTGCGCCATTGAATCCTGCATAACCAACAGCCCCTGCATACACGCCCCGTTTCACCGGTTCAAAATGATTAATCAGCTGCATCGCGCGAATCTTTGGCGCGCCTGATACTGTCCCGGCAGGCAGCGCTGCAATCAGTGCATCGAGACCGTCAATGTCAGGTTCCAATATGCCTTTAACTTCCGAGACAATGTGCATCACATGCTGGTATCTTTCAATCACCATAAACTTAGATAACGAAATTGAGCCTGTCTCGCATACTCTGCCCAGATCATTTCTGCCAAGGTCTACAAGCATCTTATGTTCAGCACATTCCTTCTCGTCATTTAACAGCTCTTTGGCAAGTTGCTGATCCTGAATTTCTGTCTTTCCTCGTTTTCTCGTTCCTGCAATCGGATTTGTTGTGACCTGTCTGCCATTGACTTTAATCAGGCTTTCAGGAGAAGCACCGAGTACAATGTAATCTTCGAAATCTATATAGAACATATATGGTGATGGGTTATCTTTTCTTAAGTTTCTGTAAAAGGAAAATGGCGATCCGTTAAATGGTGCGCTCAGCCTTTGAGAAAGCACGACCTGAAAAATATCACCTGAACGGATATACTCTTTTGCTTCTTCCACATGTTTTTCGTACATTTCTTTTTCCATATTGGACGTATAACGCAATACTTCAGTTTTCTCAGGCTGTGGATGAACACCGCTGAAGTCAAACATCTGATTGACCAGCTGATCAATTTTCGATTCCAGATCTGCTGAAGACGTTTGCTCCTGCGGGTCGAATGTAAAAACGGTGACCTCGTGCCTTTTATGATCGTAGCTGATGATTGTACTGTAAAACATCAAGTGCGTATCCGGCATTTTCAGTTCATCATCCGGAGTCAGACCGATCTTTTCATATGAAGCAGCTTCATCATATCCGATATAACCAATAGCCCCTCCAGCCACCGGACTTTCATCTGTTTCCACCTGGTAATAGTCAAGGGCTTTCTTTAAAAATGAAATCGGCTTTAAAGTTTCCGTATTCAATTCACTAAGGGTTGATGAGACAACGGCTTCCCCGTCAATCCCTTTTAGCTCTGCAAAAGGGTCAGCAGCAATAAATGAGTATCTTCCTGATTCTTCATGCTTTAATGAGCTTTCCAGCAGACATTTTTTCCTGCCTTTTATACTTTGAAAAATTGAAATGGGTGTCAGCGAATCCCCGACCACCTTTTTAACAACATATCTCTTCTCGTCTTTTCTCAACTCTCTCACCTCTTTAAAAATTAAAAAACTCCGCACAGGAATATCCTGTACGGAGGACGGTTTTTTACCGCGGTGCCACCTCTATTGGAGCAGTTGCTCCCTCTCAACATGCTGTAACGGGCATTAACCGGATTCACTCACAGGTCCATTCTGTCAGCGCTACAGTCCTGCTTCCACCAGCCGCAGGCTCTCTTAACTGTGCTCTCTGCATACTCTTCCTGATCATCGTTTTTGGATATAAAAAAGCTTCCTGTCCTGTAAAAAAGGACGGGAAGCCCGTGGTACCACCTTCATTGATTTCATTAAGAAACCCACTCGTTGCGGGACAAAATGTCTCCGCCGTCTTTTATCAGTGACGAACCGCCTGTTCCTACTTTATTATTCAGACAGGTGCTCCAGAGTCCATTCACACTTATACTTTACTGGTTTACAGCAACCACCAGCTCTCTAAAAAAGTAATAGGTGCTACTACTCTCCTTCATTGCGTTAAATTAATATTGTATATGATCATAAAACGGATTGATCAGAAAGTCAACACTTCAGGCTTAATTATTACATTATTCTGATACAATCAGTTTTGTCGAAGTTTCAGATCGGGAAGCATTTTACTCAAATATTCTTTAGAAGCTTCTGCCATCTTTTCGTATGCCTGCTCTTCACCTGTTTCATTTACCTTCTGGATATCGGCTCCGCCGTCTTTTTTAAGCGTTAACGCCAGTTGATGAGTAAATGTCGCATTTCCGATCAAATCTATATGATCATACTGACCGTCCTTACCATGGACGACACATTTTACTCTTCCGCCGTCATTAAAAATATTAATCGGTTCACCCGTTTGCCATTTACCTGCTAATACCTGTACCAGACTCGAAGATGACATTGCAGTTCCACAGGCATTTGTAAACCCTACTCCACGTTCAAAGGTTCTTACAAAAAACTCTCCTTCAGCCAGCTCTACAACATAACTGACATTTACTCCATCAGGGAACCATTCATTTTCTGTGTTGAATGAGGCTGCAAGTTTTTCCTGACTATCTGAATTAATTAAATCAACCGTTACATTCGTTATGATATGGGGGTTTGGTACAGCCAATGCAGTATACAAACAATTACTTTCCCATTCAGGCACGGGATGTAATATGAGCTGTTTTTTATCTGCGAGTTCAAGTGGTAACGATTTTAAATCAAACAGGACAGGGGAGATTTCAACGGAATAAGTTGGAATATCACCATACAATTCATCAACTTTCTCAACGTGCAATACGGCTTTCATCGTTTCCACCTCAAACGACTCAACCTGGTCCCGCTCAGCAATATATCTTGCTGCGCATCTTAAGCCGTTCCCACACATTGAAGCTTCTGATCCATCAGAGTTAAAGACTCTCATTTTAGCCTGAGCAGAATCACTCTTTGTTATAAATAAAATGCCGTCTGTGTTCGTTTCCCCGCACAATTTTTTTGTCCAGGCTGTTCTTGCTTCATCAGAAGGCTTGAATTGAATATCATTTTCATCAATTATGATAAAATTATTTTTAGATCCATGTGACTGAATTGCTGATAACATCCGGTACAGCTCCTTAAAATAAACTTTGTTTTTAAATACAATGCCACAAATAATGAAAACGTGCAATTATGCAACTTTCATAGGAGGGATTTCTTGAATCAGGAAGATGTAAAATTTCGCTTTGAAGTAGTCGAAGTGTCAGAAATAGAAAACGGCTATCAAATCAGTGTGAATGTTCAAATAAGATGGCTTAAAGAAAAAGTCTATGAAGGACAGGTAAATGTGGTTATGAATCCTATCGGCATTTTTCCTTCACCTGCAGATCTTGCAAAAGCATCGCCGTATAAAGGCGTCCGTGGAAAACTTGGTGCAGAACTGAAACGTTACATTAAAATACAAAAGAAATTCATACCAGAGCTTGCTAATTAAAAACAGGGATCCGCAAATGGATCCCTGTTTTCACTCTTATATGATTAAATTCCCGGTAGAAAATGAAGAATAAAATACACCAGGAAAAGAATTGAGATAATTAATAAAGGGGCTTTGACTTCCTTCCATCTTCCTGTCACAAATTTTAATAATGGATAAAGGATGAAGCCGATTGCGATTCCATCAGCAATACTGTAAGTGAATGGAATCATGACAATTAACATAATCGATGGGATGGATTCCGTGAAATCCTCCATATTCATATGTCTCA
Source organism: Jeotgalibacillus sp. JSM ZJ347 (assembly GCF_044383825.1). Classification (NCBI taxonomy): domain Bacteria; kingdom Bacillati; phylum Bacillota; class Bacilli; order Caryophanales; family Caryophanaceae; genus Jeotgalibacillus; species Jeotgalibacillus sp. JSM ZJ347. Next base: position 580,355 of record NZ_JBISEN010000001.1, on the reverse strand, counting down.
TCTGCTGAATCATCAATATTCCGATAATCATTAAAATAGGTGCAATTGCATGGTCAGGTATATACCCCATAAACGGGATGAACGCTGCAGATGCGATAAATAATACACCGACTGTCAGTGAAGTTAAGCCTGTGCGCCCGCCGGCTGCCATTGATGCAGTCGATTCTACTGTTGATACAGTCGGACTTGAACCTAAAATCCCTGAGCTGAATGCTGATAGTGCATTCGCTTTTAATGCGCCTGAATACTTTTCAGGTCTTTTAATAAATGCTGTGTGGCCATGTACAAGACCAATATTCTCAAACACCAAAACCATTGTCATAGAGAATACAGCAATCCAGAAAGGAACCTGCAGCCAGCTGTCAAATGAAAGCTGGAACCAGACAACAGAACTTGCAGTCAGTGCTGAACTCCCCGCCGTTTCAGGGGTAATATTCATTATAAATGCAAGAGCGGTTCCAAACAAAATCGTCCAGAGAAAATGACCGGGAACATTTTTAATAAAAAGTACAAGTGCAACTAATAATGTGATGATTGTTGCAAGTGCCTGCGGTTCATTAAAATGTCCAATTGCCAGAATTGAATTTTCACCCTGAATGACTAATGATCCTTTTTCAAGTCCGATCAAAAGTAAAAAGAACCCCAGTCCAACTGTAATTGCATCCTTCAAAGATTGAGGGATCGCTTCACTCAACACACCTGATAATTTTGTGAATGCGACAATGACAAATAATAGTCCTGAGAATGTCACGATCGTTAACGCTTCCTGCCACGTGAATCCCATAGACTGAACCAGCGTATAGGTAAACATTGCGTTGATTCCCATACCCGGAACTAAAATAATCGGTGCCTTACCAATGAATGCCATCAGGATACACCCTAATGCACTTACTGCAATTGTTGCGATTACAGCACCTTCAAATGGCATGCCGGATTCAGATAATATCAGTGCATTTACAGCAACGATATACACGATCGTAAAAAATCCGATTACACCTGCGGTCACTTCTTTTTTTACTGAAGTGCCATGTTGTTCTAACTCAAAAAATCCTCCTGATTTCATTATATAGCCTGCCTTTGCAAGCGCCCTCTCCCTACCCGCTCAAACCGTCACACGGCGAGCCACAAGAGTATATTATACGATGTATTCAGGCAGATGTCATCCTTTAGATTTAAATAATAGCCCGGGACAACCAGGTCCCGGGCTTTAACATTCAGCTGATTGATTCTTTTACTCAGTTAACTTTCAATTAAACATCCATACGCTTGAACAGGCTAGCCATTTCAATTGCAGCAGTAGCAGCTTCCCAGCCTTTGTTTCCGGCTTTCGTTCCTGCACGCTCAATTGCCTGCTCAATTGTATCGGTTGTCAGAACACCGAAAATGACGGGCATTCCTTCATCAAGTGCAACTTTAGCTACACCTTTTGATACTTCATTACTTACATATTCAAAGTGTGGAGTCGCACCACGAATGACGGTGCCTAGCGTAATGACTGCATCATATTTTCCGGATTTTGCAAGCCGTTGTGTAACGACTGGAATTTCAAACACGCCCGGTACCCATGCAACAGATACATCAGCCTCTTCCACGCCGTGTCTTTTAAGCGCATCCTCTGCACCACTTAATAGTTTGCCTGTGATAAATTCATTAAATCTGCTTACTACAATCGCTACCTTTAACCCTGATCCCGATAAATGACCTTCATATACTTTTTTCATGATTAATTCCTCCTAAAGATTCAGCATGTGTCCAAGCTTGGATTTTTTTGTTTCAAGATATTTTGCATTCTGTTCTTTTGTCGGCATCTGAATGGCTACACGGTCTGTTACTTCAAGACCATAGCCTCTAACACCTGCAATCTTTCTTGGGTTATTGGTTAACAGTCTCATTTTTGTTACACCAAGATCCTTTAAGATCTGCGCACCGATTCCATAGTCTCTCAGGTCAGCTGCAAATCCAAGTTTGTGGTTTGCCTCAACTGTGTCCAGCCCTTCTTCCTGAAGTTTATATGCCTTCAGCTTATTTACAAGACCAATGCCCCGGCCTTCCTGACGCATATAAAGAAGTATCCCGTTACCTTCACGCTCAATTTGTGACAGCGCTGCATATAGCTGAGGACCGCAGTCACAGCGGTTTGAACCGAATACATCACCAGTCAGACATTCAGAATGAACTCTGACAAGGACTGGTTCACCCGCTTTAATATCGCCTTTTACTAATGCTACATGCTCCTGACCGGTCAGAATTTCAGTATAAGCAACTGCCTGAAATTCACCAAATTCAGTGGGCATAAATGTTTCAACTTCTCTTTTTACTAACTGTTCTTTGTTTCTTCTGAATGCGATTAAATCTTCAATGGTAATCAGCTTTAGATCAAACTTTTTAGCGATTTCCTGTAACTCAGGAACTCTTGCCATTGTACCGTCTTCATTAATAATTTCACATATCACCCCAGAGGGCTTTGAGCCGCTTAATACAGCGAGATCAACAGCTGCTTCAGTATGCCCCGCTCTCTTCAGGACGCCGCCCTTTTTTGCAACAAGTGGAAAGATATGACCAGGACGCTTGAAGTCAACTGCTTTTGCCTCATCATCAATTAAAGCCCTTACTGTTAAAGCTCTTTCCGGGGCACTGATGCCGGTTGTAGTGTCTTTATGATCCACACTGACTGTAAAAGCAGTACCGTGTGAGTCTGTGTTTGTATCAGTCATCGGTTTCAGCTGCAGCTCTTCAGCTCGCTCTTCTGTAATTGGTGTACAGACCAGTCCGCGGCCTTCAGTAATCATAAAGTTGATCATCTCAGGAGTTGCTTTTTCAGATAATCCGATAAAGTCGCCTTCGTTTTCACGATCCTCATCATCAACAACGATCACCGGCTTACCGTTTCTGAGATCTTCTAATGCCTCTTCAATTTTATTAAACATTTCATCATGCCTCCCGTGTCATTACATAAAACCATTTTCTCTTAAATATGATTCATCGATTCCATTCGATTGCGGCTGCATTAAATTCTGAACGTATTTTGCAATCATATCGCATTCAATATTCACTTTACTGCCAGGAGACTTCGAAGCGATAATTGTGTCATCCGCTGTCTGTGGGATCAGAGAGATCATAAATGCATCTTTTTTAACATCAAATACTGTTAATGATGTCCCATCTACTGCAACAGATCCTTTCATCATAAAGTATTTAATCAGTTCATCGGGTACCTGAATATAAATATAAATTGCGTTTTCTTCCTTTTTCATGGATTGGATGACTCCTGTACCGTCTACGTGTCCACTGACAAAGTGCCCGCCAAATCGTCCCCCGGCAGCCATCGCGCGTTCAAGGTTAACCTTCGATCCTTTCTTTAATTCGTGTAATGTTGTAGATTTCATCGTTTCCGGCATGACATCCACTGAAAACTGATGAGATGCCAGGTCAGTAACGGTCAGACATACGCCGTTAATCGAAATGCTGTCTCCGATCTTAGCGTCATCAAGAATTTTATGGGATTCAATCGTCAGGATCATTGAATTCCTGCCTCTTTGAAGGTTGTGAACTGTCCCAACCTCTTCAATTAAACCAGTAAACATTTATTCATCTCCCTTTGGACTTGCGATGATCTTAAGGTCAGATCCAATCATGTCTGTCCGTTCGATTCTCACGTTGATGGCTTCATCCATTTGCTCAATCCCCAACCCTCCGATGACTCCTTTCGCACGCTGACCGGTAATCATCTTCGGTGCAATATACGTGATAAAGCGGTTAACCGCTTTTGAATGTATGAATGAGGCGTGAATTTCACTTCCTCCTTCAACATATACCGAATGAATATTCTGCTCGAACAGATAAGTCAGAACCGGCTGAATTTGAATGGTGCCTTCATCCATCCTATGGATAGTTACATCTTTAAGATGATTCAATTCACGTTCCAGATGGCTGTCTGCATTGTTGCCGCATATGATGTGAACTGGTGATTTTTCGTCATGCAGCAGCTTAGAATGAAGAGGAATTGAAAGGTGCGTATCAAGCACTATCCTAGTCGGGGAGACGCCACCTGAAGGAAGCCTGACAGTTAATGAAGGGTTATCATATTTAACTGTATTCACCCCGACCAGAATGGCATCATGCAGGTGTCTGTCACGATGAACATCTTCTCTTGCTTCCGGACCAGTCACCCATTTGCTGTGACCGGAATTTGTAGCTGTTTTTCCATCAAGAGACATAGCTGTTTTTAGTGTGACAAATGGCTTTTTATGCTTCATGGCATAAAAAAAGTATTCATTCAGAGAATCAGTTTCCGGTTGACAGACCCCGGTAATCACTTCTATACCGGCATCTCTTAACCTTTTAATGCCTCTCCCCGAAACTTTAGGGTTCGGATCCGTACTACCGATCACAACTGTTTTTATTTCCTTTTCAATGATCAGGTCGGCACAAGGTGGTGTTTTACCATAATGGGAACATGGCTCAAGCGTTACATAGATCGTAGCACCTTTTGCATTGTCTCCAGCCATCTGAAGGGCATGAACTTCCGCATGCGCTTCACCAGCCTTCAGGTGAGCACCCATTCCAACGATTTTTCCATCTTTTACCACAACACTACCTACAGCAGGATTAGGAGTAGTCTGACCCTGTGCAGCCACAGCAAGACTAATTGCAGTTTTCATCCATTTTTTATACAAAAATATCATCTCCCTGTAACGCCCATACGTAACTTGAGGGATAAATACAAAAAACTCCCGCTTTATACGGGAGTTTGTTCATGACGAAATAAGCGTTCAACATTTCTGATAAACGCAATTCCTTTCTCCCATCCAGACTTTAACTGTCGGCTTTGGAGTTTCACCAAATCCACCGGTAACACCGGGTCACGGACTAAGAGCAGCTGCTCATCACCGCCGGTAGGGAATTTCACCCTGCCCCGAAAGGTACGTTATACTATTGTCTTACTATTATGTCGGATTTCGCTTACATTTGTAAAGGAAACAGTGTTCAATACGGCATTCTTTCTGAAAATTCTTTTCTCTTTATATTGATTAAAGTAGAATTAAAGTATAAACAATTCTTTAAGGAGGGCTGTCATATGAAGGTTTTGCTCAAGGATGCAGTCGTTTATCCAATTACTGCTTCAATGATTCAATACGGTGATGTATTAATAGAAAACGGGATCATCAAAGAAGTGAATGATACAATTTCAGGTCATGTTGATGCAAAGGTGATTGATTGCTCCGGGCAGCATTTAACACCGGGGTTAATAGATGTGCATACGCACCTTGGCCTGTATGATGAAGGTACCGGCTGGGCTGGCAATGATGCAAATGAATCAATTGAGCCGATGACCCCGCATATACGTGCAATTGACGGGGTATATCCTCTCGATGAAGGCTTTTTCAATGCCCGTTCACACGGGGTGACGACGGTGAATATACTGCCGGGAAGTGCGAATGTTATCGGAGGAATCACAGCCATTATTAAGACTGACGGGAAAACCGTACAATCAATGATTGTGAATCCGGAATCCGGGCTTAAAATGGCACTTGGTGAAAACCCGAAACGGATGCATTCCAACGGTTCAAATGATTCTATTACACGAATGGGTATTATGGGTATGTTAAGAGAACAGCTGTATCTGGCAAAAAACTTTGAAGGAACAAATGACCTTCGTCTCAGTGCCCTTCAAAAAGCTTTAAACAGGGAGATTCCTGTAAGGATTCATGCTCACCGTGCTGATGATATTGTAACAGCCATCCGACTGGCAGAAGAGTTTGACCTTGATCTGCGAATCGAACATTGCACTGAAGGACATTTGATCACAGAAGAAGTGAAGCGCTCAGGGGCTAAGGTTTGTGTAGGACCAACATTCACACGCAAGTCAAAGGTTGAGCTGAGAAATAAATCGTGGAAAACCTATCAGGTTTTATCTGACGCCGGAATTGAAGTCTCCATTACGACAGATCACCCTTATACACCTATACAATATTTGAACGTATGTGCAGCGATCGCCGTCAGAGAGGGTTTGTCCATTCAGGCTGCACTTGAAGCGATTACCATTAACCCTGCCCGCAACCTTGGAATTGATCAGAAAATCGGCAGTATCGAGCCTGGCAAAGAAGCTGATCTGGTCTTGTGGAGCGAGCATCCACTTCATTTTATGTCCTCTCCTGTATTCACGATGATAAAAGGTGAAATCGTCTATCAGGTGTGAAAAAAATATTTTTAAATAAGGCAAAAAAACTATTCTCAAACCAATTAAAATTTTGTATGATTTAGATGCAAAGATGTAGAAGAAACTGAATAAGTTTACAATACAAAGATGCCATAAGACTGTCATATGAGTCTGTTATGGAGGGAAGGCAAATGGTGCGCCACCAGCTGACCAGCTGGTTCTAGTGGGTTCGATTCCCACCCCGAAATTTTTTATGAACGCAATGAAAAATTTCGAGGGTGGTGTTCTACAGGTCCGTTTAGGATACTGCCCTTTTTTGGAGGGCAAAACCATGATAAAAAAACGTGACGTACACGAAAGCCAGGCGCTGTTTGAATTAATGACACATCCCGACGTATTCCCATATGTCAGACAAAAAGCATCATCGTCTGAAGAATTAATGTTCATGATTAAGCAAATGATTGAGGCAGAAGAACGTGGAGAAGTGATTTCACGGACAATTCTTGATGAATGGGGAAATCCTGCTGGTACGATCAGCTTATTTGACGTGCACAATCATAGCGGGTTTTTAGGCACCTGGCTAGGAAAGCCGTATCACGGCCTGGGTTATAATCAGGCTGCAAAAGAAGTTTTTTTTAATGAGCTCTTTTATGAACTTGGAATTGAAAATGTCTATCTGAGAATCAGAAAAACAAACCTGAGATCACAAAAAGCTGCTGAAAAATTGCCTTATGTAGTCTCTGCCAATGAAATGAATAAAGCTTTATATGATGAAATTAATAAAAATGAGAATCTCTTTAATCTGTATGTCATTTCAAAAGACTTATATACACTTGTCCATATGCGTACTCATGATGAAACTGAAGATGCACTCGAAGCATAAAATCACCGGACGTTTGCCCGGTGATTTTTTTTATGCTCTATTTAAAGCGGTGATCATATCCTCTTCATCATTTAAAATTTCAACCGCTTTATTGTTCAGGTTCTCATGGTCGAGTGCCAAAACCAGCACTTCCGCCACATCGCTTCTCGTAATATCACCCTGCCGGTCAATAAGCACTTCAGCAGCTCTGATTTTACCTGTCCCTTTTTCGTCAGTCAGCAGCCCGGGTCTGATAATTGAATAATTTAATCCGCTTTTTTCGAGATGCTGATCAGCTGCGTGTTTCGCTTCATAATAAGCTTTCATATCATCACCTATGTCCATGGATGATAAATCACCTGCGCCAATCGCACTTAGCATGACGAATTTTTTTACTCCTTTTTCAACGGCCAGATCAATTGCTTTGATCGCTCCTTCTTCATCTACAGACTTAGTCTTCTCAGGTCCGGTATGACCACCTGACCCGGCTGCAAAAATCACCGCATCGACTTCATCAAATGCTTTTTCAAAATCACCTTCGAGGTCGCCGAGTACAGGCAGCCCTCCCAGCTTTTCAATTTCTTCAAACTGTGATTCCTTTCTGACCATGCCTCTTGCATAATATTTATTTCTTTTTGCCAGCTTATCAATTGTCAGTCTTCCGGTTGTACCATTTGCTCCTATTACTAAAACATCCATCACATAATTCCTCCAATTCATATAATGCTTTTCTTTTCCCGATCTGAATCTACATAAACAGCTGATCTGATACAAAAAACAGCAGACAAGTTAATGTCCGCTGTTTTTAGATAACCGGGTAATTTCTTCAGCCATCTGACTGATCGTATAAGATGTTGGTGCTTCATCCATTTTTTCAATCATTGTCCACTGCTGATCTCTTAACTGTCTGACAGCAGTCAGCAGTGTTTCAGTCGTTAATTCTTCTTCTTCAAGCTTTAATGCGAACCCCTGCTGAACAAATGAGTTTGCATTTAATATCTGGTCTCCCCTGCTCGCTTCTTTTGATAGCGGAATCAGGATCATCGGTTTTTTTAATGCCAGAAATTCAAATATAGAGTTAGAACCCGCTCTTGAAATGACTAAATCAGATGCAGCAATCAGGTCAGGTAATTCGTTTGAAACAAATTCATATTGAATGTAGTCCGGATGATCATGTTCGATTACATTCCCTTTTCCACATAGATGTATAATTGAATAATGTTCAATTAATTCAGGAAGTGCATTACGTACGGTGTCATTGATTCCTTTTGCACCAAGACTTCCACCCATAATCAAAATAACTGGTTTTTTCTGATTAAGTCCGGCAAACGTCATGCCTTTTTCTCTTGTTCCGCTGAAAAGCTCCTCACGGATTATGGCTCCTGCACACGTGGATTTTTCTGCAGGGACATATTGAAGTGTTTCTTTAAAAGTAGTGTAAATTTTAGTTGCAAAAGGCATAGCCAGCTTATTTGCTAGTCCCGGTGTTACATCAGATTCATGAATCGCCACTGGCACACCAGCCATTTTAGCTGCAAGTAACACCGGAACAGAAACAAATCCACCTTTTGAAAAAATCACATCAGGCTTGATTTTTTTAATTTTTAAGTAGGCTTGTACAGTTCCTGCTAGCACACGGAAAGGGTCTGTAAAGTTTTTCATAGAGAAATATCTTCTTAATTTCCCACTTGAGATCCCGTGATAGGGAACATCCGGGAATTTTTCAGTTATAATCTCTTTTTCAATTCCATCATGTGAACCCATATAGGAAACCTGCCATTTATTTTTCAGAAATTCAGGGATGAGTGCAGTGTTCACAGAGACGTGACCTGCGGATCCTCCTCCGGTAAATAATATTTTATTCATGTGATACTCCAATCTAAAAGTTCATTACCCATCTATTATACCTGAATCATTCGAAACGAAAAGAGCCGTTTCCCTTTATGATTGAATCTGCTACATTCAACCCACTCATCACGACCATTGGAGAACCTCCACCCGGGTGAGTAGACCCGCCGGTATAATATAGGTTGTGAATAAATTTACTCTTATTCCCCGGTCTTAAAAAAGCATCTTTCATTGAGTTGGATGAAATACCATAGATTGACCCTTTATATGCATGGAATAAATGTTTCAGTGTATCAGGTGTAAATACTTTCTCACATTCAAGCTGTTCGCAAATTGGAATCCCCTTTTTTTCAAGTGTACGGTAAACCTTTTCTTTATATGAATGAATATCAGGTATATTTGCGGCCGGTGCATTGACCAGAATAAATAAGTTACTCCCTTTGGTTACGGTTCTGTCTGTAAAAGCACTGTGGCTGATATAGATTGTTGGATCATCAGGCATTTTTTTATGTTTGAAAATATCTTCAAATTCCTGATGATAATCCTCAGTAAAATAGACCTGATGATGATGAATGTCAGGCTGAAATTCCTTCAGACCTGCCAGAATCACAAAAGCAGAAATTGAAGGTTCATATTGATCAAGCTTATGATCCGGTAAGCCTGGACGATCAAATTCTTTAATCAGATTTTTTGTGGAAGTGACATAATCGCCGTTAATCACAATATGATCGAATTCAAAAGTTCGTCCGCTGTCTGTTTTTAACGCATATGCAATTTTGTCTTGTATCATCAGTTCCTTAACGGTTTCATTGTAGATAATTGTGCCACCAAGTTTTTTAAATACGTCATCATATGCCTCAGCAATTTTTGTGTTTCCACCTTTTACGGTAAAAACACCTGACACCATTTCAAGGTATCCAATCATCGCAAACGTTGCAGGGCTTTGATAAGGGGACGAACCAATATATGTAGCATAGCGGTTAAACACCTTTTGCAGATTAGGGTTTGTGAAGTATTTCTGGTTAAAATAAGCCAGTTTTTCAAACGGTCTCACACGCATAAACGCTTTTGCCGTGTGAGGGTCCATAAAATCTTTCAGTGAAGTAATGGCTTTTGGGAAAAAAGCCTTTTCAGAGATTTTATACAGCCGTTCGATTTCCTTTAAGTAATCCCAGTATACTGGTGCAGCTTCAGGGTCAATTTCAGCGAGCTGTTTGATCATTTCGTCAGGGTGAACCGATTGTATAAAAACAGACCCGTCTGAAAAAACGTTTTTTGTATGACGCTCAAGTCTGATAAAAGACAGGTAGTCTTTCAGATCGAATCCGGTTTCGTTCAGAACATTTTCAAAAACCCAGGGCATTGTAATGGTATTTGGTCCAAAGTCAAAATGGTAATCTTCCATTTTAACGGGCATCATTTTTCCGCCAGGATGTCTGTTTTTTTCAATAATCGTCACCTGATAACCTTTAGACTGTAGTCTGATCGCAGATGCGAGTCCTCCAAGACCTGCTCCGACGATACAAATCTCTTTCATCTGTAGATTCTCCCCTTCCACGTATAACCACTGCCGCTTATCCCTTTAATTGCTGCAGTAAACAAAAGAATGACTAATGCGATTGCAGATAAAGGCATGAGAAAAAAGTGAAGTTTTGACTGGCCGGTGGCTACATCGATTAAAAACGTCTGTAAATAGATGATGAGCAACGGAAGACACCACAGCCATTCCTGACCGATCAATCCGTATATGAAGCTGACAAGCGGGAAAAAATAAAAGCTGATATAAAACAATGCGACAATCACCGCTACAAGAATAGATCGTCCGAGTCCGGTGAAGATGTTTTTAGTAAACCCTTCCCATACTTCTGCATTTGTCTCATACATATCACATGAAACTGAATTCGTGATATTGCTTAATATACACCTGTAACCATTCCGCTTTAAAACCCTTGTCAGATGAATATCCTCCACCAGCGAATTTCTGACGGTTGCATGCCCCCCTGAATCCAGATAAGCACTTTTATCAAATAACATAAATGCGCCGTGAGCTGCAGTAAATGCAGGTTTTGTTGACAGATTAGCTACAGCATTAGGTAAATGAAAAAATACGAAAAAATGCTGCAGTGGAACGAGTAGCTTTGCTAGAAACGTTTTCGTCGGAAACTGGGGAAATCCCGTAATGAGGCCGGCTTTACGTTTTTTTAGAAGATGAAGTGCTTTTGACACTGCATCCGGCTCCATTCTCACATCCGCATCAATGAAACAGAGGTAGTCCCCTGTTGCCTCTTTGCTTAACTGATGACAAGCATACACTTTCCCCACCCATTGCTCAGGCAACGGATTTCCCTGAATAATTTTAATTTCACTGCGGAACTGCGCTAATATGCTTTCAGTCCGATCTTCAGAGTGGTCATTTAACACGATAATTTCTTTGTTTGAGTAGGAACTATCTAATATGGATTGAATGATTCCCGCTGCATTGTCCTCTTCATTTCTCATCGGAATTAAAAAGGAGACTTTAGCCGAATGGTCATCCATTCTGTCCTTTAATCTTGGCATCGTAACAATATTAAGGATTGTCAGAAATAAAAAGATCAATAAAATACACACATAAGCAGCCACGTCACAGTCCTCCTTCAGCCGTTTCAAACCTACTTTCTTTTAAAAACCTCCAGCCATTCACTAGATGTTTTAAAACCTTTAACGAATTCTTTATATCGACTCAAGTCCTCATTAATGATATCTGCCTTCATCAGATCCAAAGATTGCTCAAGTGACTGCCGTAGAACACTACTTTTTTCTGTTCTATCGAGACTGTTTATCTTTTCAGGTTTAATCGAAGCCCCTATTGAGATAAATAGCTCAGGCCGCTGGTCGTGACGAAAAGTATAACTGGCTGAAACCGGAATAATCTCTGCTTCCGGATTTTTTTCTGCCAGATATGCAGGACCATTCATAAATGAAAGCGGACGTTTATCCTGATGCTCTTCTTTACCCTGCGGAAAAATCCATACAGATTTTTTTTCTTTCAATAACTGATCAGCGAACTGCAAGCTTCTGATCAGGGATTTTGGTGAATCAGGATCAACCGGAAATGCACCGATCTTTGAGAAAAAAGTAAACTTCTCAATCCCATCTTTACTCATCATGGCGTAGGCGTCTTCATTTATTAAATACCGGTTAAGATAAAAAACAATTAAACCATCCCACCAGCTCGAATGATTCATAATATATAGTTTCGCTTGATCAGAGGGCTGATGCTGATTGTGGATATAAACCCTGTAAAAATGTTTCTTCAATTGCCATGTTAAATACTTTCCAAGCATATATTCAGTTCTCGAAGATTTATTGTTCATCGGACTCTCCTTTTCATCACTGAATAAATGAGATATGTGATCAGAAGCCCTGCTGCAGTTGCAAAAATAGCAAAATACAGCTGATATACAAACGCAGTGACAACAAACATAATAATCATCAGGAAATACAGCCAATTTGTGCGTTTAGTCCATGTTTCATCAGATGGTGGAGCCGCCATAAAATAAACAATGATTTGAATAATAAATGATACATAAAACCAGGCGATAAAATTCTGTGTCGGTATATCATAATAAGGGCCAGTATCATCCCAAACCCAGTACTGCTTTGCCTGATAAGCAACGGGATCTATGATTAAATCCATACAAACTGCTAAAAGAGATGTGACAAATGCAAAGCCGAGGCCTTTTAACAGGCTTTTTGGCTGCTCCAGTAAACCGGTCATTAAACTGAGTGAAGTAAATATGACCATGACCCAGGCAAACCCGATTGTAAGTGGAACCCCGAAAACCTGTATGCCAAAATCCTGTTCGTAATGATACGCCCCAAAGATGATGCCATATTTTACACCAAGCGATTCAGCCCACATAGTAAATGCCATAATCACTATGCTAATGATTAATCCTCGCAGATTACCCAGGACCTTCATTCCATAATAAATAGACAGAATGCCTGCCAAATATAAAAATACTGCATTTGCCCACTCCAGAAATGGAGGCAACAAGTCAAATGCAACTAATATAACACCTATTCCGTACCACACTAAAAAAACCTTCCAGACAATATTCATTCAATCACCTTCCAGACCTTTTCGATAGTTTGTTATGTTATAATGCTCTGAGGTTTAAAATACCAGTCACTTCAGGTGTAACAGAAAGAGAGCCGGTTTTTTATGGAGCAAACATTTAATTTGAAACAAAAGCTGAAACAGTTTTCAATTATTCTGATCCCGATCCTTGTCACTCAACTAGGCTTATTTGCCATGAATTTCTTTGACACGATTATGTCAGGACAATACTCAACCGCGGATCTTGCAGGTGTGGCAATCGGGTCCTCACTCTGGATGCCGGTATTTACCGGACTATCCGGTATCCTGCTTGCAGTAACGCCTATTGTCGCACAGTTAATTGGCGGAAAAAAAGAAATGTATGTAAAAAACACAGTCATTCAGGGTGTGTACTTGGCAATTATTATGGCAGTCCTTATTTTAATCGTCGGTTTGATTGCGGTTAACCCCATTCTCTCTGTGATGAATATAGAAAATGAAGTCCGCAGAGTTGCAGGTCTTTATCTGGCTGCGCTCGCTGCAGGGATCATCCCCTTGTTCGTCTACAATGTCTTACGCTCTTTTATAGATGCGCTGGGTTTTACCAGAGTGACGATGTATGTAACGCTTATGTCTCTGCCACTTAATGTTGTATTTAATTATATTCTCATTTTCGGAAAGCTCGGTTTACCCGCTCTTGGGGGTGTAGGTGCAGGTGTAGCTTCAGCAATTACTTACTGGCTGATCTGTATCATTTCAATTGTCATCGTACACCGAAACCGTCCATTCAGCGAATATCATGTATTCAGGAACAAGGTAAAAGCTGACTTTACAAAATGGAAAGAAATTTTGATCATTGGTATTCCGATCGGGTTTTCCATTTTTTTCGAAACAAGCATTTTCTCTGCTGTCACGCTATTCATGAGTGTTTATACGACGGAGGTTATCGCTGCTCATCAGGCAGCTATTAATTTCTCATCATTCTTATATATGATTCCTCTTAGTATATCAATGGCGCTCACAATTGTCGTTGGATTTGAAGCAGGGGCAGGCAGAATGAAAGATGCAAGAACTTATAGTTATATGGGTGTGTCAATTGCTGTACTCATTGCTGCAACTGGCGGTGTACTGACATTTATATTCAGAGACGCTGTTGCAGGTATTTATGTAACGGATCAGCAGGTAATCAGTCTTACGGCACAGTTTCTGATATTTGCAGTATTATTCCAGTTATCTGATGCAATTCAGGCACCCGTGCAGGGAGTGTTAAGAGGATATAAAGACGTCAATATAACACTCATTATGACGATGATCTCATACTGGGTGATTGGCCTGCCGGTTGGGTATGTATTAGCAAATTATACCGAATGGGCATACTTTGGATACTGGATCGGTTTAATTGCCGGACTTACAGCAGGGGCAATTACACTGACAATCAGGATGGTCATCATCCAGCGGAATAAAATGAAGGCAGCTCCCGGTCATTAACCGGGAGCTTTCTATTTTCTATAGATCTTGCCTAATACATCTTTACCGCCTGTGACAGGAATAATCGCCCCAGTGATAAATCCCGAATCTTCATGAATCAGAAATGAAAGCACCCTTGCAATATCTTCTCCACTGCCTGGTCTTCCGACTGGATTTTCATGGTCACCAGAACCGGCAGCATCTTTAATGCCGAGTTCTTTCCAGGCGCCTTCAATATCGCCCGGGCAAATCATATTTGCAGTAATGCCGTTTTCAGCCTCTTCTAATGCGATCGTTTTAGTTAGCGAAGCAAGCCCGCTTTTTGCTGAAGCGAATGCTGAGCGGTAAACCCACCCGGGAGCAGTATCGACGCGGTCATATCCAAACATAATTAATCTCCCCCATTGATTTTCTCTCATCAGGGGAACTATATGTCTCGATAAGTAAAATACTGCATTTAAATTGCCATTGATCATATGGTCCCATTCTTCAAAGGAGTATTCGGTCATTTTTTTTCTTTCAGCAATGTAAGGTCCTGCATTATGAATCAACACATCAATATGTTGAATCCCTTTGTCATTTAATTGATTAATTAATGATAAACTGCCTTCTTTTGAGGCAATGTCAGCTTTAATTGCTGAACACGACTGACGGCTGATCTGACTGAGTTCAGACGCAAATTCAATTGCCTCTTCATCATTTGACCTGTAATTCACGATAATGCGATATCCACTGGAAGCAAGAAATTTTGCAGTGTATTTCCCAATTCCCTTAGTACCGCCAGTAATTAATACTGTTTTATCCATTGGCTTCAACTCCACACGATTTAATTACTATTATTGTATGGATAAATGTTTGCGGAAAGCAAATATAAACCTTTTTAATCAAAAATACCTGTACTTATCAAAGTAATTTCGGCATCAATCAATTTGTTTAGAAAAAAAATGAATCAAAAAAACTCTCCATACTAGGAGAGTTTTTTTGAAATATAATTTATTTACCAATAAACATTTGAGTCCAATAATTACCGTTCTCAATATATCCAACACCTATGTGAGTATATGAAGTGCTTAAAATATTTTGACGGTGTCCTTCACTGTTCATCCACGCAGTTACAACCTGCTCCGGTGTCTGCTGACCCATCGCAATATTTTCACCTGCTGAACGGTAGTTAATTCCGTAAGATTTCATCATATCAAATGGTGAACCGTAAGTTGGACTCGTATGAGAGAAATATTGATTTCTCGCCATATCAGCAGACTTTTCTTCTGCAACTGCTGAAAGCTCAGTGTCTGCCTGTAATGCCGGCAAACCATATTTACTTCTTTCCTGATTTGTTAATTCAATTACCTGAGCTTCAAAACTTCCAAGCTCATTAGCTGGTGTTTCATTTTGAGACGTTTGGGGCTCAGCTTTAATTTCCGGTTCAACAGATTCTTCTGGTGCTTCATATTCCTCTGCAGGCGCTTCCGTTTCTTCTACTGGTGCTTTAACTTCTGTATTTGTTTCCGAAGGTGCTGCCGGCTGTTCAGTATTTTGTGCAGACTCTTTTTCCACCGGTGCTGCAGTTTCAGGTTCAGATGCTTTATTTTCATTTAGTGGAGCTGCTTCTTTCCAGGTGATTTTTTCAGAAGTCTTATAATGTACTTTTATATCATAATGCTTGAGAACTTGTTGAATGTAATTTTGATAGAAATCCTTATCCCTATGCGCACTTGCTGTTCCTGCAGGCGCCAATAATGCGATTGCTAATGCTGCTGATGCAACTACTTTTCCAAACATGAATATCCCTCCAAATGTGTTTTGTCTTTCGACAACCTCATCTTAACACCCGTTTTAATGTAATAATGAAGCCAGAATTTGGAGGGATCTCATGGTAGGAACATTCTTCTAAAATATCATTCAACAATAGATACTTTTATTCATTCTTAATGAATATATAAAGGATTTCTAAAATCTTGTCTGTATTGTATGAATTACCAGTTATACTATTAATCTTCTTAATGCGGTAAACATTACAAATAACTAATGATTGACAAGATTCATTTTCACACTGTTTTTAACGTTTATGACAACTAGTTTTCATTTATTAAAGTTTTGTTTATATAGTAAAGTAATATAATCAATCATGATCTTTTGCTGCTCGGCATCAAGCTTTGACTGTCTGATCATTTGAGAAGTGATTTGCAGTTTTGTATCTGGTGACCTTCTCAGTCTCGGGTGAGTATTCTGATCAGCCAGTTCACTTAAGATAGACTGCTCCATTTCTTCAAAAGAACCATACAATCTGTTATTCCATAGTGAAGAATATAGTTCTAAAAGCAAATGTTTATCAGTCATTTCTCAAGCTCCATGAGATCCTTCTTTACTTGTTCTTCATCTAAATTCTCCCCAATAATCACAAGATTAGGTGTCATTTTCATATCATGCTCAAAGAATAAAGGCATCCCATACGAATATTGAAATAATGCAGGATACTTTTCATCATGAAAAGGTATAAACCCTTTCATCCGGTAGACAGAGGATGATTGTTCTCTCAGCCACGCGTCAAATGCGCCTCTTTCAACCTCCTGATCAAATGTATAGACAATCACATTTAATTGGAGTTCATGATCTAATCTCACCTGTGATGATCCATCATAATTTTTCAGACTCAAATTCTCAAGGCTCTTGTAATGAATTTTTGCCTGCTGAGTCAGATAAATTTTTGATGATGTCAGTGATTGAATCTCATTTAAAATAACCGGGATTTTTCCTTCTGGAATAAGATCTGTTTTATTGAGCAGTACCATACTTGCAAATTTAATTTGTTCCCTCATGAGCTGCAGCGCCTGAACTGACAGCTCGTCTCTTTTTTCCCACTGAAGTGCGTCTACAGTAGTCAGAATCCCTTTAAAGCTGAACTGATCTGCAAATAGTGGAGACAGAACTGAATCCACTACTTCTACAGGATGGGCGACGCCTGTTGTCTCGATAATTAGCGTATCAAAACCCCCCTTTATTAAAAGCTCTTGAAGCTGGCTTTCAAGCTTATCCTGAATTGTACAGCATATACATCCATCGAGTAATTCAGCTAATGGAATGTCCCGATCTACTTCTTCAGAATCAATAGATACTTTTCCGGCTTCATTCATTAATACTGCAGGCATACGCCCCTGATCTTTTTCAAAACGGATCAGATTTTTTAATAATGTAGTCTTTCCACTACCAAGAAATCCTGATAATAAATATACGGGTATTTTGTTACTCATCAACTCATCCTTTCAAAAAAACCCGGCCAAACTGAAGGCCGGGTTTGATTGTGATATTTATGAAGCCTCATCAGCCTCGATATTTGCTTCTTCAAGTAAATACTCAATTGCACGGTTTACCTGTGGATCATTCTCCTCAAGCTGCTCTCTCAGGCTAAGCATGATCGATGAAGCTGTTTCCGGACTGATCACACCGGTAACTTCTAATTCATTTTCTTCCTGGTAAGATTTAACTGCTGTAACGGTATCAGCGTCATATAGCCCATCAACTTTACCAGGATTCATTCCTAAAGCATTTAGCATTTGTTCTGCGATTTCAACGTCATCTGAAAGCATTGATTCTTCAAGGTCTGAATCAATATTCAGATAAGGCAGGGTGGCATATTCAGGCATGTCAACTTCAGTGGTTGGCGCAACACCTTCTTCATGCACCCAGTTATCGTTTGGCGTTAACCATCTGGCTGTTGTAATTTTCATATTGGAAGAGTCGTTAAAGTCTTCAGCAGTCTGAACAGTTCCTTTGCCAAATGTGTTCTTACCAAACAAAGGAATTTCAGCCGTTTCATTCACAGCTGCAGCGACAATTTCTGATGCACTTGCACTTCCCTCATCAATAACCACTGCTGTTGGGACTTCAACTTTATCTCCATCCTGCGCTGTAATGACCTGCTTTTCTCCATTACTCTCTTCAATTTGAACAATTGTTTCACCAGCAGGGACAAACAGATTTGAAATAGAGATTGCCTGTGGCAGTAAGCCACCCGGATTTTGCCTTAAATCAAGAACTAGCGCTTTCATTCCCTGTGACTCCAGGTCTTGTAAAGCTTCTGTCAACTCATCATAACTGGTTTCAGAAAAACTTGTTAGCTGGATGGTAGCCACCTTTTGTTCATTTATTTCGTAATATACGGTTTCTAATGGAATATCATCTCTTGTGATCGTCACTTCAATTGTCTCAGAGACACCAGGACGCTGAATTGTTAATGTAACGTCAGTTCCTTTTTCACCTCTGATCAGCATCACTGCTTCAGAAGCACTCATACCCTGAATACTCTCTCCATCAACAGCGAGAATCTGGTCATTCGGTATAATACCTGCTCTTTCAGCCGGAGACCCTTTAATTGGAGAAACGACAGTGATCAGATCATTCATTGACTGAATTTCTGCACCAATTCCCTGAAAGCTTGAAGTAATATTTTCATTAAATTGAGCCGTCTCTTCCTGATTCATATAATCTGAATATGGATCGCCCAGTGCATCAACCATACCGTTGATCGCTCCATTAATCAGATCTTCTTCTTCATACTCCAGGAAGTAGTCCTCCTGAATCGTATCATACGCTTCATATAGTTTATTAAATTCGGTCCGCTCCTGAACACCTACCGTTACTGCTTTCTCATCACCGAAGGATAAAGCGAAAATTGAGATGCCGGCAGTTGCTAATACGGTTAGGAATAATAGCATCACGAAATGAAATTTTTTAATATTCACGTAGTTTGATAAGGTTTCTTTGGCTTCCTCTTTTGTTACATTTTGATGCTCGTTATCCATTTTTTCACCACTTTCTAATCTTACGCTTAGGACAATCTATTATATCTTAACAGCTTTAAGTATAGAGGAAAAGCAAAATCTCATCATTCATCAATCTGTTGTAATTAAACAGTTGTGCCTTTTAATAAACAATAAAACCGACTGCAAATGCAGCCGGTTTTACATTATTCTGCGATCGCAGCGTCAAGCGCAACGACAATCATATCATTGAAAGTAACCTGGCGTTCTTCAGAAGAAGTAGCTTCACCAGTTAAAATATGGTCACTGACCGTCAATACTGAAAGTGCTTTTCTTCCGTATTTAGCAGCAAGTGTGTAAAGCGCAGAAGTTTCCATCTCAACTGCAAGAATACCATATTGAGCCCACTTTTCGTGTTCAGCGTTATCATCATAGAAGATATCAGCTGTAAATACGTTACCAACCTGAAGGTTCAGTCCTTTTTCAAGACCTGCATCATATGCATTCTTAAGAAGTCCAAAGTCAGCTGCAGGTGCATAATCAACACCTTTAAATGTTCTCTGGTTCATGTTGTTGTCAGTAGACGCAGTCATCGCAAGGATTACGTCGCGCACTTTAACGTCCTTTTGAATTGCGCCACAAGTTCCAACGCGGATAAGATTTTTAACACCATACTCTTCAATTAATTCGTTAGCATAAATTGAAATTGAAGGTACACCCATTCCAGTACCCTGTACTGAAATTCTATGGCCTTTATATGTACCAGTATAGCCGAACATATTTCTAACTTCGTTATAGCACGTTACATCCTCTAAGAATGTTTCTGCGATATATTTTGCACGTAATGGATCACCTGGTAAAAGTACCGTTTCAGCGATGTCACCTTTTTTTGCACCAATATGAATACTCATCATATTTCCTCCCTTACCTTTATGAAGCCTTATTGTAGCTCTTTTTTTACATTATTTCAACTTATATATAGATTCGGAGTTGCTACTAAGTTTTTTGCTATCAATTTGATGTCCGATATTCCTCCCAAAGCTCGTCAAAAATCACTGCTAACGAGAAATACTGTTCGGTCGTTTCTATATATTGGCTGATTTCATTGTAGTTTTTTGACCTTCTCGGAAAATCTCCGTCTTCGTATATTTTGTTGGCGAGCTTCTCTTTGCCGTCTCGTGGGACAGGTTCTCTGTATCTTAATACGAAATGATAAAATGTTTTCAATGTTCTCCCCCCTTTATATAATAGCTGCTGAATAACAGTGCTCATATTTAAAGTGCTTTACTCTGAATTATACGGAATTACATGCGCTTTTTATTAACTTATTAAATTTAGCATAAAAAAAACTGTTCCCCAAGTTTCAGGGAACAGTTGTTAAATTTATTTAGATGATACATCCATCACTGTATCTTGTCCTGCCTGCACAGTTGATGCTGATTTCTTTTCAATGCCTGCAAGATCATCACCATTTGTGATAATAACCGGCGTGATAATGCTTTTCGCTTCAGTTTTGACCAATTCAAGATCAAATGTTACAAGCGGATCTCCAACACTTACTTTAGAACCTTCAGAAACGTGGGCTTCAAAACCGTTCCCTTCCATCGATACGGTCTCAAGACCGATATGGATCAGCACTTCAGCGCCATTTTTAGCTTTAAGGCCAATCGCATGCTTTGTTGGGAATACCTGAACGACTTCTCCATCAATTGGAGATACTACTTTTCCTTCAGTCGGTTCAATCGCAATTCCGTCACCCATCATTTTCTGTGAAAATACTGGATCCGGTACTTCCTCAAGCGTTAGCAGATTACCCGTTAATGGTGATTTAATTTCAACATTTTTTGGTGCTTCTTCTTTTTTTCCGAATAATTTTTTTAACATCTAATCACGCTCCTCTTGTATATATAGACTTAATTCCATCCCTCTAAACTTTCGCATTATGCAGTTTATCAGATTGTTCATCTATTCACAAGTATTATTCACTGAATAACTTTTTATATACTGCGTATCCTTCTTTTTCCAGATCATCTTTTGGTACAAACCGCATGGCAGCTGAATTGATACAGTATCTCAGCCCATCAGGACCAGGCCCATCATCAAAAACATGACCTAAATGAGAGTCAGCTTCATTGGACCTTACTTCAGTTCTGATCATGAAGTGACTGGTATCTTTTTTCTCAATAATCTCTTTCTGATCAATCGGCTTTGTAAAGCTTGGCCATCCACATCCTGCATCATACTTATCTTTTGAGCTGAATAATGGCTTTCCTGAGATAATATCCACGTAAATTCCATCGCCAAACTCATCCCAATATTCATTTTTAAATGGCGGCTCAGTACCGTTTTTTTGAGTAACTTCATATTGCATTTTATTCAGCTGATCTATATTTTTTTTCATCGTCTCAACCTTTCTGTGTTTTGTTCAACCTTTCTTTTTCTTCCTGACCCGGTGTAATATGCCTGGTAGTGAGCAGGATTTTTCTGATAATAATCCTGATGCCCTTCCTCAGCAGGATAAAATACAGAGGCATCGAAGATATCTGTCACAACCGGTCGATTAAACTTTCCGCTTTCGTCAAGTTCTCTTTTCGAAGCCTCGGCAAGTTTTCTCTGTTCCTCATTATGAACATAAATTGCTGTTTTATAAGATTCTCCACGGTCAAAAAACTGACCGCCGGAGTCTGTAGGATCGATTTGAATCCAGAAAAGTTCAAGCAGCTTTTCGTATGGATATACTGCAGGATCAAATACAATTTGAACCGCTTCCCGGTGACCCGTTGTTTCACTGCATACTTCCTGGTAAGTTGGGTTTTCAGTATGTCCGCCTGTATACCCTGAAGTAACAGATTGGATACCCGGCTGCTGATCAAATGGTTTTACCATACACCAGAAGCATCCGCCTGCAAATGTTGCTTTTTCATAATTAGCCATCATACATCTCTCCTATTATTGTGGGACATAAATTGAAAATGAAATTTCATCATCCTCAAGGTTAAATTGATTAGTCTTTACATTCAGACCCTGTGCTACATCAATTTCTGTAACCTGAACGACGATCTGCTGGTTCTGAGGTTCCATGACAACCCATTCCGGAAATTCATAAGAGTCGTCAATAAACTTAAGAACACTTGATACTGGCAAATCAATCGCGCCAAGTGAAAGACTTTCCTGAGTCAGCAGCAAATTTCCATTTTCAAGCGCATTTGCTTCAAAAGACATCTGGAAGTCTATACTTGTACTGAATATAGGAATTTCACCATTCAGCTTCACTCTGTCATCAAACATAACTGAATAATCAATTGAACCTCCAAGCTCTTCTTCAATAAACCGGTTCGCAACGATCGTCAGGTCTTCTCTATTAGTAATGACTTCAAATTCCGCACCTGCTTCAGGAGGAGCAACAGGTGTTGCGTTCGCCTGTTCCCCCTCTACCGGTCTGAGAAGTAAAAAGACAATGAGTGCAGAACTAATTAAAACAACAGCTAGTAATCCAAAAAACATCACTTTCCAAAAACTCTTCACATTAATCATCTCCTTGACTGCTGCCATCACTTAACACGTCTAAGACGCCTGTTTCAATTCTTTGAGCAATTAGATCATATCCCTCATCATTAGGATGAAAATAATCTGTATGAAGCAGGTTCTGATCTGATCGACTGAACAGGTCAGCTACATCTACATAAGAAGTATTATCATAATCATTCACAATGCTCTCACCGCTGGCATTCCATGTATCTACAATCATTTTCATTTCTTTCACATCTGCTGAAAACATAAAAAATGGATTGTAGATGCCCATCAATACAATTGATATATCAGGGTTGATTGATCTAATACTGGATAAAATTTCAGTTAAATTCTCTTCATAATTCAGCCTTTCGCCTTCAAAGCTTTCGAATGACAATGAGGGGAAAGTTGTTTTGACGACTTTCATGACATCATTACCACCAATCGTGATAATAGCCATATCTGATGATGCAATGGCAGTCTGAATGTCATTTTCTTCATTAATCCGTTTTAATAATTGATCCGAGCGGTTGCCCCTTTTGCCGAAATTTATGATATCCACTTCGCCAATATTATTTCTCTCCTCCAGGCTTGCTTCAAGTAATGGCACATATCCGCCAAGTTTCTGGCTGTCTCCAACTCCCTGAGTCAGAGAATCACCTAATGAAACAATTTTAAGTGGTTCAGGAAAGAATCCTTCGTCGGGAACTTCTTTTTCCGGAAGGTTAACCTCTCTGATCTGCTGTTCAGATGAAATGCTATTGCATCCCGTCAGCACCATTATCATCATAACTAATATAAAAATTCCAATTTTACGTTTGTTCAATATTCTCACCTGCCTAACTCCTCTACTCACATTATAACACCTGGAAATTAGGTTCAAACAATCCGCTGCCTGCTTAATCTGTAAAAAAACTGTGTCTTTACAAGAGACACAGTTTTTTTAATATTATTAAATTTTTATGTTAAAAGTTACATTATTCATAATAGAACATAAATCCGATTGCACCTTTACCTGTGTGGGTTGATATTACCGGTGTTGTTTCACTTAAAAATACATCCTCACTGATTTTACTGATTACTTTTTCAGCAAGCAGCATGCCATCAGCATGTACAACACTTACTTCTTTCACTTTTTTTCCTTTTGTTTCCTGTTCATATTGAGAGATAAGGTACTTTGCAACCTGTGTGTAATTACGGGCTTTTGATACTGGTGTATATTCTCCACCAGCTAAAGAAGCGATTGGTTTAATGTTTAGAAGTGATCCAAGAAATGCTCTTCCTTTTCCTATTCTTCCACCCTTAACAAGATTTTCAAGTGTGTCAACCACAACAAACAGTGATGAACGATCTTTTACATTTTTAATAATCTCCACAATCTCATCAGCTGATCTTCCGTTTTCGGCTGCTTGTGCAGCTCCTATTACCTGATAAGAAAGTGCGCGGGAAATGAAACCGGAATCAATGACAGTAACTTTTGTATCCGTCATATCGGCTGCACTTTCTGCAGAACGGACAGTACCGCTCATTTTACCGGTCATATGGATGGAAATAACCTCGGAACCATCTTTGCCAAGCTCATCATATACTTCTTTAAATGCTCCGGCAGAAGGTTGTGAACTCTTAGGCAGTTCTTTAGATGCTGCCATTTTCTTCATAAATTCAGATGGTGAAATTTCTAATCTGTCCAGATATGAATCCCCATCAATTATTAGTGTTAAAGGAACTACTGTAATACCATACTTTTCAATTTCATCGTTTGTTAAATCTGAAGTTGAGTCCGTCACAATTTTAATCATAAAACTACCCCTCATCCAATAAGTTATTATTTCATATTATACTAACTATCCCGGAATTCTCCTAATACTTCAGTATATTTTTCAAAAGAAGTGACAGTTGTCATATTAAGTTGATATGATAGGTTTTAAAACGCTTTTTCAGTGTAATATTTTGAATTCAGGAATGCTTGTTCCTCTTTAGTATTTGCCTGAATAATATGATAGCAGTACAATAATACAGAGAAAAAATGATTGAGGTGATAACAGCATGGATACTTTTGATTATAAAGATCAAAGAGAAGAATTTTGGAATGCGATTACGCATGGTGCAGGCTTTTTACTATCAATCCCTGCGCTTGTCATGATTATATTAGCTGCTGTAGAAAGAGGGACCGCCTGGCACATTGTCAGCTTCGCCATCTTTGGATCCACCATGCTGATACTTTACTTATGTTCTACCTTACTGCATAGTGTAAAAACTGAAAAATTGAAGCGGTTTTTTGCGATACTAGACCATTCCGCAATCTATCTGTTAATTGCTGGTACTTATACACCTTTTGTTCTTGTTACGATCCGCGATCCTCTCGGCTGGACAATCTTTGGGCTTGTATGGGGGCTTGCTATTGCTGGAATCGTATTTAAATGTTACTTCGTTGACCGGTATCAGATTATTTCTACTTTATTTTATGTCTTAATGGGATGGCTGATCATTATTGCAGCCGTGCCTTTATATAATGAATTATCAGCTGCAGGTTTTGGGTTATTATTAGCAGGCGGATTGTTTTATTCAGTTGGTGCAATCTTTTATGTATGGAGAAAACTTCCTTACAACCACGCGATCTGGCATTTATTTGTCATAGCAGGCAGTGCGTTTATGTATTTTACAGTATACTTTTATGCATAAAAAAACCTTCAGGGATGACCTGAAGGTTTTTTTTTTAGATTCTGTCGAAAATCAGATATTCGTAATTGTAAGGATTTTTTTCATTCTTTTCTCCCTGGACCCTTGATGTAAGCTTCCAGTTCTCTTCATTATATTCAGGAAAATATGTATCCCCTTCAAATTCCTCATGGATTAAAGTAATATACAGCCGGTCAGCTTTATCAATGGCCATTTTATAGATTTCTCCACCGCCAATAACAAACCCTTCATGATCTTCACCCAACAATTTTAATCCTTCATCAAGGTCTGAGACTTTTATGGCTCCATCATGGTGCCAATTGTCATCCCTTGTCAAAACGATATTTTTTCTGTTTTTTAATGGTCCATTCATTGACTCAAATGTTTTGCGTCCCATTAGTATACTGTGACCTGTTGTGGTTTGTTGAAAAAACTTAAGGTCATCCGGCAAATGCCAGGGCATATCACCATTTTGACCAATAACTCTGTTGAGGTCATGCGCACTGATCATAGATATCATGAATTTCACTCCTATACAGCTACCGGTGCTTTTATTGCCGGATGCGGGTTATAATTTTCAATCACTACATCTGATGGATCAAGGTCAAATAAAGATTTCTGCTGATTTAACTTTAGCGTCGGTAATGTTTTGAATTCTCTGCTTAACTGCTTATTTACCTGAGCAATATGATTGGAATAAATATGTGCGTCTCCTATTGTGTGAATAAATTCTCCCGGCTCAAGACCGCATTCATTCGCGACGAGGTGAGTAAGCAGTGCATAGCTTGCGATATTAAATGGTATGCCTAAAAACAGATCTCCGCTTCTTTGATAAAGCTGACACGACAGCTTACCATCTGCAACATAAAACTGAAACAAAGTATGACATGGCGGCAGCGCCATTGAAGGAACATCTTCAGGGTTCCATGCACTTACAATATGCCTTCTTGAATCAGGGTTGTATTTAATTGATTCAATTACTTCTTTCAGCTGGTCAATCGTGTCACCACTCAACTTTTGCCACTGGCGCCACTGTTTACCATAGACAGAGCCAAGGTCTCCATATTTCTCTTGGAACTGATCATCTGTTAAGACTTTTTCCTGAAACAACTGCATTTGATGCTGATATTCCTTTTTAAATTCCTCATCTTTTAATGACTTCAAACCAAAATCAGTCATGTCAGGACCAGTGTACTCATCTGATTCAACCCAGTTCTTAAACGCCCATTCATCCCAGATATGGTTATTGTGCTCAAGCAGGTATCTGATATTCGTATCCCCTTTGATAAACCATAAAAGCTCACTGACAATCAGTTTGAATGGAACTTTTTTTGTAGTGACAAGAGGAAAGCCTTCCTGAAGATCAAATCTCATCTGGTGACCGAAAGAGCTGATCGTACCTGTACCGGTTCTGTCACCTTTTTTGATTCCCTGATTCAGGACTTGTTCAAGTAAGTCATGATATTGTTTCATTTCATTGCTCTCCTTTATCATCATATGTAAATAAAAAGCTGGCATCAGCCAGCTTTTTATTATTCAGCAAATTGTAAGTATACAAAGTAAACAAGCATTAATAGAAATCCGATACTGATCATCATTTCTTCCAACACATTTACCCCCTATTCAAGGAACAATATTTAATAAACTAGCGCTTTTCTTTTCGTATTCTAGTATAATTGATTTAACAATGTGAGTCCATTCTAGATTTTAATTTCGGACATTCTTTATCGAAGGGAATAGAGTACAATGCCTAACTGGATAAAAAAATCTTTTGTTGTTTTAATATCAATTTTGACATTCGGCATGATTTCTCCTCAGGATCTACTCGCCTGGAACAATCAGAAATCAGACGACCATGAAGTTGTACCGGATCATTTAGAGGTTTCCGCATTACCTGCACTAAGCAAAGAGCAGTCTGTAGAACAGTTGATTGCTCAGGCCAGAGAGATTACGGCAACTAAACTGGGTAACAGAATCCTGCCTAGAATTGAAACAGATTTTGAAACTGAAGTACTGCCTAAAATTGAAGAAATTATATTAGATCTTATTGATACATATCCTGATGAAGAAATAACTGACCTTGCTATATCACCGATTATCGGAAAAGGAGATGGAGAAAGAATTTTTCATATCATGGATACAAAATCCAACGACGAAGTACTATACTTCCATGTGAGAAAAGACCGCCCGCCTCTTGAGGGATACAGCTTTAACTTCCACTATCATACTGTAGAAGATGGCTTTGAGACGCATCATGAATTAGCTGAAGTATACTGGGGGAAAGACACGCCGGCCAAATTCGGATCAGATCAGATACACTAAAAAAACCAGTCGCTTAGACTGGTTTTTTTAGTGTATCGATATGATTCCATAATGCTGTTTTGTAGATGGTCTGATCAATCTTTGAAAACCCATCTCTTCAAACCTGGATGACCTGAAATGGTCTTTTAAAAGTACTTTTTTTCTAGCAACCCTTTTAGCTTCGGATATCGCTTTGTATAAGTCATCATTATAACGCTCAGCAAATCTTTTCAAAGGTGTAATTCCTTTTGACTCAATCGTTTCAGTAAACATCGGATCAAAATAAATGACATCATAACTGTCTGATGGAGCAGACAGCAAAAAAGAATATGCATCTTCATGTATAAGCTGTATTCTTCTCATTGCTAGTGTAATGTCATCTATTTTGTGCTGAAAGCTTTTCAATCCCTGACCAGTGATAAATGCAATTTCTTTATTCCGCTCAATCGCAGTCACCGGTGGGCCACAATACCATGATGCAACAAGTGAATCTGAGGCCATACCGGCAGTACAGTCTAAAAAGCTGTCTTCAGGTAAAAGATCCGCTGCTTCGATAAGCGGATCTTTTTCACCCTTCATCATTCTTTTTATTCTGAATGAAGCAGAATTCGGATGGTAAAAAAATGGATCATCTACTCCATTTTTAAACAGTTCAAATGTCTTTTCACCTGCAACTAATATATCATCCTGATATTGATCATATAATGCTTTTATTGATCTCTTTTCTCTATTTACACAAGAAGACTCTTTGAAAAAACGTCTCGCGATTTCAACATGATGACAGGATGCTTTCCCCGGTCTTCCGGATGTTGTAATGATCAATGAACGGTCCTAACAGTGCTGATCCATAGCAGATTTTAAATTACTTACAATATCTTCTACTTCGTGATCTTCTATCTCTTCTCTTGGAATAAAATGAGCCACTTCATTATCCTTCAGTAAAACAATCGATGGTGATGATGGCTCAAGCTGAGGAAACTGTGCGCGCATTTTAGCGGTTGCTTCTTTGTCCTGCCCCGCAAATACTGTAACCAGATGATCAGGTTCTTTATCATGGGTAATTAATGCCTGAGTGACAGCAGGTCTGGCAAGTCCTGCAGCACAACCGCAGACAGAATTAACGACAACAAGTGATGTGCCTTTCGATTCTTCAAAAAATGACTCTACTTCTTCAGCTGTTCTAAGCTCCTGAAATCCTGCCTGAGTAAGTTCCTGCCTCATTGGTTTTACCAGCTGTCTCATATATTCTTCATATGCCATTGACATGATCTTATTCCTCCATTCTCTGTTTTCTTGCTTCAGTCATTTGTTTCCACACTGAACCTTTTGCTTCCTGACCTTCTGCGATTCTCTCAATCGCCATTTTAATCTGAAGCTTAACTTCAAACTCAGGGTCTTCTTCTGCTTCTTTTAAGGCAGTTAAAGACTTTTCAGTGCCTGCTTCATATAGAAACATTGCTGCTCTCCAGCGGACGAGTTTGTTTTTATCTGAAAGTGCATTCATCATTTCTTCCTCTGCTGCCGGGAAACCAAGGTCTGAAAGACAGTCTCCTGCTGTTCGTCTGACCGAAGCATTTTTATCATTCAGCCCTTTATATAAAGATGGTAATACCTGCTCATCTTCAATCATCCCAAGGTACACAACTGCAAGACGTCTCACTGACACTTTTTCATCCTCTAATGCTACATTGAGCATAGGGATGTCATCTGTTGTTGGTTCTGGTATCTGTTCAAGCAGCTGGTATCTTTCCTGCCAAGTATCACAGGCTTTTAGCATATCTACAGAAACTTTTTTCAGTTCTCTGCTTTGTACAGGTGTGTCTCCAGCTTCTTTTGCAGCTTCAACAATTGCCTGAACTCTGCTTGATGGATAGGATGCCAAAATTTCATCTGTCACTTCACCGGCGATTTTATCAAGGTCACCATAACGGACGCCAAAGTCTTTCCACTTACGCTGAAGTACGACATTGTCACCTTCTAGCTGTGCCTGACTCATGGCTTCTGCGAAATAATCAGGCAGTCCATATCTCTTTTCTTCATCTCCGCTTAGCAGCTTAATCTGAAGCGGAATGCCTTTAAACTGGAGCACCTGTACATTTACTTCACCGAAGTGTTCATCAGCTTTTTCTTCCTGTTCCAAAGTTTCCTGATCTTCACCAAATACTGAACGGACTTCAGGAAGGACCGCTTCCCAATCAGCCTTAGGGTGCCTTTCCACCGCCAGGAAATCTGCAACGTGATAAATTCCCTTTACTCCATCAATTTCAAGAAGCTGCCTGATTTTATCAGGCGCATTGCTTGCGTCATCTTTTTTATAGTTATTACTTTTACCACCCGCCAATGCTTCATCAACAATGACTTTCATTGTATTTGGACTAGGTGTTGGTTCGATTGAAAGTATTTTCACTTTTACCCCTCCGATATTTCCCAAATCTAGTTGCATTGTATCATAAGTAAAATTTCTATTGAAGAAATGGGCTTACTCAGCGTATTCAGAAAGATAACTCCATCTTTCAATGGCCTGCTCGAGCTTTTCATTTAATTCTTTTATTTCGTGATTGATTTCCTCAGCCCGCATATAGTCGCTGCCTGTTTGATTTAATTCTTCTTCAAGTAATGTAATGCTGTTTTCAATTTCCTCTATATCCGAAGTAATGGTTTCCCATTCTAATTTTTCTTTATAAGAAAGCCTTGTTTTCTCTTTTTCATTTGAGTGTTTTTGTGCCTTCACAACCTGTTGAACAGGTGCTTTGTCCTGATCATCAATTTGTTTTTCAAGATAGGTTGAATAAGCATCAAGTGTTATTTCAGGAGTGGCAGTCTCGTTTAAAATAATTAACTTTTCAGCTACTTTATCTAAAAAGTAACGGTCATGGGATACTGTAATGACCACTCCCCCGAACATGTCAAGGAAATTCTCAAGTACTGTAAGTGTTTGAGTATCCAGATCATTTGTAGGCTCATCAAGTAATAAAACATTGGGCTGCTTCATTAATAGTTTTAATAAATACAGTCTTCTCTTTTCGCCACCAGAAAGCTTATATATAGGAGTCCCGTGAACTTCAGGAGGAAACAGAAACTGTTCAAGCATTTGTGAAGCTGAAATTGAACCTTCTGCGGTTTCCACAACTTCTGCTGACTCCCTGATATACTCAATCATTCGCATCTTTTGATCCATCTCTTCTATTTCCTGTGAAAAGTATGCCATTTTAACTGTCTGTCCAATTTCTACAGTTCCCCTGTCAGGTTCAATTTTACCTGCAATCATATTCATTAATGTTGATTTTCCGCTGCCGTTCGAGCCTGCAATTCCAATTCTGTCACCCGGTGTAATCAGCAGACTGAAGTCTTTAAATAATTCACGTTCAAACGTCTTGGTTACACTCTTCAATTCGATGACCTGTTTTCCGAGCCTGCTGCTTAATGCACCAATACTGAGTTCCTGATCCTGATTTTTATCCATTGAACTTTCCAGACTTTCAAAGCGCTGTATTCTTGCTTTTTGCTTAGTTGTCCTCGCTTTTGCACCCTTTCGCATCCAGGCAAGTTCGTTTTTATATAAGTTGTTTTTTTTCTTTTCTGCTGACGCTTCCTGTTCTTCACGCTCAGCTTTTGCTTCAATAAACTGCTGGTAATTTCCTTTATATCTGAACGCTCTGCCTTTATCAATCTCAAGCATTGCATTTGATACCTGGTCAATAAAGTAGCGGTCGTGCGATACAAATAATAATGAACCTGCATATTTTTGCAGATATTGTCCAAGCCACAGGATTGCTTCATAATCCAGGTGGTTAGTCGGTTCATCAAGCAGAAGAAGATCAGGTTCTTCTAATAAAACCTGCGCAAGTGCAACTCTTTTTTTCTGACCGCCTGAAAGCGCTGAAATCCTTTTTTCTGTATCATTTATACCCAGCTTAGATAGAATTGATTTGGCTTTTGAAGCTGCATCCCAGGCATTTTCCTCATCCATCTTCTGTTGAATTTTCAGCATTCTTTCCTGCACTTCTTCAGATTCAGGATTGTTTTCGTAATCACTCATCACCAGCTGATATTCTGTCATCAGCTTTGTAACTGCTGCATCACTTTCAAATATTGTCTCCATTACCGTTTGATCGCCATTCAGCTCCGGTTCCTGATCTAAAAGTTTTACTGAATATTGTTTTGGTTTATACACTTCACCGGCATCAGGGTATTCTATCCCTGCGATCAGCTTCATCAGAGTGGATTTCCCTGTCCCGTTTACGCCAATCAATCCAACTCTGTCAGAGTCAGTAATCGTAAAAGACAAATCTTCAAAAAGGGATTTCTCACCGTAGGATTTATATACATTTAACACTTTACACTGCTTCATTTTTTACCATTCCATTCATTCAAAAATTGATCTCTATACAATTTTAAAAAACGGTCACGCTCAACTGCAATTTTGTAAGCAGTTTTTGTATGCATTTCATTCTTCAAGTTCAGTAATTTTTCACTAAAGTGTGACATCACTGAAGACTCACCCTTTTTTTGACTATGAAGTTTTACCCCACGGGCACCGCCATATGTAAATGCTCTTGCTATACCGATCGCACCAATTGCATCCAGTCTGTCTGCATCCGAAACGATTTTACTTTCAATTTGTCCCTTATATATGTGCCGGTTCCGATAACTGATCGATTTAATTTCATTAAAAAGCTCACCCTCTTCTTCTTTAGAAAGGCCTAACTTGCTTAAGATACTATTCAGAAAAGATTCAGCAGCCTGATTTGATTCGTGAAGTTTTTCGTCTCCGGCATCATGTAAAAGACTAAGCAATTCGATCAGATTGAAATTTGTAACGCCTTCCAGATCGGCGATTTTCATCGCAAGATTTCTTACTCTCACAATATGGTCCCACCCGTGACCGGTATGGTCATTTTTATAAAACGTTTTAACCGCTGACTCGGCAATTTTTAACTGTTCATTCGTAACAATCATTGTTTTTTTCCCTCTAGAAAATCCAGGGTTTCAATCACAAAATAAACCATATCTTCTATATCTCGTAGCATATCTTCCGTAATGGTTCGCTCAAAACGTACGATTGCTTCGCAATAATCCTGATTTCTTGTTGAAGAGATTTTTCTGATATCATAGCATCTGTTTTCTCCCCACTGTTCTGACAGAACCGACAATTCTTTATCAGTCCATTCAACCCCATACTTTCTGAAGACGATTGAAATGGCTGCTCCGGCTTCATTGCCCTGAGTGTCAGGCAGCAGCTCAGCTGATAATTTCTTTAAATCTGCATATAAATTCATATCCGCTTCAAATACATCTTCATCTACATAAAAAGTAAGCGTAAAGCTGCGGCAAAGTGTTGCTATATCTACCTGATCAGATCTAGTCTTAATCTTAATTGTCCCATCCAGATCCCGATCATAGACAGTCCCTTCGAGAACCGTCTTTAAGTTATCAAACGCAGTCGGATCAAACATATTATCCCCACATTCTTTCTTCGACATTATTTAGATTCAGTAATTAAAAAGCAAAAGCATCCTTTTATCGGATGCTTTGCATTTATGCGATGGAATTAAAACAAGCCTATTCCTTTTCCATCGTCAGTTACGTCCATATTTTTAGCAGCAGGAGTTTTTGGCAGTCCTGGCATGGTCATCACGTCTCCAGTCAATGCTACAAGGAAACCTGCCCCAAGTTTCGGTACAATTTCCCTTATTGTGACTTTAAATCCTTCAGGACGGCCAAATTGCGTTGGATCATCAGATAACGAATATTGCGTTTTCGCCATACAAATCGGCAAAGTGCCCCATCCATAGGCTTCAAACTGTTTAATCTGTGCTTCTGCTTTCTTAGAAAATACTGCTTCAGAACCACCATATACTTTTGTAACAATCGTATTGATCTTTTCTTTAATTGGCAGATCAAGTTTGTAAAGATAAGAAAAATCACCTGGATTTTCTATCGCTTCAATGACTTTTCCAGCAAGGTCAATTCCGCCGTTTCCACCTTTTTCCCAGACTTCAGTTAATGAGAAAGGTACCTGTACACTCTTGCAGAATTCTTCAAGAATACTGATTTCAGCTGCACTGTCTGTATGGAATTTATTAATGGCTACGACAGCCGGAAGTCCAAACTCCTGAATGGTTTCAATATGCTTTTTAAGGTTTGTTAATCCTGCTTTCAGTGATTGTGTATCTTCATGAATTAATTCTTTTTTTGACTTCCCGCCATGCATCTTAAGAGCTCTTACTGTAGCAACGATCACAACAGCATCCGGGTGTTTTTCAGTATTTCTGGTTTTAATGTTCAAAAACTTTTCAGCACCAAGATCAGCTCCGAATCCCGATTCAGTCACCACATAATCAGCAAGCTTTAAAGCAGTTTTAGTCGCAAGTACTGAGTTACATCCGTGCGCTATATTGGCAAATGGTCCACCGTGTATCAAAGCTGGTGTTTGTTCAAGCGTCTGAACAAGGTTTGGCTTTAGTGCATCTTTAAGTAATAGCGTCAGTGCACCTTGTACATCAAGGTCAGCTACCGTGACTGGTTCTCCTTGATATGTATAAGCAATGACAATATTTGATAATCGGTTTTTCATATCATTTAGATCTGAAGAAAGACATAATACAGCCATGATTTCTGATGCAACAGTAATATCAAATCCGTCTTCTCTCGGTACGCCTC
Source organism: Jeotgalibacillus sp. JSM ZJ347 (assembly GCF_044383825.1). Classification (NCBI taxonomy): domain Bacteria; kingdom Bacillati; phylum Bacillota; class Bacilli; order Caryophanales; family Caryophanaceae; genus Jeotgalibacillus; species Jeotgalibacillus sp. JSM ZJ347. The sequence goes on along the minus strand of NZ_JBISEN010000001.1, from coordinate 546,024 downwards.
TTGCAGGACCTCCAAGACCAATAACGATTTGTCTGAGTGCACGGTCATTCATATCCATGACCCGCTTCCATATGATTTTTCGCGGGTCAATCTGAAGATCATTCCCCTGATGAATATGGTTGTCGACAAAAGCAGATAAAGCATTATTAGCTGTCGTGATCGCATGAATATCGCCTGTAAAGTGAAGATTAATATCCTCCATTGGCAGCACCTGCGCATACCCTCCGCCGGTAGCACCGCCTTTTACACCCATTACAGGTCCGAGAGATGGTTCTCTTAAAGCAACCATGGAATTCTTGCCTGAAGCTTTCAGTGCATCAGCAAGACCAACGGTGACAGTCGATTTCCCTTCGCCGGCAGGCGTCGGGTTAATTGAGGTAACCAGGATTAATTTTCCGTCCTGGGCAGTTTTTAAGCGTTTGATGGTGTCAAATTTAATTTTGGCTTTATACTGACCATACATTTCGATGTCTTCAAAAGCCAGTCCTGCTCCGGCAGCTATTTCGTGAATTGGTGCCATCGAAGCAGCCTGAGCAATATCAATATCAGAAGGAACAGTTTTATTAGTCGTCATAACAAGCCTCCGCTACATGTAATAATCTAATTATAACATGTGAAACCTGGATATAAACATACAAAAACCGCCCTGCAGGCGGTTTATTGGTCTTCCTTTTCCTGTAATTTCCTAAGCTTCTCGATCAGCTCAGGTTCATTTTCAAATAATTGAACTAAATCACCGATTCTGTCAATTGAATTCCAGCTGAGATGATGCTCAATTCCTTCAACATCATTATAAATATTTTCGGCTTTTACTCCAATAACAGTTAAAAACTGTTCTAACAGTTCATGTCTGAAAACAAGTCTTTTTCCTATTTTGTTTCCTTTTTTTGTAAGAACAAGCCCTCTATATTTTTCATAGATCAAATATTCATCTTTATCCAGTTTTTGAACCATTTTTGTTACAGAGGATGGATGTACTGAAAGGGCTTCAGCAATATCTGAAACTCTTGCATACCCTTTTTGATCAATTAATAAATAAATTTGTTCAATATAATCCTCCATGCTGGGCGTTGGCATGCGGGGACCCCTCCTCCAGGAACCATGATTTTACTACTTGTAAAGTGTACTATAACGGACTAAGTGAAACAACTCTTACAGGGGGCTAATTCCCGTGATAAAGAATAGAAATGATTTTGAAAATTCAATCTTGTTATTGACTCGATTTTTAATGATGTGTATAGTAAAAATATCATTCATTGGCGAAAAGCTGATAGTGGAAATCTTTTAGGGAAATAGCAGGGAGGAAATCAGATGCATAATGGCAAAGTAAAATGGTTCAATAACGAAAAAGGCTACGGGTTTTTGGAAGTTGAAGGTGGCGATGATGTATTTGTGCATTTTACGGCCGTGCAGGGTGATGGCTACAAATCCCTAGAGGAAGGTCAGGAAGTTTCTTTCGAAATCATTGAAGGTAATCGGGGTCCTCAGGCTGCGAATGTGGTAAAAAAAGATTAATTTAAAAAGCCGGCTGATCAGCCGGCTTTTTTTGTACGCTTTTTATTTATCACAAGGACTAACTAAGCAGCCTGCCGATTGCCTGAATTTTTAAACCGACTGAACATTCAGAAATACAGAATTTATGGGCGGAAATTTTCCCTTTTTCTGATCTGAGCTGCTTTTTTATCGGGCAGGCATTACAATATGTGTTCATCAGTTCATCAACAGCTGAAATCGCCATTTGTTTTTCCATTTCAATCATCCTTCTCGTTTCTGTTCAGACTTTTAATATCTCTATTATTGAATGCCTGACTGGCTAATTTATGAGCAGTTTTGTTTTGATTCCTGCCTATATGATGGTATTCACCAGACATACCATGTTTATTTATTAGTGAATCAATTTTATCAGCCCAATTAGACAAAACCTGATCGTAACATGGCCATTCACCTGACATTTGATTCACAACAGTTAATGCATCTCCGTAACAGTGAATGATCTGCTGATGACCGTCAGCAACTTTTATTGCGTGATCAATTGCATAATAAAGCGCTGCATATTCAGCTTCGTTGTTAGAAGTAATTTGACCTAATTGTTTATTATTTTTCTCAATAAATGATTCTTCGTCTTTTTTATACTCCAATGTCCATCCGAGACCCGCCGTCTGATCCGTCTTGGAAAATGCAGCATCAAAATAAATCGTTATATTTTTTGCAGAACCTGATGTTCTACTCATCAGCTTTTTAAATTCTTTTATATTCCACTGCTGATCGAGATCATCGTGAATGACAATATCAGAGAAACGTCCGGTTTTTTCAAAATCAGCTAAAAATAATAACGCCTGATTATCATGAATCCAATCACTCTGAAATGAAACTTTTGCGCCTGAAGGGTGCTCATATTGAGCCGAAAAATAAATTTCCAAGTGCAGATCCCCCTTCCCTCATTCATTTTATTGTACAACCGAATTGTTCACGTATGCAACTGCTGATACACTACATATAGAGGTGGTCAAGATGATTGAGCTTTATATAGATGGTGCAAGTGCAGGTAATCCAGGGTTAAGCGGTGCAGGTATTTTTGTCAAGAACGGCCATAACAGTCTTCAGTATTCGATTCCTTTAGATGAAATGACAAATCATGAAGCTGAGTATGAAGCATTTATCATCGGCCTTGAAAAATGTCTGCCGTATAAAGATCAGATTATTTCATGCAAAACGGATTCTCAGGCTGTATATGCAGCAGTTGAGAAAAGGTTTATCAAAAACAGAAAATATGCACATTATCTACCGAAGATGACCCAGTTACTGGATCAGTTTGATCTCTTTTTCATTAAGTGGATCCCGGGCAAAGAAAATGCTGTTGCTGATAAGCTTGCAAGAGAAGCCATTTACAAACAAAAAAAGAAGAGCTGAGCAGCTCTTCTTTTATAATGCCATACCTTTTGCTTTTAAATGCTCTGTCATCTCATTTTTATCTTTCCACTTTCTTCCTGACAATTCTTCCAATACAGACATATAAAAACTGGAATCAAATCTTTTTTGACATTTAAGGGTAGTTTCAATTGCCATTTTAATCAATTGATCATCTGCACCGGTAAATTTTTTTCCGAAATAGATAAAGCCTATTGCTTCATCATCCAGTTTAAACCCGCGGGCATGAAGATCAGCGACAAAGTCATCTAAGGATTTATTCATTTTATACCCTGCTCCATGAATTTTTTAACAGATCTTAAACCATACTTCTCTGCTACTTCGAAAGCATGTCCGGGTAAACCATTCCAGTCTTTTGCTGAAGGTGCTTCGATCGGTACTTCACAATAAATCTCTGCAAGCTTTCTCGACAGATGCAGCATATCCTGATCCTGTATGATTTTATTTCTCTGACCGGGCGTTAACCGCTCAATGTTTTCAAGAATTCCTTCAATTGAGCCGAACTCTTTAATTAACTTAAAAGCGGTTTTCTCTCCTATACCCTTCACACCCGGGTAGCCGTCACTTGTGTCACCCATTAACCCTTTTACATCAATGAATTGACGTGGTGTGATTTCATACTCTTTGTGAAACCTTTCAAGATTATACGTATCATAAGAGCCAAAACCTTTTTTAACTAACCAGACATCTACATTTGGTCTTAACAGTTGAAGTAAATCCTTGTCGCCGCTGACGATACTTACTTTACTGTCAGCTTCATTTCTTGCAATTGTACCGATACAATCATCCGCTTCATAGCCTTTTACACCAACATTATGAAAATGGAGCTCTTCAGCTATTTCTTTAACAAGATCAAATTGCGGAATCAGTTCTTCAGGTGGTGCATTGCGATTCGCTTTATAAAGTGAAAATTCTTCGTTCCGAAATGTTTCCTTTCCCATATCCCAGCAAATCGCGACATGGGTCGGCTGAATGATCTCAGCTGCTGTTACTGTATGTTTTATAAATCCCTGTATGCCATTAGTCGGCGTACCTTCCTGATTGTACATAAATTGATTGGACACCGCTGTTGCAAAGAATGACCTGAATAAAAGCGCCATTCCATCTATTAAAAGTACGTGTTTCATGGTAATCTCCTTTTTGCCGAGCACAATTTAAACGAAGTGAATTAATCCTGCTGTTTTTTTTGTGGGATGTGTGTGGCATCCCCTAATTCAATTTCATGGTCATCATATGATACCCAATCACTGTAACTGCCCGGGTAAAGCTTTACGTTACTGAACCCCGCCATTTTTAATGCAATAAAGTTTGGACAAGCTGTTACGCCGCTTCCGCAATATACGATTAAAGGCTGTTTTTTATCCCATTCTGAGAATCTTTTAGACTGCTCTTCAGTATCAAGAAGCCAGCCGTTTTTAAAGCTGTTCACCCATTCGTTATTGATTGCGCCGGGAATATGGCCCGGGACACGGTCAATTGGCTCATGGTCTCCAATATATCTTGTATAATCCCTCGAATCAATCAGACATGCACTTTGCTTTCCATGTACAACATCTTCAACTTCTTTTCTGTCTGCAACGATATCAGATTGAACGTTGACGTTAAAAACAGTATTCTGCTTTTCCGGAATGACGTCAGTTTCCGGATATTGTTTATCAGACCACTCTTTAAAACCGCCGTTCAATAAATACACCTGCTCATGCCCGGTATACTTTAACAGCCACCAGGCTCTAGCTGCAAATGCCCCCTCACCCTGATCGTAAACAACGACCGGAATATCATTTGATACGCCTGAGCGTTCCAACTTCTGTTTTAAACGGACCAGATCCGGCAGTGGGTGACGTCCGCCGTGTGTTTGAGCTTCTCCTGACAGATCATCATTGAGATGTAAGTAATGAGCACCCGGAATATGTGCTTTTTTGTATGACTGTACCCCTGAATCAGGTGAGCTTAATTCGAATCTGCAATCCAGGATTGTAACCTTGCGATTCAGTTCAATCTGTTCTAATAACCATTCAGCAGATACTGCTGCCTGCATACCTACCCCCGCCTTTTTCTCATTAATTTTAACACATGTTCTTTCGGTTCCCAGCACCTGAATTTATAATCAGGCATTGTTTCATAACCTAGCCTTCTGCAATAGTAGACGATTTTACCAGCATTGTTTCTTTCCACCTGGAAATGAATACAGGTGGCACATACATGATACTCACGTTCATCCATGATCAGAAACCATGTTCAGTGCATGCTCAAGTTTTAAAGCATACGCTTCAGAATATAAGTTCTTCTCTGTTGTTTCAATTTGAGTTGACAGGTCTTGCTGCCAGCGCTGATATAAAGTTTCTTCAACTCTTAATAATTCCCCATTCAACCATAATGATAATTGTGCTGTTACGTCATCAATTTCAGCTGCTGCTTTATCTTTAAACTTATCTTCAAGTGCATGCTGCATAAACTTTTTCTCATTTTTTTCGAAGAAAGACTTCGTATTTTTAAACATTGATTTCTCCTCGTTAAAGTCAGATTCATGAAGCTCTTCGAAGACATGATTAAATGACAGTAAAGTGGCAGGTTCTAAGGCTGTATCCGGTTTAACTCCTTCAGGAAATACTTCGGTCAGCTGATCCCATATACGATTCAGCTCAGATCTGTAAAGCTTAAGGATCTGCTGCTCCAGTCTGTAATTGACCACCTTAAATTCCTGAGAAAAATCGAACCTGACCATATCAATACATTCAGTCATCGCCTGAGCAAGTGCTGCTTTATTTGATTTGTCATGAAAGCCTGCTGGATTGAATGCTTCTTTAAAAAAGTCTGAAAATCTGTAAAAAACACGTTGATTTACATAATGCAGCAGTTCTTTTAACTCCTGATCAGCTTGAGATTTTACGCTTTCTTTAAAAGAAGAATCGAAGTAGCTGACAAGGTTTTCTGAAAGTAAGGACAAATTCGACTTTCTCTTTTCCTTTTCTTCTTCATCAGCTCTCATCTGTTTTAAAAGAATGGTCATTCTGTTTACTGTTTGTTCATAATATTCCGCTGTATTGTTTTTAACAATTGAATCCAGCTCCTGATCAATAAACAGTGAAAACTCATCCTGAAACGCCTTCAGGCCGGAATGTTCATCATTCATTAAAGCCTGCAAGCTTGATACGCCGAATATTTTAGGTTCTTTAACACCAAACGTCTGAAGCTGCTTTCTGACATAGTTGATGACATCCTGCTTTTCCTCTTCACTTTCAGCCAGATCTACTGCGTTAACAATAAAAGACATCTTATCATGCTCAAAACTTTCTTTAACCCTGCCCATCTGAATCAAAAACTCGCGGTCTGCCCTTGCGAAAGCATGATTAAAATAAGTAACAAAAAGAATGGCATCTGAATTACGAATATAATCAAATGATACATCAGTATGTCTGGCGTTCACTGAATCCGCTCCTGGTGTATCAACCAGTGTAACACCTTTTTTTGATATAGAAGATGTTGTGTATAAATCAATTGCTTCTACAAAACAGGATTGATGCTCATTGGATACATAACCCTGAAATTCATCATACGGAATTTTTTTCGTCAGACCAAGATCAGATTTGTAATTCTCCCAGCCTTTTAAAAAAGCCCTGACGAAATTCTTTTTGGACTCTGACAAATGATGGCTACTTTTTAATACGGCAGGAAGTGTTTCAACCATTTTATCTAATGATTGAACGTCCTTTGCGTCAGCTGCCTCCTGCAGATCCTCGAGCAGCTCTGAAGCCTGCTTAAAATGAACTTTAACCGTTTGGTCCGGGTGTTCGGCATCCGGCGGATAGATCCGGTTAATGGATGCCGTCGTCGGATTTGGAGAAACGGGCAACACTTTTTCTCCAAGCATCGCATTGGCAAAGCTTGATTTCCCGGCACTGAAAGCCCCGAAAAGCGCAACTGTATATTGCTTATTTTTTAATCGTCCAGCCTGTTCTGCCAGTACTTTTGAATGTTGTTCAAACCCATTAATATCTTTTAATTCCTCAGCCAGCTGAAGGCTGTTTTGCAATAAAGTTTCTTCGTCCAATTCTGTAACCGGCACTGTATTTACAACAGCATCTTCACTCTCAGCAGACTCTTCTTCAGTAATCAGGTGATCAAGCTGAGATAACTTTTCCACTCCGGCTTCATGATTCCATTTTGATATCCACTCTTCTTTAAGAGACTGATTAGGTTCAATACGATTAAATTGACTGATCTTATTTTCTAATTCCTCAATTTGTTTTAATACATTCACTTTCTTTGTAAATTCAGTTTGTTTTGCTGTGTTTCTCACCGCATGTTCTTCTATCTGGTCATCCATTGTTTCCATGACTTCCTGTTTGATCTGCGTCATTTGGGTTTTGATTTCTTTTCTGCAATCCGCTGCAATCCCGTCACAATAATTGAGTAAAGCTTCGCCGGTAATTCCTGCACCACTTTTAACATTCTCTCTGGCAATAACAATCGGTTCAGGAATTGAGATTTTTTCAATTTTCTCACTCCAACCGGTGCGGGAAACACCTGCATGATCGAGAAACTTATATAGTGTTGACTTTGCGTGCCATACCAGCTGTTCATCAATGATCTCTTTTAGATTTTTATTCAGCTGGTCTTCCCTCAGTTCCTTTTCCTGCCTGGTCTTTTTACCGGCAAATAACCCGCCTGCTTTAAAATTAGGCTGAATAGATTCTAAGTACCGTTCAGCAAGCGTTCTTACTTCTGCAGGCATTAAATAACTTGATTTAAGTATTTTATTCATTTCCAGATCAAAGTCAGATGACCAGTCTTCAAGAGAATGTATCCGTTTATCATTAAGCTCTTCAGCTTCCTGATATATCTTTTCTTTATTTTTAATATCTTCATCACTCACAATTGAAGAATATGTCTCAACGACTTCAACTATTTCATCTTCCAGATATGACTTCATCTCTGACATTAATACATCGAGTGAACTTGCAACTGAATCAATTAACAGGTCATACTTTTCTCCTGTCATTTCAGTGATTTCGTTTTTAAGCTGTAAGCTTTGATTCATTGAATGGTCAGGTTTTTTTAAAGAGGTGTAGAAAAACTTTTCCGGCATTGCACCCCAGTCAAAAAAAGCTCTTTCAACTGCGTTTTGGTAGGTGTTAAAGGAAAGCTCCTCTTCTCTATGTTTATCTACCTGATTAATGACCGCGTAAATTTTTCTATTATGCTGTGACATATGTTTTATGTATTCAAAATTCATTTCTGATTGTACGTGATTATAATCCATGACAAAAAAGAGAAGATCAGCCAGATGTACTGCCGATTCAGTTGATCTTTTATGGGCATCATCAACTGAGTCTATTCCCGGGGTATCCAGTAAAGTGACGCCTTCAGGAAGTGTATCTGAATGCTTATAGATATCAATTCTTTTTACAGTAAGACCCTCTTTACCCAGCTTAATAATCGCCGTTTCATCCAGAGGCGGCTGCAGTTCATAAACCTTTTGGTCAGAAGTCGTCACATGCACCGGCTTTTCAACACCTGTATGTAAGGCAATTAAATTGGCACTCGTTGGAATAGGACTCGAAGGCAGGAGTTTTTCACCAGTCAGATAGTTAATCATTGCTGACTTTCCTGCTGAAAAATGTCCGCAAAACGCAATAACGATTTCTTCCCGGTATAGCTTTTCTGCAAGATGCATCGTTTTTTCTGCTCTTTCATGATCACCATAATGAGCAGCTTTATTATAAAATCCGATCAGTTTATCTAATAATTCGTCTTTCCGGATGTCAAAATCCGTTTTATTCACAGTAACCATTCCTTTAAATTCGATTGATAATAAGACATTTCTATATTCATTTACCATTGTATCGAAAAATAGATTAGAACGTTAAAGAAATTAAATCATTTTAAAAAGAAAATTCAATAAACTATTTAATAAGTATAAAGTAATGGTATAATATAATCATTATTTATAGTGGAGGTAAAGATGAGCACTTCAAAAGTAGTGAGTAATTTATTAAATGGAATGGTTCATTCTATCCGGAGTGTTGTTCCTGTATCAATTGAACATAGTAATCCATCTGTTTTAACAGTCCCTTATAAACAGGATCAGATCGCCGTATTAATCGGAATGACTGGGGAGATAAAAGGAAATATTCTTATTGATGGCGGTAAGCAGCATTTTAGCAGTCTTGGCCATACAATGTATGGTATGCACCTGGAAGGTGACATGCTTGTTTCTTTCATCGGAGAGATCGGCAACATGATCGCGGGTAATCTGACAACTTATATTTCTTCTGAAGGAGTAGAAATGGATATTACACCTCCTTCTGTCATGTCGGGTGAAGCTACTCTTCATAACTTCAAACAGGCAATTCATTTACCTTTTAACGCTGCAGGAATTGGTCAATTTTCAATTCTGGTCTCTATTCAACAGTAAAAAACAGAATTCTACTATAGAATTCTGTTTTTTATGTGAAGCTGATATAAACTAAACTTTTTAAAACCCGTTAATCGTCATCCCGCCATCAACAAACAATGTTTGTCCTGTCACATAGCTTCCCGCTTCTGAAGAAAGGAAGAGTGCAGGTCCAATCAGTTCTTCCACCTGACCAACTCTTTTTAAAGGTGTAACGGCTAAAATTTCATTAAGATAATTTTCATCTTCTAGTAAGTGTTTTGTCAAAGGTGTTTCAAAATACCATGGTCCAATTGAATTCACTCTGACGCCTTTGCTTCCCCACTCGTAGGCAAGGACTTTAGTCATCTGGATCATCGCTGCTTTAGATGCTGCATAAACCACACCTGTTTTAAGTGCCACATGACCTGCAACAGATGATACAGATAGAATGCTGCCCCCACTTATCTGCTCCTGCATTTTTGCTCCTACAGCCTGCGACATCATAAACGCTGATTTCACATTCGTATCCATAATTCTGACCCACTCTTCTTCTGTAACATCATTTGCTTTTGATCGAATATTCATACCCGCGTTATTTACCAGAATATCAATCTGCTGATGTTCTTTATAAATCTCAGTAACAGTGGATTTTAATTCTGCAGTGTTTGTCACATCTACCGGGTAGACTGAAGCCTTGCCTCCGAGCTGTTCAATGTCACTCTTTACCTGTTCAAGTTCTGATTGTGTACGTGAACAAAGTATGACTTCAGCCCCTGCCTGGGAAAATCCAATTGCCAGAGCGCGCCCAATCCCTCTGCCTGCTCCTGTGATAATTGCTTTTTTCCCTTCTAATCTGAACGAAGGAAGCTCCATATTTCCCACTCCTTATTTTGCAAGTTCAAGGTCATATAATTCAGCATATTTGTCTTGCAGATATTTAATAAGATAGTCTGCATTTAGCCCTTCACCAGTAGCTTCCTCCAGTATTTCAAGCGGCTTTTTCGTCTTACCGAAACGGTGGACTTTTTCTGTCATCCAGTTTTTAATCGGTGCGATTTCACCATTTTTGATGTATTTATCAAACTGAGGAAGATCTTTTTGCATCGCATGCTTGAATTGTGCAGCGTACATATAGCCAAGGGCATATGAAGGGAAATAGCCAAATGCGCCTCCTGACCAGTGAACATCCTGCAGAATTCCTTCAGCATCATCAGTTGGTGTTACACCTAAATATTCTTCATACTTTTGATTCCATACTTTCGGCAGTTCATGCACTTCATATACACCGTTAAAGAGACCTTTTTCAATTTCATATCTGATCATAATGTGCAGGGCATATGTCAGCTCATCTGCATCGACTCTGATCAGTGAGGGTTTTGATTCATTAATCCCTGATAGAAACTCTTCAACAGTTACGTCGTTGAATTGTTCAGGTGAATATTCTTTCAGTGCAGGCAAATGACAACGCCAGAATTCCGGATGACGACCTACGAAATTTTCCATGAATAATGATTGTGATTCATGAATCCCCATAGAAGTTCCACCGCTGAGTGGTGTACCGGTAAGTGCCGGGTCAATATTCTGTTCATACAGTGCATGACCACATTCATGAATTGTGCCAAAGATTGCCCCGCGGAAATCCAGTTCATCATAACGTGTAGTGATTCGTACATCTCCAGTATTCAGTCCTGTTGCAAATGGATGAACGGTTTCATCCAGTCTGCCGGCATCAAAGTCATAGCCGAGTTCTTTTAGAACATGTAAGCTGAATTCACGCTGTGCCGATTTCGGGAAGCGTTTATATATAAATGAGGTTTCAGGCTTAACAGGTGAAGCTTCAATGCCTTTAACAAGCGGCACAATTGCCTCTCTGACACGCCCAAACACCTCATCTAGCACCTCAACTGTAACGCCTGGCTCATACATATCAAGAAGTGTGTTATAAGGATTGTCCTCATAGCCCCAGTACTCAACAAATCGTCTAGTCGTGTCCACAAGCTCTTTTAAATAAGGTTCAAACAAAGCAAAGTCCGAGTTTTCACGTGCTTCTTCCCAGACACTTTCAGACTTGGATTTTAACACGACATACTTTTTGAACTCATCCTCAGGAATTTTACGATTGCGGTTAAATTCTTTTTCGCATTCTTCAAGCATTTTCACTGTAAGTTCATCAAGTTCACTTTTATGATGATTCAGTTCATTTATGTATTCAGCCATTTGATCGGATGTTGAAAGGTTAAACACCTCAGATGAAAGGGTGCCGATCACTTCTGAGCGCTGTTCAATCGCTTTTTTAGGGGCACCTGTGCGTAAATCCCAAAAAATTAAGCCTAAAGCTTCCTGATATGCAGAAATCTTCTTAAGATGGTTAACAAAATCTGTCTTTACTGTTTCTAAAGTCAAACTAATCCCTCCAGTCATTTATCATTTACATCTTATCATACTTTTCTGAAAAAATGATGAATCTATTTCGGTATCTGAAATAATATACAAAAAGAAACTGAGAAAGTGAATCTCAGTTTCTTTTTTAAGCTTATTTAATTATTTCCGGTTCAACAGGCAGTATCTTTTTAATTTCAGGAATCCATTTTTCTTCATCAGGTGACAGGAAGATCGTAATCTTTCCTTTATCAGAAGAAGAACGGATCAGTCTGCCTGCCCCCTGCTGTAATCTGAGCAGCATGTAAGGCAGATCTACATCTTCGATTGGATTTGAAGTGTGATTGCGCTTCGCTTCAAAAACCGGATCATCAGGCGGAAATGGCAGGGACTCAATAATAACCTGATTCAGACTCAGACCTGGTACATCAAGGCCCTCCCATAGATTAATAGAAGAAAGAACCGATGAAGTATCCTCCTGAAATTTTTCGACAAGGGTGCTGATTTCTTCATCCCCCTCAAAAAGACATTGCTTTTGGTCGATCTGATTTGTAAACCTGAATAAATCCTGATCTTCATGATTATTGAATAAAATCAGAGATCCGCCATCATTGAGATTTACAATTTCAGAAACAACAGCTGCACGTTCATGCTGTTCAAGTATCCGGATCTGAATGTTCATCACGTCGTCATAGTCATATGGTGATTCAACAGTAAATGATGAATAGTCATCAATACCAAGACTTGATGCTAAATATGAAAAGTCTTCATCTACTGAAAGTGTGGCCGATGAAAAAATAAATGGCAGTTTTTTCGAAAAGACCTCTTCTCTCAAAATTTCTTCAACCATTCTCGGCATAATGACTAACCTTTCATCATCAAAATGTTCCTCAAGCCAGATTATGGCGTTATCATCTTCAACCAGCAGCTTTAAAGAGAATAATACGGTTTCAAGGTACTCTTCTGAAATTTTCAGGTCATATTCATCTATGACATATAATTCTGATTCAAAAACCAGCTCTTCAAGTAAAGAATCGATGGATTTTTTTAAGTTTGCAGAAGCCTGTATCAATCGATCGGTTTTCGTAATTTTCATTCTTTCCGAGCTTCTGTCAGCACTCCGGCTGATTAATGAAAACCAGTTATCATGTAATTCCAGAATGGAATCAATGAGTAACAGCGTTTTTTCTCTTACATCATTTCCGGAAAGCTTGGATAGAACTTTCTCCATAGATTGAAGGGAAGTTTTATAAGTCAGCGCTTTTTGTGCAGCATATTCGAGCAGGTGCCCTTCATCAAAAATAACAGAGCTTGCTTCCGGCAGTAAGGGCAGCTGACCTTCTCTGACCCGGGCATCCTTTGTCCAGATATGTTCCATATAAAAGTCGTGTGAACAGACAATCAGATCTCCAGCCTGCCGGTAGTATTCCCTGTGAAGCGTTTGTCCGCAACGGTGTCTGACATCACAGCTCAGACAATCCTGTAGAGAATCATAATTGACAGCCTGCCACTGCTCATCATCTAAATACGGATATTCTTTGCGGTCACCATAAGGATAAAACGAGGACATAGACCCAGCCCCGTAGACGAATTCCGGCAGCTGCAGGTACACATCTTCAATTGCTTCATCTTCTGTACGTTTATCGGCTTCATCGAGCTTCTTTAAACATAAATACTGCTCTCTTGATTTCGCAAGTCTAACATCGATTTCCAGATCAAGCATCTGCTCTATTTTTTTAATATCCCCAGTTGGTTTAACCAGCTGTTCAATGAGCGTTTCATCAGCACATGCAATGATTGCAGGTCTTCCTGTATATCTGGCATACGCCACTGCGTAAAGAAGGTAAGCGATGGTTTTACCTGTGCCTACACCAGCTTCAGCAAAGATGACAGATTTATTTTTAAATGCCTGTTCAAGCTGAAAAGCCATAAAAATCTGCTCATCTCGTAATTCTAATCCTTTTTCCGGTAAAATATCGTAAAACACATCACCAATCCAGTCACCTAGTGCTTCATAAAATGACTGATCACTCGTTACTGGAAAAGGAAGGCTTTTTGTATTCATTCAATCATTCCCTTAATCATTTTTACGTTTAGGACGCTGACCAAAATACTGATAATAATCAGTACGGATAAAGCCGTTAAACAGTTTACGTTTTTTCGTTGCTTTCTTGCCATATAAGTCTTCAAAGTCAGGGTGAGATGTAATAATATATTTTGACCATGTCGGGTATTGTTCAAATACCTGACCCATATCACGATACATTTTTTCAACCTCTTCTTCTTCCCCGATCCGTTCACCGTATGGAGGGTTTCCTACAATCACACCGTAATCATTGTCAGCAGTAAAATCTTTTACCTGCATCTGTTTAAATTGAATTAAGTCTCCAAGACCTGCTTCAATCGCATTCTCTTTGGCCACTTCAATCATTTTATGATCTACATCTGTTCCGTAGATTTCAAGCGGCTGATCATAATTTGCAGCTGCTTCTGCGTCTTCTCTTACTCTATCCCAGATTGAATCAGGAATGATTGGCCATTCCTCTGAAATAAATTCCCGGTTGAAACCAGGCGCGATATTCTGTCCGATTAATGCTGCTTCAATTGGAATGGTACCTGATCCGCAAAACGGGTCATGAAAAGGTCTGTCAGGACGCCAGTTTGTTAATTTAATCAGTGCAGCAGCCATTGTTTCTTTTAATGGCGCTTCCCCCTGACCTGTACGATAACCCCTTTTATGAAGTCCAGACCCGCTTGTATCTACTGTCAGTGTAACTTTATCGTTTCTGATCGCTACTTCAATTTTATAAGTCGGGCCGCTTTCTTCAAGAAAACTCATTCTCTTATACGCTGCCTTCATGCGCTCTACGATTGCTTTTTTCACGATGGATTGACAGTCAGGCACACTGTAAAGCTTTGATTTAACCGACTTTCCAGATACCGGAAATGCAGCATCCACAGGCATTAATGTTTCCCATGGTATCGCTTTAGTACCTTCAAACAATTGGTCAAAAGAATAGGCATTAAACTCACCCATGACAAGCTTTACACGGTCTGCAGTACGCAGCCACATATTAGCTCTTACAATCGCAAGCTCATCACCTTCAAAGAATACTTTCCCGTTCTCTACCGTTGTTTTATAACCAAGGTCTTTTACTTCTCTTGCAACAATTGATTCAAGACCCATCGCTGCAGTAGCAACTAATTTATAAATAGCCATATGTCACCTCTGATAATGTTTATTCTATATTCATCATACCCTGATTCGAAAGAAAAAAGGCAGACCTCCTGAAATCGGTCATGCCTTCTGATCATGTCATTATAAAATTGGTCAACCAGCTAATGGTCTGTAAGCCATGTTTTGTTCAAGCGTACTTAAGCGCCTGTTAAGCTCGTACGACAAGTGGCAATCATCTATCTGCCGGCAATCATGCCGGCCTCTCCCTTTGTTCATTTCCTCCGGGAAAGTGCCTCTACCATTGTTTGAGTTTCTCACTCGTGGGGTTTACCTCGTTCCACTTCTGTCATTTCTGACAGAACTTCGTCACTGTGGCACTTTCAAGAGATGCATACCATATCATTAAGACTTAGGTATCCTCTCTGCCGTCAGCCTGACTCATCAGGCTGCCTCCGCTTATTTTTTCGCGAAGCACGAACACTACGGGCATCTCAGCGCCGTGTGAGCATGGACTTTCCTCTGCATAAAGCAGCAATTGCCCAACCATTTAGCCGGTTTAGCCAAAATCAAATTATACAGTGAACAGTCACGTTTAGCAAGCAGCTTTTATTACCTGTCTTCGTATAATTTTCTCCCAAACACTTCTTTTTCCAGATTTGACAGCCTCTTTAAGATATCAAAATTAGTTGTTCCACTTGCAGTTGTTTGCGGCTGCGTCTGCTGAACTGCCGATCTGCGCTGAGGTTCATTGCTTTTTTGCGCTTTTTTCAATTCATTTTCAAGTGTTTCAATCCGCTCATTAAATGTTTCGTAATCTTTGATGATCTGATCAAGAAAAGCATCTACTTCTTCCGGCTTATAGCCTCTCATTGCTGTTTTAAATTCACGTTCAAGTATTTCTTTAGCTGTTAATTGTGCCACGTCATTTTTCATTCATATTCACCTCGGCTATCATATACAGTATATTTATTTTTCCAAAAAGGAGGTCGCTTGTCAATCAGGTTCTGATTCATTCAGCGCTTCTTCATCTGCAATCCACTGCAAATCCTGAAAATCAACTCTAATGATTTCCAAATTATTTTTTTCAGCAAAGTTTTTGGCTTTTTTTATCAGAAAGCCTGGAGAACCTTCTTTTTCTTCATCATAGATGATAAGTAATCCATCAGCCTTACCCAGTAAAAAGTCGTCCCTGTTTCTGAACTGGGAAGGATCTGTATAAGGTTTGTTAGACACTGACGCTGTGAAATCAGCGCCTTTTAAAATCGTTTCATAGTTCATCTGATTTTCTTCATTCCAGTTTTCTTCCTGATTTAAAAAAGGTGTAATGACAGCAAGCTGCAGTTCGGGATATTCTTCTTTCAACTGAATAACCACTTCAGCAGCCCATTGTTCTACACCGAGCCCGCCGGATACAATCACCCATTCCAGACCTTCTTCAATAAGTGCTGTCAAACGCTGTCTAATCGCTTTTTTTATAATGCCAACAGCAGGGTCACTGGACTTAAAAAGGCCGAGCTCATGCGCTTTATATCCGGAGATCATAAGTGTTTTCATACTATCACCGCAATTTCTAAAAGAAATAAAAGCGGCGGGACTATTTTATCCTGCCGCTTCTGGATGCCGAAACTCAGCTACTTTATCCGGTTCATCACTTATTATAATACAGAAAGCTGATCTCCAATTGCTGAGAATACGTAAGCAGTAGCTCCAATCACGAAGAAAAACAACAATAACAGTAATTTTCTCATACTTTCAACCCCAAATAATATCAATAATTTAATAGTACAATTGTTTCGAAAAGTAAACAACCACCTAGCAAACATAGATTCTTGTCTATTTTGTGACAATTCTGTAACTTGAGCTGTTTTCCTGTTGATTTAGATTGGAGAAAAGCTGTTTTAATCGTCGTATTATGCGCTTCCCCGGGAAATATTATTTTATTTATTTCCACTTAATTTCCCGGAAATACGGTTTAACCTGTGCTTAATATGATCAAGATTTTTTTGTTTTTGTTCTTCTTTCATCGTTTCAGCATCAAGGGCTTTTATCGCCTTAGCAGCGTAGAAATAGGCCCCGCTGAAATCCTTTTCTTTATGTTCATATATTTTTGAGATCTCAATTGCTGAAATCCTCTGCTCTTTGGGAAGTCCTTTTTCAAGGGAAATATTGAATAACTCTACTGCATGATTGAACTGCTGCTGTTTTTTATATTCAAATGCCAGGTGAAAAGCAGCTGAAGGATTCTGGTCCATTTCATAAGAATCTTTTAAATATTTCTCTGAACGCTGATATTCTCCTTCTTTTTTAAACCACTTTCCTGTTTCCAGCTTTTCTATACTGTTCTGATGCTGATCAGTTCCAAGCAGCTGTAAACTGATGTGGGTGTACAAAGTGATTAAAGATAAAATGTCTTTTTCATTATGATCAAGCACTTTCAGCATCCCCTCAGGGTGCTTTCTTTCTACAAAATCAAAGTAAATGGCAGGAGCAAGATACCCCGGTATGTCGTCTTTTCTTTGAAATCCGAGCTTCTCTTCCTCCAGACTTTTTAGTTTCAGTGACTTCAAACTGCTTTTCCAAATCCTTTTTGCAGCATGATATAAATCAAAATGACCTGTTTGAGGTAATTTTGGTACATGGTTTCGAATCAGCGTATGACGGGATTGTACCTGCGGCCAGTCAAATGACTTACCATTAAAGGTGACAAGTGTTTCATAATTAACATTCTCTAAAAAACTTAAATATAGCGCAATTTCATTAGAAGGGTCAGTTAAAATATGCTGTTTTAAAACTAATTTATCCCTCTCAAACTTCGCATATCCAAGCAGGAAAATTGAAGTCCCTGTTCCGCTTAAACCAGTTGTTTCTGTATCAAAAAAGAATAGATCCTGAGCTTGATAGCCTTGTGCAGACAAAGAATGGTTAAAGTCAGTCCGATTCCATGCTTCAACAACGTTTAAAAAATCCGAAAGCAGGTATTGCCCATGCTGATAATTTACCGGGAAATGAACTTCTCTGATCAGACAATGCTGATCCTCATAAGTAAAGACATCTGTATGATTTTCTTTCCAAATATCCATATGAGGCAGTTTTTCAGCATTAATTAAGGGTTTTTCCTCACTCTGATTCAGATGTGGTTTCATTCTTGCGAGTTTCTTTTTAAGATCCATTTGCATTACTCTCCATCGCATCCGCAAATAATGTAAGCAGTGTAAAAGCATCCTTTTTTCCACCAGTGAATGAAATCTCGGTTCCTACGCAGGAAGGACATCCCTGCTCACAATGGCATTCCTTCACTAATGATGCTGCCTCTCTGATCAGCGTGCTGCCTGTTTCGTATACTTTTTCACTCAATCCGATTCCGCCCGGATAACGGTCATAAATGAAAATAGTTGGTAATTGATTATGCACTGCTTTCACCTGTGGCGTAATCTGAATATCCTGAGGGTCACACATAACATACACCGGGACAATTGCCTTTAATGCATGTGCAGCACCAATGAGACCCTGTTCAATACGCTCATCAGTCATTTCGTGAAGATCTTCACTTAATGCGAACCATGCAGCACTTGTGTGTAGCTCCTCTTCCGGAAGATCAATCGGACCGGAACCGATGTTTTCATGTGTATCAAATTTAATTTTCTTAAAGATCGTTGCCATTGCCCTTACTGACACATCACCGTAGGAAACCCTGGCATGATCGGTATCTTTACATTTATCTTCTTCCAGGACAGATAACTGAACGGCAAGATTAGCATCTGTATAGTAATCGACTTCAACTTCTCTGACGAAAGCTTTCTTCTCTTCCCAATCAAGAAATTCAACCTGATATTGAACGCCCTGATGAAGATAAATGGCTTCATCATGCAGCAGCGTCATTGCACTGAAGCGGTCCATTTCACCAAGCACCTTGTGATCTGCGGTTTCGGTTTGATCTATGATCACGACGTTTTCCTGGGAAGCTGAACGAAGACTGATGTTATGCGCGGGAAAAGCGTCATTCATCCAATGCCACTTTCCTCCTGAAAAATGCAGTACGCGTTCTTCGGTCAGGTATTCGAGCAGGTCGGCAGGGTCAATCTCTCCAAAAAGCTCGTCCTGTTCAAAAGGCAGTTCAAATGCTGCACACTTTAAATGATCAAGCATGATGATAATATTTTCAGGGTTAATTCTTGCAGTTTCCGGACTAGCTTCTAAAAAATAGTCCGGATGCTGGATCACAAACTGATCAAGCGGACTCGAGCTCGCCACCATGATAATTAAAGCTTCCCCCTGTCTTCGTCCTGCGCGACCTGCCTGCTGCCAGGCGCTCGCGATGGTTCCCGGGTACCCGGTCATGACACAGGCCTGAAGTTGTCCAATATCCACACCGAGTTCCAATGCGTTGGTACTGACGACGCCGTATACGTCCCCTGTCCGGAGACCTTTCTCGATTTCTCTTCGTTGAGTAGGAAGATATCCTCCACGGTAGCCCCTGATTGATTTTGGTCCCAGCTCATTTTTGACCAGTTCCTGTAAATAAGTAAGTATAATTTCAACTCTTACTCTGCTTCTGGCAAATACAATGGTCTGAATTTTTTCTTTTAACAGTAAACCTGCGATCCTTCTAACTTCTAAAGTGGCGCTCCGTCTGATATTCATCTGATGGTTCACAACCGGAGGGTTATAAAACACGAAGTGCTTTTTAGCTGATGGCGCGCCGTTTTGATCGATCAGTTTCATTGCTTTACCGGTCAGATTTTCTGCAAGCTCTTTAGGGTTGGCAATGGTTGCTGACGTACATATAAATACCGGATCACTTCCGTAAAACTTACAAATCCTTTTTAACCGCTTGATTACATTTGCGACATGACTGCCAAAAACCCCGCGATAAATATGAAGTTCATCAATTACGACATATTTAAGATTCTCAAAAAGCGATACCCACTTTGTATGATGTGGAAGTATCGCTGAATGCAGCATATCAGGATTTGTAATCACTATATGACCGGCTTTACGAACCTTCTGACGGATTCCAGCCGGGGTGTCGCCATCATAAGTATAGGAATTGATCTGGGCCTCTGCTAACTCAAGCAGTTCATTCAGTTCGGTTTTCTGGTCCTGTGCGAGTGCTTTTGTCGGGAAGATATATAAAGCACGGCTGTATTTGTCATTCATAATCTGATGGATGACAGGAAGATTGTAACAAAGCGTTTTCCCGGATGCTGTTGGTGTAACAGCAGTAATCGAATGGCCTTTACTGACTGATTCAAACGCTTCAGACTGATGTGAGTAAAGCTGCCCTATTCCTCTGCGTTCCAGTGCTTTTAGTAAATCAGGGTGAACGCGGTTCGGAAGCGGGGAGTATACCGCTTCCTTAGGTTCTATTGTATGCCATTTAATAATTTGATCTGAAATTTCACGATTTTGTCTAAAACTTTCTGCGATTTCACTGAGCGTCTTTTTACGCATGCGATCACCTCTGTATACCCATTATACGAACATATATTCCTTAAGGCAACTATGCGCCTTAAGGTCTTATTGCCTTCGTAATTGATAAAATCAGCTGGTTAGCCTGGCTGCACGTGCTGACAAATTGATTACAGGTTGACATAATATTATTAATGTCTACTCTCGGTTTTTTATCTTTTGTTTGCTCGGGTTCCTTAAAGCTGTCGGGATGGTACGGACGACCACAATATGGACAAAAGTACATAGTCATTCCCCTTTTTTAATAACATATGCCTACAGCAGTTCTAATGATCCTCTAAAATCGCACTCAACTGTTCTAATACGTAAAGGCATGATTGTATATAGCTTTTAAAACGTTTATAACTTGTTTCAGGGAAAAAACACTGGACCACAACTAATTCAATATTTTCAGCTGTCGCAGCAATCTGATTCTGATGAATATTTTTCCTAGGCTGCTCAATCAAAAATGCAGATGCTGATTCTTTCCATTCTTTTAAAATTTCATGCGCATCATCTGCGAACGGTTTTACCTCCTGATAAAAATCACCCTTCACTTTTGATTCTCTTCTATTGTTATATTCGTGATCCGCCTGCCTCGTTATATCAATTAACTGGTTTGTTTGTTCTAAAATCTTAGCCGTTTTCAAATGTAACACCTCAATCCTGTTATACTGATAGTTTAACAAACGAATACAAAACTGTAACTTCAATTGATATAAATACGTCTAATGTTCAGACCCGATCAGTTTGACCTGATCATGCTTGTGGTATGATGTTCAGGTGAGGTGTTAAGCATGGAATTTCATTATCCAAATGGGAAAAAATTCAGTCCCGTAAAGAAAAATAAAAGTCTGGTAAAAAAAGAAAAATCTTATTCTCACGGAAAAAGAGGTATGACCCTCGAAGAAGACCTGAATGAAACGAATGAATATTATGTTCATGCAGGAATTGCGGTTATCCATAAAAAGCCGGTGCCGGTTCAGATTGTGAATGTAGATTACCCGAAAAGAAGCGCTGCTGTGATCAAAGAAGCTTATTTTAAGCAGGCTTCCACTACTGACTATAATGGCGTATATAACGGATACTACATCGATTTTGAGGCAAAAGAAACGAGGAACCGTACATCTTTTCCACTACAGAATTTTCACCAGCATCAGCTTGATCATATGAAACAGGTTGCTGCACAAAAGGGAATTGCTTTTGTGATCATCAGATTTTCTATATCTGAAGAAATATTCCTCATGCCTTACAGAGAATTAAATCTCTTTTGGGAGAGGATGTTAAAAGGCGGTAGAAAGTCGATGACCAAAAAAGAAATAGAGGAAACATCTTACTCTATCCCTTTAGGCTTGCACCCCAGAATAGATTATCTTAAAATTATAGATCATTTGCTGATAGAGCTTTGAAAGAGAGGAAATGTTAAATGGCTGATTATAAATCACGCGAAGAAAAAAGGAATGCGCAAAGAAATTCCAAATCGAAAAATAAAAAGAAGAAAAAAGGATCAATTTTTAAAAAGATTTTCATAACCGTATTGATAGTCGGATTAGCCGGCCTTTTATTTGGTGGTGGACTGTTTGCATATTATGCTTCACAGGCACCTGAATTAAATGAAGAAGATTTTATTGATCCGATTACAACAGAGCTGCTTGATGTAAACGGTGACGTGTTTGCAAGAATTGGTGCTGAAAACAGGGAATTCGTATCCTATGATGAAATTCCACCCAAAGTCGAAAATGCAGTCCTGGCAATTGAAGACAACCGCTTTTACGAACATCAGGGCGTTGACTTTTTCCGTTTGATGGGAGCGGTACTTGCTAACATTACTGAAGGTTTTGGTGCTGAAGGAGCGAGTACGCTAACGCAGCAGGTGATCAAGCAGTCTGTCCTGACACCTGAAAAATCTCTTGAGCGAAAAGCACAGGAAGCATGGCTTGCCTATCAGCTCGAGCAGGATTACGAGAAAGAAGAAATCTTTGAGATGTATGTAAATAAAATTTTCTATTCAGATGGGATTTATGGAATCCGCACAGCTTCCCAGTATTATTTCGGTACTGACCTTGCTGACTTGGAAACTCATCAGGCAGCATACTTAGCAGGTCTTCCTCAGCGACCTAATGCTTACAATCTGTATGTAGACCCTGAATTGGCTAAGGAACGCCGTGATACTGTATTGAGACAAATGCATAACCACGGTAAAATTTCTGAAGAGGAAATGAACCAGGCAATTGAAATGGATATTATGGATGGTGTAGTGGATAGAAGTGAAGGGTCAGGTAACCCAAGGCAGCAGCTTTCTGCAGAAGAATCTAAGTATGACGCATTTGTAGATGTTGTCCTTGATGAAATTGAAAACTTAGAAGATGTTAATCCATATGAAGATGGATTGAAGATTAATACAACGCTTGATCCGAATGCACAGACGATCGTTGAAAATACACTTAACAATGGGAATATACAATTTCCAGCAGATATGAATGATGTAATGGCTCAGGCAGGCGTAACTTTACTTGATACTCAAAGCGGCGCCATCAGAGCCATTGGCGGAGGCCGTGGTTATGGTGATGAAGTCCAGCGTGGTTTCAACTATGCAACTGATCAGACACGCCAGCCCGGTTCAGCAATCAAGCCATTGCTCGACTATGCACCTGCAATAGAGTACCTGGACTGGTCTACGGCTCACACAATTGTAGATGAACCATTTGAATATTCAAATGGCTTTGCGCCAAATAACTATGACGGTCAGTTCAAAGGACCGATGACGATGAGAGATGCATTAGCAGATTCACGAAATATTACTGCGATTAAAGCTTATCTGGAAGTTGGTCAGGAACAGGGAACTAAATTCCTGAAAGATCTTGGCTGGGATTTCAAAACAGAAAATTGTGGAGAGGTACTTTGTGAAAGTGCTGCAATTGGAGGAGAGCCTGAAACAAACACGTTAGAAATGGCAGGCGCTTATGCTGCCTTTGGTAATAAAGGTGTTTATAATGAGCCTCATTCTGTAACAAGCATTGAGTTCAGAGACGGTTCTTCTATGGAACTTGAAGCCGAATCAGAAGTTGTCATGAAAGATTCTACAGCTTATATGATGGCTGATATGCTTAAAGACGTACTTGAGCCTGGTGCCACTGGTGAACTTGCTCAGGTGAATGGATTGCCGCTGGCTGGTAAATCTGGAACAACTAACTATCCAAGTGATGTCTTGAATGCAAATAACATCCCGTCTAATGGTGCTCCTGACTCATGGTTTGCAGGATTTACTACACAATACACTGCGGCGGTTTGGCTTGGATATGCATCAAATCAAAATGAAAACTATCTATCTCCTCAGGACCGCTGGGTATCTCAATATCTATTCAGAGATATTATGAGAGGTGTTCATGAAGGAATTGAAACGCCTGATTTCGAGAAACCTGACAGTGTTGTTGAAGTTGAGATTGAAAAAGGAACATCACCTGTTCAACTTGCGAGTGAATACACGCCTAACGATCAGAAGTCAACAGAACTATTTATTCGCGGAACAGAACCGACTTCTGTTTCTGAAGAATACGTAGTGCCTGATCTGCAGGCCCCTTCCAACCTGTCAGCAGCGTATGATAATGAAAGTGGCTCAATCCAGCTGACATGGGATCACAGCCAGGATGAAAATGATGATCGGGAAGTTGAGTTTGAGGTTCTCGTCAGCGTTGATGGCGGTGAAGAACGTGAACTGGCTGTTACTTCACAAAATGGCTTGAATATCGAACAGGTACAGGAAGGTTCATCTTATACATTCACAGTCACAGCGATTGCAGATGAAGAACGAAGCAGCTCAGCAAATACAAATATTGAAATAGCCCGTTCAGAAGATGAGGAACAAGATGAGGAAACTGAAGAAGAATCAGAGGACGATGAAGATTCCGAAGACAATGCCGATGAAAATCAGGATGAACAAAATCCTGAAGAAGGAAATGGTGAAGGTCAGGGTAATGAAGGCGATGGAAATAATGGCTCAGAAGGTAACGGAGAGCAGGATTCCGGCCAGGAAGATAATACTGGTGACGAAAATACTGAACAGCCTTCAGAAGAACCTTCTGATAACACTACAGATTCAGAAGAATAAAAAAGAAAGCGCGGAACGTTTAAATTCCGCGCTTTCTTTTTCTTATTGCAGAAAATTTTGCTGAAGTTTTCAACAGTTCACGAAACATTTCATCAAGTTGTATGAAAGAAAAATATACAGCTGGCCGTTTCATAACAAATGATATTCTTTCCTGGGCGTTCATGATTGAAACTTCAAATTCTTTAATGTCTTGTTCCCATGTTAAAACCGATACATGCTTTTCATTTGTCCAATATAAAAGAGTCAGGAATAATGATAGCCCTTTAACCATCGGGTCATACGTCTGATCGGCATGTCCTTCAAATAATGGCCTCATCTCTGCTGAAAGATCATTCCACTCTTCCTGTATAAGTCCTGTCCACTTCTCAAGTGCTTCCCAGGGCTTTTCGTCATGATGCAGCGCAATTAAATCAGCTGCAAAATACGGGTCAAATTTGCTATCTTCTGATACTTCTATCTCGTGAGTTTGTGATGAATAAAATAAAGTATGCTTATACTGCTCCGGCAGTTTTAAGTTCATCGTCATATCTCCTGCTCCAGTTTCTTTTGCCTTTTTTTCCCTTCACGGCACAGGTGGAGCAAAGGACAATTAACGCAATCAGGCCTTTGAGCTTTACAATGGTAACGGCCGAAAAAAATCATTCTGTGATGCGTTACCGACCATTCGTCTTTGGGGATTTTTTTCATCAGCGTATTTTCCACTTCAAGAACTGAATCTTTCCACCTGCAAATCCCAAGCCTTTTCGATATACGTTCTACATGTGTATCAACAGCGATGGCAGGCCAGTCAAAAGCTACCGACATGACCACATTTGCAGTTTTTCTCCCCACACCTGGTAACGTCGTTAATTCCTTATGATCCGCCGGTATTTCACCATTATAATGCTCGATCAGCCTCTCACACAGATTTCGTATATGTTTAGCTTTATTTCTATATAATCCAATAGACCTGATATCATGTTGTAACTCCTCAAGAGAAACATTCAGATAGTCTTCAGGTGTTTTATACTTTTTAAATAAATCCTTTGTCACTTTATTTACAAGGGCATCTGTACACTGTGCCGATAATAAAACAGCGATGGTTAATTCAAATGCATTATCATGAATTAATTCACAGTGTGCATCAGGGAACATGTTTTCCATTTCATCTAGACATTCTCTGATTTGAGATTTTGTCAGCATCATTTCACTTCCTGTCAGTTCTCCAGCCAATTATAAAAAGGTGCAGGCTCATGAGGTTTTTCAGTTTGAATTTTAGGTTTTCTGAATTGCTCCCCCTGTTTTTTTGCATCCTCCGGGGACTTGATACCTTTCTTTTTCCATTCAAATAAAATACGGTCAATATATCTGAAATTCAGTTTTTCAGATATCACTGCCTCTCTTAACGCAGATTTAACGATTTCCGGTGTATGATGATCCTGATCAATCCACATGGCAAGTGTTTCGCATTCCAGTGGTGATAACGGACGCCCGAATTCCTGTTCAAACATTGTATAAAGATCGGTCTGCATCGCCATTGTCTGCTCAACTGTTTCCTGGAACTGCTCCTGCCCTGCCACTGTCAATATGCAATTCCACAAAGGTTCAAGTGAATAATGCTCCGTTTTTATTTCTTCCTCACCTTCATTAATTTCAAGAAGGTTTTTTTTCACAAGCTTTTGAATAGTTTTCAGACATTCAGAAGAGGTTAATGTCATTCTTTCTGCAATCTCATCCGGCGTTGGAAAAAGGTTGCCTTTATCTATAAATGCATGCAGATGAATCAGAAGCATACTTTCAGTCTCTGTCAGATTCAGTTTTTTATAATATTTTAATAGCATGACTGGAATTGCAGTATATCCTTCTTTGATCCACTTCTGAAGCGGAAGCTGTGTCATTCTGTCCCCTCCTTTCAGGTTGAAAAATGACCGAAAAAGCTTTAATCGCTTATCCGGTCATTTGTCATTAAGGGTATAGTCTATTTAGAAGTCTTGGGAATGGAATCGTTTCTCTTACATGTTCCACACCGCTGATCCATGCTACTGTTCTTTCAAGCCCGAGTCCAAATCCTGAATGAGGTACAGAACCGTATTTTCTAAGTTCTGAGTACCACTGATAAGCTTCTGGTTCAAGATTGTGCTCTTTGATTCTCTGTTCAAGCAACTCAAGATTATGAATACGCTCTGAGCCGCCGATGATTTCCCCGTAACCTTCAGGAGCAATCAGGTCAGCACATAATACGACGTCTTCGTTATTTGCATCAGGCTGCATATAAAATGGTTTTAGACTTGTTGGGTAGTGCGTAATGAATACAGGCTTATCATAGCTTTCAGCAATCGCTGTTTCATGCGGTGCTCCAAGGTCATCTCCCCATTTAATATCGTCAAAGCCTTTTTCATGAAGAAACTTAAGTGCATCATCATACGTAATACGCGGGAATGGTGCTTTGATTTTTTCAAGTACAGAAGTATCTCTACCAAGTCTCTTCAGCTCGAGCTGGCAGTTTTCAAGGACTGACTGAACAACAAATGATACATATTGTTCCTGTACTTCCAGGTTATCTTCAAACTCATAAAAAGCCATCTCAGGTTCGATCATCCAGAACTCGATCAGGTGACGACGGGTTTTAGACTTTTCTGCTCGGAAAGTCGGACCGAATGAAAATACTTTACCAAGTGCCATTGCAGCAGCTTCCATATACAGCTGACCGCTTTGTGAGAGATAAGCATCTTCTTCAAAGTATTTTGTATGGAAAAGCTCTGAAGTACCCTCAGGCGCACTGCCTGTTAAAATAGGCGGATCAACCTTTACAAAGCCTTCTTTATTGAAAAATTCATACGTTGCACGAATGATCTCATTTCTGATTTTCATCACGGCGTGCTGGCGGTTTGAACGAAGCCATAAATGACGGTGATCCATCAGGAATTCAGTACCGTGCTCTTTTGGTGTGATTGGGTAATCAGTTGATTCATGAATGACAGTTAAATCTTTCACGTCCATTTCATAACCAAAAGGAGAACGTGTGTCTTCTTTGATGACACCAGTTACATAAATTGATGATTCCTGTGTTAAAGATTTTGCTTTTTGGAAGATGTCTTCTCCTACTTCAGCTTTCACAACAACTCCCTGAATAAATCCTGTACCATCACGAAGTTGTAAGAAAGCGATCTTTCCGCTTGAACGTTTATTTGCGAGCCATGCGCCTATTGTGACTTCTTCTCCAACGTGGCTGCCGGCTTGAGTTATAGATGTTTTCACTTGATTTCCCTCCAGGAACATTAAAATCTATTGTTTCATCACTAACGTATTATACCCTTGTTAAGTATCTGGTTCAATCAGCGTTTTTTATTTTCAACGTAATCACTGATTCTTGAGAGAGCTTTTTCCAGAGACTCCAGATCAGTTGCATAGGATAACCGGATGTTTTCCGGTGAACCAAAGCCAGACCCTGGGATTACTGCTACATTCGCTTCACTTAACAGGTCTTTTGCAAACTCATCGACAGAATCAAATCCGCAGATTGATGCCGCTTCTTTCACATTCGGAAATAAATAAAATGCTCCCTGCGGTTTAATGCATCTGAAACCAGGGATCTGATTGACCTGATCAAAGACCTTATTCAGGCGGCTTTCAAACGCTGACCGCATTTCTTCCACTGCATCCTGAGGCCCAACATACGCAGCAAGCGCACCAAATTGAGCAGTCGTAGTCGGGTTCGAAGTTGAGTGGCTTGCAAGGTTTGTCATTGCTTTGATCAGGTCCTGTCTGCCTGCAGCATAACCGATTCTCCAGCCGGTCATTGAATGTGACTTTGAGACGCCGTTGACGATCATCGTCTGCTCTTTTAAAGCGGGTGAGATTTCTGCAATTGACGTATGCTCTGTTCCATCATAAAGCAGCTTTTCATAAATCTCATCTGAAACAATTAAAAGGTCTTTTTCAATACATGCCTGTCCAATTGCTTCAAGTTCTTCCTTTGTATAGACCATACCTGTCGGATTGCTGGGTGAGTTAAGAATGACAGCTTTTGTATTTGGACCTGCGGCATTAAGAATCTGATCCGCAGTTACTTTATACTGATTTTCTTCCTTTCCCTCCACAATGACAGGTTTACCACCTGCAAGCTTCACCTGTTCAGGGTAACTTACCCAGTAAGGTGTCGGAATGATCACTTCATCTCCATCATTCAGAATTGCCTGGAATAAACAGTAAAGTACATGCTTTGCTCCGCTGCCGACAAAAACCTCAGAAAGATCATATGTAATATGCTGGTCTCTCTTAAATTTATCTGCT
Source organism: Jeotgalibacillus sp. JSM ZJ347 (assembly GCF_044383825.1). Lineage (NCBI taxonomy): Bacteria > Bacillati > Bacillota > Bacilli > Caryophanales > Caryophanaceae > Jeotgalibacillus > Jeotgalibacillus sp. JSM ZJ347. Next base: position 517,332 of record NZ_JBISEN010000001.1, on the reverse strand, counting down.
ATTGCCTGTTTTAATGCAACAGTACCCGCTGCAGGCGTATACTTTGTTTCGCCGCTTTTCATTGACTGGTAAGCTGCTTCAATGATGTGTTCAGGCGTATTAAAATCCGGTTCCCCAGCCCCTAAGCCGATTACATCTTTACCTGCTGCTTTTAACTCTTTCGCTTTTGCAGTAATTGCTAAAGTAGTTGATGGTGTTAAAGACTTTACTCTGTTTGCTAATAATTCTCTCATGATTTTCACTCCTTATAGATTACGAATCGTTCTCCACCAGTCGCCGCTTTCAAATTTCACATAATAATAATTCAGCAGCTCATCCTCATCTTCATATACAATCTCCCAGACAGGCCCCACTGATTCCATCCCGATTTTAGAAGAAAGAATCTTTTGCGGTTCATCATCACTGTACAGCATTTCAAGAACCTGTTCTTCTGAGATACCATCCTTAAAAGGAATCAGCACAGTGTCAAGCTCGTCGTTCTCCGGATAAAAGAATAATTGATCTGATCCTTCAACGTTACCGGAAACAACATAATAAGCTTCACTGCCATGGTAATGATAGCTGTCTGAAACATCCATCCCAGCTGACCTGGCAGCTTCTTCAGCTACTTCAAGTTCTGTGTTAACCTGTTGCTTTGCAGTGAAAAAAATTAAGGCAAAGCAGATGATAAACACTGCAACGATAGCACTTAACAGGAGTATCCATTTTTTCATATTAACCCTCACTTATGTTCTGTAAATCGTAAAAACTGCTTTTGACTGATCCTGTTGATCCAGTGCAAGACCGAACATCAGATCATCTCTTTTTAAAGAGCGGTTTAGTGCGTCTACAATTTTATATAGATCCTTGGAATGATCTACTGTGACTGTTGAAATGATTTCAATCTTTTCACCCATCAGCTTCACTTCTTTCATCAGTTTTATCATAAACAGTATAACAGGTTTATTCAGTCTACAACCATTCTTCGATGTCAAAGATGCATTCATCCAGACTTTTTTCTTCAACCTTCATTTTTGGAATTGAATCTGTAAAAGCTTTACCATAAGAAGCACTGAGCAGCCGTCTGTCAAACACCATAAAAATACCACGGTCATTTTCATGTCTGATCAGTCTTCCAAATCCCTGCCTGAACCTGAGGACTGCTTTTGGAAGGGATACTTCCTGAAATGGGTTTCTATTGCTTTTTTTTGCACGTTCCCACTGTGCTTTAATCAGCGGCTCATCAGGAGGAGAAAACGGAAGCCTAACCATGACAAGACAGGACAGATCCTCACCCGGAATATCGAGCCCTTCCCAAAAGCTGCTCGTTCCAAATAAAACAGCCTTATCAAATTTACGGAAATTTTTTGAAAGCTTTGACCTGCTACCTGCTGAAATCCCCTGAGCGATTAATACAAAATCCTCCATCTGCTGACTTTCTTTTATCAGTTCATACGTATTGCGGAGCATTTCATGGGAAGTAAAGAGGACTAACATTCTGCCTGACGTCGCTTCAGCAATCACCGCTAGATGTCCTGTAATCCATTCCACATATTCTTCAGGTGACACAGCTTTTATATCCGGCAGATCATTTGGCACCATCAGCCTGACATGGTTCTGATAATCAAAAGGAGATTCATACTTTTTTAAAACAAGCTTCTTTCCTTCAAGACCGGTTGTCTGTAAAAAATGATTAAATGAGTCATTCACTGCAATTGTCGCACTTACAGCTGCAGCAGGACAATCATCATTAAAAAATGCATCCTGAATTTTCAGCTTAAGATCGAGTTCATTTGCTACAATCGTCAGGCTGCCGGGAACTGATCTCAAATCACCTTCTATCCACTTTACATACTCATCCTGTTTTCTGATAAAAAGCATTCTGATCACTTCAATCAGTCTTTCCCATTCCTGAACCAGCGCACCTGCATCCTCAACTGCGGCTTTTTCATTAACAGTCAAATCATTCTTCTTTTTGCCAATGGCTTCAAGCTGTGCGGATAACACTTTCAGGCAGCTTTTCAGCTCGAAAAACAGCCTCTCAAAACTGTATTTTACATGTGTCCAGTCACGTTCAGTTTCATCATTCAAAAGCAGTTTGTGCTTTTGGATACCTTTTTGACGTTTAACATGATTTTTGAAATATTGGCCAAGCTGATAAAAAGATGCATCAGTTTCCTGGTTCAGCCTCTCAAAGCGATCAGGGATAAATCTGTCACATTTCACCTTATATTTTTTCAGAATCAAATGTAGCTTTTCAGATATTCCATCCTCCTGACCGCCAGTCAGTCTTGTGATCGCAAACTTTATTTTCATATAGTCAAGTCTGCTTCCCCATTGATTTCTGCAAGTGTCTTCGAGATGATGTGCCTCATCAATCATTAAAAAATCATACCTCGGAAACGTCTGTACATCTTTGTATTTATCAGCAGCAATCATTGAATGATTCGTAATCACAATGTCTGAATGTTCAGCCTTCATCAGAGAGTAACTGAAAAAATCCCTTTCAGCCCATGGATCCTGGTTTTTATCCAGATACCAGCCGCTATGTCTGATTCTGTTCCAGTACAATAGACTTCCGCCAGAGAGATTCAGCTCATCTATATCGCCTGTTTCAGTTTCAGTCAACCAGGTGAGCAGCTGCATTTTTGCAAGAACAGTATCATATTGGCGATCCAATTCTTTTAAAGACTGCTCGAACTTCAGCATATGAATATAATTGCTTCTTCCTTTAAGAACTGCAGTTGCCACGGAGTCACCGAGCAGCTGGTTTATTTTTTCAGCAGTCATAAGCAGCTGATCCTGCTGCTGGAGTGTCTGTGTTGTAATTAACACTTTTTTACCTTCACGGACCTTTTTAATCGCAGGAATTAATAAACCAAGCGTCTTACCAACACCGGTTCCTGCTTCGATCACTGCGTGAAGCCCCTGATCAAAAGCAGATAAGACATCATGAATCATATTGAGCTGCGCATCCCTTTTCTGATAGCCGGGAACCAGCTCTCTGATAAAGGGCTCAATTTCAAAATCAGTTAATTGACTCTGCTTTTTATAAAACTGTTTTTTCTTCACAGCAATTCCTCTGAAGACTTCCAGCTCTTCCGGGAGATCCGATAAATTTTCTTTCTTTTCGTCTATACAAGCTTCAAAAAAGAGGCTCAGATCGCTTTTTAAAAAGGCAGATTGTTCTGCGAGTTGTTCTACTGTAATTAACGGCAGAGACATCACTTTATTATGTAAGCTGATTAATAATTCAGCAGTTGCAAGCGCATCGCTGTCTGCCTGATGAGGGCGGTCATGGTCAAGTGACAGATTATCGGTCAGATCACCTAGTTTGAAGCTGGCTGCCTCTGGCATCAGTGCACGCGATAACTCAACTGTATCCCAGGTTAGTCCGGAGAATTCCTGATAGCCGGCACTCATTAATTCACCATTTAAAAACGGCAGATCAAATTGAACGTTATGCGCAACAAAAACAGCCCCCTGCAGCATTTCCTGGATGCGGGGAGCAATCATGTCAAAATCAGGTGCATCTTTAATATCTTTATCTGATATACCGGTAAGTTCAGTGATAAAAGCAGGAATTGGCTGCACTGGATTTACAAATGATGAATATGTCTCTGTAATCTGCATGTCTTCAATCAGAACGACCGCAATCTGAATCATGCGGTCGCCTCTTCTGTATGAATTTCCTGTTGTTTCAATATCCACCACTGCAATTTTTTCTGATCTCATACCTCTCACAGCCTTTATACGATTTCTATCCCATCACTGTTGCTTCAGGTTCATGATGGATCATCTCAGTAATCTCATTATGCTCATTCATAATTGCCACTTTAGGCTGGTGGTGTCTGGCAGCTTCGTTTTCAACCATCATATATGAAATGACGATAATCACGTCACCTTCCTGGACTAACCTTGCTGCTGCGCCGTTTACACACATGACCCCACTGCCACGCTTACCTTTAATAATATATGTTTCAAAACGTGCCCCATTATTGTTGTTTACAATTTGAACTTTTTCATTAGGATACATGCCGACTGCATCTAAAATGTCTTCATCAATCGTGATGCTGCCAACATAATTTAAGTTTGCTTCTGTTACTCTTGCTCTATGGATTTTTCCACTCATCATCGTTCTGAACATCATGATTCCTCCTCAGTCGTAAATATGATATTGTCGATTAATCTGGCGCGCTCGAACTTCACAGCTGCAGCTATAATCAGACGGGTATCTGACTCAGAAGGGACTTTCAGTTCCGGATAGGTCAGAATTTCAATATAATCAATTTCACCGCTGACTGTTATAAGCGCTTGTCTAAAGTGCTCAATCGCCGCATTTCTGCCATTTCTTTTATAGATATCAGAACTTGCATTTAAAGCCTGATAAATGGCAGGGGCTTCTTTCCGTTCTACTTCATTCAGATATACATTTCTTGAACTCTTTGCGAGTCCATCTTCTTCCCGGACAGTCTCAACGGGAATGATTTCAGTCGGGAAATGAAGGCTTTTCGTAAGACCCTCAACAACTGCAACCTGCTGCGCGTCTTTTTGTCCGAAAAAGCTTTTATCTGGATCTACAATATTAAATAAAATTGATAAAACAGTTACCACGCCATCAAAATGTCCGGGCCTTGAAGCGCCGCAGAGTACTTCGGTACGGTCAACTGCTTTTACCTTTACAGACGGTTCTGTTGGGTAGAGCTCTTTTACATCAGGATAAAAGAGCATGTCCACACCCGCTTTTTCTGCAAGCAGTGTATCTCTTTTTGGATCTCTCGGATATCTTTCAAAGTCTTCACCGGGTCCAAACTGTAAAGGGTTAACGAAAATACTCATGACAGTAATATCACATTGTCTGACTGATTGATCAACTAATGATAAATGACCTTCGTGCAAATAACCCATTGTTGGAACGAACCCAATCGTTTTATCCTGTTTTTTTAAATCTTGAATGATATTCTTCATTTCCTTTGCAGAGCTGACTGTAATCACGACTTCGTTCCCCCATAGAGTGAAATCTTTTCCTCTTCTTTCAGGTTAAACGAATGTGATTCAGCCGGGAATTCCTGATTTTTCACTTCTTTGTTATACTGTCTGATTGCATGAATAATGTCCGGATAAACTTCCGTATATTTTTTTACAAATTTAGGGACGCGATGATCACCATATCCAATCAGGTCATGGAAGACCAGTACCTGTCCATCTGATTGAACCCCTGCACCGATTCCTACAGTCGGGATCTGACATTCTGCAGACACTTTCTCAGTGATCTGTTGCGGGATACACTCTAGCACAACTGAAAATGCACCTGCGCGTTCACAATCGAGTGCATCATTGATCAGCTGTTTCCCCTGCGCTGCAGTTTTAGCCTGAACTTTAAAACCACCAAGTACGCCTGCACTCTGTGGAGTTAATCCTAAGTGCGCCATTACAGGGATACCACTTTCAACCAGCGCTTCAATCATTGGCAGGACATTTCCTGCTCCTTCAACTTTAACAGCATCGGCACCTGATTCCTGCATAATCCGTGCACCAGCCTTAAGCGTCTCTTCCCGCGATAAGTGATACGTCATAAATGGCATATCCACTACTACAAATGTATTTTTCGCGCCACGTCTGACCGCTTTTGCGTGATGAATCATATCTTCTATTGTGACCGGAACTGTTGAATCATACCCAAGTACAACCATGCCAAGAGAATCACCAACAAGGATCATATCCGTCTCAGCCTGTTCTGCCGCTTTAGCAGATGGGTAATCATACGCAGTTACCATTGTAATTTTCTCACCGTTTTGTTTCATTTTCAAAAAATCTGCTGTTGTTTTCATGTTTTCTCCTCCTTTGTTTCAGAGGGAAACGAAATGTCTGCAGACATAAATAAAACCTTCTGATAGACAGAAGGATGCCGCAGGTTATTCCGGTCCTCTGTCCCTGTCACATAATGGATCAAGGCAGATCATTACAGTTATTCAATCAAAGGTGCAGTTCACTTAAGATACTGCCCACTCACAGTATAACAGATCCAACTGGTTCCCAGCTATAAAAACTACTCAATATCAGCTGAGTAGATCAGGTGTGTTTTGCCGCTTTCATCTATCAGTTTCAGTACGCCTTCATTTGTGATCCCGGAAGCAAATCCTTTAATTTCATTGTTTAATGTTCTTGCAGTAATCTGCTTTCCAATCGTGATCGCATATTTTTCCCACACTTCTTTAATCGGCTCAAATCCTTCTTTAATATAAACAGCATAATATTTTTCGAGATTAAAGAGGATCTCCTGTACAATTCCAGCTCTTGAAAATGTCTTTCCGCTCTCAATATGAAGTGAGGTTGCAATCTGCTGTATCTCATCTGAAAAATCCTCAGAAGATTGATTTACATTGATTCCCATGCCGACAATCAGCGAGTGAATCTGTTCACTATCCGCCTGAAGTTCAGTTAAAATACCAGTTACTTTCTTTCCGTTGATCAGCAAATCATTCGGCCATTTTATATCAACGGTTAGTCCGCATATTTTTTCAATTGCCTCTACAATGGCGACTGCAGCAATTAATGTAAACTGAGGGGCTTTTTGCGGAGGAAGTGAGGGTCTCAGCAATAAACTCATCCAAATACCCGTTCCCTTCGGTGAATGCCATGAACGTGCCATTCTTCCCCTTCCTGAAACCTGTTCCTCAGCAATCACCAATGTCCCTTCAGCTGCATTTTCCTGAGCAAGCCGATGAGCGATTTTTTGTGTGCTCTCCACTGACTCATAAAAGTGAACAGCTCTGCCAAGCCGCTCAGTTTTTAGACCGACGAGCAGATTATTTTCATTTAATTCATCTGCTTTTCCAAGCAACCGGTAACCTTTTTTCCGTTTTGATTCTATGATAAATCCGGATGATCTTAAATCTTCTATATGCTTCCATATAGCCGTTCTTGAGCACCCTGCCTTATCTGCAAGTTCCTGACCGGAAAAATAGCTGTCTTCTGCAGATGAGAGTGCATCCAGTATTGATTCTCTTATTTTCGAAGCCATTCTGTCTCCACCCAATCTTTTATGTCACTTAATTGATTTTTAAGCACACCATTTAAAATGTTCTTTTCAATTTCAGCCGTACATTCTTTTACCCATGGCCCGCCTTTTTTTCCTGTCCATTTAATCAAATGCGTGCCTTTAAAAGCGAGGTCTTGTTTAGATTTAATCTGCATAGCGTGATATAAATCTTCAAGCCATCTTTCATCATAGTGATTGTCCAATAGCACAGCAGTTATTTTTTCGGCAGACCTGATCTGATCAAACCCTGAGTAATAAATATCCGCTTTCTCAAATGATCTTTCATGTCTGATCGCAACTAATTCTGCTAATAAAACGCATTTTTTAATTGTTTTATTAGACATCCTCCACTGCTTCAAAATTTCCTTTATATCCTGATTTTGACCAACCAGCAGTAAAAGCACCAGGCGCTCATCTGCTGTAAGCGTGTGATAATTCATTCTGCTCACTGCGGTCACAACTTTTTGATTGATAAGTGGCGGCATAAAATCCGCCAATCCCGTTTCTACAGCATAAGATAAAGCTCTGTCCGCAGCAGGCCCACCGATCAGCTTTTCAAATTCAGCAGTTATTCTTTCAACTGCAACGAATGAGAGACGCGGTGCAAGCGCCTGTATCGCTTCATACGTTTTCTTTTCAATGGAAAAATTCAGCTGAGATACAAATCGGATTGCTCTCAGCATTCTTAGCGCATCCTCTTCAAACCTGTCACGCGGAGCACCTACAGTACGGATCTCATTTTTATTAATATCTTCTCTTCCACCGAAAAGGTCAGTCAGTGCATAAGTTGATGATAACGCCATTGCATTCATTGTAAAATCTCTTCTTTTTAAATCCTCTTCAAGAGATCTGACAAATTGAACTTCATCAGGCCTTCTGCTGTCAGAATACGTTCCTTCAGTCCTGAAAGTTGTCATTTCAAACTGACCTCTCTCATGCAGGACAAGGACGGTTCCGTGCTCAATGCCAATATCGATTGTCCGGTTAAAAATCTTCTTGATTTCCTCCGGTGTAGCAGACACTGCAATATCAATATCATTGATGTTTCTGTTTAAATAAAAATCCCTAACACAGCCGCCAACAAAATAGGCTTCAAATCCGTGCCTTTCAATTTCTTTTAAAACCGGGAGCGCCTGAGTGAATAATTCATTCATTCTGCATGTCCCCATTCAATAATTCATTGTACATCGCTTCGTATTGTCTAATGATTTTACTTGAATGAAAGTCATTTTGAACCGTTACAACCGCCTCCCGCGAGAAAGATGAGTGAAGTTCTTCATCCTTCAGAAGGTTGACAGCTGCTTTCCCCATTGATACTGTATCACCCACCGGGAAAATATAACCGTTTTTCCGGTCCATAATGACTTCCGGTATTCCGCCGGCATCGGTACCAATACAAGGAACACCACAGGCCATCGCTTCTAGAGCCACCAGTCCGAAACTTTCCTTCTCAGAAAGTAATAGCATCAGATCACTAATTGAATATAGCTCTTCAAGATTATCCTGTTTGCCAAGAAACAGTACCTGATCTTTAATACCGAGCTCATCAACTTTTTTAAGCACAGCAGACATTTCCGGGCCGTCTCCTGCAAGAATTAACTTTGAAGGCAGCTCTTTATTAATATGTGCAAACACACTGACGACATCAAGTACCCTTTTTACTTTTCTGAAATTAGAGACGTGGATAATGATTTTTTCATTCTCCCCGATTCCATAATCCTTTTTTAAATAGTCAGACTGTACTTTTCTATAGATTCTTTCATCAAGAAAGTTATAAAGCACGTCAATCTCTTTATCAGGCGCGATCAGATCCTTCGTCTGCTTGACTAAAGCATTGGAAACAGCTGTTACACGGTCGGATTTTTCAATCCCGAATTTGATCGCTTTTGTGAGACTGTCATCTACGCCAAGTACTGTAATATCAGTGCCATGGAGTGTAGTGACAATCTTCACGTCGCTTTTCGCCATCTGTTTGCCCATAATCGCACAGACTGCATGTGGAATCGCATAGTGGACATGGAGAATATCCAGCTCTTCACGCTCGATTACATCAGCCATTTTATTCGCAAGTGCGATATCATATGGTGGATACTGGAACACTGAATAGTGATTAACTTCTACCTGATGAAAGTAAATATTTGAATACATCTTATTTAGGCGAAAAGGAATACTTGATGTAATAAAATGGACCTGATGACCTTTTTCAGCGAGCAATTTCCCAAGTTCTGTTGCAATTACACCTGATCCGCCTACTGTCGGATAACATGTAATACCTATTTTCATTTTTTTCATTACACACCTGCAATATCCTTATTTATTAATAACGGCTTATCACTTTTGAATCCTTCAGCCATTTTCACTTCAACTTCCTTGCCAAATACCTTATCTCTTGAAAGTACTGTTTCTATGTAATCATCAGTCAGTGGCGTCTTCACTCCACCCTCCGGCATAAATTGACTCTCAAATGCAGAAAGAGCTTTCACTTTCTGATCTTTAAAATGAGTAATATCAATCACAAAGTCCGGCTTATGTATGCCATTGATCATATAATAGTAATGCATTGTTTTATGCAGTTCCTGACCGGTTTCATAATTTCTGATTCTTGCTGAAAATACAGCTTCTTTTACTAATTTTGCTGCATGAACATGGTCAGGGTGTCTGTCTTCATAGTAAGGTGAAAAAACCATTTTCGGCTTTACTTCTCTGATCACACGGACAACCTGTTCGATCGCGCGCTGGTCAGCGGAAAACTTACGATCACCAAGATCCAGATTTATTCTTCTTTTCACTCCAAGAATCTTTGCTGCATTGTCAGCCTCAATGAGTCTGTTTTCAGGTGTCCCGTTTGAAGACAGCTCCGCTTTCGTTAAATCACAAATGGTTGCTGACATTCCTTCACTGATCCATTTCGCCAGCGTTCCACCCATCCCGATCTCTACATCATCAGAATGAGCGCCAATCGCCAGAATATCCGTCTTACACATGATCAAGGTCCCCTCTAATAATTCCCTTAATAAGAATGACAGCAGATCCGATATTCGTGGCCATTGGAATATTATAGACATCTCCAAGTCGGACAAGTGCAGATACGTCCGGCTCATGAGGCTGTGCAGTCAATGGATCGCGGAAGAAGAACACCGCATCAAGCTCCTGATTTGCGATCCTCGCCCCAATTTCCTGGTCGCCGCCAAGTGGACCAGATTTGTACCTGTGAATAGGCAGGTTGGTGAGCTCATTTATTTTTTTCCCTGTCGTTCCTGTCGCAAATAACTGATGCTTAGCGAATTCATCTTTGAATTCATTTACAAATTTTAAGAGCTCTTCTTTTTTTTCATCATGTGCAATCAATGCAATATTCATGTGACCATCTCCTTAGTCGATAATGTTTTCCACGCCATAGACCAGTTCTTTAAGATCCATGACTGAATGAATACAAAGCTTTACACCTGACATAAATGAACCTCTGTCATGAGAATCATGCTTAATTGTCAAAAGTTGGCCTTCTCCGCCAAACATGACCTGCTGATGAGCAACGAGTCCGGGAAGTCTGACACTATGAATGCGGATACCATCAACATCACCGCCACGGGCACCATCGACCGTCTCTTTTTCATCAGGATGTCCCTGCTGCTTACTAACCCGCTGTTCTTTAATCATTTCAGCTGTTTTTAATCCTGTACCGGATGGGGCATCGAGTTTTTGATCGTGATGCATTTCAATGATTTCTACATCCTCAAAATATTTAGCTGCCATTTGTGAGAATTTCATCATCAGAATTGCGCCAATCGCAAAGTTCGGTGCAATAATTGTCCCTAATTGATGCTCTCTTGAAAGTTCTTTTAATTCTTCCAATTCTTCCTGTGAAAAACCCGTTGTCCCGATAACCGGTCTTACGCCGTTAAGTAAAGCTGTTTTTGCATGCAGGTATCCGGTTTCCGGTGTTGTAAGATCTACCAATACATCAGGTTTTACTGTATCGAAGCATTCATCAGGGCTGGTGTAGATGACAGCATCTGAGCTGAATCCTTCTATTTCTGACAGCACTTGCTGATTATATTGTCTATCTATCACGCCAGACAGCTTTAACCCTTCTGTCTGTTCTACAAGCTTGACCGCTTCTCTTCCCATTTTTCCACGCGGTCCTGCGATCACGACTGAAATTTCCTGTGCCATATTAATGATCCTCCTTTTTAGTCCAGCGATCTTTATCTCTGGTTCTGAATTTATTCATTACTTTATGGTGTGCATCTTCAAGGCTGATCCCCTGCTCATTGGCAAAGCAGGTGAGGACAAAAAGTAAATCTCCAAGTTCCTCTTCAATCGTACTTGCATCTTCAGTATTTTTTTTCGGTTTTTCACCATAATGATGATTAATTTCTCTTGAGAGCTCTCCCAGCTCTTCTGTCATCCGGGCTAGCATTGTTAAGGGTTTAAAGTACCCTTCTTTAAATTGACTGATGTACTGATCTACATCTTTTTGCATTTCCTTTACAGTAAAATCATGATCTTTCATTTTCTACCTCCGTGATATTGCTAATAGATCGTCAATTAGCATATAATGTTGAACGTATGTATAAGGGGGGATTTAATTGTTTGGATTAAAAATTAAAAATATACTTTTTATTATGTTTGGTGCTGCCGTCTTCAGTTTCGGTATCGTTCATTTTAACATTCAGAACAACCTGGCTGAAGGCGGTTTTACAGGGATTACGCTATTATTATACTTTATATTTGATCTGAAGCCTTCTATTACGAATCTGCTGCTGAATATTCCGGTCTTTATCATCGGCTGGAAGCTGCTGGGACTAAGATCTTTTCTGTATACACTGCTTGGCACATTAAGTGTATCACTTTTTCTCGAATTATTTTATATTTATCAATTCTCGATCCCACTTTCAAATGATTTGTTTTTGGCAGCACTGTTTGCAGGCGCATCAATTGGTATAGGGCTTGGCATTATTTTTAGGTATGGCGGGACGACCGGCGGTGTGGATATCATCGCGAGACTCGTAAAAAAGTATGCGGGATGGAGCATGGGCCGTACGATGTTTATCTTTGATGCAGCTGTAATTTTACTGTCTCTTGTCACTTATTTGAATTACCGTGAAGGTATGTATACGCTGGTTGCGGTATTTGTTGGTGCGAGAGTGATTGATTTCATGCAGGAAGGCGCTTATACAGCCAGGGGTGCCATGATTATTTCCCCTCACCAGAAGCAAATCGCTGATCTGATTGCTTCTGAAATGGATCGCGGCGTTACGGTTTTGTCGGGGTACGGTCATTATTCCAAAGAGAAGCGTGAGGTATTATATTGCGTCGTTGGCAGAAATGAACTGGTCAGGCTCAAAAACCTGATCACATCAGTAGATCCGCATGCCTTTGTATCTGTGACGGATGTACACGATGTATTAGGCGAGGGATTTACACTCGATGAAAATAAAAAACCGATCGAATCATAAGAAAACGGAAGCTTCAAACTAGAAGCTTCCGTGTTTTTTATTAATCGTCTCCATTCATTCCAATGAACATCAGAATGAATCGCAGTAATTCAAGCAGTGCAACAAGTGCAGCTGCTACATACGTAAGTGCTGCAGCATTTAGTACTTTTTTTGCATGCGGTTCTTCTTCATTTCTAATTAAGCCGATCCCAATCATCTGATTCATCGCGCGTGACGATGCATTGAATTCTACAGGCAGTGTTACAAACTGAAAGAGAACTGCTGCTGCAAAGAAGATAATGCCACCGAGCATAAATTCCATAGAACCAAGGAGCATACCCGCAATAATTAAGATAAAAGAAAAGTTTGAGCCCAGATTTGCAACAGGAACAAGCTTATGACGCAGTCTTAAGAATGCATAACTCTCTGCGTCCTGAATGGCATGTCCTACTTCATGGGCTGCTACTGCAGCTCCTGCAACTGACATTCCATGATAATTATCAGGTGAGAGCACAATTTCTTTTGTTCTCGGATTATAATGGTCACTCAAAAATCCTTTACCGGGTTTTACAGATACATCGTAAATTCCGTTTTCATGAAGAATTCTCTGTGCAACTTCAGCACCGGTCATATTTGCAGTTGTCTGAACTTTAGAGTATTTCTTATACGTTTTCTTAACACGGCTGCTTGCCCATAAAGGCAGGATTAAAATCAGCGCAAAATAAATCAGGATTTCCATTCAGACCCTCCATTATTATTGTTTGATTAAATTTTACCTTTGAACTAAATTTACTGTCAATTATTACGTTCACGCTCTGACACATTCTTTTTTTCTTTGTCATATTTTCGCCACGAGACATAACCGAGTACTGATATTATCGAACATGCTGTGAATAGACTTAACACGATAAACGGAATATTAGACACCGCAATAAGCATAAGTCATTCCTCCTTGACCTATGCTATGCCGGTTATTAGGTTGTATGTAAAGACCTTTGCCAGTCTTTTCGATATATTCCCACATACCACGCAATTAAGACAGAACATACGCTTAACCAGAACGTGAAATAACCAATATGATCGATCATTTCTGACAATCTTGAATAAACAGGATATTGCATATAGACATAATCAATCACATCATTATGAAATGTCCATACAGCAGCGAGAACAATATGCCAAAGCTTTATCCTGTAAAAAGGCGCATACAACAGCCCCTGAGCAGCCATTGCAGCATGAGACAGTACAAGCATCCATGCAACCGCAGACATTTCTCCTGTTACTCCCCATGTAAGAAAGTTCATGACTACTGCCCAGATCCCATACTTAAATAAAGTGATAATAGCCAGTGCTTCAATGAGCGGCCATTGTTTGTGAATTAAATAACCAAAAATAACAATTGTAAAAAATAAACTTGCTGTTGGACTATCCGGGACGAACATCAAAAAAACGGGATCTGTTTCAGCCAGCTGAAATTTGTACCAGTAGTAACCGTAAATCGTGCCAAGTAAATTCACAATAAATAAAAGGACTAAAAAATATCTGTTTGACAGCCACGAGAAGATATATTCTTTCATTTACTCACCTCTAGGTCAAATGGTTTACTCAGTTTGAATATCTCTCCTAAATCTGATTAAAAAAAGAGCCGGAACTACCGGCTCTTTTCGTATTATTCTGCTGCAGGATCTGATATGAATTCAGCAAGCTGCTGAAGTTCTTCATCTGAACCTTCGAACAGTCCGGCAGGCATATTGCCCTGACCGTTAACTGCAATCTCAGCAATTTCTTCAGGTGATAGACCTGATTCAGCTAGTGCAGGTCCCGCTCCACCTTCAAGGTTTTCACCATGACAGTTGATACAGCCCTGCTGTTCATATATTGCATAACCTTCTGCTTCAGTGTTAATTTCCACTTCTGCAACAATTTCACCCTGTGTCTTCTGCTTCTCCCAGTCGTGGTATGCAACTGATTCCCAAGTAAGGAAAATCGTTGCAGCGACACCGAGCAGCATAAATCCAGTTGCAAGTGGTCGTTTACCAGGACGGCGCGCAGGTCCGCGGTCGATAAATGGTGCGAGCAGTAAAGCGCCAAACGCGATACCAGGAATAACGAAAGCACCAATTACATTATAAGGACCAGAAGCGAAATCATATTTCAGCAGCTGGTATAAAAACAAGAAATACCAGTCAGGAAGAGGAATGTATCCTGCATCCGTCGGGTCAGCAATTTTCTCAAGCGGTGGTTCGTGCGCCACAGTTAAGGCTAAGAAGCCAATTAAAAACACAGAACCTACCAACCATTCTTTTAATAGAAAGTTTGGCCAGAAAGCTTCCGTTTTTCCAGGAAACTCTGAGTAATCTTTTGGAATATTCGGTTTACGATTTGCCGGCACACGAGAATCTCCGACAAACTTCATCCCTTTTCCACGATGCATAGTTTTCCCTCCTTTTAGTCCAGGTGTTTTGCTATTTTATAGCGGTCCTGAGATACCCTGCTTACGAATCATAATAAAGTGGGCTGCCATCAGACCAAGTAGTGCACCTGGCAGGAAGAATACGTGAATCGCAAAGAATCTGGTTAATGTCTGAGCACCCAGTATGCTCGCATCTCCTGCTAATAGAACACGGATCTGCTCACCAATCAGTGGTGTTGCAGCAGCAATTTCAATACCTACCTTAGTTGCAAATAGAGCTTTCATATCCCAAGGCAGAAGATAACCTGTGAAACCTAGTCCAAGCATAACGAAGAAAATAAGTACGCCTACTACCCAGTTAAGCTCACGTGGTTTTTTGTAGGCACCTGTGAAGAACACCCGTAAAGTATGAAGAAACATCATGACAATAACAAGACTGGCTCCCCAGTGGTGCATCCCGCGGACGATTACGCCGAAGGCAACTTCATTTTGTAAGTAATAAACTGAACGCCATGCATTTTCGATATCCGGTACATAATACATGGTCAAAAACATTCCGGATAAGATCTGTATAACGGTTACGAAGAATGTCAATCCGCCGAAGCAGTATACGAAAGCTGAGAAGTGGTGAGCCGGGTTAACGTGCTCTGGCACTTCGTGGTCAGCAATGTCACGCCACATTGGGGTAATATCCAACCGTTCATCTACCCAATCATAAATCTTATTAAGCACCCATTACGCCTCCTTTACTATGCAATTGTGTTTGGAACAACTTGTCCAAGCTGCAAGATGCCATCATCAGATACTCTCGTCTCGAACATGTCAAGTGGAGCAGTCGGTGGCGTTCCCGGTACGTTCTTACCGGACTTTTCATACAATCCATTGTGGCAAGGGCAGAAGAATCTGTTAGGATCACTTTCTCTTCCTTCCCAGTTAACTGTACAGCCTAAGTGTTTACATGTTGGGTTAAGTGCAACTACTTCCTGATTTTCATCAAGATAAACCCAAGCAGTCTGAGTGACTTCGGACGTATACCATGCGTCTACCTGTTCGTAAGAAAAGTCTACGCGGGTTGGTACGTCACTCAATTCATCAACTGAAGTACCAGTTGAGATAAAATCCCCTCCAGCTTCAGCAGTTAAAACAGGATCAATCGCAAAACGCACCATAGGCATAAGCATTCCTGCAGCCATGAAACCGCCTACACCAGTTAATGTATAGTTTAAAAATTGACGACGTGAAACACGCTGATTACTCATTAATTTCCCCCCTCTACCGTCAGGTCAGTCCCTCGGACATTTTTCGCACAAATATATAACTAGGACATATTCATGATATATCAATATATTATCAAGGTCAATAATCCGTTAAACCTTTTCATTTCAACTATGTGAAGTTTTTTTGAACGTTAGTTCGCCTGCCATTTCCCCACGACAATTTTCAACAGTTGGCTGACCTGATCTTCTATGATTTTTTGCTTATACTTTCCTTCCATATGCTCCATCGGAATAGATGGAAGCCATATTAAATCTGCCGGCAGTCCCGCTTCTACCTCTCTCCAAAATGGATCGGAAGTGACAAGAAAAATGTGATCAAAGCCGTTACCTTCCAATGTGTTTGCCCATTCTTCCATTCTTGCTTTCCTTTGTGCCTGATCTTCTGACGAAAAGTATGTAAAAGGCGGCAGCAGCATCATACGGCCTTTAAATTGCTTCTCAAGCATAGCCGTTACCAGCGGAATAAATTCCGCCTGATCAGCTTCCTGCTTTGCCTGGTCACCAAAACTGACTGGTAGTAACGGCACAACTGCAGTATCTATATATTTTTGTTCCTGAAAAAACAGCTCTATATCTTTTGTATTCCAGATCATTTTATCTCTCCTTTTATCATGTTCTAGTAAATTGTAGCATAAAAAATATAGACAGCAGGCGCTGTCTATATTTCAAGTAAGACTTTTTAATCTTTCTGTCAGCTGTCTGAACCTGTCTTCATCATGCCGGTCCAATGCTTCATCGATCTCTTTCATCAGCTGTGTGCGCTGATTCGCAGAAATACTGTCAGTCAGAAATTGTTCTGCGAGCTCTTTTTCTTTCTTGGACAGCTGACTTTCTTTCGGTGTATATGGGTTATCTTCCAATACGGCTGCATACTGGTATGATGAATAGGCTGAATCGAAGTTCAGCTGAACATATAAGTCTTCTTCACGATGGAGCCTGATATCATGAAAGGATTTCTCTGCATCAGTTGTCATGACCTGTCCCTTATAGAATCTGAAGGGTACTTCCTCACTGCATGCTGTCGACATCACAATTCCACGCGGACAATATCTGGCATCTTCTACAAAGTGCAGATTCTCTATCAACTGCTCATGGCTCAGCAAATAATTCATAATCCAGACTGATTCTCTCTTTTTCAACTGATAATGCTGCAAAAACCATTTGATAAAGTCTTTTTTCTCATCTGCTGAAATGGATGGGGCCAAGCCAATCCCTCCTTTTATTCCTGACTTAAATGTTCTATATTCAGCTGCCACTCTTCATTAGCAGGATCTTTCTTAGAAAGCTTCAGATATATTTCGAGCGCCTCCTTGTGTCTGCCTTCTTCTAACAGGAATTTTCCATAATCCTCAAGGAAATCACTATGATCATTATATACCACATACGCTTTTTTATATTCTTCTGCTGCTTCAGAAAAATCTTCTCTTAATTCATAAGCTTTCGCTGCGTCCCATAAGAATTGAGGATCATCTTCTCCTGATTCCCTCACAGTATGGATAATTTCAAGACATTCGTCAGGCTTTTCCTGCCTTAACAGAATTTTATTTAAAATTAATGCAGCTTCAAGGTAATCAGGATCAATTGCAATGGCCTGTCTTAAATGCTGCTCTGCATTTAGCTCATCACCTGATTTTAATGATAATTTACCTGCTGTTAAAAAGAGCTCCTTGTTGAAAGGATCACTTTTTACACCTTTCTCAGCAGCTTCAAGTGCTTTTACAATATCCTCTTCATGCTCATAAGCATGAGCGAGCAGTTTATATGCACTGTGATATTCCGGATCAAGTTCAATTAACTCTTCAAACATCTCTGCAGCAGTGATATGATGTCCCGCCTGATAGGCTGTAAAACCATACTGGAAAAGCGTCTCTGCATCTCTTTCATGTTCGAGCGCCTCCTCATAATAAGAAAGGGCTTCTTCAAATGATCCGCCCGCGCTGTAGCATTCACCAAGGCGCTTGCTGATCAGTACGCCTGCAATCTCAGGTTCAGATAACATTTTATAAAACCTGATCGCTTCTAAGAATCTTCCCTGCTGAATATAAAACTCAGCTAAAGCAAATTGTATAACTTCTTCTTTTTTATCAGCTTCATAAGCCTGAAGCAGTTTCTGCTCACTTACCTCATGCAGACCCTGCATATGATAAAGGTCAGCTGATAGGAGCATTGCACGTGCGTAAAACTCACTTGAATGATTGATTTGCTCAAGCAGGACCATTGCTTCCTCAATCTGGTCAATCTCCGCATGGGCTTCAGCTTTTAATATCACCAGTTCTGTTTCTTCAGGATAAAGCTCAAGTAAATCTTCATACAGCTCTATGCTTTTTTCCTGAAATCCAAGACTGTAGAGGGCTTCAGCAGCCTCGTATTTTTCTTCATCAGATCCACTTCTCTTTAAGTCATGGAATATTTGCATCGCATCTTCAAGACTGCCTGCATGAAGATACTCAATCATTTTTTGTAGTTCATTCATTTTAAAACCTCATTTCGTACTTATCTCATAAAAGAATAAGAGAACTTAGGTTCAGATTCAACTATAACCCCTTATACATACTCATTCGCTTTATCTTTTCAAAACCCTTTTTTTCCATATAAAAAGAGCAGAATATTCTGCTCTTTTAATTCCGGACCTGATTTGTTACATATGACAGGTCCTCAAAAAATGATGGATATGAAACACTGATACACTCAGGATTTTCAACATGTACCGCGTCTTCTGTTATCAGCGAAGCAACTGCAAGCATCATACCGATCCGGTGATCACCCCTGGAATCCGCCTGTCCTCCATGCAGCTTGACCGGTCCGTTAATAATCATTCCGTCATCTGTTGCATGAATATCTGCCCCAAGCTTTTTAAGTTCTTCAACGACAGCATCAATCCGGTTTGTTTCTTTTACTTTCAGTTCCTCTGCATCCCTGATCACTGTCTGACCATCTGCCTGCGTAGCGAGGAGTGCAATGATCGGAATTTCATCAATCAGCCTTGGAATTAGTTCTCCGCCAATTTCACAGCTTTTAAGGCCGCTGCTTGTCATTGAGATGTCACCGAGAGGCTCTTCATCATTGTTGGTCTGTGACACACTGACGTTTGCCTGCATTTCTTTTAAGACATCAATAATGCCGGTCCTTGTTTCGTTAATTCCTACATCCTTAAGTAAAAGATTACTGCCGCTTGTAATCGCTGCAGCGGTTAGGAAAAAGGCCGCAGATGAAATATCACCCGGAACGTGTACATCTTTCGCTTGAAAAGCCTGGTTACCACTTACTTTAATGCGATTTTCTTCTCTTGAGATCTCACCTCCGAAATGACGGATCATTTTTTCAGTATGGTCTCTCGTCTTCTCAGGTTCCACAATGACTGTTTCCCCTTCAGACTGAAGACCGGCAAGGATTAAAGCAGATTTTAACTGCGCACTTGCTACTGGCAGCTTATAATGAAAAGGCTTTAGGGTACCGCCTCTGACAGATAGAGGGGTTAAATTCCCGTGATCTCTGCCATCGATTTTTGCCCCCATCTGCTTCAGAGGGTCTGTGACACGATTCATCGGGCGCTTTGCAATAGACTCATCTCCAGTTACAACGGAATGAAATGGAAGTCCAGCCAGAATACCGAGCAGCAGTCTGGTAGTTGTCCCGGAATTACCGGTGTATAAAATTTCATTTGGTTCCTGCAGACCTGAAAATCCTTTACCTTCAATCAGGATCTCATCATTTTTCTCAGTAATATTGACACCCATTTTTCTAAAGCAATCGATTGTACTGAGACAGTCATCTCCTTTGAGAAATCCTGTTACCTTTGTTACACCCTCAGAAATTGCACCAAACATAATCGATCTGTGAGAGATTGATTTGTCACCGGGTACTTTCAGCTCCCCCTGAACAGAAGGGTTTTTAAATTGAAGTGTTTTCATCAAAAAACTCCTCTATATGTTTTCTATACTGTAAATACATCATAGTCTGTAACAGCTGATATACAGTCTGCGCCACGCTTTCGATCCTCTTCTGTCTGAAAGCTGATCGTCAGCACACCGTATATATCTTCTCTTGTTTCCATAATTCTCAAGTTAACGATACTGATTTCTTCTTTCGCAAGCAGACCGGTAATCTCTGAGATTACACCAGGATAATCCGGGACGTCTACAAATAGATCATAAAAAGACGGAATCGCACCTTTTTGAAGAATCGGCATGGAATCCCTGAATACTTTTGCTTCAGAAAAATAGTCATAAATCTCATCAGGGCTGTTTTCTTCAAGCAGATCAATCACCCTGTTCATTTCCTGCTGCCATTCTTTCACCAGGTCTTTTAACGTATCTATATTATGAAGTGTGATATCCCTCCACATGGACGGATTTGAAGACGCAATCCTTGAGATGTCTCTGAACCCCCCTGCTGCGAGACTTGAGATCAGCGGTTGTTTCTGGTAGTTCTGCTTCACCTGATGGACGAGAGAAGAAGCAATAATATGTGGAAAATGACTGACGATCCCTGTTATATGGTCATGCTCTTCAGGTTTTACTTCCAAAAATTTCGCACGGGTTCCAATCAGCCACATTTTTAATTTGTCGACACTTTCCTGTGAAACTGTGTCTCCTGGTGTCAGGAGGTAAAAAGCGTTCTCAAATAAAAATGCTTTTGCAGCAGATACACCACTTTTATGGGAGCCGGCCATTGGGTGACCACCGATAAAAGTCACTCCTTTTTCAGATAAAACATGACTTGAATTCATAATTTTCTTCTTGGTACTGCCTACATCTGTTATAATCACACCGGGCTTAAGCGTTAGTTCTGACAGTGCATTCATCAGCTTCTCAGTTTCATTCACCGGTGTGCAGATAATGATTAAATCAGCCTGCTCCGCATCATTTTCAAGTGATGTTGATGTGTGGCTGATTGCATGAAGTGCCTTGGCAAGCTTCATTTCCTCCGGCAATATATCATAACCTGTCACTTTTGCTTCAGGGTATTCTTTCAGGATAGAAAGACCGATGGAGCCTCCTATCAGCCCCAGCCCGACAATTAAAACATTTCCTTTCATACCTTCACACCCTTTATTGCGTTATGATCTCACGAATTGACTCGAGCGTTTTATCCACTTGCTCGCCTGTTCCGATAGTAATTCTTAAGCTTTTTGGGTATCCAAGTGCTTGTCCGCTTCTGGCAATAATCCCTTTTTGCATTAATGCCTGAAACATCTCATCAGCGTCTCTATTAAAATGAACGAGAATAAAATTACCCTGTGAAGGAAAATAACTTAATCCATGTTCAGTACAGAACTGTTCAAACTTTTCTATGCCTTCTCTGTTCTGTTCCCTGCAATATTGAATAAATTGCTGGTCTTTCATTGCAGATGCCGCTGCAAGGTGTGCCAATGAGTTTGTATTAAAAGGCTCTCGAACAGGCTCAAGGGCCTGAATTAACTCCGGTTGTGCAATTCCGTAGCCTACTCTGAAGCCGGCAAGTCCATAAGCTTTTGAAAATGTTCTTGTGACAATCAAATTAGGATAATCCTGAATTAATTCCAGCGCATTGTAATAATCATCAGCAGTTACATATTCAAAATAAGCTTCATCCAGAACCACCACTACATCCTGTGGGATTTTATTTAAAAACTGTTTTAGGTCGTGGTCACTGATGCTGATACCTGTTGGGTTATTTGGACTGCAAACCCATACAACGGCAGTGTCTTCATTTACCGCCTGAGCCATTTCATCAAGGTTATGTCTTCCATTAATGAGCGGAATTTCAATTACTTCTGCTCCTTCAATCACTGCATTATGTTTATATTGAGGAAAAGTCGGAGCAGCCATTACGGTATTTTTCGAAGAGTCAAGCATTGCTCTTGATATAATCTGAATGATTTCATCTGATCCATTACCTAATATAAACTGATTGCCAGGCAGCTGATAGAAATCAGCCAGTGCCCCTCTGAGGACGGATCCGCCTCCGTCCGGGTAGATTGCATAATTCATCGCATGAGCGGTAAGGGCTTCTCCCACTTTTTGAGAGCTCCCAAATGGATTTTCATTAGATGCAAGCTTAATGATTTCACTCAGACCGAGTTCTTTTTTAACGTCATCTACTGTTTTTCCAGGTTTATACGGTGTCAGTTTTTTTACTTGATCTTTTATATACATCATGAATCCGCCTTTCTATTTGCACCCACAAGATCCGGGCGCAATTTTACAGCTTCGTGGTGGTAGATATGCTGAATCTCTTTTTGCTTCTTCTTTGTATTCACGTGTACCATCACCCTGATGCAGAGTGGCAGTGCATCCTTAACAGGAATCTCCCTCATGCACATGACAGGTACATATTCCCAGCCTTCAATTTGTCTTAAAGCTTTGGCGGGAAATACAGAACTGATATCATCTGTTGTTGAGATAAACACTGAAGCTGTATCTTCAGGATCGATATGATTTTTCTCGATCATTTCTGCCAGGAGAAAATAGGTTGCACTTACAATCGACTCCTGCTGATCACTGTCTACTGTTGTAGCGCCTCTGATTCCGCGTATCACTGGATCTCCCCCTTTTGCTTTAATAAAAAATGAATATCCTCAAGCTCAGAAGGATCGATATTTTCAAGGACCGGTTCTCCAACTGCTTTCAGTAACACAAAACGAATACGGCTGTTCAGGTTTTTCTTATCTTTTTTAATGAGATTTAACAGTTCTTCAAAAGGTGCTTCGGTTTGAATCTCATATCCAATAGAGGTAACCCATTGGATAAATTGATCAATATCTAAGTCGAGCCCTGACTTTTTTTCACTTAATAACAGCGCATAGATCATACCAATCATGACAGATTCTCCATGCAGCTTATCACCAAAACCTGACCACGCTTCTACAGCATGTCCATAGGTGTGACCGAAGTTCAGGTACGCACGGATGTTTTGTTCGCGTTCATCCTGACTGACAATGTTTCCTTTAATCTGAATACCTTTTTTTAGAGCATACTGTAAGAAGCTGCCGTCAAGATTGTTAAGATCAGTCACTTCGTTCATGATTTCTGATAGAAATTCCTGGTCTGCAATCAGCGCATGCTTAATAACTTCAGCAAATCCAGATCTGACTTCTCTGAGAGGAAGTGTATCCAGAAAAAGACTGTCATAAATGACTGCTGATGGCTGATGGAAACAGCCCGTCATATTCTTGCCCAGCGGGTGATTAATCGCCGTTTTGCCGCCAACAGCGCTGTCATGAGCGAGAATGGTCGTTGGAATTTGAATGTATCTGATGCCTCTCATATAAGTTGCAGCAGTAAACCCTGCCAAGTCGCCTGTCGCTCCACCGCCACATGCAACAATCAATGAATGCCTGTCAAGCCCTGCTTCAAGTGCAGCACCCATTGCTTTTTCATAGATGGCAAACGACTTTGCTTTTTCTCCTGAAGGAAGGATGTAGAGCGCATTATAAGGAATATGCAGGTCTATATATTCCTTATGAAGTTCATAAACCTGTTCATCAATCAGTATTAATATTGACGAGACTGCAGGCTGCAACTCCTTAATCACACGATTTGATTCAGATAGAGCACCCTTACCAATTAAGACCGGGTATGCATTCCCTGCATTGATCATTAATTGCTCCATATTAATAATCCTTTGCGTATGCTCTGTGTTCTTCAACTGATTCTTTTAATTGCTCAAAACGGTCGCTGTTAAATTGATCACATATTGCAGATGCAATTTCCCAGGCTACAACCGCTTCAGCTACAACTGCAGCTGCAGGTACAGCACAGCTATCAGAACGTTCAATACTCGCACTGAAAGGTTCTTTCGAATCAATATCAACACTTTCAAGCGGCTTGTAAAGAGTCGGAATCGGCTTCATAACCCCTTTGACAACAATCGGCATGCCAGTTGTCATACCGCCTTCAAATCCACCGAGCCTGTTTGATTTTCTGTAATAACCTCTATCTTCTGACCAGGCAATTTCATCATGTACTTTACTTCCTGGAAGTCTTGCCATATCAAAACCTAATCCAAATTCCACACCTTTAAAAGCATTAATGCTCATAATCGCTGCAGCAATTTTTGAATCAAGCTTTTTATCGTAATGAACATAGCTGCCTAAACCGGCAGGGACATTCTCAACAATGACTTCCACAACGCCACCTATTGAATCGCCATTTTTCTTAGCAGCATCAATGGCCTGCTTCATTTGTTCTGAAGCTTCAGGGTCAACGCAGCGTACTTCGCTTTCTTCAGATTTCTCACGAATTTCAGCAGCAGTCAAACCAGAATGTTCTTCTGCAATTACCCCGCCAATTTCTTTTACGTGACAGGCAATGTTAATGCCAAGATCCTTTAGAATTTTTTGGGCAAGTGCACCAGCTGCCACTCTCACAGTTGTTTCTCTTGCAGAAGACCTTTCCAGTACATTACGCATATCCCGATGACCATATTTAATGCCGCCGTTTAAGTCGGCATGTCCCGGTCTTGGTCTTGTAATTTTACGTCTTACTTCTTTTTCTTCATCGTCAGTCAAAGGCTCTGCACCCATGATCTTAGTCCAGTGTGTCCAGTCTTTATTTTCAACGACCAGCGCGATTGGGGAACCGAGCGTTTTACCATGCCTAACACCACTCATGATTTGCGCACGGTCAGTTTCTATTTGCATTCTTCTTCCACGGCCGTAACCTTTTTGTCTTCTTGCTAGATGTTCATCAATGTCAGACGCTTCAAGTGCGAGACCTGCAGGAAGACCTTCAATGATTGTAGTAAGTTGTGGTCCATGTGATTCACCTGCTGTTAAGTATCTCATCATAACGCTTTCCTCCTTCAACTCGCTAAAGTGATATTTGTACAGTCTAACATATTTTTTAATATGTAAGTAGAGAAATTATCGGGCAAATTCAAATTTTTCGGTAAAAAAAAGTTTCGACTGATTCTAAGCCGTATTTAGACGGATTAAATATCTGTTCTGTACTTCCTACAAATAAAACACCGCCGCTCCGTAAAGCTTTACTGAACTTAAAGTAAAGTTCTTCTTTTGCTTCTTCAGTAAAGTAAATCATCACATTACGACAGACAATCAGATCAAATCCGCTATCAAAACGGTCATTTAAGAGGTTTTGCTGTTTGAATACCACATTATGTTTAATCTCGTCTGAAACTTTATAAAAAGCACCCTGTTTTGTAAAATACTTTTGTCTGATCTGCTGCGGGACTTCACCCAGTGCCCTTTCAGCATACAGACCGATTTTAGCTTTCTCAAGCGCCAGCCGGTCAAGATCAGTAGCAAGGACATTTGTGAAGCTTCCTTTTTTAAACTGATTTAAAACCATCGCAAGCGAATATGGCTCTTCTCCTGTTGAACAGGCTGCACTCCATACCTTCAGAGGACGATTTATTTTTAGCAGCTCCGGTAAAATATTGTTTTCGAGAACTTCCCACCTCTTATGGTTCCGGTAAAACTCTGAAACGTTAATGGTCATTCTATCTAAAAATTCATCCATTAATTCACGTTCAGAAGAAAGTGCAGATGAAAAATCATTAAATGAACGAAAACCCTTTTTTTCATAAAGAGATGTTAAGCGCCTTTTCATTTGAGCTTCTTTATATAGCGCCAGATCGATTCCTGTTTTATGTTTTATATATGTTACAAACCCTGCATAGTCATTTGACATATCATACACCTCATTTAGTAAAAACCTATTATAAATTACTATATTAAACAATGAACAATATTGCCATTAAAAAAAGCACCTGCTAAGGTGCTTTTAAATCTTAATATACCCACTCATCACTAGACTTTTTATATTCAAGTGCTGCACTTTCACCAAAGAAAAGATTCATCTCGCGTTCTGCACTTTCAAGAGAGTCAGAACCATGGATGATGTTTTTCCCTACTGTCAGCCCATAATCACCACGGATCGTGCCCAGGTCAGCTTCACTAGGCTTAGTAGCACCCATCATGTGACGCGCAGTTTTTACAACATCTTCACCTTCCCAGATCATTGCAAAAACAGGTCCTGATGTAATGAAATCTACCAGTTCACCAAAGAACGGCTTATCTGCATGTTCCCCGTAATGCTTTTTAGCCAGATCATCTGAAATGACCATCAGTTTACCTGCTGCCAACTTAAAACCTTTTCTTTCAAATCGGCTGATTACTTCCCCAATTAACCCTCTTTGTACACCGTCTGGTTTAACCATTAAAAATGTCTTTTCCATCGCCTATTCCCCCAACTATGTATGTCGGCCTTCAGAAGACCCTATAAAAGATTATCACTCATTTCATTTTTTGGCAACGTTTTCATTACATATTAATACTTTCTTTTACCAATGAAAATCGCAATATCCCTCAATGACTTTTTAGCTTTTGACTGGGGAATTGTATCAAGCTGTTCAAGCGCTTTTACCAGATACTGCTGACTGATCATTGATGAACGCTTAATCGCGTCTGTCTGAAGGATTCCATCTATAATTACCTGCAAATCCTCTTTAGACATATCTTCATGAACTTTTTTTATTTTACTGGCAAGCTGTTGATCTTCCATTGCAAAAAATACAGGCAATGTAATATTACCTTGCAGCAGATCTCCTCCTGCAGGTTTTCCAAGCTCTTTTTCAGTACCGGTAAAATCAAGAATATCATCGGTAATCTGATAAGCCATCCCAACATAATACCCAAAGCGATATAGTTTCTTTTGAATTTCAGGACTAGCTTCGCCGGTTACTGCACCAAGCTGGCAGCTGACTGCGATTAAAAGCGCTGTTTTTCTTTTAATCCGTCTGAAGTAATCCTTCAGACTTTGATTAAATCGATACTTATCCTGAATCTGAGCGATTTCGCCAATACAAAGCTCTACAATCGCGTCAGACAGTATTTTATGGGCTGTCGGGTCATTAATGACAGTCATATAGTTTAAAGCCCTTGCAAACATGTAATCCCCTGTATACATCGCTACCTGGTTGTTCCATTCTGCCTGGATCGTGGTTCTTCCTCTGCGCATATCCGCGTTATCAATGACATCATCATGGACAAGAGATGCCATATGAATCAACTCCAGCGCTACAGCAGCGTTTTTCACTTTGTGAATATCATAATGTCCTGTTTTTGCAGAAAGCAGTACAAAAACAGGTCGGATTCTTTTGCCTCCGGCCTGAAGTAAGTGCAGCGATGCATTTTTAAGTAATGCAGTATCTGAGTGAATAGCAAGGCTCAGCTCTTTTTCTATCTCTTCGATATCCGTTTTTAAAAACGAATAAAGCATCGTTAATTTCATTATACTTCCACCTAATCTACATTTTGAGCTTTTTTATAGCCAATATGCATTGCTGCCGCTCCGCCACTGAAAGGTTTAAAATGTACACTCGTAAAACCGGCGTCTTCAAACATATCCGCTAACTCTTTGGCTCCCGGAAAGTCTTTAGCTGATTCCTGCAGCCATGAGTATTCATTATAGCTTTTAGCGAGAAGTTTTCCAAATACCGGCATAATGTATTTGAAATAAGCATAGTAAACTTGTCTGAATCCCGACAGTGTCGGCTGAGACGTTTCGAGGCAAACTGCCATTCCGCCAGGTTTCAATACTCTGTTCATTTCTTTTAATACTGCTAAATAATCAGGAACATTTCTCAGCCCAAAGCCAATTGTCACATAATCAAATGAGTCATCTTCAAATGGCAGTGACATCGCATTTCCGTGTATTAGTTGAATCTGAGGATAGCTTTTAACCTTCTCATGACCTGTTTTAAGCATATTCTTACTGAAATCAAGCCCAATCACCTGACCTTCAGGACCTGCAGCTTCAGCTAATGCAATTGTCCAATCAGCTGTTCCGCAGCACACATCGAGTGCTTTCGAACCTTTAGCGACCTGCATTTTTTCCATCGTATACTTTCTCCAGCGGACGTGCTGCTGAAAGCTGATAATTGAATTCATTTTATCGTAACGGCCATGTATTTTCTCAAATACGCCATGCACTTTTTGTTCTTTCTCAGTTTGCATAATTACCCTTCCTCTGCATACATAATCAATCTTTCATAAAAAGAGCTGAAGATCGGCAGGTTTCTGGTTGATGAAGGAAGGTTAAGTTCCTTTACCTGATGTTCGACCTTTTCTGAAATTCTTTTAATGATGTTTTTATACGTTCTTAAATAATCAGATGTTTTGATATGGTTCTTACCGTGCTTGAAAAAATAAAACAAACTCGAGAATTGCCCTTGTGAATAAGCTGCTTCTTCTTTTTTTAATCGCTGTATTAATAGCAGATTTTCAGCAAGAGGCACCAGATCATGAAATTCAAGATGTCTGAAAAGACTTGTAATGATTGATGACTCAATCTTTGTGAGACTATGCAAATATTCATCTTCAGATAGTGAGTGCTCAGGAGAAATTTCAATTTTATGCTCATTGATTACTTCAATCGCACGTGCAATTTTTCTGATCAGCTCTATATCAGGTATATCAGATAGTATTTTATAATAAAGTCCGCTGTAATAATCTCCGGCTAACACTGTAAGCTGCTTCATCCGGTGGGATTCATTATTAGAAGAAACCTTTTCATGGGTATCAAGCGCCTGTTGAATCAATATGGCGGTCGCCACATATGATTGATCGAGTTTTGTATATTTATTTTTCAGATAAAACGGGAGTAAAAGCAGAGACAGCCTTTCGATATCTATTTCAGGCTGTCCGATTGCTGCATGAAGATATGGATGATGAATTTGATCGGATATGTGTTGCACGGTTTCATTCATCCAGCGCTCATATTGTTTAAAGCTCATCGTTCTCTCCCCGTTTCGTTAGTTCGTATGTAAGTCACTTATTTTATCCGCATTATTGCTGCTTTGGATGTAATCATGTAATTTGTACTTGTATTAGAAATCCATACTATTATAGCATACCAATTGCATGAGGTGTGAAGTCAAAAGAAGCCAGCACTTGCTGGCTTCAGTCATTCAATTTATTTTTTTGTTTTTTCTTCACTGAGCACTTCACCATGTGCAGTCAAAATGGAAGCTTTTCCTCGTACCTTTACAGCTGAGGTATGCTCAGTGAACTGGGCGATCATCACTTCACCCTTATCAAGCTTCTCAGAATGATGGAACTTTGTATCCGTGCCGCGTGTCAGCCCGATTACATTTACACCATCTTCAAGCGCTTTGATGCTAATAAAATTACTCTGGTCACTCAAAGAGATTCGCTCCTTTATTAATCCATCTTCAGAAGAGTCATTACTTCATTTCTGAGTACTGAATCTTCTTCATATACACCGCGTGCAGCAGTCGTAACTGTTTTTGCGCCAGGCTTTTTAACACCCCGCATAGTCATACACATATGCTCAGCTTCAACGATGACATATGCGCCATGTGGTGCCAGCATTTCCATGATTGCATCTGCAACAGTTGATGTAATTCTCTCCTGCAGCTGAGGTCTGCGTGCCGTTGTTTCAACAGCTCTGGCTAATTTACTCAGACCTGTTACTTTTCCGTTCTTAGGCAGATAGGCAACATGTGCCTTCCCGTAGAACGGTACCAGGTGATGTTCACACATTGAATGAAAAGGAATATCTTTTACAAACACCAGTTCTTCATGGTCTTCATTAAAAACGGTTTTGAAATATTCCTTTGGGTCACTATGAAGACCTGAAAACATTTCTTCATACATTTTCGCAACCCTTTTAGGTGTATCAAGTAAGCCTTCTCTTGAAGGATCTTCCCCGACTGCTTCAAGCAGCATTGTAATTGCTTTTTGTATCTTCTCGCGATCAACCCGGCCATTATTCGTTTCTGGTAGAGTTGTTAACTGTTCAGTTGTTTGGTCCATTGTCCAATCCTCCTACACTGCTATATTTCACTTCATATTAGCACAACGGACGAAACAGGCGCAAAGGCAACTGCTCAGTAAATGCGCGGATGGTTTGCAATAACATAAAAAACCGCACAAATTGTGCGGTTTCCTCGCTAAAGATATGTATTATTTAACAGCATCTTTTAGCGCTTTACCTGGTTTGAAAGCAGGCACCTTGCTCGCTGAGATTTCGATTTCTTCACCAGTTTGCGGGTTACGGCCTTTACGGGCTGCGCGTTCGCGTACTTCGAAGTTACCAAAACCGATCAGTTGTACCTTATCACCTTTAGCAAGTGCATCTTGTACTGTATCGAATACTGCATCAACTGCTTTAGTTGCATCTTTCTTAGAAAGCTCAGCAGATTCAGCAACTGCATTAATTAGTTCAGTCTTGTTCACGTCATTCACCTCCTCCCAAAAAAGTTATGGGCAAGTCTCTGTTACTTAGTGAACATTGAAAAGGATCTTCACGATTTTAATAAATCGCTTAAAAGCCCATAGAATCAATGTTTTAGATCAATTCTGTTAAAAGATTATCATATAAAAAATACATTAGCAAGAATAATACGATAATTATTGGCAATCTCTTCTTATTATCTCCTCATTCAGGAAAAATAAACCTGATTTTGATACCGAAACACTTCAGATATCGCTTGATAACAGGGTTTTTATTTTGGATCGACCAGGCTTGTGCTGACCTTTTTTGTAAGATATGCATCATATCATATCAGATCGCAATTTACCATTAAATCGATATATATATAGGCATTCAAAAAAAAACAGCCCTTTAAAACGGGCTGTTTACAAACGTCTGATTAAAGTATAATCGCGATCATACCGCCTGAACCTTCATTAATCACTCTTTCTAATGTCTCTTTTAATTTGTATCTTGCATTTTCTGGCATGATCGCAAGCTTTGCCTGAATGCCTTCTCTGACAATCGAACTTAAGCTTCGGCCAAAAATGTCTGAGCTCCAGATCGACAGAGGATCATCTTCAAAGTCCTGCATTAAATAATGAACTAACTCTTCACTTTGCTTTTCAGTACCGATAATTGGTGAAAACTCTGACTCCACATCAACTTTAATCATGTGAATGGACGGGGCAACTGCTTTCAGTCTGACACCATATCTTGCACCCTGACGAATAATTTCCGGTTCATCAAGACTCATATCCGACAATACAGGGGCTGCGATTCCATATCCGGTCTGTCTGACCATTTTCAATGCATCTGAAAATTGATCGTACTCCCTTTTCGCTTCAGTATACTCTTTTATTAGTGACAGGAAATGATCTTTTCCTGTTACGCGTTCACCGATCAGTTCTTCAATGACCTGATCATACAATTCTTCTGGAGCATGGAGGTCAATATTGGCAACCCCTCCGCCCATATCCATTCCTGAGAGCTGTGCAGCATCAACGTGATCGAACTCTTCAAATTGTCTTACTACCCTGTCGACATCTCTTATTCTTCTGATATCATGAATGACATCACCAATGGCAGTTTCAAAGTGTGATCTCAACCAGTGATTCTGATCAAGCACCATCACCCATCCTGGAAGCTGTACATTTACCTCTAAAACAGGAAATTCATATAATGCCTCTTTTAATACCATCATGACATCCGCTTCACGCATGCTCTCTACACTCATGGCAACAACCGGAATATCATATTTAAGCTGTAATTCTCTTCTTAATGTTTCTGTCTGTTCCTGATAAGGTCTAGCACTATTCAGCACCATGATAAATGGCTTTCCGACTTCTTTTAACTCGGCAATAATTTTTTCCTCTGTCTCTTCATAACTTTCACGCGGTATCTCACCGATCGTTCCGTCCGTTGACATCATTACACCGATCGTTGAATGATCCTGTATGACTTTTCTTGTACCTGCTTCAGCAGCCTCGTCAAACGGAATCGGTTCATCATACCATGGTGTGTGCACCATTCTGGGACCATATTCATCTTCATGACCCTTAGCTCCCGGTATCGTATAGCCTACACAGTCAACCATTCTTACATTGACTTCTAAACCTTCTGACACAGCAATTTTAACTGCCTGATTCGGAATAAACTTTGGTTCAGTTGTCATAATCGTCCGTCCCGCTGCACTTTGAGGAAGTTCGTCCTGGGCACGTTCTTTTTCTGCAGGATTTTTCATATGAGGTATTACGGCAAGTTCCATCATTTTCTTAATAAATGTCGATTTCCCGGTCCTGACCGGTCCAACCACACCAATGTAAATATCCCCTCCGGTTCTCTCTGCAATATGTTCAAATACATTTTGTTTTTCCATCTGCAAGCCCCCCTGTTTCAGCATCACGCATTAATATTCTATGAGGACATGCTGCAAAAAGAACAAAAAAAACCGGGTCTCATTAAGAACCGGTTTCTTCTCTGCCATATTTGATTTCAATGTCATCTCCTACATAATAAGGCACACTGTAAGCGGGCACTACCCTTGAATCTTCAAACAAAATAGAACGTATATCCTGCTCACCCTGCAGTATAGTAAGGTCTTGATCCTGCGTAAGCTGATAGAGATCAGTAATATAGTCTAAATAAATCGTTCCGTCACCACTTGCAACAAACGGAAGCTCATTACCTGTATAAGGACTAACAATTGTCGGGTCTTCATCAAAACCAAGCTTGGAGTAATCAATTGCGTACATATTATCTCCAACCTGTTCTTTAAATGGAATCCCCCTGTTAGCCTGTATTCTGATTTGGATTGTCCGGATCATCTCTGCAACTCTCAGATCAAACACATAGACTGTAGGGTCTTCTTCTACATTTAACAGTGTATATTGAAAAACACCGCCATTTTCAAATGCATTCCCTGGTAATTCAGCCATGAATCTCGGCTTCAGCATTGAGAAGTCAATTTGATATTTCCTGTACATCGGTGTATCGTTTTCCACCGTTTTGATCGGTAACAATCCGCCGGTGCTTTCCTGGTACTGATCAACAGCGGATTGCACACTTTCAATCTGTTCTTCATAAGCGATTTCGTTTCCCGCTCTTTCCTGTGAAGGAAACATACACCCTGTTAATAGGACTGAAAGCGCAGCTAGTGCAATCAGACGTTTATACATTTATTTATCCCCCCGGGTCAGGCTTCCATCGTTGGACCGCTTAATACGACCCACAGCATAATCAATCCTGCAAGTATCATGAAAATATAAGCGGCAAATGCTGTAATAAATTTTAAAATCTTATTTGAAATTTTGTATCTGCTAAAATAAATAATGATAATTGCTAAAAACATAAACCCCATTGAACCAAATGAAATCCACATCTTCGTTAATGCATCCACTAAAGCTCACCCTTTCACAAAACGTGCCGTTACATTATAGCATAACGGATAAATATTCTATGTATCCTGATTAAAAGTTTCAGAAAATGTTCATTCTTTCTGTTCAGGCAATTGAAAAAACCGGGATTAACCCCCGGTTTTTTCGTCCTGATCTTCAAGTATATTAACCAGATCTTCCATTTCATGCGTCTTAACACGCGCCATTAACTGATCCACAGCTTCTTTCGGATGTACATTTTCAAAAAGCACGTGATAGAGCGCTTTTGTAATCGGCATAGATACCTGGTATTTGTCAGCGAGCTGATAAGCAGCCTTCGTTGTTCTGACACCTTCTACTACCATACCCATACTGTCCAGTACTTCATCAAGCTTATGACCTTTTCCGAGCATATTACCTGCTCTCCAGTTTCTTGAATGGACGCTTGTGCAGGTAACAATTAAGTCCCCCACACCGGTCAGTCCTGAAAAAGTAAGTGGATTTGCACCCATTTTAGTTCCAAGTCTGGCGATTTCAGCAAGACCACGTGTAATCAGGGCAGCCTTTGCATTATCTCCATACCCGAGACCATCTGTGATGCCGGCAGCAAGTGCAATAATATTTTTAAGTGCACCGCCAACCTCAACACCAATTACATCATTGTTAGTATAGACTCTAAAGTGCTGATTCATGAATGCATCCTGCACCTGTTTTGCAGCTTCGATGTTTTTTGAAGCTGCCGTTACTGTAGTCGGATGTCTCTTCACAACTTCTTCAGCATGACTTGGACCTGAGAGAACAACAAGGTCTGTCATCGCTTCAGATAACGTGTCTTCAAGAATTTCAGATATTCTTAAATGTGTATCCGGTTCAATCCCTTTACTGACATGAACAATGACAGAAGGTTTTTTTGTGACAAGGTTTACTTTTTCCGCTACTTCACGCGTAGCTTTAGCAGGTACTGCAAAAACAATCATCTCTGCCGAGGTTACTGCTTCTTCAATATTAGAATAAGCAATCAAATTTTCAGGCAGCTCAATACCTGGTAAATATTTTTCATTTTGATGAGACTCATTGATTTTTTCAGCCTGTGCTTCAGTATGTGTCCAAAGCCTAACTTGATGATGGTTCTCTGCTAGTACCATCGCCAGAGCTGTTCCCCAGCTCCCGGCTCCAAGTACAGCGATTTGAAGTTTTGCCAATCCAAACTCCTCCTCCGTCTCACTTTCTAGCTCTTGCAATTAACCTGATCGGTGTCCCTTCAAAACCAAAGGCTTCTCTGATTCGATTTTCAAGAAATCTTTCATATGAGAAGTGCATCAGCTCAGGTTCATTTACAAATATAACAAATGTAGGTGGTTTGACTGCTACCTGAGTTGCGTAGAAAATCTTCAGTCTTCTACCGTGATCAGTAGGTGTTGGGTTCATTGCTACAGCATCCATCACAACTTCATTCAGTATGC
Source organism: Jeotgalibacillus sp. JSM ZJ347 (assembly GCF_044383825.1). NCBI lineage: Bacteria > Bacillati > Bacillota > Bacilli > Caryophanales > Caryophanaceae > Jeotgalibacillus > Jeotgalibacillus sp. JSM ZJ347. The sequence goes on along the minus strand of NZ_JBISEN010000001.1, from coordinate 482,625 downwards.
TTGACTGGACTCTCATTGAATGATTTTCACTTGCCATATTAATTACTGGAAGCAGTGTATGGATTCTCTTTTTCGTGAGTGCAGATACGAACACAATTGGTGCATAATCGAGGAACTGAAAATGAGCTCTGATAGACTTTTCGAACTTGTCCATCGTTTTTTCATCTTTTTCAACTGCGTCCCATTTATTCACCACAATAATGACCGCTCGTCCTGCATCATGAGCATATCCTGCAATTTTTTTATCCTGATCGATAATGCCTTCTTCCCCATCAATCAGTACAAGCACAACGTCAGAGCGTTCAATCGCTCTGAGTGCACGAAGTACACTATATTTTTCAGTGGACTCATACACTTTACCTTTCTTCCGCATCCCTGCAGTATCAATAATCACATATTCCTGACCATCATACTTATAAGGCGTATCTACTGCATCACGGGTAGTTCCCGCTACATTACTGACAATAACACGGTCTTCTCCAAGTAAAGCATTGACAAGAGATGACTTCCCTACATTCGGACGTCCAATTAAAGAGAACTTAACAACTTCATCACCGTAGTCCTCAGTTTCACGCTTATCAAAATGTTCAGCTGCTGCATCAAGCAGATCACCAAGACCTAACCCGTGTGAGCCTGAGATTGGATAAGGTTCACCAAAACCAAGCGCATAGAAATCATAAATCTGATCTCTCATCTCAGGGTTATCGACTTTATTGACTGCAAGTACGACCGGTTTATTTGATTTATACAAAATTTTTGCTACATGCTCATCTGCAGATGTAAGCCCTTCACGGCCGTTCGTCATAAAAATAATGACATCAGCCTCATCAATCGCAATCTCAGCCTGTTGCCTGATCTGCTCTAAGAATGGTTCATCTCCTATATCAATACCGCCTGTATCAATAATATTAAAATCATGATTCAGCCATTCAGCTGAACTGTAAATTCGATCTCTTGTTACACCAGGAGTATCTTCCACAATAGACACTCTTTCTCCTACAACTCTGTTAAAAATAGTGGATTTCCCTACATTTGGGCGACCAACTATCGCAACGACCGGCTTTGCTTTTGCCATGACGTTCACCCTTTCTACACACTTAATATAAGTGTACTTTCAATTTATTCGTTCTATACAGCCAAATCATTGTATCAGTATTTAATTTAATGCACAATATCCGGCCATACAAGTAAAAGCTGATTTCTTTTTAAGGAAATCAGCTTTTTTGTTAAAAAAGAGGAGAGAAAAAGTCAGGATCTCACACTCAATAGTTCAGGATTTAAGCCTCTTACACTAAGCCAGTGGTATAAATTACCTTTGATCACAACAGGTACACGATGTAATTCTGAAACTGATCTGCACCCTAAGGCAGTCATCATCATCATAAGATCTTCCTGAAAATTTATGATTTCCTCTATTAATTTCATTTCACCCTGCTCAGTTAAAATTTTTAAAAATAATCCGGCAATACCCGCAGCAGATGCGCCTAAAATCAAGCTTTTCAGTACGTCTGAACTTTGATGGATGCCACCAGATGAGAGAACGCTTTTTGAAGTCACACTTGCAGTTTCAACAATAGAAGCAGCTGTGGGGATTCCCCATTCATTAAAAAATGATTTTTTTCTTTCCTGACGGTTATTTTCAATACTTGAGAAATTGGTTCCGCCATATCCACCTGCATCAATCGCAGCAACTGATGTCTGATTTAATTTTTGCGCAGCTTCACTGCTGATTCCAAAGCCCGTTTCTTTTACAATAACCGGAATTGGAAGTTCATCTGCAATTCGCCCGATTCTTTCAAGTGCCCCGTTAAAATCACGGTCTCCTTCAGGCATTGCAAGCTCCTGAATCACATTTAAATGAATTTGCAATGCATCTGCTTCAATCATTTCTGCTGCTTCGATCGCCTGTGCAACGGTTGCCTCACTACCGATGTTTCCAAAAATAAGACCATCAGGATTTTCCTTGCGAACCACCTCATATGTATGGCGCTCCTGTTTATCTTTAATGGCAGACATTTGAGAACCGACAGATAACGCAATACCGGTTTCTTTAGCCGCCCTGGCAAGTGATGCATTGATTTCTGATGTTTTCTCTCCACCACCGCCAGTCATCGCGTTGATAAAAAAAGGCGAACTTAGTATAAGTCCGCCAACTTCAGAGTGAAGAGAAACATCATCAACAGCGCAATCAGGAAGACTCTGATGAACGATTAAGACATCATCAAAACCGGTCATTCCGGATTGTTTATCAGTTAAAGCATATTGTATATGATCCAGTTTTCTTTTCGCTCTACTCACAATTATTCACCTAATTACTTATCATTATTTAAATCTTTTAGTTTGTCACCAATCATTTCACCGAGCTGGAAGCCTGATGACTCTTCTGGCATATCATAGTTTTGAACTGCTGAACCTTTATCTTCTTTCAGTTCTTTAATTGATAATGACAATCTTTGATCGTTAACATTTACATCAAGCACCTTAACCTGTACTTCTTCGCCTTCACCAAGTACTTCATGAGGCGTGCCAATGTGCTGATGGGAGATCTGTGAAATATGAACCAGACCTTCTACACCCGGGAACACTTCTACAAATGCGCCATATGATACAAGGCGTCTTACTTTCCCATCCAGCACTGCACCTCTTGGCGCTTTTTCTTCAATGTCAGACCAAGGCCCAGGCAGTGTTTCCTTAATAGATAATGATATTCTTTCATTGTCACGATCTACCGAAAGTACTTTCACCTGAACTTTCTGTCCTTCTTCAACAACATCAGACGGCTTTTCTACATGCTGGTGTGAGAGCTGTGAAATATGGACAAGTCCATCGACACCGCCAATATCTACAAATGCACCGAAATCTGTGATGCGCTGCACGGTACCATCAAGTACATCGTCAGCCTGAATTTTTTCAAGAAGTTCTTTTTTCTTCTCAGCCTTTTCACCTTCAATTACAGCACGGTGAGAGAGAATCAGTCTGTTCTTTTCTTCATCCAGTTCAACAATTTTGAAAGTAAGTGACTTCCCTCTGTAATCTTCAAAATCTTCTACGTAGTAATCTTCGACTAAAGAAGCAGGTACAAACCCTCTGACACCAAGGTCTACGACAAGTCCGCCTTTTACAACGTCCTTAACCTCTGCTTCAAATACTTCCTCTGCTTCATACCTGCGTTTCATTTCTTCCCAGGCTTTTTCAGCTTCGACTTTACGCTTAGAAAGCACGAGCAGTTCTTCTTCAACCTTCGTCACAACCAGGTCAAGCTCGTCGCCTTCTTTCACAACGTCAGAGGCTTTTTCTACATGGAGGCTCGAAAGTTCTGAAATCGGAATAATACCGTCTATCTTGCTGTCTTTCACATCTACAAGAACCTGTTTTTCCTCCACCTTGGTTACAGTACCGGTAACCCGATTTCCTACCTCTAATGAGTTTACTTCGATGTTGTTCATATCCTCTGTCATATGTACTCCTCCTTAATCCAAGACTGCTGAAATTGACTTAAATGTGAAAAAATTCACAGTTTAATGTTAAATTCAGAATATACTACTAACTTCTAATAAATAGCCCTGTTTGTCAAGCGAGAACTTTTAGCGATGATTGTCGGAAAGTGTTTTGATTTCATTCATGATGATTTCTGTCACTTCCACTGCGGATGCTTTTCTCTCTTTCAGCTCTGCCATATTAATTGGTTTTCCGTATACAACCTTTAAACGTTTTGTCAGCTTGTATGGTCCAATAATAGCACACGGGACCACTGCAGCATCTGATCTTAAAGCAAAGAAGCCTGCTCCCGCTAATCCTTTTCCGATTTCACCGTCTTTACTTCTGGTTCCCTCAGGAAATAAACCGACAACATGGCCTTCTTTTAATTGAGATAACCCTTTACGAAGTGCTTCACGGTCACTCATTCCTCTTTTGACTGGAAAAGCGTTCAGGTTTGGAAGAAGTTTTTTTAATACCGGCATCTTGAATAACTCTTCTTTAGCCATAAATGACACAGGGCGTGGAGATGTAATTCCCACAACAGGCGGATCAAGAACGTTGATATGATTCGCACAAATCAGGACTCCACCATCTTTAGGTATATGTTCTTTACCCACAATACGTATTCTGTATGCAGGTGTCAGAACAGATTTTACTAATCCTTTGGCAAATGCGTATAAATTCATATTGTCGCCCCCCGCTCAGCAGCTAACGCTGTTACTTTATTTACTACATCAGATATACTCATATGAGTTGTATCCAGTTCAACAGCATCATGAGCTTTAACTAAAGGGGATACAGCTCTTGTTGAATCAATATGATCCCGCTGTTCAATCTCAGCTTTAAGCTGATTGAAATCAGAGTGGATTCCCTGTTTTTTATGTTCCTCATAGCGTCTTTTTGCCCGCTCTTCAGCTGTTGCAGACATAAATACTTTTAATTCAGCGTCAGGAATAACAGCTGTTCCAATGTCGCGTCCATCCATTACAATCCCACCATTTTTGACAAGCTCCTGCTGTCTTCTTACCATTTCGGTTCTGACGAGCTGATGAAGCGCCACATCAGAAACATTTTTTGTCACATCCTGTTGTCTAATCTCTGACGTTACTTCTTCTCCATCTAAAAATACAAGTTGTCCATCTGAACCAGGTTTCAGCTCTATTACAGTATTCATTAAAAGGGTGTACAATTCCTGCTCATTTTTTGGTTCAATTTGATTTTTCAATGCTTTATACGTGAGTGTGCGATACATTGCACCTGTATCTATATAAATAAACCCCAGCTTTTCTGCAATTTTTTTCGCAGCAGTACTTTTACCTGCGGCTGCGGGTCCATCAAGCGCAATGCGGATATTCTTTTTCATAGTCACTGTTAATTCTCCTCAATCTAATATAATCTCAATTATTGTATCACAAACAGTGATTTCTCAAAAAAATGAACAGTAAAAAAGCGCTCATTTCAGGTAAATCTGTAAAATGAGCGCTCATGACTTATTTTTCTTTCATTTTTAACTGACATTCAAATGTATACCTCAGTAAAAGTTGTCTTTCATTCGCTGCCAGATTTAGAAATTTCACCATTCCTATTTGAATCTGGTCTACTGTTTTGGTCCGGGTAATTTGTCCTTCAGCTTTTAAATATTGCGTTTCCCCATTTCTCATCGGAAGTACTAAAAAGAGCGTGATCCGGTCCCCTGACTGCAGGTGCAGATCTTTCATGATAAATGACAGTCCGCCTGCACTGATGTCTTCTGTAACAGTATTACACTTCGCTGAACCTGCGTCTACAGCAACATCTATAGAAGTCTGAACACGGACAAACTGCCTGCGCTGAATTTTTATCAAATCTTTTTCATCCGGCTTATCAAGGAGAATCATGGGAATATTCCCTTGCTTTCTCCCTTTCACTTCAGTTTCGAATGAAAAAGCGTTATGATTCTCATTCGTAAAACTGATGCGCAACTGCATGCCATCAACCAGAAAAACGGTTTTATTTGTTGTCATACTAATTGGATAATCTATAAACAGTCTGTTTTCATTTACTTCTACAAGTCTGCTTCTATATTTATCATTCTGTGAAGCATGCATCGGTTCAATCGTTAAAACGGTTCCAATTTTCATCTGATACACCCACCTAAATTACGCGATATAGGTATTATCTCATGGAACACGACTTTTTCAATTCCTTTTTTAGTAAATATACTTAGAGCTTTTCTACTTTTTCTTCCTGACCATTCAATGCATTAATATAGATGCGAAACGTCTCATCATTTGTCACACCGGTGAATTCATAACATATGACATGTTCATCCAGTTCATTTCTGATCAGCGTCATTCTGGTTTCGGCATTTTCAAACTCTGAGTGCAGCAGTGCTAACGCTTCTTCTTCGGTCAGCTTAGCTTCAGGAAGATCAATCTCCCCGTACCCTGCCCAGTAATCATATCCTGTAAAGCCGAGAATCTCACCATTATCAAGGGCTACCTTTAAGTAGATTGAATCATCAAGCACCCACACGTCGTCATCCTGCAAATACTTTGAAAATGTAAATGACGCACTATGATCAGTCTGCTGGCCTTTATCAAGCTTAAGGTCATTCAGATTATTGCGTTTAAGAAACTTCTCAGCTTCAGCGGATGCTTGATTCAGACTGAGCGATGTTGACGTAATTTCTCTGTCTTTAATCATATAAAGCGGATATCCGCCCTTCAGTGAAAGATCCATTGAGAAAGATGATTCAGGATCAGTTACAGTCATAAAAGGATAAGATGAGCCATCTAGACTTTGTGAAACATTGGCATCATTTAATTTTTTACCCGTAAAACTTTCAGCAATTTTTAATGCATCATTTTTATCAATCGTATCACCGCTTAAGTGCTGCAGCTGTTTTCTGCGCTGGGAAGCTGTTTCCTGTTCAGTAGGAGCGAAAGTTTCAGAAGCATACCCTTTAACTGTACCGTCAACCTTCGCAAAACCGTCCACTATCGGCTGAGCTTTTGCATCTCCCGTTGCCATCAGGTCCTCAAGATCAAGCCAGCTCAGGTTTTCATCCAGAATCCGCTGCTGTATATTTCTCAGTTCATTCTGGATCTCTGCAGACTGACTGTATAACTGTTCAAGTTTGCTATATTCATCATCAGTAAGCGGTTCTGAAGACAGGTCTCTGACTGATGTTCTATAACTGAATTCACCTATTTTCATCAGAAACTTTTCCATTTCGCTAAAAGGTAATATCCCTAGTGGAAGCTGACCAATATCAGAATGAATCATAGAAGTCAGCCTCCACACTTCAGTGAGAGCGGGAGATAGCGTACGGCCGCCATTCATAGCAAGAGTTGACCCAATTTCATCGTGAAGCAGATCCATTTGAAAGGTCATTTCATGAAATGCACGCTGATACTGATTCTCCATATGGTTCTGCAGGGCATTCGCCTGACCTTTTTGGTAAGCTGCAAAAGCTGCTGCTGAAAATGCTAATAAAAATAAAATAATCAGTATTGTTTTTTTCCAGTTCATCTTTTCATTCTCCTTACTTATAGGCAGAAAATATGCTCACCGATCTTTTTAATTTGCGGTCTTGACCATATCCATTTGCTGGTAGCTGTAACCGGATTAAAATAATACAATGCATTTTCAGATGGATCCCAGCCATTAATTGCATCCATTACAGCACGTCTGGCCTGTTCATTCGGAGTCAGCCAGATTTGTCCATCCGCTACTGCAGTGAATGCAAGCGGTTCGAAAATAACGCCTGAAGCTGTGTTTGGAAAAGCCTCATCTTCAATTCTGTTCAGAATCACCGCAGCAACAGCAACCTGTCCTTCATAAGGCTCTCCTCTTGCTTCACCATAGACTGCATTTGACATTAGTTTTATATCATTTTCTGAATAACCGTTTGGTAATGTTAACTTTTTAGATACTGTTTCCGATTTCACCTGATTTTCTAAAGGAGTCCCCCCGTAATGTGTGAATTTCACCCCTTTATTAAGATTATTACGGACAAATGATTCGTTATAATTACTCGCATTCACCAGTTTTTGTCTTGTTTCCGGTCCGGCAAGGCCATCTACCTCCATCCCGTAGTCATTCTGAAAATTTCTTAAAGCCCAATAAGTTCCCCAGCCGAAATCTCCATCAATCTGACCTTTGTAATAGCCTATATACTGCAGCCGGGACTGAAGTTCAATGACATCATCTCCAAAAGCCCCTTTTTGAATGACCTGTCCGCTAAAGGCATCAGTGTAAGATGCATTGCCAAATAGAATCGAAAAAGCAATCATTACCAGACAAACTTTTTTCTTCATACAGAACCCTCCTGTCAAACTGAATAATATTAATCTGAACCAATTCGGGTAATCTATACAGGTAAATTTTTTTGAATAAATAGAGTACGTTCATTACTAACCGGACTTTATGGTAAAAATAAAAAAACCTGAGACAACGTTGTCTCAGGCGCTTTACACATATTCACTCTGGAGATTTAACATGTGATATCGATTCAGCAGTAAACCTTAAAGGGCTATGTCACTCTGGTGTTATGGTGCGCATCTGTCAGGATATGAGCTTTTTTTACTTTCCATAATCCCAGCCACCATAAAAACAGCATGAAAGGCACCATATAATAGATCCAGTTTTGGCTGCTCATCAGAATAAAATCGTAAGTTGAGTGAAGTAGAATTGGCAGCAGAAGCGAAACCAGGATGAACAGTTTTTTATTTATGTGAAACTTAGCTTTTCCTATGTAATAGCCCATCACCACACCAAATAATGCGTGACTTGATACAGGGAGCAGCGCTCTTCCTAATGCAGCCTCAAGACCGTATACTGCAAGATATAACACATTTTCGAGCGTAGCAAAGCCGAGTGAAACTGCAGCACCATAGACAATTCCATCATAAGGCTCATCAAACTCAACAAGATGGAAAATGAAAAAATATAAAATAAACCATTTAAAAAACTCTTCTAACAATCCATAAGTCAAAAAAGACTGCAATAACATGTTTGAAAAAACTATTTCCACTTCAATGACATATTGTAAAAACATCACGGGAAACGTTACAGCGACCCCTAATATAAAGGCCCTGAATACGACTCTGATTGGCTCTGTTTCATATTGATCTCTTAAATAAAAGTAACTAAGAAGAGCAAGTCCCGGTGCTATCGCAGCTGAAATAAGAGCGATCATGCTGTTGCCTCTTTTCAATCCGTTTTTCTCATCGTATCATGGAAAAGAATTGATTTATACAAATAACTTTTTTCAGGAGGGAACTAATGTCGAAAAAAAAATTACTGCTCATACATACCGGTGGCACAATTTCAATGTCTGAGGATGAATCAGGAGCAGTCAAACCGGAAGGCGATAACCCTCTAATGAGACATACGCCAAATCTGAACGATTATGCAGATTTTATTGTGGAGACTCCTTTTACACTTCCTTCCCCGCATATTACCCCGGATCATATGCTCGAGTTAAAGAAGCTGATTGAAAAGTATTATTTGGAGCAGGGAATTCATGGTGCGGTGATTACACATGGTACTGATACATTGGAGGAGACTGCATACTTTCTTGATCTGACGCTAAGACTTTCTATACCGATCGTCCTAACAGGAGCTATGAGATCGTCCAATGAAGTCGGCTCAGATGGTCTTTATAACCTTATCAGCGCTGTCAGAGTGGCCACTTCTGACGAGGCGTTCGGTAAAGGGGTACTGGTTGTTTTAAATGACGAGATTCATACTGCTGTTAACGTGACAAAAACGCATTCAAGTAATGTATCCACTTTTCAAAGTCCGCAGTATGGTCCGATCGGTATTGTCACAAAAGGAGGCGTGTTATTTCATCATACGCCCAAATTAGATGTGAAATATTCAATTTCACAATTGAGTAAAAACGTAGCGATCATAAAAGCTTATGCAGGTATGGACTCCAGGCTTCTCAGTGCTCTTGCAAACCTGAATTTTGATGGCGTCATTATTGAAGCGCTGGGTCAGGGAAACCTGCCGCCGGCGACTGTTGAAGGGATTGAAGCGTTAATTAATAATAATATTCCTGTCGTTTTAGTATCAAGATGTTTTAACGGTATCACTCAGGATGTATATGGATACGAAGGCGGCGGCCGTGATTTAAAAAATAAGGGCGTAATATTTTCAAATGGTTTAAACGGTCAGAAAGCCAGACTCAAGCTGATGATTGGGTTATCACAGTCAGATGATCCGGATTATATCGCTTCAATGTTCAAATAAACATACAAAAAAGAAGCTGAACGTTCAGCTTCTTTTTTGACTGATTGCCTCCGCGATCTGCTTTCCATGAAATCTGCCATTTTCTATAAAAATCTCATTTGCGTTATTTCCTGCTGCAATGACTCCTGCAATATAAATCCCCTTTACATTCGTTTCCATTGTATCTGGATTAAATAATGGGCGTCCGGAATCATAATCGATCTCCACTCCCATTGCTTCAATAAAAGAATGGTCCGGATGATAACCGATCATTGCAAATACTACATCATTTTCTATCACACGTTCCTCGAACCCATCTGTATAAATGAGCGAATGGTGCGTAATTTCTTTCAACTCAGCATTAAAGATCATGTTCACCGTACCATTCTTCACCAGCGCTTCAAATTCCGGCAGGATCCACGGCTTTATGCTTTGTGAATACTCACTGCCCCGATACAATACAGTTACTCTTGCTCCCGCTTTTTGGAGTTCAATTGCAGCATCGACTGCAGAATTTTTACCGCCGATCACAGCAACGTCCATATCAAAATATGGGTGTGCCTCTTTGAAATAATGATGAACCTTCTGAAGTTCCGCACCGGGACAGGTTAACTGATTTGGATGATCATAATAACCTGTTGCAACAATTACCTCTTCTGCAGAATAAAGTTCTCTATCTGTCTGGATTAAAAAACGTTCATCCTGTTTTGTCACGTTTACCACTTTTTCAAAACGGTTTATGCGCAAGCGATGTCTTGATGCCACTTCACGATAGTACACTAGCGCCTGATTCCGTTTGGGCTTATGCTGCTCTATAATAAATGGAACATCACCAATTTCAAGCTTTTCACTGGATGAAAAAAATGTCTGGTGAGTAGGGTAATTATAGATGGCGTTCACAATGTTCCCTTTTTCTATAATTAACGGATTTATGCCTTTATTCTTCAGCTCAATCGCCGCTGAAAGTCCGCATGGTCCTCCACCAATTACGATTACCTGTTCATTTTTCACTACATTCACTCCTCGATGCAAACCGGAGAACCCCGGTTATTTAAAAAACTCCTATTTTATCATAATAGGAGTTTTTACTATCCGATACAATTAATTTGCAGACATATTCAGTGATTTACTGATCCAGTCTTCCCAATCTTCTTTATTCAGACCGACCAGGTTTTTTTCAAATCCTTTTCTTTCCTCATCTTTCATCATATTAACCGCATGCCCGCCAAGCCCAATAACTAGATCTTTATATTCTGTTTCGAGTTCTTTGATCAGATCTTTGGCGCGTGACAGATTGGCTTGCAATGTACATGACATGAAAAGAAATTTCGGTTCTACCGTATCAAGAACAGTTTGGATATCCCCTTCTTTAATACTTGAACCAAGATAGATGACGTTGAATCCTTTTCTGCGGATGTATAGCGTAAAAATTAATAAGCCCAGCTCATGCCACTCACCAGGAGAACAAACAGCTACAACTTTTGGTAAAAAGTTGTTTTGAGGGAAAGAGTGCATTAAAATCCCGATCCTTGATCTTAGGATAGATGTTGCAAAATGCTCATGGGCAGTTGTAATCCGCCCCTCTTCCCAAAGTAAACCGATCTTTATTAATATACTACCAAGTATGTCAATCAGGACTTTATCAACCGTATACAAAGAGAAAGCTTCATTTATGAGGTCATGCGCTTTGCTCTCATCAAATTTCATCAAGGCGCTTAATAGATCATCTCTTAATACCGTCAGCTGATTTTCATTTTGATCACCGGACGTTATATGTTCGTTTTCCTGCTCAGAGAGCGCTACTGCCTGACTAATTGTAAATCCGGCATTTACTTTTGAAACCAGCCATTTTAGCTTTCTAATATGATCATCTGTGTATAGCCTATGTCCGGATTCATTGCGCACAGGAGCAATCATCCGGTAACGCCTTTCCCAGGCTCTCAGCGTACCAGGTTGTATACCAAGCATATTAGATACTGCTTTAATATTGTATTTTCCTTCTTCTGCTTTCATGGCCAACCTCCTGCTCCAGACTCTATATGCCCCCTCATTATATATTCATTATACAAAGATGTAAAATTTGTATAGGTTTTTTATAACGATATCAGTCGATCTGAATCAGGTGAACTTCAGGTTTTGCACCAAGCCTCATTGGAATCACAGTTGTACCATAGCCATTACTGACCAGTTTGGTGAATTTCGCAGTCTTTGTCAGCCTGCCTTTTTGATAAGGACCAAAACCAAAAATTCTGATTTGACCCCCGTGAGTGTGACCGCACAGGACCAGTTTTACTTTCTCTGCTTCAGCAACTTGTTTCATTTTTTTGGTGACTCTCGGGTCATGACTTAGCAGAATCACTTTTTGATCACCGATCATTCCGAGTGTGTGTTGCAGGTCATCTTTTTGGTAATTGATATCACCTATACCTGCAATCACAATATTTGAATGACTTTGCAAAACTTCAGCATCATTTTCAAGTATGTTTATACCTTTTTCTTTCAGCAAGGTTCCCAGCTTTTCCTTATTGACTTCTTCATCATTATTTCCATAGACAAAATAGGTATCACCCGCAGATGAAAGCAGTGCTGCATTATGTGCGATCCTGTCATAAGGAACCCCTTTTTCAGTTATATCCCCTCCGATCAGCACCAGATCTACATCGGGCAGTGAAGAGAACCACTTTTCAGGAATTTTCCGGCGGTGAATATCCGATATGAATAAAATTTTTAATGGCCGCTCCATATCCGTATCGTCCAATTTTATATGATGTGTGACCAGGTTGTTTTCAAAAGCTTTTTTGATCATGTAAAAACCAAAGGCGATACAGAAAACAATTCCTGTATATAAATATTTCATATCTTCCTCCTGAGTAGCCTATCATTAATGTTTCACAACGATTTATTATAAACGATATTCCTTTATTATAAAACAATGCCTATTGTCTAAAAGGTACAGCACTCATAAAAAAATCATTCCCCCAGGGTTTTGGAGAAATGATTGTGTGTTAGTCCTCTTTAATATCAAGAATTCTGAACCCGGATTGTTCAAGCTTTTTTAAAAACTTATCCAGGTTATCCTTCTTTTCAATTTTCAGCACAATTCTTCTGACCAATTTATCTGTTTCATCGAATGTAACCAGAGAAATAACAGATTCATGGAATTGATGAATAATTTCTGCAAGCCTCGAGATTCTGCCTTCAGTTTCAACTGATGTAAATGCAATACGTACGCCTTTTTTATGCATTCCAAAAGCACTTTTAAACTGATTAAACACATCATACCTCGTGACAATCCCTTTAAAACGTCTGTCAGGATCAACAACAGACATTAAAGGAAAATCATTCAGCTGGTATAGTGTTGTTTCGAATATTTCATCGCCCTGTAAAAAATTATTCTCATGCGTTAAAATATCCCCGGCTTTTTTAGAAGAATAGAACTCTTCTTTCGACAGACCGGATTTAAAGTAATCCTGGTAAATATGATATCTGGTTGTAACTCCCTCATATGTATCTCCACTCAATACAGGAAGTGCGTCAACTTCATTTTCTTCAAGCAGGTTAATGACTTTTTCGATAGAGTCACCAGATTGCACGGTATAACATTTCGCTGCTGGCACCATGGCACTTTTTACAAACATTTTATTCCCCCCAGTTGATTTATAACAGCTTAGCTGCACATTCTATTATTCTATACAAGATGGATAAAACCCTTTATCCATTTATGGCAGTTGTAAAACCTGACCAACATAAATTTCATTGTCACCGAGGTTATTTAACCTTTTTATCTGATCAACACCATCCGGCCCCAGTCCATAGTTGACAGAGATTCTGTACAAGGTCTCGTTCGCCTGAACAGTATGTGTTGATGAAACCTGATTGTCTTCCGGCTGTTCTGTAGTCTCTTCAGGCGCTTCTACTTCTTCTGCAGGCGTCTCAACAGTCTCTTCAGCAGGAGCTTCCGTTACCTCTTCAACCGTTTCTGAAGTTTCTTCATCAGTTAATGTTTCTTCAGCAGTTTCTGCCTCATTTTCCTCAGTATCTTCTTCATCAGTTGACATTCCTGCTAGCACCGGCTCCGGCTTATTACTTAAAGCGGTTTCTCTATTTTTTTCAATTTGAAATTCATTTGAATTTTCTAGTGTGGCATTTGTCACGCCCGATTCATCACCTGATGAAAGAAAAATTGAAAATAACACAACTGATAACGGCAGCAGTACAAATGACGCAAGTAGCAGTCCGATTAACGGAAATGGCTTTTTCCCGGATTTCTTTTCTTCACGTTTTTTTCCGTGCAATTCTAATCTTGACTTTACTTCTTCATGATTTTCTTCAGGATCGTGTTCAGTTTTTGCAGTTAATAATTCTTTCCGGTCTTTTTCGGCCCTGTCTCTGTAAGGATCTCTTTTCATATTAAACCCCTTCTTTGTTGGAATAATGAATATAAATACCTAATATATAGTCTATTATAAAGTGAATGACGAAAACTGACCATAGACTTTCGGTATATTCATACACATATCCCAAAAGAAAACTTAAAATAGTAACATTTATTAGTAAGTAGACGTTTTTCAAATACCGGAAGTGGACTGCGATAAATATGATACTTGCCGGAATGATTCCGACCTGTGTCTGCAGAACACCACGGAATAAAAGTTCTTCACTGAATGCGATAAGTAAAGTAATAAAAAATATCTCATATGGATTTAAGCAGCTGAAAAGGCGCTGATTAATCCCGCCATCATTAAAAGCCTTTTCAGGAAGAAACCTTATCAACAGCAGATCCGCAGTGACACACAGTGCGCCAATCGCAACCCCAATCAAAACGATGCTGCTGTCTATTGAGAAAATGGCAGTAAATTCTCTAAAACTATTGAATAAAAATAATGATAAAACAGCAGCAATACCTAAAATAAGGAGCTGAGTATAAACGACTGCCTGCTTTAATAGATGACAGGGATAAACATGGTTATGATCCATCAGAAGTTCCAATCAGCAGCCGGTTCAGCTTTTCTTTCCAATGATACTCAATTCTATCCTCTTTTTCACCGGTAGCATCAATGTCTTTTAAGCCGCAAATGTCACAGCACTGTTGCTGGTTAACTGATAGTGTTTCATCAAAAAAACCGAGTAATGATTGCCGTCTGCAGATTTTGGTATCGATATAGCTTTTCATATCCATTATTTTTTTCTTTTTATGATTAAATCTGTTTTCAAGCAGTGTATCCACTTCTTTTACCCAGGAATGTCGACTTTTCTGTTCCGCGTAATATGTCAAAACTTTTAATTGTGTATCCGAAAGCATTAATTGCTGTTGAATCAATTCCGATGAATTCCCTTTCCTGAACATGGAATAAAATGATTCTATCTGGTGATAATCGGGCTTTTCAAATTCAGCGAGTTGCAGAGGGATAGTCTCATCGTAACCACTGTATAATAAAATCGAGCGTGCCTCAATTCCATCTCTTCCTGCTCTTCCAATTTCCTGAAGAAAATTTTCAATTGACGACGGCATATGAAAATGGACGACAGTTCTTATATTCTCTTTATTAATCCCCATACCAAATGCATTTGTTGCAAATATCCAGTCCAGCTGCCCTGTAATAAACTGCTGCTGAATGAGGATTCTCTGATCTGTTTCAATATCGCCGTGATAAACAGCTGATCTGATCCCTTTGACATTTGCTTTCGACTGAAGCTCTTCAGCCTTTTTTTTACTTGAGAAAAACACAATCCCCGGCGACTGATAGACAGTAATATCAGCGAGCAGTTTATCTTCTTTTTCTTTTACACTTGAACATTTTACAACTTCAAGGGCTATATTTGGACGATTGACTGAGAAGATCCATTCTTTGCAGTCCTTCATGTTAAGCTTCAGTGCAATATCTTGTCTGATTTCTTCTGTTGCAGTAGCAGTAAGTGCGAGTGTGCATGGGTGATTTAATGCTTCTTTTAACGTGCTCAGTTTTAAATAATCCGGTCTGAAATCAGGCCCCCACTGTGAGATACAATGGGCTTCATCAATAACAAGAAGTCCGACACCAACCTTTTTTAGTTTCTGTAACACCTCGTCGGATGTGAGCATTTCAGGTGATAGAAAAATAAATCTGTACGATTCAAGGTGCTTGATTACATACTTTTTTTCATTAAATGATAAAAATGAATTAATCGCGACCGCTCTCTTTTCTCCTCTTAACTTGATCTGATCGACCTGGTCCTGCATTAGTGATAACAGAGGGGATATAATCAGCACCCTATCGTTGTTTACATAAGAAGGATATTGGTAACAAAGGCTCTTCCCTGTCCCGGTTGGCAGCATCGCAATTGTATCCTGCTTTTTCAGGATGGTCTGTATAATTTCTTTTTGTCCTGTACGGAATGAGCGATGCCCAAATTTTTCTTCAAGTAATTCTTCCATATCCGTTCACCCCTTTCTGCTTTTGCTAGTACTAATCTGATTTGAAAATATTCTGCCTCAGGAATTTGATCTTTAATTGTTTTCAGACGGTTACTATTTTCGCTGACATCTTCAATCATCTTTAACATAGTATCCGGCACAAATGAACTGATTGAAAAACTCTTATCCAATAATGCAATTTCAAGTATATGATCTTCAATCGTACTTCTTTTTAACCTTCTGATTGAAGCAATTCTGTCAATGGAAAAATCCTTTGATATATATTGATAAGTTTCTGCAGTTGACCTGGTAAAAGGAATCGATTCCGGGTTTACATTCATCATTTCAGCTATTACCGGGAAGTTACCTTTATCATTTTCAATCAGACTGAACATAAAATGAATTTCATTTATAAACCTTGTGTAAATTTCATCAGGTCCACATTTGAATTGATCTGCAAGCTGACGGCTGGTTTTACCAATCATTTTGTATCCGGATAGCTGCTGAACGATGATCTCCGGAGAATCAGGGAAGTCCTGTCTGTCAAAAATTGCAACTAATTCCCGGTTTAACTGCTGCGTATAATCCTGCAGACTATCCCTGTTTTGATTGATGACCTTCTTTACCCATTGCTGAACAGGTATTTCGCGATTAACAGGAATAAACTGATGCTCTTTGTATACAAGGTTTGAAACAGTCTGGACGATAAGAGTGAGTCTATTCCAGAAAACATACGTCATTTCGTGATATTTCCATCCATTTAAAAACAGAGGAAAAGGGTGATGTTGAAAAAATTCACTTAGCTGAACTTTTCCTTGAGCAGTCAAACCGTATTTCAGGTTGTCCAGTTCATGAATTAACCCCTCTTTTGTTAGACCTGTGATTCTTTGATCATAGTAAGGTCTTTTCATATTGCGATAAAGTTTGAATAAGGGAGAGATCCCATATAGTTGGGCGTCCTGAATCGTTTGGGAGGTTTTTTTACCTTTTAGGAGATGATAGATAGAGGATTGTGTTCTTTCGCCATTAATAATATCGAGCCCTGTGAGTATGACTGCATCCAGATAATTCATGCCGTTTCTCCTCCACTTAGTGTAGTAAATACATATTAACACTCACCTGGTGTCATTCAACAGTTTTCTTTCCTATGAAGGTGGGTAATATGAAAATAAGTACGCTTCAGTGTTGAAAATCAATACACGGACGAGTAAAATAAGGATTGGACATTTTTACAGTATTTAAACGCTTGAACAAGGAGGTAATCCAATTGGCTAAGTATACAATCGTAGATAAAGATACATGTATTGCATGTGGTGCATGCGGCGCTGCAGCTCCTGACATTTATGATTATGATGATGAAGGCATTGCATTTGTCGTGCTTGATGACAATGATGGAACAGTTGAGGTGCCAGAGGTGCTTTATGATGATATGCTTGATGCATTTGAAGGCTGCCCTACAGATTCAATCAAAGTAGCTGATGAACCATTCGATGGCGATGCTTTAAAATTCGAATAGACAAAAGCTCCGTTCAAAACGGAGCTTTTTTTCATTCCAGATATGCAATATTTCCACCGAGCGGTACATTTACAGGTTGATTAAAGTCATAGCCATCAAGAAAGTCCTCTTCAAGGCCTTCAAATTGAACTGATTGTAAGGCAAACGATTCAGCTGTTAAAAGAATTGACTCAATCAGCTGCCTTCGCTCCTCTTCCGGTAATTGATTCGGTTCACCTTCAAATGAAACTGTGATCGTTGTACCGGATGCCTGATAGTTAACATCTATCTCTTCTGGCACAGGTGATGTGTACCGGTCATTTGGAACTTGCTCCTCGATCGCAGACAGTGCATCTTCCACTGAATCAAAATTTTCGTAGCTCTTTGCGTAATAATAACTGCCGTTTTCAATTTCATATAAGTAAAAACCTTTTTGATCATTGTCCAGTTCGTAGGATTCAACGCGTCCAAACTCTCCAACTTCAGCTGTTTCATTTTTTTCATTGATGATTCTGAATTGTTCGTAGTCAGATCCAAATGTTTCTCTTAATACATCTATTAAAATCGCTGCAGAGGCACCCTGTGTTTTTTCATCAAGGTTATTGATCAGCCCTGTCAGCATGCTTCCTTCCTCATTAAGACTGTCGCTTAAAGGGTGATAGTCCATAAAACCGAGTGAAGACTCATCGATTTTATCGGCCCACTGCTGGTAAAGTGCTGCTATGGACTCATTTTCATCGCCTTCAGGTACTACAATTGTAAATGGAATCACATAAGCATCTTCAGTAACGAGCCCCGCTTCAAAATACCTGTTTTTACCAAGGTCTTTTTCAAACAGCAGCGCAGGTTCGCTTGTATGATTCATTGTCACTGTTTCTAGCTCCTGATTATCACCTTCAGAATCACTTGTATCACTTTCAGGTTGCACGGACTCTTCTGCAGTATCTTCCGGTTCTGAAGTAATATTGGTTTCAGCATGCTGATCTTCAGAAGAATCCTGTTTCATTTCAGCATCTGACATTGATTCTTCGGATGCTGATTCATTTGATGGCACTGCCATGTCAGAAGATGATTCCTGATCAGAAGGAGTGCTTTGATCAAACAGCCCCGGTGCCAGTATAAGCATCAATGCAGCCGCTGCTGTCCCGGCTGCTGCAGGCATCCATGGGAACGGTTTAACGGCCCGTTTTCTTAAACCCACATGCTGATAAATGTCTTCAGGATTCAAACGGTTTTTTACGACCGGCATTTTCTTCAGCTGATTTTCTATTTCCTGTTCCGTCCACTTATGTTTAGTCATTTGACTCCCTCCCATCTTCTGACATAAGTTCTTTTAACTTTTTAATTGCTCTGTGCTGAGTCGTTTTAACTTTACCTTCAGACCAGCCGAGTACTTCAGCCGTCTCAGTAATGCTCAGATCCTGAATATACCTTGTGATGATCACCATTCTCTGATCAGTAGTGCAATGGTCCAGACAGATATAAAGCTTTTTAATTTCTTCATTCTGTTCTGCGATCTCTTCAGGTAAAGGTTCAGAGCCTGTAATTTCGCGCTCTCCCCAGTCAAAATGCTCCTGCACTCTTTTTCGTATTGTTTTTTGCTTTCTGAAATAATCGATTGTTACATTTTTAGCGATTGAGAATAACCATGTTTTTTCTGAACTCTTTCCTTCAAACCGGTGATAAGAGTTCATCACTTTAATAAACACTTCCTGCAGTAAATCTTCTGCAGTGTCCCTGTTTTTAACCATATAGATTAAAAACTGAAAAACATCCTGTTGATATTCTGTATAAAGCCTATTAAAAACGGAGTCCATTAACCGTCTCCTCCCCGTTCATACCATTAGTCGTATTAACATTAAAAAAGTTTCTGCCTTCAGCACATTTATATTTATTTCCTGATCATGCGTGTTTTTTCACTTTTTCATTTTACATGACCTGACAAACCTTATAAAGCTCGATTTATATTTTATTCCAATACATGAAAAAAAGGGCTGACGTTTGCGTCTGCAATTAAACCAGGAAGATGAATGGTACATGCTCCAAGTTTGTTATTTACAGTTATCGCATTGCGTCTGCCCTTTTAAGTTCAGGCTCTTTCAAGCTGTATAGGCTATTGATATGGTAAATAAAATGAAAAAACAGTGCCCTGATCCAGTTTACTTTCAGCTTTTATCTTGCCTTTATGCGCTTCTATCAGGTTTTTAACAATCGCAAGACCAAGTCCTGTTCCGGCTCTCCCCCTGGTTCTTGCTTTATCAGCTTTATAAAACCGCTCAAAAATAAATGGGAGATCTTCTTCAGGAATACCTACACCGTTATCAATCACATCGAACCTGATAAACTGGGTCTCTTTTTGAGCACTGATTGTAATTTCGCCACCCGGTTTCGTATGCCTGATCGCGTTATCAAGCAGATTGGTAAGAACCTGCTCAATCCGGTCAGGGTCAATAATAACAACAGTAGAATCTTCCAGGCCTGTTTGAAAATCCATCGATATATCCAAGTCGTTTAATCCAAGCTTGAATTTAGTTAAAACCCTCGAGGAGAATTCATTCACCTTAACCTCTTCTTTATTTAAGACGATGTGACCTGCTTCCATTCTCGCCAGATCCAGCAATTCATTTACGAGCCTGCCCATTCTTAATGATTCATCATAGATAACCCTGGCAATCTCTTTTCTCTCTTCATCACTTTGTGGGATATCATCAATCATTGCTTCACTATATCCCTGCAGCATTGAAATAGGTGTACGTAACTCATGAGAAACATTCGCAATAAAATCTTTTCTGAGTGTCTCGAGCTTTCTTTCTTCAGTCATATCCCTAAGTACTGCAACCGCTCCTCTGACGGTATGACCGCTGTATAGAGGGCTGATAATGGCTGTATATGAACGTCCGTTTACTTCTAGCTCGCCAATCTGTTCTTCATTGGTTTTCATCACCAATGTGATTAATTGTTCAAGCGTCGGCGGCAATGCCAACTTTGTATATCCTTCCTGTTCATCGTACCAATTTTGCAGAAAACGTTCTGCAGGCGGGTTAGATACGAGTACAGTAAAATCTTTGTTAAACGTAATGACGCCATCTGCCATTGAACTGAGAACACTTGAAAGCTGCTCTTTTTCCTGGCTCAAGGCATCAAGGTGATGTTTGAGTTGTCTGCCCATCTGATTAAAGGCTGTGGCAAGTTCACCTATTTCATCGTTTGAGAGAATTGGTACTTTTGTGTCAAACTTTCCACGTGCTACTTCAAACGCGCCTTCTCTCATTTTTCTAAGCGGTGCAGTAATCCTTGTGGAAAGGAAAAAAGCAAAAATGGTTGTAAGTATAATGGCAATTGCAGCCGCGAGAATAATCAATCGAGTCGTCTGTTCAGTTGTTTGCTGAATGGCTTCAAGAGACTGGTAGACATAAACTACACCTGTGCGCTCTTCACTTTCATCAGCAATCGGGGCGCCGACCACAATCACATTGTTATACCGGTTGTCTGTATCTTCACCGGATGGAAATTCACCCTGAACAACTGCACCATCTGAATGTACCCGGTTCAGTGTTTCACTCCTGTTAATCATCTGAAGAATATCACGATGAGACTGTTCATCTGAATAAAATACGATTTCATCATTCATATTGACAATTGAATGAACCGGATCATCGAGTACTTCAGATACGATCTGTATACTCATATTCAAATCATCATGATCCTCAATAATACTTGCGGCTTTTTGAGCCTCATATCTTAGCGTTTCCTCAACTTCTTCCACATGATAATTCTGGAAAAATTCCAGCAACAAGATTGTCAGGATGAATAAAACAAAGGAGACAAGCAGCAGAATTGTCATCCACAGCTTGCCTACCACGCTTTTCCAGATTCTCATTCCTCGACCTCAAACTTGTATCCTACTCCCCAGACTGTCACAATCATTTTTCCTGCTTTTTCAGATACTCTGTTCAGTTTCTCACGCAGTCTTTTTACATGAGTATCGACTGTCCTAAGGTCACCGAAAAACTCATAATGCCATACTTCTTTTAATAGTTGTTCCCGGTCGTACACTTTATCGGGACTCTTAGCTAAAAATAACAGCAGCTCGTACTCTTTTGGTGTCAACGTCACCTCATGACCATCTGCTGTCACACGGTGAGCGTCGTTATCAATGACCAGGTGATTGTAGGCAATCATATCTTTCGCTTTTGTATCTGTGTTAACAAAACTGCTTGTTGCTGTTCTTCTTAAAAGTGCTTTTACTCTTAGCACAACTTCTCTCGGGCTGAATGGTTTTACAATGTAATCATCTGTCCCCACTTCAAAACCCTGAACACGATTTGCTTCCTCACCTTTAGCTGTCAACATAATAACAGGTGTTGTTTTTGTTTCACGCAGCTCTTTACAAACTTCAATCCCGTCTTTACCTGGCATCATGAGATCCAGCAAAATACAGTCAAAATCTTCTTCAAGCGCTTTTTTCAGTGCTTTTTCACCATCTTCAGCTTCTTCAATCGTATATCCCTCACGCTCGAGATACATCTTTAACAGCCTTCGGATTCTTTCTTCATCATCAACAACAAGAATATGACCAAGTTCATTCATTGAAGATCCCCCTATCGGATATGTATTTAAAGAAAGCCCTCACTTACACGTGAGGGCAATGTTTATGCGTAAGAGTGCAGTCCTGCAATAATTAAGTTGACCGCTACCAGGTTAAACATAATAATAGCAAATCCAATTACTGCAAGCCAGGCTGAACGGTTTCCTTCCCAGCCTCTGGATAATCTGAGGTGAAGAAAAGCTGCATAAAACAGCCATGTGATAAGCGCCCATACTTCTTTCGGGTCCCATCCCCAGAAGCGTGTCCAGGCAATTTGCGCCCAGATCATTGCGAACACCAGACCTCCGAGCGTAAACACCGGAAATCCGATTAATACAGAACGGTACCCTATTTCATCCAGCATATCAAGATTCGCTTTTCTGACAAGCGGCTGGAACAGTGCTGCCACTCTCCGTCTTGAAATGAGTCTGATCAGTAAGTAGATCAGTGCTCCTACCCCGACAGACCAAATCACTGTATTTAATCTTGGTGCGTTAACAAGTGCGTGCATTTCAATTCCTGATGAAAAAGCACCCTCTGTCAGCAATTCACCCTCATTTGGTGTTACAAGAGCAGGCATTGAATACTGTACTTCCGTTTGTTCTTCATCTGCATTTACAAAAGTAAACTCAGATTCATATCCTGCGATTGAGAACGTTGTCGCACTGACGACAAAACCTACAACAAGTATAATACTGAACAAGATTGCTTCAAGCCAAAAAGCCTGCTTGCCACCCTTAGACAAGTCGATATCCTTCAGTAAAAAGATAAGTCCTGCAACAAAACTGATGGCAAGTATGGCTTCGCCTGCAGCAACTGTTGAGACGTGAATCGCAAGCCAGTCACTCTGAAGTGCCGGAATAAGCGGTGATATGTCTCTTGGGAACATGCTCGAATAGGCAATAATCAGCAATGCAATTGGCAAAGCGAATACACCAAGTATGTGCAATTTGTAAATAAAGTAAATAATGATGAACGATGCAACGAGCATCATTGAGAAAAACGTGATAAATTCAAACAGGTTACTTACTGGTGCATGTCCGGATGCAATCCACCTTGTGAAAAAATAACCAAGCTGTGCTGCGAAACCGATCAGCGTGATTGTGATACCAATCGTCGCCCATCTGTTTTTTCCGGTCTGATTCGTATGTTTTTTTGATTTAATAGATCCCGCAAAGAATACAGTTGCTACCAAGTAAAGCAAAAATGCTGTATAAAGCAGGGTACTACTTATGCTGGCCAGTTGTGCCACTTTCGTTATCCTCCTTCGCATTGCTGTTGGATTCTTTCAGCTCCTGATGATCTGTCGGCTGATCGAGTCCCGCATGTTCGAATGCCGGAGCAATGTCTTTTTTCAGTCCAAACCAATTCTTATTGGTATGTCCAGCTGCATATAATGTATTGTCAGATCCTTGTTTGATCCATACTCTTCTATGGTTCCAGTATGCACCGACTACTACGCCAAACATAAAAATAGCGCCGCCAAGGGCCAGTATCCATAATGTTAGATCTTTCCTTACTGTCAAACCTGAAAGATCTCTTGTTTCAATCCCATTAAAGCTGATTTTATAATCATTCGGACCCAGTGGTTCAAGGTTTTCCTGGATCGCTACAAAAGCAACTTCACCATCCGGATGCTCGGGTGAGGTCATTTCAAATAAAAATGCAGGGTTATTTGGAAGTGGTGATGCAGATTGCGGCTCACCCTCATCAAACCCGCTGAAGTCAGGGTAATAACCCGTCAGTTCCACAGCATATCCGTCATTCAGTTCGTATACACCCGACGTTTCAGGATCGAAAAGGTTAACTGTAAATTCACCGACTGACTCTCCGGTTTCTTTATTATCCATTGTAAAAGTCATTTTATAAAGTTCATCTTCAATATAATCAGTCTGATAAAGTGCGAACTGATCAAATTTCATTGGGATATTAACCTGAATTGCATGGTGATTAACTTCTGTCAGCTCATCCTGAGAACCAGCCACAGCGTCTTCATCCCGCTTGTACAAAATGGCATCCGTCTGGAAATTCTTAGCAATGGCACCAGTCCGCTGGATGGTATCATCAAATACTTCAGAATCCCCTTCCTGGTAAGTCTCGAGCGTGAATCCTTCGTTTTTCAGGAAGTATTCCTGTCCTGTACCTGGAATTGATCTTGTTTCTCCTTCGCGGATCCATAAAATTTCATCCACATACATACCAGGCACAAACCTCAGCATTGCACCAATCAGGAAAATAATCAGACCGGTATGGTTAATATAAGGGCCCCATCTAGAAAATTGGTTTTTCTCTGCAAGAAGATGGCCATTTTCCTGCCTTACTTTGTAACGCCTTTTTTTCAGCCCTTCGCTTAACTTATCCAATACTTCAGAAGATGCTTTGCCTTCATAAGCCGAATAGACTCGCTGTCTTTTAAGAAATGAATCATGCCTTTCCACTCTTTGTTTCCTAAGTGCTTTATAAAGTGGCACTCCGCGGTCCAGACTGGCGATAATAATTGAAGTACCGATCGCTGCTACTAACAGCATAAACCACCATGATCCATAAAGATCATGGAAGCCAAGAACATAATAAATTTTCCCCGGGAGTCCATAGCGGCTCTCATAGTATTCCACAGCGGGAACGTTTTGAGGAATAAAAAACTCCTGCGGGAAAATTGTTCCGATTGCAGAAGCGACCAGTGTAATCACAATGAGAGATACGCCAACTTTAACAGAAGAAAAGAAGTTCCAGATTTTATCAATAATTGAAGTATGATAAGTCTGAGATCTTCTCGCCATTCCTTCATAACGCATTACGTCATGTGTTTTCCTTTTTGCGGCCGCTTCAGTCAGTGTTCTCCCGCAGGCCTGACATAACTCTGAGCCTTCAGGGTTCTCGTGACCGCATTGACAAATTATTTTACTCATTCAGAAGACTCCTGACTTTCAGGTTTAATCAGTTCCATATAAGAGGCAACGTCTTCTTCTGTCATTTCACCTTTAATTACTTTAATAATTTCCCCTTCAGGATTAACTAGTAATGTAGTCGGAAGTGGTCCGATTGAGTATGCATCCATCACATCTTTATTAACATCTCTGACTACCGGAAATGTCAGACCGTATTCATTTGCAAAGTTAGATACTTTGTACTCAGATTCTCCAACGTTAACAGCAAGAACTTCGATTCCCTGGTCCTGATAAACCTCATATTGATTTTGCATGTAAGGGAACTCTTTCTCACACGGTTTACACCAGGTTCCCCAGAAGTTTAAAAATATACCCTGGCCTTTATAATCAGAAAGCTGATGTGTTTCCCCATTCAAATCCTCTAGTTTGAAGTCAGGTGCCTGATCACCTGCTTTTACTAGCAGTCTTTCATCTCCTGCCACACTGGAGTAGATTGTGTATGATACGGCTGCCAGCAGCACTGCAAGAATAGAGACACGCATAATCAGCCTCTGCTTTTTTTTCTTACTCACATTTGCTACCCCCTTTAATGCATAAATACAAAAAGTTTCATTGTCATTATAGCATTCACACGAATGGGACTAAGCAATAGTATTTGAATGAACTGTGAAACTTATCAATTGTTCTGACCACTTTCGGCAAGGGCTCTCAGCTGCTTTACTTCATGGGGTGTTAATTCTCTCGATTCTCCCGCATTTAATCCGGTTAAGTGCAGAAATCCATATCTTTCACGTTTCAGTTTCTGTACCGGGTGGCCTACAGCTTCAAGCATTCTTCTTACCTGTCTGTTTCTCCCTTCGTGAATTGTCATTTCAATTATTGTCTTATCTTTTTGCTTGTCAGCAGAAATGACCTTTGCTCTTGCAGGTGCAGTCATGCCATCTTCAAGCCTGATTCCTTTTTCAAGCTTTTTAATCGTCTCGCGCTTAACAAGACCTTTTACTCTTGCAACGTAAGTTTTAGGAACTTCATATTTCGGGTGTGTCAGCAGGTTTGCAAACTCCCCATCATTTGTCAGGAGTAATAACCCGGAAGTATCATAATCAAGTCTTCCTACCGGATAGATTCTTTCTTCAACATGGTTGAAATAATCAGTGACGACTTTACGATCTTTATCATCACTTACTGCGGAAATCACACCGGATGGCTTATAGAATAAGTGGTACACTTTATTCTCACGCTCGATTTTAACGCCTTCCACTTCGATCTTATCGGAAGGTGTTACCTTCGTCCCGAGCTCAGTAACTGTTTTACCGTTTACTTTCACTTTTCCCTGAGCAATTAATTCTTCTGCTTTTCTGCGTGATGCCACACCAGCGTGCGCAATCACTTTTTGTAATCTTTCCATATCTTACACCTCTTCATTTGTTCTGCTTCTTACAGCATTATGTCACATATATTCCTAAAAGCAAATCAGGACACGATAAAACGTTGATTTACGGTTGGAAGTAACGTTTTGTTCAGATATAATTAGCAATATTGAGGAATTCCAGCAGCACAGCTGTAAGAAAATGGTGAGAACATGGAGTATACAGTAAAAGTAGATGCTTTTGAAGGTCCTCTCGATCTTCTGCTGCATCTTATACAAAGTCTTGAAATCGATATCTATGACATTCCGATGGCGGACATATCCGAGCAGTACACCTTATACATTAAAGCTATGAGCGTACTTGAATTGAACACAGCAAGTGAATACCTTGTGATGGCTGCAACATTGATGTCAATTAAAAGCCGTATGCTTTTGCCAACACAGGAGGAGCACTGGGAAGAGGATCAGCAGTTTGAAGAAGATCCGCGTGAGGAACTCGTGGAAAAATTGATTGAATACAGAAAATATAAAAAGGCTGCGACTGAATTAAAAGAAAAAGAAAGCGATAGAAGTTTACATTTCACAAAGCCTCCTGAAGATCTCAGCAGCTATTCGCAGCCGGTTGATACAAATGAAAAAACCCATATTGATCTGTATGACCTGATTGGTGCTTTCAATAAGCTTATGAGGCGCAAAAAGATCAAAAAACCGATTTCAACCAGAGTCACCAGACAGGAGATATCAATTGAGAAGCGGATGTCTGAGATTCTTCATACAATCCGTTCTCAGTCATCGCCGAGGGCCTTCTCTGAACTTTTTCCGGTAGCTGAAAAACCGCATATGGTGGTTTCGTTTTTAGCTGTGCTGGAATTAGTGAAAAGACAGGAGATTTTTATTAAGCAGGACCATAATTTTTCTGAAATTATGGTGGAAAGTACTGAAGGAGTGTCATTAGTTGGTCAAGTATAATCACAAAGCAATAGCAGAAGCATTATTATTTACAGCAGGAGATGCCGGATTAGCAATTGAGCAGCTGACAGAAGCGCTGAATCTTTCTGATCAGCAGGTTGAAGCACTGATGTCAGAATTGCAGTCGTCTTATCAGAATGATTCATCAAGAGGCATTGAAGTTGCTGTTTATGCACAAAAATATCAATTTGTCACAAAGAAAGCTTTATCTGATTATATTAAACTTTTAGCAGACTCACCCTCCCCTTCTGCCCTGACCCAGGCAGGTCTTGAAACGCTCGCTATTATTGCTTACAAGCAGCCGGTAACAAGAGTTCAGATCGAAGAAGTCAGAGGTGTCAAAACAGATGGACCTGTTCATACGCTCCTTGCGAGAGGATTAATTAAAGAGGTTGGAAGAAATGAAGGAGCAGGCAGAGCCATTCTTTATGGTACGACTGAGGAATTTTTAGATTACCTCGGCTTAAAAGATTTATCTGAACTCCCTCCGCTTCCTGAAGACGTGGAAGAAGATGATAAAGAAGACAGTGATTTATTTTTTGAGTCATTGAAAAACGGCTTGTCCGGTAACGTTTAACACGCGCAGAGGCGCGTGTTTTTCTTTTTATCAAGGTCTAAGTTTACCGGGGATTTCATAAGAATACATTGAAAGGTGGTGTATCTGATCAGAAAAATCATTGTTGTCATATTACTTTTCATACTTTTTTATCATCCTGTCTCTGCACTCGATGTTTCCGCTCATTCCGCCATTATGATTGAAGCAGAAAGCGGACGAGTGATATTCAGTAAAAATGAAAATGAACAAATGAAAATCGCAAGTATTACAAAGATTATGACTGCCCATCTAGCCATTAAACATGGAAACTTAAATGACAAAGTAAAAATTTCAAGTGAAGCATCTTCGACTGAAGGGTCCAGTCTTTATTTAAAGGCAGGGCAAACTGTCACACTAGAAGATCTATTATATGGACTACTGATGAGGTCAGGAAATGACGCAGCTGTAGCGATTGCTGAATATATTAGCGGTTCAGTTGAGGCATTTTCTGATCTGATGAATAAAGAAGCAGAAAAAATCAAGATGACAAGGAGCCATTTTACCAATCCCCACGGCTTAGATACAGACGATCAGCATGTCTCTACAGCTCATGACATGGCCATTCTTACCCAATATGCAGTCCGTAATCAAACATTTAAAAAAATATTTTCAGCTTCAAGCTATACACCTACTTTTAAAGATGCTTATCCGTGGACAAACAAACACCGCCTGGTTACCGGACTTTATCCACATGCGAATGGAGGAAAAACCGGTTTTACAAAAAAAGCCGGCAGAACGCTTGTGACGACTGCCCATAAAGATGGTCTTACCTTTATCACTGTGACGATCAATGGTCCTGATGACTGGAATGATCATATCTCACTTTTTGAGAATGGATTTAGTCGTTATGAAATGGTGGAATTGATTTCCCGCGGTCCACTCCCAGTGCTTCCAGGAATGTCTGCTGATACGCATTACATATCAAATGAGATCAAAAAGTTTCCTCTGACCGAAAAAGAACGAGAACAGATTTTGTATAAGATTATTTCAGATGAAACCCCTGAATTAAAAGTTTATATCGATGAGAAATTGGTCAGCAACACTCTGATTGAGGAAGTGAAGGTGGATCATCCCGGCTTTTTTGAAAACCTGCTCAGCAAAATGAAGGAGCTTTTTAAATGGTAAATTACATTTGGATCTTCATGCTTGTCTCAGGTATTATTTTCAGTATATTTAACGGAACAGTTGATGAAGTGAATAAAGGACTCTTTGATTCTGCAGGTCAGGCTGTAGAACTGGTCATTGGATTTGCTGCGATATTCACGTTATGGCTTGGCATGATGGAGATTGCAAAACAGTCAGGATTATTAAATATCATTACAAAGCTTTGTTATCCAATGATCCGGAAGCTGTTCCCTGATCTGCCGAAAAATCATCCCGCCGCAGGTTATATTATGACGAATTTTTCAGCTAATTTCTTTGGGCTTGGAAATGCTGCCACTCCATTTGGTGTAAAAGCAATGAAAGAATTACAGTCAATGAATCAGCAGCCTGAAAAAGCAAGCAGATCGATGGTGACTTTTTTATGCTTAAATACTGCAGCTGTTACGTTTTTTCCAGCCACAATTGTTTCAATGCGCCTTTCAGAAGGTGCTGCTGACCCGCTTGATATCGTTATTCCGGCATTCCTAGCTACAATCTGCTCGTGCAGTGCAGCGATTATGTATGACAGAATCAGCTGGAGAATGGCATCGGGGAAGCAAAAATGATGGATATTGTCTTTATTTCTAAGTTGATCATTCCGCTGCTTATCCTAACGATCTTGTTTTCAGCACTGCTGACAAAAACAGACGCTTACAGCGCATTTGTCAGCGGTGGAAAAGAAGGATTACATATGTCAGCTGAACTTCTGCCGTTTTTAGTAGGAATGATGGCTGCAATCAGTGTGTTAAGATCATCCGGGTTATTATTATGGATTACGAACCTTGTATCCCCATTATTTCTACATTTTAGTGTTCCTGCAGAACTTTTCCCGTTATTTCTGACACGTCCCATCTCTGGAACTGCAGCGCTCAGCATTACTGCTGACCTGACGCATACGTTCGGTCCTGAGCACATGATCTCAAGACTTGCTGCTGTGATCCAGGGCAGCACTGATACGACATTGTATATACTGACTGTTTATTTTGGCGCGGTGGGGATTAAAAAAATGGGCAGGGCACTGGTTGTAGGTTTACTGGCAGACATTACCGGGATGATTCTTGCAGTTGCCATTACGGTCTGGTATTTTCAAAATGTTTGGAGCTGACAAACCTGTATGATAGACTAAATCAAAAATTGGAGGTGGCCATCGTGCATTATCCTGATGAATATATCCGGTTTCTAGTTCACTTTCACGGTGACCGCGACTACTTTGAATGTCATGAAATACTGGAAGAGTACTGGAAGGAACATACTGATGAAAATAAAAATTCACTGTGGGTTGGATTAATTCAACTTGCAGTTGCACTGTATCATCATCGCCGCAGAAATTTCAAAGGCGCTCTAAGAATGATCAGGCAGGCAAAGCAAAAGATCACAACGTTTTCAGATGAAGCGCGTCATTTATCACTTGATACTGACAAACTACTGATCATAATCAGTGAAATAGAAAGTGCAATTCTCGTTCAATCTCCCTACCGCAGTATCATGCTGCCATTATCAGACGATACACTTATAGAGAGGTGCAAAACGGAATGTAACCGCCACGGCTTCACATGGGGCGGGGAAAGTAACTTAAGCAATAAGGCACTCGTAGACCGTCATAAGCTTCGCGACAGATCAGATATCATTTTACTCAGAAAAGAAGCACTTCTTTCAAAATCAAAGCTGAATCCGATTTCTGAAAAAGGTGAATAAACGAATGAAACCGCAGCTTTATTCAGCTGCGGTTTCATTATCTTCACATTTTTGAAGAAATCCTTCTGTATAAGAAGTACTTACCAATTCTTTTTCAGCATACATATCCTTAAGAGCCGCTATCATACGGTGACCTACTCCCTCGTTTCGATGAGAGGGATTGACTGAGATGTGACGCAATGTAATCTGCTGTTCTTCAATTTCAACTCCTGCCAGACCAATTATGTCTTCTTCTTTCCACAGAAACAGCTGAAAATTTTTCTCTTCTTCATACTGTTTCATCGACTGCTGCAATTGTTTGATGTCTTTTTCTGTTGGCATAAAAGACATTAACCCCATCGCAATTTTCTCAAAGGATTTTTTATAACGAATTAACATAAAGTACTCCTCACCAAGTTGTAATCATAATCTGATGTCTATCAACACACCAGTTAATCCGGTAAAATCCGTTCAGTTTTTATACCGTCGCATACTAACTGTAGCAGAACTTTTCAATTTTGTCCTTATACAATAAAAATCCAGTAAATAACTCCCCAAATAACCGCAAGTATTAATAAGACAATAAACGTGACTGCGTTCTGCTTTTTCATGATTTCTGATCTGCCCCTTTAAATGACAACGGCAGGTCATGTCTGATTAAATCCTCATAATTTTCACGTTCAATGACGAGTTCAGCCTGCCCATTTTCCACAAACACAACAGCAGGACGCGGAATCCGGTTATAATTATTGGCCATCGCATAGCCATATGCACCTGTACAGAATACAGCAAGTACATCGCCCGGCTCATGACTCGTAATCGGCAGATCCCAAATTAACATATCGCCGGATTCACAGCATTTACCCGCAATTGAAACAACTGACTCCGCCGGGGCTTCCGGCCGGTTTGCAATGACCGCTTCATATCTTGCATTATATAGAGCAGGACGAATGTTGTCACTCATTCCCCCATCTACCGCCAGATAATTTCTGACATCCGGAACGTTTTTTGATGATCCGGTTTTGTATAATGTTGTCCCTGCATCACCTGTCAAAGATCTGCCCGGCTCAATCCAGATCTCAGGCATTGTTAAATGGTGTTCTTCCATCAGGCTTTTAACTTTTGTAATAATATCTTCAACATATTTACCTGGCGCTAATGGTTCATCTTCTTTGGTATATCTTATCCCAAATCCTCCGCCAAGGTTTAATACTTCAGCCTTAAAGCTTAATGATGTTTTCCATTCTGCCATTTTCTCGATCATTTTTTCAGCCGCCATAATAAAACCGGTCGTTTCAAATATTTGTGACCCAATATGGCAGTGTAAGCCCAACACATTTAAATGTGCGTGTGAGAGCGTCATCTTAAGCGCTTCTTCAGCCTGTCCATTTTGAAGGTCAAAACCAAATTTTGAATCCTCCTGCCCAGTCAGAATATAATCATGCGTGTGTGCTTCAATACCAGGCGTAACACGCAGTAAGATTGATGCAGACTTGTCTTTTTCACTGCAAATTTGTGAAAGAAGTTCTATTTCATAGAAATTATCAACAACAAAACAGCCGATATCAGCATCCAGCGCCATCGCAATTTCTTCAGGACTTTTATTATTCCCGTGAAAATGTATTTTTTCAGAATTGAATCCAGCCTTCAGTGCTGTATATAATTCACCACCTGAAACGACATCAAGACTAAGTCCCTCCTGCGCAATCAGCTGAATCATTGCAATGGATGAAAATGCTTTACTTGCATATGCCACCTGAGATGAAACGCCAAGCTTTTCAAACGTATCTTTAAAGCCGCGTGCGCGTTCTCTTATCAGCTGAGTATCATATACATAAAGCGGAGTACCAAACTCTTTTGCAAGCTTTATTGTATCAACCCCGCCTATCGTCAAATGACCTTTTTCATTAATAGATGATGTGCCATAATAATGCATGTTACAATCCC
The DNA here is from genome assembly GCF_044383825.1 of Jeotgalibacillus sp. JSM ZJ347. Taxonomy (NCBI): domain Bacteria; kingdom Bacillati; phylum Bacillota; class Bacilli; order Caryophanales; family Caryophanaceae; genus Jeotgalibacillus; species Jeotgalibacillus sp. JSM ZJ347. The sequence continues at coordinate 449,864 of NZ_JBISEN010000001.1, read as the reverse complement.
TTCTTTACTGCAGAATATCATTAATAGATAGTAAGTACATTACCACAGTAAAGCATTTTTATGCAATGTATTAATGAGAGCGCTTTTGTCTGATGCGGTCTTCGGCTTTTACTACCATCGGTCTGAGGACAGCACCGGTCACCGGAACTCGGGTCAGTACCTGCATAAGTGCAAGCGGTCTGAATGGGATCAGCGGCCATAGATAAGGCACTGTGAATACGCGCATCCCTGCTAGAAATACGATGAGTAAAGTGATCCCTATAATGAATCCGGTCGAGTGAAAAATTGCCACTGACACAATCAGAAATATACGCGCGAATTTATTGGCAATGCCAAGTTCATAGCTTGGTGTTGCAAACGTTCCAATCGATGCAACTGCCACATATAAAATGACTTCCGGTACAAATAAACCGACATCAATTGCAATTTGTCCGATTAATACAGCAGCAATTAAGCCCATCGCAGTAGATAATGGGGTTGGCGTGTGTATCGCAGCCATTCTTAAAAATTCAATCCCTATATCAGCGATCAGCAATTGTAAGATCAGTGGCACAGCCGCTTCTTCCTTCACACCGATAAAAGATAAAGATTCCGGTTTTAAGGCAGGATCAATTGCAAGCAGATACCACAGCGGAAGCAGAATAACAGAAGCAGCTATCCCAAATAATCTGATAAGCCTCAGCATTGTGCCTGAGGCAGGAGACTGTCTGTATTCTTCAGCATGCTGAACGTGATGAAAATAGGTTGAAGGTGCAATAATAACACTTGGAGAAGTGTCAATATAGATACATATGTGCCCTTCTAGGAGATGCTCCGCTGCGATATCTGCTCTTTCAGTAAATCTGACTAACGGATATGGATTAAATCCCTGCTTTACAATATACTCTTCTAATGATTTATCAGTCATAATCAGACCATCAGTATGAATCTGATTAATTTCTTTTTTAATGATTTCAACCAGCGATGGATTAACAACCCCCTCAATATAACCAATTGCTACATCCATCTTTGATCTTTCGCCCAGCTCAAGCATTTCAAACCTGATTCCCTTATCCCTGATTCTTCTGCGGGTAAGCGCTGTATTCACAATGATATTTTCTACAAACCCGTCTCTAGATCCCCTCACAACTTTCTCTGTATCGGGCTCTTCAGGCTGACGCCCCGGATAACTTCTGACATCTATCAGGAAACATTCATCATGACCGTCAATTTTCAGGGCGATTAACCCTGAAAAAACCTGTCTGATTAATTCATCTTCTGAATCTGTCATTTCAACGGAATGATGGATAATTCTCTGGTCTACAAGATCTTTAAAGTTTTTTCGCCTGTCAGCCATGTGAAGTGCGCTTAGTTCATCAAGTATTTTCATGATAAACCTTGTTTCACATAATCCATTCACTGCATAAATGCTGATGGAGTGATCACCAAAATCTATTTTCCGGACGATAAAATCAAAGCTTAATCCTAAACCGGCTTCTTTCAGTCGGCTGTCTAATTCCCGATTTTTTTTAGGGAGTTTATTCATTCTATTCAACCCTTCCATACCGGTAAAAAGATCAGCCAGTAAAAAAGTGAACCGGCTACCTTCCCCGCAATAATTGCTGTAATGATCAGTTCAAGACTTCCTGTAATTCTGAGCCTTCTGGTAATCAGTGGAATCACATTTAACACTTCTGTTAAAGCGGCTGCCATCATGCCGATAAATACACCTGACAGCAGTCCTAAAAGTGGCACAATAAAAGCCAGATTGAAATGAACAGGCAGATACATCGCAACTGTTCCTGAGAGTGTGCCAAGGATCATTGACCATTCAATGCTCCTAAGCTTTGACTGCTGAGAAGTCATGATAATGACTCTAGGAAGAACACCAAGTACTGAAATAAATGCTACAAAGCCGCCGCCAACCGCGAAGCCGGCTGCAATACCGGTAAATGCAGCAACGATATCTGTGAACATATTCACTTTTTCTGATCAGTCGTGGTGACATAATCCTCTACTGATTTTTCATATTTGTATATCTCTATATCCAGCGGACTCGGTTCATCATTAAACTGCTTCTTTAATAACCGGTTAAAGAACAATAGCATCCCAAGCCCTATGCCCGCTGAATAAGGGATATGAAACCAGTTTGGATGAGCGCCTCCGAGCATATTTACGATCACCAGCTGCGTTTCTGCCATACTGACGTCTTCATGAAAATACATAATCGTTAAGGCTGAACCTGTAAATAACAACAGCCATACAAGGCACAGCAGTAATGATGAAGAGCGTGTTGACTCAAGGCGTTCTACCACCGTATAAGTGCTTCCTGTAACAGTGAAATCTGTATTTGTGAACAGGCGATAAATATCGGTACTTGAGACAATTGAATATCTCCCATCAATTTCTTCAAGTACCGTTTGTCTGTATAGTTCACTTTTCAGGTCTGATGGTGCCCAGATCTCTGCAATGTCACCGAGCAGTACCGGTCCGCCGGCGAGCGAAACTTTTGGTTTCATCTCAATATAAGTCTTCACACTCTTCACCTCCCTACACTTTCTGCTCTTCTTCAAGCCACTCTTTAATCGCAGACAATACTTTCTTTTCAATCCGTGAAACCTGCACCTGGGAAATGCCAAGCTCTTTAGCCACTTCTGACTGTGTCCAATCTTTAAAATATCTGTAAAAAATAATCATTCTGTCTCTATGATCGAGTGTCATCAGTGCTTCTTTCAGAGCAATATGGTTAAACCACTGATCATCTTCTCCAGCGAGCTGATCTAAAAGCGTAATCGGATCACCTTCGCTTTCATATACTGTTTCATGAATGGATGAAGGGGCTTTTGATGCCTCCTGGGCAAGGATAATGTCATCTATCGGCACCTCAAGATAGGCAGCTATTTCTGATATTGACGGGACTTTATTCAGAACTGCCGATAAATGCTCTCTGGCTTTTCTGACCTTATATCCAAGCTCTTTTATCGATCTGCTTACCTTAACTGTCCCGTCATCTCTTAAAAACCGCTGAATTTCTCCAATGATCATCGGTACAGCATACGTAGAAAATTTTACATTGTATGACAGGTCAAATTTATCCACTGCTTTTAACAGTCCGATTGCCCCGATCTGAAATAAATCATCGAGTTCATAACCACGGTGCTGAAATCGCTGGACAACTGACCATACAAGCCTGACATTTTGTTCAACCATTTTATCTCTCGCCTGCTGATCACCATTCTGACTTTGCCGTATCCATTCACGAACCTCTTCATGATTAATTGAATTTACACTCATCAGGGAAACCCTCTACATACAATTGGCTTTAACAGCAGACAGCTGCTTCACCATTTTCACGATCGTCCCCTGATTCTGCGTAGAATTCACTTCGACCTGATCCATAAAGTGTTCCATAATCGTAAAGCCCATACCTGACCTTTCCATATCCGGTCTTGATGTATAAAGCGGTTGCATCGCCTGATTAACTTCACTTATGCCTCGCCCATGGTCTTCTATCTCAATTGTCAGCATCCGGTTATCCATTGATAATCTCATGGTGACCTCATGAAAACCTTCCTCGTTATAGCCGTGAATGATTGCATTCGTCACTGCCTCGGAAACAACCGTTTTAATATCACTCAATTCTCCAAGTGTCGGATCATACGGCGCAACAAAAGATGCAGCAATCATCCTTGCAAGTGCTTCATTTTCGCTTACAGATAAAAAATGACAGGTCAGATGATTTTTCATTGGACAGCCTCCAATCTTGTCAGTGCTCTCTCCTCTGAAATTTCCACCATCAGAATCTTATACATACCTGACATTTCAAATAGTCTTTTCACTGCAGGTGTTGCAGCACATAAGACCATATTCCCTCCGATTTTCTGAAGATACTTATAGCGGCCAAGTATCAGTCCAAGACCGGAGCTGTCCATGAATTCAAGGTTTTTCAGATTTAAAATAATGTGTCTGATTGAATCGCTTTCCATTAAATCGGCAAGTTCTTTGCGAATAGGCCCAACTTCGTGATGATCAAGCTCCCCACTCATTCTAAGCAGTAGTACACTTCCTTTGACTTCAGCTTCAACTGTGCATGCCATACCTACTCCTCCTTCTTCAGCTGACGATTTACAGCTGTAATCCGGTTTATTCACGATTGAATCCTGCTAATCCTGCAAGGTGACAATACTAGAAAAAAGAAGTAGCATTTCGACTTAATTTGCAAAAAATGATTTCTTCCACGTTCTCGTAAATAATTCTGACCAGGTTGCTCTATTTGTGTCTTTTTTTAAGACGAGCAGTCCTTTTGACACTTCCATGTCGCCTTTATAGACATGCACTTCCCCTACAACGTCGCCTTTTTGAATTGGTGCTTTCAAATGCTTCTTAATAGATACTTTTCTAATATATTCAGCATGTTCATTCTTTTTTTCGATTACTTTTAACGACTGGCTTAATTCAGCATGTACCTTTTCAGGTGTCCCTTTATCTACTGAGACTTCAGCCAGTATGTCACCCTTCTTATTAAAGGTTTCAGATACATAATTTGCAAAACCGAAATTCAACATTTCTGCTGACAGCTGATTTCTCTCTTTAGAAGATTCTGCTCCAAAAATAACGCTGACAAGACGCATCTCTCCTCTTTTTGCAGTTGCAGTCAGACAATACTTCGCTTCACTTGTGTATCCTGTTTTTAGACCGTCAGCACCCGGATATGATTTAATCATTTTATTTGTATTTACCAGCCAGAAAGGATCTGTATCCTGTCTCAAATAATCATCATAACTTCCTGTGAACGCTGTAATTTCTTCATACTTAAGTAATTCTTTGGCGAGCATGGCCATGTCAAAAGCTGAACTGACGTGACCGCTTTCCGAAAGACCGGTCACATTTTTGAATTGAGTATTTTTAAGTCCGAGTCGATCTATTTTTTCATTCAGCTTTTTCACAAAAGCCTCTTCAGACCCTGAAATATGTTCAGCCATTGCCACTGAAGCATCATTTGCTGAGGCAATTGAAATGGCTTTAACCATTTCTTTTACAGTCATTTTTTCGCCCTGCTTCAGATAAACTTGTGAGCCACCCATCCCTGCAGCCTCACTGCTTGTTGTCACTTCATCTTCCCAGGATAGCCTGCCCTGATCAATTTCTTCCATGATCAGCAGCAATGTACCGATTTTTGTCATTGATGCAGGGGGCAGCTCTTCATTGCTTTTTTGTTCAAAGAGCACCATCCCTGAATCAGCGTCTACTAATATTGCTGACTTTACGTTGTCTATATTCAGTTCAGCTGCACTTGATTGTGAAACCATACAAAAAAACAAACTCAAACAGCACAGAAATAACAGATTCTTCAACTCACACACGCCCTTTAAAGGTTTTTATTATAATTGCTGATTCCTGCTATTTTTATACATAAAAAAAACCGCAGCTGAGCGCTGCGGCGATTACAATTATTCTCCAGTTACCTGGTCTACGATCAGCGCAGGTGCATGACCCTCTGCTGAGATTTCGATACTTTCATACAGTTTAGCTTTAACTTTTTCAATTTCGGTTAAATCATTTGCGTAAATTGTCACAAGGGATTCTCCCTCTTTGACCTCATCTCCCACTTTCTTTTGAAGAAGAAGCCCTACTGCAAGATCGATTTCGCTTTCTTTTGTCGCTCTCCCCGCTCCAAGCCACATTGCTGCAGTTCCGACATTGTCAGCGATAATACGGCTGACTTTTCCACCTGATTGTGCAGGAAGCTCTATTTTGTGTTCAGCCTGAGGCAGTCTTGAAGGATCATCGACTACTGATGCATCTCCTCCCTGACCGGATAAGAAAGCTTTAAAACGATTCAATGCTTCTCCGCTTTCGATTGCTTCTTCAAGCATCTTTCTTGCTTCTTCATGCGTTTCTGCTTTTTTAGATAATACGACCATATGGCTTCCAAGAACCAGACAAAGCTCAGTAAGGTCTTCAGGACCCTCACCTTTTAGCGTATCAATAGCTTCTTTTACTTCAAGTGCATTACCAATTGCAAAACCAAGCGGCTGACTCATATCAGAAATGACAGCCATTGTCTGGCGTCCAACATTGTTTCCGATCTTAACCATTGCTTCTGCAAGCTCACGCGCCTGTGCCTCATCTTTCATGAATGCGCCTGCGCCGGTCTTTACATCAAGTACAATTGCATCTGCACCGGCAGCAATTTTTTTACTCATGATAGATGATGCGATCAGCGGAATGCTGTTCACCGTTGCAGTCACGTCACGAAGTGCGTACAGCTTTTTGTCAGCAGGTGTCAGATTCCCACTTTGACCGATGACTGCTAGCTTTTCTTCATTGACAAGTCTTGTGAACTCATCACTCGTTAATTCAACGTGAAAGCCAGGTACTGCTTCAAGCTTATCGATCGTACCACCAGTATGTCCCAGACCGCGGCCGCTCATTTTAGCAACCGGTACACCTGCAGCTGCAACGAGTGGTCCAAGAATTAATGTCGTTGTATCACCAACACCACCAGTTGAATGCTTGTCTACTTTAATTCCTTCGATGGCTGATAAATCGATCTGATCTCCTGATTCGACCATTGCCATTGTCAGATCAGCACGTTCAGACTGTGACATGCCTTCAAAGTAAATCGCCATTAATAAAGCGCTTACCTGATAATCTGGGATTGTTTCATTTGTGTAGCCTTCGATGACGAATTTAATTTCTTCTGTCGTGAGTTCTTCACCGTTTCTTTTCTTTTCAATTACATCTACCATTCTCATTATATGATGCCTCTTTTCAATTTATTGTATTAAGTCTTTACTAATCGTTCCGCTTCGCTTCAGGCGGACGCTTTCCGGACGGAAGTTGCTGAGCCTCCTCGGCTTCGCCTGTGGGGTCTCAGCTTCCCTCTTGACGTCCCGGAGTCGCCGCCTTACGCTCCGCTGCACTTAATTTTCAACAAAACTCAATAATTTAAAAGTTTTATCTTTGTTATAAGAGTACAGATTTATTTCAGCAGGTTCTTTAAAAAGCTTTTTCCAAACTCAGGCGCTTTTACGTTGAAGTTTTCTGCAACAGTTGCTCCGATGTCAGCAAATGTTTCGCGTAAAGGAATTTCTCCGCCTTCTTCAATAGATGGTGAATAAACCAAAAGCGGAACATATTCACGTGTGTGATCTGTACCGTGGTGAATTGGATCATTACCGTGATCAGCTGTAATAATGAGCAGGTCATCATCTGTCATTTTTTCGAACACTTCAGTTAATCTCTGATCATATTCTTCAAGCGCTTTTCCATATCCTTCAGGGTCGCGTCTGTGTCCAAACAGCGCATCAAAATCAACAAGGTTCAAAAAACTTAATCCTGTGAAGTCCTTATCAAATGTCTGGATGAATTTATCCATTCCATCCATATTATCTGATGTGCGGATTGATTCAGTCACACCTTCACCATTATAAATATCAGAAATTTTTCCAATCGCAATGACATCATATTTTTCATCTTTCAGTTCATTCATTACTGTCCGGCTAAATGGAGTCAGTGCATAATCATGCCTGTTAGATGTACGCTTGAATGCACCCGGTTCACCGACAAACGGTCTTGCAATGATACGGCCAACCAGATATTTTTCATCAAGCGTCAGCTCTCTTGCAATTTCACAGATTTTATATTGCTCTTCTATCGGAATAATGTCTTCATGCGCAGCGATTTGTAATACAGGATCTGCAGAGGTATACACAATCAATGCGCCTGTTTTCATATGCTCTTCGCCCAGTTCATCTAAAATCGCTGTACCACTGGCAGGTTTATTACCAATCACTTTTCTACCCGTTTTTTCCTCCAGTGCCTGGATCAGCTCTTCAGGAAAACCTTCAGGATATACTTTAAAAGGCGTATCGATATTAAGCCCCATGATCTCCCAGTGGCCTGTCATTGTATCTTTACCTACTGAGGCTTCCTGCATTTTAGTGAATTTCGCGAGCGGCTTTTCAGCAGCTTCAATTCCTTTAATTGGTTCAATGTTAGAAAGACCGAGCTTAGCCATATTCGGCATGTTCAGTCCACCCATATGATCTGCTATATGTCCAAGTGTGTGAGCACCCTTGTCATTAAAAGCCTCAGCATCCGGTGCTTCTCCGATTCCTACAGAATCCATTACAACGAGATGAATACGTTTAAAGTTTTTATCACTCATTACATCTTCCTCCTTAGTTAACTGTTCTTATTGTACCTATTCTGCATTTACTCTTACAAGAGATACGTCTGAAGTCTGACAACTTATTTTTCCGAGAATTAAGCTCTCGGATGAAACTGTGAATAAACTTCTCTGATTCTTTTTGTAGAAACATGTGTATAGATTTGTGTAGTGGAAATATCTGCATGTCCAAGCATTTCCTGAACAGCTCTCAGATCTGCACCGTTTTCCAACAGATGAGTGGCAAAAGAATGTCTGAGTGTATGTGGTGTCAGCTCTTTTTCTATTCTAGCTCTATCTGCAAGGGCTTTTAATATCTTCCAAAACCCCTGCCTGCTGAGACGTCGTCCGTGATGATTTAAAAATAAAGCATGTTCGCCTGCTTTGCGTCCGGTATTTTGTCTCAGGTATTGGGAAATCACCTCTGAAGCGGTGCGGCCAATTGGAATAATTCTTTCTTTATTTCCCTTTCCTCTGCACTTAATAAACCCCATATCCAGGTTAATGTCATCAGTATTTAAGTTGATACATTCACTAACGCGCATACCTGTGCCATAAAGTACTTCAAGCATTGCTTTATCTCTTAATCCACTTTTCTTTGTAAGATCCGGACTTTCTAAAAGTGCTTCAATTTCTTCAACATTCAATACTTTAGGCAGCTTTTTCTCAGATTTTGGGGTGGTGAGATGTTCAGTCGGGTCTTGTGCACATATCCTGCTCCTCATTAAATAATGATGGAATGATCTGATTGACGAAGTATGTCTTGCAATCGTCTTAGCAGATTTCCCCTGTTGTTTTAAATGCTGAAAAAACTGCATAATATGAAGCCTTTGCACCTCACATACCTGATTGATTGTCTCCACTTTTGTTAAGTAATCAATATAGCTTTTCAGGTCTCTCTCATATGACTGTATTGTGTTCTTAGAGAGACCTTTTTCTACGATCATATACTGTATAAAATCCTGTAATTGATCTTTCATTCTCTCACCCCGTTTCTCATTATATTTTAATGTTTCCATTACAGAAAGTCATCTGTTGTAAAAGATGATTAACATTTTTTAAAAATAAAAAACCATGCACAGCTGCATGGTTTGGACTCTATTCCTGGCATCTATGGCATATACCATGAAATGTCAGGCGATGATCTTTGATTTTAAAATTCCAGTCGCGTTCAACGATTTCTTCTACGTCTTCAAGTAAGTCATCCTGGATTTCATCAACGGCTCCACATTCCAGACAAATTAAATGGTGGTGGAAATGTGCCGCTCCCTCTTTTCTCAAGTCGTATCTTGAGACGCCGTCTCCAAAATTAATTTTATCAACTACTTTTAATTCTGAAAGAAGTTCCAGTGTGCGGTAAACAGTCGCCAGCCCTATTTCAGGTGCTTTATCTTTAACTAATAGATAGACATCTTCTGCGCTGAGGTGATCAGCTTCGTTTTCAAGTAGTACCCTGACTGTTGCTTCGCGCTGAGGGGTTAATTTATAGCTTGCTGAATGAAGCTGTTTTTTGATACGGTCAATTCTGTTCTCCACGATTACCCCTCCCTCACAATATCATCAATATTATAACAAAAGGATCGTGGTTTGCAAACAATAATCATTATTAATTAACACCTAAAGTCATTATTAAAAAATAACTATTATTAAGTAATAAATACTTTAACCAAGAAACCTGGAACGTAATATTCTATTACACCTGCTGCACCTGCGACTGCAAGCGCAGCACCGAGTAAAATCAGATAAGCAGCACCCATATTGCGAACGGTGTAAATAAACGGCTGCCTTGCACCTATCCCCTTCCAGATCTGACCAGCGAGTATGAGAGATTCGGCACCTAATATAATGTATACAAACATCATCAGCAGGTTATGCGGCAACAGGACAACTGTAGCTTCCGCGAGTCCTGATAGTCCATTTTCATACAACATCATACCCGCTGCAAAACCGAAAAGACAGCCTTTCATATAAATTAAAAACCAGGCTACGGGTAACCCTGCCAAAGTAAAACCGGATGTCCATATAAATAATAATAGAAGTAAATCTATCACCATTGCACTGAAGATCTGTCCATTGCCGCCAAAATGAATATCCGGCATGATATGAAGAGGCGCATAAATATTAACGAGAAGTGCTCCTGCAGCTGTTCCGCAGGCAAGTAAAATTAAAATAAAAATATAATACGCCATGTGGTTTGACAGGTAGTGCAAAATGTTGCTGCTTATATTGGGTTTCATGCGGATCCTCCTCCCTGCACAACCATTCTATGCAGGAAGCCCGCTACTATGTAAGATTTCTTAACTGCTCGATTCTGAGATACTGTACAGCATACGCTGTTTTAGCATCATAAATCCGCTGATTTAATACCATTTCTTCGGCTTCTTCAAGTGTGACTTCCATTAATTCAACAAATTCATCATCATCTGTGCCTTCAGAATCCTCAATTTTATAAAGACCTTCTGCAATATAAACATGCACTAATTCATCAGCAAAGCCTGGAGAGGTATAAAAAGAAATTAAATGAGTTAATTCTTTGCAGCCGTACCCTGTTTCTTCTTCAAGTTCTCTTTCTGCTGTTACTTCCGGCAACTCACCTGGCTCCAGCTTACCTGCAGGAATTTCTACAATCGACCTTTCAAGCGCTTTACGGTATTGTTCGACCATCACCAGCTTACCCTCATCTATTTTTGCAATGACGCAGACTGCTCCAGGGTGTTTAATGATCTCTCTTCTTGAAGTTTTGCCGTTTGGCAGTTCAACATCGTCAACCTGTAGGCTGATAATTTTCCCTTTAAACAATTCATTTGATGTAATTGTTTTTTCCTCAAATTTTTTCATTCTGACCACTCCTTTGTATGTGTATTGTATCAATGTTTTTACCTGTTTGCTTCACACATTGTTTGAACGCGGTTTAATTAGAGAATATGATGATTAAAGAGAGGAGAATGTCTATATGGAAAAGAGAAGAATTGGTGTTTCACCACTTGAAAGCTCACTGCTTGGATTAGGCTGTATGTCTTTAGGAACAGATCAGAAAAAAGCTGAAGATATTATCAGAACCGCTTATGATCAGGGGATCAATTATTTTGATACAGCTGACCTGTATGATTACGGAACAAATGAAGAAATTGTAGGGAAAGCATTAAAGCCGATCAGAAATGATGTGCTCATTGCAACCAAAGTTGGTAACCGCGCCAAAGACGATTTAAGCGGCTGGTATTGGGACCCGTCAAAATCCTACATAAAGGAGCAGGTCAAAAACAGCTTAAAAAGGCTTCAAACAGACTATATTGATCTCTATCAGCTCCACGGCGGAACACTGGACGATCCGATCGATGAAACAATTGAAGCTTTTGAAGACCTTAAAAGGGAAGGTTTGATCAGGGCTTACGGTTTTTCATCCATCCGACCCAATGTCATACGTGAATACGCACCAAGGTCCTCTGCTGACTCAAATATGATGCAGTACAGCCTGCTTGACCGTAGACCGGAAGAACAAGCTTTCAATGTGTTAAAAGAAAATGATGTGTCTGTTATCACAAGAGGTCCTCTTGCAAAAGGTCTGCTCTCAGCGAAATTTAAGGAAAAATTAGCAGATAAAGATTCCTATGTGCATTATTCCCATCAGGAACTTGAAGAATTGCTGCCGAAGCTTCAAGATCTATTTAAAGGACGTTCTTTAACAGAAATCGCGCTATTATTTAACGCCGCCCACACTGAGGTATCAACAATCATCGCAGGCGCAAGCACGCCGGATCAGGTGTCTGAAAACGTTAAGGCGATAAATGAAAATCCTTTATCCAGAGAAGAAATTGAAGTGTTAAAATCCCTGACAAAAGCAGATGGTTATACAGAACACAGATAAAAATTAAAACTGAGGGAAGCTCCCCTCAGTTTTTGTATTTTGTCCAGTCAAGATCACTTTCATTCAGTAATTCTTCAAAGGACTTATTTTTTTCGCGCAGCTTTCTTCTTCCTTTTTTGCCCGCGCTTCTTTTTTATTTCTTTCTTCAGTTTCTGCGGCACTCTTTTTGAGCATTTTTAACTTTTCGAGTGTCTGATTATTTAGCGCGTCTTTTAGCACTGCGTCTTTTTCCTGTCTTTTTTTCAACTTGATCCCTCCCAGCTTAGAAGGCGTCCATTTTTACATGTTCAGCAATATGAAGCTTCGGTTCTGTGGTCCTGATGATCTCATCAACAGTATAGCCTTTTGCTACTTCGGTCAGCTGAAGACCGGATGGCGTGACTTCAATCACGGCACGCTCTGTAATAATCCGGTCCACTACTCCTTTCCCTGTTAAAGGCAAAGAACATTCTTTTAATATTTTCGGGCTGCCGCTTCTATTGACATGTTCCATGATAATAATGATTTTTCTCGCACCGTGTACAAGGTCCATCGCGCCTCCCATACCTTTAATCATTTTACCGGGGATCATCCAATTTGCCAAATCACCTTTTTCTGATACTTCCATACCACCAAGGATCGCGACGTCAACATGTCCTCCCCTGATCATGCCAAATGACTCCGCACTGTCAAAAAATGCAGCACCTTTAATGGCAGTTACGGTTTCCTTCCCTGCATTGATCAGATCCGGATCCAATTCACTTTCTTCCGGATATTTCCCGATTCCTAAAAGACCGTTCTCAGATTGTAATATGACTTCTTTTCCATCTGATATATGATTAGCCACCAATGTAGGCATACCAATGCCCAGATTGACATAATCACCATTAGTAATTTCTTTCTCTGCTCTTTTTGCGATGGTTTCTCTGACCTTTTGTTTATCCATTTAACTGACCCCCGGCACTCACTGTTTTTCTTTCAATCCTTTTTTCCTGCTCAGCCTGCAATAATCCCTGTACATATATACTTGGCGTATGGATATGATCAGGGTCCAGGTTACCAGTTTCAACAAGCTCTTCAACTTCTGCAATCGTTACTTTGCCTGCTGCAGCAATCATCGGATTAAAATTCCTGGCTGTTTTTCTATACACGAGATTGCCCATTTTATCGCCTCTCCAGGCTCTGACAATACTGATATCTGCTTTTAATGCGTGTTCTAAGACATATTCTTTTCCTTCAAATGTACGAATCTCTTTCCCTTCTGCCACACTGGTTCCCACGCCAGCCGGTGTAAAAAATGCAGGGATTCCCGCTCCTCCTGCTCTGATTCTTTCTGCTAACGTCCCCTGTGGCACCAGTTCTACTTCAAGTTCCCCGGAAAGGACCTGTCTTTCAAACTCTTTGTTTTCCCCTACATAGGAGCCGATCATTTTTTTAATCTGATGATTGTGCAGTAAAAGTCCCAGCCCCCAGTCATCAATCCCGCAGTTATTGGAAATGACTGTGAGATTTTTCACACCGCTGTCTCTGATTGCAAGGATCAGTCTTTCAGGAATACCGCATAAACCAAACCCTCCTGCCATCAGTGTATCTCCATCTTTTAAAGCCAAGACGGCTTCTGTTGCTGACTGATAAATCTTCTTCATTTTCAATACCCCTTTCATCACTTAAAATCGTGATATAGTACTTCTTCTGTGTAAGCGTTTTAATTCCTTCTTTTTTACATTCTTTTTTTCTGCTAAAGTTGAATTATGACTTTTAAAGGAGATGGATCACTTGGAATTGCCGCAATCAGTCGAAATTATTGAAGTTGGACCGCGTGATGGATTACAAAATGAATCAAACTTCGTGCCGACTCAGGTAAAAAATGAATTTATCATTGCACTCTGGCGTGCCGGATTTAAAGAAATGGAAATCACCTCTTTTGTATCTCCAAAATGGGTCCCGCAAATGAAAGACGCAGCTGAAGTGATGCGCGTATCCGGGGATCACCAGGGTACCATTGTGCTGACGCCGAATAAGCGGGGCATTGATGCGGCTTTAGCATCCGGTGCAAAAGCCGTCGCAGTATTTATAGGTGTAAGCTCTTCTTTCAATCAGAAGAATATTAATAAAACGACTGAGGAAGCGTTAGATGGACTGCTTCCGCATATCCGGTCATTAAAAGAGGACGGAATTTTCGTCAGGGCATGTATTTCAACTGCCTTTCACTGTCCTTATGAAGGTGAAATCGCACCTGCTGATACACTTGCTTTATGCAGGGTCCTCTCTGATGCAGGTGTGGATGAGCTGAGTGTTGCTGATACAATCGGAAAAGCAACGCCGAAAGAATCTTTTTCACTTTTCACCCTGCTGAAAAAAGAACTCCCTGAAGTGTTAATGGCTGCCCATTTCCACGATACGCGAAAGATGGCGCTTGCAAATATTTATGCCTCTCTATGTGCTGGGATCACGAGATTTGATGCTTCTGCCGGCGGGCTTGGCGGCTGTCCTTTTGCACCAGGCGCAAGCGGAAACGCTGCAACAGAAGACGTTGTCTATATGCTCCACCGGATGGGAATTGATACAGGTGTTGACCTCAATCTGCTAAATGAAGCAATCAGAATCGTAGAACCGCATGTTTCACGCGAGCTTGATAGCTGGTATTATCAATCATATAAAGAGGAGCAATCATCATAGAAAGCAGGGATCCTGTTGAGAAAAAGAAGCATTGCAGCGTTATCAGCCGCTGCCGGAATCAGCGCATTCGGTGTGTATCTATCGAATAAAATTATGTTTATGAAACTGAAAGACCCTTCAGAAATCGAAGAAAGAGAACGTGAGGCCGGGTTTTATGATCCTGATAAATACCTTAAGCTTATAAAAAAAGAGGTGCGCATCCCTTCTCCTTCAGGTTACGACATTCATACTGTCTTTCTTGAACAGATGGCAGGTGCTCCTTATATGATTTTTTGTCATGGTGTGACTGAAACAAAGATTAATTCTCTTAAATATGTCCGGCTTTTTATGGAAAAAGGATTTAATGCCGTGATTTATGACCACCGGAGACATGGAGATTCCGGCGGTAAAAGTACGAGCTATGGACATTTTGAAAAAATTGATTTAAAAGCTGTTGTTGATTGTTTGATTGAAGAGGAAGGAGAAAGTGCAGTCTTTGGTATTCACGGTGAATCAATGGGTGCTGTCACAACTCTCTTATATGCCGGCAGCATTGAAGACCGCGCAGCCTTTTATATTGCGGACTGCCCTTTTTCTGACCTGACAGAGCAGTTGTCTTTTCTCATGACTAAATCTCAGCGCTCTGCACTGCTATCCAAAATGGCATTATCGCTTGCAGGCTCATTTATTTTTCTAAGAGACCGCTACATGATTAGAGGTGTATCACCTAAGGAGGCAGTCGGTCATATTAAAAAGCCTGTGCTGTTTATTCATAGCAGGCATGACAGCTTTATTCCATCTCATATGACTGAAATTCTGTATGAGCTCAAACAGGGTCCAAAAAGACTGTTTCTCCCTGAAGAAGGCGGACATGCCCAATCATACGCGGCAAACCCGGAAGCTTACAGTAAGGAAGTTGACCGCTTTCTTGAGGATTATTTTTACGCACGATAAAAACAGCGCCCAAACGACGAAGGGCGCTGCTTCTTATTTCACCATATTTTTAAAGTTCATTCTTCCATTGATCGTCTGACCGGGGCTTTTCAGCTGGAATGTACGTGCTGATTCAGCGTAATCGATCTTCAGATTTTTATCGTAAAAGACAGTTTTCGACGTTTCAATCAGTACCGGCCGGTCATTCGTTTCGATCAGCTCATCATCATCTTCTGCACTTTCCACATACCAGAGTATCGGCACACCGTTCAGTACACATCCTGTTCCCTCAGTATCATATTTCAGCTTTAAATAACCTGATTCAGACGTGATTTTTTCATTTATTTTTTCTGAAGCTGCTTTTGTAATCTCAATTTTCATCTAACCGCCTCCTGTTTCACCAGTATAGCATTTCATAGAGGCTTCTTCCGCTATCTTGCTTTTAGCAGACTTTTCAAGTAGCATCAATGGAGGAATACATAAATGGAGGGGTTCAGATGGAGAAAAAGGTGCAGATCAAAGTAATGGATAACGGTTCCCTGAAAGTAACCGGAGATGTTGAACTGGTGGATATGGATGGTAATCAGTTTCCTGTAAAACCGGTATTTTCTCTTTGCAGATGCGGTCGCTCTCAAAAAATGCCGTTTTGTGATGCTTCACATAAAGGGGTATTCGACTCGTGCGTTCGCGCTGAAAAAGTGCTTGATGAATAAATCACTTTAAAAAACTTCCTGGGTCGCCAGGAAGTTTTTATTTTTGATTAAATCCCTTCTTACCCAGCCGTTCAACCATGCCGGGTGCCAGAGAATAAGCCTTTGATGCAGCATTCATCCAGCCTGGAAGATTGATTTCGCGCTTATCAGAGTAAAAAGCATCTACTGTTTTCGTTGCAACAACACGCGGTGACAGCATAAACCGTTTTACACTCGAGGCGTAGCGGCCACTTGTATCAGCTGTGTCAAAAAAATCAGTTTCAATTGGTCCGGGATTAATGGCAGTCACAAACACATGATCTTCAGCGAGTTCCATCCTTAGGCTGTTCGAAAATCCCAGAACTGCATGTTTGGCTGCTGAATACACTGAAGATTTTGGAGTGGCAAGCTTCCCGGCCTGAGACGCAATATTCACAATATGACCACCGGTTTTCATATAAGGCAATACCGCTTTACTCATCATCATCAATGCGATCACATTCACATTAATCATTGAACTGATGATATCATCCGGCGTGTCTTCAAGCTTTTCAAACAGCCCGAAACCCGCATTGTTGACTAAGATATCCATTCCTTCTGCTTCCTTCAGAACAGAAGCAGCAAACATGGGAATACTTTCAATTTTATTTAAGTCAAACGGCCGGATCAGAATGCGTCCGGATCCAAACTGACGGCATCTTTCTCCTGTCTGGATCAGCTTCTGCTCATTCCTCGCAGTAAGAATCAGGTCAGCTCCTCTCCTTGCAGACTCCTCAGCAATCGCTCTTCCAAGACCGCCTGAAGCACCTGTGATCCAGACTTTTTTCCCTGTTAGATCCTTCATAGTTTAACCCCGCTTTCAGCACGGTATATAATGGCTTCTCCATCAAGATCTGCAGCTTTGATTTCTCCGTGAAATATCAGATAATCAAGTTGGTCCACTGTTTCTGACAGTGTCAGTCCGAGCTGCTTTTTATAGATTTTTGGGAAAAGCTGTTTACAGATTTCAAATGCAGTTGTTTCTTTTTGTTGAAGCAGGGATTTGACGTACATGGCTCTCTCTTCCTGCTTTTGTAACCTTTTTTTAATTAATTCAGAAGCGTTGTATACGGGCTCCCCATGACCGGGATACACAATTGATGGCTCAAGTGAAGCCATCTTTTTAAGTGATTCGTTGTACTGAATCTGTGGCAGTGGTCTTGGCTGATTAATACCAAAAGGCGGTTCAATCAGCGGATTTGAAGAAATATGCTGGATCAGCAGGTCACCACCAATGACAGAATCATTCTCAGAAATAAGTGAAATATGCCCCTGGGAATGTCCGTGTGACTCCATTACGCGCCACCCTTCCTGACCCGGAATCATATCTCCTTCTGACAAATAAGAATCGATTCCCCTTCTTCCCATCGCATTTAAAGGCTCTTTCATTTTATCAATCAGAACCATATAGTGTTCAGGCAGCCCTGACTGCTTAAAAAACTCTGTATAAAAGAAATCATGCAAGTGAATGAATGAATCGTTTCTTGTGAGAAAACGTTCACTATCACGATGAGCAAGCAGTGTGGCACTGCTGAAAAATTCAGTTAATCCGGCATGGTCCGGATGATGATGGGTCAGGACCACCTGATCAATATCTTGTGGTCTAAGCCCCGCTTCCTTCAGCTTCGCAGTCAAAACCTCTTTTCCTTCTGCAGTATCGGGGCCGGTATCAACTAGTGTTACCGCATCACCAATTAATAAGTAAGTGTGCACATCTCCCACAGCAAATGGCGTAGGTATTGTGAGCTGATGGATAACCGGATCGTTCATTCTTTTTTACCTCCTGAAATGAATAACTATTCACTTTTTTACTAGTGTAGCCTTTTTCCTCCGGTTTGTTAAGTAAAAGAAAATATCTCTTGACAAACTTTTATAAACTGAGCATAATCTCAGTTAATATATAAAATCGATGACAAGGAATAGTAAGCGTGCAAAGAGGCTTTAGAGAGCAGAATTCAAAGGCTGAAAGATTCTGCAGTCCCCCTTCCGCTGAACCTGCCCTTGGAGTGACATAAACCTGTCCGCGGAGCCTGCGTTAGTGTGCTTAAATGAGTGTGCGGAGCAGTCTGCAAATTAAGGTGGTACCACGGAAGAACCCTTTCGTCCTTTTACAGGAGGAAGGGTTTTTTCTATTTACAAGGAGGAGTGCTCAATGAAAATTGTCTTTATTGGTGCAGGATCGATGGCAGAAGCGATGATTAAAGGAATGAAAAACGCTGACACATTTAGCAACGATGAGCTTTGGGTAACGAATAAAAATGACAGTAATAGACTGCAGCTGCTGACAGAAAAATACGGGGTAAAAAGCAGTTATGATTTGAACAGCTTATTGGCAGATGCTGATGTCTTAATTTTAGCAGTCAAACCAAAGGATGCCAGTGAAGCATTGTATGCCATTAAGCCACATTATAACGGACAGCTGCTCATCTCCGTACTTGCAGGACTTTCAATCGGCTTTATAGAAAGCATCATTGGGAAAGCACCCATTGCACGGGCAATGCCTAACACTTCCGCTATGATCGGTCAGTCTGCAACAGGACTTTCTTTCAGTGAAGGCATTTTCAGCACTCATCAGTCAACAGCAAACGCCATTTTTTCTGCAATCGGATCTGTCACTCATGTAGAAGAAGCCCGTCTTGATCTGGTAACCGGGCTATCCGGGAGCGGTCCGGCTTACATCTATTATATTGTGGAAGCAATGGAAAAAGCGGCATCAGAACTTGGAGAGGATGCAATGCCTTTTATTATTCAGACATTAAAAGGTGCAGCCCAGATGCTTGAAACCTCTGAACACTCACCTGAGGAATTAAGAAAAGCAATTACAAGCGAAGGCGGTACCACAGAAGCCGGGATCGCACAGCTTGAGTATCACCACGTTAAAGATGCATTTGCAGAATGTATTAAAGAAGCAACGGATCATTCTGAAAGGCTGCGTAGACAATTCGAGCAGGCACATAACATTTAAAAGTTGCAGCTGCTGCCTGCAGTTATGTACGATGATCAAAAAGGAGCTGTAGCATATGCTTTTTACCCTGCTGACACTTACGGCTCTGTTCTGGATGATTATTGCAATTGATACGTACCGGGGTCTCTCTGCACTGTATGCCCTTGAAAAAGAAGCCCCTGTGCTCCCTGCAGGTAAAATCAGTGTCATTGTCCCCGCAAGAAATGAAGAAGGTCATATCATTAAAAGTATCAGCTCACAGCTAAAACAGACTTACAGGGACGCTGAATGGATTCTCATCAATGACCGGTCAACTGATCAGACCGGTCAGCAGATGGAAAAGCTTGCAGAAGAAGACCATAGAGTCCGGGTGATTCATATTGACAAACTGCCACAGGGCTGGCTTGGAAAGAATTACGCATTGCACCGCGGCGCTGCTGCAGCTGCCGGAGACGTTTATTTATTTACTGATGCAGACGTTTTATACGAACCTGATCTATTATCAAAAGCGGCAGGATATATGAAACGGCTGCAAATTGATCATTTGACTGTCTCTCCGGATCTTCAGTCAAACAGTTTCCTTCTAAAGGGATTTGTCGCATTTTTCTTATTCGGATTCTCTTATTACAAACGGCCATGGTCGGCCAATCGGGACGGGTCCAAAAGCGGTATGGGCATTGGCGCTTTTAATATGATTACGAAGATTGCCTATCAAAAGATCGGCGGTCATAAAGCGATCAGACTCCGTCCGGATGACGACCTTCAATTGGGAATGCTTGTTAAAAAGTACGGGTTACACCAGAGAATGGCAACCGCAAAATCAATGCTGAAGGTTGAATGGTATCCAAGTGTTAAAGAAGCGTTAAAAGGTCTTGAGAAAAACGCTTTTGCCGGGCTGCATTACAGTTACCTGTTCACTTTCGCCGCTATGGCGGGTGTATTTGTTTCTCAGGTACTTCCCTTTATTTTGATATTCAGTCCTGACCCAAATACCTCAGCAATGGCCTGGGTCTCGATCGGAGCGATTATGGCAGTATATATTCCAATTACCAGAAGGCTCACAT
This sequence comes from Jeotgalibacillus sp. JSM ZJ347, assembly GCF_044383825.1. Classification (NCBI taxonomy): domain Bacteria; kingdom Bacillati; phylum Bacillota; class Bacilli; order Caryophanales; family Caryophanaceae; genus Jeotgalibacillus; species Jeotgalibacillus sp. JSM ZJ347. The sequence goes on along the minus strand of NZ_JBISEN010000001.1, from coordinate 429,538 downwards.
CGTATTCGAGCTTGCATGCATTACTATTTCCGATTTCAGCCATGCTCTTTATTACTGCTGTAATTAGAGCTGCTATGCTGACGATGGTTAGAGGCGGTGTAAAGTGGCGCGGAACAATCTACCCTATAAAAGATTTGAAAAAAAAGAGCTGAAAATTCAGCTCTTTTTTCAGTGGTGTTATACTGGAATGGAATGTAAATACAGGAGGTCTATAAATGAGTACAGCTTTATTCTCGCCTTATCAGGTTAAAAACGTAACATTAAAAAACAGAATCGTTATGGCACCGATGTGCATGTATTCCTGCTACAACCAGGATGGAATTGTGACCAACTTTCATAAGGTGCATTATGCCTCACGAGCGGCAGGACAAACCGGTTTAATTATGCTTGAGGCAACATCCGTAACACCCCAGGGCAGAATCTCTAATGAAGATCTCGGTATCTGGAGTGATGAACATATCGCAGGATTAAAAGAACTGACGGATCTGATTAAAGAAAACGGTGCAAAAACCGCTATTCAGCTGGCACATGCGGGCAGAAAATCAATGACTGACGGATCAATTATTGCCCCTTCAGCGATTGCTTTTAATGAAAAAATGAAACAGCCGGAGGAAATGACTCAAAATCAGATACACGAAACAGTCCTCGCCTTCAAGGATGGTGCCAGAAGAGCCAGAGATGCAGGCTTTGATATTATTGAACTTCACGCGGCACACGGGTATTTAATTAACGAATTTTTATCACCTCTGTCAAACCACCGCACAGATGAATACGGCGGTTCGGAGGAAAACCGTTACAGATTTTTAAAGGAAATCATCGATGAGGTAGTTGATGTGTGGAATGGTCCATTATTCGTCAGAGTATCAGCAAGTGACTGGCACGAAGAAGGGCTTACGCCAGAGGATTATGCTACATATGCGAAATGGATGAAAGATCAGGGTGTGGATTTAATTGATGTCAGCTCCGGAGCTATTGTTCCCGCTCCTATACATGCATATCCGGGCTATCAGGTTCCAATGGCTGAGACGATTAAACATAAAGGGAATATTGATACCGGCGCGGTCGGATTAATTACGAACGGTTTGCAGGCTGAGGAAATTCTGCAAAATAAACGTGCGGATCTGATTTTTATCGCACGGGAACTGTTAAGAGACCCATACTGGGCAAGAAGTGCTGCACTTGAGCTGAATACTTCAATTGAACCGCTTGAGCAATACAAGCGCGGATGGGTATTTTAAGCAGGCAGCCCGCTGATGAAAATCATCATCAGCGGGCTTTTTTTATATTTCTTCTTCAAGCAGATCATATGCAATGAAACTGTCAGGGAAAATCTCCCTGGCCTGGCTCAGCAGCTCTTTTTCTTTTCCTTCAGCATATCTGGCACTGATATGCGTCAGCCAGAGCGACTTTACGCCGGCAGACCGTGCAACTTCTGCTGCCTGACCCGCAGTTGAATGATAGTAGTCATAAGCCATTTCTTCATTCTCAGAACCAAACGTCGCTTCATGTACTAATAGATCTGCATTTTTCGCAAGTTCAACTGCAGCATCACACTTTCTAGTATCGCCGGCGATTGCAATCACTTTTCCTTTTACAGGTGCTTCAATGAATTCTTTTCCGTTAATAAACTGTCCTTCCCATTCAATTGTTTCACCATTTTTCAGCCTTTTATAAACCGGGCCCGGACTGATCCCTATTTCCTGCAGTCTTTCTGAATTCAGCCTGCCTGGTCTGTCCTTCTCCCGGATTCTGTATCCATATGAAGGAATTACATGTTCAAGCTTTTTGACTGATACGGTAAAGTCTTCTTCATCAATCACAGCGCCGTCTTCTATTTCTATAATCTCAAGGTTATATTTTAAATACGTCCTGCTTACTTTGAGTGAAGTACTGATAAAGTCTTTAATTCCTTCCGGTCCATACACCGTAAGCGGCTCTGATCCCCCCTGAAAGGAACGACTGCCAAGAAAACCGGGGAGACCAAAAATGTGATCACCGTGTAAATGCGTTAAGAAGATTTTTTTCACTCTTCTTGGTTTAATCGTTGTGTGCAGTATTTGGTGCTGGGTTGCTTCTCCGCAGTCAAACAGCCAGATGTCACCCTGCTTATTGATCTGCTTTAGGGCAAATGAAGAAACATTCCGTTCTTTTCCGGGGACGCCTGCTCCGGTACCTAGAAAATGCAATCGCATAATCATCCTCCTTAATTAAAAGCTTAAGGCGCTTGATCAGCTGTGACAAGCATAAGTCACTGAACGAAAAAAGGTGAACTTTCTCTTTATCGTTCAGTGACTTATGACTCGGACTGCTGGCACCTGAAGCTGGATAAAGTATCAATCAATTCAAAAAATAATTCGTGTTTGTTGCTGAAGCCAGTCAAATTGTTACGCCTGTATGTTCAAGTTCTGCGTAAAGGTTGCATCTCTTAGTAACCCGCTATACAATTTAGATATTGTATTTCCGGCAAACTGCCGAATTGAATATAAAAGTGAGGTCCTGAAAGTGAAACAGACATCTACACCACCAACATTAATTATGATTTTTGGCGCAACCGGAGACCTTGCTAAACGCAAATTGTACCCTTCATTATATCAGCTTTATCTGAAGGGAAGTTTAGAAAAACAATTTGCCGTGCTTGGAATCGGTCGACGTGAATGGTCTAACGAGCAATTTACACAGCACATTCGCGATTCGTTAAAAAAAGCTTCAAACAATCATGACGAGATCGAGTCATTTATTGAGCATTGTGTTTACGAATCACATGATGTGGAAGACTCCTCATCATACATAAATCTTAAACATAAAGCGAATGAATTAGATGAAAAGTTTGATCTTAAAGGCAACAGAATTTTTTATCTGGCAATGGCACCTGAATTTTTCGGTACGATTACAGATCATCTGAAAGCAGATGGACTGACGGATAACGGCGGATTCTGCAGATTGGTGATCGAAAAGCCGTTTGGTCATAACCTGCCGTCAGCTAACGCATTAAACGACCAGATCAGACAATCATTCCCTGAAGAATCAATTTACCGTATTGACCATTACCTTGGTAAAGAAATGGTTCAGAATATTGAAGTGATCCGGTTTGCAAATGCTTTATTTGAACCGCTCTGGAACAGCCGGTTTATTTCAAACATCCAGATTACTTCATCTGAGGTGCTGGGCGTTGAAGAGCGTGGAAGATATTACGAAAAAAGTGGCGCCCTGAGAGATATGGTTCAAAACCATATGCTGCAAATGGTTGCGCTTCTTGCAATGGAGCCGCCAATCAGTCTGAGCACTGATGAAATCAGAAGTGAAAAGGTACGTGTATTACGCGCACTCCGTCCGGTTGAAGGCGAGGAAGTAGATGACTATTTCGTCAGAGGGCAATACGGACCGGACCATAAGGGTGAGCAAAAAGGCTACCGTGAAAATGCAAATGTAGACAGTGCTTCCAACACAGAAACGTATGTTGCCGGAAAAGTGATGATCGACAACTTCCGCTGGGCAGGCGTCCCGTTTTATATCCGTACAGGAAAAAGTATGGCTGTAAAGTCTACAAAAATCGTGGTTCAGTTCAAGGATATCCCGATGAATCTTTATTATAACAAAGAACATTCTCTTGACCCTAACCTTCTTGTCATTCATATTCAGCCGGATGAAGGGATCACGCTTCATCTAAATGCCAAGAAAACGACACAGGGGATTGATACTGACAGTGTAAAACTCAGCTATTCAGCAAGCAGTATAGACGGCATTAATACGCCTGAAGCATATGAAAAGCTGCTTCTTGACTGTATTCTCGGTGATGCAACGAACTTTACACACTGGGATGAAGTCAGACACTCATGGAGTTTTGTAGATAAGATCTCAGAACACTGGGAAAAAACGAAGGATCAGACGTTCCCTAATTACTTTGCAGGATCAATGGGGCCTGCAAGAAGTGACTGGCTCCTTGAACAGGACGGCTTTGAATGGTGGCCGATCGGTGAGCTTGACGTAGAAGAATAGGCAATAAAAAAGTAAGGCGGGTTCTTCCGCCTTACTTTTTTGATATATTCCATGCCCACTTTATCAGCGGGATTTGAAATAATACCCTTCCCCATAGTGCAGCAGGCATTCTTTTACCCGCGATCTTAACGTTCTTCTGAGCCATATAAATATTCGCCGGCCAGACTGCTATCAGAAAGTATGCCAGTCCTTTGCCGGCATATTTTGTACCCTTGTTTAAGGCCAGCATCGCTCCAAGTATGACTTCAATCACACCGGTTAGATAAACAATGGCTTTTTTAAACGGTAGAATGGGAGGAACAATCTTCCTAAAATTCCTCTCTTTAAAGAAATGCATGATCCCTGCATATAACACAATTGCACCATATAACCTTCTCATATCAGCTCTCCATTCTATAATACCCGCCTCTCAAACTTGAGAGGCGGGTATATGTTATTCCATCCATTCAGTGTGGAATGTACCTTCTTTATCAACACGTTCGTACGTATGTGCACCAAAGTAATCCCGTTGAGCCTGAATCAGGTTAGCAGGGAGTACTGCTGTACGGTAGCTGTCATAATAAGATAGCGCTGTAGAGAATCCTGGAACAGGAATACCGTTTTTAACTGCCAGTGCAATGACATCACGCAGTGAACTCTGATAGTTCTCAACGATCTCTTTAAAGTAATCATCAAGCATCAGGTTCATCAGTTTTGGATCTCTGTCATAGGCTTCTTTAATTTTTTGAAGGAACTGCGCACGGATAATACATCCGCCGCGGAAGATCATTGCAATTTCACCGAATTTCAGATCCCAGTTATATTCTTCAGAAGCGGCTCTCATTTGTGCAAAGCCCTGTGCATATGAAGCAATCTTTGACATGTAAAGTGCTCGTCTGATCGCTTCTACCCACTCCTTTTTATCTTCTTCAGGCAACTGAGGTGTCGGTCCATTTAACAATTCACTTGCTTTTACACGTTCATCTTTAAGTGCTGAAATGAATCTTGCAAATACAGATTCAGTGATGATTGGCAGTGGTGTACCAAGATCGAGCGCACTCTGGCTTGTCCATTTACCTGTTCCTTTTTGTCCTGCTTTATCCAGGATCACATCTACCATTGGTTTGCCTGTTTCTTCATCATATTTCTTGAAGATATCTGCAGTAATTTCAATCAGGTAGCTGTCAAGTTCACCCTTGTTCCATTCAGAGAATACTTCATGCAGCGCTTCTGCGTCTAATCCAAGTACCTGCTTCATCAGGAAGTAAGACTCCGCAATCAGCTGCATATCAGCATATTCAATTCCGTTATGCACCATTTTCACGTAGTGTCCAGCACCATCAGGACCAATATAAGTGCTGCAGGCTTCTCCGTTTACTTTGGCAGAAATTTCGTTGAAAATCGGTGCTACAAGGTCATATGCTTCTTTCTGTCCGCCAGGCATAATTGAAGGACCTGTAAGCGCGCCTTCTTCACCGCCTGATACGCCTGTTCCGATAAAGTGAACACCATATTCACTTAATTCTTTATTACGGCGGATAGTATCACGATAGAACGTGTTACCTCCATCGATCAGGATATCACCTTTATCAAGAAGTGGCAGCAGACCTGAAATTGTTGCATCAGTTGCAGGACCCGCTTTAACCATTAACATGATTTTTCTTGGTGTTTCAAGAGAATCCACGAACTCTTCAAGACTGTATGTACCGTGGATCTGTTTTCCTTCAGATTCTTTTAACATATCATCAACTTTTTCAGAAGATCGGTTATATACAGCAACTGAAAAACCTCTGCTTTCTATATTCCATGCAAGGTTTTTACCCATTACCGCCAAACCAACAACGCCAAACTGGTGTTTTGACATAATCAACTTCCTTTCTATATTCGTTCTCCCTTTGATCCTAAACTATTGTATCATTAAACGCGAAAAAATCTAATCATGACCCTTTAATTATGGTCATCTAAAAAGTCTTTACTGAAACTCGTTTCGGCATTCTGATGGTTTTTTGAGCTTTTCAAACCCCTTGTCAGGATGCCCTTTCCGTGTTTTTCTTCAAGTTCTCTCATTACCTTTTCCACCGGTTCATATTTTACGTCATCTTCATATGAAAACAGGTTAATTTGTTTATAAGCATGACTTTTATCAGCCAGATCCTGAACAGTTACGCCAAGAAGCCTGACCGGTGTGCCGTTCCAGTGTTTAAGGAAAAGAGATTTAGCGTGTTCAGATATATGTGACTGTTCATATAATGGATGGCTGAGTGTCAGACTGCGTGTAATCGTATTTCTATTTTTAAAGCGTATCATCACCTGAAGACCATAGCCTAGCATTTGTTTGGACTTCAGACGTTCACTCACTTTAACAGAAAGCTGATCAATGATTTTCAGTAATTCTTTCTGATTCGTTAAGTCTCGCGGTAAAGTGGTAGAGTTCCCTACACTTTTAAAGTCATAGACACTTTCAGGATCAACGATTCTCTGATCTATCCCGCACGCTCTGTTTTTAAGTTTCAGTCCATTAATACCTAACAGTGATTTTAATTGAATATCATCTGCTTTCGCGAGGTCCCCGATCTTACTGATTGATAAAGATTCCAACTTTTCTGCGGTTTTCTCTCCGACACCGTGCATGTCCCTGATTGGAAGAGGCCATAATTTCTCAGCAATTTCTCTTTTCCGTATGACTGTGATCCCCATCGGTTTTTTCATATCTGAAGCCATTTTCGAAAGAAATTTATTCGGTGAAACCCCGATACTGCATGGAAGGTCCAGTTCTCTTAACACACGATCCTGGATTTCTTTTATTAGTTCAACCGGATTACCTTCAAGGTCTGTTATATCCATATACCCTTCATCAATTGAAACAGGTTCCACAAGCTCTGTGTAGCTTCTTAAAATATCAAACATTGCTTTAGAAGCTTGTCTATATTTCGTGAAATCCGGTCTCAGAACGATTAGTTCAGGGCACAGTTTGAGTGCTTCATGGACCTGCATGGTCGTTTTAACACCTTTACTCCGTGCTTCATAACTGCATGTCACAACAATGCCTCTGCGTTCTTCAGGGTTACCGGCAATCGCGATCGGCTTTCCCTTCAGTTCAGGCTGATGAGCAGCTTCAACAGAAGCATAAAAGCTGTTCATATCAATATGAAGAATGATTTTGCCCTTACTCATCAACTCAGTCCTTTCAGTCCCTCTTCTCAGATTTTACATGAAAATTACATAAAAAAAAATGTTCCTGAATAAAGGAACATTGGGGTGACCGGTATTAAACTGGTTCTGTCGTTTTTACCCGGACCATATAATCTTTGATTTCTTTCATACCTTCAAGATTTTCAGTCAGTACTTCAGGGTCAATGATTGTAATAAGACGATCTTCAAGTTGTGCAACACTTGTAAAGTATTCCGTATTTTTGTATGCAGCAAGACCAATTTCTTTCAGCTGGGCTGAAGGAATATCTATAATTTCTTTTGCATCTTTTACTCTGATGGCGATTGACAGCTGCTCTGTTTTCACGACAAGCATTTTTGATTCTCCCGCGATCAAAGGTCTGTTGTAAAGAATCTGCTCAAAATCAAGCACTGGGACCAGTTCCCCTCGTACTTCAGTTATCCCGGGCATAAAATCAGGCAGGTGCGGAACAGCATTCACTTTCTCTTCTTTTTCAATCGAAACGACTTCCTGAATGGAAATTGCATATTCTTCATTCCCACATGTGAAAACTACAGCTTTTAATCCCTCGTCCATAAGATTACCCCCTTTAATAAGTGTTACTAATGTACCATAAAAGAACATGATCTTCCAGCACTATTTAGTTTACATAATAATATTATAGTTTATTAAAATAAAAAAGCGGGGAATCCCGCTTTTTTACTTGTTGCTTTCAATGACAATCTGTGTGAGTAATTCACTCAGTTTAACCAGTTCTTCAACCGGCATACGCTCATTTGTAGTATGAATCTCTTCATATCCTACTGCGAGGTTTACAGTTGGTACACCCATACCTGCGATCACATTTGCATCACTTCCGCCACCGCTAGTCAGGAGTTCAGAATTTCTGCCGATTGCTGAAGCTGCACGTTTTGCAAGCTGCACGACATGGTCATCTTCATTGAACTTGAAGCCCGGGTACATCACCTGAATGTCTACTTCTGCTCTGCCACCCATTTCTTCAGCAGCATCTTCAAATGCTTTTTTCATTGCCGCTGCCTGCTTTTCCATTTTTTCCGGTACTAGCGATCTTGCTTCAGCTAATACATCAACCCGGTCACATACAATATTCGTTGCGCTGCCACCTTCAAAGCGGCCGATGTTTGCTGTTGTTTCCTCATCAAGACGGCCAAGTTCCATATTGGCAATCGCTTTTGAAGCGATTGTAATCGCTGATACACCTTTTTCAGGAGCTACTCCGGCATGAGCTGTTTTACCATGAATCACCGCTTTTACTTTAGCCTGCGTCGGAGCAGCTACAATAATATTACCAACCTGTCCGTCACTGTCTACTGCATAACCATATTTCGCTTTTACAAAGGATGGATCAAGCGCCTTTGCGCCAACGAGACCGGATTCTTCACCGGCAGTAATAATAAACTGAATATCCCCGTGCTGAATATTCTGTTCTTTTAACTGATGAATCATTTCGATCATGGCTGCAATACCTGCTTTATCATCCGCTCCAAGAATGGTTGAGCCGTCAGAGTAAATATAGCCGTCTTCTTTTATAACAGGATCAATCCCCTTACCAGGCGTTACTGTATCCATATGGGAAGTAAAATAAATCGTATCTGCTGACTCATCTTGTCCCTTGAGTGTGATGATCAGGTTGTTTGCCCCGTGACCAGTTTCTTTCATACTGTCATCTTCCTGAATCTCACAGCCAAGTTCTGTAAAGATTTTTTTCAGCACTTCTGAAATTTCAGCTTCATGTTTTGTTTCCGAATCTACTTTTACTAATTCAATAAACTGATTAACCACTCGATCTTTATTCATCCTAAAACCTCCACAAATGTTTGCTGAGCCTCAAGTATAACGAAGAATCCACGTTAATTACAGCGGTATGTTCCCATGCTTTTTCTTTGGACGTTCCTCATGTTTATTCCGCATCATTTCAAGCCCCTGAATCAGCTTAATTCTCGTCTCTCTCGGGTCAATGACATCATCAACCATTCCTCTTGATGCTGCAACGAAAGGATTGGCAAATTTTTCACGGTATTCTTCGATTTTTCTGGCACGCATTGTTTCGGGATCATCACTATTTGCAATTTCTTTCGCAAAAATAATATTGGCTGCCCCCTGAGGACCCATCACTGCTATTTCAGCATTCGGCCATGCAAAGACTAAGTCTGCTCCAATTGATTTACTATTAAGTGCTACGTAAGCTCCGCCATATGCTTTGCGCAAGATCACTGTCATTTTAGGAACGGTTGCCTCAGAGTACGCATAAAGAATTTTCGCACCGTGTCTGATAATTCCGCCGTGTTCCTGTTTGATACCAGGGAAAAATCCGGTAACATCTTCAAACGTGATAATTGGAATATTGAATGAATCACAAAAACGGATAAATCTTGATGCTTTATCACTTGAGTCGATATCAAGGCCACCTGCCATTACTTTCGGCTGGTTGCAGACAAGTCCGACTGTCTCACCCTTAATTCTTGCAAAACCAACGACAATATTACGCGCGAACTCCTTTTGCACTTCCATAAATGAACCTTTATCAACAACATGATCCAACACCAGGCGTACATCATATGGACGAAGCGGATCAAATGGAATGGCATCAGCGAGGTCAGGTCTGTCATCTGATTCTTCAGGAATGTCAGTTACCGGAGGCTGTTCTTCATTAGACTGCGGTAAATAACTGAGCAGCTGTCTGACCTGCTCAAGCGTTTCCTGCTCGGTTTCAGCGCGGAAATGAGCATTACCGCTGATTGCATTATGTATTTTTGATCCTCCAAGATCTTCTGAAGAAATCTTTTCACCCGTCACTGTCTCAATGACTTTCGGTCCGGTTATAAACATCTGACTTGTCTTATCCACCATAAACACAAAGTCTGTGATTGCAGGTGAATAAACAGCGCCTCCTGCACACGGTCCCATAATAACTGAAATCTGAGGCATGACGCCTGAATAGATTGAATTTCGGTAGAAAATCTGACCGTAACCATCCAGAGAGACAACGCCTTCCTGAATACGCGCGCCGCCGGAATCATTCAACCCGATAAACGGAGCTCTGTTTTTGGCAGCAAGATCCATCACATTTGCAATTTTTGCTGCATGCATCTCTCCAAGTGCGCCTCCAAATACAGTGAAATCCTGTGAAAATAGATAGATCGGACGGCCATTCACTTTTCCATATCCGGTTACAACACCGTCTCCTGGTCCTTTTTGAGCCTCCATACCAAAATCCCCGCATCTGTGTTCAATAAAAGGATTTAATTCTACAAATGAACCTTCATCTACAAGCAGATTAATTCTTTCCCTTGCAGTCAGCTTTCCCTTTTCGTGCTGTTTATCAATTCGTTCGTCTCCGCCACCAAGCTCGATTTCTCTTCTTCTATCATATAATTCATTAATTTTTTCGAACATATCACTCATGATTGTCGCCTCCGTCATAAGAATGGTCACAAAGCTCATATAAAACACCATGCGCCTGTTTAGGATGTAAGAAAGCGACCTGTGCACCGCCGGCACCAGGTTTTGATTTTTCTGATGTGAATGTAAGACCTTTTGTTGTTAATTCGTCCATTCTTACATCTATATTTTCAACACCAAAAGCCACGTGATGAATTCCTTCCCCTTTTTTCTCAATAAATTTGGCAATCGGAGATTCCGCGGTCAGGGGCTCAAGCAATTCAATTTTAATATTACCGGCATCTAAAAATGCAACCTTGACCCCTTGAGCGTCAACAGTTTCCTGCTTCATTAAAGTAAGCGCTAACATTTCCGTGTAAAAAGGAAGTGCTTCATCAATCGATTTTACCGCAACACCAATGTGATCTGTTTTTTTCATATGAATGCTCCTTTCAAACGACTACTTTTCTATTGTACCGATATCAGCTGAAGTTGACCACTACTTGCGTCAGATTAAGGTTCAGTGTACAATTAAACCACTATGCTGTAAAAGGAGCGAATCATTTTGCGCAACCGCAAATTCAGAACTTTTATCGTTTACCTGATGATTTTTGCGATGCTTGCTTCAACGCTTGCGATCGGACTATCTATGGTTGTTTTCTAAATGGAATGATTTTAATAACGCTAAATGTAAAGCAGTACCTCACTTTTAAATTTGATGAGGTACTGCTTTTTTAGTCTGCTACCTGTCTTCTGGATAAAGGAATGCCTCTGAATGACTGCTTAATCTGAAGATACTCTTCCATTTCACGAATGAACTGAAACAGTGCAGCTCTCGTTTCAAATTCCTCCCGTTCCTTTGGCATTGGCATGCTTTCAATCATCAGCTTCATATCATAGAGCTTTTTCAGATACAGCACGGCTGTATTACCGGGGTGAATATGAGTACTCAGATCTTCTACAAATTCTGCAATCATTTCTCTTTGTTCCACTTCTGAATTCAGGCTGCGAAGAAGCGGGAGCATTCTTTTAATCAGGACAAATTGCTTTTCTCTCATTGTAAAGTATAAATAGTAGAGATTTTCATTACGCAGAAAATGGTTTTCAACGTCCTGAAAAGCAATCGTTTTTCCTTCTTTTATTAAGCTTTCTGTTTCATTTAACAGATTTTCATTCCATTCTGTATGTGTGTCTCTTAAATAAGATGACATCTGCTCAAAAATTTCTTTGAACTGCTCTTCAAGCTGAGACTGCATTTGGGCCATCCTGCTCTCTACGCTTGGCATGTATAAGTTCATGACGAGTGCTGTAATCACACCGATTGTCAGCAGCATTAACTCATTGCCGATGAGTGATAAGGTGATATCATTACTGGTATAAAGGTGAAGAATAATGACACTGCTGGTCACAATACCTTCTTTAATCTTCAATGCAACAGCTGTAGGAATAAAAAATAAAATTAACAGGCCAATCGTAATCGGATGAAAAGCGATTCCTTCAAAAAATAAATACGAAAACACCATTGCAATTAGACAGGCAACAACCCTGCTCCATGAAGCCTTAATCGATTTTCTTTTTGTGTTTTGAATACATAAGATCGTGATGATCCCTGCAGATGCAAAATTTGCAAGGCCGAGCATGCTGGCAATGCCAATAGCGACTGCAGTGCCGGCAGCAGTTTTGATTGTGCGGTACCCTATACGAAACATTTTTTCTCCCTTTCTGGCTCAAATATGCTGTAATAATAGACAAGAAACCCAAAGTATATCAATACTTTGGGTTAGATCACATATGGTATTATAACACTTTTTGCAGGAAGTTTTGTGCACGCTCTGTAGCAGGTGCGCTGAAAAATTCTTTAGGATCGGCCTGTTCTACAAGCATGCCTTCATCCATAAAAATAACTCTGTCAGCCACTTCGCGGGCAAAGCCCATTTCATGTGTAACGATCATCATCGTCATTCCTGTAACGGCAAGTGATTTCATCACATCAAGAACTTCTTTTACCATTTCAGGATCAAGAGCTGAAGTAGGTTCATCAAAAAGCATCACATTTGGCTCCATCGCAAGCGCTCTGGCAATCGCAACACGCTGTTTTTGGCCTCCTGATAATCTGTTAGGGTATTCATCCGCTTTATCTGACAGTCCAACTTTAGCGAGCAGTTCCCTGCCCAATTTGTCAGCATCAGATTTACTTGTACCTTTTACTTTAAGTGGCGCATAAGTTACGTTTTCAAGCACTGTCATGTGCGGGAACAGGTGAAAGTGCTGAAATACCATTCCCACCTCTGATCTCAGCTTTTGAGGATTGAATTTTTTACTCGTGATCTCATCCTCGCCAATGACAATTTTTCCTGCTGTCGGCTCTTCAAGCAGGTTCAAGCATCTCAGAAAAGTAGATTTCCCGGATCCTGAAGGACCTATCACGACAACTACTTCCCCTTCTTTAATTTCTGCATCTATATTTTTTAAGACTTCAAGATCACCAAATGATTTATATAATCCTTCTACTTTAATCACTTCTTCTCATTCTCCCTTCAACCCATTTACCGGCAAACGTCAGAACAAGTACCATTACATAATAGATGAGCCCGGCAAATAAAAGCGGCTCGAGGAACGAAAACTTGTCACTTCCAACGATATAAGCTCTTCTCATAATATCAGTTACACCGATGACTGTCACAATTGCTGATTCCTTTGTCAGGGTGATAAATTCATTCATTAATGCAGGCAGAATATTTTTCATTCCTTGCGGTAAAATGATGTCTTTCATCATCTTATTATAAGGTACGCCAAGGGCCATGGCTGCTTCACGCTGTCCTTTGTCAACAGCCTGGATCCCCGCACGGATAATTTCTGAGATATAAGCAGCCGAGTTCAGTCCGAATGATAAAATTGCAGCTGTATAGGCTTCAATCTGTACACCAAATAACTGCGGAGATGCATAGTAGATGATCATCAGTTGCAGTACAAGTGGTGTCCCTCTGAAGATTGAAGTATAGCCATCAGCAAACCACCTTAAAAATGAAATCCTGCCGATTTTAAATAAAGATAATAGTATTCCAATTGCAAAACCGAGTAACCCTGCGATCAGGACAATCTGTAATGTAACCCAGATTCCCTGCAGGATATAAGGCATTGAAGGAATAATCTGTTCAAAATTCATATCCATTCCTCCTGAAAAATTTACGTGTATGAGTGAAAAAGAAAAGAGTGCTTTTTTAAAGCAGCACTCTCTTTAAATCAAATTATTCAGATGCTTCGCCGCCGAACCATTTTTCTGCAAGCTTTTCAAGTTCACCTGATTCTTCAAGATCAGCCAGCACTTCATTGAACTGGTCTGTCCATTCACTTTCAAGCGGGAGTGCAATCGCAGAACCTGCTTCCTGCTCTTCAACTTCAATCGTCTCTCCTGAAAGTTCTTCGTTATTATTTAAGTAACCCTCAGCTACTGTGTTTTCAACAATTATTGCGTCAAAACGTTCATTAATAACATCCTGCATCAATTCAGGTATGCGATTTCTCGTTTCGACAGTGATGTCCATTTCTTCAGCCAGTCCGTCTACATATTCCTGCTGAATCGAGCCAAGCTGAACGCCGACTGTTTTCCCGTCAAGGTCTTCAGGTGAAGTAATGTCACTGCCATCAAGCGAAATAATCATATCCTGTGCCACATAATAAATATCAGTGAATTCGACGTTTTCTTTTCTTTCTTCAGTCGGTGTCATTGCAGCAAGTACAAAGTCAACCTGCTCATTCTGAAGCGCTGTGATCAGCCCGCTGAACTCCATATCCTGAATCGTGAACTCAAATCCAAGCTCATCTGCGATCAGATTTGCAAGGTCAACGTCATAACCGATAATTTCATCTCCATTTGCTGTATCTACATATTCAAAAGGTCGATAATCAGCAGAAGTTCCCATCACTAATTGTGGTGTATCCTCTGAAGAGCCTGACTGACCTGACTGCTCCTCCTCTGAACCACATGCTGATAAAATTAACGCCCCTGCCAGTGCTGAAGTAAATAATGTCTTTTTCATTGCAATTCCCCCATAAATGAATTTTAATACAACTTTTTGTATATTTATTATGTTTTAATTTTATCAACTTTTTATAAACATGCAATACTTTTTTACAAACTGAATAAATATAAAATTATTCAGATTTTTCAATCAACTAAAAAAGTGCATATAAAAAAGACCGTCCGTGACGGTCTTTCATTATGCCTGTATTATACTTCTTTACAATGTACTTCAAATAAACTTTGAAGATTGGCAATGACCGACATCGGATCATGCCCTTCAATTTCGTGTCTTTCAACCATCGAGATGATCTTTCCATCTTTTAGTAATGCAAAAGACGGTGATGATGGCGGATAGCCTTCGAAATAGCTTCTTGCTTTTGCAGTTGCTTCTTTATCCTGACCCGCAAATACAGTTACAAGGCGGTCGGGACGCTTATCATAATGGATCGCATGAGCTGCCGCAGGGCGTGCAATTCCGCCTGCACAGCCGCAAACCGAATTAACCATCACAAGAGTCGTACCTTCTTTTTCAAGTGTTTCCTCTACTGCCTCAGGTGTAGTCAGCTGCTCATATCCTGCAGTTTCAATTTCTTCTCTCGCCTGACGGACAACGTCGTTCATAAAAATATTAAAATCCATGCTCATATTCCGACTCTCCTTTAAAGGTGATTACAGATTAATCATAGATGACAGGGGCATCTTTATCAACTATCTGCATTTCAAAATAATATGAAATTTTTCTTTAAAACAGGTTTATAACAGAAAATAAGTGGAAAAATAACTACTAGGATCTAGATTTAACCCCTAAACTCCCTAGATTTCTTTGGCGGCAGAACCCTCTGTCGTCCTTTTTTTATGCTTTCGGATTAAACAACAGATCTACGGCTTCTGAGGGAGACAATTCATTCTGCCTGACCTTACTCTCCAGAGTTTTCATCAGATATTTCTTTTGCTGATTAAAAAAGGTTTCATTCAGGCGGATCTGTACGAGCTGACTCATCCAGTCAACAGCCTGTTTACTCCGCCTTTTATCAAATTCTCCACTTTCTTTCGTACTTTCTATAAATTCCCTGATCAGTTCCCAGATTTCTTGTATTCCTTCGTTATATAAAGCGGAACACGTATGTGCTCTTGGCTTCCATCCTGTCGTCGCAGGTGTCAGGAATCGTAAAATCTGATTGTAGTCATGCATTGTCTGAATTGCCTGTTCCCTGTTTGACCCGTCTGCTTTATTGATCACAATGGCATCAACCAATTCCATGATTCCTTTTTTCATTCCCTGCAACTCATCACCGGCACCGGTTAAGGAAAGTAAAAGGAAGAAATCTGTCATTCCTCTGACAATCCCTTCACTTTGACCTACCCCAACAGTTTCAACCAGTATCAGATCGTACCCGGCCGCTTCACATAGCAAAATGGTTTCCCGGGTCATCCTGGCTACGCCACCCAAAGTACCTGATGACGGGGATGGTCTGATAAATACATCCGGGTGGTGCGCCAGAAATTCCATACGCGTTTTATCACCAAGTATGCTGCCGCCTGATAATGACGAGCTTGGATCAACAGCCAGCACAGCTATTTTATAGCCTTTGCTGACTGCTGTTTTTCCGAAAGCTTCAATCCATGTGCTTTTACCCGCTCCCGGTACACCGGTAATACCAATTCTGATACTTTTACCGGCGCTGGGCAGCAGTTGCTGTACGAGTTCATTTGCATATGGCCTGTGATGAACCGCGCTGCTTTCAATCAGTGTGATTCCTTTTGATAGATATCCTCTGTCACCTGTAGTGATTTTTTCGGCAATCTCCTGAATATTCACCTGATCCTGAGTTTTTTTCTTAAACACTCTTTTTTTGTTTGGATTATTCATCCTCAGTAACTTCCTCGTAACCAAGGCGCTCATAAATTTCCTCTATTACTTTTTCAGCGGCAGCCGGAATGACTGTTCCCGGTCCAAAGATCGCTGATGCACCGTTACCGAGCAGATATGCGTAATCCTGGGCTGGAATGACGCCGCCGATGACAACCATAATATCTTCTCTTCCCCACTTTTTAAGCTCTTTAACTAATGCCGGAACAAGCGTTTTATGACCCGCTGCAAGTGAACTTACACCAATGACGTGTACATCATTTTCAACGGCCTGTGCAGCCGTTTCCTCAGGTGTCTGGAATAACGGTCCGATATCAACATCAAATCCAAGATCAGCGAATGCAGTGGATATCACTTTTGCACCCCGGTCATGACCATCCTGCCCCATCTTGGCAATTAAAATTCTCGGTCTTCTGCCTTCCTGCTCCATAAATGTTTCAGTCATTTCACGCACATTTTCAATGGCGTCTGTGTCTGTATACGCATCACTGTATACGCCGCTGACTGAACGGATCACAGCCTGGTGTCTCCCGCTGACTTTTTCAATCGCATCAGAAATTTCACCAAGTGTCGCTCTTAACCTTGCAGCATCAATCGCTTTTTCTAAAAGGTTGTCACCATTTGATTCAGCAGCAGCTGTAATGGCTTTAAGCGCCTTAGTAACGGCATTTTCGTCTCTGCTTTCTCTCATCCGCTTAATTCTTTCAATCTGTCCCTGCCTTACTTTTTCATTATCGATCGACAGGATATCCATTTCATCTTCCTTGTCTAAGCGGTGACGATTGACACCAATAATCACTTCTTTGCCGGAATCAATCTTAGCCTGTCTTTTAGCCGCTGCTTCTTCAATACGCATTTTTGGCAGGCCGGTTTCAATCGCTTTGGTCATTCCGCCGAGTGACTCAATTTCTTCAATGTGTGCCCAAGCCTTCTCCATAATCTGCTGTGTCAGTGACTCCACATAATACGAGCCGCCCCATGGATCGATCACATTTGTAATACCTGTTTCCTCCTGCAGATAAAGCTGTGTGTTTCTCGCGATTCTTGCAGAAAAATCAGTAGGGAGTGCAATTGCTTCATCAAGGGCATTGGTATGCAGCGACTGTGTATGCCCCATTGCTGCAGCATGTGCTTCCATTAATGTTCTCATCACATTATTAAAGGGATCCTGTTCTGTCAGTGACCAGCCCGACGTTTGTGAATGTGTACGGAGCATGAGTGATTTCGGGTTCTCCGGACTAAAAGGTTTGATCAGTGACGCCCACATTTTTCTGGCTGCTCTCATCTTTGCGACTTCCATGAAGTAGTTCATCCCGATTCCCCAGAAGAAAGATAATCTTGGTGCAAAACGGTCGATATCAATCCCTGCTTTCAAACCGGTTCTGACGTACTCAAGACCGTCAGCAAGCGTGTAAGCGAGCTCAACATCAGCTGGTGCTCCGGCTTCCTGAATATGATAGCCTGAGATTGAGATTGAATTAAATTTCGGCATTTTCTGTGCTGTATATGAGAAAATATCTGCAATGATTTTCATCGACATATCCGGTGGATAAATATAAGTGTTTCTAACCATATACTCTTTTAAAATATCATTCTGGATCGTCCCTGACAGCTGCTCCGGTGTAACGCCCTGTTCTTCTGCGGCTACGATATAAAAAGCCATAATTGGGAGTACCGCACCATTCATTGTCATTGATACGGACATCTGATCAAGCGGAATTCCGTCAAACAGAATTTTCATATCTTCAACAGAGTCAATTGCAACACCGGCTTTACCCACATCTCCGGTCACTCTTTCATGATCAGAGTCATACCCTCTGTGTGTAGCCAGATCAAATGCGACTGATAATCCTTTTTGCCCCATCTCCAGGTTTCTTCTGTAAAAAGCATTACTTTCTTCAGCAGTTGAAAACCCGGCATACTGTCTGATTGTCCATGGTCTTGTCGTATACATCGTCGGATAAGGTCCGCGTGTAAAAGGTGCAATACCCGGAAGCTCATTAAGATCATCAGAACGATTAATATCACTTTGCTTATAAAATGACTGGATGTCAATTTCTTCATTTGTCATCATTTTTTCATTGTGGATGTCAGCAGTATGCTGATAGTCAGACCATTTAAACGAATCTTTTCTGAATTCAGGCTTCATGATGATCCCCTCCAATCCCGGCAAATAAGACATCTTCTAAAAATGAAACCATATCCATTCCCTGATACAGACTGCCATCTATCCCCTCTGCATCCCGTCTGCCGGCAACCAATAGTTTCTGATTCGGCTTTTTTGACTGAACGGCATCAATCAAATACTGATCGTATGCTGCATCTGAACCGCATACAATTAACACATCCGCCTCGTTTTGATCATATTCAGGGATCACACCCGCTGCGGCAAAAACACCCTTTACAAAATCAGCACGGGGCTTGTAATCTTTTAATTCACCAACAGTGAGCAGTCCGACTTTATTAACAGGATTGTCCTGAACTTTCTTGATTAAAATATCCCAGGCATAACCGGCTGTCTCCGGGATATGGTCAATCGTGTTTTTATCAGCAGGTGCATACTTGTTCATACCAACCAGTGAAATGCTCCTTGTTCTTACTCCCTGATCACGAAGATCGCGCGTTTTTTGAACGTTTTTCATGAGTTCCTGATAAGCATCAGTTAGCCCGCCACGCTCTTCTATATCGCAGAATTCACTCCAGGATTTTTCAGCAAGCAGTTTCGTTAAGTGCTCGATATAATACGACCCACCTGCAGGGTCGATCATGTGTTGTAAAAACATTTCCTCTTTTAAGATTAGACCAATATTTCTTGCAGCACGGACTGCCTGTCCTGATGACACGTCTTTAAAACAATCATGTGGTCTGACATATAAATAATCAGTTCCGCCTAACACAGCAGCAAATGCTTCATTCCCGCTTCTGAGCATATTGGTATGTTCATCCTGTGTTAATTTTGTGAACTGCGACGTTTCAGTACTGATCGTGATCGCGGAATCAACATGATATTGAGCAGTAAAATGACGCCAGATTGCACGAAACGCTCTGAGCTTTGAGATTTCCATAAAAAAGTCTGAGCCGATGGCAAATTCCGCGTGCATTTTAGCGATCACTTTATCAGCACTCCAGCCTGACTTTTCAGCAAGCTGAATGACTCTGCTTGCCTGTGCGAGGATATAGGCAAGCTCCTGAACTGCATTTGCACCACTCTGGTGAACGGGTAAACCTGATAGAATAATTGATTTCAAGTCAGGTTGTACCTGATCAATCTCAATCACATCATTAAACCAGTCTTCACTCAGCTCCGGGCCGCTGCAGTCTTTGCCTAATATACCTGTCACTTCAGTTTGTTGAATCGCGGACAGCCATGGAGATACATCTGTGTATTTAATATAAATATGTAAATAGTCATCTAATGCAAGGAAATCTGAAGCCTCTTTGGCATTAAAGAGAGAAGAAGTGATTTCATTTAAAGCAGCCACTTCAGACCCTCTTTTTAATTCTTCATCCGTAAACTGTATGATATCCTCTGCGCGTTTACCCTGCGCATGCTGTGAGACCATCCACCCGGCTTTAGATTTCCACCCTCTTGAGATATGGGTATCAGACCGTTCAGGGCGGTCAGTATAGAGCGGTTGAATCGTTATCCCTTCCAACAGTTCTTTATTCAGGGATTCTACCGGCTTCCCTTTTAACACTTTCTTTACCTGTTCTGTCCATTCATCAAATGATGACGCTTTAAATTCTGTGTCTCTTAAAGTCATAATCGTGCTGCTTGGCAGCTCCCTCCCCATTGTAATCGTTTTCGATTCTCTCATTTACAGTATAAAGAAAAGTTGTACAGATGAAAAGATAGCCGCCAGCAAGACACTGGCGGCCGAATAAAATTAATAAACTGATGTATTTTCAGATGTATTCTCAAGAATTTCTTTTACACGCTGCAGGAATCTGCCACATACCAGGCCATCTAGAACGCGGTGATCGAGCGACAGACACAGGTTAACCATATCGCGCACTGCAATCATTCCGTTGTTCATGACAACCGGCCGTTTCACGATGGATTCAACCTGAAGGATGGCTGCCTGAGGATGATTGATAATACCCATTGACTGGACAGAACCAAATGAACCAGTATTGTTAACGGTAAAAGTTCCACCCTGCATTTCCTCAGATTTCAACTTACCTGCACGGACCTTGCCGGCAAGCTCATTGATCTCACGTCCGATGCCTTTAATCGTTTTTTCATCTGCATGTTTAATGACAGGAACGAAAAGTGCATCATCAGTTGCTACAGCAATTGAAATGTTAATATCTTTCTTTTGAATAATTTTATCTCCGGCCCACATTGAATTCATTTGAGGGAATTCTTTGAGTGCCTGGGCAACTGCTTTAACAAAAAATGCGAAATATGTGATGTTAAAGCCTTCTTTTTGTTTAAAATCACCTTTAATTGAATCACGGTATTGAACGAGATTTGTCACGTCCACTTCCATCATCGTCCAAGCGTGAGGTGCTTCATGCTTGCTCTTTAGCATATTGTTTGCAATCGCTTTTCTTACACCTGTTACCGGGATCTCAATGTCTCCAGGAGCAGACTCGATATTCTGCTTCGGAGCCGGTGCTGAAGGCTTTGCAGGTGCTTCAGTCTTTACTTCTGCAGGAGCAGATGCTTCGACCGGTTCTTTAGCTGTCGGCATTTCACCGGAATCAATAATCTTCTGAAGATCTTTTCTTGTAATTCTTCCTTCTTTTCCTGATCCCTCAACTAATGATAAGTCAATTCCATGCTCCTGTGACATTTTCATCACTGCAGGTGAATATCTTGCATTAGATTTCTTTGGTTCAGATGCCTTTTTTGGTGCAGCAGGCTTTTCATCAGCATTAGCCGATGCTTTTTCTTCTGGCTCTGAAGGTGCCTCTTCAGCTGAACCTTCGCCTTCTACTTCGATTGAGCAGATGACTTCACCAACCTCTAACGTGTCACCTTCATTTGCAATCAGTTCTTTAA
The DNA here is from genome assembly GCF_044383825.1 of Jeotgalibacillus sp. JSM ZJ347. Lineage (NCBI taxonomy): Bacteria > Bacillati > Bacillota > Bacilli > Caryophanales > Caryophanaceae > Jeotgalibacillus > Jeotgalibacillus sp. JSM ZJ347. Next base: position 408,087 of record NZ_JBISEN010000001.1, on the reverse strand, counting down.
TCACACCTGTAAATGAAGATGGTACTTCTGCGTTTACTTTATCCGTATTTACTTCAGCAATTGGATCGTATTTATTAACCGTATCTCCTGGCTGAACGAGCCATTTTTCAATTGTACCCTCAGTAACAGATTCACCAAGCTGAGGCATCGTCATTTTTTCAATACCCAAGGAAATAGCCTCCTTTAATGTTTAGTATTCAGCAAGTTCTTTCATTGCTTTTTCTACTTTATCCGGGTTGACCATAAAGAATTTTTCCATTGTTGGTGCGTATGGCATTGCCGGCACATCAGGTCCAGCGAGGCGCATAATTGGTGCATCCAGGTCAAACAGGCAGTTTTCTGCAATGATCGCAGATACTTCGCCCATGATGCTGCCTTCTTTCGTATCTTCAGTTAACAGAAGTACTTTTCCTGTCTTTGAAGCTGCCTCGATAATTGCTTCTTTATCGAGTGGATAAATTGTACGAAGGTCAAGTACGTGTACACTGTAACCATCTTCAGCAAGGCGTTCAGCCGCCTGAAGTGCAAAGTGAACGCACAGTCCGTATGTGATGACTGTAATATCTTCACCTTCACGTTTTACATCTGCTTTACCTATTTCAATCGTGTAATCCTCATCCGGCACTTCCCCTTTGATCAGGCGGTAAGCGCGTTTATGCTCAAAGAACATAACCGGATCATCATCACGAATCGCAGCTTTCAGCAGTCCTTTCACATCATGTGGAGTTGAAGGCATTACAATCTTCAATCCAGGCTGATTTGCAAACACTGCTTCAACTGACTGAGAGTGATAAAGTGCACCGTGAACGCCGCCACCATATGGCGCACGAATAACCATCGGACAGCTCCAGTCATTATTTGAACGGTAGCGGATCTTCGCCGCTTCAGAGATGATCTGGTTCACAGCTGGCATGATAAAGTCTGCAAACTGCATCTCAGCGATTGGACGCATACCGTACATTGCAGCTCCAATTCCTACACCCGCAATTGCTGACTCAGCCAGTGGTGTATCGATTACTCTATCTTCACCAAACTGTTCGTAAAGGCCATTCGTCGCTTTAAATACGCCACCCTTTTTTCCAACGTCTTCACCAAGGACAAACACGCGCTCGTCCCGTTCCATTTCTTCTTTCATAGCTAATGTAACAGCGTCAATATATGACATTACCGGCATCGGTTTATCCTCCCTTATTCTTGTTCTGCGTATACATATTTTAATGCAGATTCCGGATCAGCGTATGGCGCCTTTTCTGCATAATCTGTCGCTTCATTGACCTCTTTCATGATTCGGTCATTGATTTCTTTTTCCAGCGCATCATCCATTACGCCGTTTTCCTTCAGGTAAGCGCCAAAAGTAATAATCGGATCTAGTGATTTTGCTTTTGCTACTTCGTCAGGTGAGCGGTATGCACGGTCATCATCATCAGAAGAGTGAGCAGTCAGACGGTATGATACTGTCTCAACAAGTGTCGGCCCTTCTCCGCGTCGTCCTCTGTCAGCAGCATCTTTTACAGCTTTATATACTTCAAGCGGATCATTTCCGTCGACTGTGATACCTGGCATTCCGTAGCCGATCGCTCGGTCTGATACATTTTCACAGGCCAGCTGCTTTTCAATCGGCACTGAAATTGCATATTTGTTATTTTCACACATGAAAATAACCGGCAATTTATGTACCCCTGCAAAGTTTGCTCCTTCGTGGAAATCACCCTGATTGGATGAACCTTCACCGAACGTTACGAATGTCACAAGATCTTTTTTCTCCATTTTGCCTGCAAGCGCTAGACCTACTGCGTGGGGCACCTGCGTTGTAACCGGTGAAGATCCTGTTACGATCCTTTTAGCTTTATGGCCAAAGTGTCCAGGCATTTGACGTCCGCCTGAGTTCGGATCTTCTGCTTTTGCAAAGCCTGAGAGCATTAATTCACGTGCAGTCATACCAAAGTGCAGCACAACACCCATATCTCTGTAATACGGCAGTGCAAAATCTTTTTCAGTATCAAGCGCATATGCAGCACCTACCTGAGCTGCCTCCTGTCCCTGACATGAAATAACAAATGGGATTTTTCCGGAACGGTTTAACAGCCACATGCGCTCATCAATGCGTCTGGCCATTAGCATCGTTTCATATATTTTCAGAACATCTTCATTGGACAGACCTAATTCTTTATGACGTGATTTAGTCATCGTCTTTTCGCCTCCTGCATTTAAGAATGAATTGCCTTTCCATCAACCGCAAGCGCGGCTTCACCAATTGCTTCACTCAGCGTCGGGTGAGGGTGAATGGTTTGACCGACTTCCCAAGGTGTCGCATCAAGTACTTTTGCAAGTCCTGCTTCAGAAATCATATCCGTTACGTGAGGACCAATCATATGCACACCTAAAATATCATTTGAAGCCTGATCAGCAATGATTTTTACAAAACCGTCTGACTTACCAAATACAAGTGCTTTACCAATCGCTTTAAATGGAAACTTACCGACTTTTACCTCGTAACCTTCGTCTTTAGCCTGCTGCTCAGTCAGCCCTACACTTGCAGCTTCAGGGCTTGAATAAATACATTTGGAAACAAGGCTGTAGTCAATCGGCTCAACGTCCATATTCGCAATATGTTCTACAGCATGAATTCCTTCATGTGAGGCAACGTGAGCAAGCTGAAGACCACCGATCACATCACCAATCGCATAAATGTGAGATTCTTTTGTTTGCAGTTTATTATTAACTTTAATAAATCCTTTTTCCACCTGAATGTCAGTATTCTCAAGGCCGATTCCTTCAGTATTCGCACTTCTTCCTACTGAAACCAGAATTTTTTCAGCTTTATATTCAACCTTTTCGCCTTTTACTTCAGCAGAAATAGAGGTTTCTTCACCTGTTTTTGCACTTTCAGCATCAACTTTAGCATTCGTTACAATCGTAATACCTTTTTTCTTCAGCAGTTTTTCCATTTCTTTTGAAACGTCTGCATCTTCCGTCGGTATGATACGATCTGCATATTCGAGCACAGTAACCTCTACACCGAAGTCATTGAGCATTGAAGCCCACTCGATTCCGATTACACCACCGCCAACAATCACCATAGACTTTGGCAGTTCTTCAAGCTCCAGTGTTTCATCTGAACTTAATACGTAAGTACCGTCAATCTCAAGTCCCGGAAGAGAACGTGGTCTTGAGCCGGTTGCAATAATTACATTTTTGGGAATCAACATTTCATTTTCAGTCCCGTCAGTCATTTCAACTGAAACGGTGCCAGGCATTGGAGAAAAAATAGATGGTCCTAGAATTCTTCCAAAGCCGTCAAAGACATCAATCTTCCCCTGCTTCATCAGATGCTGTACACCTTTATGAAGCTGATCAACGATTGCCTGCTTACGCTTTTGAACTTTAGTGAAATTCAGTACTGCCTCACTGATTTCAACTCCGAACTCATCTGCATTTTTAGCTGTTGCAAATACTTCTGCACTTCTTAAAAGTGCTTTACTTGGAATACACCCGCGATGAAGGCAAGTCCCACCGATTTTTCCTTTTTCAACAATTGCTGTTTTAAGCCCGAGCTGTGAAGCTCTGATTGCGGCAACGTAACCGCCAGTGCCTCCACCCAGTATGACGAGATCATATTCTTCTGCCATGGTTAAACCTCCTATTGTGCTGAATAAACTTTAGCAGTTTCTTCGTTTTTAAGAACTCTCAGTGCACCTTCTGCAAGTGCCTGTAGCTCGTTTTCACCTGGCTGGACGATGACATCTGCAATCCAGTCCACCCGTTCACTGATCAGCCCTACAAATTCCTTACCATAAGCAAGCCCGCCGGTTAAGATAATTGCATCCGCTTTTCCTTTTACAACTGCAGATGCGGCACCGATTTCTTTTGCCACCTGATAAGCCATTGCATCATAGACCTGTTTTGCTTTTTTATCTCCATTTTGAATCATCTGTTCTACTTTTACTGCATCATTGGTGCCAAGGTATCCTACAAGACCACCCTGTCCAACAAGCATTTTCATAATTTCATCTCTGTAGTAATCACCTGAAAAACAAAGTTCCACCAGGTCTCCAGCCGGTACGGTACCTGCCCGTTCCGGACTGAATGGTCCATCCCCGTGCAGTCCGTTATTTACATCAATGACCCTGCCATTATGGTGTACTCCAACCGTAATACCGCCGCCCATGTGCGTGACAATAAAAGTGGATTCGCTGTAAGGCTTTCCGATCTCTTTCGCTACACGGCGTGCAACTGCTTTTTGATTCAGTGCATGAAAAATACTCTTACGTTCGATTAATGAAAATCCTGACACTCTAGCCGTATCTGAAAGCTCATCTACAACAACAGGATCTACAATGAAAGAAGGGATATTTAACCCCTGTGCAATCTCATAGGCAATAATACCGCCGAGATTTGAAGCATGCTGACCTGAGTACCCCTGTCTCAGATCCTTAAGCATTGCATCATTGACACTGTAAGTTCCACCTTCGATCGGTCTCAAAAGACCTCCTCGTCCGCAGACCGCATCCAGTTTGGATACATTCATACCTTCTTCATCAAGCGCCTCAAGAATTGTTTTCTTTCTGAACTGATACTGATCAATTATTTTTTCGAATTGATCAATTTCAGCCGTTTCATGGCGAATCGTTTTTTCTAAAATCGCAGTTTCACTGTCAAAGATCCCAATTTTTGTTGAAGTTGATCCAGGGTTAATGACTAAAATTCTGTATTGTTGATCCTGCACGATATTCCCTCCATACTTACAAACCAATGCACCTGAAAGTCAGGTGCATCAGCATATTCAATTATTATCTTCTGCTTAGAATGTTATGTTCACTGCGTAAAAACTGGCTTCTTGATTTCGCCATACTCGCGATGCGTTCTTCAGCCATACGGTCTGCAGCAAGATAGCTCGGTACTCCGTCACGTTTTGCAATTTCAAATACGCGTGCAACATTATCATATACTTTTTCAACATTTTTCATTGCACGTTCGCGGTTATATCCATATAATTCGTCAGCTACGTTGATTACGCCGCCTGCATTAATGACATAGTCAGGTGCATAAACAATGCCACGTTCATGAAGAATGTCACCATGTCTTGTTTCTTTCAGCTGGTTATTTGCAGCACCTGCAATGACATCAGCTTTTAATACTTCAAGTGTATTGTCATTAATGATCGCACCAAGTGCACATGGTGCAAAGATGTCGCAGTCAACGCCGTAAATCTCATTTGGTTCAACCGCCTTCGCTCCAAACTCATCAACAGCGCGCTGAACAGATTCTTTGTTGATATCCGTTACGATCAGCTTTGCACCTTCTTCATGTAAGTGGCGGCAAAGCGTGAATGCCACGTTTCCAACTCCCTGGACAGCAATTGTCTTGCCTTCTAGCGAGTCACTGCCGTATGCTTCTTTCGCTGCAGCTTTAATACCGCGGTATACGCCGTATGCAGTTACTGGTGAAGGGTTACCTGATGAACCGAATGCTGGTGAAATTCCTGTTACATAGTCAGTTTCTTCATGGATCAGGTCCATGTCTTTTACCGTTGTGCCTACATCCTCTGCTGTAATATAACGGCCTGCAAGCCCCTGAATATAACGGCCGAATGCACGGAACATTTCTTCATTTTTGTCTTTTAGCGGATCTCCGATAATAACCGTTTTTCCTCCGCCCAGATTCAGTCCTGCTGCAGCGTTTTTATAAGTCATCCCTTTTGCAAGACGCAGCGCATCTTCAATTGCATCTTCCTCTGAATCATACGTCCACATTCTTGTTCCGCCAAGTGCAGGTCCAAGTGTTGTATCGTGAATGGCAATAATTGCTTTTAAGCCTGAATTTTTATCCTGACAGAATACTAACTGCTCGTAATCATATTTCTCCATATAAGTAAAAAGTTCCATTGTAATTGCCCCCTAATTAATATGTTGTGCAAATTGCAAGTGCAAGTGAATAGAGTTTACTATCTGCTGTATCAGCTCTGGAAGTTAATACAATAGGTGCTTTAGCACCCGCAATCACTGCACCGACTTTACTGTTACCAAAATACATAAGAGATTTATATAAAATGTTACCCGCTTCAATTGACGGCACCAGCAGGATATCAGCTTTACCTGCTGCCGGCCCTGTGATTCCTTTATGTGCAGCGGCAGTTTCAGATACTGCATTATCAAGTGCAAGTGGACCATCAATGATACAGCCTTTGATCTGACCTCTCCGGTTCATTTGAGTTAAAGCGGCTGCATCCAGTGTTGCCTGCATCGCTGGATTGATTGTTTCAACTGCAGCTAAAGGTGCAACTGATGGATTATCAACACCGGCACCATGCGCAATCTTTACTGCATTTTGCACGATTTGCACCTTCTGACTTAAGTCTGGTGCAATATTCATTGCAGCATCCGTGATGAAAATGCTTCTTTCTATTGAAGGCACTTCAAACAGTGCGACATGAGATAAAACATTTCCCGTTCTTAATCCGACTTCTTTATTTAAAACAGCTTTTAATAAAACTGCTGTTTCCACATGCCCTTTCATCAGCACACCTGCTTGCCCTGAGCTGACAAGTCTGACAGCTTCAAGTGCAGCAGACTGCGCGTTATCAGCGTGGTGAATCTTAATATCACCTTCAGTGAGCGCAGGGAAGGATTCCTGAATGATCGCATTGATTTTTGCTTCATCACCTACAAGAATAAAAGTAGCTAATCTTTTTTCAATTGCCATTTCTACTGCTTTTAGTACTTCATAATCTTCAGCAGAAGCAACTGCAACTGTCGCTCCGGCTGCTGATTCCGCTTTTTTGATCAGATCATCAAAACGAACCAATCTATCCACTCCTTTCAGTTTCCACCTGATATTTCTCAATTTTGTAATACAGGTTTCTGATTGAGATATCGAGTTCTTTCGCACTCGCTGTTTTATTTCCATTATGTTTTCTCAATGTCTGCTCAATGATTTCTTTTTCAACATGCTCGAGCTGTTCAGCTAACGGACCATTCATTTCACGTTTTAGTGCCGGTTCACTCTGAAGCGGGATGAGGTGCTTCTGTTCTATGGTCTCTTCTTTTTGATCCATAAAAATCATTGCTCTGCTTAATACGTTCTCAAGCTCTCTGACATTTCCAGGCCACTCATAGTCCATTAACTGCTCAAGTGCAGGTTTTGAGATCCCTTTAACTGTTCTCCCAAATGACTGATTGAGCTTAAGGATCAGCCTTTCACATATAACAGGCATATCCTGTTTATGCGTTCTGAGCGGCGGCAGCTGAAGCGTTAATCTGGAAAGATAGTAGTATAACTCCTCTGAGAATTGCCCTTTTGCAATCGCCCTTTCCAGATTGATATGAGAAGCGGTTATAACTCTCGCTTTGAACGGAACCACTTCACTAGAATTCTTTTCAATTTCTCTGGTTTTTAGTGTACTGAGCAATTTTTTTTGCGCTTCCAGGCTCAGCTCACCAATCTCATCAAGAAATACTGTTCCTTCGCCAGCCTGTTCAAAAAGCCCTTCTGAAGCTTCAGTGCCAAAGAGTGTATCAAGTAAAAACGCTGCAGGCATGCTTCCGCAATTCACTCTGTTAAACGAGTTATACTTTCTGTCACTTCCATTATGAATCGCATTAGCAAACAGCTCTTTTCCGCTACCCTGTTCACCACGGAGCAATACGGTTGTATTTGTTTTAGAAGCTACTTTCGCCTGCTCTGTTACAAGTAACATTTCATCTGAATTCCCGAGAATATCTTCAAACGTATATTTCGCTTCAAGTGACCGGATAATTCTTCTTGCACGGTCAAGTTCTGATGTCAGCTGGTGTATTTCTGATAAGTCGTGAATTACGCCGACACTACCTTTTAATTGACCGTTTACAATAATCGGCGCGACATTCACAGCTACTTCTTTTCTGTTTGGACCGACAAGCATCTTCACTCCACGGACAGGTCGCCTCGTTTTAAGGACCTGCATATGCATACTTTCACCTTCAAAGATATCTGCTTCTGCCGGCTGATTAATGACCTCAGATTCACTAAGCCCTGTTAATCTAGTGTAAGCCCTGTTGATCATTAAGCCCCGTCCCTGTTCATCCACTACAGAAATGGCATCATCACTTGATTGAATGATCGCTTCAAGCATTGTTTGAATTTCCTTCAGGTTTGTCATTTCCTCAGCAAGGTTCACAACTTCAGTAATATCCTTGAACACTGCAAATGCACCGATCACGTCACCTGACTCATTTACCATCGGGATTCTGGTCGTAACGACTTTCGTGCCGTTATCAAGGATAAGCTCCTGATTATTTTCTGTACGCCCTGTTTCGATAATTCTCGGCAGCCCACTGAGCGGAACTACTTGATAAATGGATTGGTGAAGTGCTTTATCTTTTTCGATTCCGATCATTTCAGCCGCTCTGTTATTGAATAAAATAATTCTGTGATCACAATCAATCCCGATCATTCCGTCGTGTGTAGAATTCATGGCAAGTTCTCTTATGTAAGAATCATGCTCGAGATGAGTAATTAGCGATTCTTTTTCTGTTAACAGCTGATAAACAAGGGATGCTACACTTCCGGGAATTAAGACTGTTTTTCTCGATCTTGCTTCCCTCAGCTGATTAAAGGTTTCTTCATCACCTGTAACATCAATAATGATATCAGTCTGATCACTTAAATATTTTTTCCAATCCTGTCCCGTTTCAATGTTTAGTGACTGTGCCAATGTAAGACCCGGCGCCTGCGGATCGTGATCGACAACTGCATACACCGAGAAAGCATCACTTTCAGCCATTACCTGCAGCAAGGCGACACCTCCACGCCCAGCTCCGACAATCAGCACCTTTTGCAATATATTTCATCCTTCCCTCAATTTCACGCAATATCTTGCAACCTACTTTATTGTACATGAAAGCCCTTTCCTTGACAATGCTTTTTATACATAGCATAGTTTGTACATAAATGAATGTTTTAAGGAGTTAATATATGGCACGTATGATCGCATTAATTATTCTATTAATCCCAGGCGTTATGGCTGCTTACGGGATAAAGCTGATGAGGGATATGTTTTTTGGTCTTCAGGTTTCCTGGCTCCCTTCACTTTCCCTTCAATTCTTCCTCGGACTGATCATGTTTCTTGCAGGTCTGAGCTTTATTGGCGGTTTTCTTCTGCACCGGGACCGCAAAAAAAATAAAGTGCAGCAGCGCTTCATTAAAAAAAAGCAGTAAAAGCGGTTTAAGCTTTTACTGCTTTTCCTTTAATATTTTCTCTGCAAGCTCCGGATTATCTGTTATCACGCCCGCAAGTCCTGCATCGATCCACTTCTCAATAAGCACAGGTTTGTTCAATGTATATAACCTGACAGGAATGTGATGATGCTGACAATCTTTCATCAGCTGTTCAGTCATAACCCGGTGATTTGCATGAATCGCATCTGCCCCTGTGGATCCGGCGAGTAAAACAGGATTGATCCCTTTTTTTGAATAGAGTGCCGCCACCTCTGAAGAAGTGATTCTTTTCAATATCTTCACACTTTCATGATTAAAAGTTGAATAAACCACGCGTTGATCTAAACCATATTCTGCAACTTTTTGCACAACCGCTTTTTCTATTCCTTCATACTGTATCTTATCGTTTTTTATTTCAATATTGATGACCAGCCTGGTGTTACCCGCCCATTCAAGTACTTCATCGAGCAAAGGAATTTTTTCATTCCCTAACCATTTTCTTTTAATTGAAAGTTTTTTCAATTCTTTTTTAGTTAAATCCTTAATATATCCTCTGCCATTTGTTGTTCTGTTGACCGTTTCATCATGGATGACGAATAGATAGCCGTCTTTAGACATATGTACGTCCAGTTCAATTCCGTAGCAGCCTGTTTTTTCAGCTTTTTTAAAGGCCAGCATTGTATTTTCCGGATATTTTAGAGAGCTTCCACGGTGAGCAAATACTTTTGTCATGATCATCACCCCTTTGGACAAGTATTAAATTAAAAGTAAAAACGCCAGTTTGGATACTGGCGTTCTGTCTACTTATTTGTCAGCTTGCTTTATGCTCAAGTCTCAGCTTGTCTGCAACCATCGCAATAAATTCACTATTAGTAGGTTTTGACTTTGCAGCTGATACGGTATAACCAAACATATTTGTTATTGCATCTACGTTACCGCGGTTCCACGCAACTTCAATTGCGTGACGGATCGCCCGCTCAACACGTGAAGATGTTGTATTAAATTTCTTAGCAATATCAGGATATAAAATTTTTGTAATTGAGCCCAGCAGTTCGATGTCATGATACACCATCGAAATCGCTTCTCTTAGATACATATACCCCTTAATATGAGCAGGTACACCTATCTCATGAATAACACTTGTGATGCTCGCGTCGAGGTTTGGCTTTTTATTTTTCTCACGCTTTGCACCGCTCATCATCGGACGTTCTTTTTTACCAAGTACCTGACGGATCACCTGCAGCAGGTTTTCCATGTCAAACGGCTTTAGAATAAAGTAGGATGCACCAAGTTCAAGCGCTTTAGACGTTACATCTTCCTGGCCGAATGCAGTCAGCATAATCACATGGGGGTTCTTTTCAAGCTCAAGCTCTTTCATTTTTTCAAGTGCATTCAATCCATCTATATGAGGCATTATGATATCAAGCAGGCAGACATCCACTGATGTTTCTTCTATCATATCTAGAAATTCCTGCCCGTTAAATGCAGTACCAACTACCTCCATGTCAGGCTGATTGTTAATAAATGTTTCTAATGTTGATACTAATTCACGATTATCATCAATAATACAAACCTTCATCTTCTCCACTATAATTCCTCCCCATTATGATTTCTCACTTAATGTATTCGACACGCGGAAATAAATCCCTTCTCATTGTAAGACTTTTTTAAAAAATATACAATTTTTCTTTCGAATACTCTTGTATGCTCTATTTTTCGATATATTTCAACATTAACTGACATAATGTCGAATTCATTTACAGTTTATCATGAAATTCCACAAGGTCCAACTTTTTTACAGATATGTACAAAAAAGAACAGGTTAGGAGGCCTGTTCTTTCAGCATATCTTCTATATAAAGTGCATATCCCTCATTTGGCTGGTGAATTAATACATGTGAAACTGCGCCAATTAATTGTTCATTCTGTATGATCGGACTTCCACTCATCCCCTGAATAATTCCACCTGTTTTATCAATTAAACCAGGGTCAGCCAGACGGATCTTCATCCCTTTTTCTCCACTTGGAAGCGTCGCATCTGTTTCAAGAATTTCGATTTGAAAGGCTTCAATATCCTGTCCTTTTAATACAGTCAAAATTTCAGCTTTTCCTTTATTTACTTCATGCTTTTGAGCAGTTTTCATTGCTTTTGCACCTTCACCACTGATCTCACGCTGAAATAATTCACCAAATATGCCGGTCGATGCATTCTTTTTTATTTCACCGAGCATGCTAGTTTTATCATTTAAATATGCAATTTTACCACCCGGACTGCCTGCCCTGCTCTTTTGAATATCTCTGATATCTGCTGCTTTAATATGACCACTTTTCATTTCAACAGGCTGTCTGGTATGCTGCTCAGAAACAACATGTCCAAGCGCTCCAAAACGGAGTGTTTCAGGATCAATATAAGTTAGTGTTCCGACTCCGTAGATCTCATGCTTTGCAAAAAATCCAAGTTGTGATTGACCGTGTTCATTTTTAACCAGCTTTACTTGTTTTGTGAATGTGCTTTTATCTCTGATTACTTCAAGACTGATCGTTTCTTCTGACTGAACTTTACTAATTAAAGTGTTCAATTCCTCTACAGTTTGAATTTTTTTTCCGTTTACGCTGCTGATTCTGTCTCCGATTTTAATTCCAGCCCGCTCTGAAGGAGATATTTCATTACTAGGAGCATAAAAACCCGTGACTAATACACCATTTGTTTCAAGAACAATTCCAATTGACTGACCGCCTGGTATCAGTTCGATTGCAGCACAATATTGTGCTGTTACAGAGCTAAAGACTAAAACGGCTAGAATCAGCTTTTTGATCATCTGCATCCCTCCTCTCCACTAATTATAATTTGAGCGAAAAGAGGAAAAATATCAGCAAGCCAAAAGAAAAAAGCTATCCGTTAATGGATAGCTTTTACACAGCTGACTTTTTGATTGTATGCGCCAGGTTAATCAACTCTTCTGCGTGACTGATGGTCAGATCGGTAATTTCAACTCCTGAAATCATTCTGCTGATTTCCTTCACTCTGTCCTCTTTATCGAGAGGACTGACACTCGTGTGCGTACGATCATTTTTCACTTCTTTTGAAATAAACAAATGACGGTCGCTGATCGCAGCTACCTGAGGAAGGTGGGAAATACACAGCACCTGCGAGTGGGATGAAATTGAATAAATTTTTTCAGCAATTGCCTGCGCAACCCTTCCACTGACGCCGGTATCAACCTCATCAAATATAATGGAAGTGATCCCCTGGTGCTGAGAGAAGATTGTTTTAAGCGCAAGCATCATTCTCGAAATTTCTCCGCCTGATGCTACTTTGATTAATGGTTTTAACGGTTCACCCGGATTTGTAGAAATATAAAATTCGATTTCATCCACGCCATCCGCTTTGTATTGGTCAGGTCTGGTTTCAGCAAAATATACTTTAAAGACAGCCTTATCCATGTAGAGTGCTTTTAATTCACCATGAATCGCTTCTGTTAAAATATCTGCCCACTTTCTTCTGAGAGCAGATAAATTTTCAGCTTCTACAGATAAATCTTTTTTGACTGATTCAAGTTTATATTTCAATTCTTCGAGTGATGAGTCTTTATTTGTAATGGCTTCAATTTCTTCTTCAATACCTGAGAAATATTCCATTATATCTTCAATGCTTGAGCCGTATTTACGTTTTAGCTGATTGATTTCATTCAGTCTGTCCTCAATCATCTGGAGTCTCTCTGGATCAAATTCAAGCCCATCCAAATGCTGCCTGATCTCCCTTGCTGAATCTTCGAGCAGATAAAACTGGCTGCTGATTGCGTCACTGACATCTTTTAATTCGACATCAATAGCAGCGGCGTGTTCCATATTCGACATAGCCAGGCCCGTCCAATCGAGTCCGCGCTGTTCACCCTGAAGAGCATCGTATGCAGTTTGCAGTGATTCATACAGCTTTTCGAAATTGGACAGCCTGATTTTTTCCTCCATCAATTCTTCATCCTCATTAATTGAGAGATCAGCATCCTGAATTTCCTTATACTGAAACTGAATCAGATCAAGTCTGTGTGCCATTTGCTGATCATTTTCAGATAATGATCTGATTTGCTTTTTTAGATCGGCATAGACGTCATAAATTTCCTGATAATTGTTTTTTGCTTCACTGATTTCTTTAGCGCCGAATTGATCAAGCAGATTAATATGAGCGGATTCATCCATCAATTCCTGACTTTCATGCTGACCGTGTATATCAATAAGCGCACTTCCTACCTCGCGTAAAATAGAAATTGTTACGAGCTTTCCATTTATACGGCATGAACTTTTACCGGAAGAAGAAATATCTCTTTTCAGCAAAACCATTTCGTCTTCGATCTCGATACCGAATTCCTGGCACTTATTAAATACCGGGTGGCCGGCAGGTGCTGAAAACACACCTTCTATTTCAGCTTTCTTTTCGCCGTGTCTGACAAATTCAGCCGAACCCCTTGCACCTACAAGGAGCTGAACCGCATCTATAATAATCGACTTACCTGCCCCTGTTTCACCAGTCAATACTGTAAGACCTTCTTCTAGAGACAAAGACAGTTCATCTATAATCGCAAAATTACGTATTGATAAGTCCTGTAACAAACAACATCACCCCTGTTTAAAGCATATCAATAAAGCGTTTTGAAATCGTATCCGCTTCATCCTCTGATCTGCATATAATTAAGCAAGTATCGTCCCCGCAAATGGTACCGAGAATTTCGTCCCAGTCCAGATTGTCGATTAATGCCCCGATTGCGTTCGCATTTCCGGGCAGAGTTTTCATAACAAGCAGATGACCGGCACCATCAATTCTTACAAAGGCATCCGTTAACGTTCTTTTTAGTTTCTGAAGCGGATTAAAGCGCTGGTCAGCCGGCAGAGAATATTTATATCTGCCGTCATGAAGAGGCACTTTTACTAAGTGCAATTCTTTTATATCCCTTGAAATCGTAGCCTGTGTAACAGGAAATCCTGCATTTTTTAATTCATCTACAAGTTCATCCTGTGTTTCTATATCATTATTCACAATAATTTCTCTGATTTTAATATGTCTTTGACCTTTATTAATCATCTCTTCACTCCGTCTGTATGAATATTTATGCTTAAATATACAGTTATCTTAACGTACATTTTCCATTTTGTACACTAACGTGAGCAGAAGTGGCCGGTCATATTTGCAGAAGCGTAAAGTCATAAATAAAGAACAGCCTATAGGCTGTCCTCAACTTTTGTTTTTTTAAAACTTTTATGCGCTTCTGATACGACATCTTCAAGTTTAACGCTGCTTGAAATCTCACCTTTTCCCGATTCTATTGTCTGAAGATGAAATAGAAACTCTATATTTCCATCTCCTCCTGTAATCGGTGAAAATGATGCATTTAACAAACTGAAGCCGCACTCTGTTGCAAAATCAGAAATTCTTTTTACCACTTCAAGATGTACATGATGATCTCTGACAATTCCTTTTTTTCCTACCTGTTCCCGCCCTGCTTCAAATTGTGGTTTAACGAGCGCAAGTACATCACTTCCCGGCTTAAGTAATGTCTTTAAGACCGGAAGAATGATCCTTAATGAAATAAAGGATACGTCAATAGAAGCGAAATCAGGTAATCCCTGTGACAGATCTTCAGGTGTCAGGTACCTGAAATTTGTTCTTTCCATGACAATAACCCTTGGGTCCTGTCTCAGTTTCCAGGCAAGCTGGTTATAGCCTACATCCACTGCATAGGACTGTCTGGCACCATTTTGAAGTGCACAGTCAGTAAATCCTCCTGTTGAAGAACCCACATCAATCATACATTTATCCTGTACATCTATATTGAATTCCTTTAGTGCCTTTTCAAGCTTCAATCCACCCCGGCTTACATAAGGCATCACTTTGCCTTTAACCGTTAGCACTGCATCTTCAGGGATTTTTTCTCCAGGCTTGTCAAGTCTGGTTTCATTATGAAAAACCAGCCCTGCCATAACCGCTCTTTTCGCTTTTTCACGTGTTTCTGCAAGTCCCTGATCCACAAGTAGAATGTCAACTCTTTGCTTTTTTATTTTCATGCTCAGGCTCTTTTCTCCTTCAATGGAACAATCGACCTGATGACATTTACAACCTGTTCGGAAGTAAGGTCGATTTCTTCTAACAGCTGATCAACATTTCCATGTTCAATAAACTGATCTGGAATCCCCATTCGCTCGATCTTAGCATGAGAGAACTGCTGATCGTGAGCGAATTCAAGTACCGCACTTCCAAACCCGCCCTGCAGCACTGCTTCTTCGATTGTCAGAATCGGCATATTTACAGCAAGTAAATCCTTTACCATTGCCTCATCAAGAGGTTTGATAAATCTTGCGTTAATCACTTTGACTGAAATTCCCTCTTCTTCAAGCTCTTTTGCAGATTCAAGCGCCATTGGTATGGTCGTACCAAACGTAAGAATTGCTGCATCAGTTCCTTCTTTCAGGACTTCCCAGCTGCCAATAGGAATCTGCTGCAGTGTTTCATCCATAGGAACACCAAGCCCGTTTCCTCTCGGATATCTCATGGCAATTGGGCCATCATCATATGCTAATGCTGTATGCACCATATGCTGACCTTCATTTTCATCTTTTGGCATCATAACAACCATATTTGGAAGGCTTCTTAAGAAAGCAACATCAAATACACCCTGATGCGTCTCGCCGTCTGCCCCTACAAGGCCTGCACGGTCTACACCAATAAACACATTCAGATTCTGGCGGCAAATGTCATGTACAACCTGATCATAAGCACGCTGAAGGAATGTGGAATAGATCGCAAGGAACGGTTTCATATTCTGCGTTGCAAGACCTGCAGATAACGTCGTTGCATGCTGTTCTGCGATTCCGACATCAAACATTCTGTCAGGGAATTCACTCGCAAACCCTTCAAGCTTTGAGCCGACCGGCATTGCAGGTGTAACTGCAACAATCCGCTCATCGGTTCTTGCTTCTTTACGAACAGTTTCAGCAACAAGCGCGCTCCAGCCTGGTGCCTTTGCAGATGATTTAATCAGATCACCTGTGTCGATTTTATAAGGGCCTGTTCCATGCCAGGTGCCGACTGTATCGTTTTCAGCCGGATGAAAGCCTTTACCTTTTTTAGTGATTACATGAAGGATCACAGGACCCTTTGTTTTTTTAGCGTATTTAATATTTTCATCTAGCTCATCAAAATTATGTCCATCAACAGGCCCTAAATAAGTGAAGCCCAGCTCTTCAAAGAACATACCTGAAACAAGCAGATACTTGAGGCTGTCCTTAACCCGTTCAGCCGCAGATGCAAGCCTTCCGCCAACAGCCGGCACTTTTTTGATCAGATATTCCAAATCATCTTTGGCTTTATTATACTTGCCTGCCGTTCTCATACGTCCAAGCACACTATGCAGTGCACCAACGTTTGGTGCAATTGACATTTCATTGTCGTTTAAGACAACGATCATATCTTTTTGTTCGTGACCAATGTGGTTAAGTGCTTCTAGCGCCATGCCGCCTGTTAAGGCACCGTCTCCGATAATTGGAACAACATAATTGCTGTCTCCTTTTATATCTCTGGCAATCGCCATACCCATGGCAGCTGACAGCGAAGTTGAACTGTGTCCGGTTTCCCAGACATCGTGCTCGCTTTCAATCATTTTTGGGAATCCGCATAACCCTTTATATTGTCTGAGCGTATCGAATTGATCAGCCCGTCCTGTAAGGATTTTGTGTACATAGGACTGGTGGCCGACATCCCATAGAAATTTGTCAGCAGGGCTGTCGAAATGCTTATGAAGCGCAAGCGTCAGTTCCACAACTCCCAGATTCGGTCCAATATGACCGCCGGTTGCTGATAATTTTTCAATCAGAAATGTACGGATTTCCTCACTTAATTCAATTAATTGTTCTTTGTTCAGGCTTTTTAGAAAACCAGGGCCTTTAATTTGATTTATCTCCACCCGGATCACTCACTTTCTCTAGAGGGGATGACGGGATTTTACAAAAAAGCCCGCTGCACCCCAAAATGAATTCTATTTCGTTTTCTTTGTATCTTTCATTATAACAATGTGTAGCTTTTCCTCAAGAAATTGTAGGGTTTTTCCCACCCTGAATATGATATCTTTGGAAAAAGTGATTGCCAGGGACTTTCCCATCGCTTTTCCGCCAACAGTGAGCGCTGCAATCAGACTCGTCAGTCCGATATTTATTGAACTTTCTACAAGTGAACCCTGACCAAGCTGAAGTTCATTAGCAAGCTGGATAATCACAATGGCTGCAGCTGCCCCGCTGATGATACCGGCAATATCGCCGATCACATCGTTACAGAAACTGGCAAAACGGTCTGCATTCCTGACAATTCGTATGGCATGCTTAGCACCGTATACTTTTTTGGCAGCCATAGCGTGAAAAGGCTGTTCTTCGCCAGCTGCTGCTGCAATACCCAGCATGTCAAAAAATACGCCGATTACTACAATCATCAGCACGACGATCAGTCCTACAGTCCAGTTCACCTGATTAAGTATACTTGTGGAAAGAAGTGAAAAAATAGCCGCTAACACTCCTGTGATAACGGCTATCGTAACACTCCATTTTATTGTTTTATGTAAGAAGCTGTTCAATCGATATCACACCTATCACTAAAAAAGGGGGTGGTCGTGATCAGAGTTAACATTACGGCTTAGGTCCAGTAGGTTTTCCCAATTCGACACCGGCTGTTGCCATACCGGCGGTTTCCCATTATATCGAATTCGGCAGGGTTACCCGCTGCCGGACTGGATTACCACTTAGTCCGCACTCTAATCCTCTGAACACGTGTGTGTACAGTCTAGGAGATTTCCCCGGCAGCCCTGATCCAGATTCCTTATCCTCTTTTGCAGAAGTGATTTCATACGGGCTGAAAAGAACATATTAATGGCCAACTAATGTGTTCTCTGTAACCGTAATCCCCTCACCTTCCACTCAAGGCAGGCTACGCTGTGGCTGATTGTCATCACTTCCACAGGTTCATACAATCATTCACCTGCATATGCTTTATGCCAGCTGAGAATGAAAGCCTCCGCGGTAAGCGGGTCATCGCCCACATGCCATTGTGGATCGCCCGCAAACCTTACTCCCAGAAAAAGCCCAAAGCTGGGCGCCTCAAGCCTAAACCAGGAACTTCATCGATATGCCCTTTAGTGGATTTTTAGGCCCACCTTCGGAAACGGCGGACTGACTAGAATACTGCACCACCCATTTATGGCAGTATAACATATTCATTTTTCCGATGTCTTGCAATAAACTCAGTTTTTACGACTTCCAATTAAATCACTCAGCTCTAGTAGCAGCACAGGTTCTTCATGCAGATCATAAAGTAAGCCTCTCGCTTCAGCAAGGTGGTAAGCCAGTTTCTCTTTTGCCTGATCCATCCCGAGTATGGCAGGGTACGTACTCTTCTGACGCCCTTCATCACTGCCGACAGGTTTCCCTATTTCTTCCACCTTGCCTTCGACGTCCAAAATATCATCTCTGATTTGAAATGCAAGACCAATATGCTCAGCGAATTGTCGTAACTGATTTAATTCATTTTGACCGAGACCGCTCAGTAGTCCTCCTGCTGTTGCAGCAAACTCAAGCAGCCTGCCAGTCTTCCGTCTGTGAACTGATTCAAGTTCTTCAAGTGATAATGGCTTATTCTCGCCTTCAATATCAGCGATTTGACCACCGACCATTCCCTCTGCGCCTGAAGCGCTTGATAGCATGGAAATAATGCTTACTTTCGATTGAGGATCAATTGAAGAGTCAGCGACAAGTTCAAAGCTTTTTGTCAGTAACGCATCTCCTGCTAGTATCGCAACTGCTTCACCGTAGACTTTATGGTTGGTAGGCAGACCTCTTCTCAGGTCATCATCATCCATACTTGGCAGATCATCATGAATCAGCGAATACGTATGGATCATTTCAAGCGCCGCTGCTGTTTTTAAGCCTTTTTCAGTTTCACCTCCGAACGTTTCCATCACAGCAAGCAATAATAACGGACGGATTCTTTTCCCGCCTGCATTGATCGAGTACAGCATTGATTCCTTTAGTGTTTCAGGAGCGTTGAGTTCCCTGATGGCAGAAGTAAGCTCCTCTTCTATCAGGATTCTTTGAGTATGACTGAATTTTCCAAGCGCATTCATTCAGATAATTCCTCCGGATCAATCGGCGTTTCCCCGTCCTCAGTCATCATCACAGCAAGCTGCTTTTCCGCACTTTGCAGTTTTTCATGACACAACTTTGAAAGTTCAACACCTTTTTTATAATAATCAATCGCTTCTTCTAAAGGGACATCTCCCTCTTCAAGCTTCTCCACTATTTTTTCAAGGCCTTCCATTGCTTCTTCAAACGAATATTCTTTATTTTTCTCCATTATGATCACGCTCCACTTTTTGATCCACTTTACAGATTAAATCTGCGGTTTGAAGTGACACTTTAATTTTATCTCCAGCTTCTACCTGACTGCTACTTTTAATAAGCTCGTCTGATTCATTAAATACGAGAGAATACCCTCTGTTCATGATTTTCAGCGGGCTCAGCGCTTCAAGGGATGCTGAAGCCTGAATAAAACGCTGCCGTCCTGCGTTTACTTTTTTCACTGTCGTATGCTCAAGCCGGTCCACGAGCCGGTCGAGGTTATTTTTTTTACGTTCTATCTGGCTTGACGGGTTAAGTCTGATTAACCGCTCATGCATTCTTTCTCTTTTTAATTCAGCATTTTGAAGGTATTTTGCACTCTCCCGGTACAGCCGTTCATTTAATCTGTCTAACTGCTGTGCGTGCGGTTCAATCATTTTTCCAGGTTTTCTGAATACCATTGAGTCCGTATATTTTTTGAGCTGCTGCTTTTGATTCTGAATCAGCTGCGAGATTGATCTGTGGGCTCTTATTTCCATATTCATCACCCGTTCTCTGACCTCTTCAATATGCGGAACAGCGATCTCCGCTGCAGCAGTAGGGGTTGGCGCGCGCAGATCAGCAGCAAAGTCTGCAATCGTCACATCTGTTTCATGTCCCACAGCAGAAATGACCGGTACAGGAAAGGATGCAATCTCCCTTGCGACCTGTTCATCATTAAATGCCCACAGCTCTTCAATAGATCCGCCGCCACGGCCGATAATTAATAGATCAAGAGAAGAATCCCTGCTGGCATCATTTAGTGCCTGGATAATAGAGGGTACAGCTTTTTCACCCTGAACAGAACACGGGTAAAGGCAAATTGTGGCAATTGGGTATCTCCTTGCGGCTGTCGTCATAATATCTTTAATTACTGCCCCGGATGCAGATGTAATGACCCCTATATTTTCAGGATAGGGCGGTAAGGTCCTTTTTTTATTTGGATCAAATAAACCTTCTTTTTGGAGCTTTTCCTTCAGCTGTTCATAAGCAAGGTAAAGCGCACCTACACCATCCGGTTCCATTTTTTTCACATATAACTGATATTGTCCGCTTGATTCAAAAACTGAAACATCCGCCTGAAGCAGAACTTCCATGCCGTTTTCCGGCTTAAACTTTAATGATCCGGCTGCGGATGAAAACATTACCGCACTGATCCGTGTTTTCTGATCTTTTAAAGTAAAATATATGTGTCCGCTTGACGGCTGCTTCAGATTTGATATTTCACCCTTAATCAATACCCCGGATAAATGGGGATCAGCGTCAAATTTTCTTTTTATGTATTTTGTCAGTGCACTGACAGTTATGTATCTTAAAGTGGACATTTTAACACTCCTAAATATGCAAAAGCGGTTCCGAGAAACTAACCGGAACCGCTAAGCTGAAGCTTTATGTTATCTTGAAAAACGCTCAGCTGATTCAACTGTATTAAACAGCAGCATTGTGATCGTCATTGGACCAACACCGCCTGGAACAGGGGTGATGGCTGATGCTTTTTGGCTGCACTGTGAGTAATCGACGTCTCCGCATAATTTCCCTTCATCATCACGGTTCATACCAACATCTATCACAACTGCGCCTTCTTTAATATGATCTGCAGTGATCAGATTGCGTATACCTGCAGCAGCAATTAAAATATCCGCCTGACGTGTATGCGCTTTTAGATCTGCTGTTTTAGAATGACAGTATGTGACGGTCGCACTTTTACCGAGCAGCAGCTGACCCATCGGTTTACCGACAATGTTACTTCTGCCGACAACAACAGCATGTTTCCCAGCAGGGTCAATCTCATGATGTTCGAGCATTTTCATAATTCCGTTTGGCGTACACGGATAAAATGCTTCTCCGCCTGTCTGCAGCCTCCCGATATTGATCGGATGAAATCCATCTACATCTTTTGAAGGGTGTATCGCTTCAATAACTGATGTTTCGTTAATATGATCAGGCAGCGGTAATTGAACAAGAATTCCATGAATTGATGAATCATTATTCAGCTCCTGAATAATATCAAGAAGCTCTGATTCAGTAGCAGAAGCAGGTAATTTCACAAGCTTCGAATAGATATCGAGTGCTTCACATGCCTTTTGCTTCATTGAGACATATGTTTTTGAAGCCTGGTTATCTCCGATCAGGACCACTGCAAGTCCCGGCTTTACGCCATTCAATTGTGCAATTCTGTTTTTCAATTGTTCACGCATCGATTGAGCAATTTTTTTACCATCAATGATTTCAGCTGACATTCAACATTTCCTCCCGTGATTCAATCACGTGAATGTAAGTTTGCAACTACCTTTGAAAGAAGGCCATTCACGAATTTGCTTGATTTTTCATCACCGAAACGCTTTGAAATTTCAACCGCTTCATTCAGGACCACATTGTGAGGAACATCTTCTTTTTTATATAATAGTTCATACAGTGCAACTCTCAGAATGTTACGGTCTACTCTTGCAAGTCGTTCGATCTTCCACTTTTCAAGATGATTCTGTATAACCTGATCAATCTCAGACAGGTGACCGCTAACACCCTCTACCAGGTCTGTTAAATAATCGTCGTTTTTTTCGTCTTCCAGAATATTTTCAATCGCTGTTTCCGGCGTCATTTCATTCATTTCCATCTGGAACAACGCCTGCAGCGCTTTCTCTCTGGCCGTTCTTCTTTTCATTTCTGGTTTAACTCCTTCTCTATTTGCATAATATCCATGTCTACAAAAGATCATAGCATAAAATGAAGCTCCCTACTAACTCAACATGACACGAATTTTAAAATTCAAGAAAGGTATGCGCTTACACTCCTAAAAAAAAGACAACAGCCATTTCAGCTGTTGTCTCATGTTGTTATTCTTTCTCTTCATCTTCAGTCTTAGCTGATTCAAACTGGATACCCACTACATGAATGTTTACTTCATCTGCTTCAAGTGCAGTCATATTAAGGAGCGTCTGTCTGATATTATCCTGGAGCTTCTGCGCAACTTCAGGAATTGCTGCACCAAACTTCACTGTACAATAGACGTCAAGCACAATTCCTTCGTCACCGAGCTCAACTTTAATTCCCTTACCGTGATTTTTCTTACCGAGCCTCTCAGCAACACCTGATGCAAAATTGCCTCTCATCTGTGCAATACCATCAACTTCAGAAGCTGCGATGCCTGCGATCACTTCAATCACTTCAGGTGCAATTTCAACTTTACCAAGCTGGTTTTGTGCAATGCTGCTCATTTGTAATAAATTATTTTCATTTTCAGCAGTCATATGATCCCCCTCTTAATCAGCCTTTTTTGTCATGATATCATACTTCTCAAGAAATTTCGTATTGAAGTCTCCACCTGTAAATACATCATGGCTTAACAGCTTTAAATGGAATGGAATCGTAGTATGAACACCTTCAACAACAAACTCAGATAACGCACGCTTCATTTTCGCAATTGCCTCTTCACGTGTAGCCCCATACGTAATTACTTTAGCGATCATAGAATCATAATATGGCGGGATTTCATAACCAGTATATGCAGCTGAATCAACTCTTACACCAGGACCGCCCGGTGGAAGATACATCGTAATCTTTCCTGCTGAAGGCATAAAGTTCTTTTCAGGATTCTCAGCATTGATTCTGCACTCCATTGACCATCCTGTAAATGTTACTTCATCCTGTGAGATGCTGAGTTTTTCACCAGCAGCAACTTTGATCTGTTCTTTAATCAGGTCTACACCTGTCACCATTTCTGTTACAGGGTGTTCAACCTGAATTCTTGTGTTCATTTCCATGAAGTAAAATGATTTTTCATTATGGTCATAAATGAACTCAACTGTCCCGGCGCCTGTATAACCAACAGCTTCAGCCGCTTTCACAGCAGCATCACCCATTTTTTCACGGACCTCCTGATCAAGTGCAGGGGAAGGCGTTTCTTCAAGCAGTTTCTGAAGTCTTCTCTGGATTGTACAGTCGCGTTCTCCGAGATGGATCGTCTGCCCATGTGTATCAGCCATCACCTGAATTTCAACGTGACGGAAATCTTCAATGAACTTTTCTATGTACACACCCGGATTTCCAAAAGCAGCTTCAGCTTCTCTTTGCGTTGCCTTAATACCTTTTTCAAGATCCTCTTTGCTTTTTGCCACGCGGATTCCTTTACCGCCTCCACCGGCAGTTGCTTTAATGATGACTGGATATCCCATTTCTTCAGCGAGAGCGAGTCCGTCTTCAACTGAGGCAATTATCCCTTTTGAACCTGGAACAACCGGTACTCCCGCTTCTCTCATCGTTTCACGGGCTACATCTTTTGTTCCCATTTTAGAGATTGCTTCAGGACTCGGTCCGATAAATGTAACGTTGCAGTCTCTGCACAATTCAGCAAAATCAACGTTTTCAGCCAAAAAGCCGTAACCCGGGTGGATTGCATCAGCACCCGTCAGTTTGGCAGCTGAAATCACATTCGTAAAGTTTAAATAACTGTCTTTTGATAGTTTCGGTCCAATGCATACCGCTTCATCTGCAAGCTGAACGTGAAGTGCCTCTTTATCCGCTTCTGAATAAACAGCGACGGTTTCAATGTTCATTTCTTTACACGCACGAATCACGCGTACTGCGATTTCTCCCCGGTTGGCAATTAATACTTTTTTTATCATACGTATTCTCTCCTAACTACTTTTTAACAAGAAATAGAGGCTGTCCGTATTCAACAAGCTGGCCATTTTCTACGAGGATCTTAACAATTTCCCCTTCAGTTTCAGCTTCAATTTCATTAAATAATTTCATTGCTTCAACAATACAAACCGTTGTATCAGCAGATACTTTTGAACCCACTTTTACAAATGGCCCGGCATCCGGTGATGATGCTTCATAAAAAGTTCCTACCATCGGTGATTTAATCTCTGTTGTATTCTCAAGGTCTGCTGCAGGCTCCGGCTGAGCTTCCTGAACTGGCTCAGGCTGCTTTTCCTTTTGTGCAGGAGCAGGTGCTTTTACTTCTTCTGCTGGCTGAACAACTGGCTCAGCCTGCTGAACCGGTTCTGAATAATCAGCTGATTTTTTAGCCTGCTTTCTCAGTTTCAGTTTTTCGCCATCCTGTTCATATGTAAATTCATCAATTGAGGATTGGTCGATTAATTTAATTAGTTCTCTGATTTCTTGTACTTTTAACATATTTTACACTCCCTGATCATCATATTAATTAGCAGCAGCTGCTATTATCATACGCTAATACTTAACCAAAATTCAAGACAGGCAAGAAAAGAGCAGATAAAACGCTTTCACAAATCTGATTGTAACACAAATTTTGTTTCCTAAAATAACTGAACACCATAAAAAAAATGCCCTTTAAGCCTCCTGACGGTGGCTTAAAGGGCATTTTAGCTGAGGTTATTCTGCCGGTTCAAACATGACAGATACAAAAGTATTTTCTCCCATTTCTCTGCGCCCAAGCTGAACCAGCTCATTGGCGGCTTCTTTGGAATGCTCGTGTTCAATCGACTTAACTGTAATTAATACTCGATCATCATCTGTTCTGACCAGTGCATCTTCATACCCCATTGCCCTTATCATCGTTTCGATCAGTTTTTCCTTTGACTCAAGTCGATTCAGCTCTTCCATGGCTTCATAAGCTTCATCTTTTTCGGCTGCTGAAAAATCGGCTGAAGCGACTTTAGATGTCAGCTGTTCTTTCAATGCGCTTCTTTCGTCCTGAACTTCCATTCTCAGTACATTGAACAAATCTTCAGGTGAGCCTTCAGTTGACACTTCCACTTCATCTTCAAATACCCACTCTTCACCATCTTCAGTGCTGACAACTTCAGAATCCTCATATGTAACGGCAGTCTGAGAAGTCGGTGACATGACATAGTAAACCGACAGCAGGACTACAAGACCAATCATTGTCAATAGCCAGACAGTTTGCTTTTTCAACATACGCTCATCCCCTTATTCGTATGGTATGACAGCCACCCTGTGCGTAGATACATCAAGCGCTTTGGAGACTGCTTCAATAATACGTTTTCTGATACCTGCTGACTCTGAACCTTCAGCTGCAATTAATACGCCTGAAACCGGGGGTTTTTCAATGTATTTCAACACCGGTTCACCATTTAATGATGCTTGTCCGAAAACAACTTCCGAAGTAGTGGATTTTCTTCCGGATACAGACTGCTGGTTCTCCCTTTGTTCTTCTCCACTATCCTGCTGAATTGATTCATTGCGCTCATATATTAACCTCTGACCACTGCTGAGCGTAATCATGACATCCACTTTTGACGTTCCGAGCGATTTTTTCAGCAGTGTCGTCATTTTCTTTTCGAGCTGCCGCTCCAGGTCCGAAATTTCCGTCACCTGGTCTGCCGTTTCTTCTTCTGTCAATTCAGGTTCCTGAGGATCTCTATTCTGTGTGATGATCATGACACCAATGAAAAGAAGTAATATAATGATCGGGATTTTTTTTTGAAATGTCGGGTCTCTGGAAGAAAAAATCGTTTCTTTGATTTTATTCATTCTATCCTCCGGTATTAATCAGATATGATGATGTTTTTTTTCGGGATTTCAAGCAGTGCTGAAATTTGAGTGACCAGTTGTTCAAGTCCCCCCCTATCAATGTTGGTTGATAGCACGATCCGAAATTCATTATCCTGCTGAACAATTTGAAGTGAATCAATTTCACAGCCACACTTTTCTTCAAGCAACGGCAAGAGGCTTTGTTCACTTTGTTCTAATATGTATGCAGTCTGATCGGCTGTCATGCTTTCAATTACTGCTTCACCATTCACTTTTTCTTCATGAATCCATTTTTCAATGGTGTCAGGAAATAAAATGGTGAAAGACTCTGCATCGTTTAATACATGCTTGACGGGATTGATAAACCAGAACAGAAAAATTAATCCTGCAGTAAATTTGATAAACGGTCTCCACACTTCAGAAGGTGTCAAAATGTCAGTGACCAGTACAAGTAAAATCAATACCGCGAGCCCTGTCGCCCACTCTGTCAAAAACTGTATGATCATCACCTCAGCGAATCATTATTGGGATATTGCTGATGAACATAACCACAATGATCGAAATAAAAAAGATACAGCTTGTCAGAAGAAGTGCCGCCGCAAGGTGAAACATACCTTTACTTGCAGCATCCACAGCCTCTGTCAGCCTGCTTCCTGCTACAGGCTCCATGATCACTGCAGCGAGCCTGTACATGATTGCGATAATCAGCATTTTGATCGCCGGGAATAACACAATAAAAATTAAGATAAATCCACCTGCTGCACCAATCATATTTTTTGCAAGCATGGAAGATGTCATAACAAGATCTGCTGTATCAGAAACAACCTTACCTACAAACGGCAGCATTGTACCTGCTAATGTTTTTACCGACTTAGCCGCTACACCGTCAGCAGCGGCAGCAGCAGATGTCTGAATAGACAATATCGATACTGAAACAACCGCTGTGACACCGAGGATCCAAAGACCGGTCTGTCTGCATAACGCAGCAACCTTCCCCATACTGTAACGGTCGGACAGACAGTTCAGCTGATCAAAAAAAATTGAAAAAATAAATAGTGGTACAATGACTGATTTCATTAAATATGTGATCACATAAACCATTGCCAGCATAATGGGAAATGATGCAGCTGATGTAGCAGGACCGCCAGATAGTGTAATTGAGGCTATATATAATGGCAGCAGGCCATTTAAAAAAGAAGCTGTGGAGTGAAGTGAATCAAAAATAACTTCAAGAAACAGCTGAACACTCGAAGTGATCGTAATCAGAACAAGTCCCATCAGGATTAATGGGCTAACTGCTGCGACTTTATGATCACTGAAGGACTGTTCGATCACTTGGATAAAAGAGCTTAATAATAAAAGAAGTATTAACCAGAAAATCAAATGAAGGTGATCGTGTACCTGGACCATTGTGTAGCTGATCAGTCCCTGAACCCATCCCCAGATCCCCTCATCAAATGAAAATATGACATCCCAGATTGAGTTGTCATGAGAAGCAGGAAGGTATTCACCGTAACTGTTATTCAGCTCTGTCCAATAACTTGTCCATGCGGAATGATCCTGCTTTTCAAGCTGTGTTTTGATAAGCGTTTCAACTTCCTGATGCTGATTCATTTAAAGCCTTCCTTGCAACATGTTTTCAGGGAGCAGCTGGAATATTTGTTCCATCAATTCAATAAATACCGGGAAAGCAATCGTTAAAATCAAAAGCTTGCCTGTCCATTCAATGATCATGGCTAAAAGCGGCTGTTCAAGCTGTTTGACAAGGTGAATACAAATTTCTGATACAAATGCAATGACCAGTACCTTTAACAGCACAATAGAATATTGCTGAAGACCCGGAACGTATCCCGTCAGTTGTGTCAGTATACCTGACGCCTGTCTGACTTTAATGATCAGCTCATTCAGCAAGTACACACTGCCACAGAATGCAAGCATCATTGCGATATGTGGAGACCGCTCTTTGATCAGCAATGCCAAAAATCCGATTAAAAAGCATATACCTGCAATTTTAAGTAACTCTTCCATTATTGATCCTTATTCATAAAACATAAGAACTGATCTGACGGCTTCAAAAAAGTCGCCGAGCGCCTGGATAACAATATAGAGCACATACATTGCACCAAAAAAGGCAAGCCACTGTGCATAATCTTTTTTTCCAGCCTGCTCAAGCACTGTATACAAAAAAGCAACCGCAAGTCCGATTCCGGCAATTTTAAAAAGCGTTTCTCCATCTATATACACCCGCGATCTCTCCTGGTTTCAAATAAGCAGCAAAACTGCAATCAATCCCGCCATAAATCCAATCGTCCGGTATATTTTCACAAATTTATGTTCAAATTCAAGCGCCTCTTCATATCTGGCCTGCAGACCGCTGATTGTAAATGAAAGGTCTTTTTCAACAGAATGAATATGAATGTTTTTAAACGCATCACTGACTTTTACAAGCCAATTCAGATCTTCTTTTTTTAAACACTTTAATACCTGGTGATTTAATACTGCGCGCTTCCAGACAGCGTGAAACGGCTCAGTCAGCATGCCGGATTCAACCTGCTTTAATAACTCAGTCAGGATTGAACCGGATTCGCATTGTACGCTGATCATCTCGGAAACTGATGTTCTCCGGTCCATAACCTCTCTTTCCATCCATTTGCAGAGCCTTAGACACTCAAGCAGTACCTGTCTTCTCTTAATCAGTAATGAGGCTCGTCTCATACCTTCAAGTGTAAAACTGAGAATGATACACACCGCTCCGATTGAATACGTCATCTCGCATCAATTTTATAGTTCAATTTGCTGCATTTAATCAAATACAAATCATCCTTCGCCATCAGTGAGGCCAGCTCTTTTTTCTGCTCCAGTTCTTCAGCGGTTTCAGCATGAGCAGTCACCATCATCTTGATGCCTGCAGATATAATCTCCTCCACGGCTAGTGCATCAGCTGCCCCGCCGATTTCATCAACAGCGATGACATCAGGAGACATTGCCCTAAGCATCATTTTCATCCCGCGGGTTTTTGGACATTTGTCGAGCACATCGATGTTCTGACCAAAAGTAAGCTGGGGAACCCCCTGATAACATGCTGCAATTTCAGAACGCTCATCAATTAAAGAAACGGTCTTAGACGGGATATACTGATTTCCTTGTGAAACAAATCTGACTGCGTCTCTGATAAAAGTTGTCTTTCCGCTGCCAGGTGGTCCATAAATTAAAAAATGAGGCCACTTCTTTTTATTTTGATGCCATATATCTGTCATCATTTCATTCGCAATTCCAATGAACTCACGGGCAATACGGATTGAAAATGACGAGATATATTTAAAAGTAGGGACCTGATGTAAGCTTTCTGTCATCTCACCTGCCACCCCGATCCGGTGTCCGCCTTTGACTGTAATAAACCCTTCTGCAAGCTCCCTGGAGATTGAGTACACTGAATGATCAGATATTTTTTCAAGGAGCCTGTGACAATCTTCATCAGTTGGCTCATAGCGAATGATCTGCTGTCCGGCTTTCGATTTCAACACGATCTGTCTGCCCTTTCTGATCCTGATTTCATTAACAGATTCCAATTCGGGACCTGCCGCTTCAATAATTACGTCAGTGATTTGATCCGGAAGAAACGAAAGAATTTGATGCATGAAAGTCTCCTTCATGTTTTACGACTATCATATTGAACGGCATTTCTATTTATGCGAAATAAAAAACTGCACCACCGATTATAAGCTTTCATAATCGGTGGTGCAGTTTATATGACGATCAATTACTGAACGCGTGATACATACGTTCCATCTGTTGTATTAATGACAAGCTTGTCACCTTCGTTAACAAAGAAAGGTACGTTTACTGTCAATCCTGTTTCTACTGTAGCAGGTTTTGAACCGCCACTTGAAGTATCCCCTTTAATGCCAGGCTCAGTCTCAGTTACTTCAAGCTCCACAGTGTTCGGAAGCTCAAGACCTAATGTTTCAGCCTGATACATCATAATTTGAACTTCCATATTTTCTTTAAGAAACTTCAGTTCATACTCAATTTGAGCTGCAGGCAGTTCAATTTGTTCATACGTTTCATTATCCATGAAGACGTGCATATCACCATTTGCATAAAGATACTGCATACGCTTATTGTCAATCTGAGCTTTCGCTACTTTTTCCCCTGCTCTGAATGTTTTTTCCTGTACAGCGCCTGTGCGCAGGTTACGCAGCTTTGATCTTACGAATGCAGCGCCTTTACCCGGCTTAACGTGCTGGAAGTCCATGACTCTCCAGATTCCGCCGTCTACTTCTATTGTTAACCCTGTTTTAAAATCATTTACTGAAATCATTTGAATTCCTCCGTTTTCTTGATCTCCGTTTACCGCTAGTAATTGTATAGACTTTACGGTAAAAAGTAAACGTTAATTTACGTCATCTTTCATATTTTATAGGATAATCAGATCTTTTGTCGAGTGAGTCAGCGTTTCATTTCCTTTTTCAGTGATCACGGTATCATCCTCAATTCTGACGCCACCGATTCCCGGCAGATAAATACCCGGCTCCACTGTGACTACCATATTTGGTTCAAGCTTCGTCTCAGATCTTGAAGATAAGCCCGGTCCTTCATGTACTTCCATCCCAAGACCGTGACCAAGTGAGTGACCAAAGTACTCACCATATCCCTTTGAAGTAATATAGTCACGTGCAATCGCATCTGCTTCTTTGCCAGTAAGCCCAGGCTTAATTTCTTCCATCGCTTTTAACTGTGCATCAAGTGTTACCTGATAGATTTCCTTCAGCTTGTCATTCGGTTCCCCAACAGCGAGCGTTCTTGTCATGTCTGAAGCGTACCCTTTATGAAGTGCGCCGTAGTCCAGTGTAACAAAATCACCTTTTTCAATCGTTTTACTGCTCGCTACACCGTGTGGAAGCGCTGAACGTGTGCCGCTTGCTACAATAATATCAAATGATGATGAAACCGCTCCTGCATTCCTCATAAAGAATTCGAGTTCATTTGAAACTTCAATTTCTGTTCTTCCAGGCTGAATGAAATCAAGAATATGCTTAAATGCCGCATCCGCAATATCAGCTGCTTCTTTGATAATCATAATTTCATCCGTCGATTTAATTAAGCGCAGTTTTTCAACTGTTCCTGAAAGCGGGATCAGTTCTGCTTTAATATACTCTTCATACTGCTTATATGTACTTAATACAAGGTGATCTGATTCAATTCCAAGCTTTTTGATACCCATCTTTTCGCATTGAGCAGCGATTTCTTTTGTAATCGGCCCCTGATGTGTCACAACTTCATAGCCTTCAGCCTGTTTTTCTGCCTGTTCTGTATATCTGAAGTCAGTGATAAACACTGCTTTTTCTGCTGAGATTAATACTGCTCCTGCAGAACCGGTGAAATTCGTCATATATCTTCGGTTATAAGGACTTGTGATCAGCATCCCATCTGCCTGACCTGAAATTTCGTTTCTTAATTTTTCAATTTTACGCATGATGATTCTCCTTTACATAATTGATTAACGCATTCAGTGCCATTTCATAGCCATACACACCAAATCCGGCAATTTGACCGATTGCTTCAGCTGCAATCATTGACTGGTGCCGGAACGTTTCACGTGCATGGATGTTTGATAAATGAATCTCTGTCACGGGTACAGAAATTGACGCTACTGCATCTCTCAGTGCAATACTTGAGTGCGTGTATGCTGCCGGGTTGAATATAACACCCGCATACTGTTCATCTTCTGAGCGGTGCAGCGCATCAATTAATTCTCCCTCATGATTAGACTGAAATGCACTTAGTGTGAAGCCCTGCTTTTCTGCGACTGAAGTGAGGTGTTGCTCTATTGATTCAAGTGTATCAGTTCCATAGATCTCAGGCTGCCTTTTACCCAGCCTGTTGAGGTTGGGGCCATTCAGTAATAATATCTTTTTCAAAGCAGTTCGCTCCTTTACCTTTACTTCGCCACACAAACAAATTGTAACACATCATCCGTTTAATTTTCCGATTGTTTCGTTTTGTAAGGCTCTTCATATGAAATTGAATAGCCAGTAAAGAGCCCGTATAAAATACAAAGTGAATGAAGTGACACGATCGTTTTTGTCTGAAGGGATGAAGGATCCATCCGCCAGTCATATAACCATCCTAAAAGTAACAGCACCTCCAACATCAGCAAGCCCATGAAAATACCCGGATAAACCGTATGACGTGCCTTTAACAGTACATAATAAATAAGTGCCCATATCAGAGAACAAACGGTCAGCATGGTTATAAACAACAACTCGCTGATCCAGCCTTTTTGAAATTCTGCAGCGATAAATGAGAACCCCGGTTTGAGCAGATCTTTTTCGATAAAATGGAAGAAAACATAAGCACGGTATATACAGTAAAATACAACTGCGCCTGCAATGGATGTATAAATGGCAAGTGGGAATCGTTTGATTGTAGGAAACTCCATATGAATCTCTCCTTTTTACACCCATTATGCCACTGAATTAATTACGTTATTCCAGGCACCGAACAGTAGAAGAATGACAGATTTTTTAGTAAACTGGTATTACCTACTCAAAATCAGCATCTGCTGGTTGACTGAATATTAGGAATGTAAGGAATAGGCTGGTGTAAACATGAAAAATCAAAAGCCCGCATATGGCGGTCAGGCTGTAATGGAAGGTGTTATGTTTGGCGGCAAACGTCACACTGTCACTGCCATCAGGAGGAAAGATGACTCGATTGAATATTTCGATCTTCCAAGAAAACAGAATCCAACTTTTCAAAAATTAAAAAAGGTGCCTTTCTTAAGAGGGATCATTGCGCTGATTGAAGCAAGCGCAAATGGAACACAGCACCTGAATTTTTCGAGTGAGAGATACGATGTGCTGCCTGAAGAAGATGAAAAAGTTCAGCAGGAACAGAAATCTTCAAAGCTTGAAATGGTATTCGGAATTGCTGCTATTGGTGTTCTTTCATTCCTATTTGGGAAATTTGTTTTCACTTTAATTCCCGTATTCTTGGCAGAGCTTTTCCGTTTTGCGGTACCGGGAGATATTGGACAGGTTATGCTTGAAAGTGTATTTAAAGTGATTTTGCTTCTTGCGTATATTTACTTTATCTCACTTACACCACTGATCAAAAGGGTGTTTCAGTATCACGGGGCAGAACATAAGGTGATTAATGCTTATGAAAGCAACCTGCCATTAACTGTTGAAAATGTACAGTCTCAATCAAGACTTCACTACAGATGTGGCTCAAGCTTCATTTTATTCACAGTCATTGTAGGCATGTTTGTCTATCTGCTTGTACCGACTGAACCGTTAACTGCACGTATTTTAAACCGTATTGCGTTAATTCCGGTTGTACTGGGTATTTCTTTTGAAGTACTTCAGATTACAAATAAAGTACGCGATATTCCAGTACTAAAGTTCCTCGGCTATCCTGGGCTCTGGCTGCAGCTGCTGACGACAAAAGAACCTAAAGATGATCAGGTCGAAGTAGCGATTGCTTCATTCAATAAGATGCTTGAAATGGAGGAAGAGGCTGAAAAAGGTTTAAAAAAAGCTGCACTTGTCTAAACTAATAAAAAGGTTTGCTGCGGGAGGTGGCTGCATTGAATGTTAAAAGTATCGTTTTCTATGCCGTTATTGGTCTGGGAGCGCTTGGATTAATTTCAATGATTTTATTTGAACCGGGTTCACTGCTTAGAATGATCCTGATTTACGCACTATTGGCTGCTGCGATTTATGGAATTTACCGTTTTGTCATGTCACGTAGAGGAAACAGTCAGGAGAATAGTGCTTATAAAAAAGCTGTCCGTCAGTCCAAAAAGAAATATCAGCCTGCAAAGCCTTCAAAGGTCAGAAAAATTCAGACCGCACAAAGAAATCAGCCTCAAAGAAAGCCCGCTAAGAAAGCTGGTGCTGCGAGATTGAATGGACCAAAACTGACTGTCATTGAGGGTAAAAAAGGCAAAAAGAAAAAGCGTATGACGCTGTAGACACCTGAGCAATCAGGTGTTTTTATTTTGGTAATTTTTAAGTTGGCTGTTGATTGTAGCTCCAGGGGGACGCTTTCCGCAGGATCGGCGGTGAGCCTCCTTGCGCTTCGCACTGCGGGGTCTCACCTGTCCGATTTCTCCTGCTGGAGTCGCCCCCTTCCGCTACAATCAACAGATGTGCCGAAACAACAATTACCTATACTTAGCTAATAAAAAAGAGGTCCGGACTTAATCCAGACCCTAATAACTATTTTATAGACCACACTTCAGCTGTGCATTACAGTTTGTACATGTGTTACAGCCGCCAATTTCTTTCACTGTTCCTTTACGGCAGACCGGGCATGTATTCCCTACTTCTGAACCGATTGTCACGTTTGTTGAGCGCAGATCCTGGATTGTATCGATCAGCACGACGTTTTGTTTTTCTCTCGGCTTTTCTTCTTTGTTTTCTTCAGCTTTTAAAGTCAGTACCTGACTGTCACGGCTTCCGTCTACATATACTGTTCCGCCTTTTGCGCCTCCGCGGTATAGTCTTTCATATACGCTTTCCACCTGTTCAACTGAGTAGCCTTTTGGTGCATTGACCGTTTTCGAAATTGAACTGTCAATCCATCTCTGAATCACACATTGTGTATCGGCGTGCGCTTCAGGTGCCAGCTCCATCGCTGTTACGAAGAATGAAGGCAGTTCGTCTTCTTCTGTTTTATTATTTAATTCAAGGTATTCTTTTACAATGTCGGCTTTCACTTCAATAAATTTACCAAGTCTGCCGCTTCTGTAATACGTATAAGAGAAATATGGCTCAAGGCCAGTCGCAACGCCGACCATTGTACCTGTGCTTCCTGTCGGTGCAACTGTCAGCAGGTGAGAGTTACGGATGCCATTTTCAACGATTCCCTGTTTGACGTGCTCAGGCATTTTTTGCATATACCCTGAATTGATAAAAGCTTCTCTTAAGCGGTTCGTTTCTTCAGCTGTTTCGCCTTCAAGGAACGGGAATGAACCTCGTTCTTTAGAAAGTTCCACTGACGTTTCGTATGCTGTTACGGCAATTGTTTCAAATATTTTATCTACTAACTGATTTCCCTCTTCTGAACCGTATTCCTTTTCACAATAAATGAGAAGATCTGCAAGACCCATGACACCTAGACCTACACGGCGCTCCCCAAGCGCCTGTTTCTTATTCTCTTCAAGAAAATAAGGTGTGGCATCAATGACGTTGTCCTGCATTCTGACACCTGTTGCAACGGTTTCTTTCAGTTTGTCAAAACGCACGGTTTTATTCTTCTTGTCTGCGAACTCAGCAAGGTTTACTGCTGCGAGGTTACAGACAGAAAATGGTGCAAGTGGTTGTTCCCCACAAGGATTTGTTGCTACGACCTGCTGTCCATAAGCTTTTGCATTTGTCATGTCATTGGCATTATCAATAAAGAAAATACCTGGTTCAGCAGAATATGTTGCACAGATATTAATCAGGTTCCAAAGCTCTTTTGCTTTTATTGTACGGTAGGTTCTGACTTTATTACCCTGTGCTTCCCACTTCCGCACATCCCCAACTTCATGCCATTCTGCATTATAACGTGCCATTTCTTCTTTAGAGTACGATTCTACATGCGGGAATCTCAGTGCATAGTCCTGATCCTCATCTACTGCTTTCATAAAGTCATCCGTCAGACAGACAGAAATATTTGCACCTGTCAGGAATTCCGGATTATGAACTGAGTAGTTACCGCCTTCTGCAAGTTTCTGCTTCGCGTCTTCAATAATTTCCTTATTAAATCCACCGTACCCTTCAATACTTTCATAGTTAACAATACTTTGATACATCGCAGCTTCCTGCTCAGTAAGCGGTGTGAATTTTAGTTTTTCCTGTGCAATTTTTTTAATAAAATCATCGTTTGTCGTTTCAAGCAGGAATCGTAGTATTCTAGGATTTTGCATTTTGGAAATAATGAATTCAATAATGTCAGGGTGCCAGTCTGAGAGCATAATCATTTGTGCCAATTTGTTATATTGGTTCGCTAAACCAACGCTCTAAGTCACCTTAGAGTTCAGACCATATCTTACACTCCTTTTTGAGTGTCCTCGCGCTTCGGAAACGCTTGTCCCCTACTCTACTCCCTTCCGCATAAGCGTGGTTTCGATGGCCGTTGGACCTTCTCCTTTTAAGGAGCTTGGCTGCTGATTGTCTTTGTCCACTTATTGTTTTCAAGCATTCACGCTCACTGTTTCCAGTCACGTTGTAGCCAATAAGTCATAAAAGAGTTTCCAGCAATTCACGAGGTTTATTTATAGACGAGGCATACATTCATTATGCTTCTCTACCACGTCTTGACCCACCTTGTTCCACAAGATGTGTCAGTTTTGCAATGTCATCGAGCCATGAGACTGAACCGGATGATTTACCATTAACGCCTCTCGCAAGTGTGTTCCTTGGTCTCAGTGTAGAACCATTCGTTCCTACACCGCCGCCGCGGCTCATAATCTCCATTACCTGCTTGCGGTGATCGGAAATCCCTTCTCTTGAGTCCTGAATAAACGGCATTACATAACAGTTGAAGAATGTAACATCCGTTTTTGCACCTGCACCGTACAGTACCCTTCCTGCAGGAACAAACCGCATACTTGAAAGCTCCTGATAGAATTTTTCAGTCCACTCTTTTTGCAATTCCTCCGTTTTTTCAACAGATGCAAGACCTGTAGCATTTCTGAGTGCAATCTGCTCATAGTACACTTCAAGCGGCTTTTCAATGACATCAAGTGACCGGACAATAATACCCGATTCAACTTCTTTCGGTGTATCTAGTGAATTTTTAAATTCATCCTCCACCTGAACTGAAGCAACACCTTTTTCCCAGTCAATTTCTTTAATGTAGCCGAGCCCGCGAGCCGGGAATTTAGGATCTTCTCTGACAGTCAGAACGACAAAATCCCCTTCACTCAAAGTTTTCTTTTCAGTGTCCTTAAACGCATAACGATCTAACATGACGAGTCTTGAAACACCTTTGTGCGTCAGCTTCATGTCTGCAGTGATCGGGTGAACCACCTCAAACGACTGAATGTCTTCATTTAATTTTTCTTTATTTAATACTGGCGCTGATGCTGATACCTGGGCCACTTCCATTTCCCCTTTCGACATATATCTTTAATAAACAGCGAGTTAAGAACTTAACTACTGTATGTATTACCAATAATATAAACCCTCAAACCAAAAAACACAACATATTGTGTTTTCTTTTTTAAAACCTATACAACATATAGTTTTTTGTGTCAATTACAAAATTATTGTCAAATCCAATAAACAGCGAAAAACCGAATATCCTGTAGAGAATCTCAGAAAACATATTGGATATTTGCCAATTTGAAATGATTTCATACTTGTCCTTTTTGATCAAGTAATGTCCATCAACTTGTCAAAAACTGATGATCAAACTGATTATTTTCTTTGAACTTATGAGAGCCGCCTACTATAATAAAGGATAGTGTGAAATAGAAAGGGGTTAAAAACTTGGAGTCGTTATATGTATTACTCATTGTGCTTGCAGGAATCATTCTTTATTCAGTTTTCACTTACTTCAGACAGAAAAAAATCCTTAAAACATTAACTGAAGAAGAATTTAAAGCAGGATACCGTAAAGCACAGCTCATTGATGTCCGCGAACAGAAAGAATACGACGGAGGTCATATTTTAGGCGCAAGAAATATTCCATTGTCACAGCTTAAAATGCGTCTTGGTGAGATCCGCGCTGATAAACCGGTCTATATCTACTGCCAAAATGGTATGAGAAGCGG
Source organism: Jeotgalibacillus sp. JSM ZJ347 (assembly GCF_044383825.1). NCBI lineage: Bacteria > Bacillati > Bacillota > Bacilli > Caryophanales > Caryophanaceae > Jeotgalibacillus > Jeotgalibacillus sp. JSM ZJ347. Next base: position 370,239 of record NZ_JBISEN010000001.1, on the reverse strand, counting down.
ACGTGCAGCGCAGCTGTTACACAAAAAAGGCGTAAAAGACCTTTATCAGCTGCAGGGCGGATTTAAAAAATGGACAGGTAAAATTAAGCGTAAATAATATGTTTTCATAAGAAAGGCCTCCTAATCAGATCAGGAGGCTCTTCTTCATTATACTTCTACAGGTTCTTTTTTCACGTATCTCAGAACCGGCTTGCGTGCTGCCTGCGTTTCATCAAGACGGCTGATGACAGTCGTGTGCGGTGCTTCCTGAACGATTTCAGGGTTTTCTTCCGCTTCTTTCGCAATCTGGATCATCGCCTCAATGAATGAGTCGAGCGTCTCTTTAGATTCAGTTTCAGTCGGTTCAATCATCATACACTCTTCGACGTTGATCGGGAAGTAGATGGTTGGCGGATGGAAACCGAAGTCAAGCAGACGTTTGGCGATGTCTAGCGTACGCACCCCGAGCTTTTTCTGACGTTTTCCGCTGATGACAAATTCATGCTTACAATGTCTGTCATATGGCAGATCAAAATACTCAGCCAGTCTTCTCATCATATAGTTCGCATTAATGACTGCATTTTCACTGACTGCTTTTAACCCGTCAGGACCCATCGTTCTGATATAAGTGTATGCACGTACATTAATTCCGAAGTTACCATAGTAAGGCTTCACACGGCCGATCGAATCCGGACGGTTATAGTCAAATGTATAACCTGCTTCTGTTTTAACAAGCACCGGCTTTGGCAGATAAGGAATCAGATCCTTTTTCACACCAACCGGACCAGAACCCGGTCCACCGCCTCCGTGAGGGCCTGTGAACGTTTTATGGAGATTTAAGTGAACAACATCAAAGCCCATATCTCCAGGACGTGCCTTTGCCAGTACAGCGTTCAGGTTTGCCCCGTCATAATAAAGCTTTCCGCCTGCATCATGGATAATCGATGCCATCTCAAGAATATCCTCTTCAAACAGTCCAAGCGTATTAGGATTCGTCAGCATCAGAGCAGCTGTCTGATCGTCTACTACTCTTTTCAGATCCTCAAGATCAACAAGCCCGTTTTCATTCGATTTAACAGTAACTGTTTCGAACCCTGCTACTGTGGCAGAAGCCGGGTTTGTACCGTGCGCTGAGTCAGGTACGATGACTTTTGTACGTTTGAAGTCTCCGTTTGCCTCATGGAAAGCTCTGATCATCATCAGCCCTGTCCACTCACCGTGAGCGCCCGCTGCAGGCTGCAGCGTAACTTCATCCATGCCTGTGATCTCTACAAGATGCTCCTGAAGATCGTACATCATTTCCATTGCACCCTGAACTGTACTTTCATCCTGTAACGGATGAATATGAGCGAATCCTGCGTAACGTGCAACTGCTTCATTCACTTTCGGATTATATTTCATTGTACAGCTGCCAAGCGGGTAGAAACCTGAATCTACACCGTGATTTCTTTTTGACAGTGCTGTATAGTGACGCATAATATCAAGTTCAGATACTTCCGGCAGCTCAGGAGCTTCTTTTCGCGCGAAACCTTCAGGCAGCAGATCCTCTACATCAGATTCCGGCACATCAAGGTCCGGCAGGCTGTAACCGATTCTTCCTTCACGTGACATTTCAAAAATTAGCGGCTGGTTTTCATTACGCATATTGTTTCAGCTCCTCTGCAAGTAAGTCAATTTCTTCTTTTGTACGCTGTTCAGTCACTGCAATCAGCATCTGATTCTGACGGCTGTCAAAGTCTCTGCCAAGGTCATAACCGCCAATGATGTTTTTCTTCATTAACGCCTGATTGACTGCAGATACCGGCTGATTCAGTTCAACGACAAATTCATTAAATGTATATCCACCGTTTTTCACGCTTAAGCCTGCTGCCTGGAGCTGTTTTTTTGCATATGCAGCTTTTTGCAGGTTCTGATGTGCAATTTCTTTAATACCCTGTTTACCAAGCGCTGTCATCGTGACAGAAGATGCGAGTGCATTTAATGCCTGATTTGAACAGATATTTGAAGTCGCTTTGTCTCTTCTGATGTGCTGTTCACGCGCCTGAAGCGTTAACACATACCCACGCTGACCCTCTTCATCATTCGTTTCACCAACAAGACGGCCCGGTACTTTTCTCATCAGCTTTTTTGTCACCGCAAAATATCCGCAGTGAGGACCGCCAAATGACTGCGGCAGACCAAACGGCTGCGCGTCCCCTACAACAATATCTGCACCAAATTCGCCTGGCGGTGTAAGTGCACCAAGTGAAAGCGGGTTTGATGAGACAACAAACATTGCTTTACTACCGTGAGCCAGCTGTTCAATCTGATCGAGTCTTTCGATCTGACCGAAGAAGTTTGGATACTGTACCATGACAGCTGCAATATCATCAGACATTAACGATTCTAATTCTTTAAGATCTGTCACGCCGTCTTTTTCAGGTACTGTTACCACTTCGATATGCTGTCCTGCTGCATACGTTTCAAGCACAGCTTTTGATTCAGGATGAACTGCACCTGATACAAGTACTTTTTTCCGCTTTGTCTGACCCGCAGATAGCATTGCTGCTTCAGCGAATGATGTACCACCGTCATACATTGAAGAGTTTGCAACGTCCATTCCAGTCAGTTCTGCAATCATTGTCTGGAATTCGAAAATAGCCTGTAGTTCACCCTGCGAGATTTCAGGCTGATAAGGCGTATAAGCTGTATAGAATTCAGATCTTGAAATAACGTGGTCCATAATAACCGGTGAATAGTGGTCATATATACCAGCACCGAGGAATGACGTGTTTTTTTGTGTGTCAGCATTTTTTTCTGCCAATTGTGCAAGTTCCTTCATTAAAGCTGATTCCGTTTTTGCAGGCTTAATGTTTAATTCACCTTTAAATCTTACTTTTTCAGGGATGTCCTCAAAAAGTTCTTCCACAGATGATACGCCAATCGTTTTCAGCATTTCCACCTGATCCTGTTCAGTCATTGGTAAGTAACGATGCTTCATTTTTGCTGCTCCCTTCTTCTTTACCTTTTATAAAATGGAGATTTTACAACTTCGGCTTTTAACTTTTTATTTCTGACTTCTACATAAAGCTCCTGACCGAGTGCCGCAAATTCTTTTTTAATCAGTACGTAACCTACATTTTTGCCTAGAGTCGGAGATTGTGTACCTGTTGTCACAAAACCGATTTCTGTATCATCTGCATACACTTTATAGCCGTGGCGCGGGATTCCTTTATCAATCATTTCAATTCCCACAAGCTTGCGTGGTGCTCCGTTCGCTTTCTGATCTTTTAATACTTCCTGACCGATAAATGCAGTTTCTTTATCCGGCTTAACAGCAAAACCAATGCCCGCTTCGATCGGGGAGATCTCAGCAGTCAGCTCCTGACCGTACAATGCAAGTTTCGCCTCAAATCTAAGCGTATCCCGTGCACCAAGTCCGCATGGCAGTAAACCGTCTTCTCTCCCTGCCTCAAGCAGTTCTTTCCATAGCTTTTTAGCATCATCAGGAGTGCAGTAAAGTTCAAACCCGTCTTCACCTGTATAGCCTGTTCTTGAAACTAATACTGATGAACCGTTTATATTCACATCATCTTGAAATTTAAAAAATGTAATCGCAGTCAAGTCTACTTCTGTTAGCTTTTGAAGAATACTTTCCGCTTTAGGTCCCTGAAGTGCAAGCTGGGCAACCTCTTCTGAAATGTCTTCTACTTCAACGTTGTCAATCTTATGCTGCTTGAGCCACTCTACATCTTTCTCTATATTAGATGCGTTAATGACAAGCAGATAATCATCATCATCTTTTTTATAAACAAGCAGGTCATCAACTGTGCCGCCATTTTCATAGCACATCGCAGTATATTGAGCCTGGCCGTTTTTTATTTTACTGATATCGTTTGTCATCATTTTCTGAAGGTAAGCAAGACTGGCTGATCCTGTTACTTTTACTTCTCCCATATGGGAAACATCGAATAAACCTGCATGGTTTCTAACAGCATGGTGCTCCTCTTTAATACTTGAAAATTGTACCGGCAGCGCCCATCCTCCAAAATCAATTACTTTCCCGCCAAACTCTTTATAGCGATCAAAGAGCGGGGTTTTTTTCAAAGTGTCATTCATCAGGCTTTCCTCCTCATAGTCGTCCAAATACAAACAAAAAAGGACAGGGATACCCCTTTTAAAAATGGGGTCCCTGTCCTTTTCACCTGAAAGTTTTACCTTGCGGCTTTCCTCTTTGGTGGTTTCAGCTAATTAGAAACACTCTCCAGAGTTGCGTCCAGCAGAAGTCTTTTTGCCTGAGAGATTCACGGATCAGCTTGCTCCTTCGGCGCTCTTAATAATAAGAGTCTCTCCCTCTGCTTTCATTCGCTTATATTTGTTTAATAAATGGACACAATAACAAATAGTTTATTCACTTCTTAGTTCTTACGCTTAAAATCATCTTTATCGTACCATCATCTTTCTTTAACAACAATCATAAATTGCAGTGAAAGGAGATTTATTATGTCAATTACGGTCATTACACCAGAAGAAGATTGGAAAGAACGTTTTCTTTCATATTTGTATTCGTATAAATCTCCGAACGTTCAAATCAATTATTTAGTGCGACAGTTACATCATTCGATGGCAGTTGATCAAGGTGAACTGAAATCACTGAAAGTCACACCTTCTTTCAATCCGTTACCCCATCAGTTAAACGCAGTGAAAAAGGTCGTTTTCGAAATGAATAGTCAGGCGATCCTTGCAGATGAGGTTGGACTGGGTAAAACCGCTGAAGCTGCACTGATTTTAAAAGAGCTTCAGCTGAGATACCTTGTCTCTTCAGTTTTAATTCTTGTCCCTTCTTCACTCGCAGGACAATGGCAAACGGAGCTTCACAGCCTTGGGATCCCTTCAATGATCCACAAAGGAAAAAAGGAATGGCGACATTTCCCTGTGATCATTGCATCAATTGATCTTTTAAAAAGAGAGCCTTTTAAAGCAGCATTTTCAGAACTGGAGTTTGATCTCGTCATTGTTGATGAAGCACATAAACTTTCGAATCCCAAAACGATGAATTATCAGTTTGTTAATTCATTAAAAAGAAAATACCTGCTGCTTTTAACTGCCACACCTGTACAAAATAAACCGGATGAACTTTATACACTGTCTACGCTCGTGAAACCCGGATTATTTCAGGATAAAAGAGAATTTAAAAAACTGGCTGGAGAGAATAGTGAAGTTTTTCAACAACGTATAGATCAATTAATGATCAGGACGAGAAAGAAAGATACTGATATTAAGTGGACAAAGAGACAAATTAAAGTAAAGTGGCTTGAGCAATCGGGATATGAAAAAGAATTATATGTGGCAGTGGAAAAAGCATTCAGGGAACTAAAAAAGAAAAATATGCATCAGTTTACCCACCTTACATTATTAAAGCAGGGTTGCAGCTCAAGTATCGCCCTGTTAAAAGCACTCAAAAGAGATCAGCATCAGGGTGTCTGTCATATACTTGGTCCGATCCTTGATGTCAGACCAGATCAGCTTGAAACAGGGAAAGGAAAAGAAATCCTGAAAATCATCAGAAAAAGAAATGAAAAGGTGCTTATTTTCACCCAGTACAGAACCACCCAGCTTTATTTACAGTGGTACTTAAAACAGCATGGCATTTCATCAGTAATGTTTCGCGGTGGCTTTAAAAAAGGAAAGAAAAAATGGATGACTGACCTTTTCAGAGACCAAGCAGATGTCATGATTGCAACTGAAGCAGGGTCAGAAGGTTTGAACCTTCAATTTTGCAGCTGTGTGATTCATGCAGATCTGCCTTGGAATCCGATGAAGCTTGAACAGCGAATCGGCCGCGTTCACAGGCTTGGTCAGAAAAATGATGTTGAAATTATTTATTTACTTAATCGCAATACCATTGAAGAAAGGATTTGGAAGCTGTTAGAAAACAAGGTTCATTTATTTGAAGCGATTGTTGGAAAGCACGAACAAATTTTGTCTCCTTTTAAAACAGAAGCTGAAAAATACCTGGAGGATGCATTGATTCATTCAAGATCTGAAAATGAAATAAAATTTAAGTTAAATTTACTCGAAGACTACCTGGAAAATGAGGGTGTGAATGATGAACAAAGAAATTTGCAAACTGGTAATTGAATATCTAAAGTCAGAAGGCGCTAATGTAACAGAATCGTCCGGGCAGGCCGTCGTCCAGCTGACTGAACAGCTGGACAGGAAATTTATGAACAGGCCGTTTTACTGGTATTACAGAGATGCAGTCTGCAAGCCTGGTGATCCGCTTCAGGTGATGATTGTTCACTCACCCTCCCCGGCCCAACAAAAAGAGATCATTCAAATCTATCCTGACCATCCGGTGTTTCTAGCGATGTTCAACTCTGCCCAGAATGACAACCGCTTCTTTATTGGTTATGAGCAAAGTCAACCGGGTGAAAGGCTCTTTCCATGGATTTTGATTCATCTCACTGCAGAAACCGTTCCACCCGGCTCACCATCTCACAGAGTTGAAGGCCGTCTTTCATTAACGACGGGACAAACGGCTTTTGACGTAAGAAAAGAACTTGAAGAACAAAAGTTAACTGACAGCCGGCCAAATGGCAGCATTCTTTTAACTAATAAAATCCCTTATGCAACGTCTTTAAATATGCTGAATCAGAAACTTGAAGCATATATTGAAAAACTGTTTGTAAAGACATTTATCCACGACCAGCTTTCATATCAGAAAGCGCAGGACAATTACATTCAAACACATCATATTTCGGCAGGTCTCATTTACCTCCGTTCACCTTAAGTGAAGACAGAATATCAGTCACTGTATCTTCAGGCGAACGCCTGGATACCGAGACCTGAATATGCGAAATGTTCCTATACGCCTGGTCCCTTTTATGATAAAGATCCTTCAGCTCTTCATACGGTCTTGCTGCGACCGGCCTTGTGTGATCTCCCTGAATTCTTGCGTATAATTCTTCAAAAGGAGCCTGAAGGTAAATGACCATCCCTTCCTGCTGTATCCATTGCCCGGTTTCCTCAAAATAGAGAACGCCGCCACCGGTTGCAATGATTTCTCCATTTGACGTTTTAAGATAATCAGCCTCGATTTTTCTAAAGGTCATTTCACCATCATCTTTAAAAATCTCACTGATTTTTTTATTGCATTTCTGTTCAATTAGTTGATCCAGATCAATAAATGTGGCATTTAGCGCCTTGCCAAGTAAATGCCCTACAGTAGATTTCCCTGCACCCATAAAGCCAATTAAATAGATTTTCATCTGTGATCCCCTTTTATTATTTTGCTCCATCATACATGATATCACTGCAGATGCCTATTCTTCTCCCCATAATTGGACTGCTGATTTTTGAAAATATGACGTCATCATTTCAGCATGCTGAATACGATCAACTGATACAGCTGCAATGACTGAAGATGCGGACAGCAGTAAGATAAATATCAGTAGTACAGGAAGTAAAACGGAGCCTCTCTCATTCAAAATCGTCAGTATAAAAAATACTCTTCTTCGTCTCTCCATTTTTAAATTGAACTCCCATCATCACCATTTTCCCATCCCTGCTGAAAGTCAGATGATCTATAGCAGTCAGATGAATTTCATATCCGGTTCCATTTACAGTTTTTCTAAGAACAGATCCATATTTTGAAAATACAACTTTCTTATTTCCCCTAATAAACGTGACAGATTGATCAGTATGAGATTCTAGCATCAGTGGCGCAATTTCCTCCTGAAACTGAATCATAAATAAATCCCACTCCTTCGAATGGTGCTGATGCTCCATTAAGCCAAGAAAACTCAAGATCAGCATAGCAAATAGTGGAGCAATAATTGTCAATACAGCCACACTCACAATCACCTCAAGCAGTGTGAAGCCTCTGCAATTATTGACTGATGCAGACCTGAACATTTTCCTGGTTCTGAACGCACATGTTTTCCTCATCAAAATCAATGACATATTCACCCCCATCTTTAAAGACCGGGGTATGAATCTGTCCATTGAACTGAATGATCTTGATCTGTTCGTAAGCAATTTCAAACATACGCTGACGCTCTTCAGCTTGATCAGCCTTCACTGTCAGCATGACGACAACTGGTAAGATCGTCAGACAGAAGAATATACAAATACCAAGTGATAATATACATTCAATTAAAGTAAACCCTTTAGTGTTTTTCAACATAGAATCTTCCTTTAGCTATATAAAAGTGAATGTTAACTGGAGAACCATCTACTAAAAACCTGACGACACCAAAAGTGCTTGTATTTCCTGATGGTAAATATCTGAAAACCTTCAGCGAACCTGTCTCAAGCAGCTCAACGTTTTCAGGAAGTGGAACATGCATAAGCACATATTCTTGCGGATGATGACTGACGATGAATTGATACTCCTGATAAGCAGCATCGAACCTGACAGTCACATATTGATTTTCTGTCATCGCATAGAGCTGGGCATAATACAAATCATTTGTGATGCGGGTTTCAAATGAGGTGGAAACGGTATGGACAGAAGAATAGATCGAAGCGGATATTGTGATGAATACGCCCATTACAAGTAGTACAACCATAACCTCAAGCATCGTAAAGCCGCTTTGTTGCTTAAGGAACCTCGACAATGGTCACCTGTCCCTCTGTTCCAATCGCCAGTTCACGACCATCAGGGCATGTGGTTTCATCCTGATTCAGATATCCTGCTGTTTGAAGTGCCGCTATATCTGATGGTAACGACTTTTCAGTCATTCGGAATGATTCCACCTGCGCTTGTACCATCTGCTGAAAAGCCTCACAGCCCTTGCTGTTAATTTCTCTGCTTTGTGAAGAAATATTTGGCAGGCTGACGATCAGCAGAACGGAAATCACGAGTAATACAATCACCATTTCAATTAATGTAAAAGCCTGGTTGTTTTTAAGATGTTTCATCATTTTTTTCATTGTTGACTCCTCCAAGTATTAAATATTTTGTAATAAGTTAAATACAGGCAGCAGGATCACAAGATAAGCGCCTACAACTGCCAGTCCAATCAAAGTAAAAATAAGCGGCTGCAATATGTGAAAATAAATACCTGATTTCTCTTCCAGTGTATTCAGGCAGTAATTGCTGTAAAATCCCCACTCTTTTTCGAGATTTCCATTTATTTCGCCGTGTTCAGTCACCTGCTGTAGTTCTTTTGTAAAGTATGGAAGCTGAAGCATTGTGTGATGCATGCTCTGACCTCTTTCCAGTTCATCCGTCATAAACTGTCCAATTTCTTTAAATAAAGGTCTGTATGGCTGATCGATAAACGTTTGCAGCATCTGCTGAAATGACAAACCGCTTTTAAGTAAAGCTGATGCTTCTCTTGAAAATAAATAACTGTGATAGTACCTGAAATAAAAGCCCATCAGCGGCAGCAATGAAAGGACCTTCCATCTTTCAAGCAAAGGTTTTTTCAGCAGCACCAGTATAAAAATCACTGTAAAGGTGCCAATTGTGATCATCGCCCCTGTCATAAAAGCAGGCAGTAATTTAAAGATGGCTTCAGCTGCAGAGAGAATGCCTGACTGTTGATTCCCGACCGCCTGATAGAGCTGGGTCATCCGGGGCAGCAGATACATATTCAACACTGCAGATACAAAGATAAATAAAAGAATCAGAAATAAGGGGTATTGAAGAATTGATATCAGCTTTTTCTTCTGATTTTCACGGTGTCTCATTAACGCTGCAGTTTCTGATAACGACCGCCCGACATCTCCATATTGTTCTGCAAAATACAGGTGCATACAAACATAGGAAGGGTAGCCAAGCATGTTAAGCGTTTCACTGATTGATGATCCGTTCATCAGCAGTTTAATCAGATGATTTTTCTGAGTGAGGGTAGGAAATTGCAGAAATAAAAAGCTGAGGGACTGATCAAGTGGATATCCATTTTCACGGAGTTCACTTAATCGGTGAAGGAAAATTGGCTGATCTTTTTTGGGGATATACTTCTGCCGGTGTGATCCAGCGATGAAATTCCTGAGGAGATACATAGCCGAGCGCAGCTCCTTTCCTGAAGAGCTGTTCAAGTGTCGCATAAGGATACTGAACAGGCAGTTCGTCTAAATAATCGCACACAGTCGCGTGGGTAATAATTTCATAGATCGATGACCTGGACTGAACAGTTCTGTTCACTTCTATTTTCACAAGACGCTGACCTGTTGCACCGATGAGTGACTGCTTTAAATCTTCTTTCCTTACGCCAAGGTCGATCATTCTTCTGATTGCACCCTTTGTATCCCTGGCATGAATCGTAGACAGTACAAGGTGACCACTTAATGCAGCTTTTACTGCAATATCTGCTGTCTCTTCATCTCTGATCTCCCCTATAATGATCATATCAGGGTCATGCCTCAATACAGCTTTTAGTCCCGAAGCGTAAGTAATGCCGGCTCTCTCATTGATCTGCACCTGTAAAACATGATCTTCATTTCTTTCAACAGGATCTTCAAGTGTGATGATGCTTCTGTTAAGTTCAGTGGAACAATAGTGAATGAGTGAATATAGAGTGGTGGATTTACCGCTGCCGGTTGGTCCTGAAAAAAGGATGAGTCCCTGGGGCTGTCGGACAAGTGAAGTTAACATTCTTGCGGAGTTTGAAAATAATGATAGTTTTTCAATTGGAACTGCAAATGATTGAGGTAAGAGCCTAATGACCATGCTTTCTTTTCCTTCTGCTGCGGGTAGTGTGGAAATTCTGAGGGAGATTTTTTCTTCTTCAATCAATATGAGTGTGGCACCACTCTGAGGCTTACGTTTTTCACCGATATCAAGTGACGCTTTAAACTTAAAATGAGAGATCAGCCGCTCCCCCTGGTTGGCAGAAATTCTTTTTAGCATTGTAAGGTCTCCCAAAGCCCTGAGCTGAACAGTCATTTGCTGTGCCTCCGGATAAAAGTGAATATCTGACCCTTTTTTCCTGAATGCTTCCACTAGAATATTTTGTGCTAATAACTCTGTGCCATATGGCATTTTTTCACATCCTTTCTAAAGATATTTAAACTATACACGAAATCATTTCCATTGTCTTTAATTTTCTTAATTATTTGATATTTTTTATTTGATATGGAATCAGTTTTTGTTTTAAAAACAAAATGTCGGTTCACCTATCAGCACATTGATTGTACAGATAGGTGAACCGACATGATTAAACTATTTTTATCAGCTGGAAAGCTTGTACGATTGTTTTTTATTTGCAAGACTTCTAAGTCCTTCAGGGTTGTAGCCAACAATTAAAGATTTGCCGTCAGTTAAAATTGGGCGCTTTAACAGTTTTGGATCTTCAATAATCATTTTGACAACTTCAGAGAGCGGTAAATCTTCTACATCCTGATTCAGTGCTTTAAATGATTGACTGCGTGTAGCCAGCAATTCGTCAAGTCCGTCTGTTGTAAGAGAAAGTAGATTCATTAATTCATCATAATCAGGTGTTTCTCTGAAAATGTGACGTTCACTCACATTCACTTCATTTTCCTTTAACCACTTTTTTGTCTTTCTGCAAGATGTACAGCTTGGATAAGTAAAGAATGTAATTTGAGTCATGATCTTACCTCCATTTGTTTTATAGTTGTACCACCTATGGACAAGTGTTTTATAAGTTATATTTATTGTATACCACTTGTATAACTAATGTACACATATTTTATATAAAATAGATAAATATTTTTTTATTGTTCACAGTTTTGTTTAAAAGTAAGCGGTTTAACCCAGTAAATTAGCGGTTTTTAAAACATCTGTACAAAACAAAGAAAATGTTTAACAATTGTACAATCTTCCCTTTGAAAAATCACTCAAATGTCACATTTAATAATATGGGTTATTTACTTTATAATATGGTATCCTATATAATAGGTTCGATGGATTGTTTGCGTAAAGGAGGGATTCGGATGGATAAAATGTATCGCGTTATGGGGTTTTGGACTGGAATTTTCTCTGTATTATTTTATTTAGGACATATGCCAAAAACTTCATTGCTTTTCCTGGCCCAGACAGGCTTTTTCATCCTTTTAGGGTACATGAAATTATCTGAGCGCATGTATGTGTATGTATTCTTTGTATACTTAACAATTTTCTTTGCAGGATTTACTTACTGGACAACATTTATGATGCCGCTTAAGGGTCCGCTTTAAACCACTTCTGATTTTTGAAGAACGTTGAGCTGATCCAGACAAAAAAGACGATTCCTTTCATCAGGAATCGTCTTTTTTGATTTATTGAAGGAAAGGATTCGCTTTCTTTTCCGCCCCTATTGTTGTAGTGGGCCCATGCCCGGGTAACACATAAGTCTGATCGTCAAGTATGAGCAGCTTATTTTTGATACTGCCCATTAATTCTTTCATGTCACCACCAGGAAGATCTGTCCTTCCGATACTTCCATAAAACAAGACATCTCCGGAGATCAGCAGTGACTCTTCTTCAAAATAAAAACTTACGCTTCCTGGAGAATGTCCGGGCGTGTGCAGCAGCTGAAATGTGAACTGTCCAATCGTGACCTCAGCTTCCCTTTCCCAAATGTTTTCTGCCGGTGAAGCGATAATCGGCTCAATTCCCTGAAATAATCCTGAGCCGTTTTTCTCTGGCGCAGCAAGCCAGCTTTTTTCCTGAATATGCATATAGACTCCGATCTCATACTCGTGTCTAATCTTCTCTACTGCACCTATATGATCAAAATGCGCATGTGTCAGCAAAATACATAGCGGCTTTAACTCTTTCTGCTTCACAAAACGCTTAATTTTCTCTGCTTCCTCACCGGGATCGATAATTAAACATTCTTTCTGATCATTGTACAATATGTATGCGTTAGTCTGCATTGGACCTAACGGCAATTGATACCATTCCATTCATATCACCTCAGGCAAAGTGTAGCATGATTATAAAAAAAAGACGAATACTCACGAAAGTGTCACGAATTATGCTCGACATTACAAACAATTAACTATAAAATATATTAAGAGTACGCTTATATTATGCACTAATCTCGTTTATTCATGAACCAACGTATGGAAAGGGGTGCTTTTAATGAACGGATTAACAATTATCCTTGCGCTGGTAACCATTCTATCAGTAATCGGTACAATCACATCTTTTAAAGAGAAGAACATTATGGGTATTTTCTTTGCACTGGCTTCACTTGGTGTATTTGGCTGGTTTACAGTGATGACAATCGTTTTTGACGGATATCCACATTAAATTAAAAAAAGCTGACAATTGTCAGCTTTTTTTAATTAGACAAATGTTTCTTTACAGAAGCAAGCTTATTCTGCATAGAATGGTCGTTTCGGTCTCTTCTCTCATCAATACGGATATTGGTTGCTACTCTCTTAACATCCTCTGAAAAAACAGATTCATGGAGTTCCTGTATGACTTTAAACAGATCTGTCAGCTCACCTTCGATCAGTGTACTCATCGGCGTTAATTCATATGTGATCAGGCCTTCCTGTGCTCTATTCTCAAGCACACGCTGAATATCTGCTATATATTTGCTGACACTTGGTGTAGTAGTTCCAATCGGGATAATCGTAATATCTGCAATCGCCATTTCAATCAACTTCCCCTCATATGATTTAAATAATATAAAAAGCCCCCTTAGGAGCTTTTTATACTTATTCTTCAGTTACATTTGCATCCTCGAATAATCTTCCGGATTCCGTATCATAAAACCTCAGGAGGTCTCCGTAAATAATCTCATCATTAAATGCAAGCTCTTCAGTTGCTTTATCAATCAGGGGCTGACAGCTTTCTTTTTCTACAGGCTCCCCGGTTTCTTTATCCCAGCATGTTTCACCTGCATATACCAGGTCTTCTGAAATCACACGGCCATCTCTTAAGATCGCGGTGTTATCATTATCTTCTGAGAAGATATCCTGCCCAAACTGAATGCTGTTATTTCCTTCAATCCCCATGATGTTCTGGATTGTTGGTTTAAGATCAATCTGTCCGGCAATCTTGCTATTTGTGTCACCAATATCTTCACCAGGGATGTGAATAAACATTGGTACACGCTGCAGCTGGGCAGTATCAAATGCAGTAATCTCTTCTTGCTCGAGGTACTGGGCCATTGCAGTATTATGATTTTCAGAAATACCGTAGTGGTCACCATACATCACAATCACTGAATCTTCATATAAACCTGCTTCTTTCAGGTTAGTGAAAAATTCTTTAATTGCTTCATCCTGATATCTGACCGTCTGGAAGTATCGGTTTAAAGTACCTGAGTTTGAATCGAACTCGTTGATGAACTTATCTTCCTCGTCAAGATAGAAAGGATGGTGATTCGTTAACGTAATCATTTTTGAGTAAAACGGTTTTTCCATTTCCTTCATATGTTCAACTGACTGCTCAAAGAATGGAATATCTTTCATACCCCAGTTGACTGCCTGACCTTCACCAACTGTGTAATCAGTCAGTGAGTAATAACGGTCATATCCAAAATTCTGATAGACAATATCACGATTCCAGAAGCTCTTATTATTTGCATGCATTGCATTTGTAAAATAACCAGCTTCATTCAGACTGTGAGTGAGCGTGTTGAACTCATTCCCGCTGTGTGTGAAAAACACCGCACCGCGTCCTAGTGGATACAGCGAGTTATCAAGCAGAAATTCAGAATCGGATGTTTTACCCTGTTCTGTCTGGTGATAGAAGTTATCCATATAGATCGTATTTTCATCTTCAGTCAGCGTATTAAGGAATGGTGTGATAACCTCACCGTTCATTTCATTGTTAATAACAAAGTTCTGCATTGACTCGAGCTTAACAACAATCAGGTTTTTACCTTCTCCAATACCGTGAAGATCATTATTAGCATCAGCTTTGTTTGACTGCACATAATTGTTAACATCCACAAGCGCGTCACTATCTGCAAGTGCACGCTGCGCAGATTGCTTAGACTGAAGGTACACATCATAAATATGATAGTTATACGTTCCGATATTTTTTACAAGCATCTCACGGTCAAACGTACGTGTCAGAAGCTGCGGGCGCTCTGTTTCTGCTAATCCGAGATTTAAGAAAAAAGTGGCAATCGCTACTAGAAAATATGCTCTTCTATTTAACTTAGTCGGTTCTTTGAATACAATAAATGACGGCTTATACTTTGCTAATACAATCAGGATTAACACATCGATAAAATATAGAGCGTCAGTCATATAAATGTTTTCCATTGCACTTCCGCCAAGGTCGCCAAAGTTGTTTGTCTGGAACAACACCGGCAACGTAATGAAATCATTAAAGAATCGGAAGAAAACCATGTTTGCAAACAGAATAGCTGTTAATACAAAACTTGTGATAATCACATAATTGTTTCTGGTTTTTTCTTTTTTAAATAATAGCCCAACTCCAAAAATCAACAATAGGAAGCTGAGCGGATTAATAAACAGGATCAGATCCTGCATGAAATTATCTGTGCTGATATTAAAGCTTGCATGATAGGCAATAAACGTTTTAATCCAAAGGAACGCAATGGCAATAATGACAAGCGACAGCTTTGGCATTGACCATCTTTTGTTCATATCATTTCCTCCTACACTTTCAGTTACAATTTGTGGATAATAAATCTGTATCCCATTATCATACTCTTGATTGTAAATAAAATCAAACGTAACATTTACATACTTAAAATCTTATTTACAATTCCACCATAATAGACGTTTCAAACCACAAAAAGTTCCGTTATTACTAATTAAATTTAAAATCCTTCAATAGTCTCATATAATATTGCACCTTTAAATAAAAGTTTAAAAGGCAAATCAAAGTCTAATTTTATCGTATTCGCATAAAATGTAAAGGAAAAACGATATTATTGTAAAAGCGCGATAATTAACATGATTTAAGCGAATAAAAAAGATCTTCTGTCTGAACAGAAGATCCTGGTTGAGTGTACTAATGTTTGTATTTAATCAGCCAGGCAGCACCAATAACGCCTGCATCATTACCTAAAGTTGCCACTTTGATGTCAGTTGATTCAGCTACCGTTGGGAACGCATATGCTTTAAATTTTTCTGTAATGCCATCAAGGAGAATTTGTCCTGCTCTCGATACGCCGCCTCCAATAACAATCGCTTCAGGGTTCAGCGCACTGCCGAGGTTTGCGAGCGCAAGACCCAGGTAGAATGTCAGTCTCTCTACAGCTGCAACCGCGACTTTGTCCCCATTCTTTGCTTCATCAAAAACATTTTTAGCTGTAATGGCTTTATGTTCTTCCATTATATTGTGAAGGACAGAGACTTCATCTGACTTCTCCATTTCTTCTTTAGCCAGCCTCACAACACCAGTAGCGGATGCAACTGTTTCAAGGCAGCCGGTTTTGCCACAATTACACTGATACCCACCTTCAGGCACAGCTGTAATATGACCAATCTCTCCTGCAGCTCCTTTAATACCGTGTGCAATATCTCCATTGACGATAACTCCTCCACCTACACCAGTTCCAAGTGTAACGCAGACAACATCACGTGCTCCACCCCCGGCACCCTTCCACATTTCACCAAGCGCAGCGGCATTTGCATCATTTTCAATGACAACAGGCAGACCCGTCTGTGAAGATAACTCATCCCTCAGTGCTACAGGTTTGTCCCAGCCAATATTTACACCGGTATACAAAATGCCTGTCTGCATGTTGACAGGTCCCGGTGCCCCAACTCCGATACCAACTACCTGCTCATTATTCAGATTCATCTGTGTCATTTTGATTTTAATGGCAGCGGCAATATCAGGTATGATACTGACCCCTTTATTAGATGTATTCGTCGGGATTTCCCACTTCTCTACAATCATTCCTTCATCAGTAATGACTGCTAGTTTCGTAGTGGTACCTCCGATATCTACTCCAAAAATATATTCTTCCTTCATGTCACTGATCACCCTGGCTTTCTTTTCTAATTTCATTTTTCAATATCATTACAGCTTTCAAATAATCCTCACGTTCGATCATTCCAGCATCATATAAATCTTTCACTTCAATTTCCATCAATTCAAGCGTCGCAAGTCTTCCCGGACCGTATACATATTGACCGAATCTCTTCAGCAGCATTTGTACATCATGCATGGTGTTAAAAGTCATAACAAGTACTCCTAGTTCAGCTTTTTATATTTCATCACAATGATAAACTTTTCTTTCAGTCATGATCCGCTTAACCGGCATATCAAAGCTTTCAGCGAACTGATTAACTGTCATCTGAAAGCTGTAGGCCATGGATATACATTCACCATTGTAATCTTTGAGGAAGCGGTCATAATAGCCACCACCAAACCCAATTCTATATCCGGTCTCTGAAAAAGCAAGTCCTGGTACGACTACAAGGTCAATATCGCTTTTTTCAGCGATCGGTAAGTGTGACTTCGGCTCAAGCAGACCATAAAATGACGGCTCCGCATCATTTAGTGATTGTATGTAATGAAAATCGAGCCTTTTTGATGAAGGTTCGCATTTAGGTACACAAACCTTTTTACCTTGTTCTAAAGCTTTATTTATGAGTATAGTTGTATCGATTTCCGGGTCGCGTGAAATGGTTAAGGCAATCACTTTAGATTGCTTCCATTCCGGTGATAACATCACTAACTCATGTATGTAATTAGTATATAATACTTTTCTGTCTTCAGGAAGATTCTTCAGCTGATCAAGCATCTGCTGTCTGATCATTTTTTTATCCAAAACCTATCCCTCCTGGATATGACAAAAAAACCGAAAATGCACAACACATTTTCGGCTCTCAATCATTATTTTGTCTCGCGGTGAAGAGTCACTTTCTTCAGGCGCGGACTGTATTTTTTAAGTTCAATACGATCTGGATTGTTACGCTTGTTCTTAGTAGTGATGTAGTTACGATCACCAGTTTCAGTGCAAGCAAGAGTAATGTTTACACGCATCTTTATCCCTCCAAACATTCAAATGCTGTTTGTTACATTCTTCGATTCATACGACTTAATTATAATATCATTGATCAGCAAAAAAATCTACTATATTTTTCGAACGAATTATAATCCATCGCACCTGAACATGATACAATTAAAACCGACAACCAGGGAGGTGAGCAAATGGAATGGATTGTGCCTGCTGCAGGCGGTCTAGGCCTCATACTTTTTATCATATCTTTCTTTCTAAAGGACCATTCTAAAGAAGCAGAAGAAGAGTTACAGGAGCTATCAATGAACCTTTATCAGGAGCTTTCACAGCTCAAAAAAAGAACAAAAGCGCTTGAAGAAGAGTTGATGATCGAACCTGCTCCCGGACAAAAGAAAGCAAAACCTAAACAGATTAATGAAATCCTTATTAATCAGGTTCTCTCGCTTCATAAACAGGGTATGAAACCTGATCAGATTTCCGCCCTTTCATCATTACATATAGATGATGTCAGACAAATATTGAATCGCAAAATATAAGGAGTGTATCGATTGAATCGCAGAACAGTCCGTTCAACAGGTATCGGCATGATGATCAGTGCGCTGTTTATTTTCGCTGCGGGATCTTTAATACATGAAGAGCCGGCTGCAGAGAGTAGTCAGGTGGCTGAAGATGAAATGGTGATTAAAACGAATGAATATCAGGCGCTGCAAAATGAAGTTACGGAATGGGAAGAAAGGGTCAATGAACTCGAATCAGGTGAGCCGCCGGCTGAAGAAATCACCCGTATGATCCTGACGATAGAATCCGGTATGACATCACCTGAAATCAGCTCTGCACTCTTTTCAAATGGTTTAATCATTGATGAGGAGGCATTTAACGACTATCTGACAAGCCAGCAGCTGACAGACCGTATACAAATTGGTGAGTACGACTTAAACTCAACAATGACGATAGAGCAAATTGCTGTACTGATTACGCAATAATCAGAGCAGCAATTTAAGTGCAAAAAAAGAAGCCCGGAGGCTTCTTTTTTATTTGTTCAGGTCGTACCTTTTTCCTTTTACCAGATAGAAAATATTCTCTGAAATATTTGTTACGTGATCCGCTGCCCGCTCTAAGTAACGGCAGACAAATGACAGTTGTGTGATCTGTGCTAACTTTTCAGGCTGTTCTGCACTTGAAGAAAGCAGGTCTTTGATGGTTTCCCCGTAAAGCTGGTCTACTCCATCATCAAGCTCTGCGATTTTCTTTGCTTTTACCAGATCCTCATCTGAATAAGCTTCAAGCACTAACTCGATCATTTCTTCTGTGATCTTATACATTTCATGAACATTTCCAATTGAACTGACAAAGCTGTCATTGCCAATACGGATTGTTGATTTTGCAATATTAACTGCAAAGTCAGCAATTCTCTCTAGGTCTGCCGCGATTTTGATTGCAACAATGATTCTTCTCAGGTCCGTTGCAACCGGCTGCTGCTTAGCAATGAGTAAGATCGCAAGGTCATTGATTTCCTCTTCAATTCTATTCGCCTTAATATCCTCATCCATGATCATAAGAGATTTTTCAATATCACGTTGCTCAAGCGCATTAAGTGAATCCCTAAGTGCAACCTGAGCAAAACGTCCAAGCTCTACAATTTTATTATTTAATACTTCTAATTCTGTATCGTACCGCTCTCTGACTGACAATGCTTTCACTCCTTATCCGAATCTGCCTGAAATGTAATCTTCTGTTCTTTCATCTGACGGGTTAGAGAAAATTTTGTTGGTTTCATCATATTCAACTACTTCACCATTAAGGAAGAACGCAGTTTTGTCTGAAATACGTGCAGCCTGCTGCATATTATGCGTCACAATGATGATGCTGTACTCTTTTTTCAGATCCTGTACGAGTTCTTCTACTTTTAGCGTTGAAATCGGGTCAAGCGCTGACGTCGGCTCATCCATTAGAATCACGTCCGGTTCAATGGCAAGACATCTTGCAATACAAATACGCTGCTGCTGACCACCTGAGAGACCGTATGCATTTTCTCCAAGACGATCTTTTACTTCATCCCAGATTGCTGCGCCGCGTAAACTTTTCTCCACGATCTGATCAAGAATTTTCTTGTTTTTAATGCCATGAATTCTTGGTCCATATGCAATGTTATCGTAGATCGACTTAGGGAATGGATTAGGCTTCTGGAACACCATACCTACTTTTGTACGCAGTTCTTCTACCTGATACTCCTTGTTAAAAATGTTTTTGTCACGATAATTAATGGCCCCTGACGTTTTGACAGAAGGAATCGTTTCTATCATTCTGTTTAACGTTTTAATAAATGTTGATTTCCCGCACCCGGATGGGCCAATAATTGCAGTTACTTCATTTTCTTTAATATCCAGATCAATGTTTTTCAATGCATGATTTGATCCGTACCATAGATTTAACTGCTCTGTTTTATAGACAGAAGACTTGTTCTTCATCACCAAATTTTTTTCAGTCGATTTCACTTCTGGCTTTACAATCGTTGTCATGTTGAAAAGCTCCCTTCATCCATTTAATTAATAACGGTTCTGATATTTATTTCTGATAAATACCGCAATCGAATTCATAATAATCAGCAGCCCCATCAGTACGATGATCCCCGCAGCTGCTACATCATGGAATTCAACCTGAGGACGTTTTGTCCAGTCAAAGATTTGCATAGGCAGTGCTGTAAATGTACTCATAATACTGTCTGGTGTGAACATAAGAATCGTTGGAATACCGATTACAACAAGCGGTGCTGTTTCCCCGATTGCACGTGATAACGCAAGAATCGATCCAGTCAGGATTCCCGGTATAGATGCTGGAAGAACAACTCTTAAAATCGTTTGCCATCTTGTAGCACCCATAGCAAATGATGCTTCTCTGAGCTCGTTTGGTACCGCTCTGATCGCTTCTTGGGACGCGACAATAATGATAGGCAAAATCAAAAGACTCATTGTGAGACCTGCTGCAAGAATTGAAATACCAAGGTCAAAAAACCTAACGAAGATTGTCAGACCTAATAGACCGAATACAACTGATGGAACACCGGCTAAGTTAGAAATATTCACTTTAATAAAATTTGTAAACTTGTTCTTCTTTGCGTATTCTTCGAGATAAATCGCTGTTCCCACACCCAAAAACATGGAAACCGGTGCGACAACAAGCATCAAATAGACAGATCCCTGAATTGCCGCTTTGATTCCTGAATTCTCAGGGATCCGTGATGCAAAGCTGGTAAAGAAATCAAAACTTAAATATCCACTTCCTTGAGTCACGATACGATATAACAAAATCGCAAGAACGATCAGACCAAAACTTGTTGCAGCTGCAAAAATACCTTTTAATACTGTGTTTTTTGTCAAACGCGTTTTAGTTCTTGCTGCTACTTCTTCATGATTAACGTACTTCATATCAATATTCCTCCCTGAAACGCTTAGAGATGAACTGTGCCAGCATATTCATTGCCAGTGTAAACAGGAATAGTGTAAAACCAACTGCATAGATACTGTAATAAATAGTAGTACCATATCCTGCATCACCTGTTGTTACCTGTACGATGTAAGCTGTCATCGTCTGAATTGATCCAGTTACATCCCAGTTAAAGCCTGGTGTCGAACCGGCTGCTACTGCAACAATCATTGTTTCTCCAATCGCTCTTGAAATCGCAAGAACTGTTGAAGCAACAATACCTGAAAGTGCTGCAGGTAAAACAATCTTGATCGCAACTTCCAGCTTTGTAGCACCAAGTGCGTACGCGCCATCACGCATCGCGTTAGGTACAGAAGACATTGCATCTTCTGACAGTGAAGCAATCATCGGGATGATCATGATTCCTACAACGATCCCCGGACTGATTGCATTAAAAATCGCAATTTCAGGGAAAATCGACCTTAAAATCGGTGTAACAAATGTCAACGCGAAGAACCCGTAAACAATTGTTGGCACACCTGCTAGTACTTCAAGAATTGGTTTGATAAATCGCCTTACTCTGTCACTCGCATATTCACTCAAAAAAATGGCTGTTGCAATCCCAATCGGTACAGCGACGATTGTTGCAATTGCAGTAATCTTTAACGTTCCCACCACTAAAGGAAGAATTCCGTAAGTTGGCGTCGTGTTAGCGAATGGATACCATTCTGTTCCCGTCAAAAAGCTGAAAATATTGACTTCAGTAAAAAAAATGATTGTTTCAAAAATCAGTGTAAATATAATACCAATTGTTGTCAGTACAGAAACTGTCGCAATTAACAACAAAATTTTAGGAATTAATTTTTCAGTGAACGCCAGAAGACCCCTGTTACTTTTCTTAGCGATCAATTCCTGAACCGAAATTTGCGGCTCATTCATAGCCATGATGAAAACCTCCTCATTTATCCAAAGAACATAATGATACGGAAAGCGTGTAAAACACGCTTTCCGGCTGTGTTTACTTATTCACCTGCAAGTTCTTCAATTGTTGCCATATCTTCGTCATATACTTCCTGTGGCGCACTTACATATCCTACAGCTTCAGCTAGTTCACCTGCATTTTCAATCGCAAACTTAATGAAATCTGCTGTCGCAGGATCTTCAGCTACAGCATCATTACTTACATAAGTGAAAAGTGGTCTTGATAGCGGTGCATACTCACCAGACTCAATTGTTTCATTATTCGGCTCAACAGGACCCTCACCATTATCAATAGGAACTACTTTAATTGTGTCCTGGTTTTCAAGGTAGTAAGCATATCCAAAGTATCCAATCGCATTAGGTGATCCCATAACACCCTGAACAAGTACGTTATCATCTTCTGATAGTGTTGCTGATCTTACGATATCCTCATCTTCAAGAATTACTTCATTGAAGTAGTCAAAAGTTCCTGAGTCAATTCCCGGAGAATAAAATTCGATTGGCTCTTCAGGCCATCCTTCACGAATATCAGCCCAAGTTTTTTCTTCTCCAGTTTCAGTCCACATTTCTTTTAATTCTTCAACTGTCAGGTAGTCAACCCAGTCATTTTCCTGGTTGATAACGACTGACAGACCATCATAACCAAGTTCTACTTCTGTGTATTCAATTCCGGCCTCTTCAAGACCGGCTGCTTCTTCTTCTTTAATTGGACGGGATGCATTTGAGAATGAAGTTTCTCCTGCAATAAACTTT
Organism: Jeotgalibacillus sp. JSM ZJ347; assembly: GCF_044383825.1. Lineage (NCBI taxonomy): Bacteria > Bacillati > Bacillota > Bacilli > Caryophanales > Caryophanaceae > Jeotgalibacillus > Jeotgalibacillus sp. JSM ZJ347. Next base: position 347,260 of record NZ_JBISEN010000001.1, on the reverse strand, counting down.
TCAAATCCGCCACCAGTACCAGATACGCCTGATGAAACCTGAACGCCTGGCTGTGCAGCTGCGTATTCTTCAACAATTGCTTCCATTATAGGTGCTACAGTAGATGAACCGTCACCCTGAACCTGTCCGCTCAGTTCTTCTCCTGAACCTTCAGAACTAGATCCGTTTGCTTCATCTTCTCCACCGCAAGCAGCTAAAAATACTGCTGATCCTAAGATAGTTGACATTGCTAAAAACTTTACGTTCTTCATTCTGTAATTCCCCCTGTGATATGGTTGATTTGTCCTACAGCTAATACAATACACCCCTTCTATTAATCTCATATAAATCTAATGTAAAGGTTTTGTAAACACGCAAAAAAACTGAGTATCGCGCAGGGCGATACTCAGTTTAATAGATGATTTATTGTCCTTCTTCCGCTTCTTCAGCTGTTACTTCAACCTGCTGATCCTGATCAGCTCCGCCTTCTTTCATTCTTTTTTCTCTGATATCGAAATAAACATCAAGCGCAGCTGTACCAACATTTTCATTTACATCTTCACGCAGTGCAGTACTGCCGTCATTTGGATATACCCATGGTGCCATGACCGAAAAGGCTACTTCCGGCTGATCAAATGGTGCAAAACCGACAATGGTTGAATTAGTTGTTTCTGGTGGCATTAATCCTTTTGAGCGATAAAGCTCATCATATTTAGGACCAAAATAAACAACCTCGGCCGTTCCTGTTTTACCTCCCGCTTCATAGCCGTTCCCAATAAAATCTCTGCCTGTGCCTTGAGCTCCATTAAACGAAAGATAAAAACCATCCTTCACCTGTTTTAGCTCTCCAGGTGAATTGTCCAGCTTATTTAACACACGAGGTTTCATCGCTTTAACTAATGGTCCCAGCGTTTCGTTATCAGAACTCGGCTGGCGAATTTCTTTTACTGTTGTTGGTGCAAGTCTGTTACCGCCGTTAATAATAGTAGAAACATACTGTACCATCTGCATAGGTGTGTACGTATCAAACTGTCCGATTGATAAATCCAATAACTTACCTGGTATTAAATCAAGCGGGTTGTTTGTCTGATATCCTACACTTTCGCCCGGTAAGTCTATACCAGTCTCAACTCCAAGACCAAACTGACCATAGTAATTTCTCATTTTAGTAAATGCGTTCGGACCAATATCAATTGGTTGGTCAGGGACATATGTTGCACCTGCCATTGCAATTGCAATCTTAAACATATAACCGTTAGATGAACGCTCTAATGCGTACAGATCACTTATAGGATTGGGTAAAGTTCCATACCACGATGACTTAGGTTCAGTCCCCGGAAATCTGATTGTTTCATCTCTCAAGTATGCTCCAGGGGATATCACACCATCCTGATAACCCGAAAGCACAGTAGCTCCTTTAATAGAAGACCCGGCTTCATAAGCACTCGTAAACGTACCAATGTTATAATCCTGAATTTCCGGACCGTCTTCAGTTTCTATATATTGCTTCCCTGCCATTGCAAGGAGTTCTCCTGTATTTGGATCCATCATGACAAGGAACAGCCTGTCCATGAGATTGCGTCCATAATCCTGCTTCAGGCGTCTTAACTCATCTTCTACCACTTTCTCAAGTGCCTGCTGCAGTTCTATATCTATAGAGAGAACAAGATCTTTCCCACGCTCTCCCTGTTGAATTAGTTGAGAGTCTATTACGTTACCAGCTTTATCTGTGATTGTTCGCACCTTTGATTTCTGCCCCTGCAGTACGTCTTCATACTGAAGCTCGAGATAACTTGTACCGACTCTGTCGTTTCTCGCATAGTCACGTGCTAGATAATACTCGATTTTGTCCTCCGGAATAGACCTTACGCTTCCTAAGACAGATCTTAATGTGTCTCCATACGGATATTCTCTTTCCCAGTCAACAGTTGTATTAACACCGGGAAGTGACCCTAATTGTTCACTGACTGTCGCAAATTCTTCATCCGTGACATTTTCATTTTTAATAATCTGTGGTGACAGGTTATATCCTGTCTGCATCTGACGGAAAACAGCCAGTATTTGCATTTCCTGATCTGTGATTTCATTTAACTCATTTTCTGTAATTCTGTCACGAATAAGCTTGTCATAGTCACTTTGTGATAATTCTCCCTCATCATAAAGCGCTCGTTCTTCATCAGTGATTTTTGCATCCGCACGTTTTTTATTCTCCCGGATCCAGTAATCCTGTATATCCCGCTCCGTTACTTTATCCGGTTCAAGTTCGATCATGTCTGCAAGTTTCGTCGCAACATCCATCATTTCTTCCTGTGAAGTCTGCTGTGTTTTTGTATAGGTAATTGCATTTACCGGCCGATTATCTACAATGACTTTCCCATTCCGGTCAAATATTTTCCCACGAGGCACGCTGGCATTCACGACAACCTCTTCAGTCCGCTCAAGCTGCCTTGTAAAATCTTCACCATTAACAATTTGCAGCACTCCAAGCCTTAAAATAAGTGCTGAAAATAATAAAAACACTGCAAAGAATAAGATGTTCATTCTTGCAGCAAGAAAGTTCTTTTTCATTTTTTTCGTTTTTTTCGTACGGGACTGATTCTTTTTCAATAAGAGTCTCCCTTTCTTTTATGTATTCACATCATAATTTTAAAGGAATCTATCAAATATTACTAGAGGATCACGTGTTATTTCATTAAAAGGTCAAATACTCATACGACTCCGACATTTTGCTCATCGTTTAATTACAAAGGCTAAATTAAAGTTGCTGGTGATTGTAGCTCGAGGGGGACGCTTTCCGCAGGATCGGCGGTGAGCCTCCTCAGCTTCGCTTGCGGGGTCTCACCTGTCCGATTTCTCCTGCTGGAGTCGCCCTCTTCCTCTACAATCACTAGCTGTGCTAAAACTACATTTGTCTTTACAATAGCGGTCATAAAAAAAAGACTGACGAAGTGATAAACCTCGTCAGTCTTTAAAAGTTAATTATTTTGCTGAAGTATAAAGCTTTTCAACTGCATTCCAGTCAACAACGCTCCAGAAAGCATTGATGTAGTCAGGACGCTTGTTCTGATACTTCAGGTAGTATGCATGCTCCCAAACATCCAGTCCAAGAACCGGTGTTTTACCATCAGTCAGTGGTGAATCCTGGTTTGGTGTGCTTGTGATTTCAAGCTCTCCGTTGTTTACAACAAGCCATGCCCAGCCTGAACCGAAACGGCCAGCACCAGCAGCTGCGAACTCTTCTTTGAACTTCTCAAAGCTTCCGAACTTACTGTTGATTGCAGAAGCAAGGTCACCAGAAGGTTCGCCTCCACCATTTGGAGATAGAATCTTCCAGAAGAATGAGTGGTTTGCGTGACCGCCACCGTTGTTGCGGACTGCAGTACGGATTGATTCCGGTACGCTGTTCAGGTCAGCTACAAGCTCATCAATTGATTTTGCCTGAAGATCATCGTGACCTTCAAGTGCATCGTTTAATTTTGTTACATAAGTGTTGTGATGCTTTGTGTGGTGGATATTCATTGTTTCCTTGTCAAAATGCGGTTCTAATGCATCATAAGAGTAAGGTAGTTCTGGTAATGTGTAAGCCATAATAGAATTCCTCCTTGTATGTAGTGGATTTTTCCGCGAGATGCGGAATGAACTGTTTTCAGATTATCAGAATAGATCATTCTATTCAATTAATAAGCACTGCAAACGTTTTTTTCAGTCTTAAGTCCGAAATCATACATACAGAAAGAAAATAACAATCATGACTGCCTGGATCGTACCCTTTGTGATGACAGAGGTAATAAATCCGATCAGTGACCCAAAGCCGATTTTCAGCGCTTTCTTAAATGGTGTACGGTTTACAACCAGTTCACCGATCACCGCTCCTGCAAGTGGCCCTATCAGGATTCCGATAACCGGGATTATAAATGGCCCGACTAAAAGACCGATTGTACTCCCCCAGATTCCTGCTTTTGAACCTCCAAACCTTTTCACGCCGAATAAATTTGCTGCATAGTCCGCCCCAAACAGCAAAACAATAAACAGGATTTGAACTGTCCAGAAAAACCATGTAAAGTCACCAAAAGTAAAAAATAATCCATGTAAGATAAAGCCAAGCAGAATAAACAATACACTTGGAATAATTGGATAGATTAAACCGACAAATGCAATGGTAAAGCTTAAAATAATCAGACTCCAGAATAATAGTTCTATGATTTCCACCCCTTCAAAGCTTATGTTTTAACATGATTATAACAAAAAAAGCCGACTGATGTTGCCAGCCGGCTTCCGTGATTAATTTCTGATACCAAGAACTGCCTCAGCAATATTTACTGAGTGATCCCCGATACGTTCTAGGTTGGAAATGATGTCAACAAACACAATTCCAGCCTGTCCGCTGCAAGCTCCTTCATTTAGACGAAGAATATGCTTTTTACGGAATTTGCGTTCCATTTTGTCCAGAAGATCTTCTTTCTCAGCAACACTGCGAGCCTTATCGTGATCATTCGTATCCAGTGAATCGATTGATTGAGATACTGCTTCAATTGTCAGTGTAAACATTTCGTTCAGATCTTCCATTGCTTCATCAGTCATTTTAACTTTATTAGCCTGCTGATAGTCTACAAGCTCAATCACATTTTCAAAATGGTCACCAATACGCTCAATGTCACGTACGGTATCCATTAATACAGAATGACGTTCAGATTCCTGAGCGGAAAGTGAAGTGGATGAAAGTTTGATTAAATAATCAGTGATTTTCGAATCAAGATTATTAATCGCATCTTCAACCTGATAGCCGAGTTCTGCATTTTTCTTATTTTTAGTCTTTAAATACTCAAATGATTCTGTAAGTCCCTGTACTGCAAATTGACCCATACGCAGTACTTCTTCTTTTGCCTGTCCAAGCGCAATAGATGGGGACTGTTCAATAAAGTTTGGATCAAGATGCTTAGGTTTAAATTCCACTACAACATCGTTACCCGGCACTACCTTTGTCACTACCCATGCCAGTGCAGCAATGAATGGGAATTGAATAATTGTATTTGTTACGTTAAATGTTCCGTGAGCGAATGCAATCTGCATTTCCGGGTTCAGGTTCATAAACTGATCAATCCATACAATAAATGCCGTGAATGGAATGAGTAAGATCAGGAATAGTAAAGATCCGATTACGTTAAACATAACATGGACCATCGCAGCTCTCTTTGCAGCTACAGATGCACCAATTGACGCAAGAACCGCTGTAATTGTTGTACCTATGTTATCTCCAAATAAAACCGGAAGTGCAGCCTGAAGCGTAATCAAGTCTTCAGAATAAAGTCCCTGCAGAATACCAATTGTCGCACTTGAACTTTGTACAACGACTGTAAATACTGTACCGATTACCACACCGAGAATCGGAATTTCACTCATGCTTTGAGTCAGATCAATGAAAGCCTGAAGTTCACGAAGCGGCTTCATTCCTTCTCCCATCAGCTCGAGACCGTAGAAGAGTCCACCAAACCCAAAGACAACCATACCCAGATTATTAATCTGAGGTTTTTTTATAAAGAATAATAAAAAGGCGCCAACTGCAATAATAGGTAACGCATATGCACCAATATCAAAACCAATGATAAACGCCGTAACAGTGGTACCGATATTTGCACCCATAATGACGCCAATCGCCTGACGAAGTGTCATAAATCCGGCACTGACTAGTCCGATGACGATAACTGTCGTACCTGAACTGGACTGAATAAGAATGGTTACTACAATACCCGCAAGGACCCCCATAAACGGATTCGTAGTAAACCGGTCTAAAATTGCTCTCAGTCTGTCGCCAGCTGTTTTTTGAAGACCGTCTCCCATAAACTTTAAACCAAATAGAAAGATCCCAAGTCCCCCGATAAATGTAAAGAAGACTTCCTGCCAATTCACTTCCATGTTTTCAACCCCTGTTATACAAAATTAGTCATACTTCTTGAAAACCCTCCACAATTATTAATTCTTTACGCGATATAAGTAAAGGGGTAATTTGAAATCTTTACAATCGGTTAATAATAGCGTTGTAATGTTACAATTATGTTACAAGAATAAACGCTTACTTTTTCATTTTTCACACATTTGCTCTTTCATCATAGATAAAAGTACAATATATAAATAGATTATATAAATTCGGGGGTTTAGAGATTGAACATTTTCAAACAACTTTTTAAAAGCTTATATTCTCCTAAAGATATTGCCAGGTTCCGCTTTCAGGGAATCGGAAAAACCATTTTATTTGTTTTTTTACTTTGTTTGCTATCTATTATTCCTGCCATCATTCAGGTATCTGTGATTGGTGAAGGGCTTTTTGCAGAAGGTGAGGAATTACTGCTAAATGAGCTCCCTTCATTCGAAGTTCAAAACGGAGAACTGCAGACTGAAGGTTCATCTGCTGCAGAAGCGAGCAGCAATGGGATTACTTTTTATGTAGACGGATCGAATGAAATGACTTCTGAAGCATTATCAAATGAAGACCCTGCGGTGGCTTTTTTATCTGACCGGCTTGCTGTTGCAACAGGAGGCAGCGTTCAGGAGTATCAGTATGACACGTTTGAGGGTTTCGACATAAGCAGTGAAGGAATCGCTTCTTTACTCAGCTCGCTTGAAGGTGCTAAATTCATCATTTACTTTTTCATTCTTGCCTTTATTTTCATTCTTGTAGCAGGTTTGCTGTTCATTAAAGCAACCATATTCGGATGGGCCGGAACGAAACTTGCATCTTCTGCAGACAGAAAGCTCACTTACCGTCACAGCTTCAGAATGGCAGCTTATAGCTCTGCACTGCCTGCTGTTTTCTTTCTGATTGCAGACCTCGCAGGCTCTGTCATTCCGTTTGCTACATTACTTAACTGGTTTGTAACAGGTTTAATGCTATACCTTTCGATCAAAGAAATCCCCAAGCCTAAAAAGAAAGCTCAGTAATATAATTAAAATGGACCTTCAAAGCCTACATTGAAGGTCCATTTTGTTATTCTAAGCCACCTCAGGAGGGTGGTCTTTAAACTGTTTGTTCAGATGAGATGAAATCTGATAGAGTTCTTCAGCGATTTCTTTCACCTCAACAATCAGCAATTCCTGTTCGCGAAGTGTCAGCGACATTTCCTCAAAACCTTCGTTGGTTTCTTTTGCGATAACATGCGCTTGTTCACCTGATGATTTAACTGCCGGAAGTATTTTTTCAAATTCAATTGTCTGGTTGTAGACTGTGCTAATTTGTTGAGTGGATTGATCCATTTGATTGATCAATTCATTAAAATATCTGATTCCATTAGAAGACTCCTCAAGCTTTTTGGCAGTATCAGTCATGATATCATTGAATTTTGATTCAACCTCCTCACTGACAAGCACCATTTCTTTCATGGATTGGTCAATGACAGACAGGTGATTTGACGATTGCTCTGCAAGTGAACCTACTTCTTTTGCAACAACTGCAAAACCTTTCCCGTTCTCTCCGGCTCTAGCAGCTTCAATTGAAGCGTTCAGTGAGAGCAGTCTTGTCTGATCAGCGATTTCTTTGATCAGATGTGCAGCCTGTTTTGAGTGAATGGACTGTTCTCTTAATAACTTTATCTCTTTACTCAACTGCTGCAGCTTTTCATCCGTTACTTTCATTGAAGCATTCATCTGATACACACTCTTAATTCCTTCTTCCCTTTTATCAATCAGAAGCTGATTTGATTGATTAATATCATTTAGTATCTGAATCATGATTTCTATATCCTTCGCCATGTGTAAAGTTGTTTCCAGACTTTTTTCCGAAGAAGCTGAAGTTTCTTTAGCCTGCTTGCGTATAGAATGAGACTTTTCTTTCACAGGATCAAGCGTTTGAAACATCTCATCTGAACGTTCAATCAGTCTTCTTCCGGATTGATTCAGATTTCCACCCGCTGTCTTTAACTCTTCCATTAATGAGCCGATCGTTGTCATCATAATTTTATAACTTTTGTGTAAAGAAACAACTTCAGGAATGGTTGTATTAATCTTTAAGTCAGCGCCGGTGAAACTGCCTTCTCTGACATTTCTCATTTCTTCTCTGAGAAGATTCAAGGGTTTGCTGATTGATCTCGTCAGCAGCAATGTAAGAAGGGTTGCAATGACAATCGTCAGGATCACCACACGGATAATCGATTCTCCCAATGCGCTCTGTTCCTTCAGATAATCTGTTTCAGGTACAGCAATCACATAAATTTGACCAAGCTCCTGAACGCTGAAAAAAGACAGCAAGTATGGTTGCTGATCAATTTCTGTAAAAAGCGTCCCTTTACTCTGATCATTAATTTCTTGTATCGTATTGTCTGACAATGAGCTGGCTTCACTTGACATTAATGAAGCTGATTCAGTTTCACTGACAGAATAAATCTTTCCATTCAAACCATCCTGACCTAATGCAGCTGCCTGCTGATTGACAATTCTCTGCACCTGATCATTAAATTTATTCTCATCTGATGGATATGTAAGTTTTGCATTTTTAATTAATTCATTCGCAATTGACGCCTCTCTGGTTAGACGATCCTCCATCAGCGTTTCAGCTGAACTTTTTGCTGTCTGATATCCGGTCCACCCTATGTAGACAGTAGATATCATACATATTGAAAGTACCAGCATAATCACTCTTGAACCAAGGTTTATTTTACCTGCACTTTTTTTCAAACTGTTTACTAATGGATAATATGATCTTTTGATCCATGACATGTGTATGATCCCCCTAAGATTTATAGGTATATTGTCATAAATCAATGTAAAGGGTATACACGATCTATGTTAAGATCATGTAAAGGCTGATCTCAGAACATTTTAAGAGCGCTTTCACCGTTCATTTAGTTGTAAATGTGAATTCAAGACTGTTAGAATAAGTAGGAATAGAAATTTGAGTAAATTAAAAAGGAGCGAATGACTGGTGGGAGATATTACACATCGTTCGAATACGCGCCCTGTAAAAGTCGGGGATTTAACTATAGGTGGAAATAATGAACTTGTTATTCAGAGCATGACAACGACAAAAACGCATGATGTAGAAGCAACTGTTGCTGAAATCATGCGACTCGAAGAAGCGGGATGTCAGATTGTTCGTGTAGCATGCCCTGATGAAAGAGCAGCTGATGCGATTCCTGAGATTAAAAAGAGAATTAACATTCCATTAGTTGTAGATATTCACTTTGATTATAAGCTAGCTTTAAAAGCGATCGAAGGCGGCGCTGATAAAATCAGAATCAACCCGGGTAATATCGGGCGCCGTGAAAAAGTTGAAGCAGTTGTAAAAGCAGCAAAAGAGAAAAATATTCCAATCCGTATCGGTGTAAACGCGGGAAGCCTGGAGAGAAAGATTCTAGAGAAGTACGGTTATCCAACTGCAGACGGTATGGTCGAAAGTGCACTTCACCACATTAAAATTCTTGAAGACCTTGATTTTCACGACATTATCGTGTCAATGAAGGCCTCAGATGTAAACCTTGCGATCGAAGCATATGAAAAAGCGGCTAAAGCTTTTGATTATCCTTTACACCTTGGAATTACTGAATCAGGTACACTATTTGCAGGAACAGTAAAAAGTGCTGCAGGGCTCGGCGCTATTTTAAGTAAAGGCATTGGGAATACACTGAGAATTTCTCTAAGTGCAGACCCTGTAGAAGAAGTTAAAGTCGCAAGAGAGCTGTTAAAATCTTTTGGACTTGCATCTAATGCAGCTACACTGATTTCATGCCCTACATGCGGAAGAATTGAGATTGATCTGATTTCAATCGCGAATGAAGTTGAAGAGTATATCTCTACAATTAAAGCACCGCTCAAAGTTGCAGTACTTGGATGCGCAGTTAACGGTCCAGGTGAAGCACGTGAAGCGGATATCGGGATCGCCGGCGCAAGAGGTGAAGGTCTTCTGTTCATGAAAGGGAAAACAGTACGTAAAGTACCTGAAGAAACGATGGTTGAAGAATTAAAAATTGAAATTGACAAGCTTGCTGAAGAACATTACCGCAAGCAGGCTGAAGAAGCAGCTATCCAGCAATAAATTGAAACTCCCGGCTTTGATGAGCCGGGAGTTTTTTATAGCAGCGGATAGATCAATAACCCGAGCAGCATGGCAACCAGACCGATTGCAATACCGATCCCCCCTGCTTTTGCTTCATTCGATCTTCTCGCAAGAATACCCAATATGATCGCTGCAGCACCAAACAAAACAGGCGCAGTGAAGAATGCCAGTATACCGAGAATGATTGATGCATAAGCAAGCCAGATACCTTTATTGGTGTTTTGAATGACACCGTCTCTCTTTCGTTCAGTATCCGCATACCAGGATGGGCTGACCTGAGAGAGTTCTTTTCCTATCTCCGTATCATACTCCGTTTTAATAATTTCTTTATTTTTTTCTTCATTTTTTTCATCATTCAATCATATTCCCTCCTCCGCTTTCTTACTTTAGCTTTGGCAATGTACATAAATCTATGTATGGAAAATTGTTTTTCTGTGTTATTGTATTGATAAAGAATGTAAAAGGAGTCAATACAGTATGCGTCTAGGAATTGACATAGATGGAACAGTTACCTGCCCATCATCTCTGATCCCGCACATTAATCGTGCTTTTAACAGTCAGCTGACACTTAATGATATAAAGGAATATGACTTAACGAAGGCTTTACCGGAAATAGATCCCGGGACATTTTCGAAGTGGTTTGAATCAACAGAGGCGGAAATTTATGAGGCATCGCCTATGAATGACGAGGCGGATGCAGTTTTAAAGCAATTACAGCCTTCTCATGAACTGATTTATATCAGTGCAAGAGGGACAGAACATCATCACTTGACGAAGGAATGGTTTCATCGCCATGATATTCATTTCGATCAGATTATTTTGACCGGCTCCCATAATAAGCTGAAAGCCGTCACAGACAATCAGATCGACCTGTTTCTTGAAGATAAGCATGACAATGCTGTAGATATTCATGAGGACACAGGTATTCCTGTACTGCTTTTTGATGCTCCTTATAATAGACAGCCGCATCCTGAAGGTGTCATCAGAATTCATTCTTGGCATGAAGCAAAATTTTATATTCAGCAATTTGAAAAAAAGCTCAGTTCGCAAAGATAAGCGAACTGAGCTTTTTTTACCGGCAATCAGGACATGTTCCATAAATTTCGAATTTATGTCCTGAAATATCATAGCCGTTTAGATTTTCATTTAATGCAGACATTGGGCACGTATGGATCTGTTTCGTCTTCCCGCAGTCCAGACAGATAAAATGATGATGGTGATGACCGCTGTCACACACAAATCGAAAATGCTTTTCACCCGACAGTTCAGTTTCTTCCAGTATATTGAGTGAAACAAATGTGGAGAGGTTCCTGTAGATCGTATCAAAGCTCAGCCCTTTATGATGCTGACTCATCTCTTCAAGCACTTCTTTTGCAGTCATATAACGGTCATGTTCATCAAATAGCTCAAGCATCATCTTTCTTTTGCCAGTCTGCTTATAGCCTTCCTGCTTTAATAATTCTATTGCTTCCTGAAGATTCACATCTATCACCCCATTGTTAATTCTTCGCAGCAAACCAATTACGATAACCAATAGCAAAGAGCAGTATAAAGATTGAAGACACAACAATCGTACCACCCGGTGCTAAATCAAGGTAAAACGCACTGATCAGTCCAACAATTACTGCAATTTCCCCAAATAGTATAGACAATCCAATTGTTTGCTTGAATCCTTTTGACAACCTCATTGCTGCAGCAACCGGGAGCGTCATCAAGGATGACACAAGAAGGATGCCGACAATTCTCATTGAAGCAGCGATTACTAAAGCAGTCATCACCATAAAAATAAGATGCAGCGCTTTCGTTGATAGACCGGATGCTTTCCCGAACTCTTCATCAAATGATAAAAGAAATAACTCTTTATATAATAACGTTACGATCACGATTACAATGATTGCAATTGCTGTAATCAAATACAAGTCAGTTCTGCCAACTGCACTGACACTGCCGAATAAATAACTGAATAAATCAGTATTAAATCCATCTGCCAGTGAAATAAAAATAACACCTACACCAATTCCACCTGATAAAAGGATTGGAATGGCAAGTTCCTGATAGTGCTTATATACGCCTCTAAGCCTCTCAATTAATAAAGAACCTGCTACAGAAAACCCCATTCCGAGCCACAATGGATTCAAACCATTAAAAGCCACAAAGGTTTTACTTAAAAACAGACTCGCAGCAATTCCGGACAGTGTAACATGACTCAGTGCATCTGCGATTAACGACAGCCTTCTGACCACGATAAAAGCACCCAGTAAAGGTGCAATCAAACCAATTAAAATTCCTGCTGCAAAAGCATTCTGTAAAAATTCATATGTTAACAATGCTTCTAACATTTAATGCACCCCGTGACTGTGATCATGATGAATTGTCTGTACGTCATGTCCGTAAAATCCGGAAAGCTCATGGTCTTTCACCTGTTCAAAGTCCTCTGCACTTCCATGGAAGTGTAACGTATTATTCAGACATGCTACATGTGTAATTTTATTCGAAACAGTGCCGGTATCATGCGTGACCAGCACAAGCGTAATTCCAAGTTCAACATTTAGTCGTTCGAGCATATCATAAAATGTCTGAACGTTTTTTGCATCCACACCGACAGTCGGCTCATCAAGAATCAGTACTTCCGGACGACTGACGATTGCTCTGGCAATAAATACACGCTGCTGCTGACCACCTGAAAGTTCTCCAATATTTCTATATATAAAACTCTGCATATCGACCGCTTTAATTGCATCCATTATGTCAGCTTTATATTTTCGTTCAACTCTCTTAAACAATCCGGCCTTTTTCGTCAGACCGCTTGCTACCACTTCATATACTGATGCAGGAAATCCGGTATTAAAAGCATTTGCTTTTTGAGAGACATACCCGATTTTTTCCCATTCTTTAAATTTATGAACCGGCTGATCAAAAAGCCTTACTTCTCCGTCTTTTACTTTCAGTAAACCGAGAATTATTTTCAGCATGGTTGATTTACCGGATCCATTAGGGCCGACAACCGCTAAAAATGATCCTCTCGGAATCGAAAGGTTGATATCAGTGAGAACCTGCTCTTTATCATACCGGTAATGAACGTGTTTAAGCTGTATGACATGATGACTCATCGTGCCACCTCTTTCAAATTAGAATCGTTCCGATTTAACAATTCTTTATTATATACCTGATGTACGCTTATGTAAATGGATTTGGTTCAAGTCTCTTCATTAAACATTTCCTGATGATCAAAATCACTTTTACTGGGAGGCATTATGAAAAAACAAACGATAAATTTTGAATATCTTGCCACGGTTTCACCGGTGAAAATGCAGCTCTACCTGCTCGCTGCCGGCATTTCCTTATCTGTTCAGGAGTGTACAAAGCTACAGCTGCTGCTTAAAAAGAATATCAACAGTATTCAGTCTCTCCCCCATATCCTGAATGAAGCGGAACGGATCTTAGGAAAAAAAAGAGTAAAAGATTTAATCCTTAAAGCGGCTTCATATCTATAATCACAAAAAAGGACTGTTCTGTGACAGTCCTTTTATACTTACCCTTTGATTTCTTCAATTAAATTTTCATTAAATTCTCTGTTTTTAAGCATTTGAATCTCATGTTGATAAGGCGGCTTTTTATCTTTTTTATCTTCACCGACATAAGGTGTTTCTAGGATTTTAGGAATTTGTGAAAATACTTCATGATGCACGATGCGGTCAAGTGCTTCATATCCTATGTGTCCATAACCAATGTTCTCGTGACGATCTTTAGATGCACCTTTTGGATTTTTGCTGTCATTGACATGTACAACTTTAATCCGGTCCAGCCCAACGATTCTGTCAAACTGCTCCAGCACCCCGTCAAAGTCATTCACAATATCATATCCTGCATCATGTAGGTGACATGTATCAAAGCATACTGAAAGTCGATCATTATGTGTAACACCATCAATAATTTTAGCTAGTTCATCAAAAGATCTCCCGATTTCAGAGCCTTTCCCTGCCATTGTTTCAAGTGCCACCTGAACAGTCTGATCTTTTGTCAGGACTTCATTCAGTCCCTCAACAATTCTCTCAATTCCTTTATCAACTCCAGCACCTACGTGGGCACCCGGGTGTAAAACAATCTGGTTTGCACCAAGTGCTGCAGTTCTTTCAGTTTCAGATCGCAGAAAATTCACACCCAGTTCGAATGTTTCGGGCTTTGTTGTATTAGCAATATTGATGATATAAGGTGCATGCACAACAATATCTTCAATGCCATTCTCTTTCATATGAGCAAGGCCGGCCTCGATATTTAAATCCTCAATCGGTTTTCTTCTCGTGTTTTGCGGTGCGCCTGTATAGATCATAAATGTGGTTGATCCGTATGAGACTGCTTCTTCACTGGCACCAAGCAGCATTTTTTTGCCGCCCATTGATACATGTGATCCGATTTTCAACATACTGACTTCCCCCGTCTATTTATTATTTCTTCTGTTTTTTCTGCGTTCTTTCTTTTTGATCTGTTCCATTTTATAATTCATCTTTTTCTTATAGCCCGGTTTTACCTTTTTAGGTTTACGGATTAAAGATTTTGCTTTCTTGTCAATTTCGTTTTCACCCTTAGGTCGGCTTGAACGCTTATGGCGGTCATTCAGTTGCACCCATTCTCCGGCTTTTACTTCCTGATGGCTGAACGTAATGCCTTTCTTTTCAATCTGAGCAATTGCGTCCTCATCAGACGGCTCGTAAATTGTAATGGCAGTACCTGAATGACCGGCACGTGCAGTTCTGCCCACACGGTGAATAAAGAAGTCCAGATCCTGTGGCAGTTCATAATTAATGACGTGGCTGACACCTGGAATATCGATTCCTCTGGCAGCAAGGTCTGTTGCAACAATATACTGGAATTCAAGATCTCTGATCTGTTTCATCATTTTGTTACGCTCACGTGGTGAAAGTCCACCGTGCACACGTCCTGTCTTAAGCCCTTTATTTAACAGATAATCCGCTACTTCATCAGCTTTAGATTTTGTATTTGTAAAGACAATCGCAAGATAGGGATTAATCGCATTCAGCGTATCATAAAGGACGATCTCACGGGACCGGCTCTTTTGTGGAACTAAAATGAACTCAATGTTTTCAGCCTGAATCTGCTTAGGTTCAATATGAGCATATTGAGGGTTTTCCATATATTTTTTCAGGAAAGGCTTTAGTTTTTCAGGAATCGTAGCAGAGAAAACATAAATCTGCAGATCTTCTCTCATTCTTGAGGCTATCTGGTCCACGTCTTCAATAAAGCCCATTTCAAGCATCAGGTCAGCTTCATCAATGACAATTGCTTTTGCCGTGTACACTTGAAGCGCCTGCTCTTTCACAAGGTCATTGATTCTCCCTGGCGTACCTACGACAATATGAGGCTGCTGCTTTAACTTTTCAATGGCTCTTTGCTTATCCGTACCACCAACAAAAACTTTGCTTGTAAGAGATGTATTTTCAATCAGAAACTTCACTTCATGATGAATCTGTTTTGCAAGCTCTCTAGTAGGCGCAGTAATCACTACCTGTACTTCCTGACGGTCAGCAGCAATCTGATTAATCAGTGGAAGCAGGTATGAATGAGTTTTTCCGGTACCTGTCTGGGACTGACCGATTGCGCTCTGCCCACGGTTAATCATCGGTATCATTTTTTCCTGAATCGCTGTTGGTGCATGAAATCCAAGTTTATCAATTGCATCTATCAAAAATGCCTGGAAATTATATTGTTTAAATGATGACATATACGTCACTCCTTCTATTCGCATCAAAACTTAATTATAGTCTTTTTTTTATAAAAAAGCTATGTATATCTGAATATCACCCTCATAGACTTCTCCATTCCGTGATACTTTGCATATGATAACACTGTACAGGAGGTGTTTTAATGTATCCTTATCGTCAATTTCCAATGCCCTATCAGTTTGTCCAGCCGTCAGCAAAAACCGCTTCATTTTCGATTGAATCACTTCAAAAGTGGGCCGGTACAGCTCAGCAATTTATCAAAACCGCTAACCGCTACATGCCTTATGTTCAACAATATGGTCCTATGATTAAAAATTTCCCTGCAATGTGGAAGTTATACAAAGCTTTTAACGAATTAGATGTTAGTGATGATAAGCAAGATGAAAAACCAGACAATCAAAAAGCTCCAAAAAGAGATCCTGAGAAGAAACTTGAGTCTATCCCTAAGCTTTATATATAGCTTTTAATTGTTCCTGTACGTCATCTGCTTTATACTGAATGTATAAAGTCTTACGTGCAGGAGGATTCTGATGAAGACACTAAAAATAACACCGCGCGGCTATTGCTATGGTGTAGTAGACGCAATGGTGATTGCCAGAAATGCCGCAATGGATAAAACATTGCCCCGTCCGATTTATATACTGGGGATGATCGTTCATAATAAACATGTGACAGACGCATTTGAGGAAGAAGGAATTATTACACTTGACGGTGAAAACCGCAAAGAGATTCTTGAGAAAGTTCATGAAGGAACTGTTATTTTTACAGCTCATGGCGTTTCTCCTGAAGTACGCGAAATCGCCCGTCAAAAAGGGTTGATATCAATCGACGCCACGTGCCCTGATGTAACGAGAACACATGACCTGATCCGTCAGAAGAAAGCTGAAGGGTATCATATTGTGTATATCGGTAAAAAAGGTCACCCTGAGCCTGAAGGCGCTGTAGGTGTAGCACCAGACGTTGTGCATCTTGTTGAGAAACCTGAAGATGTAGAGAGTCTTTCAATCGAGAACGATAAAATTATCGTGACAAACCAGACGACAATGAGTCAGTGGGATGTAGCTGATGTGATGGTTAAAGTAAAAGAGAAGTACCCACAGACTGAAGAACATAAAGAGATCTGTATGGCAACCCAGGTCAGACAGGAAGCTGTAGCTGAACAGGCTGGTGAAGCTGATCTCTTAATCGTTGTTGGCGATCCGATGAGTAATAACTCCAACAGACTTGCCCAGGTTTCAGAGGAAATTGCCGGCACACCTGCTCACAGAGTAGCTGATGTATCTGAAATTAAGCATGAATGGCTGTTAGGGTGTGAAACGGTTGCAGTTACTGCCGGCGCTTCAACGCCAACACCTATTGTAAAAGAAGTGATGAATTATATTAATCAGTTTGATCCGGATAATCCGGATACATGGCTCGGCGAGAAGAATGTTCCGCTTACAAAAATTCTTCCGAAAATCAAAACACCAAACAAGCCTGAAACCATTATGCCTTATTCAAAATAATGTAAAAGAGCTGCCTCGGCAGCTCTTTTTATATGAATGTAAATGGTTCTGTTGAAAGTGCTGACGGAAGAAATTCAACATTCAGCCTTTCTTTTTCAGCTCTCTTTTTTAATTCCGCTGCTAAACCACTCTTCATGATTTCTTCTACATGATGCCCCGGGTCAATGATTGAGAGACCTGCTGCTTCTGCGTCCTGTGCAGTATGGAAATCCACATCTCCCGTGACATACACATCAGCTCCCGCAAATTTTGCCGTCTGAAAATACTTACTGCCCATCCCGCCTAATACGGCAGCTTTTTTAATTTTCTTATCAGGGTCACCTGTTACTCTTAAAGCAGGTACGTTTAACTGCTTTTTAACATACTCTGCAAATGCACCAAGCGTTAAGGGTTCCTTCAGCTTACCTATCCTTCCAAGCCCGTAAACTTCTCCCTGCATTGACTGGTTAAAAATATCATAAGCAGGCTCTTCATAAGGATGAGTTGACTTTAACGCTTTTAACACTTCTTTTTCATTAGAGCTTAAAAAAATACTCTCAATTTTTTCTTCCTTCACTTCTTCAATTGTACCCTGCTGACCAATAAAAGGATCTGCGCTTGTTCCAGGTTTGAAACGTCCTGTGCCAACAGTTGTAAATGTGCAGTCCGAATAATCTCCTATATGACCTGCTCCGACAGCTGTAATGGCTTCACGCACGATTGAAGCATGTGAATCCGGCACAAACACAATTAGTTTTTTATATTGGTCTTCAAAGGTTTTTACAAGTACCTGTGGATGCTGAAGCTCCAACGCTTCTGAGAGCATATCATTCACACCCCCCCTTGCCACATCCAGATTTGTATGAGCAGCAAAAACAGTAATGTCATGTTTTATACATTTCTCAAGAAGTTTCCCCGCAGTTGTTTCCAGATTAATAGATTTTAACGGTCTAAAAATAAGCGGGTGGTGCGCAATGATAAAGTTAGCACCTTTTTCAATCGCCTCATCCACAACTTCATGCGTTACATCAAGTGTAGTCAGCACCTTTGAAACACTTCTGTTTAATGCACCCGTCTGCAAGCCTACCGGGTCACCTTCCATTGCGAGTGATTTCGGGGAAAATTGCTCAAGTAATTGTACAACCTGATGCCCGTTTACCTGTTTCACTTGATCGCCTCCTCAATCAGTACTATTTTCTGCTCCAGCTGTTTTTTCTTTTCAGTGAGTGAAGAGCTTTGTTCAGCCATCTCCATTTGCTTTTGTATATTTCTAAGCTGGATCAGTTCATGTTCCCATTTTGTTATAAAAGCAGATGTTTTTTCTTTCAACAAAATTGGACCTAACAGGAGCTCCTGCTGTGATAATGGCTGACGAACAGTTGAACGCTCTGCGAGGATCACCTCATAGATTTTGCGGTCTTCTTCGAGGATTTTTTCGTCTTTAATCTGCCAGCCATTTTCAAGCAGCCAGTGTCTGATTGAAACTGCACTGATATTCGGCTGTAGGATCAGCTTTTTAACTCCTTCAAGCCGGTCTTTCCCGTTTTCAAGAATTTCACTGATTAACGGTCCGCCCATACCGGCAATCGTAACAGTTGTTACTTCACCGGGTGAAAGTACAGATAAACCGTTTCCTTTTCTTACATCTATCTGCTCAGTTAACTCATCTTGTTTTACCTGTTTCACAGCCGATTGATAGGGTCCTTCGACGACCTCTCCTGCAATCGCTTTATGAATTTTTTGTGCCTTCACAAGGTAACAGGGCAGGTATGCATGATCTGATCCGATATCCGCAACTGTCTCACCGTCTTTGACGAAATCTGCCACTGCTTTTAATCTTTGTGATAATTGATTACTATTCATCTTTCCACTTCCTTTTATATCTCGTCACTGATCTCATTATACCCGGCAGTAATGCTGATGTAACGTGTAAGATTAAGCGTCCAATTCACTCATGTCGAAAAAAGAGGCAACCGTTATCGGTCGCCCCTTTTTATCTTTAAGTATAAAACAGCTTATGCTGCATCTTCTTCAGAAGATTCTTCAGATCCTTCTTCAGCGTCTCCGCCTTCTTCGGATTCTTCTTCAGATGATCCCTCTTCAGAACCTTCCTCAGCGCCTTCTTCGCCGCCGCCTTCAGTTCCGATTTGTGCTACCCATTCGGCCATTGCCTGAGCATTTTCCTGCTCAACCTGACCTCCTGGCATGCCTCCACGGCCATTTACCATGATGTCAGCAATTTCATCAGTTGAAAGTCTTTCGCCAACTCCAACCAGTGATGGGCCACCGCCGCCACCTTCATAGTTTTCTCCGTGACAGCCGATACATGTGCTCTGATAATGTGCTTCAGGATCAAAGTCACCGCCTGATGCTTCTTCACCGCCGCCTTCTTCTTCTCCAGCCATTTCTTCTGAGTCATCAAGACCCTGAACTGACATAAAGAAAACGACTCCAAAACCTAATACCATAATGAGTAAAAATGGAATGATTGGATTCTTATTCAATGATTTACCCTCCCTTTTGACAAAAAATATGTAATTATCAACCCTATTATTGCAGGTATGAACAATTCATATTTTACTTTACTTTATGGGAATCGGAAAGACCCAATACTCAACTTTTCCCTTTTTGTCGCATTTTAGACACAATCATAAAAAATTTTTTAATATGCGCCTATTTCTCTTGCGATCACCATTCTCTGTATTTCCGAAGTTCCTTCACCGATTTCAAGAAGCTTTGCATCACGCAGGTATCTCTCAACATGGTATTCTTTCATATAACCATATCCGCCATGGATCTGAATTGCTTCATCACAGACTTCCATACAGATTTCTGAAGCATACAGCTTTGCCATAGAAGCTTCTTTTGTAAACTTCTTTCCCTGGTCTTTAAGCCAGGCAGCTTTATAAGTCATATTTCTTGCCAGTTCAATTTTCATGGCCATATCAGCTAATTTAAATTGTGTGGCCTGGAAAGAAGAGATACTCTTACCAAACTGTTTTCTTTCTTTTGAGTAACTGAGCGCTCGCTCGTAAGCAGCCTGTGCAATTCCAACCGCCATGGCAGCAATTCCGATCCTGCCCCCATCAAGCGTCATCAGAAACTGTCGAAACCCTTCTCCTTTTTTCCCAAGAAGATTTTCTGTCGGAACTGATACTTCATCGAGTACAAGCTCTGTCGTATTTGAAGAGTGAAGACCCATCTTTTCGTAGTTATCAACCACAGTAAAACCTTCAGCATCTGTCGGAACAATGATCGCACTTATTTCCTTCTTACCGTCTGTATTTCCTGTTACTGCAGTCAACGCTAAGAACTTCGCATAACTGGCATTGGTAATATAACTTTTGTTACCGCTGATGATATAATGGTCATCCTGTTCTTTCGCTGACGTTTGGGTCCCCCCGGCATCTGACCCGGCATTCGGTTCTGTCAGTCCGAACGAACCAAAAGATTCACCGGCACATATTTTGGTTAAATACTTTTCTTTTTGTTCGTTTGTTCCAAACATATTGATGGGTGCACCACCAAGTGAAATGTGTGCAGAATACGTAATACCGGTGGATCCGCACGCCTTGCTTAATTCCTCAGTGACAATCGCAAAACTTGTTGTATCTCCACCTGCTCCACCGTATTCTTCCGGAAAAGGTAATCCCATCATCCCCAATGATGATAATTCCTTAAAAATGTCTAGCGGAAATTCTTTATGTCGATCACGGTCAAGTGCACCAGGTGCAACCTTATCCTGTGAGAATTCCCTGATTGTCCGCTGAATCATCTTCTGTTCCTGTGTTAAATCAAAGTTCATAATTATCCCCCTTGTTTGAATACGCTTTCATTTCTATTATAAAAGAAAAGACTGAAAAGTCACAGTCTTATATTTTTTCTGCGTATTTAAAAGTAAAGAATAAGTAAGACAACAATTCCCAAAGCACCTGAGACTGTAAAGTAGTGCTGTTTTGTAATCAATCCCCCAACTGTCCAGAGGATACATTGCACACCGATGAGCAGATACAGGATGATAACTTCATTTGCATAATATGTATTCCAAAGTTCCACGGATAATAATAAGATAACGAATGCAGAAACAATTCTGCTGAAGATCCTGACGATTGGTGACGCACCAGGCCGAAAGCTGACTATCATGACTCCCGCACTAATTAAGATCGAAATAACCGCCTGAATCACAAGCGCAAGATCTCCAAAGACCAGTGCAATGACTGCTAAAAGGCCACCAAGCAGTGAAACACCTGATACAAATACATTTGAGCTCTTTTCACTTTTTTTCCTTATCTCAGCTTCCTCAAATTCCCCTTCTCCACTTGTATATAAATTCATTAAAAAATCACAGTAAGCATCCGGCAGGAGTTTATTCTGTTTCCAATAATTAATTTCATGCACAATTGTTTCTCTTCTTTTCTTGTCCATTTAACAACCTCCCACCCCTTTTACTAATGACTATACTGGATTCAAAGAAGAAAAAAAAGGCAAAAAAAATAGCTGGCAGCTGCCAGCTATTCAATCTACTCCAAAAAATCTTTCAGGCGTTTGCTTCTGCTTGGATGGCGCAGTTTTCTTAATGCCTTTGCTTCAATCTGTCTGATACGTTCTCTTGTTACTCCAAACACTTTTCCTACTTCCTCAAGTGTACGGGTACGTCCATCGTCAAGTCCAAAACGTAGTCTTAATACATTTTCTTCACGATCTGTCAGCGTATCTAAAACATCTTCAAGCTGTTCTTTTAATAGTTCATATGCTGCATGGTCTGAAGGTGACTGCGCTTCAGAATCTTCGATGAAATCACCAAGATGAGAGTCATCCTCTTCACCAATTGGCGTTTCAAGGGAAACCGGCTCCTGTGCAATTTTCAGAATTTCTCTGACTTTTTCAGGTGTCAGATCCATTTCTTCTGAAATTTCTTCAGGAGATGGTTCTCTTCCAAGATCCTGTAAAAGCTGACGCTGAACACGAATCAGTTTGTTAATCGTTTCAACCATGTGCACAGGAATACGGATTGTACGTGCCTGATCGGCGATTGCACGTGTGATCGCCTGTCTGATCCACCACGTTGCGTACGTACTGAATTTAAATCCTTTTCTATAGTCGAATTTTTCTACCGCTTTAATCAGACCCATGTTTCCTTCCTGAATTAAATCAAGGAACAGCATGCCTCTTCCCACATAACGCTTGGCGATACTGACAACAAGACGCAGGTTCGCTTCAGCCAGCCGTCTTTTGGCTTCTTCATCGCCTTCTTCAATTCTTGTCGCAAGGTTGATTTCTTCCTGTGCCGACAGAAGATCCACACGGCCAATTTCCTTCAGATACATTCTGACAGGGTCATTGATCTTAACGCCCGGTGGAACACTCAGGTCATTCAGGTCAAACTCTTCTTCTGCTTCTTTCCCTAACTCGGTAACAGATGGGTCTGCATCAGCATTTTCTTTCATCACTTCAACGCCCTGCTCACCAATCTGTTCATAAAACTCTTCAATTTGTTCTGTATCTAATTCAAACCCCGCTAATTTTTCGGCAATATCCTCATAGGTAATCTCACCATTTTTTTTCGCTGCTTCTAATAATTGAGTTTTTACTGATTCGAGTGTTGCTGCTTCAGGTTCAGTCTGCTTGGAACGTGTTGACTTTTCAGCCATTAGTCCCCCTCCTTCCAACTTCCTAACGATGTTGCCCTTTTAGAGCTTTCCACAGTTGAAAAATTTCCATTCCCAGTGCTGTGGCTGTTTTGATGTCATTTATTTGTTCAGCTTGTTTTAACTCAGCTTCTTTTTTCCTGATCACATTTACTTGTCTGAATTTATCCAGCTCGTTAATATAATCTGCTAATTCCCCTTTTGTTACTTCAGCATTTAATTCCAGCATTGTTAATTCCGTTGCTGTTGAACGTAAATGTCTGTCGGGCAGATATTCAATAAAAGCACCCGGTTCCAACGATCCGCCTTCTTCCATATAAGCAAGCAGGTACGTATAAATTGCCTGATAATCGTCTGTTGGAAATGATAAATCAGCCATTAAATCCTGAACTGAATAAGCAGTCTCATTTCCGGTCATCATATAAGCAAGAAGGTATCGCTCTGCCCTTTGATATGCTTTTAAGATTGCCGCTTTTTTAGGTGGCGGAACTGTCTCCTGCCTGACCTGAGTTTCTTTTTGCACAGGCATGTAAGATGTAAGCTGCTCTTCTAGAGATGAAAAAGAAACACCCGTATCATCTGACAGCTGTTTTAAATAAAGTTCTTTCTCAACTGCACTGCTTAAACGTGAAATTTCCGGCAATACAGCATTAATATAAGATAACCTGCCATCTTCTGTCTGAAGGTTTTTCCCGTTACGGAAATACCACATTTTAAAAGCCATTAAAGAAGATGCATGCTGAATAATCTCAGCCTTAAACTTTTCTGAACCGAACTTCTGGATATAATCATCCGGGTCCATGCCATTTGGCAGCCTGGCTACTCTGACAGTAAGTCCGTTTGCAGCCAGTTCGATCGAAGCCTTATAAGCCGCTTCAGTTCCGGCATTATCTCCATCGTAGCAGATAATAACCGTATCAGTTAGCCTTTTAATTTGCTGGATATGCTGTTTGGTCAGTGCAGTCCCCATTGTTGCAACTGCATTTGAAACCGTTTCTGAAGCTGCAATGACATCTGCAAACCCCTCAAACAGTACAGCATATTTTTCTTTGCGTATCTGACCTCTGGCTCTATGAAAATTAAAGAGCAGGGTATTTTTTTGAAATAGTGGTGTCTCAGGGCTATTGAGATATTTCGGCTCGTTCTTTTCTGGTGTTATGATTCTTCCTGAGAAGCCGACTGTTCTGCCTTTTGAATCTTCAATTGGAAACATCACCCGGTTTCTAAACCGGTCAAAATAAGTTCCATCATCACGTTTAATCAAAAGCCCTGCGTTTTCCATCAGTGAAAGATCAAAACCTTTTTTCTCAAGCAGTTTTGATGCTGTTTCCCATCCGGGCAATGCCCAGCCAACTTTGTATTGATTAAGCTGTGATTCATTAAACCCCCGATCCAAAAGGTATTCAAGTGCCTCATGTCCTTCTTCTGTATTCATCAGCAAATGATGAAACAGCTTTTCAAGAAGGCTGATAGCTTCAAGCTGCGCCTTCTCCTCAAGATTAACGTGAGGTTCAGTCTCTTTTGGTGAGCTGAAATCAAACTGTATATCAGACTTCTCACCAAGCGAGGATACTGCTTCCTGAAAAGACATGCCGTTATGATCCATTAAAAATGTGAAGACATTCCCACCGGCGCCACAGCCAAAGCAATGAAAGATCTGCTTTTCCGGGGATACTGAAAAAGAAGGGGAGTTCTCTCCGTGAAATGGACAGAGTCCAAAATAATTACGACCCTGTTTTTTCAGCTGAACATATTCACTGATCACATCGACAATATCGGTGTTTAACCTGATTTGATCCACAACTTCTTCCGGAATTCTTTCTGGCACTTGTTCACCACCAACTTAACTTGTGATACTTTACTGTTTCGTCAAAAATCAGTTTTTTCCTGCATTTTCAGTCAAATATTTTATAAGACATGTTGAAAATGCGTCCAGGTCATTTTTTGAAACCTTTTTCGGACCAGTATGAAACCTGCCTTTTTTTCTTTCTTCCTGGTACAAATACCTAAATGACAAGCTGGTTTCGATCGTGTCTTGATTGTACTCTTTTCCCCGGGGGGAAATTGCATAAACCCCTTTAGCCAGTACAAGTGAAGCCAGACCAATATCCTGGGTGATCACTAAATCACCCCGCTTTACGCGATTAAGGATATATAAATCCACTGCTTCACTTCCATCATCAATATAGGTCCATAATGCGTGATCTTGATTGCTGCTGTAATGATTATACGTGGCAACGAACCTGATATCAGCTAAGTGGATGTATTCAAGGATTTTATCCTTTACTTCGCCTGGACACGCATCCGCATCTACATAAATACAACTTTTTTTATTATGTTCCATATAGGTACCATTCTGCGTATTTACGCAAAAATCCTTTTTTAGCGAATCTTTTTATCACAATTTTTTATTATAGTATATTTGTGAATCTGCCGCCATTATTTTTAACTAATTGTTTTAATGGATTTTCATTCCTTTATGAAACTGTGCATCACTGATCTATTCTTCTCATGTAAAAACAGATGCCGCTTAGACATCTGTTCACACTTAACCATTCATTAAATCATTTAAAATAACGTTTGCCGTTTCCTCAACGGCTTTATTTGTTACATCAATTACCGGGCACTTCATTTTACCGATGACCCTGTCGAAATGCTCGAGCTCTTCTTTGATTCTATCCATTTTGGCATAAGTTGCATCGTCTTTTAGTCCGAGTGCAATCAGCCTTTCTTTCCGGATATGATTCAGTTTATCAGAACTGATTTTAAGCCCGTAACACTTATTCGGGTTCACCATGAACAGCTCTTCAGGAGGCTCAATTTCAGGAACTAGCGGTACGTTAGCCACCTTCAGCCTTTTATGTGCCAGGTATTGTGAAAGTGGTGTCTTAGAGGTTCTTGATACACCGACTAATACGATATCCGCTTTTAGGATTCCGCGTGGATCACGGCCGTCATCATATTTAACCGCAAATTCTATCGCTTCGATTTTTCTAAAATAGTCTTCATCAAGATCATGGACCATCCCCGGTTCATTGATCGGAGACTCCTCACATATTTCCTGTAATGAAGAGACAATCGGCCCCATCACATCATGAGCAGTCAGCTGATGTATAATCACCTGCTCCTCTATGTATGAGCGTACATGAGGCTTAACAAGCGTGTAGACAATAATCGCCTGATTTTCTTTAGCCAGTGAAATGACTTCATCCACGTGGCCCTTATCTTCTATATATGGAAAACGTTTAATTGTAATTGCCTTTCTTGACTGCCGGAACTGGCTGACACTGGCTTTTGCAACAAGTTCAGCAGTTTCACCGACCGAGTCTGATACGACATATACATTTACTTCGTTCATGACTCCACCATCCTATCCTTCATCCTTTGACAAACTGACAAATGCTTTTGTAATATTCGTTTTTGTAATACGGCCTGATACTTCATATCCGGCTTCTGTCTTTTTAACAACCGGCAGCGAGTCAATCTGTTTACTGATCAATTTTGAAGCGACCGTTACCAGCAGATCATCAGCCTGGCAATACGTTACATTCGGCATTCTTGTCATAATCACATTCACCGGCAGACTCGTTAAATCCTGCTGACCAATGCTAGCTCTCAGCAGATCCTTCCTTGAAACGACCCCCGCTAAGTACCCTTTCTGATCCAGTACGAATAACGTTCCTACGTCCTCTAAAAACATATGACAGATTGCATCATACACTGATACGTTATCCTGAACTGCCACAGGCATTGACTGATAATCTTTTACATACAGCTTTTTCAGGTTTTCAGTCAGCAGCTGAGTGCCTGACTTTCCTGTATAAAAATAACCGACTCTCGGCCTTGCATCCAGAAAGCCAGCCATTGTTAAAATAGCTAAGTCAGGCCTCAGGGTTGCCCTTGTCAGGCTGAGCCTGTCGGCAATTTGTTCGCCGGTAATTGGTCCGTCTGCTTTTACAATCTGCAGAATCTCAGACTGTCTTTTATTCAGTTCGATGTTGTTCACCACCCGAAATTCAATAGTGTTATACTGTTTGTCAATATTATATACTATATGAATGTGACGTGATAGTAAATGGCTTGAAACAGATTTTTATTGTCTATTCAATTAAAGCGTGTTAGGATTGTTTAAAGATAAATGATGTGCGCAATGAAAGAGGAATAAGTACCTTTACTGAAGCGACCGGGGATAGTGAAAGCCCGGATTAAAGGGAAACGGCACTCTGGAGCAATGCAGTTAATCAAGGTGGATGCGCATGCATCAATCAGGGTGGAACCGCGGTCAAGAAGCACCGTCCCTGGACTAGATAGACCTCTAGTCCAGGGACGGTGCTTTTTTCATGCACAGCAACACTAAAAAGGAGTGACAGGTTATGACGAAAAATATGGATGATATCGTACACATTGCAAAGCACAGAGGATTCGTATTCCCAGGGTCTGAGATTTACGGAGGACTTGCAAACACATGGGATTACGGTCCGCTTGGAATCGAACTGAAAAATAACATAAAAAAGGCATGGTGGAAAAAGTTTATTCAGGAATCTCCACATAATGTCGGTCTTGATGCGTCAATTCTGATGAATCCTAAAACATGGGAAGCATCAGGTCATATCGGAAACTTTAATGATCCGATGATTGACTGCAAAAGCTGTAAAGCAAGACACCGCGCTGATAAGCTGATTGAAGCAGCTATCGAAGAAAAAGGTGAAGAAATTATTGTAGACGGCCTTCCATTCAGCAGAATGGCAGAATTAATTGAAGAATATGATGTAGCATGTCCAACCTGCGGTGCCAAAGATTTCACAGACATCAGACAGTTTAACCTGATGTTCAAAACGCACCAGGGTGTAACAGAAGGTTCTACAAATGAAATTTTCCTGCGTCCTGAAACTGCCCAGGGGATCTTTGTAAACTTTAAAAATGTACAGCGTACAATGAGAAAGCGCGTGCCATTTGGTATCGGTCAGATCGGTAAAAGTTTCAGAAATGAAATTACACCTGGTAACTTTACTTTCCGTACACGTGAGTTTGAACAGATGGAACTTGAGTTTTTCTGTAAGCCTGGTGAAGACCTTGAGTGGTTTGGTTACTGGAGAGAATTCTGTAAGAACTGGCTGCTGAACCTAGGCATGAAAGACGACAGCATGCGTCTGCGTGACCATGATGAAGATGAGCTTTCACACTACAGTAATGCAACAACTGATATCGAATTCAAATTCCCATTCGGCTGGGGTGAGCTATGGGGAATTGCTGACCGTACAGACTTTGACCTGAAGCAGCATATGGAACATTCGAATGAAGACTTTACGTATCTTGATCAGCAGACAAATGAGAAGTATGTACCGTACTGCATTGAACCTTCACTTGGTGCTGACCGCGTAACGCTTGCATTCCTGTGCGATGCTTATGAAGAAGAGGAACTTGAAAATGACAGCAGAACAGTTCTTCGCTTCCACCCTGCATTAGCGCCATATAAAGCCGCTGTACTTCCGCTTTCCAAAAAGCTCGGCAGTGAAGCAATCAAGGTATTTGAACAGCTTTCACAGCACTTCATGGTTGATTATGATGAGTCTCAATCAATCGGTAAGCGTTACAGAAGACAGGATGAAATCGGTACACCGTACTGCATTACATTTGATTTTGATTCTTTAGAAGATCAGCAGGTCACAGTCCGTAACCGTGACACAATGGAACAGATCCGTATGCCAATCGCTGAAGTACAGGCGTTCATTGAAGATAAAATCAAATTTTAATCTATCCACTAAAAAAAGCGTGCAGCTGCACGCTTTTTTTATGTGTCTTTTGGACCTTCCATCGTTTTTTTCATGCGGTCCATCTGATCGA
This sequence comes from Jeotgalibacillus sp. JSM ZJ347, assembly GCF_044383825.1. Taxonomy (NCBI): domain Bacteria; kingdom Bacillati; phylum Bacillota; class Bacilli; order Caryophanales; family Caryophanaceae; genus Jeotgalibacillus; species Jeotgalibacillus sp. JSM ZJ347. Next base: position 318,522 of record NZ_JBISEN010000001.1, on the reverse strand, counting down.
GGAACGATCTTGATTTGGCATAAACGCCTACATATTCATCGTAATAGGTCCTGATCACTTTTTTTATTTCCTGCTTGGTGCTATCCTGCAGTGAAACTTTTCCAAGCCTTTGCAGGTCAATGAAATAAAAGAGTCTGATGACCCGTACCGCTTTACCTGACAGCGGTAGCCGGTAATCGTCAAGATGTTTACAGCGATGACAAAGAAAGCCGTTCATTCTGAAAGAAAACGAAAAGTCCCCTTCCCCTGCCGCGCAGTTTACACACTGATTCAATACCGGCTGAACACCAAACAAAGGAAGCAGCTTCAGTTCGAAAATATAAGAGATCACTTCTTCATCATAGCCTTCATTGATCAATGCATATGATTGCTGCAGGAGTTCAAATAAGAATGGGTTCGGTTTTCTGTCCTCTACCGCTTTATCCAGAAGCTCAGCCATATAAGCTGCAAAGGCGGCTTTATAAAGGTCCTCTTTCATCGTTCTCGATGAACTGATCATATCCCCCTGCTGAAGTGATCCCATACCGCTGCCGCCGTGATAAAGATAGATTCCATGCGTAAACATTTGAGAAACAGAAGAAAGGCGGCTATTGGTCTTTTTAGCACCACGTGCCATCAGTGCCACTTTCCCGAGCTCTCTTGTAAAGAGAATCACTACTTTATTTGTTTCACCATAATCCCTTGTCCGGATGACAATTCCTTCACACTTATGAAGCATTCGTCAAATCTCCTTTAGGCAGGCTTAGTACTCCTTATCGTTAAAACCGAAGTCTCTTAAGCTGTTCGCTTTATTCCGCCAGTCTTTTTGTACTTTCACCCATAATTCCAGATATACTTTGGACCCTAACAGATTTTCAATATCTTCACGCGCGCGCTGACCAATTTCCTTCAACATTGCGCCTCTCTTACCAATGACGATTCCTTTTTGAGAATCCCGTTCCACAACGATTGTCGCCATGATATCGATCACTTCTCTACCCTTTTCCTTCTTAATCTGCTCAATTGAGACTGCAATTGAGTGCGGTATTTCTTCGCGGGTTAAGTGAAGGGCTTTTTCACGGATCAGTTCAGAAATAATAAACCGTTCCGGGTGATCTGTTACCTGGTCAGCCGGATAATACTGTGGACCTTCCGGTAGGTATTCAGATATTTGATTCAATAAAACCTCCACGTTATTTCCTTCAAGCGCGGAAATCGGAACCGTTTCAGTGAATTCAAACTTTGAACGGTACTGGTCAATGACAGGCAGCAGCTCATCAGGGTGTACAGTATCGATCTTATTCAGGACTAGGAAAACAGGTGTTTTAACGCCTTGAAGGAGTTCCATGATGTATTCATCTCCACGGCCATACCCTTCATCTACGTTGACCATAAATAAAATCAGGTCAACTTCACGAAACGTATTTGTAGCCATTTTAATCATGAAGTCCCCAAGCTTATGCTTAGGCTTGTGAATACCAGGAGTGTCAATAAAGACCATCTGACTGTCATTTGTCGTCAGCACACCCTGGATTTTGTTTCTCGTCGTTTGAGGCTTGTCACTCATGATCGCAATTTTCTGGCCGATCACACGATTCAGGAAAGTTGATTTTCCTACATTTGGTCTTCCTACAATTGAGATAAATCCAGATTTATGTTTATTATCCATTTAAATCCTCCGGCATAAATGCACCAGGAAGCAGTTCAGCTACTGTTAATTCCTGAATGTCTCCTGATAAATTTGTTAAGTAAACAGTCATCTCCTGCGGGCAAAGTTCAGCGATGACCTGACGGCAGGCTCCACACGGGGGAACCGGACGCTTTGTATCAGCGACGACAGCAATTGCCTTAAATTTACGGTCGCCTTCCGCAAACGCTTTAAAAAGCGCTGTCCGCTCAGCACAGTTACACATGCTGTATGCTGCATTCTCAATATTACAGCCGTGATGCACTTTTCCGTCTTCAGTCAGCAGTGCAGCCCCGACTTTAAATTTTGAATATGGCACGTAAGCTTTTTCACGCGCTTCTTTTGCTTCTTTAATTAACTGATTGGAATTCATATAAATACTCCTTTAATAAAATATCGTGATATTTTTCGGGTTAAAAAAAGGAGAAGACTCACCGAACCGGTTAAGTAATTCTCCTTACACTTTATTATACTACAAATACGTACTGAATTAATGTAAAAACTCTGTATTACATAAACGAGAGTATTTTAGGTATAAAAATGATTGCCCCCGCAATCGCAGCTGCTATTGAAAAGATCAATACGGATGCCGCTCCTGCATCTTTAGCTTTTTTAGCCAGCGGATGGTTTTCAGGAGAGATCAGATCAACTGTACGTTCTACTGCCGTATTGATCAGTTCCAGTGCCATCACATTTCCGATCGCCGCAATGATGATCAGCCATTCAATTGCATTCAGCTGAAATAAGAACCCGGCAGCGATTGTAAAAACAGCTGCAACCGAATGAAACCTGAAATTCTGTTCCTGTTTAAAAACATCTTTCAATCCATGTCCGGCATATTTGAAAGAAAGCAGAAATTTCTTCGGCTTCATCATCAAGTCCTCGAAAGTCCAAATCCTTTTAATAATTCATCCTGTCTGCCAAACATTGCCACTTCATCTTGTTCAGTCATATGGTCATACCCAAGGAGATGTAAAAAGCCGTGAAGCGCCAGAAAGCCAAGCTCCCTTGAGAAGGAATGGCCGTAATCTTCAGCCTGCTCCTTTGCCTTTTCAACTGAAATGATAATATCTCCAAGCACTCTTGGCATATCAGCTGCAGAAATAATATCAATTTCATCTTCAGTCATTTCTTCTAATGCGAATGAAATGACGTCTGTCGGCTTATCTTTTCCACGGAAGTCTCTGTTAATGACTCTGATTTGTTCATTGTTCACAAATGAAATAGAACACTCCGCTTCCTTTATTCCTTCTTCTTTCGCAGCAAATGAAAGAAGGTCGCTGATTAGCTTTTCATCTTCTTCTGACAGCAGTTCAGTTTCATCTATAAAATCTAAGTGCAGTGTTGTCATGCTTCCTTCTTCCTCTCTTCACTTTTAAAGTCAGGATATTCAATTCTTGAGTGAAAAATCCCGTTAAGCGTTTCGCAGAATACTTTTTTAATGGTTTCAAGCTGTTTAATTGTAATATCACACTCATTGAACTGTCCATCCTGCAGTCTATCCTGAACGATGGATTCCACAAGCTTTTTAATTTTATCAGGCGTCGGATCTTTCATGGATCTAACAGCAGCTTCAACACTATCAGCCACTGATATAACAGCTGTTTCTCTGGTCCTCGGTCTCGGGCCGGGGTATCTGTAATCATCCTCTTTTAGATCAAGTCCCTTTTCCTTCGCTTTATAATAGAAAAACTTTAACATTGTCGTTCCGTGATGCTGCTCTGCAATATCAATAAATTCACCTGGCAGCTTATATTTACGCAGCATGTCCGCACCTTCTTTTGCATGCGATATGATAATATCCCGCGAAGTTTGAGGGTCTAAATGATCATGCGGGTTATGACCTGACATCTGGTTTTCAATAAAGTAATGAGGTCTTTTGGTTTTGCCGATATCATGATAATAGCAGCCGACACGTGCAAGTAATCCGTTTGCACCGATCGCTTCACATCCCGCTTCAGCAAGATTGGCAACCATCACACTATGATGATAGGTGCCTGGTGCTTCAGTCAGAATTTTTTTCAAAAGTGGGTGATTAGGATTTGAAAGCTCGACCAGTTTCATTGTTGATAATATACCAAAGCCTGACTCGAACAACGGAAGAAGTCCGATTGTCAGTATTGATGACAGTACACCTGAAATCACTGCAAACACTGCAAAGAGCGTATAATCAATCGCAGAGAATTGACCACTTTCAATCAGCGTAACGGAAAACAGAAAAATAAGGTTTGCAGCTGACACAAAAAGTCCCGCTCTCAGTAAATGAGTTCTTCTTTTACTATCTGAAAGAAATAAAATGCCTGCAAGTCCGCTGAATAGGAAGTATAGCGAAACTTCAACGTTCACAGCGCCAGTCATCATATCATTAAAAATAATACTTGCGCAAAGCGCCTGAATCATCGTGATAATGAGTGCAACTCTGGTATTCACCATACTTTTTATCAGCATCGGCGCCATTGCAGCAGGGAATAAATATCCTACCTGCAGAATCTCAAGCTCCCGGATTAACTCTGCTGCTTTCATCAGTGAAAGAGAAAGGAGCAGTATCATGCTGACTAACACTAAATATAATCCTTTTTTGTCTTCACTGATCTTCCATGATGAAAAGTGGAAGTGGATGATTAACATAATTAATAAAGAGAATAATGCCAGACCGATATAGGGCTCAGGACTCGCTTCGTTTGTCGTCAATCCGAGTGCATCCAGCTGTCTGTAGACATCTCTGTCAATCAGATATCCTTTTTGCACAATCACCTGTCCTTCAAGGATCTGGACCGGTTCAACCGCTTCCACCGCCTGTGCAATTCTTGCCTCAGTCTGATCAGGGTCATAAATATTATTTTCCACTACAGCAAACCTTGCCAGGTCCATCGAAGCACTGGTCAGCTCATCACTTAATGAGAACTGGGCAATATAATCTGCAGCCTCATTCTTTTTTACAAGTGCTTCTTCTTGTTTGAAAGGTTCCTGCATAACCCTTTCAACCTGATCAATCGTAGTCCCTTTGGCTTCTTCAAGCCCCTGATCAGAAGCAGAGAGAAGCTGCCTGAAGGTTTGGTCTGAAATTGATTCAGTTACATTTTCTGATACATCTTCAGATAAAGCATTTTTCAGCTGATCAAGCATTTCAGCAGTTACAGTCTGATCTGCTGAAGGCTCCTCTTCATCCGGCGTGAGATTAAAGTCCTTCGCAAATTCAAAAATTGAATTGATCAGAGAGGTTCTGTTATCAGTTGTTTCAGGCCTGTATTGATAGACAGGTTCAACTTCAGCTGCCGCTCTTTCTTTTTCAGCTTCTGTAAGCCGTTCATCAACAATTGTTTTTGATGATCGGATCGTCTCATCGGCAACTGAAAAAAGACGGGTATTATAAGTATCAGGACTCACATGAGAATAAAGCAGCAGAAACGAAGCAAGTCCTACTATTGATAACAGAATCCATTTAAAAAAAGTATAATGTAAAAGATCCTTCATCTTTCGGACCCAGTTCTGCATAAAATCCTCTCCCGCTATACTAGTATGTAAGAAATTAGATGTACCTTGATTATTAGTATAGCAAAAAATGTATAGTTTCGATATTAGACATTTGGAAAGATAAAAAAGAGGCTGAGACATCATGATAAATGTCTCAGCCTCTATAACCGTTCCGCTGCGCTTCGGGGCGGATGCTTTCCGGACGGAGCTTGCTGAGCCTCCTCGCCTTCGGCTGTGGGGTCTCAGCTTCCCTCTAATCGTCCCGGAGTCACCGCCCTACGCTACGCTACACTTAATAAACTTTTTATAAATTGCAGATAACTTATACTTCCCTTTATAAGGACTATCAATAAAAATTAAACGCTGCCTTTTTGATCGTAGGCTCCGATTATTTTTGCTACAAGGGGATGTCTGACGACGTCTGCCTGGTCGAGGTAGTTAAATCCGATACCTGGCACACCTTTTAATATTTTTTGTGCCGCAACCAGACCGGATTCCATTCCATTTGGAAGGTCAACCTGACTCTGATCACCTGTTATCACCATTTTCGAACCGAATCCAAGACGCGTTAAAAACATCTTCATCTGAGCGTAGGTGGTATTCTGTGCTTCATCAAGTATGACAAAAGCATCGTCAAGTGTACGGCCTCTCATATAGGCAAGAGGGGCAATTTCAATTACGCCTCTTTCAATAAACCGCTGCGTCTGCTCTGTGCCAAGCACATCGTGAAGCGCATCATATAACGGTCTTAAATAAGGATCTACTTTTTCTTTTAGATCACCCGGCAGAAAACCAAGGCTCTCTCCCGCTTCTACAGCGGGTCTTGTCAGGATGATTTTTTTCACTTTATTATTTTTTAACGCGTGGACTGCAAGCACCACCGCAAGATAAGTTTTACCGGTACCAGCAGGACCAATCCCAAACACCAGGTCTTTTTTTCGTATTTCATTTACATACTGGCGCTGACCCATCGTTTTTGCTCTGATCGGCTTGCCCTTGGCGTTTTTCGTAATTTCTTCATCATACAGCTCATCGAAATATTCAATTGTTCCTCTGTGAGACATCTGAACCGCATAGATGACATCTCTCTGACTGATTTGAATCCCTTTTCTGATTACGCCAAGCAATTGGCTGATCACATTTTTTGCTTTTTCAATATCTTCGTTCTTCCCGGTTATACGCAAAGATTCTCCACGGGAAATTATTGATATATCCAGATCGTCTTCAATTGTTTTAAGATGTGTATCAGAATTCCCAAAAAGCTGTACTGCCTCATTCGGATCTTCCAATTTGATGTCTACAGTAATCCGTTCTTCAATCATTCGCGTGTCTCCTCAGTAAAAGGTTTTGGTTCAGCAATATTTTCTAAAACTTCATAGAAAATTGTTAATTTAACTTTACCATTCTCAATATCTTCATGCAAAATTTTCTCCTCCAGAATCTGCCCGTTTCCCTCTGCAGTGGTAAGGACATTTTTTCTAGCGATCCCCTTTAACAACTCTCTATACTGTTCTTCTGAAAAAGCCGTTTCAATTTCCGTTACTTCTTTATATTGATGTTCAAGCAATTGAACAGGTAAATCAAAGCCGAACACCGATAAATTTTTCATCTCTGACTGTTTCAACTGTTTTTCAAAAGGATTTTTTTTATAAGCTGTATATGGGGTTTGAAAACCTTTGAATTGAAGTGCGTATTTGCTGTATGTTTGTCCTGTAAATTTCTTCACTTTACTTTTAACTGGCATATTGACACTGACCGTATACCACGTCTGCGCAGTTACAGTGCCATTCGCTCTGACCGCTTTTTCATATCCTTCTCTGCCGATATAACCTGACACCAGAATTTCACCTTTCTCAACAACATCCCCTCTTTTAACAGCAGGTGTTCCTGAACTAACAGATAATGTATGTATCGTTCCGGTTTTTGAAGCAACAAGATGCAGCGGCTTGTCCTGTTCACTCTGTTGCAAGAAGTCCTTTTCTCTCAGGCTAACAATTAATTTTGAACCTTTCCTTTCAAAATCACTCCAGGATAATTGTTCAATTTCTTTATACAATACCGCAGAGCTTTGCTGATTCAGTAAAAGGTCTGAGTGCCGGACACCAGGCTTAATGCCGTTATTACTTAATACTTCAGCCGCTTCATCTCTGATCTCAGGCGTTGCACCAGTTATCTCAACTGCCCAAATGTATTGAAAGGCCTGAAGAAATATGAAGACCGTTAACAAAAACGCTGCGATCGATGGTACGTGCGTTCGGATAAATGAAACGACCTTATGATTTTTTCCTTCACTTGAAATTGAGACGCTGCAACCGGAGCGGCGGACAACTTTCCTTAATTGATAAAGATCTGTATATCGGATGATAAATGTGACATTTCCATCTACATATACAATATCCTTCAAAGAGACTTTATTCAGTAATAACCTGTTGAGCACAAGACTGCTGCTTTTTCCCGACAGCTTAACTTTTACATTCAGGAACTGTTTAATCATCCGAGTGTCCCTTTAACTGAATATCTTTAATCTCTCCCTGCAGAGATGCATATTCACTTGTCAGACTGCTGATCATCATGTGTTCACCGGTAATGGTCACCACTCCAGACTTAACGTGAAACGAAATGGATGAATCTGAATAACGGAGTAAACCTTTATGATTTTCTATTTTTACAGTTTTACACGCAACCCATTCAATCTTCGGCAAATCTGTTATTAAGTCTTCAGGCAGGTCCAGCCAGTCAGCAGCCCGGCTTAACCAATGTTTTTTAACCATGTAAAAAACCCCCTCCAGTTAAGATTATGTCTTAACTAAAGGGGGCATGACATTCAATGTCTGTGCTTACGTTTTGCTCTTGGAGGACCAAGCACCTCAGCAAAGATGATACCGTTGACTACATCGCTTGGTTGTAACTCTTTTCTGATAGTGATATCAGACTCTTTGATCGGATCCGGCTTCTTAGGCGGTCGAACCCGGCTTTCAGCTGTGATTTCCTGTGATACTACAGGCTCACTCTGTTTTTTCAACTGAGATTCTTCACGAGGTTCCCGCTTTGGTCTTTGTGACTCTTCAAATATTTTTCTCTGCTTATCATATTCCTCTGCAAGCTCTTTTGCATGCTTGTCAAACGTTTCTTTCAGGTTCCTGGGTTTAGATACTGTAGGCTTTTGTACCGGCGGTTTTTCTGCAGGTGCTTCCTTCTTCTGTTTATTTAGAAGACTGATGACACCCGCGATGATCGCCATAATAATAATCTCCACGGAGTCAGCCTCCTAAATTAGTTTTTGCTGTCACCTTTGTCGTCTTGATTACCAGTAATTTTACCAATAGAGTCTCTCATATCCGTATCTGCATCAATGTTCTTGATATTCATATAATCCATCACACCAATGTTTCCTTCACGGAGTGCTTCAGCCATCGCTAGTGGAACTTCAGCTTCAGCTTCCACAACCTTCGCACGCATTTCTTCAACGCGCGCTTTCATTTCCTGCTCTTGTGCTACGGCCATTGCACGACGTTCTTCCGCTTTCGCCTGCGCAATATTCTTATCTGCCTCAGCCTGCTCTGTCTGCAGCTCTGCACCGATGTTTTTACCGATATCGACATCCGCAATATCAATCGACAGGATTTCAAATGCCGTACCTGAATCCAGCCCTTTACCAAGTACAGTCTGTGAGATAAGATCCGGGTTTTCAAGTACCTTCTTGTGGTTATCACTCGAACCAATCGTACTGACAATCCCCTCACCGACACGGGCTACGATGGTATCTTCACCGGCACCACCAACGAGTCGGTCAATATTTGCACGTACTGTAATTCTTGCTTTCGCTTTTACTTCAATTCCATCCATTGCAACACCAGCAATAAATGGTGTTTCAATTACTTTAGGATTTACACTCATCTGAACTGCCTGCAGCACATCACGTCCTGCTAGGTCAATCGCTGCACATCGTTCAAATGCAAGCTCAATATTTGCTCGCTGCGCTGCAATTAATGCATTGACTACGCGGTCAACATTACCACCTGCAAGATAGTGGCTTTCAAGCTGGTTAATGCTTACGTCTACGCCAGCTTTATGTGCTTTGATCATCGGGTTAATGACACGGCTCGGAATAACCCTTCTTAATCTCATACCAATTAAAGTAAAGATACTGACTTTAACACCTGCTGCTAATGCTGAAATCCATAGTGCGACCGGTACAAATGTAAACAGTACACTAAGGGCAATCACTGCAGCAACAACAATGATAATTAACGTAATTGCTTCTGTCCCCATTCCATTCACTCCTTAAAATTATTCAGCTTCTCTGACCACAATGCGTGACCCTTCAACTTTTACAACTAATACTTTCTGATCTTTATTAATGTATCCACCCTCACTCACAGCATCAATGCGTTCATTCTCTATGATGATTGTGCCTGAGGGTCTTAATGCTGTTCTGGCTACGCCAATCTGCCCAATCAGTTCATGACGATTCACATTTGACACATAACCACTTTCCGTACTGGTTGAATCACTTAATATAATTTTTTTCAGCAAATGAAGATTTTTACCAAGGAATTTCACCATTATCACCATCCCAATAACTGCAGCTAAAATCGCTACAGATAATGCAATCCCCATAAATGCGATACTTTCACCTGCAAGCAGGATACTGACAAAGATTGCAACAAGTCCTGCAATTCCGAGAATACCACCCGGCACGAAGAACTCTGCTATCACCAGGCCTATCCCAATCAGAAATAAAATTAAAACTTCCATCCCTGCAAGTCCCGCGATTAAATGACCGAAGAAGAACAGCAGCAGCGCACCAAGTCCGAGTGAACCAGCAATCCCAAATCCGGGCGAGTACAATTCAAGCACAAGTCCCAGACTGGCCATTGAAAGGAGAATCGGTATAACAATCGGATTGGTGACAAAACGTGCCAGGTTTTCTGTAAAAGTTGGTTCTATTGATACCAGTTCAGCATCACCAAAACCTAGATCTGCTATTAATTCGTCCAGGCTTGCAAAAGTCCCTTCAGAATATCCACGCTCTTCAGCAGTTGAAGGTGTGAAGGTTAACAGTTCTCCTTCGTCAACAAGTCCGGGTATTTCAACGGATTGATCTACCATCGCCTCTGCATAAATCGGGTCTCTGTTTTTATCTGAAGACTCTGCAGCGTTGATCATCGCTGCAAGCCAGGCGCTCTGTGCTTTCCTGTCAGCATCTCCACCTGCACTTGTAATGACTGCGGATGCGCCCATTTTTCCTGAAGGTGACATATAAATTTCATCAGCATATAATGCAATGTATGACCCAGCTGATAATGCATTAGGGTTAATATATGCAATCAGATCAACCTGACTGTCCAGCATGATCTCACCGATTTCTTCAGCTGCATTGACTGCACCGCCCGGCGTATTAATATCAAGAATTAATGCTTCTGCATCATTTTCTTCAGCCTCATCAATCGATCTTTCAAGGAATGCTGCTAACCCTCTCTCAACCTCTTTCTTAACCGGAGCCACATACACTTTCTGACCATTGGCATCTGCTGGCTGTACAAAAGAAAACACTGACATTAAGACAACAAAGGCAGCTAACAGTTTCACTCCGATCATTTTCATTTTACTCCCCCCTTCTATCTGCCAGTGACTGAGTAGCTTTTCATGACTTACCTACTATACGTATGTATCAAAGAAAGGTTTCACTTTTATTCTGAATGTTCAATATAAAAAAATCAAGCCGCGTTGCACATTGCAAACACGGCTTGATTTGTCTGAACCTGATTAAACAAATTCAGTTTTATGATAAGTGTTGGAGAACCATTTTATTAATACGGGCTCCATCAGCCTTGCCTTTTACTTTAGGCATGATACTGCTCATCACTTTGCCCATATCAGCTTTAGAGGAAGCGTTTGTTTCATTGATCGTTTCGATTACAATGACTTCAAGCTCTTCTTCAGTCAATTGACGGGGCATATAGGTCTCAATTAAGGCGATTTCATCAAGAAGCTTGTCAGAAAGATCTTCTCTTCCTGCAGATTTAAATTCAGCATAAGAATCTTTCCGCTGTTTAAGTTCGCGTGAAAGTACGGTCAATTCTTCATCTACAGTTAAATCACTGTGACTAAGCTTATATCCTTCATTCTGCAACGAAGACTTAAGCATCCGGATCACTGAAAGACGTTCCTTTTCCTTATTTCTCATTGCTGTTTTCATATCTTCATTCAGACGATCTAACATACTCACTTCATGCACCTGCTCCTATATTAGAATTTGCGCTTTCTTGCAGCTTCAGACTTTTTCTTACGCTTAACGCTTGGCTTTTCATAGAATTCACGCTTTCTGAACTCCTGAAGAGTACCAGCCTTTGATGTAGTCTTTTTAAAGCGGCGAAGAGCATCTTCGAGTGATTCGTTTTTACGAACGACCGTTTTTGACATCTCTAATTCCCTCCCTCCGAACACTACGCTTACATATTCAAGCAAAGAGAATCACATATGTGAATTCTTCATTGCATGCAGTAAGATAGGGATACTTACTGACATTCATGGTTAATCCCATGTACTTATACAGTATAAACCAAGTATTTGTGCTGGTCAACAGGTATTCGAAAGAATAAGAAGCCTTTTCACCTCTATATTACGAGATGAAAAGACTTCTAGATTTAAGATGAAATTCAATGAGACAGTTTATCTTAATAATCGCTGTCTGCAGTTTGTCCCTGAATAATTTTAATTCCAGCACTTGCGCCAAGACGTGTAGCACCAGCATCGATCATTGCCTTCGCATCTTCAGCTGAGCGAACGCCACCTGAAGCTTTCACACCAAGGTCAGGACCGACTGTTTTTCTCATAAGTGCGATATCTTCAGGCGTAGCACCGCCACCAGAGAAGCCTGTAGAAGTTTTCACGTAATCAGTACCTGCTTCAACCGCAAGTTCACATGCTTTCACTTTTTCTTCTTCAGTAAGAAGTGACGTTTCGATGATGACTTTTGTCAGTGCTTTTCCTTTTGCAGCAGCTGTTACAGCCTGAATGTCCTGCTTGACTGTATCAAATTCTCCGCTTTTAAGTGCACCAATATTGATGACCATATCCACTTCTGTAGCACCGTCTTCAATTGCCTGCTTTGTTTCGAAAGCTTTCGTTTCAGTAGCAGATGCCCCGAGTGGGAAGCCGATTACCGTGCAGACCTTTACATCAGTTGACTGTAAAAGTTCTGATGAAAGTTTAACCCAGTATGGATTTACACAGACAGACATAAAGCCGTGTTCTGCTGCTTCCTCGCACAGGTTTGTAATCTGTTCTTTTGTTGCTTCCGGTTTTAATAGTGTATGATCGATCATTTTTGCGATTTGTGACATGGTTATTTCCCCTTTTCAATTAGATGTACGTACCTATTTTAACACTAAGCGGTGTAAATGCCTAATAAAAAAAGACTGGGACATCATAAAATATGTCCAGTCTTGGTAACCGTTTCGCTTCACTTCAGGCGGATGCTTTCCGGACGGAGGTTGCTGAGCCTCCTCAGCCTGCGGCTTCCGGGGTCTCAGCTACCCTCTATTCGTCCCGGAGTCACCGCCTTACGCTCCGCTACACTTTTATTTAGTTAAAATAAAGATGTTTTCTCATCGAAAGTTATTGTTCAGCACTTATACAGTTAATTCTTCTTCAAGCACTCTGACAAATTCACCTTTGTTGTAAGGGTAGCCTGATTCTGTGATTTTTACTTTGACGAGCTTGCCAACCATTTCTTCATTAGCAGGGAACACAACTTTCAGATAGTTGTCTGTGTAACCGACATAGAGGGTACCGGTTGCGTCTTCTTTGAACGGCTCTTCAGGGATCACTTCAAGTACTTCGTCCTGATAGTTTGAAGCGTATTCTTTCGCAAGCTGATCTGAAAGTGAGATCAGTCTGTGAACGCGTTCATTTTTGATCTCTTCATCCACCTGATCATCCATTCTAGCTGCCGGTGTTCCTGTACGTTTAGAGTAAGGGAACACATGAAGCTCTGAGAATTTCTGTTCACGGATAAAGTTGTATGTTTCCATAAATTCTTCTTCGGTTTCACCAGGGAATCCTACGATCACATCTGATGTGACCGCGAGACCAGGAAGTGCTTTTTTAAGTTTTTCCAGTCTTTCAGCGAAAAACTCCATTGTATATTTTCTTCTCATTCTCTTTAAGACCGTGTTAGATCCCGACTGCAGCGGGATATGCAGGTGGTTAACCACCATTTTAGAACGGTCAATGACTTCAATGACTTCATCAGTCAGCTGACTCGCTTCGATGGAAGATATACGGATACGCTTCAGACCTTTTACCTTTTCTTCAAGATCTGTCAGCAGCATAGCCAGGTTGTAATCTTTCATATCTTCACCATAGCCGCCTGTATGAATTCCCGTAAGAACAATTTCTTTATATCCCGCTTCTACAAGCTGCTGTGCCTGCCTGATGACTTCTTCAGGATCTCTTGATCGCATAAGCCCCCGTGCCCACGGGATAATACAGAAGGTGCAGAAATTATTACAGCCTTCCTGAATTTTCAGCGAAGCGCGTGTACGGTCAGTAAAGGCCGGTACATCAAGCTCTTCATAGACACGATTTTTCATAATGTTCGTTACGCCGTTGATCGGCTGGCGTTCCTGTCTGTATTGCTCAATGTAATCAAGCATTTTTGTACGGTCCTGCGTTCCGACAACAATATCCACTCCGGGAATCGCCATGATTTCTGCAGGTGAAGTCTGTGCATAGCATCCAGTTACACAAATAACGGCATCAGGATTTTTACGAATGGCACGTCTGATAACCTGACGGCTTTTTTTATCTCCTGTGTTCGTTACAGTGCAAGTATTAATCACATATACATCAGACGACTGTTCATACTCCACTCTGTCATATCCATTTGCTTTAAACAGCTGCCAAATCGCTTCTGTTTCATAATGGTTTACTTTACATCCCAACGTATGAAATGCGACTGTTCCCATTTTTTCACCTCATTAATTCAAAATGATAGGAAATCGCAGCCAATATGTATAATGGTGCGGTTTCAGTTCTTAATATTCTTGGTCCCAACCCACAGCTGACTGCTCCGTCCTCAGTGAACTGCTCCACTTCACTTTCAGATAAACCGCCTTCAGGCCCGATAATGACCAGCACTTTACTATCCGGTTTCAACTGGTTCAACACCTGATAAAAGTTAGAGGATTCTCCGGATTTAGCATCTTCTTCATATGCCATCATAATAGCATCATATTCATGAAAAGACGAACGCAGCTGTTTTGCAGATACCGGCTCGTCCACCTGTGGAATGACCGAGCGGTGCGACTGTTCAGCTGCTTCTTTGGCAATTTTATTCCACCGTTCAGCTTTCTTTTTTCCTTTTTTCTGATCCCATTTTACAATGGATCTTTCTGCGCTAAACGGCTTTATCGCTGAGACACCAAGTTCAGTTGCTTTCTGAATGACCAGCTCAAGTTTGTCACCTTTAGGCAGCCCGTGTGCAATTGTCACTTTAACCGGCAGCTCAGACTGATGATCAATTTGAACGACAGGTTTACCCGTAAGGTAACTGTCTTCAATTTCAACAATCTCTGATTCATACACTTCAGCCGGGCTGAGTACAGAGATGAATCTATCACCTACAGTCATCCGCATAACCCGGACGATATGCTTATAATCTTCACCTTCGATTGAAAATAGCCCATTTTCATCAAGCTTATGATGTATAAAATATCGCTGCATGTATGATCACTCTTCCGGCTTAGTAGCAATAATGGCTACCCAGTCTTCCATCGTCATCACTTCATCAATTTCAAAGCCTGACTCTCTAAGCGCATCTTTCACCAGATCTTTTTTCTGCTTAATTATACCTGAAGTGATAAAGGTGCCGCCCGGCTTGGTCATGCTATAAGCGTCATCTGTGAAAGTGACTATGACTTCAGCCAGTATATTCGCAACAATGACATCCACAGGCTCTGAAGTTCCACTTAACAGGTTCCCCTGTGAAACAGAAACGATCTTCTCAACACCATTTAACTTAATGTTTTCAGTTGCTGATTGAACCGCAACTTCGTCCAGATCAAGCGCATGTACTGATGAAGCTTCAAGCTGAGCAGCAGCAATACTTAAAACGCCTGAACCGGTTCCGACGTCGATCACTGTATCCCCTTTAACAACAGTCCGCTCTAAAGCTTGAATACACATCACAGTTGTAGGGTGTGTACCAGTACCAAAAGCCATGCCTGGATCAAGCTCAATAATCAGTTCATCACTCGACACTCTTTCGTAATCCTCCCAGGTTGGAACGATTGTAAAAGTTGAAGAGATTTTTACCGGGTTATAATATTTCTTCCATGCAGTCGCCCAGTCTTCTTCATTGACTTCACTGACTGCGACTTTGTTTTCCCCAATATCAATATTAAATGATACTAGGTTGCTGATTTCCTGCTTAATGCCGTCTACCGTTTCTGCAAGAAAGCTGTTAACAGGCAGATACGCTTTCACCATGACCCCTGTGTCAGGATAATCTTCAGGATTCAGATCATAAATTTCACCAAATCGATCTTCTCTATCCTTTAGCAACTCACCCGGATCCTCAATCACAACGCCACTGGCACCAGCTTCGTGCAAAATATTGGAAATTGGTTCAATTGCTTCATTCGTTGTATGAATACTTATTTCTGACCACTTCATCAGACCAGCTCCATTTCACTTCAGGCTGTCAGGGCAGCTGCCCTGACAGTTCAATTTTTATTATTCACCCTTAAACGCACGTTTTACTTTCTCGAAAAAGTTATCGTGCTGTTCATCAGGTACCTCACCGCTGATTTCTGCAAACTCACGCAGCAATGTCTTTTGTCTGTCTGTCAGCTTTTTAGGTGTAATCACTTTGACACGGATGTGCTGGTCTCCCTGACCATAACCGTGGACGTTCTTCACACCTTTTCCTTTAAGACGGAAAGCAGTACCGGATTGAGTACCCGCCGGAAGCTTCCATTTCACTTTGCCGTGTACAGTCGGCACCTCAAGCTCATCACCAAGTGCAGCCTGTACAAATGTGATCGGCATGTCAAGGAATACATCATCACCTTCACGCTCAAAAATCTCATGTGGTCTGACGCGGAATACAACATACAGATCTCCAGGAGGTCCTCCATTCACGCCAGGCTCACCCTGTCCTGCAACTCTCATCTGCTGACCATCATCAACACCTGCAGGAATCTTTACGTGAATCTTCTTACGCTTCTTCACTTTTCCGTTACCGCCGCAAGTCGTACACTTATCTTTCACAAGCTTGCCGGAGCCTTCACAGTGGTGACAGACTCTGCGGTTTACAATACGGCCAAATGGCGTCTGCTGTTCAACATTCAGCTGGCCGGAACCATTACAGTGATGACATGTTTCTGGTTTTGTACCAGGCTTTGCTCCGTCACCGCCACACGTTTCACACTCTTCTTCTTTAGGAATTTCAATATCAGTTTCTTTTCCAAAAACTGCTTCTTCAAATTTAATTGTCATTGTATATTGCAGGTCATTACCCTGTCTTGGAGCATTCGGGTCACGTCTTCTGCCACCGCCGCCAAAGAATGAACTGAAAATATCTTCAAATCCGCCAAAACCGTCAAAACCTGCTCCGCCGCCGAAGCCCTGATTCGGGTCAGTATGGCCGAACTGGTCATAATGTGCACGCTTTTGTTCATCGCTCAGTACTTCATAAGCCTCTTTTACTTCTTTGAACTTTTCACCTGCATCTTCATCCTTATTAATATCCGGATGGTACTTTTTTGACAGCTTACGATAAGCTTTTTTTATTTCTTCTTTTGAAGCACCTTCTGAAATGCCAAGTACTTCATAGTAATCGCGTTTACTCATAATTCCACTCCCCGGTCCTTTTGCATAAAGGTTATTTTATCATTTTTCCGACTGCCCTTGCAACGGCAAAGAAAAAGCCAAAGCACCGTGACTTTGACTTTTTCCCGCTTCTGCTATTATTTCTTCTCGTCGTCAACTTCTTCAAAGTCTGCATCGACTACATCATCTTCAGGCTTCCCACCTTCTGATTGCTGTTCTGCTTCAGCCTGCTGTGCAGCCTCTTCATAAAGCTTCATTGATAGCGCCTGAAGAATTTCCTGAAGTGCTTCTTTCTTCGTCTTGATTTCTTCAAGTTCATTTTTCTCGATCGCTTCTTTCAGCTCGTCACGTGCTGCTTCAGCTTTTTTCTTTTCTTCTTCGTCAACTTTTTCACCAAGATCAGATAGTGTTTTATCCGTCTGGAATACAAGCTGATCAGCTTCATTACGTAGTTCAGCTTCTTCCTTACGCTGCTTATCCGCTTCTGCATTCTCTTCAGCTTCTTTTACCATACGGTCGATATCTTCATCTGAGAGTGAAGTAGAAGATTTGATTGTAATCTTCTGCTCTTTACCTGTACCAAGGTCTTTTGCACTTACATTTACGATACCGTTTTTATCGATATCAAACGTAACTTCGATCTGTGGTACGCCGCGTGGTGCCGGTGGAATATCTCCAAGCTGGAAACGGCCAAGCGTTTTATTATCCGCTGCCATTGGGCGTTCACCCTGAAGCACATGGATATCAACTGCGTTCTGGTTATCAGCTGCAGTAGAGAAAGTCTGTGATTTCGATGTCGGGATTGTCGTATTACGTTCGATTAGAACTGTTGATACGCCACCCATTGTTTCGATACCAAGTGATAGTGGTGTTACGTCTAGAAGAACAACGTCTTTCACGTCACCAGTCAGTACACCACCCTGGATTGCTGCACCCATTGCAACAACTTCATCCGGGTTAACACCTTTAGAAGGTTCTTTCCCAGTTTCCTTCTTAATTGCTTCCTGTACTGCAGGAATACGTGTAGAACCACCAACAAGGATTACTTTGTCAATTTCAGAAGCAGACAGACCTGCATCTTTAATTGCCTGGCGTGTTGGTCCCATTGTGCGTTCGATTAATGAAGAAGCAAGCTCTTCAAACTTCGCACGAGTCAGATTCATTTCAAGGTGAAGCGGACCTGCTTCTCCTGCAGTAATGAATGGAAGTGAAATCTGAGTTGATGTCACACCTGAAAGGTCTTTTTTCGCTTTTTCAGCTGCATCTTTCAGACGCTGAAGTGCCATTTTATCTTTAGAAAGATCAATGCTGTTTTCTTTTTTGAATTCAGCAACTAAGTGATCAATGATGACCTGGTCAAAGTCGTCACCGCCAAGACGGTTGTCACCGGCAGTTGAACGTACTTCAAATACACCATCGCCAAGCTCAAGGATCGATACGTCAAATGTACCACCACCAAGGTCATAGACAAGAATTGTTTGATCTTCTTCCATCTTATCAAGACCATAAGCAAGTGCTGCTGCTGTTGGCTCGTTAATAATACGCTCTACTTCAAGACCGGCAATTTTACCTGCATCTTTAGTTGCCTGACGCTCAGCGTCGTTAAAGTAAGCAGGAACTGTGATAACAGCTTTTGTTACATCTTCGCCAAGGTAGCTTTCAGCGTATCCTTTTAAGTACTGCAGGATCATTGCAGAAATTTCCTGAGGAGAATATTCTTTCCCTTCAGCTTCTACTTTATGATCTGTCCCCATGTGTCTTTTAACAGACATGATTGTGTTAGGGTTTGTGATTGCCTGACGCTTTGCAACCTCACCAACCTGTTTTTCACCATTTTTAAATGATACAACTGATGGGGATGTACGGTTACCTTCAGGGTTTGCAATTACTTTTGCTTCTCCGCCTTCAAGTACAGCTACACATGAATTCGTTGTACCTAAGTCAATACCAATAATCTTACTCATTTCAACATCATCCTCCCAAATACAATTATTCGTTTACTTTCACCATTGAAGGACGGATTACGCGGTCCTTCAGTTTATAACCTTTTTGTAATTCTTCAATGACTGTATTTGTGTCATATCCTTCTTCAGACACCTGCATAACTGCCTGATGAAGGTTCGGGTCAAATTGCTGACCTGTTGACTCAATGATTTCCACACCTTCAGCTTTTAATGCTTCTAAAAGGCTTGAGTGTACCATCTGCATACCCTTAAGCAGTGAAGCAGATTCATCATTGGTCGTCTCTATATTGAGCGCGCGTTCAAAATTATCAAGTGCAGGTAAAATTCCTGTCACTACATTTTGAGCACGATACTTTTGTAACGTTTCATTTTCTTTTTGAATGCGGCGTCTGTAGTTATCAAATTCAGCACGAAGACGCAGATACTTATCTTCAGCTTCCTCAGCTTTTTGCTGCCAGTTTTCTTCAGCAGCTTCTACTGACTCCTCCTGATCAGATACCTGATTCACATCCACCTCAGTCTCTTCAACTTCTTCATTTTTTACTTCTTCTGTTGTTTCCTGTTGTACATCTTTTTCTGACACGATCTTTCACCTCCTTGAAATGCTTACCCTATTTACTAGTCAATAAACGCCTGTTCAGTAAAATGCACTGCCGGTTTCAATAGCCCGGCAGGCATTAGTGATCATCTGAATCATAAAAGTGTGATAATGCTTTTGACAGGTCCATACTGATCACATTCAGCAGGCTGATTACTCTTGAGTATTCCATTCTTGTCGGACCAAGAATGGCTAGAGAGCCGCTTTGCCCCCCGATGACCGGAAATGAAGCTGTTATTAATGAAACGTCTTTTAAAGCTTCATTATTGTTTTCTTTACCGATCCGGATCTGAATACCTGAACCGCTGTTTTCTTTAATAAGCGGATATAAGTAATCCTCTTTATCTATGACATCCATCAGCATTCTGAGCTTATCTATATCATTAAATTCAGGCTGATTCATCATATTCATTTTCCCGCCGAAAAACAGCTTATCATGAACAGGAATGTTCATAATCTGCGCAAAAGCTTCAATCATCAGATCATAGTTTGCGATATGTCGCTTCAAAAATAAAGCAACCTCTTTATACATCTTGTCATGAAGTTCTGCAAGCGGGGTTCCGGTCAGCTTATCATTTAATATCCTGACCATCCGCTCGATATCTTCCGGATTCAGTCCGGGTGGAATGGTAAATCTTTTGTTCTCCACATATCCAGTATCTGTCACAATAATGGCGATTGCACTGTCCTGATTCAGCGGAATAATCTGAACGCTTTTCACTCTGTTTTCAAGGTGATCGGGACCAAGTACAATCGACGTATAATTCGTCATCTGTGACAGTATTTCAGCTGAGCGCTGAACGACATTTTCAATTTCAAGAATTCTGTCTGCGAAGATCGATTGAATCTGAGACATATCTTTTTTCTTTAAAGCCTGCGGTGAGAGCAGGTGGTCCACATAAAAACGATATCCTTTCTCAGAAGGAATACGCCCTGATGATGTATGGGTTTTTTCTAACAGACCCATTTCCTCAAGGTCATACATTTCATTACGGATTGTCGCCGAACTGAAAGGAATTTCGTCTTTCTTGGACAGACTTCTCGAACCTACCGGCTGGGCAGAGCGAATAAAATCATCAATAATCACTTGAAGAATAAGTAATTGCCGATCTGTTAGCATCTTTTATCACCCCTGTTAGCACTCACTTATCACGAGTGCTAAATCTAATTCTTAAGTTATCAAATGATGATTTTACTGTCAACGACTATGCACTAATTTAACCCAAGAAAAGATTGAAAAACTTCATTCCCGAGAAATCTCCCTTCACGCGTCAATCTGATACGGTCTCCAGAAGTCTCTAACAGGTTTCTTTCAGTCATGTCTTTTACAGGCGCTTCAAAAACCTGCATTAAGTCTTTATCAAATTTGCGCTTAAAATGTGAGATCGATACGCCCTCTGTTTTTCTTAACCCAAGAAACATTTCTTCTTCCATTTGCTCATGAATCGTAACATCAGCTTGATGGAAAACAGGTAATTGGTCATCTTTAAGAGACTGGATATATTTTGAGACAGGTCCAATATTAGAATATCTGACGCCGTTCACATATCCGTGTGCTCCTGCCCCGAAACCGTAATAGTTTTCATTTTCCCAGTAAGTGAGATTATGAAGGCTTTCATACCCAGGCTTAGCGAAGTTGCTGATTTCATATTGATTCAGACCCTTAGCAGCCATTTTATCCATCAGCAAATCGTACATCGCTGCCTCAGTATCTTCTCCCGGAAGCGGCAGACGCCCTTTTCTCATCAGGTTATAAAATACCGTTTTCGGTTCAACAATCAGTGAATAGCCTGAGTAGTGAGGCAGATCCAATTCCAGCGCACGGTCAATTGTATCTTCAAAATCCTCAAGTGTCTGGTCAGGGAGCGCATAAATCAGGTCAATACTAATATTACTGAAACCTTCTTCCTGCGCTTCTCTTACTGAGCGGTATACATCGTCCGCACGATGATTTCGCCCAATTTTCTCAAGCAGTCTGTCATTAAAAGACTGAACCCCGAAACTGAGTCTGTTTACACCTGATGCTTTAAGCACGCTGATTTTGTCTTTGCTCAGATCTCCCGGATTTGCTTCAAATGTGTATTCAGTGTCTTCAGTAATATGAAAATTGGATTGTATACCTGCGCATAACTGTTCAAGCTGTGCTGCACTCAATGCCGTCGGTGTCCCGCCGCCTACAAAAATACTTTTCATCGGACTGTTGCCGGTGTGAATGGTTTTTATTTCCTTAATCAGCATCTCAATGTATTCATCAACAGGCTGATTTTTCATAAATACTTTATTAAAATCACAGTAATGACAAATGTGGTGACAAAACGGAATGTGTATATAAACTGCAGATGTCATGCTTCCCCTCATTCCTTTTAACACAGAAAAAGGGACGTTTCCTGCCATCAGCAGAAACCGCTCCCCTTTCGCATGTACAAAATTATTTTTCGCCTTCGTCCATCTGAAGAACAGCCATAAACGCTTCCTGTGGGACTTCAACTGAGCCGACCATCTTCATACGTTTTTTACCGGCTTTTTGTTTTTCAAGCAGCTTTCTCTTACGTGAGATATCTCCGCCGTAACATTTTGCCAGTACGTTCTTACGGATTGCCTTAATTGAAGATCTGGCAACAATTTTATTCCCAATCGCTGCCTGAACCGGCACTTCGAACTGTTGTCTTGGAATTAATTCTTTCAGCTTTTCAACAATCAGCTTGCCGCGTTCATAAGCGAAGTCCTTGTGAACGATAAAGCTAAGCGCATCCACTTTTTCAGAATTCAGGAGGATATCCATTTTAACCAGTTTGGATTCACGGTACCCAATCAGTTCATAGTCAAATGAGGCATAACCTTTTGTGCTTGATTTCAGCTGGTCAAAGAAGTCATAGACAATCTCAGCCAGTGGAATTTCATACACGACGTTCACACGGGATTCATCCATGTACTGCATATCAATAAAGTTACCGCGCTTAGACTGTGAAAGCTCCATAACAGGACCTACATAATCATTAGGTACCATGATTGTAGCTTTAACATACGGTTCCTCCACGTGATGAACAGACTGTGCATCCGGCATTGCAGATGGGTTATCCACCTTTACATGCTCACCGTCTTCAAGATACACATCATAGATTACACTTGGTGCAGTTGTAATCAGATCAATATTAAATTCACGTTCAATCCGCTCCTGGATGATCTCCATATGAAGCAGACCAAGGAATCCACAGCGGAATCCAAAACCTAATGCCTGTGACGTCTCTGCTTCATACTGAAGAGCTGAGTCGTTTAATTCAAGCTTTTCCAGTGCTTCACGAAGATCAACGTACTTCGCAGTATCAATCGGATAAAGACCGCAGTAAACCATCGGATTCATTTTGCGGTACCCCGGCAGCGGCTCTTCAGTTGGCTTAACGGCACTCGTGATGGTATCACCCACACGCGTGTCACTGACATTTTTGATTGCCGCTGTCAGATAGCCTACATCGCCGACAGTTAGTTCATCCTGAGGTGTGGATTTCGGTGTGAATACACCGATTTCATTCACCTCGAACTCTTTCCCTGTCGCCATCATACGGATCTTATCGCCAGGCTTCACACGGCCTTCCACAATTCTGATATATGCAACGACGCCTCTGTACGGGTCATACAGCGAGTCAAAAATCAACGCTTTTAAAGGTGCGTCAGGATCTCCCTGAGGAGCCGGTACCTTTTCTACGATCTGTTCAAGAATATCTTTGATACCGATTCCTGCTTTTGCTGAAGCAAGTACAGCATCAGAAGCATCCAGACCAATGACGTCTTCCACTTCCTGACGTACACGCTCAGGATCTGCTGCTGGTAAATCGATTTTATTAATGACCGGAAGAATTTCAAGATCATTATCAAGCGCCAGATATACGTTGGCAAGCGTCTGAGCTTCAATACCCTGAGCCGCATCAACTACAAGGATCGCTCCCTCGCACGCTGCAAGACTGCGTGATACTTCATAAGTAAAATCGACGTGCCCTGGTGTATCAATTAAGTGAAACGTGTATTCTTCACCATTTTTCGCCTGATATTTAAGCTGCACTGCGTTTAATTTAATCGTGATGCCCCGCTCTCTTTCCAGATCCATTGAATCCAGAAGCTGAGCTTTCATTTCACGTGATGTTAATGCTTTTGTCTGCTCTAAGATCCGGTCAGCAAGTGTTGACTTCCCGTGATCGATATGTGCAATAATTGAAAAGTTTCTGATGTTTTTCTGTCTATTCGAACGCTGTTCCTGATTCATTAAGTGTCCACTCCTGTTTTTAAGACGCAATTGTACTAGCGTAAAGTATAACAGTTTAACAGGCGTGTTTCAATTGCACACTTTAAGGCGCAGAAACCGGCGTGGCATCTAGCATATACTCACTCATTGCCTGCGTGAAAATTTCAGCAGTTGCTTCAAGCTCTTTAAACGTATTATCCACTCCCCCAAGTTCAAGAAGAATAGACCTTGGTGACAGGTCCTGATTAAACTTTCCGTTGGTATGCTCACCCTTTTTTATATATACGCCCCTTGAAATACCTGGTACCAGATCATTCAGCCGCTTGTGAAGCTCTTCAGCAAGTAGTGCGTTCTCTTTACTCCCCTGATGTTCACCTCCAACGACAAACGCCACTTTAGCATAAGTATTATTTTCGACTTCAAGTGTCGTCGCTTCCCGCCTGACGGAATCCCTGTGAACGTCTATAAAATAGTCCAGTGTGTCATTTGTGCTCATTGCTTCCTGTACGATATTTTTTGATGCATCGTATGCCTGCCAGTAATCTTTTCCGCTTTCCTTTAACTTCGCCATCACATCAGTAGAATCAACTTTTACCGGAATTCCTTTCTGGTGAAAAAACTGTTTAAAATACTGACCGGTCTGTGTGATATTCACTTTTGAATGATGCGCAAGATTAGGGTCTTGTGTGTCCGGCAAATATGGCAGGAATGATTCTCTGGAGTGAGTGAAATAAATAAAGACACGCGGGTCTGCTGAATGATCAGCTTCAACCGGCGCCTGATTGACTTCAACTGCTTCTCCTTCTTCACCGCTGAAGAACCACTCTGTTGGAGGAACAGATTCAGATGGGGCCGGGAACTCATTCGCTGCCACCTGATTACTGAAACCTTCCATCGCAAGCCAATTCAACGGATTAAATACTGTATCAGATAATGTCTCCCACACCTGCCCGAGTTCATCATGTGGTGTCAGATAACCATATTCGGTCTGTAACATCAGATATGTAGTGCTTAGCGGCAGTTCTTCCGGTAATTCGAATGAGAAGTTGGCGATTCCCTGTTTTACATTTGGAAGATAAAGTGCAGCCGCCATCACAGAAATAAGCAGGAGAAATGTTTTTAGAAATAAATTGATTGATTGCATTGTCTGCGTTTTTTTCAACAGGCCACCTCCTGATTGAAATCTTTTTGCAGTATATGCACCTGTATTTATTTCAGAACGTTTCTTCAGGGTGATGAAGTGCATGATCAAGTGCAGATGCAAGCATATCAGACGCCTGTTTAATATAAAGATCCGTTTCTTTCGGTGTAACAATCAGATTTTGTCCAATCGGAGACAGAATTTCTTGAAACAGCTGCTGTTTTTCTTCTTCAGTCAGTTCACCGATCAATCCTAGATAGGTGCTTTTTTCTTCCGGGTTAGCCTGATTGCTATTCAGTTCCTCCACCGATGGTTTTGTTAAAAGAAGTGAAGATGGCTTCCGGTCTTTTTTACTTTTCATCTTCATGGTTTTTTCAAAATATCCGAGCGTATCATGCGTGATCGAGGCAGCATCGACAA
Organism: Jeotgalibacillus sp. JSM ZJ347; assembly: GCF_044383825.1. Lineage (NCBI taxonomy): Bacteria > Bacillati > Bacillota > Bacilli > Caryophanales > Caryophanaceae > Jeotgalibacillus > Jeotgalibacillus sp. JSM ZJ347. The sequence goes on along the minus strand of NZ_JBISEN010000001.1, from coordinate 293,181 downwards.
CGGTCGGTATACCAATTGCAATAACCGGCACACCAAAAAGCTCGCTGTTGATTTCCTGACGGTTATTCCCCACCCCGGCACCAGGGTTAATCCCTGCAGAGGAAATCTGTACGGTTGTATGAAGCCGTGAAGCCGATCTGGCAGCTAGCGCATCAATGACAATTACTGCTGCCGGCTTATACTGTTCAATTACTCCTTTAAGGGTTGCAGCGGTTTCCATCCCCGTAAGACCCATGACTCCCGGTGCCAGTGCTGCCGTTCTTCTGAAGCCTCCACTGATCGCCTGTGGTTCGACCTCAAACAGATGATTGGTGACAAATACTTTCCTGCATACATCCGGTCCGAGTGCATCCGGGGTGATTTGCCAATTTCCAAGGCCTGCAATCAACACAGGTGCGTCATCGTGAATGTGCAGCTTTTTTAGGAATGATCTGATTACATACGAAAGTGCTGTTGCCGCTTTCTCTACCCATTCTTCGTTTTGTGTGCGAAGCTGGGGCGCTTCGAATGTCCAGTAATCCCCTTCTTTTTTTCCCGTAAAAACTGAAGTCTCCTTGTTCACATGTATTTTTTTTAAGGTAAATTCATTAATTTCTTCTTCTTCAACAATCAGCCTGTTTTCCTGCTCATCAGCAACGGCTTCATAAGCCTCAAGCGCCAGATCTGTTCGAAAAGCCATCTTTTCAACTCCCATGCACATTTTTATTTAAGATGGTTTTCAGACTGACTTTCTATTCGCTTATCAAATATTTATTTTCCCTACTATTGCATTCTCATTATCCGTTTGATAAAATATCCCTTGTTCTTATGTAATTGAATCTAACCGGTTCCTTACGAGAAACCGTATGCCGTAAATGGCGTGAATCATGTAAATCGAGTTTTTAAAAGTCCTCGATTCAGTTCGGGAGGTGACATAAATGCCAAACATTAAATCTGCTATCAAACGCACAAAGACAAATGCTGCTCGCAACGAAGCGAACATTCAGCAAAAATCAACTATGCGTACAGCGATCAAGCGTTTCGAAACTGCTGTTCAGAACGATTCTGACAACAAAACAGAACTGCTTGCAGGTGCTGTAAAACAGCTTGATAAAGCTGCACAAAAAGGGCTTATTCACAAAAACAACGCAGACCGTCAAAAGTCTCGTCTAACGAAAAAGCTTAACGCATAATCGTTGAAGCCGATGCTAACCTTTAGCATCGGCTTTTTTTTAACGGGTTATAGCAGGCAGTTTTGTCAAAAACATTTCCAAAATCATCTCTTTTCTGCCTGATGATGATTTTAGTGACAGGTCACATTCAGCCAGTTCAAGCATAATTGTTTTCAGATGGTCAGCAGATAACCTTGATGCATGCTGTGCGGCAAGCTTCACTCTGAATGGATGAACCTTCAGCCTCGATGCAATCTGCTGTTGACTGAACCCCTTCCCGCTCATATTTTTCACCTGATAGATCAGCCTGAACTGCCCGCTTAAGAGAGCGAGAAGCTTCAAAGGCTCTTCCTTTTGTCTGATCAGATCGTGATATAACTCAATTGCCTGCGCAGTGCGTCCATTTAATGTAAACTCAATTAAATCAAAAACATTGTTTTCAACTGACTTAGGTGTCAGCAGCACGACATCATCATATGTAATGACTTCTGATCCATCGGCATAAAGCGCCAGTTTTTCAATTTCCCCGGCGAGCATGAAAAGATTTGTCCCTGCTAACATGGTTAGTTTTTCAACTGCCGCGTCTTCAATCTGCATTCGGTGATCAGCCACTTTACTTTTAATCCAGCCTTTAATATCATTGACCGTTAATTTCTTTGCCTCGATCACTGCAGCATTTTTTTTAGTCAGCTTCGTGATTTTCTTTCGTTCATCAAGCTTTTCAGCCGGAACGTGAATCACAAGTACAGTATAAGGAGCCGGCGACTGAAGATAAGCTTCTAACATCTCTGTAGGGTGCTTTGTCTCTTTTTTCTTCTCAGCAGTATAATACATTGCTCCCTCAATAAAGACCAGCCGCTTTTCACCCATAAAGGGAAATGATTCAGCGTCTTCTATCGCCGTTTCAATACTTGCTTCATCAGCAAGGTCATGCAGAGAAAAATTAAAATCCATTTCTTCTTCTGAAATCACGTGTTGTATTAATAGCTGTTTCGTTTCGTGAAGCAGGTATTCTTCTTCACCATACAATAAATAAACAGGTGCAAGCTGTCCTTTTTTTATTGCGTTCCATTCTTTTATGATCAAATAAATCCGCCTCACTTTTATATGTATCACCACTATTGTATAGGAAATCTCTCTCCCTATACAACAGTGGAAAGGGCAGAGTGAAACTGCCTTATATAAACACTGAAAAGACGGGCCCGGGTCACCGTCATTTCAGTTGTTTGAACGTAGTATTTGTATCAATTTATGAATTATTTGTGATAAGCTGTTGATTGTAAGGAAATTTAAATGGTAACTATGGATTTTTCTAAAACGATGGACTATACTGAAAAAGTATATAGGAGGGGTAACCATGAATGAATTCGAACAAAATGTTCAATCAAAACGAAACGACCTGATTGATTCCGGCGTAGCATTCGTTGTATCATTTCTTTTCTTTGCTGCATTATTCACTGTCGGAACAATTATCTCAGTCGTGGGATCCTAACTTTTGAAGAGCCTTCAGGGCTCTTTTTATTTTTCATTATTATATGGTATTGCATACCAAAAAGTGCCGGCATCTCCTGTAAATGTGTACCTGACTGCGCCATTTTCTGAAGTCAGGTAGATCTCTGTATTGATTTTTTTAAGCCTGTCTAAGACGTCACGATGTGGATGTCCATAGCTGTTATTTTTGCCAGCTGAAATTACGGCGGCTTCCGGTTTTACAATCTGAAGAAAATCCTCAGTTGTTGAAGAATTACTTCCGTGATGCGCAACCTTCAAAATATCGATATCCCTCAGCTGATCCAGCATCTCAAGTTCAGTTTCCTCTTCAATATCCCCCGTAAAGAGCCACTTTTTCCCGCCAATCTCAGCATCCACGACTAGTGAGCCATTATTCCCTTCAAGATAGGCTGCAGGCGCAATAACTTCAAATTCATGATTACCAGCCTGCCATGACATGGAATCGTTTATTTCTTTCACAGGAACGCCGTGGTCAAGGAAAGTATTCAGCAGATCCTTCATTTCTTCTTTCTCAACAGCTCCTGCACTGGTCCAGACCTCCTTAATGGTCAGTTCCCTTAATAAATCCTCTGCTCCTCCAATATGATCCCAGTCATGATGAGTGAGGATTAACAGATCAATTGTTGAAACCCCCATGCTTTTTAAATATGGCAAAACAATCTTTTCTCCTACAGCATAACTGTTTTCAGGCTCCCCGAAATTCACCTGTCCGCCTGTATCAATCAGATAATTCCCCTGGCGATTAGGCAGCTGAATCAAAATGCTGTCCCCCTGCCCCACATTAATAAATGTTACGCTCCCTTCAGCATTCAGATATGGTGAGCCGATCAGATAAACATTAAAAACCAACAGGCAGCAGAATGCAGATTTAAATTTTGCTTTTTCTAAAAAGCTCATCATCAAATACAATCCGCATAATAAGATGCTTACCTTTATAAAAGTTGGTTTCCCGGTAATCAGAACAGAGAATTTAATATCTGAAATCAGGTGTGACACTTTTTCTAAAGACAAGATAATCATTCCAGGGGCAGATGCGGTAATAACTGCTGCATCCATTGATATATACGAAAGCAGATAGATCAGGATAAATGAGGGAAGGATCAGAAGTGTGTAAAGCGGTACATAGATCAGGTTCATCAGAAAGGAGGATAAAGAAAGTTCATAAAAATGCCAGAGGATGATCGGCAGGGCACCAAGCTGCGCAACGACCGTCACGACCAGGAGACTCACTGTTTTATTTTGAAACCTCAGAATTTTACCCGAAGACAGTGCAAGAGTAAAACTGATTGTATAACTCAGCTGGAACCCTGCATTCACCAGTTCAGTTGGAAATAAAAACAAGTGAATAATAAATACTGTACTAAGGATGTGCAGCAGTGGTAAACGGACAAACAATTATTGAAGGAGCAGACCCAGCAGAACCATTCCTGTCGCTCTCAGCACCGGTGGCGCAGCCCCTGCCATCACTGTATAAAAAGGCAGGATGACGAGTAAACTCATTCTGATCGTTTCCCTTGTTAAACCTATTTTTAAAAGAACCTTCCACAAAAAGAATGTAATCATTCCAACATGCATACCTGAAATTGCAAGAAGATGAATGACTCCTAAGCGCTGATACATTCTGACCTGTTCTTCCTCCATTTGAGAGCGGTCACCGAAAATGAGCGCTCCTGCGATCCCCTGTACACTTTCAGGAAAGATCTGTTCAATTCTGCTGAGCCCTTTGTAACGGAGATCGCTTAAAAAAGTATACAGCGATCCTCCGGCTGATTCACAGTGACGTAAATCCTTCACCATGAATGTCCAGTGAATGTTCTGGTAATACAAGTATTGACGGTAATCAAAGGCATGAAAGTTTTCAGTTGGCTGAGGGGTGATCAGTTCTCCGTCCCACGTACATTTACTATTTTCAGGTATTTTATCGAGGAAATGCTGATGCTGTTTCGGTATGATAAGGATCAGTTTTTCCTGACCATTAACAGCAACCGCTCTTTTATGCTGTTCACCTGTAAAGGGTGTTGCAATAATCAGCGTAAGAGAAGATGTGTCAGGAGAAATTACGGTCTTCAGTGAATCGAGTCGGTAATCTGTGTGAATAAAAAAGAGTAAAGAGGTGATCATGGAGATAGAAATAATAATAAAGCTTGAACTTTTTAACCAATAGAGGAGGAAAAGAAGGATGATAAAAGGTGTGTATGCGGGGAAATATGCTCCAGCTGCACCTGCCAGTGCAGCCGGAGCACAATATAAGATCAGTTTCAATTGATTCTTCCGTGCTCAGTGGCTGGTGAGATGAGCGGCTCGATTGTCGAAGGATCAAAAGACACATGTTCAGTTTCAACACCTGACTGCTCCAGCAGTTCAATCGCATAAGGATGGTTTTTATAATCACTGGCATAATAGATTTTTTCGATTCCAGCCTGAATAATCGCTTTTGTACACTGCAGACACGGAAAATGGGTGACATACATGCTCGCACCCTCTGTAGCAGCTCCAAACTTTGCACATTGAAGCAACGCATTCATTTCAGCATGAATCGTTCTGACACAGTGATTATCAATCACGTAGCAGCCTTCATCAATACAGTGTGTACCGCCTTTAATAGATCCATTGTATCCTCCGGCAATGATACGCTGTTCACGCACGATTGTAGCGCCTACTGTCAGCCTCGTACAGGTGCTTCTGAGAGCCAGCAAGTGACTCTGTGCCATAAAATACTGATTCCAGGAAATTCTCTTCATCATTAACGCCTCCTGACAGCTGCTGCTGTTATTTAATACGTACTGATAGACTCTTTCAGTTTATCAAATGTTTTTTCACCTATGCCTGAAATATTCATAATTTCTTCAATTGATTTGAACTGCCCTTTTTCTTCCCTGTACTGGATAATTGCTGCAGCTTTGGAAGGACCAATGCCGGGGATCGATTCCAGTTCACTTTGGGTGGCGCGGTTAATATTTATTTTATCAGATTGAGTACCCAGATCAGATAATCCTTCAGCAGATTTGCCGGGCACGATAATCACCATTTCGTCATGGAGCTTTTGTGCCATATTGACAGCTGTCATATCAGCATCCGGCAGTTCTCCACCTGCCTTTTTAATCAGATCAATGACCCGGTCACCATTATTCATTTCATACACACCTTCATGCGTCACCTCACCTTTAATATCAACGAAAAGAACATCAACGGACTGATCGGCGGCTATTTCCTCAGGCTCTGCCGTTACAGGCTGTTGTTCAGTCAGCGGGCTTACTGCAGGGATAGAACTTTGTGTGGATTGATAGAACAGAAATAAACAGAAGATCGTGATGAGTGGAATGAAGATAAAGAGAGGTTTTTGATGATTTTTAATCCATAGCAGCATGTTTTCAGTCCTCCAATAATGAGCAGAAGACTGTCAGAAGATTACATTCATTATAGTAGACCCGTGCAAAAAGTCAATAAAAATACACGAAGAGCTATCTCTTCGTGCATGTAAAAAATATTCTTTCACTCGTTTCAACTGGTGCTTCACCAGTGAAATCAGCAGATACTGATTCTATCTTAAATCCAGCTTCAGATAGCCATTTTTTATATTGTTCAATGGAGAAGGTACGCTGTTTGTGAAACTCATCAAACCTTGAATACAGGTCATTCTCTTCTCTGATAAAGAAAGTCAGCTCGTGCTCTGCGCTGTTTTCGAATTCACCTTCAAATGAATTCCAGATATACGCTGCTTCACTATCATCATAAGAGTAGGTCTGACCGGCGAAAAGCTCATTTACTTTGTAGACAGAATGAACATCGAACATAAACAGACCATTTGCTGACAGCAGATCATACATCCTTTTAAACGTCTGCTGTACGGCTTCTTCTGTTTCAAGATAGTTAAGAGAATCACAAAAGATTGTAATCAGATCAAACTGACCAAGATCTTCTGCTTCAGCCATATCCATTTGAAAAAAGCGGATTGACTGTCCCATTTCCATTGCTTTTTGCTGAGCCATTGAGAGCATTGATTCAGATAAATCAATACCAACTGTTTCAAAGCCGGTTGCTGAGGCTTTGACAGTCCATTCACCAGTACCGCAGCCGACATCAAGTAATTTCATTCCATCGACTTTAAAAGTCTCTTTCTGATGCAGTAAATAGCTCATCCACTCATCATAGGGTACATCACTCATCAGCCTGTCATACACATAGGCAAACTGATCATAAGCCATTAGCTGATTGTGCTCGTCATATCTTCAATCTGAGCGTCTCCCCATAGTTTTTCCAGTTTGTAATAGTCTCTTTCATCACGGTGGAATACGTGTACAATGACGCTGCCAAGGTCCACAAGCACCCAGCGCGCTTCATCATACCCTTCCATTCGCTTCACGTTGTAGCCTTCTTCTTCAGCACGGTCTTTTACTTCTTTTGCAATCGCCTGTACCTGCTTGTCAGAATTACCATGACAAATCACAAAGTAATCTGCGATTAGTGAAATCCCCTGCATATTTAAAGCGACAATATCTTCTGCTCTTTTGTCGTCAGCCGCATTATATGCAAGTGACAATAATTCGTTTTCTTTCGTCATACTCACTTCTCCTTTTGAACATATTCATTATAACTTGCGAGTGTATCAGGAAATACCGGCTGGTTTTTACTGATTAAAAATTGTATTGACTGTTTTAAAGCAATCTTCATTGCTTCATCAAGATCTTCATGCGCAACCGCCCGGACATTTTCCACTCCATTGAAGCTTCTTCCGGGCTCTATATAGTCTGCAAGGTAAATGACCTTCTCCAGATCGCTCATACCCGGCCTGCCTGTTGTGTGATATCTGATTGCATTTAAAATTTCCTCATTTGTTATATTCAGCTTTTCCTTTGCAAAAACAGCGCCAACCGGTGCATGCCAAAGTTCATGATGAAACTGAAGAAGTGCCGGGTCAAGTTCGCGATCGACAATTACTGCTCTCATTTCCTGTTTGTCATGAAATTTAGCCATATCATGAAGCGCTGCAGCGATTCCCGCATCTTCTTCACTCACACCATGTTCTTTTGCAAGAGATAGCGCCGATTCAATCACACCAAGTGTATGAATATACCTTTTTTCAGGGAGTATATCTTTTACAATCTGCTTCGCCTGTTCAAGATTCATAGAGCCCCTCCTCTAAAATATATCTGTACGCCTGTTCAGGAATTAAAAATCGGCAATCCTGCTTTTCTGCCAGGCGTTTTCTCAGTATGGTGGATGAAAGATCCACAACAGGACCATTGATCATCAGCACTTCATCATTACCCACATTGTAACCCGGTCTGCTGAAGCCAACAAACGTAATTATTTTTTTCAATTCATCTATCCGGTACCAGGTTGACAGTGACGCGATCATATCACCACCAATGATAAAAAAGAAATCAGTATCCGGTTCCTGTTCAACAAATTGAGAGATCGTATCATAGCTGTAGGATTTCCCATCCCTTAAAATCTCTGACTTGTCCAGCTTAAAATAAGGAATGTCAGCGGTACTCGCTTCAATCATTCTGCACCTATCCTCTGCACTCGACTGACCTGATATCATTTTATGCGGAGGTGTGGCGTTTGGTAAAAACCTTACTTCATCCAGCTCTAGCGCATGATAGGCCTCATTCGCCATGATGAGATGTGCGAGATGGATTGGGTCAAAGGTTCCACCCATGATGCCGACCCGCTTTTTCATTACTTACGTGCTTTCGGCAATTCGATTTTTTTATTTTCACGTGATTCTTTATATAACACGATTGTATGACCGATTAGCTGAACCAGTTCAGCTTTAGCTCCTTTAGAAAGCTCACTTGCTACTTCATGCTTGTCCTGCTCACAGTTCTGCAGAATACTGACTTTAATCAGTTCTCTTACTTCTAGTGCCTCTGAGATCTGTTTGATCATGTTTTCATTAACGCCGCCTTTACCTACCTGAAAAATCGGCGATAGATTGTGTGCCTCAGCACGTAGAAATCTTTTTTGTTTACCTGTTAACATATTTTCACTCCTGTTTCATTAATGCTGTCATTTTATTGATCATATCTGCTGTATCAGGCTGCTGCAGGGTCCATTTTTCAAATGCCAGTGCCCCCTGCCAGACGAACATACCAATTCCGTTTAGCGTGTCTGCTTCAGCTGATTCTGCCTGTTTTAAAAATTGTGTCCTTAATGGATTATAGATGATATCTGCAGCCAGTGCTCCTTTTTTCATAAAAGAACTGTCTACAGGTGCCGCGTCCACATTTGGATACATACCGGATGAAGTTGTATTAATTACAATATCAAACTCATTGAGGCGCTCCTGTGCAGTCTGTAGATCCAATCCTTCACCTGGAACCTTCTGCGCCTTCACGAGTGCTTCAGCCTTTGATGGCGTACGGTTAGCGATACTGATTTTTCTCACACCAAATGATGCTAAGGCACCCGCAATGCCTTTAGCAGCTCCACCGGCTCCCAGTAGCAGGATCTGCGCTTGTTTAATATCAACTTCCGTCCTAACAGCTGAAAGGGATTGTAAAAACCCCTGACCATCTGTGTTATAGCCGGTACATTTACCGTTTTTTATCACAACCGTATTCACAGCACCAAGCACCTCAGCTGAGTGATCCACTTCATCGAGATACTGGATAATGCTTTCTTTATGCGGAATCGTTACATTAAAACCGCTATATTCTTCTTCCTTCAACACCTTAACCTGATGTTCCAATTGTTCAGGAGAAACTTCAATCGCTTCATATTGCCCCTCAATATTTAAGGCTTCGAGCCATATATTGTGCATATATGGAGATTTTGAATGACGAATTGGATAACCAATTACAGCAAGCTTCATATACCGTTCCTCCTGATCATTAAATTAAAGATTTTCTGACGATCACGCTGACACCTTCCGGCACATAAGCAGCAACTTTGGCGCCAGGCTCATTAATCGTGATCCAGCCTAGTCCTGAGAATACGATATCCATTTTACCCTCTTTAAGAGAAAACTCCTGGCGTTTCAGCGGAGGGAAGGAGTCGAGATCCTCAGACCTCGGTGGTGATAGCATATCACCTGCATGACGCTTATACAGATCATCTGCTTTTTCAAGCTTAGTTCTGTGAATCTCCAGCTCATTTGAAAAATAGCACGTAAAGGATTTTCTGCCGCCTGCAATATAATCAAAACGTGCAAGACCTGCAACAAACAGTGTCTGCTCTTCGTTTAGCTGAAATACTTTAGGCTTTAATTCTTTTTTTGGCAGGACTTTTTTTAAGTCTTTTTTATTAATGACATGAGCCATCTGGTCACGATTAATAATACCCGGTGTATCAATGATGGCTTTTCCATCATCAAGCGGGATTTCGATCATATCCAGTGTTGTACCAGGGAACTGTGATGTCGTAATGATGTCCTGTTCTCCAGTCACTTCTTTAATGATGCGGTTGATCAGTGTGGACTTTCCTACATTCGTACAGCCTACTACGTATACGTCCCTGCCTTTACGTTCACGGTCTATCGCCTGAAGCACATCCTGTATATGATGGCCTTTATCAGCACTGCATAGCAGGACATTAACAGGCTTTAATCCCATTTGACTGGCTTCATATTTCATCCAGTTAATTAGCTTATTCGTTTTAACGGATTTTGGAAGCACATCTGCTTTGTTTCCGATTAGAAGAACCGGGTTTTTTCCGACAAAACGGTGCAGACCCGTGAGAAAACTTCCATTGAAATCAGAAATATCAACGACTTTCACAATCAGGGCATCTGCCTGTCCAAGTCCGTTCAGGATTTTTAGAAAATCATCATCTGTCAGTGCTACATCCTGCACCTCATTATAATGCTTCAGCTTGAAGCATCGCTGACAAACGATCTGTTCTCTTTCAAGGCTTGAAGGTGGTGCATATCCAAGCCCCTCTTTATCGGTCGTCTGGATCTCAACTCCGCAGCCGATACATGTAATTTTTTCTTCGCTCACTTTTTATCCTCCCACTGGATCATGTTTTTTCTTTTGAAGAAATTCAGCAGTCTTTTTTCAATGATGCGGTTGAACTTAGTAAAGAACCCATCTGTTTTTGCTACCGGCACAACAAGAATGGTATAAAGTTTATTCAAATTGCCGCCTAAAACATCCGTCATCAGCTGATCACCAATCACGACAGTCTCATCTTTCTTTACATTCATATCTCTGATTGCCCGTCTGAAAGCACGCCCCATCGGTTTTCTTGCATGGTAAATAAACGGAATACCGATTGGATCAGAAAAGGCTTCTACTCTTAATTGATTATTATTTGAAACGATCGTGACCAGAATACCTTCCATTTGCATACTTTCAAGCCATTCGATTAGCTTGGGCGTTGCATTCTTCCGGTCCCATTCAACCAATGTATTGTCCAGATCTGTAATGATTGCTTTAATCCCCTGCTGTTTAAGTTTTGCAGGTGTTATTTCAAATACGCTCTCGACGTATTCATTTGGCAAAAATAATTTTATCATTGTTCTCCACCTCTTCACTTCAAGTCTATATCATACATCATCAGTAAGATTTGTTCAAAATGAATCTTTAAGTTACAAGCAGTACACAAATCGTTCGACAAATATCGTCTTTACTATTCTAATGTGGATAACTTACGAATGGCGAAATAAACCGACCTTAGTTGTTATTTAACCTTTATGCACACCTTTTACACAGGTTATACACAAACGATTGTGGATAAGAGAACGCTTGTTCTTCTACGCTGTCTCTGATACATTTTTATTAGAAACATGAAAGGGGCTACTTTTTTATGGATAAGTTATCACTTGAAGCACTCATCCTGGCTTATGAAGCGGCAAAACAACAAAAGCTCTCAGATGACTTTCTTCAATTGCTTGAAATGGAAATTCAAAAAAAAGAAAAATAACGCTTAGCCGTTGCCATCATACAGCGAAACCAGTTAAAATAACAGTAAGAATTCTGAAAATTCAATACAGGAGGACTTATCATGAAAGTTGCTGTGATCTGTCCAAGCTGTCATGGAATCGGTTCTGTGAGAAAAATACGTATATTAAAGAAGAAATGTCCTGAATGCCACGGAACAGGAAAAATCAGCAAAACGATTGCTCAATTTAAGATGATTTAATGGGACTGGCAAGTTTTCTGTTTTTTTTCATACGGTGTATTAACCGGTGAAAGGAGGAGAAAGCTTGTCAGTTTTTTTAATTTTATCAGCATTGGTTGACTTGCCGGCATTGACGGGATACTTCAAACAGAATGCTTTTCCGGAGCCGTTAAATAAAGAAGATGAGAAAAAAGCAATATTAAAGCTTCAGGATGGAGATGATGATGCAAAGAGATTATTAATTGAACATAACCTGAGGCTTGTTGCACATATCATTAAAAAATTTGAAAACACCGGTGAAACAACAGAAGATTTAATTTCGATCGGCACAATCGGCTTGATTAAAGCCATTGACAGTTATTCATATGACAAGGGTACAAAGCTGGCGACGTATGCAGCCAGATGTATTGAAAATGAAGTCCTTATGTTTCTAAGATCGCTTAAGAAAACGAAAAAAGATATTTCACTCCATGATCCGATCGGGGAGGATAAAGACGGTAATGCGATCAGTCTGATTGATGTACTTCAAAGTGAAGAAGAAGAACTTGATGAAGTGATTGCACAGAAGATGAATGGTGATAAAATCAGGGCATTTGTGAAAAAGCTTGATGACCGGGAACGTGAAGTCATTAGTGCGCGGTTTGGGATTAATGGTGAAGAAGAAAAAACGCAGCGGGAAATTGCCAAGGAGCTTGGCATCTCAAGAAGCTACGTTTCACGAATTGAAAAAAGAGCATTAATGAAGCTGTTTCACCATTTTGATGAAGAAGAAGCTTAAATGTCTTCTGTTATTTGAATAATCAGGTTAGCTGAATTGACTGCAGCTGTTTTTAGATACTGATCAAATGAAATGTGAGATTCTTTACCTGCAATATCAGAAAGCGAGCGGATAATCACAAATGGCACTTCATATTGATGTGCCACCTGGGCGATCGCTGCAGCTTCCATTTCCAAAGCCTGCAGGTTCTCAAATTTACCCTGTAATGCTTCAACCCTCTCAGGATCATTCATGAAAGAGTCCCCTGTTGCAATCAGACCTGAAACTGATTTGATATCATCAATTGATTCCGCACATTTCAGTGCAGATTTTCTCAGCTTCTCATCAGCTTTAAAAGCTGCCGGCATTCCCGGTACCTGACCGTATTCATAATTAAATGCAGTAACATCTACATCGTGATGACGCACTTCACTTGAAATGACAACGTCACCTACATTTAATGCAGGATCAAATCCGCCTGCTGATCCAGTGTTAATGATCACGTCCGGCTGATAGCGTTCCATTAATATTGTTGTTGTCATAGCAGCATTTACTTTACCAATACCGCTTTTTACAAGCACGACTTCTTTTTCCTTTAATAACCCTGATGTGAATTCACTGTTTGCAATCGTTTCTGTCTGAACGTTTTCCATTGCCAAACGAAGTGATTCCACTTCTTCTTCCATTGCACCAATAATACCGATTTTCATACTAATCCCTGCCTTCTGTATGTATCTCAAAACTGATTTGAACTTTACCACAGTGATCAGAAAAGATCAATGAAGGCATGATATAATGATTTAAAATAGACAACGGAGGAATACAATGGGTTTTGAACTGGATTTAATTAAAGATAAAGTTGAGTTTTTTGAATCACAATCACTGCGTGAGCTTGAGAAGAAAATACAGCAGCAGATTGAAAACAACCAGGCGATTATGCTTCGCGTACACCATGTGAACCATCACACTGTTTTTACCCCTGAAGGAAAGCCGTATTACACAGCAAGCGTTCATTTTAAATCATAAAAAAGGTGCTGCAAAGTTACGCAGCACCTTTTGTCTTTTTAGAGCTCATCAACCTTAACCGGTTTCCAGCCTTTTTGATCAACCCATTCCATTTGTACACGGAATTCAGCTGCTCCAGCGCTCGGAGAAGAGACTTCTACAACCGCCTTCTGAGGGCCTCCGTTATTTCCGACCCACCACACTGTCATCGCGTTCATATCAAGTCCTGTAGCGTAAGCAGCAGCCTTTAACTTCTCGTTCCAGTCTACACTGCCTTCATCATAAGACGAGACGTGCTCACCGGTCTGTTCTGTACCAACCGGCTTCCACTTACCATCTTCAGGTCTTTCCGTTTCTTCATCGTTTTGATTTGATTTCTTTTTCTTTTCTTTTTCTTTCTTTTCGTCTGCTGTTTCTTCTTCTTTTTCCGATTCATCTGAAGCAGCGGCCTGCTCTGTTTCATTATTCTCATCTTCAGATTCAATTTCACTAGCAGTCAATTCATTATTTTCATTACCTTCTGGCTCATTCTCGTTCTCATCCTGCAATCCAGCCTTCTCCTGAACCTGTTCCGCAATTGTTTTTTCTTCCGTTTCTGCAGCCTGATTTTCATTATCTCCTAAGAAAATAAATGCCGACACACCTGCAATTAAAAGAAATACAACTGCAATAGATGCATTAAGAAATATATTTTGCTTTCTTTTTTTACTCTGAATGTCTGATCTTGAATTGTTCATATAATCACTCCTCGTTCAACTCTTCCCTCATGTTTTAAATCTAAACCAGCATATCACGGTTTCCTGCTTCAGTTACAAGAGTCACTTTTCCTTTTATCAAAACAGGTCCTCTGTACCGTATGACATTAGACGTGTAAGAACAGAAATAGTTACATGGTAAGAGTAAACTTTTAAAGCGTGCGGGACAAATCCTTCTTACAGGGATGCAGAACGAATAAAAAGACTGAGACATAATATTGTCCCAGCCTTCGTTTCATGATTCCTTTTTATTAACTGATTGATGTAATACGGACATCCATGTCTCCACCTGGTGTCTGTACTTTTACTTCATCTCCAACTTCCTTACCAATCAGGCTTTTTGCAATCGGCGAGTCATTTGAAATTTTCCCTTCAAATGGATCCGCTTCTGCACTGCCGACAATTGTATAAGATTCTTCATCACCATCAGGCAGTTCTACAAATGTAACTGTCTTTCCAAGTGAAACGACACCATCAAGCGTTTGATCATCTTCAATAATTTTCGCATTGCGAATCATTGATTCAAGCGTAGAGATGCGGCCTTCAACAAATGCCTGCTCTTCTTTAGCTGAGTCATACTCTGAGTTCTCAGAAAGGTCACCGAAGCTTCTTGCAATTTTTATTCTCTCTACTACTTCTTTTCTTTTAACAGATTTGAGCTGTTCAAGTTCCTGCTCAAGCTTCTGTTTACCTTCTTCTGTCATTGGAAATACTTTCTCGTTTGCCAAATCCCTTCACTCCTTTAAAAAATGCATGACCTATTTCATGCTATGTGATTGAAACCCCTTTTATGAAGTATGCTAAAAAGAGGATAAATTATCCTCTTAGCCTTTGCTATCATATTACACAATAGACTTTTGTTCAAGAATTGTTTGAATTTTCGTTACCATTAAATCAATTGCAACGTGATTTTGTCCACCCTCAGGGATGATAATATCAGCATAACGTTTTGTCGGTTCAATAAACTGATTATGCATTGGACGCACGACATTAATATATTGATCTACTACCGAATCGATTGTACGGCCCCGTTCATTAATGTCACGCAGCATACGGCGGATAATACGCAGATCTGAATCTGTATCTACATATAATTTGATGTCCATCAGATTCCGGAGGCGTTCATCCTCAAGTACGAGAATGCCTTCTACAATAATCACATCCTTCGGTTCAACAGGAATTGTCTTTTCAGATCTTGTGTGAACTGTATAGTCATAGACCGGTTTTTCAATTGCTTTTCTGTCAAGCAGCTGACTAATATGTTCAATTAACAGATCATTATCAAAAGCCAGCGGATGATCATAGTTTGTTTTCAAACGTTCTTCATATGGGATATTGCTTTGATCCTTATAATAATAGTCCTGTTCAATAATTGCGATTGACTGGTCCTGAAATACATCGTAAATTGCTTTGGTTACAGACGTTTTTCCGGATCCTGAACCGCCTGTTACACCTATAATAACGGGTTTGTTGTTCATATTTGCCGTTAGCTCCTCTCTCATGCTATCTAAGTGACCGCAGCGGCTTATTCGCTTGTTCAATTTGAAGCTTATCAGCATCTGATTGATTGTGAATTCACCCATAAGGATCCCTTATGTCTTTGACAAGCTTTTATTTAATCTTAATTGGAATAAAACCTACAAGTTTTTCACTCCAATTGCTAAAGCAGTATTTTTCGTTACTTCTTTTTACTGATTGAAAGACCATCACCTACAGGAAGAATAACAGTATGGTACTGATCATGCTGAGCGATCCACTGATTGAAACGGTCCAGCTTCCTCAGCATCTGCCTTACATTTCTGCTTTCATTTCCAGTTTGTTCTGCAACAAGCCCTTTAAAGAGGACATTATCAGTATATACACAGACATCCTGCGAGAAGAAAGGCTCATATAATTCAAAAAACCTGATATTCTGGCTTTTGGCAGCGTCAATAAATACTGCATCGAATTGTCCAAAGTCTGAAACCTGATTTGAAACTTCCAGTGCATCACCTTCTATCAGGTGAATTCTGCTTTTATATCCCGACTGCTTTACAAACTGTACAGCCTGCTCAGCTCTTTTCTGATCTCTTTCAATTGAAACAATTTCAACGTCAGGCAGCGTTTCAGCCATTCTAATGGCAGAGTAGCCAATGGCAGTTCCGATTTCGAGAATTCTTTTTGGCTGTTGAATTCTCAGCAGCTGCAAAAGTGTTTCAATGCCCACAGATTCCATAATCGGTACTTCATTCTCCTCTGCAAAACGAATCATCTGCACAGCAAGATCTGAATGGGCAGGAAAGAAATTTTCAATATATTGATAGACTTTATCCAACGTTCTCACCTTTTCTGGTCTCAGGCTCCATAAAAAAGAGCGCTCACATACAATCCTGCAGACCGAAATCCGGAAAGTAGTGATAGACGCTAAAAATACTTTATCTATTCTAACATAAAAACAGAAGGAAAGTGAATGTTCTTTCCTTCTGTCTTCACATTATTCTTCATCGTTCACACTATAGATGAACTCTTCTGCTTTTCTTTCATGTTCTTCAAGCGTTTCTGAATAATACATTGCACCATCTTCAGTTGATGTCAGAAAGTAGAAATACTCTGAGTTCTCCGGATTGATAGCAGCTTCAATTGAAGTTGCGCCCGGTGCTGCAATTGGCCCCGGTGGAAGTCCCTGAACCTGATAAGTGTTATAAGGGTCTTCAATTTCAAGATCTGCAAACAGTACTCTCTCCTGCCATTCACCTTTTGCATACAGGACAGTTGGATCTGTCTGAAGCGGCATACCTTCTTCAAGTCGATTATAGAAGATTCCTGCGATCATCGCTCTGTCTGTCGTCGCAGCTGCTTCCTCTTCAAGAAGTGACGCCATTGTGATCAGATCATGAACGGTCATGACATTTGGTTCATCCGCATCCGTGCCTGTGTAATCTCCTTCCGTAAAGCCTGGAAGCAAATCTACATAAGGTGCAACATTATTGTTCATGGCATCTACCATTTGAGTAATAATATCTTCAAGAGAAGGATTTTCTTCATAATATGGATAGGTTGCGGGAAACAGGTAACCTTCGAGTGAAAGTTTCACATTTTCACCTTTAATTTCTTCAGTAATCAGTGTTGGATACTGCTCCATTAAAGAATTAATGAACGTTTCATCCGTCACTTTCTCCATGAACTCTTCCTGAGAATAATCCGTATTCTCTGCAATAATATCTCCGATTTCTTCAAGCCTCAGACCTTCAGGAATCGTGACATTAAACAATGGTTCGTGATACACTCTTCCGGTCTTCAGACTTTCAGTGATTTCACTGAGTGTCATGGCAGGTGTGAGGTTATATGTACCAGCTTGAAAATCTGTTTCATTATTAAACTTCAGATAGTACTTATATACCTGCGCATTTTTAATGACACCGCTATCTTCAAGCGTTTGGGTGATTCCATCAACGGACGAGCCGATTGGAATTTCAACTGCGACGGCATTTTCATCAGCTGCATCCATCGGTTCAAGCGCTGAACTGATATAAGAGTAGGCACCGAGGAGAGCACCAACTGTTAGGAACACAAAGACGATTAATAGAATAAAAACAATTTTTCTTACTTGTTTTGCTTCTTTTTTTCTTTCCTGTAAGTTCAGCTTCCACTGATCTATTAAACTTGATTTTTCACTCAATCAATTTCCCTCCAAAAACTTCTGCTCATTTTTCCCAATGATTTTATTATACAATAAAAAGAAGCGGGGGCAAATAGCTGCCCCCGCTTTGTCATATTATTCGTTTTCTTCTTCATCAAGGAATGTATTAAGCATTTCCTCGATCAGATCCCACTCTTCTTCAGATTCAACAGGCTTTAATTCGCCTTCTGAATTTTCATCGTTCGGTTCGAAAGAAGATGCATGAATTTCAATCTCTTCTTCCTCAGTATCACCTACTGGATAGTATAGTACGTATGATTTTTGAAACTGATCTGAATCAAATGTGAATAAGACTTCACATAATACTTCATTTCCCTGTTCATCAATTACTGTAATTTGCTTTTCTCCGTGTTCCATTTCAGTCACCTCATTTAGTTATTGCTGTCGAGATAACCCTGAAGGATCATCACTGCAGCCATTTTATCAATCACTTTTTTTCTTTTTCCCCTGCTGACATCAGCTTCGAGTAAAACCCGCTCTGCTGCCATCGTGCTTAAGCGCTCGTCCCAGAAGATAATTTCAGCCTCAATTCTTCTGCTTAGCATATCAGCATATCTCTGGCTGGCCTCAGCACGGGGTCCAAGCGAATTATTCATGTTTTTCGGTAAGCCAATGACTACCTTTGACACTTCGTGTTCTTCGACTAATTCTTTAATTCGCTTGAAGCCGAACTGTCCGGCAGCTTCATCAATTTTTACTGTTTCAATCCCCTGGGCAGTCCAGCCCAGCGCATCACTGATGGCTACTCCAATAGTTTTGGAGCCTACATCAAGTCCCATTGTTCTCATTCTTAGCCCTCTTTATGCTGCTGAAGATAAAACTTCACCAATTCCTCAATAATTTCATCACGTTCAAGTTTGCGGATAACATTCCTTGCATCCTGATGACGCGGAATATAAGCAGGGTCACCGGATAAGAGATACCCCACAATTTGATTGATCGGATTATAACCTTTTTCTTCGAGAGCTTCGAACACCTGGTTCAGGACACGTTTAACTTCCTGATCAGCTGAGTCATCTCCAAAGTCAAACCGCATCGTTTTATCAAATGAGCTCATCAACAACACCTCACTACGGAATGACAACCATTCCTATTATCCAACTATTGCTATTGTACACCAGATAGCAATAGAATCAAATTGATTTCACCCACTCAGGGGCAAATTGAAGTGCTTCTTCCACACGTGAAGGGTCTTTACCGCCCGCCTGAGCCATATCAGGGCGGCCGCCGCCTCCACCGCCGCAGATTGTGGCAACTTCTTTTACAAGCTTACCTGCGTGATAGCCCTGATCAATCAGATCCTTTGTAACGCCTGCAATAATCTGGACTTTACCATCATTTACAGCAATCAGCAACAGCACACCTGAACCGATTTTGTTTTTCACATCATCAGCCATTGTTCTGAGTGTATTCATATCAGATGCCTGAACCTTTTCAGCCAGGACGCTGACGCCATCTACCGTCTGTACGCGGTCCATAATGTTTTTCGCTTCAATATTTGAAAGCTTTGCATGAAGAGAGTCATTTTCTCTCTGAACTGCTTTAAGATCTGCCTGCAGACCTTCAATGCGTGATTCAAGATCTTTAGGGTTTGCTTTTAATAACCCTGCTGAACGATTTAGTACATCAATCTGCTCATTCATCAGACGGTATGCTGACTCTCCGGTTACAGCTTCAATACGTCTTGTACCTGCACCGATTCCTGCCTCTGAAGCAATTCTGAATAGACCGATCTCAGCAGTATTACCTACGTGGCAACCCCCGCAAAGTTCAAGGCTGTAATCACCAATTGATACAACGCGTACTTCTGAACCGTATTTTTCACCAAATAAAGCCATTGCACCCATCGCTTTTGCTTCATCAAGTGACTTCACTGCAGTTCCTACTGAATAGCTTGTCCAGATTTTTCCGTTGACAATCTCTTCAATTTGACTTAGTTCTTCTTTGGTCACCTGTCCAAAGTGAGAGAAATCAAAGCGCAGACGATCAGGCTCAACAAGAGAACCCGCTTGATTTACATGGTCACCAAGTACATCTTTCAGTGCCTGATGCAGCAGGTGCGTTGCCGTATGGTTTTTAGTAATTTTATTTCTCGTGATGTCACTTACCCTGGCGTTTACATTTTCACCTTTTTTAATCAGTCCACTTTTTACAATACCGGTATGAAGGTTTTGTCCGTTTGGTGCTTTTTTAACATCCTGTACGTCAATGACACAGTTTTCATGCGTTACTGTACCTTTATCCCCAATCTGACCGCCGCTTTCTGCATAAAAAGGTGTTTCTGCAAGTACAAACTGAACTTCCTGACCTGCAGCTGCCTGATCTGCAAATTCACCATCAATCACAAGGTCCTCAATTGTAGTAGAATGATCAAGTCTTTCATACCCTACAAATTCACTCTTTGTGTGAATGTCTCCTAATACGCCACCTTGAACCTGCATTGATCCGCTTTCCTGGCGCGCTGCTCTTGCACGGCTTCTCTGACCTTCCATCTCATGCTCAAAGCCGTTCTGGTCGATTGATAATCCGTTTTCTTCAGCATATTCCTGCGTCAGTTCAACAGGGAAGCCAAATGTGTCATACAGTCTGAAAACGTCTTTCCCGCTGATTTCTTTTGAACCGTCTTCCTGTGCTTTTTTCATCAGCTCAGTCAGAATTGACAGGCCTTCATTCAGCGTTTCATGGAAGCGTTCTTCTTCTGTCTTGATGACTTTCTGAATAAAGTCCTGCTTGTCTTTTACTTCAGGATAGAAATCAATCATAATGTCAGCTACAACCGGAACCAGTTCATACATAAACGGTCGGTTAATACCGATCTGTTTTGCAAAGCGAACCGCTCTTCTCAGCAGACGGCGAAGTACATACCCTCTTCCCTCGTTAGAAGGCAGCGCACCATCACCTACTGCAAAGGATACAGTTCTGATGTGGTCAGCGATCACTTTAAAAGCAGTGTCTTCTTCAGCGTTTTGACCATAGCGTCTTTTTGCAACAAGCTCTGTCGCTTCAATGATTGGCATGAACAGATCTGTTTCAAAGTTTGTCGGCACGTCCTGAACAACGCATGCCATTCTCTCAAGACCCATTCCTGTATCAATGTTTTTCTTAGGAAGCGGCGTATACGTATCATCCGCATTGTGATTGAACTGTGAAAAGACCAGGTTCCAGATCTCAAGGTAACGCTCATTTTCCCCGCCTGCATACAGCTCAGGGTCAGACGGATCATTTCCATATTCTTCTCCGCGGTCATAGAAAATTTCAGAGTTTGGACCACTTGGACCTTCACCGATATCCCAGAAGTTTCCTTCAAGTCGGATAATTCTCTCTTCAGGTACGCCTACTTTTTTATTCCAGATATCATAAGCTTCGTCGTCTTCAGGGTGAATTGTGACAGACAGCTTTTCAGGGTCAAAACCGACCCATTCTTTTGAAGTGAGGAATTCCCATGCCCATTCGATTGCTTCTTCTTTGAAGTATTCACCAATCGAAAAGTTCCCGAGCATTTCAAAAAATGTATGGTGTCTTGCAGTTTTCCCTACATTTTCAATATCATTTGTTCTGATTGACTTCTGTGCGTTAACGATTCTCGGATTTGCCGGAATTACGCGGCCGTCAAAATATTTTTTCAGTGTAGCAACACCGCTGTTAATCCATAATAGTGATGGATCTTCATGCGGTACAAGTGAAGCACTTGGTTCTACATCATGCTTCTTTTCTTTGAAGAAATCTAAATACATTTGTCTGAGCTCTGCACCCGTCCATTTTTCCATTCTTATTTCCTCCTTTGATCTCCCGAAACGTCTCTAAAAACAGAAAAGGGTCCTCAATCCTACACAGGGACGAGATTACACTCGCGGTACCACCCTGGTTATGGATTGACAACCCATCACTCTAAAGTTGCTTTAACGCAGCAGACGGCAGCTTTTAACTGCACTCCGGACCAGCTTTCCGCAGAAACTTCAATGAATTCCTTTCAGCCTGGGGGAATTCTCTCTTTAAATGAGTTTGTCTGCGTACTTGTTCCTTCTTCGAGATTCATTATTCTATCTGAAATTATATGAAAGATCATCACCGTTTGTCAATTTAACCTTGAGAACTTTCAAGGAAATCGTACGGGGTGACGCCTTCCATTCCAATCATTGGATCTGCTCCGCCATCAAATGGATCAGCATCGTCTGAAATGTTTACCTGCTCACCGGCAAGCCTTTCTTTCAGAGACGTCATTCTCATCAGATCATCTTTTCTTTCAACGCCATACCTGAAAGCATCTTCTTCACCGCACATAATTAAAAACTTGCTGCTTCTTGTAATGGCAGTATACAGCAGGTTCCGTCTCAGCATTCTCGAGTAGCTTTTTACAACCGGCAATACGACAATCGGAAACTCGCTTCCCTGAGACTTATGGATTGAGCAGCAGAACGCATGGGTGATCTGGTTCAGGTCCTGCCTTGTATATGTGACCTCTACCCCGTCAAACGAGACTAAAATCATATCCTGTTTTTCAGTATTCTCCTTAGCGTAGAAAATCGAAATGACTTCACCCATATCACCGTTAAATACGTTACTCTCAGGCTGATTAACGAGCTGGAGCACTTTATCACCGATCCGGTAGACAATATCGCCCCATTTCAGTTCTTTTCTGGACCCGTCATCATTCGGGTTCATCAGCTGTTGAATCAGTACATTCAGCTTATCAATGCCTGCGGGTCCTCTGTACATTGGAGCGAGCACCTGAATATCCTTTGCCGTATAACCCTTTTTCATTGCATTCTTAACAATTTTCCCGACAACTTCATCCATCTGATTCGCTCTGCAGGGAATAAAAGAACGGTCAGGGTAGGGCTGTCTGATCGTTTCAGGCACTTCGCCTTTTTTCATATGATGGGCAAGTTCAATAATAGAAGAACCTTCTTCCTGACGGTAAATATCAGTCAGTTCCACCGCAGGTACTTTTTTCGCATCAAGCAGATCCTGCAGCACCTGACCAGGTCCGACAGAAGGCAGCTGGTCCTGGTCTCCAACGAGAATGACCTGCATGGACTCAGGCACTGCCTGAAGCAGCTTATTTGCAAGCCATGTATCCACCATAGACATTTCATCAATAATCAACAGACGTCCTGCAACCATTCTGTCATCGTCTTCTTCATCCATATCCTCCTGACCGTTAAAGCCGAGGAGACGGTGGATTGTCATCGCTTTTAACCCCGTGGATTCAGTCATCCTTTTCGCTGCTCTTCCGGTTGGAGCGGCCAGAACGATCGGAAATGGCTCATCTTTTGAGTAGTTATCAGGATCCAGCGACAGTCCGTGAAGCTCCGCATACAGCTCTACAATCCCTTTAATCACGGTCGTCTTTCCTGTCCCTGGACCACCGGTTAATATCATAATTGGCGATGATAACGCTGTCTGGATAGCTTCTTTTTGAGACGGGGCGTATGTGACCCCTATCCGCTCCTCAAGGTCTCCGAGTGCCAGCAGAAACTCCGCTTCAGGAAACTGGTCGTGAACCTCTGTGTTTGACGTCAGACTTTCAATACTTGAAGCAATACCAACTTCTGAATAGTAAAGAGAAGGCAAATATACTTTTTTATTTTCACCCACAATTTTACCCTCTTCATGCAATTCCACGAGGCTTCTTGAGATATCGCTGTAGTCCACTTTCTCAGGCTGATGCTTTTCAAGCAGCTCTTTTACTCTGATTAACAGCTGTTTGGAGTCAGCGTATACGTGACCCTCCTGCATGGAAAGCTGCGTCATTGTATAAAGACAGGCAGCTTTGATTCTGTCAGGATGATTTCCTGAAAGTCCAAGCTGTCTGCCGAGCTCATCTGCTTTACCGAAGCCGACACCTTCAATGTCATTGACCAGCTGATAAGGATTCTCTTCAATCACTTCAACTGTTTTTTCCTGATAAAATTGGTAAATCTTCATAGACAGCTGTGGACCGAATCCCCAGTCGTTTAACAGAACCATAATCCGCTCGAGCCCCTGATGTTCAATTAAGATTTCATGAATGTGATGGGCTTTTTCTTCAGATAGCTTAGGCACTTCAAAAAGCACAGACTCGTTTTCCATAATTTTAGAAATCGCATTTTCCCCAAGCGTATCTACAATCTTTTCTGCCGTTTTTCTGCCGATTCCATTGAAAAGATCGCTTGAAAGGTAATGGATAATTCCATGCTTAGTCTGAGGAAGCTCTTTTTTAAAGCGCTCTGAAATAAACTGTGGACCAAAACGCGGGTGCTCTTTCACTTTTCCGTAAAAGATATATGTATCATCTTCCTGCATAGAAGGGAAATGGCCGGTGACAACCATTTCCTTCTCAGCATTTGCAATATTCGTGTCAGATACACGGATCCTCACTACTGAATACATATTATCTTCATTATAAAAAATAGAAACAATTAACGTTCCTTTTACATATAACTCTTCTTCAGTAAACAGATCCGTCTGCTGACCGTTCATGAAAGACACCTCCTATTCGCTGTCAATCGCCTGCTGAATAATCTTACGTCCGTTTAAAGCAAGATAGTGATCAGGCTGCACTTTAATTGCTTTTTCAAAACAGTCGAGTGCCGCTTCGGCATTTTCTTCAAAGCCGGCATAAGCAACACCAAGGTTATAAAGTGCATCCGCATGTTCCAGGTCAAGCTCCACAGCGCGCTTCAGCTGGGTTACCGCTTCAGATCCGTGCTCAAGCTTTGCGAGAGAAAGCCCATACTGAAAATGAACTTCCGCATCTTCAGGTGTAAGCTCTGCCGCTCTTTGCAGATAAGGCACTGCCAGTTTTGTCTGTTCATTATTCATAAATGACATGCCGAGCATAAAGTATGCATCGTGGTCTTCAAGACCTGATTTGATTGCTTTTTCATATAAAACAGCGGCTTCTTTGAACCTTTCCTGTGTGTAATAAAGGTTCGCTAGCGCGTAATACGCAGCACCTGCTTTTTCATCAAGCGTGATTGCTTTTTGGTAAAAGCGCTCTGCTTTTTCCACTTCATTAAATCTGGCCAATACGTTTCCAAAATTGATATAGGCCGCCGGGTCTTCAGGGCTTTTTTCAATTTGTTCATTTAATTTTTTTAAGGCTTCTTCGAGTTCGCCTTTCTGGATCAGTTCAATTGCCTGTTCATTTAAAGATTTCATCACGTTCTCCTTCGTATTGATTTGGGATTAGTATATCATAAGGCACAAAAAATGACCTGATGTGAAGGGCGTTCACAAAAGGTCATTTCTATTTTATTAACCTACATACATCAATTGCTTTGAACTTTTGTAGATCTTATCAATCGTTCCGCCGCCTAGGCATTCGTCTCCATTATATAAAACGACTGCCTGTCCTGGTGTGACTGCACGGACCGGCTCATCAAAAACGATTTCTGCTGTGCCGTCTTCCTGCATATGGACGGTTACCCCCTGGTCAGGCTGACGGTAACGGAACTTTGCTGTACAGTGGAAGGATTTTTGTGGTGCTTCTGCAGAAGTGAACCCCATATCCACTGCGGTAATTGAATCCGAGTAAAGCGCTTCGTGATCAAATCCCTGACCAACATACAGCTGGTTGGTATCAAGGTTTTTACCGAATACAAACCATGGCTCGCCTGAACCGCCAATGCCAAGACCGTGCCTTTGGCCGATTGTGTAATACATTAATCCATCGTGGCTGCCGACTTTTTCTCCATCCATCGTAACCATATCACCTGGCTGAGCTGGCAGGTACTGACCTAAGAACTCTTTAAAGTTTCTTTCTCCGATAAAGCATATACCAGTACTGTCTTTTTTCGCAGCAGTTGCAAGTCCTGCTTCAGCAGCGATTTTTCTTACTTCTTTTTTATCAATATCACCAATCGGGAACATAACATTTGAAAGCTGTTCCTGAGAGAGCTGATTCAGGAAATAAGTCTGATCTTTATTCTGATCAAGACCTCTCAGCATTTTCACTTCATCCCCTGAACGGTCAACGCGGGCATAGTGACCTGTTGCAAGATAATCAGCACCAAGTTTCATTGCATGATCAAGAAATGCTTTGAATTTGATCTCCTTATTACACATCACATCAGGATTTGGTGTTCTGCCGGCTTTATATTCTTCTAGGAAATACGTAAAAACTTTATCCCAGTACTGCTTTTCAAAGTTTACTGCATAATAGGGAATACCGATCTGATTACAAACGCGAATCACGTCATTATAATCCTCAGTAGCGGTACATACACCGAACTCATCGGTGTCATCCCAGTTTTTCATAAAAATTCCGATTACATCATATCCCTGCTGCTTTAAAAGATAAGCAGCAACTGATGAATCCACGCCACCTGACATTCCGACGACTACTCTCGTTTCAGCGGGTGTTTTTGTCATTTGAATCACCTTTACTTATCAGACGCTAAAAGCGGTCTGTGATTTTCTTAAGACTTTTTGCAATATAGACAGCATCCTCAGCGGTGTTACCGTAACCAAAGCTGAAGCGGACTGAATTAAACAGCTTTTCACTATCTGCACCAAACATCGCCGCAAGTACGTGTGAAGGTTCTACAGACCCCGCAGTACATGCTGAACCGCTTGAAGCATCGATCCCTTCAAGATCCAGGTTGATCAGCAACGACTCTATTTCGGCTCCCGGAATACTCAAGTTTACCACGTGTGGAAGCGAATGTTCAAGAGAGCCGTTCACTTCAAAGTGCACATCTGACTGCTTTAATTGATTGATCAGTGTTTGCTTTATTGTAACCAGATCTGCAGTTTTTTTATCTTTGCTGTCAAAGGCAAATTTGACAGCTTCAGCAAAACCGGAAATGGCTGCTAAGTTTTCCGTACCTGCTCTTTTTTTTCGTTCCTGCTCACCACCGAAGACGGTTGCATGATGAGGCGTGCCGTTTTTAATAAAAAGGAAGCCTGCACCTTTTGGACCGTTTATTTTATGAGAAGAAACAGATAAAAGATCAATACCCTCTTCATTGACATTGATGTCTGCGAGCCCAAACGCCTGCACCGCATCTGTATGAAAGACTGCCTGATGCTCTTTTAACAGTGCACCGATTTCTTTAATCGGCTGAATGCTACCTGATTCATTGTTTCCATACATCACAGTGACTAAAATCGTATCTTCACGCAGTGATGCCGCCAGATCTGCCGTGCTGATCCGTCCACTTTTATCTACATTCAGATACGTGACTTCAAACCCGCGTTTTTCAAGTTCCTGACACGGATGTAAGACTGCGTGGTGCTCAACTGCTGTTGTAATGATATGCCTGCCCTTATGTTTCATCGCATCAGCTGTTCCGAATATCGCAAGGTTATCTGCTTCAGTTCCACCGCTTGTAAAATGAATCTCATTAAAATGAACGCCAAGCTTCGAAGCAATCAGCGTTCTCGCATCATCCAGTATTTTTCTTGCTGCTCTCCCTGTCTGGTGAATACTTGACGGGTTCCCGTAAGTTTTCTCCATCACATCTATCATCACTGCAGTGACTTCAGGAAGCATCGGGGTTGTTGCAGCATGATCTGCATAAATTCTGTTCAAACCTAAACCCTCCTGTTAAATGTAAAACATATAGGCGTCTGATTCGCCTTCTTCAGTGTGATTTGCAAGGTCTTCTATCGTCGTATGATCAAGTACATTTCTGACTGCATCCCTGATTCTGATCCACAGTTCTTTTTGTGGAGGTGCTTCATTTTCAAGCCCTTCCACTGGACTGATTGGTCCTTCAAGCGTTCTGATAATGTCTCCGGCAGTAATATTTGAAGGTTCATCAGCTAAAACATATCCGCCGTAAGCACCCCTTACACTTTTAACAAAACCGGAATTCCTGAGCGGTGCAATCAGCTGCTCAAGATAGTGTTCTGATAAATTATGGGTTGTTGCAATTGATTTTAACGAGATTGGACCTTCTCCATAATTCTTTGCAAGTTCAATCATGATTGTCAGACCATAGCGGCCTTTCGTTGAGACTTTCATGTGTCATCCACCTTTACGCCAATTTGCTTTTGCCATTATAGCATATAACCCTTAGTATTGGCATTGATGCAGATTATTTGGTTATGATGCTCTTAGAGAAACGGAGGGGATACGATGGCAACTAAACCGCTCGCTTACAGAATGCGGCCTGCAGAGATAAATGAAATTATTGGCCAGACCCATTTAGTCGGAGAAGGAAAGATTATCAGAAGAATGGTTGAAGCGAACCAGCTTTCTTCAATGATTTTATATGGTCCTCCCGGCATTGGAAAAACATCAATCGCCTCAGCCATTGCAGGAAGTACAAAATATGCGTTCAGAATGTTAAATGCAGTATCCAATAATAAGAAAGATATGGAAGCAGTCGTCCAGGAAGGGAAAATGTCAGGCAGAGTGATTCTCCTTTTAGATGAGGTTCACAGGCTCGATAAAGCCAAGCAGGACTTTCTGCTTCCTCATTTAGAGAGCGGCACGGTGATTTTGATCGGGGCTACAACGAGTAATCCGTATCACGCGATCAACCCTGCGATTCGCAGCAGAGTTCAGATTTTTGAACTGAAACCGCTTGATGAAGAGGATATGAAGGCTGCGGTTGAAAGAGCACTCCATGACAAAAGAGGGTTTGGTGATAAGCAGATAGAGATTGCTGAGGAAGCCATCACCCATTTCGCCACAGCAAGCGGCGGTGATGTGAGAAGTGCATTAAATGCATTAGAGCTTGCAGTACTTTCAACAAATGAAGATGACGATGGTAAAATCGTTATTACGCTCCAGGCAGCAGAAGAGTGTCTGCAAAAGAAATACTTTTCCCATGATAAAGACGGAGATGCACATTATGATGTAATGAGTGCATTCCAGAAATCCATCAGAGGCAGCGATGCAAATGCTGCGCTTCATTACCTTGCAAGACTTATTGAAGCCGGCGACCTGCCTACCATTGCACGCAGGTTGCTCGTTATTGCTTATGAAGATATTGGACTTGCAAGCCCTCAGGCCGGTCAGCGCACACTCTCTGCGATTGAATCTGCTGAAAGACTCGGTTTTCCGGAAGCGCGTATTCCGCTAGCAAATGCAGTGATTGAGCTATGCCTGTCACCAAAATCAAACTCAGCGATTTCAGCGATCGACAGCGCGCTTTCAGACATCAGAAAAGGCAAGGCTGGCGCTGTTCCTGATCATTTAAAGGATGCGCATTATAAAGGGGCCGAGAAACTGGGCCGCGGAACAGAATACAAATATCCACACAGCTACCCCGGTGGCTGGGTTGCCCAACAGTATCTGCCTGATACACTAAAGCGTGCAAGATACTATGAACCGAAAGAAACCGGAAAGTTTGAACAGGCATTAAAACAGATTTATAACAAATTAAAATGATGCTTCAAAACAACTGTTTCGAAACATCATCACCTTATAATATTCACTTCAAAGTGTAGTGGAGCGTAAGGTGGCGACTCCACCGGGATATGACGGACAGGTGAGACCCCACAGACGCGAAGCGGTGAGGAGGCTCACCGCCGTCCCTGGGGAAAGCGTCTACCTGAATTGCAGCGAAACGATTTATGAAGCAATATCACGTTTCGTGAAGATCGTAAAAGCAAGTGCTATAAAGATCGTGAAGTAAATCAAGATCATGACAATTGAAAACTGCATCGTCATACCCTCTACAAGCGGCATATTCATTTCATACAATGAAAGATTTGTATTTGCAAACAGGCTGTATTTTGCCCAGTCATAGTACATCGCAATAAAGCTGGTTGCCGTTCCACCTACAAATAGAAGGAATAGACTGATTCCGATTGCAAGGGAACTGTTACGGAATACTGCTGAAATCATAAATGCCATTGTCGTCAGCATAATGACATCAAGAGAGTTAAAAAGATATACGCGAATGACATAGGCAGCCATACTTTTTTCAATGACCTGTCCATCCTCAAACACGAGTCTGACTGAAGAGCCCGGGTCAAAGAATATCAGCCCTAAAATGACTGAAAGAACCGCTGTAATGGCCACAAGAAACAGACCGAATGCCCCGACAGTAATAAATTTTGATAAAAGAATTTTCCACCTTGCGATTGGTCTGATCATTAACAGTTTGATTGTTCCCCATGAGAACTCACCTGCAACGATTCCGGAAGCAACAATAATGGCAAACAGACCGATCAAAGAAATTAGAAACGTGCTTGATTCAAGATAGGACCAGAAAGAACCTGCACGGTTTGGTGCAATGTCATTTTCAAGTGCATACTGATTAATCGCAAGCTGTTCCTCAGGGTTCTGTCCCATAAAACCGGTCTCACTGGTTGCAATCGTCTGCTCAAGCTGCGTGTTTTCTGTTTGCAGCTGTGACTGCCAGGTTATATCCTGACCATCTCCAAGTGACTGTACAAATAAAGTAATGACGGTTGCTGCAATGACCGCAAGTACAATCAGACCGGTCATGACGTAGGTTGCGGGTCTTGAAAACAGCTTCATCCATTCGTTTCTGACTAAGTTAAACATGTACCGGCTCCCCCTTTTTGTCGGACGTTACTTCAAGAAATCTATCTTCAAGCGTTTTAGCAGCAACTAATGCACCGTAAACAGAAATGTTCTCTTCCACGCACCATTTTATAATGGAAGGAATATCTTCCTTTGTACAATTGATCAGGAGATCCTGACCAACAAGCTGAATTTCCCAGGAAGGAAAGCTCTGTCTCATGCTGTCTGCGATTTGTGCGGGATTAGAAACTTCCAGCTTATAAACTTTGGATTGTTCTCCGACAAAATCACTGATTAATTGCACATCCTTCAATTTACCATGCTGAATAATCCCAATGCGGTCACACATCATTTCCATTTCTGATAGCAGGTGACTCGACACAATCACGGCCATATCTCTTTCTCTTGCAAGCCTTCTTATGTAGTCTCTGATCTCACGGATACCAGCAGGATCAAGTCCGTTTGTAGGCTCGTCAAGAATCAGAACTTTCGGGTCATGAAGCAGACTTTGTGCAATTCCAAGTCTTTGTCTCATCCCCAGCGAATAAGTCTTTACCTTTTCGTGAATCCTGCCTTGAAGACCGACAAGCTTCACCACTTCATCAATTTTTTCTTTTGAAATACCTTTGTACATTCTTGAATAGTGAATCAAATTTTTATAGCCTGACATAAACTTATACATTTCAGGATTCTCAACAATCGCGCCAACCTGACTGACGGCACCTTCAAAATCTGATTTCACACTTTTACCGTTTACAATAATATCTCCTGATGACAGCTTCATCAGTCCGACAATCATTCGGATTGTCGTCGTTTTACCGGCGCCGTTAGGCCCGAGAAAACCAAACACTTCTCCGCTGTATACATTAAAAGAGATATCATCAATAATCGTTTTGCTGCCGATCTTTTTGGATACATTCTTTAATTCAACAACCTGCCTGCTCATTTTACACTCCCCCTTTTTTCCTGATAGTTTCTTTACGCTTGAACTGGTAAAAAGTTTCAGACAAAATAAAAAAACGGCAAATGTACCGTTTTTTATCTTACCGTTTTAATCTCGATGTCTTTTAAAAATTCTCTCATCACATAGCTTGCTGCAATTAAACCTGCAGCTGAAGGGACGAATGCATTTGAAGAAGGCGGCATTTTAGCCTTTCTGATCGGTGCATTTTCTTTACCGACTGTTTTATTGACCTCCTCGCGCGTCACAATCGGGCTTTCATCAGAGAAAATAACCGGAATACCTTTATTGATTCCGTCTTTTCTGAGGTGCTTTCTGATCACTTTTGCGATTGGATCAGTATGGGTTTTTGAAATATCAGCAATCTGGAATCGGGTCGGATCCATTTTATTGGCCGCTCCCATACTTGAAATAATCGGAATATTTCTGTTCAGACACTCTTTCATTAAATGAATCTTATAAGAGATCGTATCTGATGCATCAACAACAAAATCAAGCCCGTAGCTGAAAAATTCCTCATACGTTTCTTCTGTATAAAACATCTTAAGTGAATGTACTTCACATTCAGGGTTAATATCAGCAATTCTCTCTTTCATCAGATCAGCTTTAGGCTGTCCTACAGTTGAGAGCAGCGCAATGATCTGACGGTTCACATTCGTAATATCAACATCATCTTTATCTACAAGGATCAAACGACCGACTCCGCTTCTGGCAAGCGCTTCAGCTGCAAACGAGCCTACGCCGCCGATACCGAGAACAGCTACTGTTTTCCCCTTTAAAAGATCAAGCCCCTCAGAGCCGATCGCAAGTTCATTTCTCGAAAATTGGTGTAGCATTTTATCAACTCCGTTTATTGGATTAACGGTTTTTAGAATAGCGTAAAATGTAATTAGATGCAACTTAAACCCGACAAGTATACTTGTTATTATAAAAACAGACCCGGGAAATGATTCCCCGGGTCTGTTTTTCGTATGTAAGATGTGGTAAATCCCAATTGTGCCGTTCGATGTAGGAATCTATCGTTTTGAACCCGCTCTCAGCAGGTGGGTGTCCTATTTTCAGCTTTATGCTTCCCCGCAAAGGGCGTGCAAGCGACTGAAAAACGTGAACTCCCGGATATTGAAGTGTTCGGTCAAAACTGATGGATATTAAAACGTACACATCAGGACTTACCTTGTGAAATCATCATAGCATACAGGTCATTAAAAAACAATTAATTAGATGAAAAATTATAGATTTTTCTGAAGATTCAGTGATAATCTTAATTCATTCAGCTGTGCTTCACTTACCTCACCCGGTGCATTCGTCAGCACGCAGCTAGCGCTTGCCGTTTTAGGGAATGCAATCGTGTCCCGGAGATTTGTTCTGCCTGCAAGCAGCATCACAAGTCTATCCAGACCCAGTGCAATTCCACCGTGTGGCGGCGTACCGTACTCGAAGGCTTCAAGCAGGAATCCGAATTGATCTACTGCTTCTTCTTTAGAAAAGCCAAGAATTTCAAACATTTTTTCCTGGATCTCACGTTCAAATATACGAAGTGATCCCCCGCCAAGTTCATAACCATTTAACACAATGTCATAAGCCTGCGCTCTTACTGCACCAGGATCAGTATCAAGCATATGCAGATCTTCTCTGACCGGCATTGTAAATGGATGGTGAGCAGCGTAATAGCGGCCTTCTTCCTCATCGTATTCAAGAAGTGGCCAATCTGTTATCCAAAGGAAATTAAATGCTGATTCATCAATCAGATCAAGGTCTTTTCCAAGTTTTGAACGAAGTGCGCCAAGTGTATCTGCAACAACTGACTTCTTATCTGCAACAAATAGCAGGAGATCCCCAGCTTCAGCATCTGCTTTTTTGCTTAACTCACGCTGTTCTTCTTCATTAAAGAACTTAGCAATTGGTCCTGCGAAACCTTCTTCAGTTACCTTAAGCCACGCAAGGCCTTTAGCGCCGTAGACTGCTGCAAATTGGCCAAGTGCGTCAATATCTTTACGTGAATACTGATCAGCTGCCTGTTTTGCATTAATCAGCTTGACCTGACCTCCATTTGCAACAGCACCACTGAACACTTTAAAGCCCGAGTTTTCAACAATCTCGGATACGTCAGTCAGTTCCATTCCAAAGCGTGTATCCGGCTTATCTGAACCATAGCGCTCCATTGCATCAGCATAAGTCATACGTGGAATTGGCAGCTGAATTTCAAGCCCTTTTACATCTTTCATCATTTGATAAAGCATATCTTCGTTCATTTTCATAATATCTTCCTGGCTCATAAAGCTTGTTTCGATATCAATCTGTGTAAATTCAGGCTGTCTGTCTGCACGAAGATCCTCATCGCGGAAACATCTTGCAATCTGATAATAACGGTCAAATCCGCCAACCATTAACAGCTGTTTGAAAAGCTGTGGTGACTGCGGAAGCGCATAGAACTCACCTTCATGCACACGGCTTGGGACAAGATAGTCACGCGCTCCTTCAGGCGTGCTCTTTGTCAGCATCGGCGTTTCAACTTCAATGAACTGCGCGTCATCAAGGAAACGGCGAATTGACTTTGTAATGCTGTGACGCATTTTAAATGTTTCTGCCATCACCGGACGGCGAAGGTCCAGGTAACGGTGCTTTAAACGGATATCTTCTGCTGTTTCAGCTTTATCTTCAATTGCAAATGGAGGTGTCTTTGCACTGCTTAGAACAGTCACTGCTTCCGCCTGAATTTCAATTGAGCCTGTTGCAAGGTTCGGGTTGATTGTTCCTTCACCGCGCGCCTGAACAGTCCCTTCTATGCTTAACACATACTCACTGCGGATGGCTTCTGCAGTTTCAAGTGCCTCTTTTGATGTTTCAGGGTTAAAAACGACCTGAACAATTCCTGATCTGTCACGCAGATCAATAAAAATCAGTCCGCCAAGGTCACGCCTTTTTTGTACCCAGCCTTTTAACGTAATCTTTTCTCCGATAGCGGCTTCTGGTACCTCACCGCAATAAAATGAACGTCCAAACATATATATTCCTCCCTAAGCTTTCTCTATATATTGAATAATTTCTTCAAACATGACATCTTTCTGTGAACCGCTCTCCATATTCTTTACAGCGGCTTTTCCTGCTGTGAGTTCATCTTCACCAATAATGACAACGTTAGATGCCTTAATGCGGTCAGCCGCTTTGAACTGACCTTTCATTTTACGGTTCAGATAATCAAGTTCAACGCTCAGACCTTTTTTACGCGCTTCAAAAGCAAGTGACACTGTTTTTTCTTTCGCAGCCTCTCCCATTGCGACAAAGTAACAGTCAACCCGGGTTTTGATCGGTAGTGTGACATTTTCTGCTTCAAGTGCTGCCATTAACCTTTCAATACTGAGTGCAAATCCAATGCCAGGAGCGCTTGGTCCACCGATTTCTTCTGTCAGACCATTATATCTTCCACCGCCGCAAAGCGTTGTAATGGCACCAAACCCTTCAGCATCGCTCATAATTTCAAAGGCAGTGTGATTATAATAATCAAGCCCACGCACCAGATTAGGATCCAGCTCATATTCGATCCCCATTACATCCAAGTAACGCTTTACTTTCTCAAAGTAGCTTTGCGATTCTTCATTCAGATAATCTTTCAGTGATGGTGCATTTTCAATCAGCTCATGCCCTCTGTCTTTTTTACAGTCAAGAATTCTGAGCGGGTTTTTATCAAGTCGTACTTGACAGTCAGAACAGAACTCTTCAATTCTCGGGCTGAAGTGTTCAATCAGCGCATTTTTATGAGCAATCCGGCTTTCCGTATCACCAAGGCTGTTCAGTACGAGCTTTACTTTTTTCAAGCCCAGTCTGCTGTAAAGTTCCATTGCCAGTGAAATCACTTCTGCATCAATTGCAGGATCATCACTGCCGATTGCCTCTACGCCAAATTGAACAAACTGACGGAACCTTCCTGCCTGTGGTCTTTCATATCTGAACATTGGACCTGTATAAAACAACTTTACAGGCTGTACTGCCTGACCGTGCATTTTGTGCTGCACGTATGAGCGGACGACGCTCGCAGTCCCTTCAGGTCGCAGTGTGAGGTTACGGTCACCACGGTCTTTAAATGTATACATCTCTTTTTGCACGATATCTGTTGTATCCCCTACGCCTCTTTCAAATAGTTCAGTATGTTCAAAGACCGGCGTGCGGATTTCTTTATATTGGTACTGTCTGCAAAGTTCTGCAGCAGTCTGCTCGATATACTGCCAGTGTTCAGAAACACCCGGTAAGATATCCTGTGTCCCTCTTGGTATATTAATAGCCACTGATGATTCCTCCTCCAAATCTTCACTTCAACAAAAAATCCCAGACAAACAAAAAAATCCCGTCCCTTGTTCGAAAACAAGGGACGGGAAATTCCGCGGTGCCACCCTAATTGAAGCCAAAGCTTCCTCTTAAAGCAGTTAACGCCTGCTGACGTCTTTCCCTACTTATGATTTCAGGAAAAAACCTACGGAGTGTTCATTCAACAGGGCGCAATGTAAGTCTGCTTTCAGCCGGGTGGCAGACTCTCTCTTTCCATTCGTAATCCTGCTTACTGTTCTCCATCATCGGGATTCGTTCATATGTTTTGATAATGTAATCAATCATAATCACCATCTGCTTTATTGTCAAGAGGTTAATCATGTCTTAAATTTTCAAAATTCTAATGACGCTTAAATTATTTTTCTATATGATAGACATATGAGAATGGCGAGGTGATGTGATTGAAACTGCTGTCAGTATTATGTTCAACCATTTTATTATTTACATTATTACCTGCGACAGCAATACATGCAGAGGTAAAATCCGTTGAAGCCGTGTATGATGACATACTGATCAGGGAAGGACCTGGTCTATCATATCCTGCAATTGCTTCAGGTAATACCGGAGATCAGTTTAATGAACTCCAAAGAGAGAATGGCTGGGTTGAGGTAGCGCTCAGTGAGGGATCTGGCTGGATTGCAGAGTGGCTGCTCGCCGCAGCAAATGCACCTGATGCTGCTACAGAAAGTCAATCTGCTTTTACGACTGATAACCTGAGACTGAGAGCTGCACCGGATCAAGGTTCAGAGATTCTGTCAGTCATACAGTCGGGGCAAAGTGTTAAAGTGCTTTCTACTTCAGACAACTGGTCAGAAGTAATCTATGATGGGTATACAGGATGGGTTGTCTCAGAATACCTGAATACTGAAGCAACTGAGTCAACAGATCCCAATAGTAACGGGACGATTCTCGTTGACAGATTGAACGTCAGGGATGATTTTTCATCTGATGGTAATGTAATCGGCACACTCAATACGGGTGATCAGGTAACAATCAGTGATGAAAAATATGGATGGTTATACATAAGCACAGGTGCTGTTAACGGATGGGTCAGTTCTGATTATGTTGAATATAACACTTCAACAATTAATCAGCCGGCGGAATCAGCTACTGACGATATACATATCACTGTTAATAGTCTGCAGGTTCGTGCTGAGCCGGATCGCAATGCTGAAGTGCTTGGCAGTGTGAGTCGATTTGACTCTTTTACTGTTGAAGAGCAATCAGGAGATTGGTTACGGATCGAATTTTCTGAAGGTCAGAGCGGATGGATTGCGAGCTGGTTCACCGAGCGGGGCATTCATTCGGGCGGTAACACTGATGCAGAGGCAAGTGGTGAAATAACGATTCTGTACAATGGGTCCAATATTAGACAGGAGCCCTCAACTGATGCTGCTGTCGTCTATAAGGCGAGTGCAGGTGAATCACTGTCCATTGTTGGTGAAAGCGGCGATTGGTATGAAATCACACTACCAGGAGGCGAGAGCGGGTATGTAGCAAACTGGATTGTATCAACTGACAATGAAACAGCTGAACCGGAAATTGAACCGGAAGATGAACCAACAGAGCCGGTGACTTCAATCTCTGAAGCAACAATCATTATTGATGCCGGTCATGGTGGACGTGACGGAGGAGCTGTCGGAGCTGCCGGCACGCTTGAAAAATCACTGACGATCCGGACTGCTGAGGTTCTTTATCATATGCTTTCGAGTACCGGTGCAAATGTCATCATGACACGTGAAGATGATCGTTACGTCGATTTATACAGCAGAGTAGCTGTTTCTAGGGATCACAGGGCAGATGCATTTATCTCTATTCATTATGATGCAATTAATGACCGAAGCGTGAAAGGTTTTACAACCTATTATTACGGAGGTCCTGATGAAGCACTTGCTGATTCCGTTCACAGCGGATTGAGTGATAGTATGACCGTTAAAAACCGGGGTATACATCATGGGAATTTTCTTGTATTAAGAGATAACACCGCACCTTCAGTTCTGCTTGAACTCGGCTTTATCAGCAATCCTTCTGAAGAAGCTTCTATCAACAATGACCGCTTCAGGGAGATGGCTGCAACAGGAATTTATAATGGTTTAACTGAATATTTTTCAGAATAAAAAAGGATGGGACATATGTTGTCTCATCCTTTTAACCGTTTCACTATGTTATTTTAAAAAGTTTTATTGAAGTCGATACTTTATACATTTATTAGTTTCTATTTAACTTTCAACAATCAACGTAACCGGTCCGTCGTTGACAAGTGACACGTCCATCATTGCTCCAAAGACGCCGGTTTCGACTTTTAGTCCTTTTTCATTGAGTAATTCATTAAATTTCTCATAGAGCGGTTCTGCATGAACAGGTTTTGCGGCGTTCATAAAATTCGGCCGTCTTCCCTTTTTAGTGTCCCCGTATAAAGTAAATTGTGAAATAGACAGAATTTCTCCCCCCTGGTCAAGCACTGAATGGTTCATTCTGCCTTCTTCATCTTCAAAAATGCGGAGGTTTGCAATTTTATCTGCAGCATAACGGCAATCGGATTCTGTATCCTCCTGACTGATTCCAACAAGCAGAACCAGCCCGGAACGGATCTCTCCTTCAATCTTGCCTTCTACTGTCACTTTCGCCTCTTTACTTCGCTGAACAACAACTCTCACAACGAACTGCCTCCTATACTAATTGACGATTCTCTGAACAGCGTAAATATCCGGAATCTGCTTGATCCGGTCTACGACTCTCTGCAGGTGCGTCACATTCTGAATCATAATTGACATATTGATCGTCGCCATTTTATTTCGGTCACTTTTGCCGCTTACAGCTGAAATATTCGTTTTCGTTTCATTGACAGCCTGCAGCACCTCGTTCAGAAGCCCTCTTCTGTCATAGCCTGAAATTTCTATATCAACATTGTACTCTTTTCTGTTTTCAGTTGTACCTTCCCACTCAACCGGAATCAGCCTTGCTTCAGAATCTCCCTGTATATTCGGACAGTCACTTCTGTGAACTGATACACCACGGCCGCGTGTAATAAAACCGATAATCTCATCACCCGGTACAGGACTGCAGCATTTTGACAGTCTGACAAGCAGGTTATCTATTCCTTTAACCGTCACGCCGGCATCTTTTTTCTTTTTAACTGACGGTGGTTTAATATCAGCCATCGCTTTTTCAAGCGTATCTTCTTCGTCACGGAGTTTTCTCAATCTGTCCGTCAGACGATTGGCAATCTGAGCACCGGTAATCCCGCCGTAACCGACTGCAGCATACAGGTCCTCTTCACTCGCGAAATTGTATTTTTCATAGATGCGCTTCATATTTTCTTCTGTCAGAACGTCTTTAGGTGCGAAATCAAGCGCACGGATTTCACGGTCAACTGACTCCCGGCCTTTTTCAACATTTTCTTCACGTCTCTGCTTTTTGAAAAACGCTTTGATTTTATTTTTCGCCTGGGAAGTCTGAGCCAGCTTCAGCCAGTCCTGACTCGGTCCATAGGAATGTTTAGACGTCATGATCTCAATAATGTCACCTGTTTTTAGAGGTGAGTCGAGTGGTACCATCTTGCCATTAATTTTAGCGCCTATCGTTTTATTTCCTATTTCAGAATGCACTCTGTAGGCAAAGTCAATTGGAACTGACCCTGCAGGCAGCTCCATCACATCTCCTTTAGGTGTGAAAACGTAGACCATATCTGAAAACAGGTCAAATTTCAGCGCATCCATAAATTCTTCAGCATCAGATGAGTCCTGCTGAAACTCAAGAATTTCCCTGAACCAAGTTAATTTCTTTTCAATGGTCTGTTTGCTGTCTTCATTGATGACAGCACCTTCTTTATAAGCCCAGTGAGCTGCAACCCCGTATTCTGCGATGCGGTGCATATCAGCGGTTCTGATCTGTACTTCAAGCGGATCGCCTTTAGGTCCGATAACAGTCGTATGCAGAGACTGGTACATATTCGGCTTTGGCATCGCAATATAATCCTTGAATCTACCGGGCATCGGTTTCCAGCATGTGTGGATGATGCCAAGTACGGCATAGCAGTCTTTGATACTGTCCACGATGACGCGCACAGCAAGAAGATCATAGATTTCATTAAACTGTTTGTTTTGAACAGCCATTTTTTTATAAATAGAATAAATGTGCTTCGGTCTTCCGACAATATCAACATCAATGCCAACATCTTTAACCTGCTGTTTAATTTCAGTAATGACTTCATCAACGTACTCTTCACGTTCATTCCGCTTTTTCTTCATCAGGTTCACGATACGGTAATACTGCTGAGGGTTAAGATATCTGAGTGAAGTATCCTCAAGCTCCCATTTGATTGTCGAAATTCCGAGCCTGTGTGCAAGCGGCGCAAAAATTTCAAGCGTTTCGTTTGAAATACGAATCTGTTTTTCTACAGGCATATGTTTCAGTGTACGCATATTGTGAAGGCGGTCTGCAAGCTTAATTAAAATCACCCTGATATCCTGGGCCATCGCAATGAACATTTTCCGGTGATTTTCAGCCTGCTGCGCTTCTTTAGATTTATATTTTATCTTACCAAGTTTCGTAACGCCGTCCACCAGCATGGCAACTTCTTCATTGAACTTCTCAGTCAGATCTTCATAAGTAAAAATCGTATCTTCAATTACGTCATGAAGAAAACCGGCTGCGACTGTAGATGGATCCATCTGAAGTTCTGCAAGAATACCTGCAACCTGCACAGGGTGGATGATATATGGCTCACCTGATTTTCGGAACTGCTCTTTATGTGCTTCTTCAGCCAGGTGATATGCTTTCTTCACGAACGCTACCTGACTTTCATTCATATAACTGGAGGTAATCTCGAACACTTCTTCAACGGTAAGCACCCGATCATTTGCCATACAATTTATCACCTTTATCATGTTTAGTAGTTTTGAGTATTGTTTCTATTATTAATAAAAAATCAATTTATGTAAAGCCATTACTGATAATTCATGAAATAAACCGGAGATATACTAAAAAGAGCCCCTGAAAAAGGGCTCTCTTTACATGTGTTCATTAATATTCCATTAAGCGGAGCATGTCATAACCGTTCAGCTTTTCACGGCCATCCAGGTAAGATAGTTCAATCAGGAATGCACACCCTGCTACAACACCACCCAGTTCTTCTACAAGCTTGATTGTCGCTTCAATCGTTCCGCCTGTCGCTAAAAGGTCATCTGTGATCAGCACACGCTGACCAGGCTTAATTGCATCTTTATGAATTGTCAGGACATCTTTACCATATTCTAAACCATAGTCCACTTTAACTGTCTCTCTAGGCAGCTTTCCTTCTTTTCTGACAGGAGCAAAGCCCACTTTAAGTGCATAAGCAACCGGACAACCGATAATGAATCCGCGTGCTTCTGGACCAACTACAAGGTCAATCTGCTTTTCTTTTGCATACTCAACAATCTGATCAGTTGCGTAGCTATATGCATCTCCATTGTCCATTAGTGTAGTAATATCCTTGAAACGCACGCCTTCTTTCGGCCAATCTTCCACTATTGTCACGTATTGCTTTAAATCCATACCTTTTCCTCCTCAGGTTGCCGCGACCATCCGCAGCGCTCTTCAAACCATTTTTTCAAATCATGAAATGATGAATATAATAATTCCTGCTCTAACTTAGCAAGCTGTGTTTTCGCCTGGTAAGCAGGGGATTCTGATAAGTCACGTTTATTGATTTCTTCATTAAGCGAAATGAATCCATCGTTTATTGTAACAAAATCCAGTTCAAAAAACACCTTCGACATAAAATTAATTGTGTCAATTGACCAATTTTTATGTGAGGCAAGT
Organism: Jeotgalibacillus sp. JSM ZJ347; assembly: GCF_044383825.1. Lineage (NCBI taxonomy): Bacteria > Bacillati > Bacillota > Bacilli > Caryophanales > Caryophanaceae > Jeotgalibacillus > Jeotgalibacillus sp. JSM ZJ347. Next base: position 251,734 of record NZ_JBISEN010000001.1, on the reverse strand, counting down.
GCCTTGCCGTGCTGGTGCAGATGAAAGGTTTTCCTTTTTTTCAGGAAAGCAAAGAACCATGCAAAGTCTTCACGCTTTGGAATTGAGCTGAAAAACTGCGGGTCTTCAAGATAAAAATGTGCATAAATTCTCGCGGGTTTATTCTCCTTGAGCACAGCTTCAAGCAGCAACGCATCATCAGGCAGATCAAGAAACACAATTGTCTGATGATCTGCATTTATATCCCCCGCATGATCTATTGAATCAATCAGCGTTACATGTTGAGGAAGGATCGGGTTAAAACGGTCATAGGTATTCCGCTTAAAAGCGATTACGACTGAATCTTCAGGAATCGTCGGTGCCCATCTTGCAGCCTGTGCGATCCCTCGAATATCAAACAGCTGCCACTCCCTTACTCTGATATCACTGACAAACAGCTGTGGCTTTTTAATGTTATTCCATTCATTAATTGATAGTTCACCTATCAGATCAAGCTTCGCAATAGGTGAAATCTGATCAGCCACTTCTCCCATTCCGAATGCAATTGCATCCAGTGTCTGATCACTATGCTTTACAGATAATTTGAGATGATTCTGTCCCGCTCCGATTTTTCTGATCGAAGCAATCTCTGTCTGTTTGATCAGGACTTTAGGCTTGGGATTTTTCATCCCGAAAGGCGAAAGCATCTGAAGCTGACTGATCGATTCAAGGTCAATTTCAGCGATTGAAGCTTCCACATCAATATTTGATACAGGAATAAACTCTTCATCGCTCATCTTCTCAGCCTGTTCATTCAAATTTTGACGCAGTTGATCAATATACTGAATGTCCAGCGTCATACCTGCTGCCATCGGATGACCGCCAAAATGAGGCAAAATAGAACGGTTCTGTGACAGCTCCTGAAACATATTGAAACCCTCTATACTGCGGGCAGAGCCTTTCGCCGTCCCTTTTTCAGGATCTTCACAAAGAATAATGACAGGACGGTAGAATTTCTCCACAAGCTTGGAGGCAACAATCCCCACAACGCCAGGGTTCCATCCTTCTTTAGAAAGGATCAGCACGCGATCATTTTGATAGTTTGTCTCTGCTATTTCCATTGCTTCTTTTGCAATTTCAGCCACGATCGACTGACGCTCTTTATTCATCGCATCAATTTCACTTGCAAGCGCTTCAGCTGTTGCCGCATCATCTGTCATCAGAAGCTCAACAGCAGGGTCTGCATCAGAAAGCCTGCCAACAGCATTCAGGCGGGGGCCAATCGCAAAACCGACTGTTTCTTCATTCGCTTCATGAATCTTCGCGCTGGATTTATTCAGTAACGCATGAAGTCCTTTACGTTCAGAAGCTCTCAATTGTTTGAGTCCTTTTTTCACAAGTAAACGATTTTCACCTGTGAGAGGTACCAGATCGGCAATTGTTCCGATTGCTGCAAGGTCGAGCAGCTCAATCGGAGGTTCCCCGAGAAGCGCGTGGGCAAGTTTAAAAGCAACCCCAACGCCTGCAAGCTCTCTGAAAGGATAAGTGCCCCCTTCAAGGTTAGGGTGAATAATCGCATAAGCCTCCGGCAGTTCCGGACCCGCTTCATGATGATCAGTAATGATCAGGTCAACACCTAATTCTTTTAATACTTTAGCTTCATGGACACCGGAAATGCCATTATCAACTGTAATTACGAGTGAATACCCCTGCTCAGCTGCATAACGGAATGCACCTTCATTCGGACCGTAGCCTTCTGTAAAGCGATTTGGAATATAAAAGTCCGGCGCTGCACCAAGCTTTTTTAACGTGCTCAGCATGACAGACGTACTTGTCACACCATCAGCATCATAATCACCATAAATTAAGATCGCTTCTCCCTGATTGACAGCCTGTTCAATTCGTTCTACTGCTTTTTTCATATCCGGAAACAGATACGGATCATGAAATTCTTTCTTTTCAGTATGTAAAAAATCAGCGGCTGCTTCCGTGGTGGTTATACCTCTTTGTACCAATAATTTTGCAATAAAAAGCGGAATGTTAAGAGCGGCTGCAAGCTTCTCAGTTTCGGCTGCGCTGCTTTCTCTAACATTCCATCTAGTTTTAGACGTTAACATGATTTCACCTCTTCAGATGGTTTCATTATACATGAGCAGAAGTCATGATTCAATGAACTGAAGAGGTGGCAATATGACAAACCATTATTCAGCAGCAGATCCTCCAGCTGAATCCGGTGCTGTTTTACGATATTCCTGCCTGCTTGGCAGTTCTCCTGACTGTGCCTTTTCAGCTTCAACCAGCCTTTCATTTAACTGCTTATTTTCTGCTTCAAGTTGCTTCACTTTTCTCTGTGCAATAAACAGTCTGAACAACCCTACTGACCCCATAATAATGCCGCCCATTAACACAGATCCCAATATCACAAGAATCAGCGGCAGCTCAGCTTCTGAAAAGCCGAAGTTAACCGTAACAGGGTCAACATTAATGACCGCAAAAATCGCTACAATAAGTGCAAAAACAATTCCTAAAATCAATGTCCATTGAAATTTCATAAAATGACCTCCTTTTATTTATTATATCAATTTATTTTACTATGTTAGTTGTTTTTACCCCGGTTTAATGGATTTTACTCCTGAAGAGCGAGTGTGGCACTTTCACCTCCGTCCCCAATCATGCACACCTTGTATAAATATAAAAAAGCCGAGACAAATCTACATTTGTCTCGGCTCACACATTATACGACAGGCTCATCTGTCCATTCTTTTTTCTCCTTATAAGTGATCAGTACGCCTTTCTTTTTAAGCTGGCGTTTCTTCAGTACATACCATAGCTGTGCTGCGATAAATACTGATGAATAGGTACCTGCAATTAAACCGATTAATAGTGCGATTGAGAAGTTCAGAATTGATGTTGCACCGAAAATAATCAGCGCTACGACTACAAATACAACTGTCAGTACAGTGTTAACTGAACGTCCAAGCGTTTGTCTGAGCGATTTGTTCACAATCAGTGCCAGCTCTTCTTTCTTCTCGATACGCTTCATCTTACGCATATTTTCCCTGATCCGGTCAAATGTAACGATGGTATCGTTAATGGAGTAACCGATAACCGTCAGAACAGCCGCGATGAATGTAATATCCACTTCAAGTCTGGTTAAACTGAAAATGGCGATAATAAAAAATGCATCATGGACAAGCGCTACGATTGATGCGGTTGCCATTTGCCATTCAAAACGCAGCGTTACATATAGGATAATCCCTAGTGAAGCGATAGCTACAGCCTTTAATGCGTTCTCTGCAAGCTCTTTGCCAATAACAGGACTGACAGTAGAAATATTAGGATCTGATCCATACTCTTCAGTGAAATATGATCTCAGCTCTGCAATTTCTGACTGACTGAGCTCTTCAGAGAATCTTGCAACACCAATTTCCTGATTATTACCTGATATGACAACGTTTGAAGCCTCATAACCCGCTGTTTCAATATCATCTGCAAAGGATTCATTTGTCATTGGTGTCTCAGAGAGCACCTCCATACGTGAACCCTCTGTAAATTCGATCCCAAGATTCAATCTGAACACCAGCAGTACTGCAAGACCTGCTAACAGCAAAATCGCTGACAGTACAAAGAATTTCTTTCTGACTTTAACAAAGTCAAAGCGGTCAAATTTAGTCGGAAGGTCCAGCGAATCCGGCTCTTCCTCTTCGTTATACTCAAGGATTCCGGATTTCTTTACGCCAAACCAGCCTTTACGTTGATCAAGGAACTTACTTCTGATCCATAGACTCATGAATAAACGTGTACCAAAGACAGCTGTGATAAAGCTTGTCACAATACTGATTAATAGCATCGTTGCAAAACCTTTAACTGAACTTGTACCAAATGTGAATAGTACAATACCCGCTAACATGGTTGTTACATTCGCATCAACAATTGTCAGCAGTGAAGAACTGCTTCCTTTTTTCCATGCATCACGAACAGATCTGCCAATACGCAGTTCTTCTTTCATCCGTTCATAGGTGATGATGTTGGCATCAATCGCCATACCAACTCCGAGAATTAACGCTGCGATACCCGGCAGTGTCAGCACACCGTTCAGCCAATCGAAGATCAACAGAATTAAATAGATGTAAACAGACAGCGTTACGACTCCAATGAATCCAGGGAACCGGTAGAATGCAATCATAAATAGGAAGATCAGTGCAACACCAACAATTCCCGCTACAATCGTTTGTTCCATTGCCATCAGTCCGAAAGAAGCACCGACTGAAGTTGAGTACACTTCTTCAAGCTCTACTGGCAGAGATCCTGCATTTAGCAGATCAGCCAGATTATTCGCTTCTTCAAGTGTGAAGCTGCCTGAAATCGTTACTGTATCAGTATTCAGAACTTCTCTTACGTTTGGAGCTGAAATAAATTTAGGATCCTCTTTTGTCCGTTCTTCCTGATAAGAGTCCCCTTCTTCATAATCAAGCCAGATCACCAGCTGGTTTTGAGGTGCCATTGCAAGAATCTCTTCAGTAATCTGACCAAACTGATCAGCATCCTTCAGCTGAACCTGAACGATCGGCTGATTGTTATTTGGATCAAATGTCTGAGTTGCACCACCTTCAACAAGGTCAGCACCCGTCATTTTAACTTCGTCATTTACGTCACGGAATGTCAGGTTTGCTTCTGTGGACAAAATCTCTCTTGCCTGATTCTGATCTTCTACACCTGCAAGCTGAACGCGTATTCTGTTACCGTCTTCAACCTGAATAACCGGTTCACTCACTCCAAGTACGTTTACCCGGCGGTCGAGTGCTTCTGCGGTGTCAGACACAACATCCTGTGTGATTTCCTGACCTTCTTCAGCCGGTTCTACCTGATAAAGGACTTCAAATCCTCCCTGGAGATCCAGGCCGAGTTTGATGTTATTTAAAATTGTATTGGATGTCAGTCCAATCGTGCCGCCGATTAAGATTACTAATAAAAAGAAGGCGACTATCCTGCTGCGCTTTATCATTATGTAAAAATCCTCCCTGTGTATATAGCCGCAACTATATAAGAACTGCCCGTTTGTAACAGGTATGTAATGTGTCTGAAATTTCAGCAACAGACTTATTATGTATTACTTCCCTGAAGGTGTCAACGCGGTCTCTGATAATGTCAGTTAATGTTCATCTTTATGCTGACCGTGAAGCAATAATTGAAGTTCCTCATCCTCTAAACCGCTTCTTCCTGCTGTCTGCTTATATTCTTCATTTGTCATGAAATTCATAAAGTCACCCGCTTTGACCTGAAGAATTTCCTGAACCACTCTATGCAGCCTGAAGCTTTCACTTTCTCTTTTCCACTTCTTTTGTGTTAAATAGCGCCAGATGCTTTCAGGTGTAGCAGTATCATATCCGTACAGCCTGAGTTCCTGTGCTTTACTGATTAATGCTGGTCCAATGACAGGAAAAGCTTCTTCATAGCTGGTATGTCGATTCATATGTACGCTCCTTTCTATATTTGTGGTATAGCCGGTCTTCTGAATGGCATATGATTTATTGTATCTAAAATATGTTCTTTTGAGAAGATGGAGGAGAAAGTGTCAAAACTAATTAAAGGTACTTTATTGCTTATGGCAGCTGCGTTAGTAACAAAAGTTTTGGGTTTTGTACATAGAATCATCCTTGCTGATATGGCTGGCGCTGAGGGTGTCGGGCTTTACATGATGACATTCCCTGCACTCATGCTCGCGATTACAGTCACTCAGCTTGGACTCCCCGTTGCCATTTCAAAGTATGTATCAGAAGCAGCAGCAAATAAAAACGAACAGGAAATCAGAAAAATTTTAACCGTCTCTCTCTGGCTCACCGGATCATTAGCACTATTACTGACTCCCTTATTATTTTTTGCAGCTCCCTATATTTCCACAGTCCTGTTAAATGATGATAGAACGCTGATTCCTTTCATTGCTGTCTTGCCAATCGTTCCAATCGCGGCTTTTTCAGCTGTTGTCCGCGGCTATTTTATGGGCAGGCAGCAAATGGGCATCACAGCAACAGGATCAGTAATCGAACAGTCAATCCGTATTTTATTACTGATTGCTGCTGTCGGGTTTTTAAGTTCCAAAGGGGCGGCTTATGCTGCAGGAGGCGCAATGCTTGCTGCAGTAGTCGGGGAATTATGTTCACTTCTGTTCTTATTGATGATGTTCAAATTTAAAAAGCAGAAGTTAACCGGGAAATCTGAAAAGTCTTTTGGTGAAACGGCTAATCAACTATTAAAAATTGCCCTCCCGAGTGCTGGCAGCAGATTTGTGGGTTCTGCTGCATGGTTTCTGGAGCCGATTATTGTCATGAAATGCCTTGTATTTACCGGTATGGCCGCAACAGCTGTCACTGCTGAGTATGGATTATTAACCGGTTTTATCTTACCCGTACTACTGCTCCCTTCATTCATGACCGTTTCACTCAGCATAGCCCTTGTTCCCTCTATCAGTGAGGCAAGGGCGTTATCTCAGGAACGGATCGTCATGTACAGAATCACACAGGCTTTAAGACTTTCCGCAGTAACCGGAACACTTTGCTGTCTTCTTCTGTTCCTTGAAGGCGAGACCATTTTGACACTCTTATATGGCTCAGCAGAAGGCTTGAACCTGTTGAAGATCATGTCACTGCTTTTTATTTTTTACTATTATCAGGGACCCCTGCATGCTGTACTTCAGGCATTTGAAGCAGCCGGAAAAGCCATGATTAACAGCATTACCGGTTCTGTTATTAAACTACTCTCCATGGCTGGTCTGATGATTTATTTTGAAGACATCACAGGTGCAGCGATCGGCCTTGCGATCGGAACAGCCGCAGTTACCTTTTTACATTTTCACACGGTCAGGAAAATGTGCCGGATCTCTCTGCCGATTGGGCAATATGCCGCCATTCTTCTCGTATCGGCATGCTGCTGGCTGATTCATACGGGTATTTTATCAATGGATGCACCAGTCAGAATAATGATCACAATCATTATTTTCTGTTTCCTGGCTTCCCGGGTACAACTGATCCAGCGCGATGACTGGGCATTTTTCAAGAGCTTTAGGAAGAACTGATAAACCACTGTCCATCTTCATACGTACAAAAGAAGATATTTTTCAGCTGATCATACCCTTGGAATTTAAGTTCTTTTCTAAGCCAGCTTTCATCTTTCCCGATCAGATCCAGGTGGCGGCTTTGAATTCTTCCGTCCATGACTAATGGTAATGATAACTGACCGGCACTGCGTTCTTTCCTCAGGACGGATAATGTGCCGGATGGTTCTAAAATAGCAAATGAAACTTCCTGCAGATCAAATACTTCTTTTTCTCTCAGCTGCTGCATAAGATCATCTATATTGTAACGGTTCTTTCTCATTTCATTTTTTACAAGCTCTCCGTTATGAATCAATATAGAGGGTCTGCCATCCATCAGATCACGGAATTTTTTGGATTTCAGTGAGAGCCAGGATAAAAGAATCTGCAGGGTCATTAATAGCAACATTGGAAAAGCCGCCTGAAAAAAATCCATATAAGGATCTTCAATCGCAAATGCTGCCATTTCTGCAATCATCATGAATACGATGAGGTCCAGCAGGCTAAGCTCCCCGATTTCACGTTTTCCCATCACCCTGAAAATTAACAGTATCAGCAAATAAAGTGTAACTGCTTTAAATCCAATCAGCGAGTACATCTCAATCAACGTCCGCACCACCTTTACTTTGATAGTGTGTACGAAAAACAGATTTTCATTTATATAATCATAAAGGAGCGTGAAGACCTGATGGCGTGGAAAAAAACTGCTGAGGGATTGGGTGTTGCGATCGGTGTTGCGATCGGTGTTGTGATGATTATGATTACACTGTATGCAGCTACCATATCGGGCGTATTACACTTTTCGGGGATAACAGAGGGTTCGATGGAAAAGTGGCACGGGCTCGCAGGCGCTGCTGCAGTGTTGACAGGCAGTCTGATCGGCAGTGCTTTTGCAGGCCAAAAAGGATTCCATATCGGGCTGATTACTGCTTTATTGGTTGTCGGTGCCGGGTTGTTTTTTAAAGAAACCTTATTTGAATGGTCACATCTGATTCATTATGGCCTGCTGCTTGCCTCTGGAATGGCTGGCGGAATTGCAGGTGTTAATTTATTCAGTCGTTCAGAAGATAAAAAGCGTCCCTGAACAAAATAAAAAAGCTGCAGCTGCAGCTTTTTTTATCTTTTATTACATTGCTGAATCTTTTTCCACCACTTCACGTACCGCATTGCGGTCGTAAGTTAAGCGGCTTCCATCTCCACACTTGATTACAACCTGACCTTCATCAAGTGCATCAATGATACCGTGTAAACCGCCAATCGTGACGATTTTATCACCTTTGCTTAAGCTGTTTTGCATTTCCATTACTTTTTTCTGACGCTTCTGCTGAGGACGGATTAAGAAAAGGTACATTAAACCGAACATCAGAATAAGCGGAAGTAAAGTTACGATCATATCCATTACGCTAAACTCCCCCTTTCTTTCATATATCTATTAAAAGTTTTTTGCATTCGGCTGATTGAAACCGTACTGTTCAAAAAACTCTTCACGAAAGTCGCCCAGTCTGTCTTCTTTTATCGCCTGGCGGACATTCCCCATTAAGTTTATCAGAAAATGCAGGTTATGATAAGTCGTAAGTCTAATTCCGAACGTTTCTTCACATTTAATTAAGTGTCTGATATACGCTCTTGAATAATTCTTACAAACATAGCAATCACAGTTAGGGTCAATTGGTGAAAAGTCGCGTGCATACTTCGCATTTTTCACGACGAGACGTCCTTCACTCGTCATCAGCGTCCCATTTCTTGCTATACGTGTCGGCAGAACACAGTCAAACATATCGATTCCTCTCATTGCACCATCAATCAGAGAATCAGGTGAACCAACACCCATCAGGTATCTCGGTTTATCTTCAGGCATCCAAGGTGTCGTAAATTCCAATACGCGATTCATCACGTCCTTAGGTTCACCAACAGAAAGACCACCTACTGCATAGCCGGGGAAGTCCATTGATACAAGGTCGCGCGCACTCTGGCGGCGCAGGTGTTCATATTCTCCACCCTGGATAATGCCAAATAGTCCCTGATCTTCAGGACGGGCATGCGCTTCAAGGCAGCGCTCTGCCCATCTTGTCGTACGTTCAACTGAATCCTTCATATACTTTTCTTCAGCAGGATATGGCGGGCACTCATCAAATGCCATCATAATATCAGACCCAAGCGCATTCTGGATCTCCATTGCTTTTTCAGGGCTCAGGAAAAGCTTGTCCCCGTTAATATGGTTTCTGAAGTGCACGCCTTCTTCCTGAATATTACGGAACTTGCTCAGTGAAAATACCTGGAAACCGCCTGAGTCAGTCAGGATTGGACGGTCCCAGTTCATAAATTTGTGAAGACCGCCTGCTTCTTTAATAATGTCGTGACCCGGGCGCAGCCACAGGTGGTACGTATTGCTCAGGATAATTCCTGCATTTAATTCCTTCAGATCCTCAGGTGACATGGTTTTAACAGTCGCCATTGTTCCTACAGGCATAAATGTCGGTGTCTCAAAAGAACCGTGTGGCGTGTGCACAATACCGTGCCTTGCACCAGTCTGCTTACATGTTTTTATATGTTCATATCTGATTGCACTCAAAAGACAATCTCCTCTCTATTTGATCAGCATGGCATCGCCAAAGCTGAAAAATCTGTACCTTTCTTTTACTGCCGCTTCGTATGCAGCAAGCGTATGCTCTCTGCCTGCCATAGCACTCACAAGCATAATCAGTGTGGACTTTGGCAGATGAAAGTTAGTCAGTAGCACATCTGAAGCTTTAAATTGATAGCCGGGATAAATAAAGATATCTGTCCAGCCAGATTGTGCTTTAAAATGACCATTTTCATCAGCAATTGTTTCTAATGTCCGTGTTGAAGTGGTACCTACAGTAACGATTCGTCCGCCGTTTGTTCTTGCTTCATTTAAAATTCGGGCGTTCTCATCTGATAACTGATAATACTCACTGTGCATATCATGTTCTTCAATAGAATCCACAGAGACCGGTCTGAAGGTTCCCAAACCTACGTGAAGTGTAATAAAAGCAACCTTTACACCTCTGGATTTGATCTCATCCAAGATCTCTTCAGTGAAGTGAAGCCCTGCAGTCGGCGCCGCAGCAGAACCTCGCTCTTTGGCAAAGACCGTCTGATACCGGTCGCGGTCATCGAGCTTTTCTTTGATATAAGGTGGAAGCGGCATATCACCTAGCTGATCGAGTAATTCATAAAAGATTCCGTCGTAGCTGAATTCCAAAATACGTGCGCCTTGTTCACCTGTATCAATACATTTTGCTGTCAGCAGCCCATCACCAAATGTGATCACTGTATCAGGCTTGATCCTTTTAGCCGGCTTAACAAGTGTTTCCCAAGTATCGCCTTCTATCTGTTTCAGCAGCAGTACTTCAATTGCAGCCCCGGTTTCTTTTTTTTCACCTATGAGCCTTGCAGGCAATACTTTTGTATCGTTTAACACAAGGCAATCGCCTTCATGCAAATAATCCAGTATATGTTTAAATGACTGGTGTTCAACTTTCCCTGTCACCTTATCGAGCACCATCAGTCTGCTTGATGTACGGTCTTCAAGCGGCACTTGTGCGATTAATTCTTCAGGGAGTTCAAAATCAAAATCATTAATATCCATTCCTTACAGCTCCTTACCTGAACCTTCCGATTAAAAAGAAGATTCCTGTCAAAATTAAACTGATTAATATTGAAGTGACAATCGGAAAATAAAAAGTCATATTTTCTTTTTTTATCACGATATCACCCGGCAGTCTGCCAGCCTTTATAAACTGCAGTAAAAATCCGGCTACTAACAGTGCAGCACCTGCAATTATCAGCATTTTAGGCAGCGTCATTTGGGCACCTCCAAATTAAAGTGTTCGTAAACCAGCGGGGTTGCAATACGCCCTCTTGGCGTACGCTGGAGGAACCCGATTTGAAGCAGGTAAGGTTCATACACATCTTCTATCGTCGAAGACTCTTCACCAATACTCGCTGCGATTGTATCAAGACCAACAGGGCCGCCTCTGAAACGCTCGATGATCCCTCTTAATAATTTATGATCAATATGATCGAGTCCAAGTTGATCAACCTGTAAAAGTTCAAGTGAAGCTTGTGCGATTGGAAGAGTAATATCCCCTTCTCCTTTTACCTGTGCGTAATCTCTTACCCGTCTTAATAGACGGTTGGCAATACGTGGGGTCCCTCTTGACCGTCTGGCAATTTCATCTGCACCGGACTCATCAATATCAGTATTAAATATATCAGCTGAGCGATTAACGATCTCTTTTAATTGCTCTACATTGTAATATTCAAGTCTGCTTAGTACACCAAAACGGTCACGGAGCGGCGCTGAGATTGCCCCCGCCCGCGTTGTTGCACCGACTAGTGTGAACGGCGGGAGGTCAAGCCTGACAGATCTGGCGCTCGGACCGTTACCAATCACGATATCGAGGCAGAAGTCTTCCATTGCCGGATACAGCACTTCTTCAATCGCTCTTGGCAACCTGTGAATTTCATCAATAAATAATACATCTCCAGGTTCAAGCGCGGTCAGAATGGCTGCAAGATCTCCTGCACGCTCAACAGCCGGTCCTGCAGTTGTGCGGAGATTTACACCCATTTCATTTGCAATAACAGCAGCAAGCGTTGTTTTACCTAACCCTGGGGGACCATACAGAAGAACATGGTCAAGGGTTTCCTGTCTGTTTTTTGCTGCTTCTATATAAATCTCCAGGTTTTCCTTCACCTGATCCTGACCGATATAGTTCTCAAGCAGCTGCGGTCTGATTGATTGTTCAAGTGTTTCTTCTTCAATATTTGCTTCCCCTGAAACAATGCGCTCTTCCATCTAATCCCCTCCTTTATTTGAGCTTCAACATGAGCTGAAGACCTTTTTTAATATACTGGTCTGTTGTCAGTGATTCTTTCTGCAGGGCAGGTTTGATTTTTTTCACTTCCCGCTCAGAGTATCCGAGCGCCTGCAGCGCCATCATAGCTTCATCAAGTGCTGAATCATCCTGACCTTTTATTTCTGCGGCGTCATTGAACAGATTAGGGAAGTAATCTGGCACGACATCCTGAAGCTTGCCTTTCAGATCAAGAATAATCTGCCTGGCTGTTTTCTTTCCTACACCCGGGAACTTAACCAGCAACGACTCATTTTCCTCTTCAATGGCCTGAATCACCTGCTCAGGTGCGCCTGAAGCAAGAATTGCGAGCGCTCCTTTTGGTCCGATACCCGACACATTCAGGAGCTTTGTAAATAACAGCTTTTCTTCCATTGTCGGGAATCCGAACAATGTCAGCTGATCTTCTCTCACATGCTGGTACGTAAATACCTGCACGGTTTCTCCCTGTTTCGAAGACATCACAAAAGGATTAGGCATGTAGATTTTGTAGCCTAACCCGTGATGATCTGAAACGATATACTCTGTTGAGATATATGTAATTTCACCTTTTATATATTCATACATATTGGACGCTTCCTTTCAATGCAAACTTCATTGTAACATAACTCGGGCTTTTCGATGTGTCAGACTTTTTAAGATTGGTGATCTGTTTAGTTGTTTTGTAAAAATGAAACATCTGTTCTATTTTATCACGTTCTGCCCTGCTTTACAGCATAAGAAAAAGGCTGTGGTAATCTTCCCACAACCTCTAACCGTTCCACTGCGCTTCAGGCGGAAGCTTTCCGCATGGGTGGACCGTTTTTTGGTCCCATTTTACCTCCTCGGCTTCGCCTGCGGGGTCTCACCTTTCCGACTCATCCTGCTGAAGTCACCGCCTTTCGCTTCGTTCCACTCAATATTTACCTGAAAGTTAAAGTTTAACATCATACAATTCAGTCGACACTAGTATAACCACTCCATTTCATAAGCGGAGATACAGTATCTTCAGTTGTTCTTAAGGTAATCAATTCATTGTTCATATCAATAATCTGCCAGTCTTTATAGGCTGCAAAAAAGTCTTCCATTGCTTCGTATGATTCTGTTCTTTGTTCAATGCTTTTTTCTCCATCCTGATAGACGGTTTCGACTGATAAAGTTAATAATAGTGGCGCTGCATCTGCCTGGTCTGAGATGAACAGAGAGCCAAGGAGGCATAAAGCGATGGCTGGTATTTTCATAATATCCTCTCCTAAAAAGCTTGTTAGGTTAGGATTTGTGTTTCACCAGATTTTATTCATTTTAAAATGGACCTCTGTAAGGGTGGTGACACGGACAGCAACAGTGGTGCACTGGGTGACACATTGGTTGCATCATCATATGATGATCAGGCATATGGCATGGCGGCATCATTTGTGGCATCATCTGCTGCGGCATCATTTGCGGCATTTGTTGGGGCATTGTCTGCGGCATTTGCTGAGGCATCATAGGCATTTGCTGCATGATCCCTTTTTCTTTACAGTCACAATAGGGTTTTTCAGGCATCTTTTTCCATTCCTTTATTTCTTCTGTTTTTGGTTTCTCCTGCATTTTAGGCATTTCTTTCATCTTGGGCATTTCAGGCGCTGTCTGCATCATGAATCCCACGTAAGGCATGACAGGTGCCTCTTCTGGCAGCGCCTGATATGCCGGCTTTTGATTTGCATACGGGTGCATGAAGTCAGCTTTTTTTACTTCCGTTTTCTTAACGGCCGCTTTTTGATCAGGTATTTTTATTTTCATTCCCGGCATAATCATGTCAGGGTCTGCTAAGTATGCATTCGCAGCTTTCAATTCTTCAAAAGATACCTGATAGTTTTTAGCGATAGTCCAGAGTGTATCTCCTTTTTGCACAACATGAATTTTCATCTTGCCACCTCCATCGTTCATTCCATATATCCTATGAACAAAAAGAATTTATGATACAATACTTTCAGAACGCCGATAGAAAGAAGGGTCACAAATGCCAAGCGATCGCCAGAAATCAGGAGAAGCGAGAAGAGAAAAAATATTACAGACGCTCAGCCAATCCGTTGGACCGATTACCGGCCGCTCCCTCGCAAGTGAGATGAATGTGAGCAGGCAGGTCATTGTCAGTGATATTAATTTGTTAAAAGCTAAAAACGAACCTATCCTTGCGACAAGCCAGGGTTATTTGTATATGCCCGCTCATCCGGTCAGCCGGGTATCAAGATTGATTGTATGCAGACATACGCCTGATCAGACTGAAGAAGAGCTGTTGATTATTGTTAATAATGGAGGCATTGTAAAAAACGTTGTCATTGAGCACCCTGTATACGGGGAAATGACTGCTTCACTGATGCTTCATAATCAGATTGAAGTGAAACGGTTTACTGCCGAATTGGAAAATTCTGAGTCAGTACTGTTATCAGCTTTAACAGACGGGGTCCATATGCATGAAATAGAAGCAGAACATACAGCTGTAATTGATCGGATTGAGCAGGAACTAGCCGGGGCAGGCATCTTATATAGTGAATAAAAAAAGTTCTCTCAGATGATGAGAGAACTTTTTTATTTCTGTGGCTGGAGCATATGTTTTTTATAACTGCCGAGAATCTTTACGGTACAGCCGAGTGCTTCGAGTTCTTCAATAGCCCCCTGCATCAGTACACCGTCAACCGGTTTTTCAACATCAATAATAAAGAAATAATTCCCAAGACCTGTTTTAAGCGGTCTGGATTCAATTTTACTTAAGGAAAGTTGACGCCAAGAGAAAGCTGATAATACCTGATGAAGCGCACCCGGCCTGTCATCAGACGGCAGTGTCACCATCAGTGTGGATTTTTCAGCATCCTGTTCAAACGGAAGGAGCTCCGTTTCTTTTTCACTTGTCAGCACGACAAAACGTGTATGATTGAAATGAAAGTCGTGAATATTTTCTTCCACTATATTCAGTCCATATGTATCTGCAGCAAGCGCATTACCAATTGCCGCCACGTTTTCTTCCGGGTGCTCGCTGACATATTTTGCGGCAGCTGAAGTCGAGGTTGACGGCTCAAGCGTTACGCCTCTGAAACGGTAGTACAGATATTTATGACATTGTGCAAGTGCGTGGGAATGAGACATGATCTTTGTGACATCCTGCCATTTTTCTTTATTGTCAGGGTGTACCATCAGATGCTGTTCAATTGGTGAAATCAATTCAGCTGTAATATGTAAATCGACATCATGAAACAGATAGTCAATTGTAATCGGCACAGAGCCTTCGAGCGCATTCTCAAGCGGGACAACTGCGCGGTCCACTTTTTCTTCAGCGAGCGCTTCAAGACAGTCAGGAATGGTTGGAAAAGCAATATATTCTTCATTTGTAAATACACTTTTTACCGCGTGATGGGTAAAAGAAGCTTCCGGTCCTAGATAACCAATTTTCATATATTCACCTTCTTTTAAAAAATCAGGCTCCTGAGCCCAGTACCTCAACTTTTTCAACAAACTCCAGTTTTTTGAGCCTGCTCAGCATTTCATCAAGCGGGACATTCATATCTGTTACATTTAAAGATAGTGTAACATTTGCCCTTCCCTGAAGCGGAATGGTCTGGTGGATGGTCAGGATATTGCCACCGCAGGATGCGACCAGCCCAAGCAGCTGAGATAAGGTGCCTGAGCGGTCTTCAAGATGAAAAAAGAGCGTGATGATCTTTTCTTTTACAACTGTGTGAAAAGGGAAGACAGTATCTCTGTATTTATAAAATGCGCTGCGGCTCAGGTCAACAGAGCGCACAGCTTCCCATACAGACCCTGCATGCCCTCTTTCAAGCAGCTGCTTTGCTTCAAGCGTTTTCTGCATCGCTTCAGGAAGCACATCTTCTCTCACAAGATAGAATTTTTCATTCAGTTCCTTTTTTGGCACCTTATACCCTCCTGCTTCGTTTTACTCTACAAAGTCAAATTCAAATTCAATAATCTTAACAGTATCGCCATTTTTAGCACCTTTTTGACGAAGCGCCTCATCAATACCCATTGCGCGCATCTGACGTGCAAATCGTCTGATTGACTCTTCACGGCTGAAGTCAGTCATCTTAAAGAGTCTTTCAAGTGAGTCTCCTGTGATAACGAAGCTGCCATCAGGATCACGTGTAATCTCAAACTTCTCTGCTTCTTCATGCTTATACAGTACGCGGTTAATCGTTTCATCTTTTTCTGCTTCCTGTAGTGGGAATTCAGGCGTAGACTCAACGAGATCAGCTACTGTATATAAGAGCTCTTTCAGACCCTGTCTTGAAATTGCAGATACCGGGAATATCTTTACTTCATCGCCAACCTGTTCTTTGAACTTCTTCAGGTTTTCTTCTGATTCAGGCATATCCATCTTGTTGGCAACAACAACCTGAGGGCGTTCTGTCAGACGCAGATTATACTCTTTCAGTTCGTTATTAATCGTTACGTAATCTTCATAAGGATCACGGCCTTCAAGGGCAGACATATCAACGACGTGAACAATGACACGCGTTCTTTCGATGTGTCTCAGGAACTGGTGACCAAGACCAACACCTTCATGAGCGCCTTCAATCAGACCCGGAAGATCAGCCATAACAAATGTCCGGTTGTCTTCAGTCTCGACCATTCCAAGATTCGGTGCGATCGTTGTAAAGTGATATTCTGCAATTTTAGGCTTGGCTGCTGATACTACAGATAATAATGTAGATTTCCCAACGCTTGGGAACCCGACCAGCCCAACATCTGCAAGCAGCTTTAATTCCATAATAATATTTTTTTCCTGACCCGGCTCGCCTTTTTCAGACAGCTCCGGTGCAGGGTTGGCAGGTGTCGCAAAGCGTGAGTTTCCTCTTCCGCCGCGTCCGCCTTTTGCAATGATTGCCTGCTGTCCGTGTTCAGTCAGGTCAGCAATGACTTCGCCTGTTGCTTCATCTTTCACAACTGTGCCAGGCGGCACTTTTACGATCATATCTGATGCGCCTCTGCCGTGCTGGTTTTTTGACATTCCATTTTCACCTTTAGGTGCTTTGAAATGACGCTGATAACGGAAATCCATCAGCGTTCGTAAGCCTTCTTCTACTAAAAAGATGACATTGGCACCCTGACCGCCGTCTCCGCCGGCAGGTCCGCCTTTTGGTACATATTTTTCTCTTCGGAAAGCGAC
This sequence comes from Jeotgalibacillus sp. JSM ZJ347, assembly GCF_044383825.1. NCBI lineage: Bacteria > Bacillati > Bacillota > Bacilli > Caryophanales > Caryophanaceae > Jeotgalibacillus > Jeotgalibacillus sp. JSM ZJ347. Next base: position 234,663 of record NZ_JBISEN010000001.1, on the reverse strand, counting down.
CATTCCATCTCCGCCGTCTCCGCCTTTTACATATATCTTAACCTGATCGACAAACATAATTGTGGATCCTCCTATTGTTAAACTTTCACTTTTGACACAGGATAATCAAATGTCAGCTTTATTGAAAAGGATGCGCTTGAATCATAAATCCATTCCACTTTTGCATCTTCTGGTTCCTGTATAATCTGTTCCGGAGAAGATTTAAGAGGCTCCCCTTCATATTCCACAACAATAGAAAAGCTGTCTTCCTGCTGTTCAAATAAAAAGTAAAGCTCCTGATCTGACGGTGTATTTAACGCTTTATCCACCGCTGCAGTAGTTGTTTTTGCCCAGTTAAACAGCAAACTGTCAAACGTTTCCGGAATTTTCATACGTTCGGTAAATTCGTAACCAAGCTTCAGCGGCCCGGGACGATACCAGTTATATGTCAGCAGCCATTCTGAAAAACGCGGTGTGCCAAGACCAGTAAGTAATGCTTCCTGTCTTGATTCAATCACCATTTCATCTATCATTTGGGCTGCCCGCTCTATATTTGAGAGCTCGAGATTTCCTTTGATCATCTGCAGTTTATTCATCCAGTCATGCCGGCAATGCTGCAGCAGCTCGAGCTTTAACTTTGATTCTACCATTAGCCCCCTCCTACTAAGTGTCACTTATCCTCTAGTATAGCAAAGAGCGCGCTAATGCTGAACATAAAAAGAAACTCTGGCTGTTTATAACCAGAGTTTCTTAAGAAATTAAGCTTCTTGTGCAGCTGGATATACGCTGACCTTTTTCTTGTCACGACCCATACGCTCGAAGCGTACAACGCCGTCAGCTTTTGCGAATAGAGTGTCATCTCCTCCGCGGCCTACGTTTTCTCCAGGATAAATCTTAGTTCCACGCTGACGGTAAAGGATTGATCCGCCTGTAACGAACTGGCCATCCGCACGCTTAGCGCCTAGACGCTTAGAGATTGAATCACGACCGTTCTTAGTTGAACCTACTCCCTTTTTCGAAGCGAAAAATTGAAGATCTAATCTTAGCATGGTTTTCCACCTCCTACTGTTTGAAGGTTATTTTAATGTATTGCCCGTATTCCTGTTCAATTGTCTGCAAGGAGACAATCATACTTTCCATAATCAGTTGGGTACTGCTGTCTGCCTCAACCGGAAACTCAACTCTGAGATAGCCTCCATCGTCTCCCTGGTGAATAACCGGTTCAGTCTCTGTAAGAGAAAGAACTGCGTTTACTGCGCCAAAGGAAACTGCAGATGCACCTGCACAGACCAAGTCTTTACCATGCTCAGCATAATCAGCGTGCCCTTCCATTTGAAAAGCTCTTATCAGACCGTTCGGATCTTTTTCAATGATAACCTGTATCATGGATAGACCTATTAAGCGTTGATCTTGCCGATTACAACTTTAGTGTAAGGCTGACGGTGACCAAGCTTACGGTGTTGATTTTTCTTCGGCTTGTATTTGAATACAGTGATCTTCTTAGCGCGACCCTGTTTTTCAACTTTACCTGTAACAGTAGCGCCATCAACTAGTGGGCTTCCTACTTTTACATTATCTCCGCCTACGAAAAGAACTTTGTCAAACGTAATTTCTTCGCCTGCTTCAGCGTTAAGCTTTTCGATGTAGACCTCCTGGCCTTCAACTACTTTCATCTGCTTTCCGCCTGTTTCAATAATTGCGTACATTCCAATGCACCTCCTTGAGTTCACTTAGACTCGCCATATACCAGGTGACCAGATGGTGCTTAATGACCTGTTATGAGCGGTTGCAGCACGGGTGCTACAATCAGTAACATATGAATGTTATCACACACGGAATCTGTGTGTCAATGACATTCTTGATTTTGTTGCTGATCATCTGGCTGATCATAATTAAATGTCAGGTAACTAAACTGATGTCGAAATAATTTTATAGTAAGGATGACTGTGCTCGATTTCTGTCAGGGTGACCGGAATGCTGAGTTCTTCTTTGATCCATTTGATAAAAGCAGTGTCTTCCTTGATCAGGCTGTGTATGTCTTTTGTTAGTTTGATTTCGGCTTTATCAATTGTTCTGCGTTTTGACAGCAGTTCTTTTTCAAGTTCAATCAGGCAGTTTTCAGGCGAACGGACCTGACCCTTACCTGAACAGACAGGGCAAGGTATTGTATAAAGCGTGCGATAAGCGGCCTTTGTTTTTTTCCTCGTTAACTGATAAAGTCCGAGTTCTGTAAATCCGGCTGCATGAACGTGTTTGTGATCTGATTTTGCAGCTCCCCTGATCAGTCTGTCAATCTCAGCACGGTCAGCAGAGTGTTCCATATTGATAAAATCGATTAGAATGATGCCATGCATATCTCTCAGTTTCATTTGTCTGAGGGATTCAAGGGCGGCTTTTTGATTGATATCCTTAATCGCTGCCTGCTGCTGCTTAGAGCCTGTCTGCTTTGAAGAGTTCACATCAATGACCGTTAATGCCTCAAGCGCATCAATGACAATTGAACTGCCGCCATCCAGCCAGACCGTTTGTCTCGTCATCAGATGATACACGTCCTCTTTCAGGTATTGACTGAAAAGGTCCTCATCCTCTAGATATAATGAAATCTGCGCCGTCAGGTCCGATTCAGCTGCAGCTGACTTCAGCTGATTTGCCATTGCAGCAGTATCAGTAATGACTTTATCAGGCTGTTCTTTTAACAGGATCTCTATGACATCATCAGAAAATGTCTCGGGCTGATCAATTAAGAAAAAGCCTTTCTGTTGTTTAAAAGACTGCTGGAGTCGTTCAAAATCCTGCACTAATTCATTTAACTCTGAAGTTAAAGTGCTCTCATCTGCAGCCTCGGCTTCTGTTCTGATCAGTACGCCGTCACCTTTTGTCAGCGAACCTTCCGCCCACTTTTTCAATCGCGAGCGCTCAGCCTGCTTAATTTTTTTTGAAAACCTGATCATATCGCTGAAAGGGAAATACACCATATGTTTACCGGTTAACTCAATATCACCGGTCAGGACAGGTCCTTTTGTTGCTTCTTCATCTTTTTTCACCTGAACCATCAGCCTCATTCCCTGATGAACCGGGCTGTATACAGCCGGTATGGTTTTTAACGGAAGGTAACCTTTAGGTCCATGATCAAACATAACAAAAGCCGCTTGTAATGACGGCTTAATACTTGCGATGGTCCCGCTGTATATATTTCCAACCTTTGTTTGTGAAAAAGGCGGATAGAGTTCAAGTCTTTCTAATTTCTGATGGTTCATGACCGCCCATTTTTTTTCGCGTGTTTTATGACTGACGATTAATTGCTTCAATAACTGCACCTTCTTTTTGAACCAGCTGTTATTTCACAGCGGAAAAGTATCGTTTAATTATCATATCATCACTCAGTTTCCCGAGCATCTTTTCGTTACCCAGCAGGATAAAATATTCTTTTCTACCTTTATGCATTTTATCAGCCAGTGCCTGCAGACTTAATAATCCCTCAACGACTTCAACCTTTTCTTTCTGACCTCTCGATTCCCATTTTTCAAGCAGGAACTGCCTGTGCAGGAAGTGCCTGTTGCGGAACAACTGCAGCGTGCAAACCGCCGTGTACATATATAAAAGCATCCATTGAAACTGAAAGCCATTCAGCAGGTAGAACAAGATGATCAAAAGGCTGATCAAACTGCTGATGATTGAAATATGGATGCTTTTTTTAAAAGGATAGATCAGGTTAGACAAACAGTAAATGATCCTTCCTCCATCAAGCGGCCACACAGGAAGTAGATTGAACAGCATCAGCTGGAGGTTTAAGTAATACAGCTCTTTTATAAATGAAAATGAGGGCTCAAAGGAAAGAATGGCTAAGTGAACAATCAAATGAAACAAAGGTCCGCTGACTGCAACTGCCAGTTCTTCAGCAACCGGTTTATTTAATATATTTTTTACTTCAAGCTGACCGCCAAAAGGAAGCAGTGTCAGCTTTGTCACGTTCCAATGATAGCAACGTGCAGTCAATCCGTGAGCCGCTTCATGAAAAAGAATCAGCATAAACAGTAAAAAGAAGGAAAAGAACTGACCGGATATGAAAGAGGCAAAAGCCATTAACCAGAGCATTGGATGAATCGAAACCCTGAAATTATTCTCTCTCATTGATCTCATTTAATAGCTGATGAAGATTGAATGGTGTATCTGACGGCTTCAGCATAAATTGATATGTATTGCTGTCAGTATGACCAATCTGATCTCCGGCATTGACCAGGTCGAATGTTTTCACCCCGGCAGGTACAACCGACAAATATACGGTTTTCCTCCTGTCCGGATGCTGCATGACAACCATGCTTTCTCCTTCTGATTCCCCAGCAAATAAAATGATCCCGCTCCTCGGCGCAAAGATCGGCTCCATGACAGCCGCTTCAATTTCAGCACGTTCCCCGCTTAAAGCTTCCTGATAAAATGAAGCAGATACAGGCATGACGGTTTCATCTTTTTGAATGTTAGTCATAAAGCCAAGGTGCCTGCCCCATGCATCATAGTGTGCGGCAAATTCAAATGAAGAATACAGAACCTCCTGGGCTTCAATCAGCTGTTCAATTGACCAGAGGTCGTCCTCATTTGCAGTAAATAATACAGCAATTAATCCGGCAAGGATGGTTTTTACTAAAAACTTTTCAGGGAAACGGGCTTTCCCCCGCTCCTTTTCACGCATTTTACCTTTAAACTTTTTCACAGGGGACATACATACACTCTCCCTTATTAAGGCTTGTGGTTCATCCTATGAAAAAAACCGGCAGCACATTCGCTGCCGGCTTCTTTACTTTTTGCCGAGAACCTTAAAGATTTTCTGGAGAAACGTTGGTTTTTCATCTGACAGTGACATCAGCGGTATGGATTCACCAAGAATTCTTCTTGCAATGTTGCGGTATGCAATTGATGCCTTGCTGTCCGGATTCATTGTAATCGGTTCACCTTTATTTGAAGCTGTAATGACCTGATCATCATCTATTACAATACCGAGCAGATCAATTGATAAATGTGTTGTCACTTCGTCAATGTCAAGCATATCTCCTGATTCCATCAGATGATTTCTGATTCTGTTAATAATCAGTACAGGTGCTTCATCTGTTTCCTGTTCAAGCAGCCCGATAATTCTGTCTGCATCTCTTACTGCTGACCTTTCCGGCGTTGTCACCACAATCGCGCGGTCAGCCCCTGCAATGGCATTTTTATACCCCTGCTCGATCCCTGCAGGACAATCAATTAAAATATAGTCATAATCCTGCTTCAGCTGATCTACAAGCTCTTTCATCTGTGCAGGATTTACTGCTGATTTATCACTTGTCTGTGCAGCAGGCAGAAGATACAGTAAACCATCAAACCGTTTATCTTTCACAAGCGCCTGATTTGGTTTACAGCGTCCTTCCACCACATCCACAAGATCATATATAATTCTGTTATCCAACCCCAGAATCACATCAAGGTTACGCAGGCCGATATCAGTATCTATTAAGCATACTTTTTTCCCCTGCATGGCGATTGCTGTACCCAGATTGGCAGTTGTTGTTGTTTTACCAACACCGCCTTTACCAGATGTAATGACAATTGCTTCACCCACTGCTATCTTCCTCCTTCAACCTTTGTAATACTTGGACGAATCTTTCTTAAAATCTGCAAACGGTCAACAACGATCTGATTACTGTCATCTATGTATGCACATTCCATCTCATGAGCGTCATCGTCATGATCAGGTGCACGGTTCAATTTTGATGCAATGCGAAGCTGTGCAGGAAGCATCTGGGAAGCAACAATAACCGCTTCCTCTTTTCCATAACAGCCAGCATGCGCAATGCCTTTCAGCGATCCTAAAATATAGATGTTTCCGCCTGCCATAATCATTCCACCAGGGTTCACATCACCCACAAGCAGAAAGTCTCCTTCAACTTCAATGACTTGACCGGACCTGACAATACCAGTCATAGAAGACATCTCTTTTTCTCTTACTCTCTGTTCTGATTCGTCTTTTGTGATTACATTACTGTAAATTTCGTCTACAAGCAGGCTTTTCTGCTGATGTACAATCTGTTTGATTTCTTCCTGCTGCAAATCTGTTAAATAGCGGTTGCCAACTTCAACTCTGGCTTTAACCGCCTGACCATCAGCAGGCGCTTTATATTGAACAGAAAGCTTGTCAATCAGCTCTTCTTTTAAAACGTCATAACCGCACTGATCATTTAATTTTAAAATAAAGCCGTCTTTCGTGCCTTTAATCATGACATTTTGTGCACCCACATGATTCACCCCAAACTGTAGCGTATTAATCCTCGAGCTGCCTGATTCTCAGTGCTGACATCCAGGCTTTAAAAGGATAGGCAGCGATAAAAATAAATGCTGCATTAAAAAGTAATGTCGAATATAATCTCTGATTTAAAAATCCCTGAATGCCTAAATCTGCAATGCCGATCAGGAGATTAAACTGGTAAACGAACCACTCAAGCAGCGCAATCATCACCAGTGCAATCAGACTGCTGATCACAATATTCTGAAAGATAAGCCGTAAAATTAATGTAGAAATATAAATCAGGAACGGGAATAAAAACATATATACGCCCATAATTCCTGTAAAGAACACATCATAGAGAAAGCCGAAAACAAACGCATAAATATATGAGATATTCCGGCTGTAATAGAAGCTTAAAAACAATAAGAACACAATCAAAAAACGGGGAACAAGCAGTCTCGTGTCACCTGCCACTTCGATTGGCGAAAAAGTTGCAAAAATACTTTCACTGTAGAAAATGACGATACCGAGTAGCGGAAGAAGGAACCGTCTCATTCCTCTTCCTCCTCTAATTCAGATTCAATCTCATCAGCACCTGCAGCCGTGCGTTCCAATACTAAAACATGTTCAATATCATAAAGTTTTGCAGCAGGTTTCACGTAGGCCGTCTGAGTAAGGCCATATTCATCAGATGAGACTTCTGTGACTTCACCGATCAGAAGACCACGCGGGAAGACACCGCCAAGTCCGGATGTAATGACGCTTGATCCTTCTTCTACCGGAACATCAAATGGTATTTTCTTAACCATAAGTTCTTCTCTTTCCGGGTCAAATCCTTCTACTAATCCGTAAACATTCGATTCTTCTGTCTGAATTAAAGCTGACACACGGTTATTTGAGTTTCTCGCACTAAGCAGTTCTACAGTAGATGTAAACTGACCCGTATCTTTTACTCTGCCAATCATTCCACCGGCTGTCTGAACAGCCATGTCAGCTTCAATCCCGTTTACCTGACCTTTATCAATAATGATTGTATCCTGCCACTGATCAGGGTTTCTCGCGATCACAGTTGCATTTGTTGTACTGTAATCACGAATATTCCCTTCAACGTTTGTCTGTGCTCTTAATTCTTCATTGTCTCTCTCAAGGTCCGTCACCTGCGTTTCAAGCAGCGCAAGTTCTTCAAGTCTTGATTTGAGCTTCTTATTTTCACTGTAGGTATTCAACAGATCCTGTACGCTTTCTACACCGCCCTGAACAAAACTTGCAGGTTTTGATGCGATGTTCTGTCCGAATCCTACAATATCCTTTACAAACTGTTCAGGAAGAGAAATGTTCTCTCTTTCCCTTAAAGAAAAGCCAATCAATGCGACAAGCAGTATAATACTGACGAGCAGCACAATCAGCCTTTTATTCCTTAAAAAAGAAGGCATTTTCTGCACACCCTAACGTACTGTTTTCCCTGTTACTTCTGTTTTTTAAAGTAATCAATATTATCCAATGCTTTACCTGTACCAATTGCCACACAATCCAGCGGTTCTTCAGCAATGTGAACAGGCATAGATGTTTCTTCTGTCATTAACTGATCAAGCCCCTGAAGCAATGCGCCGCCACCTGTCAAGACAATTCCGCGATCCATAATATCTGCTGAAAGCTCCGGCGGGGTATGCTCAAGTGTACTTTTTACTGATTCAATAATCGTTGCAATCGTATCAGCAAGCGCACGCTGAATTTCCTTTTGTGTAATCTCAATTGTTTTAGGCAGACCAGTGAGCAGATCACGACCACGGATTTCCATTGTTACATCGTTTTCAGCTGCAACAGCAGAGCCGATCTCCATTTTGACCGCCTCAGCCGTACGTTCACCAATCATCAGGTTGTATTGCTTTCTGATATACGTAACAATCGCATCATCCATTTCATCGCCTGCCACGCGAATGGATTCGCTTGTGACAATACCACCGAGTGAAATGACTGCCACTTCAGTTGTACCTCCACCAATATCTACGACCATACTGCCAGTCGGTTCCCAGACAGGTAACCCGGCACCAATTGCAGCTGCAAACGGCTCTTCAATCGGAAAAGCGTCTTTTGCACCAGCCTGTCTAGCTGCATCAATCACTGCACGCTTCTCAACAGATGTAATCCCGGATGGCACACAGACCATCACGTAAGGCTTTCTCGTGAATGAGCCATTTTTCAGTGCCTGATTCATATAATATTTCATCATTGTTGACGTCGTTTCAAAGTCCGCAATAACGCCGTCTTTCATTGGGCGGAGCGCAACAATATTCCCCGGCGTCCTGCCAATCATATTTCTCGCTTCATTTCCCACTGCTACAATATCTCTCGTATCCTGTCTGAGCGCTACGACTGAAGGTTCTCTAACAACAATTCCCTTCCCTTTTATGTAAACAAGTGTATTCGCTGTACCCAAATCAATCCCTATATCTTTCGTTCCAAACATGGAGTATCTCCCTTTCTCATTACACTAATAGCCTTTTACAGGCCGGTCAAAAACCATAGCTTTAATTATAGCTTACACGCATGTATTTTAACAACGTTACATATACCCTTTTTCCTTCAAACTGACATACTTCTTCTCACCGATGATTAAATGATCGAGCACTTCAATGCCTATCATTTTCCCACATTCTACTAATCTTCTGGTCACATCAATATCTTCTTTTGAAGGGGAAGGATCACCGCTCGGGTGGTTGTGCGCACAGATAATAGAGGCCGCTGAACGCTTGAAAGCTTCTTTAAAAACCTCTCTGGGGTGCACAATAGAGGCATTCAGCGAACCGATGAAAATAGTCTGCTGGTGGATAATCTGATTTTTAGTGTTGAGGTAAAGCGCTACGAAATGCTCCTGAGTTAAAAAGCGCATTTCATTCATCAAAAAAGTGGCACCATCTTCAGGTGAACGAATTGTGAACCTGTCTTCAAAAGTAATGTTGGCGATCCTGCGGCCTACTTCAACAGCAGCCAGCACCTGCACAGCTTTTGCGTGACCGATGCCTTTGATCGAAGTCAATTCATTAAAAGATGCTTCTTTTAAAGACCTTAATCCGTTGAATTCCTGAAGCAGTTTGTTGGCGAGGTTAATGACGGACTCCTCTTTAGAGCCCGTGCGCAGCAGTATTGCGATCAACTCCTGGTTGGATAAGCTCTGAGGTCCCTGATTAATAAAGCGTTCACGCGGCTTATCTTCGTCCTGGTAATCTCTGATCATTAACGTTTTTTGCGGAATCAGCATGATTTTCCTCCTTATGAGTGAAAACAGCTGAGAAAGCGTTGAAGCTCCCTTTTCAGACGGGCAGCCGGAAGCCCTACAACCGCATAATAATCTCCTTTAATCGAATGAACAAACAAAGCACCTCCGGACTGAATCCCGTAAGCCCCTGCCTTATCATAAGGATCATCAGTTGCAACGTAGTCACTGATTTCCTGATCAGAAAGCGGCCAGAACGTAACTTCTGTCTGTTCTGTAAATGAAACCATTTCTGTCCCTTTCATCAGGACAACGCCTGTATAAACAGTATGCGTGCGGCCTGATAGACTCCGAAGCATGTCTGCTGCTTCTTCAGCTGTTTTTGGCTTTCCTAAAATTTTGTCCTGATACACAATCGTGTCACTGCCGATCACGACTGAATCAGGATATTCAACAGCGATATCAGCTGCTTTTCCTTCAGCGATTTTACGTACCGCTGTCTCGGGATCCGGATCTGTAATGGTGGATTCATCAAATGAAGAAGGGTGAATCTTAAAAGGATAAGGGAGTAGTGTCATTAATTCTTTACGACGCGGAGATTGTGAAGCTAAAATGATTTCCATGAATTTCACCTCTGTGTAAAATGATAATTGGGAGACAGGTTCAGTATAGCACAAGTTTTGTGGTGGGGATGATTTATTTGGAAGTCTTACATGATTTAGGCGGCTCGGTGGGGTCGGGGTTCAGCGGTTCACTATTAGAATGATTCTAATAGTGGAACATTTAACTCGGCCCCCGCTGTGCCGCCTGTATCAAATGAAATTAACCTTCATTCACTGCTATTCTTTTCAAGCTGTAAAATCGCACCAAGACTTTGTAGAAAGGCTGTTTCACCACTGCTATTTTTGATTACTTTCTGCAGCGTTTCAAGATCATTATTCTCCAGCTCACCGCTAGTCGCAGTAAACGCTGAGCCGGGTGATGTGAGTTTTTGATGTATTGCACCTATTATAGCGGACAGCCATTCCCATTCTTTTTCAGACAGGTCGAGCTGAAACGCTTCTACACCGATTTGTTTCAGGTATACATCTCCGGTATGAGCGGCTGCCAGCGCTTTTGCCTTTTCTTCTGTTCCGGCTGCCCCGATCCATAAAAGATGCATATCATCCTGTTTTACCAGAACGTATGGCGTCTCAGAAGACAGCGTGGAAATGAAGTCATCAGCTCCTGCTTCCGTGCTGAACGCCCCGGCCTGCAGCACCCAAAAAGTGAATGCAGGTACTTCAAACAGGCTTGTCTCTTCAGGCGGCTCAGCAAGCAGCGGCTGCTGTTCAGGCTTTTCTAACAAGAGATTTAAAATCAGTCCGAAAATCGCCGCACATAAAATACCTGATACAATCGGAAATAACATTAACCCTTTTGTCTGTTTTCTGTTCTCAAATGAAGGAAATTGAATAATGGTTCCATCTTTATTTTTCGAAGCCGGTTCCTGTTTCATCTTGAGCGCTCCTTCTTTTCTTCAGATAAGTAGAGGCTAGCATGAAACATAAAAAAAAGAACAAGACATTTGTCGTCCTGTTCACGAGAGATTCCGACAGACATTTTGCCCGTCAGAAAATCAGATTCATATAAGCCGAGATCAGATCATTCCCCCAGAAATAAGCAATCATTGCACCCGCCGCAATTGAAGGTCCGAACGGCACTGGGTCTTTTCTCGATTTCTTTCTCGCGTAAATGGCAAACAAGCCTGCTGCTGTTCCGATGAATGTTGCGATAAAGAAAGACAGCAGCGTCAGTTTCACCCCAAGCACTAATCCAATAACGGCATAAAGCTTAATGTCCCCGCCGCCCATACCGCCTTTTGAGATAATGGCGATTAACAGTAAAAGGGTAAAGCCTGATGCAGCTCCAAGGGGGGCGTCCCACCAGGGGGATAAAGGAGCAATTATTCTGAGCATCAAAAGCAGGCCGCCGAAAAATAACAGAATACGGTCAGGGATCAGCATATATTCAAGGTCAGATACAGATATAATGATCAGCAGTGATGCAAACAAGACGCTGACTATCAGCTCACCTGAAAACCCATATACATAAAAGCTGAGTGCAAATAAAAGACCTGTAAAAGCTTCTATCACCGGATATTTAACAGGGATCGTTAAACCGCAGCTGCTGCATTTTCCTCTTAACAGAAAATATGAAAGTACCGGTATGAGCTCAGTCCATTTTAACCGGTGACCACACTTAGGACAGGCGGAGCCCGGGCTTACGATGGATTTTTTTTTCGGCACCCGCAGACCGACTACGTTATAGAAAGAACCAAATATTGTGCCGTAAAGAAAAAACAGACCGGAAAATAAAATGGACATCAGCTCAAAGCTCCTTTTAATATGGCGTAATGCTGTCACGTGATAACGAATCAAAAGTTGATGGTTCCTCTGAATCCCTACTACCGCAGATTTTATGGCTTTCAGCATAAAGGCAGATAGAAACCGGCTCAATCCCTGAAAATACGACGTAGCTTGGATTATCTTCAGCAAATATTTCACCTGTAAACGGGTCCCGGGCTTCTTCAACAAGTCCTTCATTCAAAAGATCCTGATACGTTACACGGTCAACAGGTGTTTCATCAATCCGGTGATACAATGCATATTTTCTTGCAGCTTCTTTCATTGTGTAGGCATTTGAAATAAAAGCATCCTGTTTCGCTTTTGAGATTGTCGTCTGGATCATAAGTGCACCAATAGACAAGAGAATACCGAGAATTACAATTACAGCGAGCAGTTCGATGAGCGTAAACCCTCGTTCATTGTTTTTTTTCATTCCTCTTCCTCGTCATCTTCATTAAGATCAGGAAATTGTGAGAGCGGGTTATTCTTTTCGGCCGGTGGCGGTGCATTGATCAGCGGCAGTTCACTGACAAGTTCTTCAAGCTCCGGATAATAAAATGCCGCAACAGACAGTGTGTAGACAAACGGTTCAGACAGGTCATTGATTGACACCTGCTCACCGTCATCTGAAAAACTGATCTGCTCCACTTCCATAATCCGGTTTGACTGTTCGAGTACATCTAAAAACTGCTGCATTTCAAAATAACTGTCAGAGGAAACGGACAGGTTCATCAGTACTTTATAAAGCCCTGCCGGTGCCTGGATATCTAGCGGAACCGGCTCTGTTTCTACGACAACTTCTTCAGTATCTTCATTAAGTGCTGCATTTCCCTCAGCCGGCGTTTCTAGCGGATTTCCCATCTGCTCAGGCGCTTCTTCCACCTCATTCAGCGATGTCACTTCCGATTCAGTAATATTTATAGAGCTGATCAGACTGCGGGATACGAGCTCTGCTTTTTCAAGTTCAAGAATCAGCTGATCAACGAGCGGTTTAACAGGTACCTGCTTTTGCAGCTCAGCACTGCTTTCAAGCGTTACGGCTGTAACGTTTTCACTGTTTAAAAGGAGTGCATCGATCAGCTGTTCCTCCGTTTCGAGCTGCTGCGTTTTCAGTTCAACCTCAGCATTTAATGGATAGATCAGCATAAAATACAGTGCAACAGGAAGCATGACTGCAAGGACTGCGAGGACAATGGTGATCAGTGACGATTTGTTTATTCCACTATTCAAGTTCATCACCCTCCCTGAATGTCTGTTTGTTCAGCATCACTGTATACTGCGCAATATAACGCGGCAGGATCTCTTCTGTTCCTGCAGCCTCTGTATCTATTTCTTCTGTTACCATGCTTTGAAGGGATGCTTCAGCCACCCGGTCGGACTGCTCAAGCTGGTGCAGATAAAATGCTGCCTCTCTGCTCAGATCGAACTGAACCGTCAGCGTAATCAGACCTGTGTCGGTATACTGAAATGACTCGAAAAATCCTCTTTCAGGTAAAAGTTCTGTCAAATAATCGAGCACTTCAACTGTTGGAATCGGATAATCCTCCATAAAGGTGATCGCGGATTCAAGATCTGTGATGCCCCCGGAAGGTTCGCTTACAGCATTTTGCTGTTCAAGCAGCAGCTTTTCCTGTTCAGCCTGTTCAAGACGTGATTCAAGTATGCTGAGCTCTTCATTTTTTGACCACTGAAGCACAAATACAGCTGCGATCAGAAGAATAAAAGCAATCAGAATTGGCAGTATAAAAACCTTGTTAAACCGCTGTTTTCTCTGTTTTCTAGGGAGTAAGTTAATGGATATCTGATTCATCGCAGTCCCTCTTTTAACGCAAGACCAATCGCCACTTCAAATCCTTTTGGATCGATATCCAGGTGATTAATTTCCCTTGTGATAAATGGCTTTTCAACCTTCACTCTCACCGTGTCAGATAACCCCTGGTGAAAGTCTTCCACATCAGAGTGGTCTCCGCTTAAATAAATTTTCCCGATCTCACCGTCATCCTGTACAACAGAATACTGATAAAATCGCATAATTTTTTCGATTTCACTATAAAGTTCCTCAAATTCTATGTCCCAAAGATCAATCGGTCTCATAAATAACGGGAACCCGTTATGAAATACTGACACGGTCAGCTGACTCGGTTCCATATGTAAAAACATTAAATGATCCGTCTGATCAAGCGTTCCTGTATGCTGATAATACCTGTATAAGGAGAGCGGTGTAATATCAGCGGTCAGGGGTTCAAGGGAAGCTTTATCAAACAGGTCCCTGTAACTGCTCACCACATCAACAGGTGAAGCAAAAATTATAATATTTCTCTTATTGTCACCCGGTAATTTCACAAAATCAAATACAGGATCATCAAATGGCAGTTGAATCCTGTTACCAAGCTCCATATATAAATAACCGTGAATTTCCTGATCGGAGAGGTTTTCCTTTAATTCAATCTGTCGCACAATCACATAATGATCCGGTACAGTAAACTGCACTTTTTTCCTTTTAATCTTCCAGTCGCGTACACACTGCTCTAAAATGGATTCAAGCGTTTCTGCGTCTTCTATCTTCCCGCGCTGGATGATCCCTTCAGGCAGTTCATAATACTGCACCTGTTTAATATCAAGCGGGTTCAGTGACTTCAGTTCCACCATTCTGATGGCTTCTTCTGAAAAAACAATATGTACAAACTGATCGGAGCGGCTTAATAATGACTTTAGCATGTAAAAACCCTTTCTCGGCTGAATTCAGCTGTCAATCAATGTTGTCCTATGGTGAAATAGGATAATCTCATTATAACGTATTTGGGACTTTTAGATAGTAAAAAAACAAGCCCGGGGGGCTTGTTTTTTAGTCGTTTACTACTGCATTTCGATCTAATGCTGCTTCAGCAACAGGGTCATCTTCGTTAGCAGGATCTTCAACATCTCTTTCATCACCATTTAAATAAACAGTATATGTTAATTGATTTCCAGCATCAGCAGTAACTATAACCACCGAATCGTCTCTATTATAAGTATCGTTATCCCCATCTGGATCCTCTAAAGTTTCAATGTAACCTTCATTTTCTAGCGTACCAAGTGTAATTGATACTGTATTTCCTGATTCCGGTACTAAGTTATTATCCCCTGCTACTGCAATCTTCGCCGAACTAATCATCTGTTGCGCATTCGCAACGTGTGCGTCCTGTCTTGTGTTATCAATAATTCCGCCAATCGCCGGAATCGCAATCGCTGCAATAATGCCAAGGATAACAACAACTGCAAGTAATTCAATTAGTGTCAGACCACGTTCATTTTTAATCATTGACTTCATTTTCTTAAACATGTGTATTCCTCCATTTGTTAGTGTTTTTCCTCTACTTTTATACTACTATACTTTTACATGAAAAATATAGCATAAATATAGCATAAAATAGCTAAAATGTATCTAATATTGCTGAACGTCATTAAAGATCTCAAACATTGGTACCATGATAGCGGTCACAATTGTTCCGACGATACCTGCTAAAAAAACGATCATCAGCGGTTCGATCAGTGATTTCAGCTGTTCTGTGGCATGGTCAACTTCTTTTTCGTAGAAGTCTGCCACTTTTCCAAGCATCGCGTCTAAAGAACCGGTTTGTTCACCAATTTGTATCATTTGTGAGATCAGGGGTGGAAATGCCCAGTGATTTTTCATCGGGTCTGTTAGTGAATTTCCTCTTTCAAGTGATTCTCTTGATTCCCTGATGACTTTTGCAATGACTTCATTTTCAACAATCGTTTCTGAGATAGCAAGCGCCTGCAGGATTGGAACAGAGCTTGAAAAAAGAGAGCTCAGCGTTCTTGTCAGCCTGGCAAGTACTGCTTTTTGTATGAGCTTGCCAAAAAGCGGGATTTTCAGTACAAAATAGTCAAACTGATATTTAGTTTTCGGATGTTTTTTCAGCGCAATAACCCCGGCTGCAATTCCGGCTATCAATAATATTACGATATACCACCAGTTGACCATAAAATCACTGGCACCGAGAACGAACTGTGTAATAAGCGGCAGTTCACCACCGAAATCTGCGAACATATTAACAAATGTCGGCACGACTGAGGTCAATAGAAAAATGACAACCCCAAATGCCACAATCGCCACCACAACCGGGTAGGATAGCGCTGACCTGATTTTCTGGCGAGTATTATACTGCTTCTCGTAGTGATCACCCAAACGCTCGAGCGTCTCATCAAGGTTACCGGTTGCTTCACCGGATCTCAGCATATTGACAAAGAACGGTTCAAATATCCGGTTGAACTTTGCCAGGGATTCAGATAGCGTATTACCTTCACGCAGGTCAGCTTCCACTGACTGCAACGCCTTCCTGAGCGCTTTACTTTCCGTCTGTTTTGCAAGTACAGCAGTTGAGTCGACCACTGTCACACCTGCTTTTAACAGCGTGGAAAACTGTCTCACAAAAATCAGCAGGTGCTGAAGCTTAACCGGATTCCCGATTGCAATATCTTTTGTTAAAAGCGTTTCCTGCTGCTCTTCAATATCAGTCACGCGGATCCCATCAGCGGCAAGCTGCTGGATCGCTTCTTTTCTCGTTACCGCCGAGACGATCCCTTTTTTCAGCCCGCTTTTTGTTCTGCCCTCATATTTAAAACGTGCCATCCCGAGCTCCCCCCTTACATGTACGGTTTCGCCGTTTCCTGCGAAATCATATTTTTATCATAGAGCTCTCTGACCGCTGTCTGAATGAGCTGCATACCCTGTGCCATAGATGTCTGAATGACTGAAGGCAGCTGGTGGACTTTTTCCGTTCGGATTAGGTTTGCAACAGCGGCGTTATGTGTCATAATCTCAACGGCGGCGACTCTTCCTTTTTTATCTTTTAGAGGCAGCAGACGCTGCGAGATGACACCTTTTAAAACACTTGCAAGCTGCAGCCTGATCTGTGGCTGCTGTTCAGGCGGGAACACGTCAATGATCCGTTCAACGGTTGATGCCGCACTTGATGTGTGAAGCGTGGCAAATACAAGGTGACCAGTTTCTGCAGCAGTGATCGCTGTCTGGATCGTTTCAAGGTCTCTCATTTCCCCCACCAGAATAATGTCCGGGTCCTGTCTGAGTGCACTTCTGAGTCCGTTGGCAAATGTTTTCGTGTCATACCCTACCTCACGCTGATCGATGATACAGCCCTCGTGGCTATGAAGATACTCGATCGGATCCTCAAGGGTAATAATGTGCTTTTTCTCAGTCTGGTTAATGTGCTGAATCATTGAGGCAAGTGTGGTGGATTTACCACTGCCGGTCGGCCCTGTCACAAGAACCAGTCCCTGATGATAATGGGCAATTTCCTCAAGCACAGGCGGCAGACTCAGACTTTTTAATGTCGGAATAGATGTTGGGATCACACGGATCGCAAGTGACATGCAGTTCCGCTGGTGATAAACATTCACACGGAATCTAGATACGCCCGGGAGACCATAGGAAAAGTCGATTTCCCCTTTTTCAAGAAAGTTCTGCCATTTTCCATCCGGAAAAATAGCTTCTGCCATCTTCTGCGTATGTTCACCTCTAAGTTTATCTTTGCCAAGTCTTTTCAGGCTGCCGTCAATTCTCAGTACCGGTGGAGACCCGACAGAAAGATGCATATCAGATGCACCGAGTTCAAAAGCGGTTTTCAGCAGGTAATGCATTTCCTCTTTCATACATACAGCTCCTATTCTATTGCCACACGCATGATCTCTTCAGTGGTTGTAATGCCCTGCTTCACTTTCAGCAGTCCATCATCAATCAGAAAGATCGTTTTGTTTTTAATCGCAACTTCTCTCAGTCTGGCAAACGATTCACGGTTTAAGATAATATTTCTCATTTCTTCATCAATCATTAGCACTTCATGTATGGCGATTCGTCCTTTGTAACCGGTCATATTACATGACGTGCACCCTTTACCTCTAAAGACAGTTTCAATCTGAATACCACGCTTGGCAAAAATCTCTTTTTCGCTGACTGTAGCTTCCTGCTTTTCTGCACAGTCACGGCAGACTTTTCTCACAAGACGCTGCGCAACAACCCCGCTCAGTGAGGAAGCAATTAAAAACGGCTCCACGCCCATATCAAAGAGTCTAGTCACTGTACTGAGTGAATCATTCGTATGGATCGTACTTAAGACAAGGTGACCTGTCAGTGACGCCCTGATTGCGACTTCAGCCGTTTCCTGATCACGGATTTCTCCGACCATAATGACATTTGGATCCTGACGCAAAATCGCCCGTAGTCCTTTAGCAAATGAAAGACCGACGTTGGTATTCACCTGAATCTGATTAATGCCTTCAAGTTGATATTCAACCGGATCTTCAACAGTGATAATGTTGACATCTTCACTGTTCAATTTGTTTAGTGCCGCATAAAGCGTGGAGGATTTTCCTGAACCGGTTGGCCCTGTAATCAGCACAATGCCGGTCGGCTTTTCAATCATGGACTGGAACCGCTTCAGATTCAGCCGGTTAAATCCGAGCGTCTGAATATCATTAAGCGAGCTGCTTAAATCAAGAATACGCAAAACAATTTTTTCACCGTATACAGTCGGAAGCGTTGATACACGCAGATCAATTGGTTTGTAGTCCACATTGATCTTAATACGTCCGTCCTGCGGAATCCGCTGTTCTGTGATATCAATATTGGCAAGTATTTTAATACGTGCAGTCAGCATGGACTGAATGTGCTTTGGTAGCACGCGTTCTGTCCGCAGCACACCGTCCACACGGATTCTCACGAGAACTTTTGTTTCCTGCGGGTCAATGTGAATATCACTTGCGCGCTGGGAAGATGCTGCTGATAACAGCTGATTCACCAGCCTGATGATCGGCGACTCCATATCTGTCAGTTCCTGCGCAGAGACATCTTTTGATTCATCAATTTTCAGGTCTTCAAAGCCTTCTTCAGTCTCATAATACTTATTAATAGATCTGATAATATCATCTTTGGTAGAAATAACCGGTCTTATTTCAAAGCCGGTGGACAGTCTCAGATCTTCAATTGTGTAATAATCCATCGGGTCGTTCATAGCCACATAAAGCTTTTCCGCTTCTTTTTTTAGCGGGATAATTAATTTGCGCTGGGCATCATCTTTCGGAATCAGTGTGAACAGATTCGTGTCAAATGGATATCTGTAAAGGCTGACCCGCTCAATGCCAAGCTGCACTTCGAGTACTTCAATTAATTGCTGCTCAGTGATGTACCCTCTTTCAAGCAGTGCATCGCCGAGCTTCAAGTGCTGCTGTTTTTCAGAGAGCGTTTTTTCAAGCTGTTCCTGTGAAAGTACGCCTGCTTCGATCAGCATATCACCAAGGCGCTTTTTTGGTTGAACTGTCATCAGCCTTTCCTCCTGACATTTACTTTGGGTTCTGATCCTGTTTTATGGATTTGTTCTGATCATTTTCTTTTCTGCCGTGCTCGTTCTCACCATTATTCTGATCTGAACCGCTGCCTGCAGATCCGCCCCCGGCATTATTTTGACCGGATGAATTTTCATCCGAATCGTTGGCGCCGGAATTCTCACCTGCATTACCGGTAGCAGGGCTTTCGTTATTTTCACCATCTGTCTGGTTATTTTCATCTTCAGCGTCTGAAGGATTATCAGTGTTTTCAGAATCATCCTGCTCTTCCGGGTTCTCCTCAGCAAGCGGTGCAGGTGAATCCAGACTGGTCACTTCAACACGGTGAACCGGCGGATAGAAGTCTTCGTATAAAAATTCCCTGTCTATTTCAATCGAATCGACGTCAAGCGTTACGCGCTCAATTGGTATAAGCTGACCATCGAGACCGGGTTCTGTCACTTCAACTGCTCCGTCTGCTACAAACGCACTGTACTGGCGAACCGTTCTGAATGGAAGAATATCTGTTTCAGGGATTTCAGCGGTATAGGTGAACGGCTGAACAGGTCCTGTAATCCGAACGTACAACGCGCCCTGAATGGACTCAAGGTTAATCGTAAATGGAGACTGCGTTGCATTCATTACTTTATAATCGTTATTTCCGGCGATTGCTATGCTCGCTTCCTTTCCGGGTACAGCATAATCAGGCAACATCAAACTGATGTGGCGCTCTGCAATCGCTAAAGGAGTTTCAAGGACTGCTGTGTGAATGACACTTGCGATTTTAGAGAGCTCTTCATCAGTTATCTCGTAATCTTCCACAGATTCAATGACCTGATTTGAGAGATTTAATACAGAGTAGTACTCTCCCGGTGCAAGCGTGACAGATTCGTGTGTAAAGATGTAATTTTGCTGTGCAGCTGTGACGGTAAAATTTCCTGCCGCTTCAGCAATGAGCGTTTCACCGGTACCGGAAGCAAGAAGAACTGATAATTCAATCGGATCTTCTTCTCCCGTTTGAAGGAAAGTAATTCTCCTTTCAATTTCACTCTGGACTTTTGCAGGATCAAGTACTTCTGATTCTGGCAGTCCAAAATCTCTGTTCAGGATCATCACGGCATCCCCCATATTCACATTTAAAGGAACAGGGTTCACAGCGCCATCATTAGCAGTCTGAACAGCTTCTCTAGGAAAGAACTCAATTAATTCAGGATCCAATTCAGATTTTTCCTCACCGTATGTAACGATCAGCTCTGACTGCTGCTGCCAGTTTAAAATATCCTCTGTCACTGCAGCCTCAGCTTCTTCAAAAGAAAGACCGGCAACATTCGTTCTGCCAATCATTGTGCCCTCACTGAAAATTTCTTCTCCTGCTGTAACATCAGGAAGCAGTGCGGGACCTGTCACGGCTGCACCGGCAATGATGATAAAAGAAAGCAGCATGACTCCAAGCATTTTTAAAGCAATGTTCTGATTCATGAACCGCACCAACTTTCATTATTCAACTGAAGTTGCAAGTTTTGCAAAAGTAGAAGGCCCTTTTTGTTTTGTCATTTCAACCTGGTCTTCTGTCAATACTTCTCCTGCTGAAAGAATTTTTTCACCGCTGTAATCTGTTACATCATTTTTCAGAGTCTTACCAACAAGCATCGTCATTTGTTTTTCTTTCAGCTGATCGACTTTTGAAGGTTCTTCAGTATTAGTTTCAGGTTCAGACACCGCTTCAATCGTTTCGCGGATAGACACTAACGCCTCTTCTTCTAACACAATAATGTCTTTACCATAGGTAATAACAAAGTCAGCATTGATAAAACCGTTTTGATCAGCAGCATCAATATTCAGCGTTTCAATTGAGCCGGTATCTTCATTGAAGTAATATTCCTTGATCTCGCCCGCCAGCTGACCTTTTTTCGTTATCGCTTTCGTATCTGCAACAGATATTTTTCTGTTCAGCAGTTGATTGGCAATTGGAATTTCATTCAGATCAATAACCGCTCCGCTGTTTTCCACAGTGATTGCATAGCCACCAAGTCCAATAATCTTTTTAAATGGAATCGCTCTGACACTTGTCTGCCAATCTTCATGTTCAATCGCAATAAAGTCTACTGACCGCTTCTCAGGGTTTACAACAATTGATTTCACTGTACCAATCTCTGTTCCATCTGTAATTGAGATAACCGGCAGACCGATAAGTTCTCTACTATTTTTCATCATTTTTCCCACACCTATTCTTTTTTAATTTTTCTGTGATAGCAAGTTGCGTAATTCTTTCATTTCAATGTCAATAAACTCGTTTTCAAAGGTCTCTGATACTTCGTTACTGAGCGTCAGCGCTTCAGTTATTAGCTGCTGATGAACCATCTGTTCCAGTAAGATCCGGTAAAGCGCAAACTGCTGTGACGGATCAGATGTGAGATTCAACGTTTCCCGAATTTCATTCTCAAGCTCTTCTATATCAGCGCCTTTATGCGAATCAAATTCAGACGTAATCAGGTTAAAGATCTGTTCATCAATCACTGCAGGCCCAGGGAAGTTTTCAGGTTCACCATTCTCTGTAGCTGATTCCGCCAAAGTGACTTCCTTATCCTCTGACAGCTGTTCTTCTGTCGAAT
The DNA here is from genome assembly GCF_044383825.1 of Jeotgalibacillus sp. JSM ZJ347. Lineage (NCBI taxonomy): Bacteria > Bacillati > Bacillota > Bacilli > Caryophanales > Caryophanaceae > Jeotgalibacillus > Jeotgalibacillus sp. JSM ZJ347. The sequence continues at coordinate 212,871 of NZ_JBISEN010000001.1, read as the reverse complement.
GTTTCTGATCTTCACTATATAAAGACAGGTCAGCATCTTTTAAATCTAACTGACGTTCCACACCGGTTTCTTCATTATGAGCTGGTAAAGGCTCTGATGTATCTTCAGGTTCTTCCCTGATATCACCTTCTGCCAGAATGAGAGATTCTGTGCTTTCTGGCTCTTCCGCAGCTGGCTTCTTATCAGAGTCGTCCGTATCAGTGATGTGTTCAGGGTCATCCTCTTCAAGACGAAGGTTTGTAAAAAACAACTGCTCTTCCTGATTCATCACCGGTTCCTCGTCTTGTTGTTCCGGTTCTTTAGTTTTCAAATCTTCAGGGGCTGCCTCCGTATCTAAAACAGCGGCACTTTCAAGCCATGAACGGTCCGCCTCCGGCACCTCATCCTTCTCAGCTGCTTCAGGTTTTTCATATGCCGATATTATCTCAGGCTCCGGCACCCGAAGGATCATATGGTTACGGGATTCAAACAGCTCAGCCATTTCCCTTTCCTCATGATCTTCAGATATTTCTGATTGTTCAGGTTCTGCTTCGCTTTCAGATGATTCATCCTGTTCATCTATCGGGTTGTGATCCGGTAGAGGTAGATCCTCTTCAATCACATCATCATGTTTTTCCTGCATGTACGCTTCATTATGTATGATGATATCGAATGGTTCTTCATCATCCTGCTGAACCGGTTCAGCAGAAACGTCTTCTTCATTTATGTCGTCCAGCGAATCCGGGAGATCTTCATCTTCATGATCAGCCGCTTCAAGTATAAAAGATTCACCTTTTCTTTGAAGAGCAATCGCACTAATTAAGATGATTCCGACTCCGGCAAGCAGCGCTGTCCAGAGATCGAGAATATTCTGGAGTAAAATAAACAGCAATGCTGCTGTAAATGCAATCCCGGCTATTAAAAATGTTCCTCCGGTCGAGAAACCAAGCGGAAGAAAATATAAAATTGGAATTACGATCAGCATTCCAATGATGGCAAATATATAAGCCCCCATTACTTCACTCCTAATCATCTATTTTAGTTCATATGATATATATGATTATTATTGTATAATAAAACTAATCAAATTGAAAGAAGTGAAAAAGCATGTCTTTTTACGTATTTCATAATAAAAAAGCATTTACCCTGATTGAAGTGTTAGCCTCTATTACACTTCTGAATATCATTATCTTTTCACTTCTGACTTTCTTTTTAAATTCTTATAACTACACTTTTTCCAACCAGGATCAGACCATTGGCAGTAATGCTGCACGCAACGCTGTAACGTATATTGAAAGTCAGGATTTTCTTCAGTTTAAGGGTTACCTTGATGCTGTCGGAAATGTTAGAACAATTAATGCTGATGATTGTTCTGCAGTAATTTCCGGCCAAAACCTGTTTGAAGATCCAGCTGCCTGTTCAGCTGTTTTTGAACCTGTCATTAATAATCAGACCTACAATGCTGAAGTGGTACTTTCATATTATGGGATTGCAGAGGACGGAAGTATCACAAGTGACCAGGCTGATGTGCTGAAAGAGGAAATGATTCAGGTTGAAGCAAAAGTTGAATGGGAAAGAAAAAGAAATGATCAGGTGACAGTCAGGGGGGTGCTGCGCCGTGAATAATTTAAACGAAAGAGGAATGACGCTGATCGAAGTATTGGCTGGTATTACAGTTGCCGCTATTTTCAGCGCATCTATTTATGGCGTTTTCGTATCCGGGCTGTCTTTGTATGAAAAAACTTCATCTCTTGGTCAGGCCAGAGATGAAACGGATTATATGGCGACGATGATCATGAATGAGCTTTACACACAAAAGCCTGATTTTGTCACCCCTTTTGAAGACGATACAAAAAAAGGGGTTATGCTGACGAGACTGACTGAAAAGGATGTAACAAACTATCTTGTTGAACAGCCTGATTCATCACATGATATGTACATTTATTTTGAAGGAGACATGATTGTTTTTGATGAAATAACAGCTGATGAGAAAGAATCAGGTAATCCTGTTGCAGGTGATTCACCTGAATTGATCATCTCTGGTGAATCTGTCGTATTACAGAATGAAGGAAGTTCAATCGAATTGAAGTGTGAGAGTAATTGCGAAGAAGGGCTGCCAACCGGCATTATTGAGCTGAACCTATCGATTCTTCCTGCAAATGCAAGGGTAGCAGATAAAATGGACCCAATTCAATTAAGGTCAGATTTTGGATTTTGAGGGGTGAAATTGTGAAAAATGAATCCGGATATACGCTGTTAACAGTAATGCTGATCATTCTGGTATTTACCACACTTGGCGCTGTGCTGCTTACGGTCACAATCGGCAGTACGCAGCGCACTGAACTAAGGGAAGATACAATTGTTGAAGATTCTGATGCGATAAGAGCCATTGAACAGGGGACTGTTATTCTCAAATACCAGATTCAGAATAACAGTTTTTCTTCACCTGGTGACATTTATCAGAGTGAACTTGATCAGATCATCAGCTCACTCACCTCTGAAGGATTAAATATCAATGTAATAGACCGGTCTTCAGAATATGATATTGATCTGAATAATGTTTACACCAGAGTATATGAAATCAGTAGTACCGGGTACAGCGAAGATTATGCAAAACTGGTTTATATTACAGCGATGCCAAGCTTTTTAAAATATGCTGCCGGAGCACGGGATGAACTGAGCTTACATGGCGGGATGTATATCGACGGAGATATTTATGCGAACAACCAGCTGAATGTATCAAATGAAGCAAAATATATTTATGAAGGACGCTTAAATACAGTTAAAAATGATTTCCCTACCGTATCTGAACGATCAAGTCTAGTTTTGGAGGAGTCAGGAATTGCAAGCAGCTGCGATTACACCGATGGTTTTAATTGTTTTGAGACAACTGGAGGTACTTTTACAAAGTCACCCAACTGGCAGCAGCTGCAACTGGAAACGTTACTGTCGGGATCATTCAGCTATCAGTCACCTGCGCTGGGGGAAGCAACAGAGTATATTGATGTTAAGCTGATGCCGACAGTTACTTCTAAAATACAGAAAATCGACTCAGCTTTTACTGAAACAGAAGCTGATCTTATCGCAGAAGGTGATTCCATTATTGCAATTAGAAACTACCCAAACACCGCTGCTTATAAGAATGCTCTGTCCGATGACACAGTTTTACATGAAGAAAATGTTATTACATCAGTATCATCTGACAAAAATCATGTATATCTCTCAGATGCTTTTTTAAACACAGATTCACTGTCTGTAGATTCTGATAAATGGGTTGTGGTCATGGGTGATCTGATTTTAGAAAGCGCGGCTGGTGAAACAGCTGATATTAGTGCAAATATTATTGTATTCGGAGATGTGACATTACGCGGAGATCTGGCAATGGATTCTGTGGTGTACGCATTAGGGGAAACCACTGTCTTCAATGCCAATATCACACGGCCAGCAGGTAGTGGTGAGCTGATATTGATGAGCGGTGGAAGACTTGACATCGCGCTGCTGAATTCGTTCAGTAACCCAGCTGATTTTACAGAATTCCCAAATCAGTTAAATGCTTTTTTATATACCGATGAAAATGCAGAAATCTACGCTGTCGGATCATATGTCTATATTGACGGCGGCGTATTCAGCAAAGGTTCTCTTGAGTTCAATAGTTACAGGGGCGATACATCAGAAGGCCCTGATGATATTATTTTCACAGCGACACCTGAAGACAGCGCAGCTTTTCAGAAATCACGCCTTTTTGTCCGGAATAACCAGCGGCTGTTTCTGGAAAAACTGCAGGCACTTCCGGAAGTTGAGAAGCTTGATGTGATTGAAGACACTTACAGAAAAATAAATCGTGAAGAATAAAAAAATCAGCGGGATAGATTCCGCTGATTTTTTAGTTTTGATTGAGCAGGGAAAGTATTTCTCCATTATCATAATTTGCTGCAAGATCTGCAGCTGTATTCCCGTTATCATTTTCAATATCAGTGTCTGCCCCCAGTTCGAGTAACATTGAAACACTTTCAGTGAAACCGTAATCGGAGGCAAACATGAGTGCCGTCCAGCCTTGTTGATTTTGCCAATTTACTTCATCGGCTTCTGCAAATACCCTCACCCATTCCGGATTGTTTGACTTTACTGCAGCCGTGATTGGCATATCACTGTTACCATTCACTTTACCTCCCGGATACGATACAAATTCAGTCACAAAGGATACAGATTTGTATGGAAACCTTGCAGCTGTATGAAACAACGTATCCCCTGAGGAATTAATGGCACCTGTATCGACTCCCTGTTCAGTCAACCAGGCAAATAAAGCTTCGTGGTGCATCCTCACTGCTTCAAATAGCAGGGTCTCATCTTCATCATTCAGTTCGAAAATCAAATCGCTATCCTGTTCGTGCAGCTTTTGAATCAGGGAAAACATCTGATCGTTTATCCCTTCTTCATCTAACGCGGGATCAATCATAGATTGGGCAATCAGCCACGCATCTTCTTGTGACGGGTCTGCGCCTTCGTCAAGCAGCAATTCACCAACCCCCGGCTGTAGCGACGTTACTGATACCTGAAAAGCGGTCATACCTGCATCATTTGTGAGATTAACTGCCTGACCATTTTCAATCATAGATGAGACTGCTGCCTGATCACCTTCTGCTATTGCATTAAATAAAGCTTCGTTATCTATTTCAGCCGGTCTGCCAAAGACATAAAAGGTTACAGCAAACACTGCTAATAAAAGGACTACGAGTGCGATTAATATACGTTTTTTCATGATCATACCTCCTTACAAAAGCGGTTACGAAAAAAGAAAAGGCTGATTGCTCAGCCTTTTAGTATCTGTCTCCATCTTCAGGGTCTGCCTGATCTGCTCTATCTGTAACAATAACTTTAATCGTATCGGTGAAAATTTTTCCGTCCTCAGTCGTCACGGTAACCCGGACATAATTATTTTCTCCAGTACGTAAACCGTAGACGTTCCCATTACTTTCAAGTGTGATAGATGGATTCACACCACCCTCAGTAATGTCTTCATAGACAATACTTGCGATGTCAGTCGCATCAGTAGGTGTAATTTGTAGCTCTGAAGATAACGGATACTCATCGCCTTTACTGATCGTAACTGAATCTGAGATAAATCCTGCATCAGTCAGTGGCGATACGACATTGACAGTCACTTCATCACGCACACCATTAGGCGCCTGAATACGAATGACCGTCGTTCCTGCTCCCTTACCAACAATGACGCCCGGTGAAGTTACTTCTGCTATTGAAGGGTTATCAGAGCTCCACTCCAGACTGTCAATCTCAGCGTAGTCAGGTTGAACTGAAACTGTAAACGAATCAAAGCTGTCATTCTTATTAATTGTAATTTCTCCAGGTTCTACATTAAGAGATTCAATTTCTCTCGTTTTTACAGTAATCAGTGCTTCAGCTCTTACTTCAGTACCATTTGCGTTAATACCCTTTGCTATAGCCTTTGTTGTTCCAGGCTGCAGCCCTGTTACAGTTCGTGTGGCTGTATTGACTGATGCAACTGTAGTGTTTTCAAAAGAAATTTCAATACTTCCGGAAGCATCAGACGGATTGACCGTGAGCGGCAGTTCAGCAGTTTCACCAACATACAGTTCAACACTGCCTAAGTCTATGGATTCAATCGGTACTCTTACAGACACGTTTGAAGTTCTAGTGATTTCATTGCCAAACATATCAGTTACTTTTACAGTAATTAAGGCTTCCCCACTTCCAGTTGCTTCAATGACGCCATTAGGGGTTACTGTTACAATTGCCGGATCTGATGTGGACCATTCAATTCGATCCACCTGCGCTTCATCCGGCTCATAGCTGAAGTCACCTGATGCAAGGAGGTTTCTTTCAATTCCTTTGTCAAGGACGATAGATTCAGTCAACTTGACATCAATGATCGGATTCCCTGCGACAAAATCAAGCCTGTTGAAGCTGCTTTCAAATGTCCCGGAATAATCTTCTTTATTTCCATTATTTTTCTTTTCCTTTTCGTATACCTGATCATGTGTTAACGTCGTATCATTAAGTGAGTACTTACCGCCCTCTGTCACTTTTATACCGATTGAAAAGCTGACTGGATCAGCCCCGCGCCACTTTCCTTTCCAATCATCGTAATCCTTTGTATAATCAATCCGTTCTTCGATCAGACCTGTTACTGTATACCCTGATTGAAGCGTTCCTTTTTTTGTTAAAAAGGATGGCAGGTCCATAATTTCCACATTTGGCGGAAAGACTTCTTCATATTGAACATTTTCAATCCAGAACGATTTTTGCCCGCCGATTTCATTTCTTTCAATAGGCTTTAGATCAATTGTATAATTTACTTTAATCAAATCCCGTTCTACTTCATATACCTGTTTAACCGGGTCTAGCTTTCTTGATAATTCAAGCAGGTTATCAGGTAGTTCAAATAATGTTACGGTTCTCGTTTTAACAGTTTCCGCGCCTTTTTCATCCTGCGCAACAATTCTGATGTCAACTTCCCCTTCACTTTCCATGCCATGTTCTGCCTGAAAAGAGATAAACTCATTATTTCTTACATCATTCTTTTCGAAAACTACCTGATTATTCAGATATACTTTCACTTTATTTCTTTTTGATGAAAGATGATCATCGGTTACAGTAAAACTGATAGGTATCGTCTGATTCAATGGAAACTCTTCAGCATCATCAGGTGATTCCACATTGATTTCCGGGGCCTGATTTGCACCTGTAAATGCACGATACATTGTATTTACAAATAGCCGCTGCTCGCCATCAGGAAATCCTGTAGACGTATGCCCCGTGCCGGAATAAGTTACGTTTCCTTTAGAGTAAGTATAATAATGATTCCAGCTGTCATTTACATCTCTGTTGCTGCCGGTAATGTTATACCATGGAATGAGATTCTCATCTTCAAGGTCAAGTGTATAGTATTGATTGTGCGTTGACGCGATTGATACATTTTCAGGAAGATCATATGGAAAAGATGTCATCATTCCTTCATTTACCTTTTTCGTTTGTGTTGACCGGTTCGGAGCCCCGTATCCCATATTTGTATGGGGAGCAATCTGACCTGTCTCATCCATAAAATGCTTAACCCAATCATTATTAGTCTGAAAAATTGTATCATGTGTAAACATGACACTTTGTCCTGACTCAATAAAGTTCTCTACAGACTTTATTGCACCGGCACTCAGGTTTGTATTACTGTTATAGGAATCACCAAAACCAAAAATAATCATATCATATTTTCCGTTGATCAAAGAATGAGAGTATTTACCAGAATCTCCTCCTGATCCGGGACTGCTGTTAAACACATCAAATTTGGTCACATCAATATTGATCTTATACTGGCCGTCTCTTTCTAGATAACTTTGCTTCATATTTTGAGATTTCTTCAGTGAGCTAGCACTGCTGTTACTTGGGTGTACCTGTAAAACGTTAATTTCAATCTCTTTATCTTCAAATAAGAAGCTTCCCGTCTCATAATCGCTTACAGCGAATTGTCCGCGCGGTTGAACCAGTTCAAGTTTCCACGTTCTCGGACCTGAGAAACCATGAGGTAGTTTAAATGTTAGCGTCTGCTGGTGATTGGTTACATTCACCTCTTTTACAACTTCACCAGATTCAAACCTATCATTAAAATTCTGGTCAATATATAATCTCAGCTTCATTCCACTCACATTAGTATTATGAATATTGATTGAATATGAGATTTCCTCATTTTTTCTATAAACCTTTTTACTCACATCTTCCGGCTTTTGAGTCACGTTAAATGACGGCTTTTTAATAAATGCTGTATTCATATATGCGGCAACAGTCTGCAGTAGTTGATTTTGCCCACCGCGATAATATTTGACTGAATTTCCTGCTAGATTAGATAATTTTGCTTGCAACTTTCCACCGTTAGCTATACTATCTGCATGAATAAATACAGGCTGATTTTTTTGAACGTAATGTTTTATGATCTGATCAGCTTTATTATTTGTTATATCATTCATTAAACGCTGCGTGGCATGATCTTTGCTATTCACTTTTACGCCTTCAGTTGAATAGTTTCCTTCTGAGATGATAATGCCATCATACTTTCCATTTAAATCAGCTCTGTCTGCGACAAATCTTTTCATTGACATCGCTTCATAAGTAATTTCATAGCTGTCGTTACTATTAAATGATAAATTTTGTGGCGGAGTTTCTGCATAGATAACAAGAAAATGTACCTGGTTCTCTTTCGTGCTGTTTGCTAATGCAGTTTGCAATATGTGGGTACTGAAAGGCACCCATACCAAAATAAGTGTTAACAGGACTAATAATAATCTCCTCAAAGCACACCACTCCTTTTTAACTAAGTCTATATAATCATTTTATCACATAAAAATAAAAATCCTACTTTTATCTCTCCTAACAGCATGAATGCAGGTCTCACTTTACATAGACAGCCACTTTATTTCTACCCTTTTGCTTTGCTCCTATATAAAGTGCTCTGTCAGCGTTTCTCATCAGGTTCTGTGATGAATCAGAGTCTTCAGGGGAGGATGCAACTCCTATACTCACTGTTACATTTATATGAATCAATTCTCTATCGTTACTTAAATCGTGCCTGATTTGAAAATCATGTTTTTCAATTGCACATCTAATCTTCTCGCCGGTAATCACAGCTTCCTGTTTGATTTTATCGCTCACTAAAAGAACAAACTCTTCACCACCGTACCTCGCGATCAACGCCTCATCACCTGCTGTTTCAACTAATATACCAGCAAGTTCTTTCAGGAGATCGTTCCCGCTTTCGTGCCCATATGTATCGTTTACTTTTTTAAAGTGGTCAATGTCAAGGAGAATGAGTGAGAGTGCACTCAGTTTTCCTTCTTGCAGTTTGCTGAATTCCTTGTCAAGCTGCTCACTGAAATACCTGAAATTATACAAGCCTGTCAGCCCGCAGCGCTCACTCCTCTTTACATTGCGCTGGTAGTTCCTTGCGTTTTGTATCGCAATTGCCAGATAAGAACACAGAATTTCAAGAATAGCAACCAGGTGGGTTCCAAAGGCATTTTTCTTTTTAGATGCTGCCAGAAGCACTGCTACAGTCTTTTTATTCCGCTGGATGGGAACGCAGATGATACTTTCAATATCTGCAGGTACATATCCTTCTACTTCTTCCACCCATTCTGATTTTTTGTTAAACAGCGTGGCTTCTCCTGTTTCCCATACTTTCCCCGAGATTCCTTCACCTTTTCTGACGGGCGATAAATTATTCGGCTCAACCTTGCCGTTTTCAATTCGTCTCAGCAGTACCAGTTCATCATTTTTCGAGTGAACATCCAGTATATATGTATAATCAAGCGGCATGAGGTCTGACAATTTATTTGTAAATAGATCGAGAACTTCGTTGACATTCAGACGCTCAGCAAGCTGATGACCGATTTTAGCAGACTTTGCAAGGTCAGTATTGACTCTTTCAGAGGTATTATAGAGCCTTAATATAACTGTAACAGCCAAAAACGGGAGACCCAGTAATAGTGTCGCTGCAGGCCCTATCAGCTGCAGTAAATAGAACAGCGCCAGTCCAAAAGGCATACTCAGCATAGTGGACACATAATCGAGCTTTGTATCACTGCTGAAAAATGCATATCGGTTTCCAATGATCCAGTTAAATACGTATAAATAAATATGATTTGCAAAAATATGAATAAAGATATAGATACCGGAAGCCATGAAAAACGGCCAGAAACCGGCTGAAGTATCTATACCGATTTGAAAGAAACTCAGTCCTGAAAGTAAACTGATCAGCATAAACATTGTTGAATTCAGCGGAAAACGATATGAGGTTTTCAATGTAATACGTGACTTGATCAATATCGGAATCAGAACGACTTGCATTAACAGCATTTCAAAAAACATGCCGTATGCTAAAAATGCTGCCAGGTTAATCCAATGGATAATGAAGATCGTTGAATGATCCACTTTAAATGGGAGATAAGCTGAAATGACCGCTAAACCAATTAAACTGATGAAAATCGTCCAATCGAATTCTGTCATCGGGCTGAGCTTCCATGCTAAATAAAGAACTGATGGAAATGCCGTCAGCCAAATGATCCATAGTGCCCACTTAACTGACATTTTCACTTCTTTCACCTTATCTCACCACGCTTTTTTATGATAATAGTCACACTTAACTTTTATCATAACAAATAAAAGATCAGCCGTCACAAGGTTTTTAACAAATGGAAATATTCTTTTAATTATTCAGCTTGTTCTTTAACGTTCTGTAGATACCCGACAGGAAATATAAAGAGCCGGTGACCATATAAACAGTATTCTCTGATGGTGTAAGCTGCGATATCCAGTCAGCCCCTTCAATCGCCTTTTTATGAGGGTGACTGCTGATTTGATAAAGCTGACCCGCTTTTGCTGCCCTCGGGAAATCAAATGATGTAAATGTGATCTGATCTGCATATTGGTCCAGTTTGCTGATCATTTGAGATAAATCTTTATCGGATACTGCAGCAAATATAAAATGAATCTTTCTGCTGCTGTATTTCTGCTGAATGGTTTTCATCATCATCTCGATTCCTTCCGGATTATGCGCGCCGTCCATGATCACAAGCGGATCCTCACTGATGATCTCAAATCTTCCTGGCCAGTAAGTTTTTACGAGCCCTGCCTGAATTGCCTGTTTAGAAATATTCTTTTTGATCAGCCGGGCAATTGTCACAGCAAGTGATGCATTTTCAGCCTGATGATAGCCGCTCATTGACGTTTTCAGCTGAAGTTCGTCAGTATACACAAATTGTTCCCCCACTCCACTGTTTTCCTGATGTCTGACAGTGAATTGGTGACCATATTCGTATACTGGTGCCTTCATTTTCTCAGCCTGAGATAAGATGACTTCCTTTGCCCCCTCATGCTTTACGTTCAATACAAGCGGCGTTTCATTTTTGATAATGCCTGCTTTTTCAAATGCGATATCCTCATATGTATCACCGAGAATGCTTACGTGATCAAGACCAATCGAAGTAATGCACGTACAGATCGGTTCAACAATATTCGTTGAGTCAAACCTTCCGCCAAGACCGACTTCAATTAGTATAAAGTCCACTTTTTTCATTTCACCGAAATAATAAAACATCATTGCAGTAATCACTTCAAATTCTGTAGGACCGCCAAGCTCGTGATCTTCAAGTTCATCAGCGAGTGGTTTGATCATATTAACTAACTCGGTCCAGTCTTCTTCAGGGGCAGGCTTTCCATTGACTGCGATTCTTTCATTAAAGACTTCAAAATAAGGAGATGTAAAACTGCCAACTGTATAGCCTTCCTCCTGAAGAATGTGTCTTAGAAAACTAAGTGTTGAACCTTTTCCGTTCGTTCCGCCTATATGGACCGCATTGATCTTTAAGTGGGGGTTCCCAAGCCGCTCCATCATCCATTTCATCCGCTCAAGGCCAGGTTTGATCCCCAGCCTTAACCTTCCGTGAATCCAGTTTACTGCTTCCTCAAAGTTCTGTATCAATGTCCTCACTCCTTAAAAAAGCGGACAGACAGCAGTGTCTATCCGCTCAAACTTTTATACCGTGCGAAGTTCTTCAATTCTTGTCTTAACAGCTTCCTGTTTTGACAGGTAATCTTTCTGCTTTGCACGTTCTTCTTCTACAACTGCTTCAGGCGCTTTGCTGACAAAACGCTCATTACCAAGCTTTTTCTCTACGCGCTCAACTTCTTTTGTCCACTTATCAAGCTCTTTTTCAAGACGCTCAATTTCTTCATCAATATTGATCAGCCCTTCCAAAGGAAGAAACAGCTCAGCGTTTGTTACAACAGCTGACATCGCTTTTTCAGGCGCTTTTACGTCTGTACCGATCGTCAGATTTTCAGGATTACAGAACTTTTCGATATAAGCTTCGTTCTTTGTCAGGCGTTCAGCTGTCTGATCATTTGCGGCACGGATCGTCAGATTGACCTTTTTACTCATTGGCGTGTTCACTTCTGCACGGATGTTTCTGACAGAGCGGATCACTTCAATCAGCAGCTTCATCTCTTCATCCGCTTCGCGGTCAATAAGGTCCTGATTTACTTCAGGCCATGCTGCTTCAGTAATTGATTTTCCTTTATGAGGAAGGTTCTGCCAGATCTCTTCAGTGATAAATGGCATGAACGGATGAAGCAGACGCATTGTCTGATCCAGCACGTGAGCAAGGACTGAGCGTGTCGTTTTCTTCGCTTCCTCGTCTTCACCGTTCAGTGGCAGCTTCGCCATTTCAATATACCAGCTGCAGAAATCATCCCAGATAAAGTTGTACAGCGTACGACCAACTTCACCGAATTCATAGCGGTCTGCAAGACTTGTTACATTTTCAATCGTGTCATTTAATCTTGTCAGAATCCATTTATCAGCAACTGATTTTTCACCGCTCAGATCAATTTCATCAAATGTCAGACCGTCCATATTCATGAGTGCAAATCTTGAAGCATTCCAGATCTTATTGGCAAAGTTCCAGACTGATTCAACTTTTTCCATTGAGAAACGCAGATCCTGACCAGGTGATGAACCGGTTGTCAGTACATAGCGAAGTGAATCGGCTCCATACTGTGCAATTACATCCATCGGATCAATTCCATTGCCGAGAGACTTCGACATTTTACGGCCTTCTGCATCTCGTACAAGACCGTGGATCAGCACATCTTTAAATGGACGCTGACCTGTAAATTCTACACCCTGGAAAATCATACGTGATACCCAGAACGCGATAATGTCATAGCCTGTTACAAGTGCTGATGTAGGATAGTAGCGCTTAAGGTCAGCAGCTTCCTCATCCGGCCAGCCCATTGTTGAAAACGGCCATAATGCTGATGAGAACCATGTATCAAGTACATCTTCATCCTGATTCCAGTTTTCAATATCTTCAGGTGCTTCTTCACCTACGTACAGCTCGCCTGTTTCCTTATGGTACCAGGCAGGGATTCTGTGACCCCACCAGAGCTGTCTTGAAATACACCAGTCTCTGATATTTTCCATCCATCTCATATATGAGTTTTCAAAACGGTTCGGCACAAAGTTTACTTTTCCTTCAGTACCCTGAATGTCCATTGCCTGCTTGGCAAGCGGCTCCATTTTAACAAACCACTGCGTTGACAGATACGGCTCAACGACTGCTCCGCTTCTCTCTGAATGACCTACTGAATGCAGGTGCTCTTCAATTTCAAACAGTACGCCGTCTTCCTGCAGGTCTTTTACGATCTGTTTACGGCACTCAAAACGGTCCAACCCCGTGTATTTTCCGGCATTTTCATTCATAGAACCGTCTTCATTCATCACAAGGACGCGCTCAAGGTTATGACGGTTGCCGATTTCAAAGTCATTTGGATCATGTGCAGGTGTAATTTTCACAGCACCTGAACCAAATTCCATGTCCACATAATCATCTGCTACAATTTCGATTTCACGGCCGACAATCGGAAGCTTAACTGTTTTTCCGATTAAATGCTTGTAGCGGTCGTCTTCCGGGTGTACAGCAACCGCTGTATCGCCAAGCATTGTCTCAGGACGAGTCGTAGCGATTTCAATATGTCCGCTGCCGTCAGTAAGCGGGTATCTCATATGGTAAAATGCACCCTGTACGTCTTTATGGATAACCTCGATATCTGAAAGAGCGGTTTTCGTTGCCGGGTCCCAGTTAATAATGTATTCTCCGCGGTAGATCAGCCCTTTATTATAAAGGTCAATAAATACCTTCTGAACTGCTTTGGACAAGCCATCATCAAGCGTAAAACGTTCTCTGCTATAGTCAAGTCCAAGACCAAGCTTCGACCACTGTTCACGGATGTGCGATGCGTATTCTTCCTTCCACTTCCATGACTCTTCAAGGAATGCTTCACGACCAAGTTCATAGCGGGATTTCCCCTGCTCACGAAGCTTCTGGTCTACTTTTGCCTGCGTTGCAATTCCTGCGTGGTCCATTCCAGGAAGCCATAATACGTCATAGCCCTGCATACGCTTCATTCTTGTCAGGATATCCTGAAGCGCTGTATCCCAGGCATGGCCAAGGTGAAGTTTTCCTGTCACGTTTGGCGGCGGGATGACAATTGTGTATGGATCTTTACTTTCATCACTCTGTGCTTCAAATACTTTTTCTTTCAGCCACCATTCATAGCGGCCTTCTTCTATCGCTTTTGGATCATACTTAGTAGGCATTGATGTTTCGTTCATATGTCTTACCTCCATCAAAAAAATTTTTCAGCAGCGCTTAACAAATAGGCTATATTAAAGCTGGCTGTTGATTGCAGCTCCACGGGGGGACGCTTTCCGCAGGATCGGCGGTGAGCCTCCTCGTGCTTCGCACTGTCCCACCTGTCCGATTTCTCCTGCTGGAGTCGCCCCCCTTCCGCTAAAATCAACAGCTGTGCAGAAACTACAATGACCTTTAAAATAGCCAACAAATAAAAAAATCCCGTTCGCCATAAAAGGACGAAGGGATTTGATTCGCGGTACCACCTTTTTACACAGACTCATTCTGTGCACTTAATTCAGATAACGGCTTCAAACCGGCACCGGCTACTAATCGTTCACCGGTACTGCTCACAGGCGACTTCTGCAGGATCAATTCTGGAAATTCTCTCACCAAATGAATTTCTTCTCTGAAGAACGATAATCTGCATACTACTCCTGATCAATGCATCTCATATATGCTCTATCATAATCAAAATACTGCTGTTTCGTCAATAAAAATCGCAAAAAACCTCTCTCTGCATAAGATATCTTATGAATGCGCAGGAGAGGAGTTTATGATGGGAAAAAGATTGTTTCCAAAACCGAAGCCGCCATGGTGGAGAAAGTGCAGATGTACCCTTCAGAAAATCATTATTCCACTCTGTATCTTCCAGACAATCCGACTGCTTTTACTTCCATCCACTATTGACGTGTTAATACTCGGCTTTTTAGTAGGCATTGCGTGTGTACTTTATTTTGAATGGATTTGACTACTTGGAATCCGGATCAGCTCTCCTCTGTCAAAAGGGCGTCTTGATTCAAACTGATTTACTTTCATCAGCTGGAGCATCGGAACTCCATATCGCTCTGCGACAATTTCTGGTGTCTCGTCCTGCTGAGCGATATGTATTTTAATTACTGTACGCTCTTCTTCAAGTGCCTTAATGAACCGAGTAAAAGTATCTTCCCGATTTTTTTGATTGGATACTTCGTCTTCACTGTCTTCATCGTCCTTTGCTTCACTGCTTAACGCTTCGGTCTCCTCTTCACGGCTGGATTCATCTGCTTGTTCTGCAACCGGTTCTAAAATCGTTTCCACAGAAGGCTCTTCAGTGACAGGTTCAGCTGCCGACACTTCACCTGCCTCAACCGCTTGTTCTGTTTTTTGATCTTCCTTAACAGCTTCTTCTGTGGCAGCCATTCCCTCCCACTGTTCCAGAGGGTTTGGGAGAACTCTTAATTCCTCACGTGTTTCTTCAGGTTTATGCTTTTCAGGCTCAGAAATCCCTTCAATCATAATGTCAGCAGTCACATTTAATATCCCGTCTTCAGGAATTTCATAATCTACATGATCGATATATACTTCAACATCCTGCTTTCTTAGCACTCTCGCCGATGATATTGAGATCGACAGCGGAAAGTGGTGTTCAAAATAGATGAGATCTTCCATCACAGTCGATTCCTGTACTTCTGGGTCCTTAAGGTCACGATATTTTTCAGTTCCGGCTTCATAGCTGCCTTCTCCTGCGAGATGAAGTGTACCTTCCACAACAAGCTGATCAGCGTGCTCAGTAATTGAAACGCTCGGCTCAAATGAAAGCGAGCGCAATTCACTCAGTACATGCTTACCCTTAAAAATGATATTTTCCTGCAGTTTATAAATTGTATTTTTAGCCATCGCTGCCTCCTTGTAATCAGTTCTTTTACAGCTTATGAAAAAAAGAGGCAGGTATGATAAAAAACCAGCCCGTATACGATGACGGGCTGGTAGATATTAGCGCTTAGATGCAATTTCCTTGAATGAAGCTTCAACGGCTTTTAATGTACGCTCAATATCCTCATCACTGTGCACTGTTGAAAGGAACCAACCTTCAAACTGTGACGGTGGGAGGAATACGCCGTTTTCAGCCATCAATCTGTAAAACTCACCAAACAGGTCAAGGTCTGATGTTTTTGCCTGATCAAAATTTGTAACTTTTTCATTTGTAAAGAAGAAGCCAAGCATTGATCCTGCACGATTAACTGAATGTGGAATATTGTACTTTTCAGCAAGCTCTGTAAATCCTGCCTGCAGCTTATCCCCAGCCTCTACAAATTGATTGTAGCTTTCTTCTGTAAGCTGTGACAATGTTGCGTAACCTGCAGCCATCGCCAGCGGATTTCCTGATAAGGTTCCAGCCTGATAAATCGGGCCGGCCGGTGCAATCATTTCCATAATGTCTTTACGCCCGCCAAATGCGCCTACCGGCAGGCCGCCGCCAATTACTTTACCAAGGCATGTAAGGTCAGGCGTAACGCCAAGATGTCCCTGCGCACAGTTATAGCCGACACGGAAGCCGGTCATGACTTCATCAAAAATAAGAAGCGAACCGTGTTCAGTTGTCAGGCTTCTCAGTTCTTCAAGAAAACCTTCAACCGGTGGTACAACGCCCATATTACCGGCAACCGGCTCGACAATCACGCCGGCGATTTCACTGCCATACTCTTTGAACACATATTGTATGCTTTCAAAATCATTATAAGGGACAGTAATTGTATTTTGCGCCACACTTGCAGGAACCCCCGGAGAGTCCGGCAGTCCAAGTGTTGCTACACCTGAACCTGCTTTAATTAATAAGCTGTCACCATGTCCGTGATAGCAGCCCTCAAATTTCACGATCTTGTCACGGCCTGTAAACCCGCGTGCAAGTCTGAGCGCACTCATCGTCGCTTCTGTGCCTGAAGATACCATTCTGACTTTTTCAATTGAAGGTACACGGTCGATCACAAGCTCTGCAAGCATATTTTCAGCAAGGCTTGGGGCCCCAAAGCTTGTTCCGCTTTCAGCTGTTTTTTTGATTTCTTCAATGACATGATCATCTGCGTGTCCAAGAATTAAGGGCCCCCATGATAATACATAGTCGATATATTCATTGCCATCAATGTCGTAGATCTTTGATCCTTTTCCTTTTTCCATGAAAATCGGATCCATGTTTACTGATTTAAATGCACGTACGGGACTGTTCACCCCGCCAGGCATTAGTTCTAATGCTGTAGTAAATGCTTCCTGTGACTTTTCATATGAACGCATGCTACCGCTCCTTTTAAAGTTTATTGATCTTTCAGCCAGCGTGATGCTTCTTTTGCGTGATATGTGATAATTAGATCTGCACCGGCACGCTTCATACTTGTGAGTTTTTCAAGAATGACTTCCTGCTCGTTGATCCAGCCGTTTGCTGCAGCTGCTTTAATCATTGAGTACTCACCGCTTACATTGTAAGCTACAACCGGCAGTGTGTGGCGGTCTTTTACCTCACGCATAATATCAAGATAAGAAAGCGCAGGTTTGACAATTAGAAAATCTGCCCCTTCATTAACGTCCGAATCAGCTTCTCTCAGTGCTTCAAGACGGTTAGCCGGATCCATCTGATAGGTTTTGCGGTCACCAAACTGCGGAGAGCTATGTGCTGCATCTCTGAAAGGTCCATAAAAACTTGAAGAATACTTAACTGCATAACTCATAATCGGCACGCCATGAAATCCTGCTTCATCCAGACCAAAACGGATCGCAGCAACAAAACCATCCATCATATTAGATGGTGCAATAATATCAGCGCCTGCTTTTGCCTGACTGACAGCTGTTTTTGCAAGAAGGTCAAGCGTCGGGTCATTCAGTACTTTACCGCCTTCAATTACGCCGCAGTGCCCGTGGTCCGTGTATTGGCAAAGGCATGTATCTGCAACTACAACCATTTCAGGTGCTTCTTTTTTAATCAGTCTTGTAGCCTGCTGAACAATTCCTTCTTCAGCATAAGCCTGACTGCCAACAGCATCCTTTTCTTTTGGAACACCAAAAAGTATCACAGATTTGATTCCTAGTAACTGACATTCATTGATTTCATCCATCACGCCGTCAAGTGATACGTGAAAAACACCCGGCATGGAAGGAACTTCACGATGAATGTTCTCTCCTTCTACCACAAAAAGCGGATAAATAAAATCTTCCGGACGAAGCCAGGTTTCACGCACCATCGAACGCAGCGAGTCAGATCCTCTCAGTCTGCGATGACGGTGAAATTGTAGTTCATTCATTCAATAACCCTCCTGAGTACTGTTATTCATAGGTTCATTTCATTGGCTATTTATTCACAGAGGCGATCTCTTCAATCATCGCTTCCATTGTATATTCTGAAGGTTCGATATGCACAGGAAGAGATATAGAATGCAGCGCATCGGTCGTTGTAGGTCCTACACTCGCTATTTTAATCAACCCCTGCCTAATCGCTGAAAGCAGCTGCTGATCAGTCCCTGCAGCCTTGTGAAAACGCTCTGCAGCTGAGGGTGAAAAGAATGTGATAACATCTGCATCTTTAAGCTCATTCAGCAGGTCTGCTGACATATTAGGTACCACGTTTTTATAAACTGTCCAGCTGATGCATTCATGACCTTTTCTTTTAAGAAACTTTGCAATTTCACCGCGGGATAAATTACCCTGCGGAAAAAGAATAGCCCCATCAACAGATTCACTGAAATGTTGTTTAAAACTTGCAGCAGAATAAAGGGGCGGAGTATAGTGAACCAGCAGTCCCTCGGCTTTCAACGCGTCAGCTGTTTTTGAGCCGACAGCTCCTATTTTTTTCCCTGTCAGCAGACCTTCAGCGCCTGCTATTTGTATCAATCTGAGAAAGTAATAAACACCGTGCTTACTAGTGAATATTATCCAGTCGGCTTTTTTAAGCTCTTCTTTTCTCTGCTGATCGAATTGTAACGATTCCGGTTCAATTCGGATCATTGGCGCAATAACGGATATACCGCCCTTCGCTTCTATCAGCTGACGATCAGATTCAGATGATCGCTCATCTCTGGTCAATACAATTTTCATCCCATTCAGGGAATTCATTTTACTGACCTTCCTGTTCAATCTTTACCTGATCGATTAGTGCCTTCGCACCCTGTTCAGTCAGAATTTCTGCAGCTTTCAGCCCTACTTCAATCGGATCATTTCCTCTGATTACTTCTTTATAGACTTTTTTCCCGTCAGGCGAGGCGACTAATGCTGTAAGTGATACTCCGTCCTCGATCTGCGTTGCGTAGCCAGCAATCGGCACTTGACATCCGCCTTCCATTTTGTGAAGGAATGTACGCTCGGCGGTAACGGTTAAAGCCGTTTCCTGATCACTGAAGCGGTCAAGTAATTCTCTTAACTCAGTATCAGTTTCTCTGCATTCAATTGAAAGCGCACCCTGGCCAATAGCAGGAAGACAATCTTCAGGAGATAGAAACTCCGATACAACATCTTTTGACCATCCCATTCTTGAAAGACCTGCAGCAGCAAGAATAATCGCATCAAAATTTTCAGTTTCAAGCTTTTTAAGGCGGGTATCAATATTCCCGCGGATCCATTCAACTTTCAGGTCCGGGCGTACCGCAAGAATCTGTGCACCACGTCTCAGACTACTTGTACCAATAATCGAACCTGCTGGTAATTCTGCCAGCGTTTCTTTATTCTTTGAAATTAAAGCATCCCTTGGATCTTCACGTTCAGGAATACTGCCGATAATCAGACCAGGTGGAAGCTCAGCTGGCATATCTTTCATACTGTGAACAGCCATATCAATCTCTCCATCAATCATTGCCTGTTCAATTTCCTTTACAAAGAGCCCCTTGCCTCCTACTTTTGAAAGCTTTATATTCTGGATCTGATCGCCTTTTGTGACGATTTCTTTGATCTCGAATTCCGTTCCCGGTTCAAGTGCCTTCAGCTGTTCAATGACCCATTTAGTCTGTGTAATCGCAAGCTTACTCCTGCGTGATCCTACAATGATTTTTCTCATAAAAGAATGCCTCCAATGATTAGTTATCTGTAATTATACTGACCAGAAGTGGAATGAAGATAACCTGCTACCAAGCAGGAAATTGATCAGTAAACAGCCAAATGCGGCTGCATTGAACAGTGCCAGCGATTTACCTGACTGCCCTTTTCCAAACCTTCTGTATAAAAATACTCCGTAAATCGCGAGCAGCAGGAATGATCCTGAAATTTTAATGTCATACCAAAGTACAGTCGGCAATGATACAACGGCCCACTGAACGCCTAATATGAGGCTGAGCAGCAGCATTGGAAAGCCGATGCTGTTCAATATAACGGATCCTTTTTCTAATTTTGCAAGATCCGTGATACGCTGAATTTTCTGACCCCATTTTTTCTGCTTTAACAATCTGTACTGAAGTAAGTAAAGAATAGAAAAAACAACTGACACGGAAAATGCAGCGTAAGAAACGATCGCCATTGTAATATGAACGAGCAGCAGCTCAGACATCAGTCTTTCAGCTGCAGCTTCTGTGCTTGCCTGTACAGGTGCAAATGTATGGATCGCCATAAAGGTAAAACCGATCACGTTGACAAAAAAGACGGTAAAATCAATTTGCATCAGTCGATTCAGCACCAGCGAAATCGTGAGCAGCACCCAGGCATAAAAATAAATTCCTTCAAACAGTGTCAGAACCGGAAATCTGCCCGTTCTGAACATGTAGAGAAATAAAAAAATTGTTTGAAGAACCCAAACAATTGATAAAAGCCAGAAGGCAACACGATTTGCCTTCTGGTCTTTTTGTAGATAATCCATGAAATATAATAGCACGCTGATTGCATAGAGGATAATCATGACTTCATGCAGCCGTGTCATTGACAATTCAAACATGTGTGATCCTCCCCAATCAACTCTGCAGTGAAAGCTCGGGCTTCAGTTTGACTGATTCAGCAGTTTTTATTTCCTGGCATTCTGCATCCTGCGTCAAATTAAAAATCTGTTTGAACAGTTCCAGCTTTTCATCACCATCAGGTAAAGCTGCCAGCTCTTTTGCCTGCAAAATTGGGTCTTTTAATAGTTGGTTAATGATACTCTTTGTATGCTTGTTCAGCACTTTACGTTCACGATCTGTCAGACTTGGCATCTTACGTTCAATACTCTCCATCGTTTCAGCCTGAATCGCAAGTGCTTTTTCACGCAGTTCTGAAATCACAGGAACGACACCCAGCATGTTCAACCATTCTTTGAACGCAACAATAGATTCCTCTACCATTAAGCCAATCTGTTCTGCAGCCTGCTTACGCTCTTCAAGATTCGCCTGTACGATCCCTTCAAGGTCGTCAATATCATAGAGAAATACGTTATCCAGTTCATTTATGGATGGATCGAGGTCTCTTGGTACTGCAATATCTACCATGAAGAAAGGACGACCCTTACGCATCCTCTCAACGTCAGTCATCATATCTTTACTGATCAAGGTTTCCTGTGCGCCGGTTGAAGTAATAAGAATATCCGCTTCAATTAATGCACACTGGAGCTCTCTCAGCTCTTTCGCATTACCGGAGAACTTATCTGCAAGTGCAGCCGCTTTTTCAAATGTGCGGTTAATCACCGTTACTTTTGTAGCGCCACTGCCCTGAAGATTCTGAATCGCCAGTTCACCCATTTTACCTGCACCAAGAATTAATACATGCTTTTTATTTAAATCTCCGAAAATCTTTTTAGCCAGTTCTACAGCAGCATATGACACTGATACAGCATTTGAGGCAATATCAGTTTCTGAATGTGCTTTTTTTGCTAATGTGACAGCCTGTTTGAATAGTTCATTAAATACAGTGCCTGTCGTACCATTTTCCTGACCTGTAAAGAAACTTTTACGTACCTGACCGAGAATCTGTGTTTCCCCGACAATCATTGAATCGAGCCCGCAGCTTACTTTGAACAGGTGCTCCATTGCACCATCTTTCTCATAAATAAACAGATAGGGACTAAACTCATCCTTGTCCAGATTAAACCAGTCAGCTAAAAATTGTTTTATATAATAACGACCTGTATGAAGCTGATCTACTACTGCATATATCTCAGTACGATTACATGTCGAAACGATGACGTTCTCCAGTATGCTTTTACGTGACTGAAGTTCCGTCATTGCTTTACTAAGATCCGCTTCCTGAAAAGAAAGACGCTCTCTCATCTCTACAGGGGCCGTTTTGTAATTCAAACCTACCACTATAATGTGCATGTGCTGAATGACACCCCCACGAATTAATCATTACTCCCATTATAACACGATTTACAGCATGTCTTAATGGTAAATGTGAACAAGCGTTGAAAGTACGTATACAGCGTCCGGTATTAGCCGGTTCGCACTGCTGTATCAAGATTTCATCTGAACTAAGGTTACCAAAGCACCTTATTGTTTTCAATAGTTCTGCTCAATATCAGAATCTTCTATGAAAACGTTTTACTAGTTTAATCTTTCACTACTTTCGTGTTTTATAAACATTTCTTTTATAACGTAGAAATACTTCCTGAACCGCTGGATCTTGTAGTGGAGGGCTACGCTTTCCTGCCCCCGGGCGATGAGCCTCCTCAGCTTCGTTTGCGGGGTCTCACCTGTCCCTTCCTGGGGCGGGAGTCTCCGCCCACCTCTACAAGATCCAGCTGAGTAAAGTTTTACAAACAATTCTATAAACATTAAAGGACAATGTTGTTTCACCACTGCAAGGGAATGAAGCATATTTAGCTACCTTATTTAATAGAGCATGAAAAAAGAACGCACTGTAATCAGGCGTTCCTCTTTTAATCTTTAAAACTATTACTCTTTCATTTTTCTTTCAATAAAATGCCACGCATTGTCTTTACCTAAACCTGTTTCTGATGAGAACATGATGAGTTCGTCGCCTTCTTCGATATCCAGGGCTTTGCGGGTGACGCTAAGGTGTTTTTGCCATTTACCTTTGGGGATTTTGTCCGCTTTTGTTGCAACGATGAGACAAGGGATATCAAAGTGCTTCAGGAAGTCATACATCATGATGTCATCCTTAGTTGGCGGGTGCCTCAGGTCGACGATCATAATGACTGCTTTCAGTGGCGCTCTATCCGTCATGTAAGTCTCAATCATTTTACCCCATGCTGCACGCTCTGTTTTGGATACCTTGGCATAGCCGTAACCGGGTACGTCTACAAAATAGAGTGCTTCGTTCAACAGATAGAAATTCAGGGTCTGTGTTTTTCCCGGCTTTGACGAGATACGTGCCAATGCTTTACGGTTGATCATTTTATTAATAAACGATGATTTCCCAACGTTGGATCTGCCCGCTAATGCAAACTCGGGCAGATCTCCTTCAGGATATTGTTCAGGCTTTACAGCACTGATGACGATTTCAGATTGTGTTATTTTCATTCTTTTTCACCTGCTAGCGCAATTTCAAGTACTTCATCTACATGAGAAACCGGGATAAACGTCAGTTCATTACGTACACTTTCCGGAATATCATCAATATCGCGCTCGTTATCTTTTGGAATAATAATGGTTGTAAGTCCTGCTCTGTGAGCACTTAGCGACTTTTCTTTCAGTCCGCCGATTGGCAGGACTCTTCCTCTAAGTGTTACTTCACCGGTCATACCAACTTCTTTTTTAATCGGATGTTCAGTTAACGCGGATACAAGCGCTGTGACAATTGTGATCCCTGCTGAAGGTCCGTCTTTAGGAACAGCTCCCTCAGGAACGTGAATATGGATATCGTGCTTTTCATGGAAGTTTTCTTCAAGATTTAACTGCTCAGCTCTTGATCTGACGAATGAGAATGCCGTCTGCGCGGACTCTTTCATCACATCACCCAGCTTACCAGTCAGCACAAGCTTACCTTTACCTGGTGAGAGCGATACTTCGATCTGGAGCGTGTCACCACCCACAGTTGTGTAGGCAAGTCCTGTTGCCACACCGATTTGATCTTCAGCCTCTGCCTGGCCGTAGCGGAATTTTTTCTTGCCGAGAAAATCAGAAAGGCTGTTTGAAGTAATGACAACCTTTTTCTTTTCTTCTCCAACAATCATTTTTGCTGCTTTTCTGCAGACTGTCGCCAGTTGACGCTCCAGACTTCTGACACCAGCTTCACGTGTATGGAAACGGACAATCTCTTTAATCGCCTCGTCCCTGAACTGGACCTGTGATTTCGTCAGTCCGTTTTCTTTGATCTGTTTTGGAAGAAGATGATTTTTCGCGATATTAATCTTTTCAATCTCTGTATAACCTGCAATTGTGATGATTTCCATACGGTCGCGTAAAGGTCCGGGAATTGTTGACAGGTTGTTTGCAGTTGCAATGAACATGACCTTCGATAGATCATAGGGCTCTTCAATAAAGTGATCACTAAATGAATTGTTCTGTTCAGGGTCCAGCACTTCAAGCATCGCAGAAGAAGGATCTCCTCTGAAATCATTTGACATTTTATCAATCTCATCAAGGAGGAATACAGGATTAACCGTCCCTGCTTTTTTCATTCCCTGGATAATACGGCCGGGCATTGCACCGACGTAGGTTCTTCTGTGACCGCGTATTTCTGATTCGTCTCTTACACCACCAAGTGATGCTCGGACAAATTTGCGGCCAACTGATTCAGCAATCGAGCGCGCAAGACTCGTTTTACCTACTCCAGGAGGGCCCGCAAGGCAGAGAATAGGACCTTTTAAAGACTTTGTCAGCTGCTGTACAGCAAGATATTCAAGTACGCGTTCTTTCACTTTTTCAAGCCCGTAGTGGTCTCGATCAAGAATTTTTTCAGCCTTCTTGATATTCAGGTCGTCTTTTGTTGACTGAGACCATGGAACCGTAATCAGCCATTCAATATAATTACGGATCACAGAGCTTTCAGCAGATGTTGCAGGAACTTTTTCATAACGATCCAGCTCTTTACGTGCAATCTTTTCTATCGATTCCGGCATCGCGGCCTGTCTAATTCTTTTAGCAAGATCCGAAATTTCACCGGTTTTGCCATCTTTATCACCAAGTTCTTTTTGAATCGCTTTCATCTGTTCACGGAGATAATATTCTTTTTGTGTTCTTTCCATCGACTTTTTAACACGCTGACCGATTTTTTTCTCGAGACTCAATACTTCTTTCTCATTATTAATCGTTTCAATCAGCTTTGTAATCCGCTTTTTAATATCAGTTGTATCAAGAACTTCCTGCTTCATTTTTAACTTGAGCGGTAAGTGGGATGCAATTATATCTGCGAGACGTCCCGGCTCCTCAATATCCAATACGGTATTCAGCGTTTCTTTAGAAACTTTCTTAGAAAGTGCAATATATTGCTCAAAGTAATCAGTAAGCGTGCGCATCAACGCCTCAAATTCCGGAGACTTTTCAGGATCGTCAGGATAGGATTCCACAGTTACCGTGAAAAACGGATCATTTTCTTCGAACGATGTAATTTTACCACGTTCGATTCCTTCAACCAGTACTCTGATTGTCCCGTTAGGTAATTTCAGCATTTGCTTTACTTTTGTTAATGTTCCCATTTCAGCCAGATCATCCTGCTCCGGCTGATCGATCGCCATATCTTTCTGTGTAGAAAGGAAAATCATATGGTCATCCATCATGGCCTGTTCCAGTGCCTGAATTGACCGCTCACGACCGACATCTATATGCAGCACCATTGTTGGATAGACTAACAATCCACGCAATGGCAGCAATGGTAGGGTCTGTGATTTGTGTTCCGCCATATGTAGCACCTCCATGTTATTTCATGTATTTCTTTGCTTTGAACTCAGTAATACTTTACCCATTCAGCCCGTAAAAGATCCAAAAATTTTGATAACCGTGACCTAATGAGACGAGCCGTTGATTAAGAGAAGAAAAAAGCTGACTCGATATGATGAGCCAGCTTTTGTCTTAGACTTTAAGCAGATGTTTTTTCTTCATCATCCAGATTAATTTCAGATCCATCTTCTCTGAGAAGAATTGGACGCTCAGTCTGCTCAACCGCACCTGGTGTGATAATACATTTCTTGATCTCTTCTCTTGAAGGAAGATCAAACATAACATCAAGCATCAGGTTTTCAATGATTGATCGCAGTCCGCGAGCACCGGTTTTACGTTCAATTGCTTTTCTTGAAATCTCACGTAAAGCTTCTTCTTCAAATTCAAGTTCCACATCATCAAGCTCAAGCATTTTCTGATATTGTTTTACGAGCGCATTTTTCGGCTGCGTTAAAATAGAGATTAATGCTTCTTCATCTAATGTTTCAAGTGTCGCAGTAACTGGAAGACGACCAATAAATTCAGGAATCAAACCGAATTTCAGCAGATCTTCCGGAACCAGCTTAGCAAGCAATTCGCGTTCTGTCAGGTCACCTTTTGATTCACCTGAACCAAAGCCGATCACTTTTTGACCAAGACGGCGCTTAATGATCTGGTCTACTCCATCAAACGCACCGCCGACAATGAAGAGAATATTCGTCGTGTCGATTTGGATAAATTCCTGATGCGGGTGCTTTCTTCCGCCTTGTGGAGGAACACTTGCAGTTGTTCCTTCAAGAATTTTCAGTAGCGCCTGCTGAACACCTTCACCTGAAACATCACGTGTAATAGATGGGTTTTCAGACTTGCGGGCTACTTTATCAATTTCGTCAATGTAAATAATGCCTTTTTCAGCACGCTCTACATCATAATCAGCAGCCTGAATCAGCTTCAGAAGAATGTTTTCAACATCTTCACCCACATAACCGGCTTCTGTCAGTGATGTAGCATCCGCAATTGCAAATGGTACATTCAGAATTCTTGCAAGCGTCTGGGCAAGAAGTGTCTTACCTGAACCGGTTGGTCCAATCAGACAGATGTTACTTTTTGCAAGCTCAACATCATCCACTTTACTGTTTGATTTAATTCGTTTGTAATGGTTATAAACGGCTACAGAAAGGGACTTCTTCGCACGTTCCTGGCCAATTACATAATCACCGAGAATTGAAAGGATTTCTTTCGGTTTCGGTACATCTTTAAATTCCACTTCTTCTTCTGTACCAAGTTCCTCTTCCACAATCTCAGTACAAAGCTCTATACATTCATCACAAATATATACACCCGGTCCGGCAACAAGTTTACGTACCTGCTCCTGGGTTTTTCCGCAAAAAGAACATTTCAGTTGTCCTTTTTCATCGTTAAATTTAAACATTACTTTCACCCCTTTATCAGTCTTGCTCTTTAATAGAGCACTTCTTTAACTCTGTAAAAAAAATTGTATCACATTGATCCTTTTGACGGAACTAACTCGAATTTCCCGATATGTTTTGCTAATAAACCTGTATGTATGTAATAACTTTGCGGTCAGTAGCCGCTAATACTTGCTTATGGTATAAAACAAGGCACGATCTAATCGCGCCTTGCTCCATTCTTACTTATTATTATGCAACAGTCTTGCTGTTTTCCACAAGAAAATCGATTGCTTTTTGTACACGCAGGTCATTTTCAAGGATTTCAGTAGATCCGCCAAGTGCAGCTTTGATCTGATCAACGGACATATTGAACTGCTCAGTCATGCTGCTAAGTTCAGACTCAACGTCTTCTTCGGTAACAGAGATGTTTTCAGCTTCAGCAATTGCTTCAAGTACAAGGTTCGTACGCACACGCTTTGCTGCGTCTTCCTGCATTTGTCCGCGAAGAGCATCTTCATCCTGACCACTAAACTGGAAGTAAAGGTCAAGGTTCATACCCTGAGCGCTAAGGCGCTGTTCGAATTCCTGCATCATGCGGTCAACTTCAGTGTTAACCATTGATTCTGGGATGTCGATTTCAGCGTTCTCAGAAGCTTTTTCAACTACTGAATCGCGAAGTGCCATTTCAGCAGCATTTTTCTTCTCTTCAGTCAGACGGTTCTTCGTCTTTTCCTTCAGCTCAGCAAGTGTTTCCACTTCTTCATCTGCATCTTTAGCAAATTCATCGTCAAGTTCAGGAAGTTCTTTTGCTTTGATTTCATGAACTTTCACTTTGAATGTTGCCGGCTTACCAGCAAGCTCTTCAGCGTGGTATTCTTCAGGGAAATTAACTTCAACGTCTTTTTCATCTCCTGTTGAAAGACCAACTAACTGCTCTTCAAAACCTGGAATGAAAGAACCTGAACCGATTTCAAGAGAATAGTTATCAGCTTGTCCGCCTTCAAATGCTTCTCCATCAACGAATCCTTCAAAGTCAAGAACGACTGTATCGCCGTCTTCTACTTTACCGTCTTCTTTTACTACAAGCTCTGCCTGGCGTTCCTGCAGCTGCTTAAGTTCTGCATCTACATCTTCATCAGTTACTTCTGCATCAAGCTTTTCCACTTCAAGTCCTTTGTATTCACCAAGTTTAACTTCTGGCTTAACAGTAACTTTTGCAGTGAAGATAAGCTCTTTACCTTTTTCCATTTGCTCTACGTCGATTTCAGGACGATCAACCGGTACGATACCAGCTTCGTCAACTGCATTTGCGTAAGCTTCAGGAAGGATTTCATCAAGAGCGTCCTGATAAAGTGATTCCACTCCGAAACGCTTTTCAAACATCTGGCGAGGCATTTTACCTTTACGGAATCCAGGTACGTTGATTTGCTTTACAACCTTTTTGAAGGCACTGTCAAGGCCTTTATTAACTGTTTCAGCGTCTACTTCTACTGTTAGTACGCCTTCATTACCTTCTTGCTTTTCCCATTTTGCTGACATAAATAATTCCCTCCAAAACATCTATTAAGTTAATGGTTTCATGTTCGACATGAAATCAATGATTCTTTCATTTATCTATTAAGAATCCCATTATGCAACCATTTCATTATAACATACGCGGTTTGTCTTTCAACTGCAAACCATTAGACCATTTCCACTTTTTCAAGCCTTCTGATTTCTGCCAGGAGTTCATTATATTCAAAATCTTCAAATGAATTCTGAACACCCAGATACTCATTAGCAAGTCTCAGGTAAGCATCAGAAATTACCTCCGGAGAATCTGTTCTCCATGTGAAAGGATAAAGTAAAAAGGCATGCTTTTGCAAGAGCTCTGCTGCAATTTCTGCTAATTGCGGCTGTGCACTCTCATTTGAGATAAACTTAGCAGCCTCAACATACATCTCTTGATCAAAAGGCTCCACCAATTCCGCCGGACAGACGGATATTTCTTTATTCCATTTGCAGACGACCGTTTCTTCAAAAATCCCCTGCTCTCTAAGAATGTTTAAAAGCAGTGTTTTGATAAATGGATGCGTCTGATCTTTTTCAATTTCATCAATAATATCGTCCTTCATCGGTCTGATATTCTGTTTTGCAAGTGCTGCCGCCTGAATCATTTGCTGCTCAAGGTCTCTTTGAAGCTGAAAGGATTGAAATGATTCTTCCTCAGCCTCTTTCTGTTCCTTTTGCTGCTCACTAAGCTCGATCAGATTCTGAAGTCGCACGGCTTTTTCAGGTTGTAATTCATTTTCTTCTAATAAAGGTTGTATGAATGATGAAATCTCATTGAACTTCCTTAACTGAATCAGGTTCATAACGTAAAGTTCAATTAATTCGTCATATTCCCCTGACCCTTCCCGGAGCATTTGTCTGCAAAGGTCTGCAGATTCTGACCATTGATTATTTTCATAATACGCAACTGCAAGTGAAGTACCTGCCGCCGCATCATGTTCATCAAGTTCAAGCGCCTGCTCCAAAAGGCTGATGGCTTCAACATTCTCCTGATTTTGCAGCATGTCCAATCCTCGTTCTACGAGCCGGTCTTTTAATCCCGGGAACGGTATTACACGCCTGCCCTGCTGCTCAGCCATATATGATGAACCACCTTCCGTAATCTTTTTGAATTGAGTGTAGCATTGTCTTTTACAAAATGCCAAGAAAAGCACTATGCAAAAATAAAAAAGCCCGCCTGTTACATTTGTAACAGGCGGGCTTTCAGTTAGCGTCCCAGGAGCGACTCGAACGCCCGACCGACAGCTTAGAAGGCTGTTGCTCTATCCAACTGAGCTACTGGGACATTATGTAGTACGTCTTGTTAAGGACAATTATTATTATATAAATATATTCAATAAAAGTCAATGCATTTTCAAATATTATTTTAAAGTATTTTAAACGGGTTAAAAGATACCGGTTTATACGCTGTACCGTCCAGCTTGCATGCACTCTGGACGGTACACCTTTTATCATTTAGTCATTAAATGAACCGGTCCATGATAATAGTTTATCATGCTGATTTGTATAAAACACGACTTCAACCTGAAGATTTTCAACATTGACGACTGCATATGTCGGTTCATTGCGATCACGCGGGAGCCTGATGCTGCCTGGATTCAGAAACAGCTTATGGTCAAGTATCTCCGCTCCCAACTGATGAGAATGCCCGAAAATAACAACATCAGCGTTATTTTCATCCGCTTTATAACGGACTCTGTCTAATGATGATTTAATTCCATACAGATGGCCGTGAGTGATAAATATCTTAATATCTCCGCAATCCACGACTTCATCCTCAGGATATGAAGAGTCAAAGTCACAATTGCCTCTAACTTTCACAAATGGTTTCATTGCCTCAGAGTCAAAGGGAAGCTCTGAATCTCCGGCATGTAACATATAATCAACTTTATCTTCCCAGTGTTTCCTTACTTCAGTAATAATATGTGCATCACCATGATTATCACTTACAATTAACAACTTCATCAGATCACCTCACTGAAACTGTGATTGTAATTTTCTGAGCGCGTTTGCACGATGGCTGATTTGATTTTTTTCATCAGATGTCAACTCTGCAAAAGTTTTTTGATATACCTCTGTATAAAAGATCGGGTCATAGCCGAAGCCATTTTCACCACTTGGTTTTGAAGTTATATACCCTTCCGCTTCGCCAGTAAACAACCTGGTTGCTTTCCCTGGTTCAGCCAGTGCAAGTGTGCAGTGGAAACGCGCAGTTCTTTTGCCATCAGGGACACCATCTAACTTTAATAACACTTTTTCAATATTCTTCTGATCATTTTTTTCAGCACCCGCATATCGTGCAGAAAACACGCCGGGTTCACCGTCAAGTGCATCGACAATCAATCCACTGTCATCTGCAATCACACTGACATCAAGCTTTCGTGCAATTGTTTCAGCTTTTAAAGCAGCATTCTCAGCAAATGTAACACCCGTTTCTTCAACTTCCTCTAATGCAGGATAATCAGCAAGCGTTTTGACTTCATAGCCCAGCGGATTTAGCAGCTTCTCAAAATCCTTCGCTTTCCCTTTATTGTTTGTGGCGATAATGATCTTTTTCATGATTTTACATCACTCACAATCTTAGCTGTTAATTCTTGACCGAGAATTGATTTTTGTTCATCAATAATGCGTTCAATTCCCGCTCGTCCGATACTCAGCATATCGAGCAGTTCCTGATGCGTGAATGCAGCTTCTTCCCCAGTTCCCTGAAGCTCTACAAATTCACCCTTACCCGTCATCACAATGTTCATATCAACATCTGCTGTACTATCTTCAGCATAGTTCAAATCAAGGATCGGTTCCCCGTCTGAATTAATGCCTGCTGACACAGCAGCCAGAAAGTCTTTTACAGGAAATAAAGGAAGTTCTTTTTCGAGAGTCAGTTTTTCTATTGCAAGCGCCATTGCAGCAAAAGCGCCTGAAATCGAAGCAGTTCTTGTCCCGCCGTCTGCCTGAATGACATCGCAGTCAATCCATACCGTTTTTTCTCCAAGCGCATCAAGGTCTACAACGGCACGCAACGCCCGTCCGATCAAACGCTGAATTTCCATTGTACGCCCACTGACTTTTCCTTTGGAGGATTCACGGATTGTCCGCTGTCCGGTCGCTCTTGGAAGCATCGCATACTCAGCTGTAATCCAGCCCTTCCCCTGACCTCTCATAAAAGGCGGCACTCTGTCTTCAATACTCGCGGTGCAAATAACTTTAGTGTCACCAAAGGCAACAAGCACCGATCCTTCAGGGTGCATCAGATAATTCTTTTCTATCGTAATTTGTCTCATATCTGAGACAGCTCTTCCATCAGGTCTCACATTTATTCACTCCATCTTTTGTGTTGACTTCTAATAAGCCGGCTGATGTTTTTTGCACACATCTTCAGTTACGTAAATACTACGATTATTTACTATAAATTTAAATTTTAACGATAAAAGCCGTGATTAGCTCACGGCAATTTTACGGATTCTACTACCAGGGAATCATCGTTCATCCATTCCCTTGCAACTTGTCCAAATATAACAGGGGAACCTGTTGTGTAATAAATGTGCTGCTGTCTTTCATGGCGGGCATTTAACTCTCCGCGGTAAGACAGGATCGCACTAACTTCTCTGGCGGTTTCATCACCTGAGCTGATCACTTTTACTGACGGTCCCATATACTGTTCAATTAAAGGCTGCAGTAAAGGGTAGTGTGTACATCCAAGAATCAGCGTATCAATCGGATGATGCCTCATGTCATTCAACGTTTCTGCAACAATTTTCTTCGCCATTGAACTGTTATATTCTCCACTTTCAACAAGCGGCACAAACTTTGGACATGCTTTAGGATATGTCTGAATACTCTCTTTTAAACTGCACAGCACTTTTTCATAAGCCCTGCTTTTGATCGTTCCGTCAGTACCAAGTATGCCTACACAGTTATTCTTAGTGTATTTGATCGCTGAGCGTGCACCCGGTGAGATGACCCCAATAACCGGGATATCAAAAGCTGTCCTGATCTCTTCAAGTGCAGCTGCTGTTGCAGTGTTGCAGGCAATCACCAGCATTTTGATGTCCTGTCTGTATAGAAACTCAGCCATTTCCCACGTGTATTTTCTAACCTCTTCTTCAGGTCTTGGTCCATATGGGCAGCGGGCTGTGTCTCCTAAATAGATGATCTGTTCATTTGGAAGCTGGTAGATAATTTCCCTGGCAACTGTCAGGCCGCCAACACCAGAATCCATTACGTCGATTGCTCTGCTCAAGAAAAACGCCTCACTCTTATTTCATTTCGCCGTGTAATTTACTCAGCACTTTTGCAAGAGAAGTGACTTCATCTTCAGTAAATCCTGATAGCACATCACTTAAGTCCTGCTGACGCTTTTTAATTACTTCTTCAATAATTCTTTCGCCTTCTTCTAACAGATGAATTCTTACTACCCGGCGGTCATGTTCATCTTTCACTCTGACAACCAGACTGCTTCTTTCCATCCGATCAATTAAATCTGTTGTTGTGCTGCAGGCAAGATACATTTTATTCGATAATTCACCAATCGTCATATCTCCTGCTTCAAACAGCCACTGCAGCGCCACGAATTGTGGTGGCGTGATTGTGTACTGACTAAGAATTTCTCTGCCTTTTTGTTTGATCAGTCCGGAAATATAGCGGAGGTCCTTTTCGATATCTGCTACAACCTCTTTTGGATGAAGCTCTTGTACTCCTTTAGTTTCCATCGGTTCATACACTCCCTATGTTTCGTTCTACTAATATTGTCGCCTTTTTATTGTTAATAATCAAGAACATTTAAATTTACACGATGTAACAAAAAAACTGTCTCCCGATCAGAGAGACAGTTCTTCTAGCC
Source organism: Jeotgalibacillus sp. JSM ZJ347 (assembly GCF_044383825.1). NCBI lineage: Bacteria > Bacillati > Bacillota > Bacilli > Caryophanales > Caryophanaceae > Jeotgalibacillus > Jeotgalibacillus sp. JSM ZJ347. The sequence goes on along the minus strand of NZ_JBISEN010000001.1, from coordinate 179,360 downwards.
TTAGCAGTTCTACAATTGCCTGAGACCTTCCTTTAACACCAAGCTTTTGAATCACATTAGAAATGTGATTCCGGACTGTTTTTTCACTGATAAATAATTCAGAAGCAATTTCTTTTGTTGTCTTATCTTTAAGTAAAAGGTTAAAAACTTCCTTTTCTCTTTTCGTTAGAATTGACGTTCTCCGAGCCACACTTTCTTCCCCCTTATTCAATAACACCGTTTGTTCAGTGTATGAATGGCAGGGAGAAGAAGTGAGGAATCAAACGTCTATTTTTAATGCCGGATGAAGAAGGAGTTCTCTCTGCTGATCCGTCCAGGGTACACCTTTACCGGTCGCCTTACCCATCTGCACCATCGTACCTCTTCCACAGAATACCGGTTCGCCGCCAGCATTCATCCCCATATAGTGAATATCGACTGAAGAATTCCCTACTGATTCAGCTTTTACATAAACCTTTAGCTCCTGATCAAAAAATACCTGCTTTAAAAAATCGCACTGCAGATTCGCAACAACCGGAATTGACTCATGAGATGTCTGAAGCCAGTTCTGCATAAATCCAAGGTGCTTTAGAAACTCAATTCTTGCCTGCTCAAAATAAATAAACGGCACTGTATTATTTAAATGGCCGAATAAATCAGTTTCAGAAAATCGTACTTTTACTGGGTAATAAAATTCAAATCCCGCTTTCCACTCTTCCATATCCTTTATGTATGGTATCTTCATTTTCCGCATCCCCTTCAATAAATGAATGATCATTCATTTGTATTCTACATGAACAATGCCTATTTGAACAGAAAAATCCAGGTGCCGGATAAGCACCTGGATGAGTGATTTTATACTTCTTTGTCACTTCCGAAGAAGTTTCTGAACATCTGAAGGTTTGTATCGCGGTTCAGTGCTGCTATTGATGTTGTAAGCGGAATGCCCTTAGGACACGCCTGAACACAGTTTTGTGAGTTACCGCAGTTTGATAGTCCACCATCGCCCATAATTGATTCAAGACGCTCATTTTTATTCATTGCACCGGTTGGATGTGCATTGAACAGGCGAACCTGAGATAACGGTGCAGGACCAATGAAGTCTGATTTACTATTCACGTTTGGACACGCTTCAAGGCAGACACCACAAGTCATACATTTAGAAAGTTCATATGCCCACTGACGCTTTTTCTCAGGCATACGCGGTCCGGGACCAAGGTCATAAGTACCGTCAATCGGAATCCACGCCTTCACTTTTTTCAGTGAGTCGAACATGCGGCTGCGATCTACCTGAAGGTCACGTACAACCGGGAATGTTTTCATTGGCTCAAGCTTAATTGGCTGCTCCAGTTGATCGACAAGTGCCGTACATGACTGACGCGGCTTGCCGTTGATGACCATTGAGCAGGCTCCACATACTTCCTCAAGACACCCCATATCCCAAGAGACAGGAGTTGTTTTTTCACCTTTTTTATTGAAAGGATTTCGTCTGATCTCCATTAGTGCAGAAATGACGTTCATGTTTGCACGGTATGGAATCTCAAACTCTTCGAAATAAGGCGCAGAATTCTCATCGTCCTGGCGGTGTATTTCAAATCTGATGACTTTTTCTTCTGTTGCTGTTGCCATGATTATTTTGCTCCTTTCTTCTTAGAGTAATCACGCTTACGCGGTTCGATCAGTGATACATCGACATCTTCAAAGTGGAATTCCGGTGAGTTTGTTCCCGGATTGAATTTAGCCATTGTTGTTTTCAGGAACTTCTCATCGTTACGTTCCGGGAAGTCCGGCTTATAGTGGGCTCCACGGCTTTCATCACGGTTCAGTGCACCGATTGTTACAACGCGTGCTAAGTGCAGCATGCCTTTCAGCTGACGGGTAAATACTGCGCCCTGGTTACTCCATTTAGCTGTATCGTTAATGTTAATACGATTAAAGCGTTCCTGAAGCTCCTGGATTTTTGCATCCGTTTCACGCAGCTTATCGTTGTGACGAACAACCGTTACATTATCAGTCATCCACTCACCAAGCTCTTTATGGATCACATAGGCATTTTCATCGCCGTCCATTGCCATGATTTCATCCCACTCCTGCTTCTTTTCATTCTCGAAACGCGTGTAGATTTCCTCAGGCATATCTTCAACAGTCTTCTCAAGTCCCTGGATGTATTTCACTGCGTTTGGTCCTGCGACCATTCCACCATAAATAGAAGAAAGCAGTGAATTTGCTCCAAGACGGTTCGCACCATGGATAGAGTAATCACATTCACCTGCTGCGAACAGTCCAGGAATGTTTGTCATCTGATCAAAGTCTACCCAAAGTCCACCCATTGAATAGTGAACGGCCGGGAAGATCTTCATTGGTACTTTACGCGGGTCATCACCCATGAATTTTTCATAGATCTCAATGATGCCTCCGAGTTTGATATCAAGCTCTTTTGGATCTTTGTGGGACAGATCAAGGTAAACCATATTTTCACCATTGATTCCAAGCTTCTGTCTGACACATACATCAAAGATTTCACGTGTTGCGATATCACGCGGAACAAGGTTACCGTAGGCAGGATATTTCTCTTCAAGGAAGTACCAAGGCTTACCGTCTTTATACGTCCATACACGTCCGCCTTCACCACGAGCTGATTCACTCATCAGACGAAGCTTGTCATCTCCCGGAATTGCTGTCGGGTGAATCTGAATGAACTCACCGTTTGCGTAATATACGCCCTGCTGATAAGCAACAGATGCAGCAGCACCTGTGTTGATTACAGAGTTTGTAGATTTTCCGAAGATAATGCCAGGTCCGCCTGTTGCAAGAATAACTGCGTCCCCTTTGAAAGATTTGATCTCCATTGTCTTCAGATCCTGAGATACAACCCCGCGGCAAACACCATCGTCATCAAGAACTGAACCAAGGAATTCCCAGCCTTCATATTTTGTTACAAGACCGGCTACTTCGTGTCTGCGTACCTGCTCATCTAATGCATATAGCAGCTGCTGACCAGTTGTAGCACCGGCAAATGCTGTACGGTGGTGCTGTGTACCACCAAAGCGGCGGAAATCAAGCAGACCTTCAGGTGTTCTGTTGAACATAACGCCCATACGGTCAAGAAGGTGAATAATTCCCGGTGCTGCATCACACATTGCTTTAACCGGAGGCTGGTTTGCAAGGAAATCTCCACCGTATACTGTGTCATCAAAGTGCTCCCAAGGAGAATCCCCTTCTCCTTTTGTATTAACAGCTCCATTTATACCGCCCTGTGCACAAACAGAGTGTGATCTTTTTACAGGTACAAGCGAGAAGAGGTCTACTGACATTCCTGCTTCAGCTGCTTTAATCGTTGCCATTAGGCCGGCCAGACCGCCACCTACAACGATGATTCTACCTTTACTCATTTTGTCACTCTCCTTACTGATATCAAAAGCTGCTTACTGCAGCTGAAAAAGTTAACGAATTAAACAAATGCAAGAATTGAACGGATACCAATGATTGTCAGTACTACAAACACACCAAGTGTTGCATACGTTGAAATCTTTTGTGAACGAGCGCTCACCGTGATACCCCAGCTGACCATAAATGACCATAGACCGTTAGAGAAGTGGAACGTTGTCGATACGACTCCAAGTATGTAGAATGCAACCATCCATGGATTCGCTAAGATCTGCTCCATCATACCGAAGTTTACTTCAGCTCCAAGTGCAGCCTGAATACGAGTTTCCCATACGTGCCAAGTCACGAAAATCAATGTGATGACACCTGAAATACGCTGCCAGAAAAACATGTAGTTACGAAGTGTTCCATAACGTCTTGTGTTGTTCTTAGCAGTGAATGCGATATATACTCCATAGATTGCGTGGAAGTATAAAGGAATAAAGATAATAAATAGTTCTAAGAAAATTCTGAATGGTAAACTTTCCATGAAATGCGCTGCATCGTTGAAAGCCTGTTCGCCTCTAGTAGCGAAATGGTTGACAACTAAATGTTGAATCAGGAAGATCCCTACTGGTATAACCCCTAGTAAAGAATGCAGCCTCCTCCAATAAAACTCTCGATTTTCCGCCATCGAATGTAACCCCCTCTAAAATAAATACAGCTGCTGAAAGCTATTCCCTAGAATGATAGATTCAGCAAAATTTTCGCACAGTATAACATTTATGTGACAAATTTATTGTACTCCTCTCGTAATGGAGCGTCAAGAAAACGTATACATAAAAACGATTCTAAATATTTTTTATTCTATCTGCTCAGTTATAGGGGATTTTCCTATATTTTTCTGCTGTTTTTCACAAAAAATTCACAAAATCACTTTTCACAATTTATTATTTCAAAAAACTGCTTATCTATATGACAATATGCCGATTTCGCTAGAAAATCTCTATTTGACCTTACACTTTCACACACAACAATTTATAATGAAGAGATTGAAAGTGAGGTTCGGTTAATCAATGAGCGATAATGACAATATGACACAGGACTTATTTGGCTACCGGTTGATCAGGGATGAACTGATACCGGATCTTTTAGGTAACCATACAAAAGATATCCTGTACTGGGCAGGAAAAAAACTTGCCAGAAGCTACCCATGCAGTAACGAAGGCGAAATTATTTCTTTTTTCATCCGGGCAGAGTGGGGTGACCTCTCTATCATAAAACAAAAAAATTATGAAATACATTTCGAACTCGCAGGCAATGTGGTGCAGGAAAGAATTCAGCACAATGACCCGCTGTTTACACTCGAAGCAGGCTTTATTGCTGAACAGATTGCGATGATTAAGCAATATCAGACCGAGGCTGTTTATACCCGCAATAAAAAACACTGCGTTCAGATCGAGCTAAAATGGGATCAAAAAGACCCCTATTCATTACCTTCGAGAAAAGCCAGTTTATAAAAATTCAGCAGGCTCCATGTTTTACAGGAGCCTGCTGTTTTATGCTTCTACAGTATTTTTGTTAAGCCCAAAGCTTTCATGAATTGCATTTGCAGCATTGATCATCTCATGTGAATCAACAACAACTGATACTTTGATCTCAGACGTGCTGACCATTTTCACCTGAATGTTCTGCTCTGCAAGCACACGGAACATCTGCGCCGCCACACCAGGGTTTGAAACCATCCCTGATCCGACAATCGAAACTTTTGACAGATTTGTTTCATGCTCAATTTCCTCGTAGCCAATTTCTTCTTTGTTGCGCGCGAGAATCTGTAAAGTCTCTTCAAGTGACGACTCTTTTATCGAAAATGACAAATTTACTTTCCCTGTATCAAGCTTACTTTGAATAATGATATCCACATCTATATGATTTTCAGCAAGAATGGAGAACACTGCAGGGAATCCTGTCAATTCATTCTCAAGACCTACAACCGTCATTCTTACGATACCCTTATCAAACGCTACGCCCCTTACTACTAAATGCTCTTCCATTGGTGCATCCTCCTCAATTAACGTTCCTTCAATTTCTTCCATACTTGATCTGACTGTTAATTTAATCCCGTAATTTTTTGCAAACTCAACTGCTCTCGGATGCAGCACACCCGCTCCAAGGTTCGCAAGTTCAAGCATTTCATCATATGAAATCCCGTTTAGCTTCCTGGCGCCTTTCACATAACGCGGGTCGGTAGAATATACACCATCTACATCTGTATATATATCGCATCTTTCAGCATTTAAAGCTGCAGCAAGCGCAACGGCTGTTGTATCAGAGCCACCCCGGCCAAGCGTTGTGATTTCACCGTTTTCATCCATGCCCTGGAATCCTGCAACAACAATGACACGCCCTTCTCCGAGCAGGCTTTCAACGCGATTTGTCTTCACTTCAGTAATTCTTGCATTGCTGAATACAGGCTCTGTGCGGATTCCCGCCTGCCATCCGGTTAAAGATGTACTTTTATAGCCTCTGTTCTGCAGTGCCATTGCAAGTAAAGACGTAGACATCTGCTCACCAGTCGTCAGCAGCATATCCATTTCTCTTTTTTCAGGCCGCGAAGTCATCTCTCCAGCAAGCCTGACTAATTCATCAGTTGTTTTTCCCATTGCGGATACAACAACAATGACGTCATTTCCCTTTTCCTTCTCAAGGATCACTCTGTTTGCGACGTGATGTATTTTTTCAACCGATCCTACTGAAGTACCGCCAAATTTTTGTACAATGATTCCCACTTTATTTCCTCTTCCCTAACATTATTTCTCAACTGTTTACGACAATAAAAAAAGCAACAGGGAGAAAATCTCCCCATTGCTTTTATACAGACAATATTATCTGAATCGCACAGGTGAGATAGCTCTCCAGAACGTAATTGTTCTGACAGCCCTGCATTTGTTAAATACAGAACCAGCAAAAAATCTGATGAATGATTTTCCGCTTCGGCGGTCTGCACCTTTCACGCTGCTTCACAGGGTTTCATCACCCTCATCAGCGGTACTCTTTGCATCCGCACCTCTATCACCACTTTAAAATAAAGTGTTCAATTGTGAATCATTATAGCATGAGACTTTTCAGTCAGCAATGCTAATCCTGTAATTTTTCAATGACTTTTTCAGCAGTCTTTGAAGGTAATCCTGCTTTAACAATTTCCTCAAGCGATGCTTCTCTCAGCTTTTTCACAGATCCGAAATATTTCAGCAGCTGCTTTTTCCGCTGTGGTCCGACACCTTCAATATCATCGAGCACAGACTGAATGGAGTTTTTCGCACGTACCTGCCTGTGGAATGTAATTGCAAAGCGGTGCACTTCATCCTGAATTCGCTGCATAAAGTAAAATTCCTGACTGCGTCTGTTCAGCGGAACAACTTCAAGCGGGTCGCCGAATAAAAGCTGGGAAGTGTTGTGGCGATCATCTTTTGCAAGACCAGCCACCGGAACGTCAAGACCAAGTTCATGTCGTAAGATTTCTTTCGCAGCTTCAATCTGACCTTTCCCTCCATCAATTACAATCAGATCAGGCAGCGGCAGTTCATCCTTGAGAACTCTTGTATACCGTCTTCTGATCACTTCACGCATTGATTCATAATCATCCGGTCCCTGAACAGTTTTAATTTTATATTTACGGTACTCTTTTCTGGCCGGCTTTCCGTCTACAAAAACAACCATTGCCGACACGGCATCAGAGCCCTGAATATTAGAATTATCGAAAGCTTCTATCCTGTATGGCGTATAAATGTTCATTGCTTCACCCAGATTTTCAGCCGCTTTGATCGTTCTTTCTTCATCCCGCTCAATTAATGCAAATTTTTCCGTTAAAGCAATAGAAGCATTTTTTGCCGCAAGATTAACTAGATCTTTTTTCTGTCCTCTGACAGGCTGTCTCACATTCGTTTCAAGCAGCTCTTCAGCCATTTTCTGGTCAATTGTTTGCGGGATTAATACTTCTTTAGGTTTAAAATGGTTCGGCTTCATATAAAACTGACCTAGAAACGATAGGAATTCACCTTCCGCTTCATCATAGATCGGAAATAGTGAAACGTCCCGTTCAATCAGCTTACCCTGACGGATAAAGAAAACCTGTACACACATCCAACCCTTATCTACCGCATAACCGAAAATATCGCGGTTTGTAAAGTCATTCATGGTCATCTTCTGTTTTTCCATTGTCGCTTCTATATGAACGATTTGATCACGGAATTCTTTTGCACGCTCAAACTCAAGATTTTCAGCTGCCTGTTCCATTTTTACTTTAAGATCTTTTTTTACTTCTTTGAAACCGCCGTTTAAAAACCTGGCAATGTCCTCAGTCATTTGGCGGTATGTGCTTTGCTCCACTTTGAATTCACAAGGTGCCAGACACTGCCCCATATGGTAATACAGACAGACTTTATCAGGCATTGTTCTGCATTTTCTTAATGGATACATTCTATCCAGCAGCTTTTTCGTTTCATTGGCTGCCTGAGCATTCGGGTAAGGCCCAAAGTATTTACCTTTATCTTTTTTTACTTTACGCGTAATGAGTAGTCTCGGGTGACGCTCTGCTGTTACTTTTATAAAAGGATAGTGTTTATCATCTTTAAGCATAACATTATATTTCGGGTCATGCTTTTTAATGAGATTTAATTCAAGAACGAGCGCTTCCATATTAGATGAGGTCACGATATATTCAAAGTCCTCAATTTCTGAGACAAGGCGCTGTGTTTTCCCGTCGTGTGAGCCTGTAAAGTAGGATCTCACTCTATTTTTAAGTACTTTCGCTTTTCCCACATAAATAATTGTACCCTGTCTGTCCTTCATCAGATAACAGCCGGGCTGGTCAGGAAGGACTGCGAGTTTATGTTTCAGTTGATCTTTCATGTTGTAAGCCTCCTGCACGCATGTTACCTATATTTTACTCAATTGAGAGTCAGAAGCAAAATAAAAGCCGGGCACAAGGCCCGGCTCAGTTATTATGCGTGTTTGTTTAATAGTTCTTCAAGTGCTTCTTTCGGCTGGAAGCCTACTACTTTGTCAACGATTTCTCCGTCTTTGAATACGACAAGTGTCGGGATACTCATGACACCGTATTTGCTTGCTGTTTCCTGGTTTTCATCAACATCAAGCTTTACGATTTTTACTTTATCACCCATGTCAGTATCAAGCTCTTCTAGAACTGGTGCAATCATTTTACAAGGTCCGCACCATGTAGCCCAGAAGTCTGCCAGTACTAAACCGTCTTTTGTTTCATTAGCGAATGTTTGATCAGTTGCGTGTGCAATTGCCATTTTGAAATTCCTCCTTGTTGAATACGAATATAGTCAAAGTATAGCAGGGAGTATATCGTATTTCCACGTTTTTGCCTGAGAATTGAAAAGAGCCTGAGACAATGTGTCAGGCTCCTGGAACCGTTTCGCTGCGCTTCAGGTGGACGCTTTCCGCAGGGCCGGAGGTTAGCCTCCTCGTGCTTCGCACTGTCCCACCTGTCCGACTTCTCCTGCTGGAGTCGCCGCCTTCCGCTCCGCAGCACTTAAATTTCTATAAAAGTTTAACTTCTCAGCTGATTAAGACACTTTAACTTTCTTGAATTCTTCAATCAGCAGCGGCACTACGTCAAACAGGTCGCCAACGATGCCATAATCAGCTACTTTGAAGATGTTCGCTTCAGGGTCTTTATTGATCGCAACGATTACTTTAGAGTTCGACATTCCAGCCATGTGCTGGATTGCACCTGAGATTCCGCATGCGATATAAAGGTCAGGTGTAACAACTTTACCAGTTTGACCAATCTGCAGTGAGTAATCGCAATAGTCAGCGTCACAAGCTCCACGTGACGCACCAACAGCGCCTCCAAGCAGGTCAGCAAGCTCTTTCAACGGCTCAAAGCCGTCTTCACTCTTCACACCACGACCACCTGCAACAATCACTTTAGCTTCTGAAAGGTCTACACCATCAGTCGCTTTTCTTACCACTTCTTTAATAATTGTGCGAAGGTCTGTGATGTCAACGCTTACAGACGAAACATCACCAGAACGTCCCTCTTCTTTTTCAAGAGCAGGAATATTATTTGGTCGGATTGTAATGAATGTAAGACCCTCTTTAATTACTTTCTTCTCAAATGCTTTACCACTGTAGATTGGACGAATAAATTTCGGCGAATCGCCATCCGCTTCGATTGCAGTCACATCTGATACAAGTCCGCTGTTTAGTCTGCTTGCAAGCTTAGGTGACAGATCTTTACCTAATGAAGTGTGTCCCATCACAATGCCTTCAGGGCTTTCCTGTTCAATCACTGCAAGCAGCGCCTGAGAGAAGCCATCTGAAGAATACTGTTCAAGCTTTGCATCTTCGACTGTAATCACACGGTCTGCGCCGTATGCAACCAGCTCATTTGCCACGTCTGAGATCCCGTTTCCGATCAATACGCTGATTACTTCCCCGCCATCAGCAATTGTCTTACCCGCTGCAATCGCCTCAAATGATACATTTCTAAGTGATCCTTCTCTTGTTTCTGCTAATACAAGTACTTTTTTGCTCATTGGTTAAACCTCCTGAATAGTTATAGAGTTAGACTACTTTTGCTTCAGTACGAAGAAGTTGCACAAGTTCTTTCACCTGAGCGTCAACTTCACCTTCAAGAATACGGCCAGCTTCTTTTGCCGGTGGAAGATAAATTTCAACCGTTTCTGTTTTAGGTTCTACATCATCTTCTTCAAGATCAAGATCATCAAGTTCGATTTCATCAAGCGGCTTTTTCTTCGCTTTCATGATACCTGGAAGTGATGGATATCTTGGGTCATTTAACCCCTGCTGAGCCGTTACAAGAAGCGGCAGTGACGTTTCAATTGTTTCAGAATCCCCTTCAACATCACGTACGATTTCTACTTTATCGCCATCAACTTTGATACTTGTGATTGTTGTTACATAAGGAATGTCAAGATAATCGGCTACACGTGGTGCAACTTGTCCCGATCCGCCATCGATCGCAACATTACCACCGATAATCAGATCTGCTTCTTTATCTTTCAGATATTCAGAAAGGATTTTCGCGATCGAAAATTCATCCGTCATATCTACATCATCTTCAATATTAATGAGTACCGCTTTATCAGCACCCATTGCAAGCGCAGTACGAAGCTGCTTTTCAGTTTCTTCATCTCCAACAGATACGACTGTTACTTCTCCGCCGTGCTCGTCTTTCAGTTGAATTGCCTCTTCAATTGCATATTCATCATATGGATTGATGATGAATTCAGCACCATCCTCAGCAATTTGCCCGCCTTGAACAGAGATTTTTTCCTCAGTGTCAAACGTTCTTTTCATTAGCACATAAATGTTCATGTATATTCCCTCCTGTTAATTATTGACCTTTAAATTCAGGTTTTCTTTTTTCAATAAATGCACTGATACCTTCTTTTGCATCTTCAGATACAAAGACATCCCCGAAAATTTCAGCTTCTCTTGCAACCCCATCATGAAAGTCAGCTGTTTTCGCATACTGCAACAGTTCAAGTGCAGCTTCAACTGAAACCGGACTTTTACCGGCAAGCTTCAATGCAAGCGCTTTCGATTTTTCGTGCACTTCTTCTTCAGGGAATGCTTTATTCGCAAGCCCCCATTGCACTGCTTCAACGCCAGTGATCGGATCACTTGAAAGCAGCATTTCCGCCGCCTTAGCAAACCCTACATAACGCGGAAGGCGCTGTGATCCGGCAAACCCGGGTACAAGACCCAGCTGAAGCTCCGGAAGTCCAAGTTTGGCTGTCTCACTGACGTAGCGGATGTGGCATCCCATCGCAAGTTCAAGCCCTCCTCCAAGTGCAGCACCATGAATAGAAGCGATAATCGGCTTTGAGAACGCTTCCATTCTTTCGAAAACCTGTTGGCCTTTTTCAGCCAATTTGGAGAACTCAGCTCCTGATTTAACCTGAGTGAATTCTTTAATGTCTGCTCCAGCAGAGAAAAATCGTCCTTCACCGTGGATCAGCAGAACACGCACCTGATCATCGTGCTCCACTGCATCAAGCCAGCCGTCAACTTCACGGATCAGGTCACTCGCCAGCGCATTAGCCGGCGGCCGGTTGATCACAGCAGTGGAGATATAATGGTCATTCTCCCATCTTAAGAAATTCATTCTGTTCTCCCCTTTATTTGCATAATCCTTTTACTAAAAGCCTATGTACACCCTGTGACAGTTCAGTGATTGAATACTTCTGGTCATTAATCACCCAGCTTGTTGCCACCTCATCAATCGTACCAAATACCATCTGCCTTGCCAATCGAATATCAAGGTCTTCAGTTAAGACACCTGTGTCTACTCCGTTTTGAAGGACATCATCAACCAGAACCAGATACTCTTTTAACACTTTATTAATTCTCATTCTGATGTCTTTATTGGACTGCCTCAGCTCAAGCTGTGTTACAATAGCGAGATGGTGATCATCTGCAAGCATCTGAAAATGACTTTCTACAAGCACTTTTAATTGCTCCACGGCATCTTCAGTGTTCGCCATTTTTTTTCTGATTTTCTGAACAAACTGACCCATCTTCTCTTCAAAAAGAGAGATAAGAATATCTTCTTTGTTCTTGAAATATAAATAGATCGTGCCATCAGCTACTCCTGCCTGTTTGGCAATCTTTGAAACCTGTGCATGATGGTAGCCGTTTTCAGCAATGACCACTACGGCAGCATCAATAATCAGTTTATATTTTGGTTTATCTTTCTTCATCCGGTCATCACCCTTCAATTGCAAATAAAAAAGACGAAAATATGAATGACTATTCATTCATATTTTCATCTTACTAAGAAAACCTGACTTCGTCAAGAAAAAACATTGTTATGACGAATGCTTTTGCTGCTGTTGCTTTTCCTTCTCTTCTTCGACTAGCTGCCTTCTGAGAATCTTACCAACTGCTGTTTTTGGAAGTTCTTCACGGAACTCATAAATTCTTGGCACTTTATAAGAAGCCATATGCTTTCTTGCAAATTCATCAAGTTCTTCTTCAGTCACTTTCTGGTTCTGCTTTTGTACCACAAACAGCTTAACTGTTTCACCGCGGTACGCATCAGGTACGCCAACAGCGACAACTTCCTGAACTGCAGGATGCTCATACATTACTTCTTCAATCTCACGCGGATAAATATTAAAGCCGCCCGCTATAATCATATCTTTCTTACGATCTACTACATAAAAGTAGCCTTCCTCATCCATATACCCAAGATCACCGGTATAGAGCCAGCCGTCACGTAATACAGCCGCTGTTTCTTCTGGCTGGTGCCAGTAGCCCTTCATGATTTGAGGACCTTTTACGATGATTTCCCCAACTTCTCCTGGCGGAAGCTGTTCTCCGGTTTCCATGGAAACGACTTTCGATTCTGTATCCGGCCACGGAACACCTACACTTCCCTTGACCCGTTTCGCATCCCATATAAAGTTTGAGTGAGTAACCGGTGAAGATTCAGTCAGTCCATATCCTTCTACCAGCTTGCCTCCTGTCACTTTTTCGAACTCCTCCTGCACTTCAACCGGAAGTGGCGCGGAACCGCTCAGGCAGGATTCTACAGAAGTAAGATCATACTTCTTCAGATCAGGGTGATTTAATATACCGATATAAATTGTCGGCGCCCCCGGGAAAATGGTCGGCTTTTGCTTATGGATCGTTTTCAGCGCTGTTTCAACATCAAACTTAGGCAGCAGGATCATCTTATATCCCTGCATAATAGAAAGGATCATAACAGTGGTCATACCGTACACGTGGAAGAACGGTAAAATACCAAGAATACTTTCTTCACCTTTTTTGTTTTTATACAGCCACGCGTCACACATTGAAGCATTTGCAATCAGGTTCTTATGCGTCAGCATAACACCTTTTGGAAAACCTGTTGTCCCACCTGTATACTGCAGGATCGCAATATCCTCTTCAAAATCAAGCAGCGGGATATCAGGATCAGAGGTAGCAGTTTTTAAGATTTCTGTCAGCAGGTGATTACTGCCTGAGTGTTCCACTTTTACTGTCATACCGTATTGTTTCTTTTGAATAAACGGATAGATCAGGTTTTTAGGAAACGGCAGAAAATCTTTAATGGCTGAGATAATAATGTGTTCAAGATCAGTGTCATTAAAAACCTTAGAAATCCGAGGAAATAAAATATCCATCGAGATAATTGCTTTTGCGCCTGAATCCTTCATCTGGTATTCAAGTTCACGCTCTGTATAAAGTGGATTTGTCTGAACGACTACTCCGCCTGCGTACAAAATACCGTAGTACGCAATAACAGATGCCGGCATGTTCGGCAGCATAATCGCTACACGATCACCTTTTTGAATACCGATGTCCTGCAAATACTTTGCCATTTTAAGAGACGATTCATACATTTCCTTGAATGTAAATTCTTTGCCCATAAAATGTACAGCGATTTTTTCCGGCCACTGTTTTGCAGCTTCCGTTAAGTACGCGTGAACCGGTTTCGGTTCGTACTTTAGGTGGGTAGGAATTGTTTCGGGGTAAAGCTTCAGCCAAGGCTGTGATGACATCATAAAACCTCCTTCTTTTTAGTGAAATAATTAGAAAATTCTCATTTCTGATTTCATTATAAGCTAAAAAGAAAACGGTTACAATTTTATTATGAGAAAAAAGACACAGAGTGTCTTTTTCTAATTTGATCCATTTTTGTGAAACGCTGATCCTTGGAGTGCAGGTCTACTGTTTTCACGGATGGACGCTTAAGCCCCCTCAGGCAGAAAACCGCTACCTTCCGGTGTCTTCCTTTCACTAGCCTCTGTTCTTCACTGCAAGGATCAGCAGTATGGTAATGGTATCTAACGCTTTTTTGAAGAAAAATTATTTATTTTCAAAGTTATAACGTTACCAAATAAATAACCCCAATCACCATAAAAACTGCACAGCAGACAATGAGGATTTTAATTAAGTTTTCCATTATTCATTCTCTCCTAGTTTATACTTGCTCCGATGACGTATGACAATCCGATTGAAATCAGCATGGAAATCAAACCCACTGCTCTGTTATCTGCTTTAATTTCTTCATCAACTTTAAAACCCGGTGTCAGGAATTCAAAAACGAAATATGCGATCAGCAGCAGGACAAATCCATAAAGTCCCCAGCCCATCATGTTCAGGAGTGTATCATGCTGGCTAATGGAACTCCGGAAAATATTAGCGATACCAAACACTTTACCACCTGTTGCCATCGCAACTGAAATGTTACCGTTTTTAATTTCTTCCCAGTTTTTATATTTAGTCACCAGTTCAAAAATTGAAAGAAACACAATCATACAGACAACGACTACGCTGAAATATCCGGCTGTTTCAATCAGAGGGTGCTGCCAGAACCCTTCCATTCCGCTCACCTTCTGTCCCATTATTCGAACTCTACAACGGTCACACCGCTGCCTCCTTCACCGTCTTCACCAAGGCGGACCTTTTTAACTGAACGGTGGTTTTTTAATTTCTCCTGTACGCCTGACCGGAGTGCACCGGTCCCTTTTCCGTGAATAATTGACACTCTCGGATAGCCTGCGAGCAGTGCATCATCAATATATTTATCCACTCTCATCAATGCATTCTCAAAACGTTCTCCACGGAGATCAAGCTCAAGACTGACGTGGAAGTCCTTTCCCTTCACTGTTGCCAGCGGTTTCGGGTCCGGTTTTTTCTCACCCTTAATAAATTCAAGGTCTGTTTCATTGACTTTCATCTTCAGGATTCCCATCTGCACAGCCCATTCTTTATCATCAGTCTTCTTTATCAATGTACCTTTCTGACCGAAGCTGAGTACATTGACTTCATCTCCCGGCTGAAGCTTGCGTTCAGATTTTGCTTTAGGCTGCTTCTTTTTGGCAGATGATTTTGGTGCTGCATCATCAAGACGTTTTCTGGCATCAATCAGCTCGTGTTCTTTCACATCAGCCTGCTTCTCAAATCTGAGCTGTCTAAGTTCTGACATAACTTCTTCTGCTTCAGCTTTGGATTTCTCAACGATCTCCTGTGCTTTTGATTTCGCTTTTTCGATCATATCATCTTTTTTTGCATAGTAGTCTGCCATTTGCTTTTGTAAATCACGGTGGATTTTTTCAGCGTCTTTCAGCAGCTCATGCGCTTCTTCATAATCTGTCTCCGCACTTCTGCGGCTTGTCTCGAGAGAAGCAATCATCGCTTCAACTGCTTTGCTGTCTGTACCTACAAATGATTTCGCGTGTTCAATCACATGATCACTTAATCCAAGGCGCTTAGAAATATCAAATGCGTTACTGCGTCCAGGTACCCCGATCAGCAGTCTGTAAGTGGGGCTGAGTGTTTCAACATCAAATTCCACGCTCGCATTAATGACACCATCACGGTTATAGCCATAGGCTTTCAATTCAGGATAATGCGTGGTTGCGACAACTCTTGCTCCCAGACCATGCACTTCATCAAGAATCGAAATCGCAAGTGCTGCACCTTCCTGAGGGTCAGTCCCTGCTCCAAGCTCATCAAACAGAATCAGACTTTCACTGTCAGCCTGCTTTAAGATCTCAACAATATTCACCATATGAGAAGAGAATGTACTTAAACTTTGTTCAATTGACTGCTCATCGCCGATATCAGCATGAACTGATTGGAATACGGCGATTTTTGATCCATCAAGCACAGGTATTGGCAGACCAGCCTGCGCCATTAATGTACATAAACCAATTGTTTTTAATGTAACAGTTTTACCGCCGGTGTTCGGACCTGTGATGACAATCGTTGAAAACTCATCACCGAGATAAATATCGTTAGCGACTGCCTCTTCCATTGAAAGCAGAGGGTGTCTTGCCTTATTAAGCTTAATGATTCCCTGGTCATTTACTTCCGGTTTTGTCGCTTTAATTGTTCGTCCATATTTAGCTTTAGAAAACATGAAATCCAGGTCAGCAAGAATATCGACTGTTAACAGCAGGTTTTCTGCTTCATACTGCACCTCCAGAGAAAGTGCAATCAGGATTTTTTCAATTTCCTCCTGCTCCTTCAGACGCTGCTCTCTCAACTGGTTGTTAAACTGTACAATCGAAGCCGGTTCTATAAAGAGTGTCTGACCGGAAGAGGACTGGTCATGAACAATTCCGCCATAATGACTTCTATATTCCTGCTTAACAGGAATCACGTAACGGTCATTCCGGATGGTAATGACTGCATCTGACAGCATTGTCGCTGCATTTTTAGAACGAATTGCACTTTCAAGTTTCTCTCTTACTCTGCTTTCACTCGTTCTGATTCTCTGACGTATCGCGCGCAGCTCCATGCTGGCTGAGTCGAGCACTTCTCCGCTTTCATCAATCGAATCAAAAATCTGATGCTCAAGCGGTGTTAAAACAGCCAGCATTTCTTTTTTCTCCGTGATAATTGGAATAGAGATTTCCCGTTCCTCATGAAGATCTTCTACAAAATTCCGGATATTTTTCCCTGCTCTGATTGTACTCGCGACCTGAATCAATTCAGCCGCACTCAGCATACCGCCTATCTGTGAGCGTTTGATGTGCGGTCTGATATCAAATATTCCGCCGAGCGGCATCCCACCTTTTAGTCTTAAGATAGAAGCCGCTTCATCAGTTTCATCCTGGAGTCTCTGCACTTCATCTAACGAAAATGAAGGCTCCATTTTTTCAATTCTCATTGAACCAAGTGAAGAAGCTGCATGCTCCATCACCAAGTTTTTGATTTTATCAAATTCAAGCGTTTTAATTGATTTTCTCAACAGCTTTCTCTCCTTAATCGTGGCGTTTCAGGAATTTAGTCAGTTCTTTAAAAGAACGTGCATTCATCACTGTTTCTTTTTTCAGCCATCCTTTACGGCCAACCTTCACACCAAGTTCCATAAATTCCAAGTGTGTCCGATCGTGCGCGTCTGTATTAATAAATATAGGTACTCCCATTTCCTGTGCTTTAGCTGCGTGTTCGTGGTTTAAATCAAACCTGTATGGGTTTGCATTTAATTCAAGCCCCGTATTTGTTTCAGCAGCTCTTTTGATCAGCATGTCTACATCCGGCTCATAGCCTTTTCGTTCTCCTACAATTCTGCCAGTCGGGTGGGCAATGAAATCCACGTGCGGATTTTTAAGTGCTGTTTCCAGTCTGGCCATAATTTTATCCTGCGATTGCGAAAACGACGAATGAATGGATGCAATGACAATATCAAGTTCAGCCAGCAGATCATCTTCATAATCCAGTGTCCCGTCAGGCAGAATATCCATCTCAATACCCGCAAGCACTTCAATTTCAGTATATTTTTGATTCAATTTACGGATCTCTTCCATTTGTTTTCTTAAGCGGTCAGCAGACAGACCATTCGCCACTTTTAAATATGCGGAGTGATCTGTAATCGCCATGTAATCGTATCCTTTTTTGATACAGGCTTCAATCATTTCCTCTAAAGAATAAGCACCGTCACTCCAGGTGGTGTGCATATGAAGATCACCTTTGATATCTTCAAGCGTGATAAGTCCGGCAGCTTCCGCGTGACGCTCCACTTCCCTGCCATTTTCACGCAGTTCAGGTGAGAGGTACTGAAGGTCGAAATAGTTGAAAAACGCTTCTTCTGTCTCAAACGTTTTGACTTCACCTGTTTCATTATTCTCAACGCCATACTCGCTGATTTTCTCACCGCGCTCTTTTGCGATCTGTCTGAGCTTAACATTATGATCTTTAGATCCTGTAAAATGGTGAAGCGTTGATGGAAATGCCCGGTCTTCAATCAGCCTGATATCAATTGAGATATCAACGCCGCGTTCGAGTACAATCGACACTTTTGTATCACCATTTGAGATGACTTCTTTTAGCCCTTCTACCTGCAGAATCTGTTCTCTTACTTTTTCAGGCTGATCAGTTGAAGCGATAAAATCAAGGTCCTTCACTGTTTCGGCCGTTCTCCTTAGACTACCTGCTCTGGAATAACGCTTGATTTCACTGATCCCGCTAAGCAGAAGATCAATTTCTTCTGCAATTGGTAAGACAGTTGCAATTGGCAGGCGTTCCGGTCTGCTGCCTGCATTTTGTGCTGCAGCGAGAATTTTTTCTTCCGTTTTTGCCCCAAAGCCTGATAGCACCTGCACTTGTCCTTCTTCACACGCTTTTACTAAATCTGCAAGTGACTCAACGCCAAGCTCCTGATATAATCTGGCAATTTTCTTTCCGCCAAGTCCCGGCAGCTTCAGCAGTGGGATCAGGCCTTCAGGTACTTCCTTTTTTAATGATTCAAGCACTTCAGATTCCCCGGTTTGGGCGTATTCTGTCATAACAGCTGCGGTGCCTTTTCCGACACCCTTCAATACAGTAAAATCATCAATTTGCGATAAGCTTCGCTGGTCTGTCTCAAGTGCCTGCGCTGCTTTTCTGAAGGCGCTGATTTTAAATGGATTCTCTCCTTTTAATTCCATATAAATCGCGATTTTCTCTAATAATTTAATAATGTCCTTTTTATTCAACCTGACCGCTTCCTTTCGTTAAAAAGCCCGGAATCCACAATGGGGAATTCCGGGCTTTCTGCATGTTTAAGATGATGACGATCGCGTCTCAAGCCACCAGTCTTTCACTTGTTCTGAAAACACGGGTGTATGTTCAAGAATAAATGCTGCAATCCATGAATCTGCAAGCGTATTTTGTATTAATGCCATCGGAATCATTGCAGCGATATAAATCAGAACAAATAATACGATATACATTTCTATAAAGCCCATCACGCCTCCACCGATAATATTCAGCGGGCGCAGCATTGGAAACTGGGCAACAGAATCAAACATTGAGCCAATCAGCTGCATCACAATTTTTGCAGCAAAGAATATAATTGCAAAAGCAATAATCCGGTAATAGGCCTCTTCAAAGTTCACGGATTCTGCGATTAAGTAGAGCTGTGAATCAGTATCAAAAGCAGGGTACGGCACCCATAATAATAGTTTTGGTGCTAATTGCTCATAATACCGGTAGGCAAGGAAAAACGAAATAATAAAACCGATCATATGAATCAGCTGTAAAATAAACCCCCGGCGTAGTCCGATCAGGAAGCCGGCCACAAGCAGAATAAACAACATCAAATCCAGCATCTAGCATTCAATCCCTTAATTTTTTTAATTCTTTCTCTAGTTCTTCCATTTCTTCTTTTAACTTCAGGTAATCATGTACTGCATTAACAGCTGTCAGTACGGCCAGCTTTGAAGTATCAAGCGCGGGGTTAACCGAACTGATCTCTCTCATTTTATCATCTACCATTGAGGCAACAAGTCTGATATGAGACGTGGACTCACTGCCTACGATGGAGTAAGATTGTCCATAGATGTCAACACTTGTGCGGTTTTTACGATTGTTCGACAACGCAGCTGCCCCCATTCTCAAGAATCCTAATCACTATCATAACACGTAGAATTTAGAGATGAAAAGAAAAGTTGATTTTATTTACATCTCACATGAATATGGTACGCTGTCTAAGCAAATCTTGTCTATAAAAGGAGAAAAAAATGGCGAATGCAGTGTTAACTTTACCAATCTCAAAAATAAATGAAATGAAAACGCACTATGAATGCTTCCTGAAACCAACTCCTCCTCCAGGGGCCGTATTTGCTGCAAAAGGTCCCTCCTATTCAATCACAGCCTATAAATCCGGCAAGGTGCTATTTCAGGGACAATCCGGGGAACAGGAAGCTGCGAAGTGGGGAATTGCTGAACAGACAACCATGAAAAAGGGTTTCACTTCTCATAACAGCCTTCCTCAAAACATTTCACAGAGGTCAATTATCGGCACAGACGAGGTTGGCACAGGAGATTATTTCGGTCCTATCACAGTCGTTGCGGCTTATGTATCAAAAGATCAGCTGCAGCTTTTAAAAGAGCTGGGTGTAAAAGATTCAAAACACCTGACAGATGAAACAATCGTGAAAATAGCGAAAGATCTCTTACACACCATTCCATACAGTCTGCTAACCTTACCAAACGAGAAGTATAATAAAAAACAGCAGCAGGGATGGACACAAGGGAAAATTAAAGCGGTTCTACATAACCAGGCAATTCTCCATTTACGGGAGAAAATAGCACCTGTTACACCTGAATGTGTGCTGATTGACCAATTTGCTGAAGAAAAAGTCTATTATCGTCATGTAAGCTGCGAAAAAGCGATATACAGAGAAAATGTCTATTTCAGCACAAAAGCAGAAGGCATCCACCTCGCTGTCGCAGCTGCCTCTATTATTGCAAGATATGCTTTTATCAAAGCAATGGACAAACTTAGTGAGGAAGCAGGTTTCACACTGCCAAAAGGGGCCGGTGCAAAAGTTGATCAGGCAGCAGCAAGGCTAATCCGTTCACATGGAGAAAGCAGCCTGGATCATTTCACTAAAAAACATTTTGCGAATACGGAGAAAGCGAAGAAGCTTGTGTAGGGAGCGGCACAGCGGGGTCGGAGTTAAGCGGTTCATTTTTAGAATCATTCCAAAAGTGGAACAGTAAACCCTGCCACGTCGCCTAAATTATGTATAATACCTTCATAAAAAAAGCTGAGACAAATAAAATGTCTCAGCTTTTTTGTATTCGTTATGAACGCAGTTCTGCGCCGGTTTTTTCTTTCACTGCATCAAGCACCTGATTATGTGCTTTTACAACTTCTTCGTCAGTAAGCGTACGCTCAGGATCCATATAGGTCAGTGAGAATGCCAGAGATTTCTTGCCTTCCTCCATCTTATCTCCCTGGTAAAGATCAAATAACTGTACGTTTTTCAGCAGTTTCCCACCAGCTTCTTTAATAATAGACTCAAGTTTTCCTGCATCTACTGATCTGTCAGTTACAAGTGCAATGTCTCTTGAAATCGATGGATATCTTGGAATGGCACTGTATTTAAGCGGTGCAGTTTCATCGCCGTAAATCGCTTCAAGCTTAATTTCAAACACGTATGTTTCTTTCAGATCAAGCTCTTTTGCTTTTACAGGATGAACCTGACCAACAATTCCAACCTGCTGATTTTTATAGTAGACTGCTGCTGTTCTGCCCGGGTGCATATGGTCCATTTTCGCAGCCTGATAGCTGATCTCTTCACTGATGCCAAGCTTTTCCCATAGTGCATCCAGAATTCCTTTTGCTACATAAAAATCAACCTGCTTCTTTTCACCCTGCCATGGGTGCAGCTGCCATAGACCCGTCATTGCGCCTGCAAGATGCTCTTCTTCATTAGGAAGCTCAGCGCCTTCAGCAAGGAAAACAGAACCTGTTTCATAAAATGCAGATGATTCTTTCTGTCTTGCGCTGTTATAAGCAACACTTTCAAGCAGCTGAGGAATGATACTCTGTCTGAGCTGGCTTCTTTCCTCACTCATCGGCATCATCAGTTCAACAGGTGTTTTCACGTCCAGCGCAAATTCAGTGACTTTCTGCTGATTCGTTAGTGAGTACGTCACAGCCTGCACAAGACCTGCACCTTCCATTGTCTGACGGATCAGACGGCGCTTTTGCTGACGTGGTGATAAGCCCCCAGGGTTTGTTTCGTGAACAGGAAGCGTCATCGGAATGTTGTCATAGCCATATAGACGGGCAACTTCCTCAATCAGATCTTCTTCAATTTCAAGATCTCCACGGCGCGTCGGTGCAGAAACTGTGATTAAGCCATCATTTGCTGATGCTTCGATCTGCAGTCTGCGGAAAATATCCAGTACTGCTTCTTCAGTCAATTCAGTACCTGTTACACGGTTAATTTTTTTAAGTGTAATTGAGATTTCCTTTTCCTGAATATCCAAATTGTCAGCTGAAGACGTACCTGAAAGGACTTTTCCATCAGCGTATAGTGATAACAATTGTACTGCGCGCTCTGCTGCAAGGACTGCACGCTTCGGGTCTACACCTTTTTCAAAACGTGAGCTTGCTTCACTGCGAAGACCGATTTCTTTTGACGTCTGACGGACAGATGATGGAGCGAAATAAGCTGATTCAATGACAACGTTGACTGTCTGATCTGTTACTTCACTATCAAATCCACCCATGACGCCGGCAATCGCCATTGGTACTTCACCATTTGTAATCACAAGATGGTTTTCGCTTAAGCTTCTTTCAGCCTCATCAAGCGTTTTGATTTTTTCACCCTGCTTTGCAAGACGGACAACGATTTCACCTGTGCCGATCTGATCCAGGTCAAATGCATGAAGCGGCTGACCGTATTCAATCAGAATGTAGTTTGTGATGTCCACTACGTTGTTGTGTGGTCTAATACCTGCTGCAACGAGACGGTTTTTCATCCACTGCGGAGATTCCCCGACTTTTACATTTTTCACCACTTTAGCAAGGTAGATCGGATTTTCATCGACTGCTTCAACACGCACTTTAATTGCATCTATTGCCTTCTCTTCCACTGTGTCATAGCTGAGATCAGGGAGCTTTACAGGACGGTCTAAAATCGCACCAGTTTCATAAGCGACGCCAATCATACTCATTGCATCTGCACGGTTAGGTGTCAGTCCAAGTTCCAGCACTGCATCATCAAGCATTAATGCTTCAAGTGCATCTGCGCCAACTTCTGCATTTTGAGGGAAATTGAAGATTCCTTCAGCATACTTTTTCTCAACAAGCTTCGCTTCAACGCCGAGCTCCTGCAGTGAGCAGATCATTCCGTGAGATGCTTCACCGCGCAGCTTGGCTTTTTTAATTTTAAAGTTACCAGGCAGTACTGCGCCAACCTTTGCTACAGCAACTTTCTGGCCTTCACCGACATTTGGTGCACCGCAGATAATTTGAACATTTTCTTCTTCCCCTACGTCCACCTGGCAAATATTCAGTTTGTCAGCTTCAGGGTGCTTTTCACAGGACACAACATGTCCAATCACGACATTTTTAATACCGTCTGCAGGAATCTCCACACCTTCTACTTCAATTCCTGAACGCGTAATTTTTTCAGCAAGTTCATCTGGCGTTACACCGGATAAATCAATATAATCTTCAAGCCATTTATAAGATACAAACATGGTTCATCCTCCTTAGCGAATTTCTTTACGGGCGAATTGTTTTAAGAAACGGTCATCATTTGTGTAGAAATGACGGATATCATCAATACCGTATTTCAGCATTGCAATTCGCTCAGGTCCCATTCCAAATGCGAATCCTGTATATTTCTCAGGGTCAAATCCGGCCATTTTGAGTACATTCGGGTGGACCATACCGGCACCAAGAATCTCAATCCAGCCAGTACCTTTGCATACGCTACAGCCTTCTCCACCACAGATCTTACATGAGATATCCATCTCAACTGAAGGCTCTGTAAACGGGAAGAAGCTTGGGCGCAGTCTGATTTCACGGTCTTCACCGAACATTTTCTTAGCGAATACATTCAACGTCCCTTTCAGGTCACTCATACGGATGTTTTCATCCACAACGAGTCCTTCGATCTGCATGAACTGATGAGAGTGCGTTGCGTCATCGTTATCACGGCGATACACTTTACCAGGGCAGATAATTTTAACAGGTCCTTTACCTGCGTGGCGCTCCATCGTTCTCGCCTGCACAGGTGATGTATGTGTTCTAAGTAAAACGTCTTCAGTAATATAGAAAGAATCCTGCATATCCCTTGCCGGATGACCCTTTGGCAGATTAAGTGCCTCAAAGTTATAGTAATCCTTCTCAACTTCAGGTCCTTCTTCAACTGTATAACCCATTGAGATAAACAAATCTTCAATTTCCTCAATGACAGTTGTCAGCGGATGCGCATGACCAGCTGGCACAGGACGTCCGGGAAGCGTTACGTCAATTGACTCTTCGGCCAGCTGCTTTTCAACTGCTTCTTTCTCAAGACCTTCCTGCTTTTCTTCAATCGCATTTGTAATACTGTCACGCACTTCATTTGCCAGTGCACCCATTTTCGGACGTTCCTCAGCAGATAATTTCCCCATGCCTTTAAGCACTTCTGTAATCGGTCCTTTTTTACCGAGATAAGCAACTCTGACATCATTTAATTCTTTCAAGTCACTTGCATGCTGTACTTTTTCCAGTGCTTCCTGCTTCAATTCCTGTAAACGTTGTTCCATTTATGCGTTCCTCCTTTATTTCAATACAAAAAAGCACTTCACCCCTGGTAAAAGGGACGAAGTGCTTAAATTCCGTGGTACCACCCTGATTGATCCGTCTGTTGGGACAGATCCGCTCATAAGACTGATAACGGCGTTTAGCCGGTACACCTTTACGCATTCAAGCGGTCCCGGTGACAACTCTGGAGGTGAACTTCATCAATAGTCTCTGCAGGCAGATTTTCAGTCCAGGATCCGCCTTCCCTTTTGAACAGATTGACCAGATTACTCTTCTCCGTCAACGTTTTTCATTTCATTCCTCAACAAGTATATACTACTTTAAAATAAATTTAAAGACAATCATTCACCTTCTAGATGATAGAGCAAAATCCCTGCTGCAATGGCAACATTGAGAGATTCACTTTTCCCGTAGATCGGGATATACAGGTTCTGATCCGTAAGATTTAACAGTTCATCATTCACGCCTGCACCTTCATTCCCCATAATCAGCGCAAACTTATCCCCCGCAGAAGCTTCCCTGTAAGTGACCGCACCCTGCAGTGACGTTCCGTAAACGGGAATCCCGTTCTTCTTACAGTGATCCGCAACAGAAAACAGATCTTGTTTCAGAATCGGCAGGTGGAAATGACTGCCCTGCGCTGAACGTAAAATTTTTGCATTATAAGGGTCAGCCGTTCCTTTACCGAGAACGACGGCGTCAATTCCGACTGCGTCAGCCGTTCTGATCATCGTGCCGATGTTACCCGGATCCTGAATGGCATCAAGCATCAGGATTTTCGAGGCATTCAGCTTCTCAAAATCAGCTTCCGGCTGTCTGCAGACTGCAAATACACCCTGCGTATGTTCTGTCTCAGCAAGTGCTGATGAAATCTCTTCTGTAACAAAATGGACTTCAACTGATGCCATATAATCAGGCAGCTCTATTCCTTCCTTTACAATGACTTCAATGGCTGCCCCCGCTTTGATCGCTTCCTCAGTCAGGTGCCATCCTTCTGCAAGAAACAGCCCGCTTTTATCCCTGCCTTTTTTCGTCGTCAGCTTTTTCCACTCTTTAACCTTTGTATTCTGCAGTGATTGAATCACATGTATGCACTCCTCTTTTATCGATTTCACTATTATAGCTGAATTTCATGTATAGACATAGTGAATGCGGAGAAAATAATGCTATTAAAGAATGGAGGTAACAGTATGAATTTAAATATCAGACAGACAGTCATGCACAATGTGAAAGATAACAATACTGATCAATTACAGGATACGATTGTAGATTCTATTCAGCGTGAAGAGGAACAGCTGCTGCCAGGACTCGGCGTTTTATTTGAAATCATCTGGAAAGAGAGCAGTGAACAGGACCAGCAGCAGATGCTAGAAAAGCTTGAGAGCGGTCTAAAGCATTAAGTGTTAATCAGAAAATCGATGCCAAATATCGCTGCGTAACCGAACGCAAGGGTCCATAACGCAATGCTGACAATTTGCCAGATGAGCACCCTTGTTTTATCTGCACCGAGTGACATCGCAATAAACGCTGCAATATGCGTACCAATTAAAATAGGGCCGAGTAGTGAAAGCCCGGGAAGACCGTATTTATTCCAGATATTACGGGCTCTCGTTTGCCGCTTTCCTTCTTTGCCCTGCTTTTTTTCATTTCTTTTTGTCAGATATTCCTTCACTTTTTGAAATAAGACAATCAGTAAAAATACAGTGAGCAGATTTCCAGCAAAACCAGTGACCATTACCCAGAATGGTGACAGTCCTCTGAGGATCCCAAGCGGCACAACTAGTGCGATTTCGAGCCACGGTGTCGCGGCTGCCAAAAATAAAAGTGCGTATTCAACAAGTAGCATGTGGTGACTCCTTACTGTTTTTTATTATTATATCACCTGACTATCACACTGGGGTCGGAGTTGAGGGATTCGTTTTTAGAATGATGCCAAAAGTGAAACGGTCAACTCCGACCCCAGTGAGCCGCCCAAACCATGTAACCACTTTAAAAGGCTGAGACAATTTGTCTCAGCCTGAGTGATTAGTCAAATGTAATTGACTTCACTGCATCACGGTCTAACTTCTTCACGACTTCCACAATCAGCTTCACTGCATTTTCATAATCGTCTTTATGAATCATCGCTGCATGTGAGTGGATATATCGTGATGCGACTGTGATCGCAATTGAAGGTGCACCCGTTGCAGACAAGTGAATTGAGCCTGCATCTGTTCCACCGCCGGCAATCGCATCGAACTGATATGGGATGCCATGTTCATCTGCAATATTTGTGATGAAGTCTCTCAGCCCTTTATGACCAACCATTGATGCATCATAAAGGATGATTTGTGGGCCTTCACCCATTTTAGAGCTTGCTTCTTTCGCCGAGATTCCCGGTGTGTCACCCGCAATACCTACGTCAACTGCGATTCCGATATCCGGATTAACAGCCGCTGCCGCCGTGCGTGCACCCCGCAAGCCTACTTCTTCCTGAACAGTTCCAACGCCGAATACTTCATTCGGGTGCTGCTGTCCTTTCAACTGTCTCAACACGTCAATCGCAATTGCACAGCCGATTCTGTTATCCCATGCTTTTGCTAAAAGCATTTTGTCATTGTTCATCACTGTGAATTCAAAATAAGGTACAGCCATATCACCCGGTGTTACGCCCCACTCCATCGCTTCTTCTTTAGAAGAAGCACCGATATCAATGAACATATCTTTAATATCAACCGGCTTTTTACGCGCTTCCGGAGGCAGAATGTGCGGCGGCTTTGAGCCGATTACACCTGTAATATCTCCTTTTTTCGTTACGATTGTCACGCGCTGCGCAAGCATAACCTGTGACCACCAGCCACCGACTGTCTGGAATTTCAGAAAACCTTTGTCATCGATTTGTGTAATCATAAAACCGACTTCATCAAGGTGACCTGCGACCATCACACGCGGTCCTCCGGCTTCACCTGATTTTTTTGCGATTAGACTGCCGATACCGTCTGTTGTTATTTCATCTGCAAACGGTGATATGTATTTTTTCATGACCTCTCTTGGTTCACGTTCATTACCTGGAATCCCTTTTGCGTCCGTTAAATCTTTCAGCATTGTCAGCTGCTCATCATACTTTGTCATTTCTTCGCCTCCCTAACATATTACCATGCAATATTATACCACTTCGACTGAGTATTCACAAAATTAGTATTTATTCTTTTGACGTTCTACATTCACTTCATTCTTTTCCTGATAAGCTCTTATGGTGTCCTCCGCTGTAAAGTTAAGCTTTTCTCCTATAGATAAATATGTATGCCACATTTGGTCATAGTGCTCTTTCGTACGGACATGGCCAAATTCACTAATGTTGCGATTGAAGCGCAGGAATAAATCAGTCAGTGAAGCGTCAGTTTTTGACACGTTATGACCACTGTATCTGAGATCCGTTTCAAGACCGATTGATAATAAAAAGTGAATACCATCCACATACTCTTCTAAAATAACGCTTTTTTCAGATGGTCCCTTCAGACTCCAGAACTTGAAGCACCTTGTCTCATTTGCCAGCTCCCCCGCTTCTACGGATAGCGCCAGCAATTTATCTTGTAATAGATCTTTTTCAGCCAGTCCATGTTCTTTTTCAATAAAGAGATCCAATTCACTTTGCATCTGATAAAGTTCGTTCCAATTCATCTTTTTCACTCCTTCTCAAACAGTGTATCAAAAAATACGTTCTAAACTGAAACTTTCAGCAATCTCAAACCGTATGTGTAGTATCTAGATGACAGGGGGTCCCGCATGATTTTAATTTTACTGCGTGTTGCGATTACTTTATTAATTATTTACTTATTATATAAAGGGATAAAATATTTATTTGATCCAAAAAGAAAGCTTGAACTGGCGCATGAAAAGGAAGAATACTATTTCCATGATGATGCGCGCAATCCGAGAAAAAACTTTTTTATTACGTATAAAGGCGTCATGTTTCAGGGAGAAAAGTATCTTGGTGAAGCTGACAGATCATTTGATGTCGTCAATATTTTTGTCTGGCCGGATAATCCATCAAACCTTCAGGGGTTCAAAGTAGAGGATTTTCGTTTCATGGAAACTGAAATTAAAAGCAACTACCCACATGCCAAAATTGACTGGAAAAGTCCAATCAGAGAATTACTCAGCAAAGAAACCTGATAATAGCTGTCATTCAGCTTTTATCAGGTTTCTTTTTAACGTATTGCCCAAATAATTAATGCACTATGCAGGATCACAATAATCGGCATAACAACCCTGAACGTCATGTGCTTCGTTTTATGCCTGAACACATTCATACCAGCCCACGATCCAAGCGCACCGCCCATCATTGCAATCATCCAAAGCGTTTTTTCGGAAATTCTGTACTCATCATTTCTAGCCCGCTTCTTATCCACTTTCATCGATATAAAACCAACCAACGACAGAATGAAGTAATAGATTAAAAACACCGTTTCCACAGACACACCTCTTTTTCAACATCATTCATCATTCTTATTATTACATAATGAACGATTTGTCGGAGGGCAGGGCGAAGACTCCTGCGGCAGGAAGGGCCTGACGAGACCCCGCAGGCGGAGCCAAGGAGGATTGCCGGACCGGCCGCGGAAAGCGAAGCCCTGACCGGAGACAAATCGTGGTTCCATTAAGACTAACTAAATAAAAAGACTGCCCATAAAGGACAGCCTGAGTGATATTACTTGTTAAGTTCAGCTTTAGCAGCGTCTGCAAGCTGTGCGAATGCTTTTTCATCTGCAACTGCAAGATCAGCAAGCATCTTACGGTTTACTTCGATACCCGCAAGCTTAAGTCCGTGCATTAGACGGCTGTAAGAAAGACCGTTTGTACGAGCAGCTGCGTTGATACGTGTAATCCATAGCTTACGGAAGTCACGCTTTTTCTGACGACGGTCACGGAAAGCATAGTTTCCTGACTTCATTACCTGCTGATTTGCTACTTTGTATAGCGTGTGTTTTGAACCAAAATATCCTTTAGCGAGTTTAAGAACTCTTTTTCTACGTTTACGAGAAACGATTCCACCTTTAACACGTGGCATAGTAAATTACCTCCTAATAAATCATGTTCGTTATTTTTAAATTAGATCATATCTTTGATACGTTTGTAATCGCCTGAAGACACAAGAGAGCCTTTACGCAGTTTACGCTTAGCTTTTGTTGACTTGTTAGCGAAAAGGTGACTAGTGAATGCACGTGAACGCTTAAGCTTTCCTTTACCTGTCTTCTTGAAACGCTTAGCTGATCCACGGTGAGTTTTCATTTTTGGCATGAGTAGTATCCTCCTTAAATCATTACTTTTCGTTCGTTGGTGCAAGCATGAGGAACATGCTACGGCCGTCCATCTTAGGCTTTGTTTCTACTGTTGAAATGTCTTTGCATTCTTCAGCAAAACGCTCAAGCACTCTCTGGCCGATTTCTTTGTGTGTAATAGCACGTCCGCGGAAACGGATTGAAGCTTTTACTTTGTCGCCTTTTTCAAGGAACTTCCGTGCATTACGAAGCTTTGTATTGAAATCATGTTCTTCAATTCCAGGGCTCAGACGAACCTCTTTTAAATTGATCACTTTTTGATTTTTACGTGCTTCTTTTTCTTTTTTCTGCTGTTCGAATTTGTACTTACCATAGTCCATAATTCTTGCAACAGGCGGCTTAGCATTTGGTGCAACCAGAACGAGGTCAAGGTTGACGCGCGCTGCGATATCAAGCGCTTCATTCTTTGATTTAACACCCAGCTGTTCACCGTTTTGATCAATCAGACGCACCTCGCGTGAACGGATGCTTTCATTAATCTGTGTGTTGTCCTTGCTAATAGTAATCCACCTCCGGATTGATTTTGAATACCATTGTGACTCCGTTTTCGGCAATAAAAAAAGCCGGAAACTTCGCAAGTCTCCCGCTACCATACACATAATTCCTTCTAAAAGGGCACATGCGTGTGACCATCCAGCTTAAGGGCCGGGAAGGTGAGAAGCGGGTGCTTCTTCTTGTACACAAATCCATATTCGATTCACTCTTGCTATTGTAGCAACTTCTGAGTTGAATGTCAATCCAAGTTCGTAATCAACAAAATTGATGATATCAGATTAACGAACATGAAGCAACACCTTTTCGACAAATTCCTGATAAATTCACTACTTTTTCATATAACCACGTTTGAATTCATTTGAAAAGGTTAAACCTAAACTAATTCGAAATAACTGATACGGAGGCGTTCAACTATGAAAGCACGTTATATAATATCAGCTGCCGGTTTAAGTTTACTACTCACAGCATGCAGTGAAGAAAGCGAGACAGTAGAAGACCCCACCCCTGAAGAAACAAGTGATCAGAGTGAGGAACAGCCTGATACTGATCAGGGGGCCGGTCCTGATGATACAGGCATTCCTTTTTTAAGCTTTGAAATGGATGCGGAGTATGAGGGTAATGATAACGATTTTGAGATCTCCTATGATAGTGAAAATAGCGAAGTAGAAGCTGTCTATGAAAATGAACGTGATATGATGACCATGTCAGGCGATGATGCATATCAGGAAATACAGCCTGTATTGAGCGAATTTGATTTCACGATTGACACTTCAGATGATGAAGTCATAGACAGTGTGATCGAAGGATTTGAAGTAGAGGAAGAATTCCAGTCGATTGAAATTGAGATTAAATATAGTGACGGTACTGAAAAAGAATACAAACGTGGAGAATAAAAAAATCTGCCGGGAGTTTTCTCTCCGGCAGATTTTTTATTTATCGCGTAATTTCCTGTTTTAATTGTTTGGCAAAGTCCGGTAATGACGCAGTATCAGTATCTTGTTCACCATACTTACGGATATTGACTTCGTTATTTTCCATTTCTTTATCCCCTACTACAAGCATATAAGGGATTTTCTTCATTTGTGCTTCACGGATCTTATACCCCATCTTTTCATCACGTGTATCAACTTCTACACGCGCACCTGCAAGCTGAAGCTCATCCTGCACTTTTTTCGCGTAATCAAGATGGATCGATGGAGATACAGGAATGACCTGTACCTGAACCGGCGCCAGCCATGCAGGAAGTGCACCTTTATGCTCTTCAATCAGGAAGGCGACAAAACGTTCCATTGTTGATACAACACCCCGGTGAATAACGACTGGACGGTGCTGCTTGCCATCTTCACCAATATAGTTCAGATCGAAGCGCTCCGGAAGAAGGAAGTCCAATTGAACAGTAGAAAGCGTTTCTTCTTTTCCGATTGCAGTTTTCACCTGAACATCAAGCTTCGGTCCGTAGAATGCAGCTTCGCCTTCTGCTTCAAAGTAGTCATGGCCCATATCATCCATTGCTTCTTTCAGCATAGCCTGCGCTTTTTCCCACATTTCATTGTCATCGAAGTACTTTTCAGTATCTTCAGGATCACGGTAAGAAAGACGGAATTTATATTCGTGTAAGCCGAAATCTTTATAGACTTCTTCAATCAGACGTACAACGCGCTGGAATTCTTCTTTAATCTGATCTGGACGCGCGAAAATGTGTGCATCATTCAGCGTCATCGCACGAACACGCTGCAGTCCTGAAAGTGCACCTGACATTTCATAACGGTGCATCAGACCAAGCTCTGCAATTCTGATCGGCAGTTCACGGTAACTGTGAATATCCTGCTTGTATACCATCATATGGTGAGGGCAGTTCATCGGACGAAGGACAAGTGTTTCATTATCCATTTCCATTGGCGGGAACATACCTTCTTCATAGTGATCCCAGTGACCGCTTGTTTTATAAAGGTCTGCGCTGCCGAGTGCAGGCGTGTAGACGTGATCATAGCCAAGAGAAATTTCTTTATCTACAATATAACGTTCAATTGTACGGCGGATTGTTGCGCCTTTTGGCAGCCAGATTGGAAGCCCCTGGCCGACCAGCTGTGAGCTTGTGAAAAGATCAAGCTCTTTACCAATTTTACGGTGATCACGCTGCTTTGCTTCTTCAAGCATTTCCAGGTGATGGTCCAGATCTTCTTTTTTGAAGAATGCTGTTCCGTAAATACGCTGAAGCATCTTGTTATCGCTGTCGCCTCTCCAGTAAGCACCGGCAACGCTTAACAGCTTGAATTCCTTAATATGCTTTGTTGATGGAACGTGAATGCCGCGGCAAAGGTCAAAGAATTCACCCTGCTTATAGATTGTTACATCTTCCTCTGCAGGGATCGCTTCAATCAGCTCAAGCTTATACGGGTCATTAATCTCCGTAAAACGGCTGACTGCTTCATTACGGCTGACGACTTCACGCTCAACGTTAATATTGTCACTAGTAATTTTCTTCATTTCTTTTTCAATACGCGGAAGGTCTTCAGTTGAGATTGAAGATTCAGTATCAATATCATAGTAGAATCCGCCTTCAATCACAGGCCCAACACCAAATTTCGCATCAGGATACAGACGCTTTACTGCCTGTGCCATCAGGTGGGCTGCACTGTGACGCATAATCTCAAGTGATTCTTCATCATCAGGTGTCATGATCGCAACTTCTGCATCCTGCTCAAGCGGCGTTCTCAAATCAAGCAGCTGACCGTTTACTTTTCCGGCAACAGCTTTCTTTTTCAGTCCTGAAGAAATTGATGAAGCAATCTTTTCAACTGTAATCCCTTTAGGATACTCCTTGCTGTTTCCATCAGGAAAAGTCACTTTAATTTGTTCTTCCATGTGTAACACTCCTTCAATTAAATTTTTGCATATAAAAAACCCCATCCCTGGTAAAGGGACGGAGTTATATTAACCCGCGGTTCCACCCTTCTTTCTGAACAGACGTCCAGAATCTCTGGTTCAGCTAACGGGCTGCATCCGGTACAAATTACTGCAATGTTCACTCGTACGGCTCAAGGGTGGTAAATGCATTTCGCATCATAAGAGGATTTCAGCCTGGTCCTCTCTCTCTTGTAATCAGCTGTAAATGATTCGTGTCCCTGTCAGTGCCTTTTGTTATAAATTGTTTTGATAAGAGTCATTTTAGAATAGGTTGGGATTAAAAGCAAGTTAAAATTTGAAACAATGGCGCTGACTCTTCGTTTCAGGCGGACGCTTTCCGGACGGCGGTTGCTGAGCCTCCTCAGGCTTCGCCTTGCGGGGTCTCAGCTTCCCACTTATCGTCCCGGAGTCGCCGCCTTCCACTACGAGTCGCGCTGTGCTTAAGACACTAGATGATTTTAGTAATTTAAAAACAAAAAACTCAAAGTTCAATTAAGCATTACGCTTGTTCTTCCCTTTCATTTCAACGGGAATTGATAGGAACTTGATTCTTTCCATGATTCTGGCGGCTTTGATTGGTTCTTCTTCGCCGCGCTGTGAATAGGTCAGGTGATGTTCGAGTTCGTTGTAGTCGAAGTTTGAGCTGAAAAATGTCGGGAGTCCTTCTGCCATTCTGTATTGCAGGATGGTTCCGAGCACTTCATCTCGGGCCCAGCTTGAAAGTGATTCTGCACCAATGTCATCAAGCATAAGAATCGATGCTTTTTTTACTGCATCTACTTTCCCCGCGAAAGACTGATCTCCAAGTGATTGCTTCATTTCTTTTAAAAATTCAGGAAAATACAGAATAAAACTTGCTTTATTCTGCTTTTTCAGTTCATTAGCGATTGCTCCCAGAAGGTAGCTTTTCCCAACACCAAATTTTCCATATAAGTAAAGTCCTTTATAATGCTCAGGATCAGCAACGAGCTGACCCACAATATCTTCAGCTGTCTTCAGAGCCTTCATTCTTGTAGGGGTATCAACATCTACCTGATCAAAAGTTGCATTCAAGACATCTTTAGGTACATACATACTCTGTATAAGCTTTTCTGTGTTGCGCTGTTCCTGAAATGCGATCTGCCTTGGGCACGGGGCATACTGCATATCAATATAACCGTTTTGAATGATCAGTTTCGGTTCATAGCCCTTCATTGTATTTTTACATGCACCAAGGCTTGGGCAGTCTGCACATTTTCTGGATCTGGTCATGAATTCGTATAATTTGATCATACCCTGATCAGCGGCATTCGGTGCCAGGTGCTGGGCGTGGGTTTGCAAAAATTGTTGTATTTCAGGATCTGCAGCAATTTCTTTTTTCATCTTTTCATATCTGCGCTGAAATTCGTTTGAGCCTGAGATCCGTCTGATCGTCCGATTGATCGGGTCCATTATTCTTCACCTGCCTTGCGCTTTTTCAATTCACGTTCTTTTAAATAGCGTTCCCGCTCCTTAAGAAATTCAGGATCCTCTGCTTCTTCTGTGTCATCTGAAGCAGTGAACCAGTCAGGAAGCTTTTCTTTACGGATTGTTTTCTCTTTTCTTGTGGGTTTACTTCCACCTGATTTTTTCCAGGTCAGATAATTCTTATGTTCTTTCTTCGCTTCAGCCATCGCTTCTTCAGCTGTCTTGATGCCGATTCTAACCCACTGTGAAGCGATTTGCTCTGTAAAGCCTTTTGTCAGCTTCATGTTTGTACGCAGAAGAACAAATTGAATTAATACATTGATGACTTCATCAGGCAGTTTTTTTTCATGGATCAGATGGTCGATGAGCTGAAGCTCTGCATTTGAAGGTTTGACACCTTTTGAAGCATCAATCAATACCTGTACAGGCGAGCTCTTTTTCAGATACTGAAGTGTCTGATCTTCTGATTCAGGCAGCTTTTGAGCGGCCTTCGTCTGTTCAGCAAAATGCTTTAAGGCAGGTAACGCTGAATTCGTTTTAAGCTGGAAAGAATCACGGCATGCTTTCCTCAGAGCCTCAGTATCAATTTTATCCTCCTCTGTTACTGAAGAGAGAATTGGACTTTTCATTTCCTGCTCCGATAATCCATATAACAGTGAAAGTTTGACAATCAGCTGCTTCACATCATAAGTCAGTGTTTTTCTGGGCACCATTGCTTCTGATAATCCAGCATAGAGCGCATGGAAATCAAAGGCCTGAAAATCAGCAGCCACCCCGCTGCTTTCACCCCTGAAAGTGAGTGACTGTCCACCCTCAACTTTTTCCGGCATATGAGGAGAAATATTCGCCTCTGAGTAAAAAACATCCTGAAATGAGCGGGTCACTTCCTCATATGACTGCAGATCATCATATGAAACCGTAAACCTTTTTTTCAGTCTCTGGAACTGACTTGCACCAATTTGTCTGTACAAAAAGACGCTGAGCATCGGATCTTCAAAGAACGCCTTGGCACTGAGAGGCGGCTGAACCTGATACGCATATGATTTTTTGTCACCAGTCTTCAGATAAGTTTTCAGGAGACCCATTCCTTCAAGTCTGATTCTCGCCTGAAAAATACGTTCAAGCGGCACTGACATAAGATCCATTAACGTTTTGTGCGTGCGCGGCTCTCCCTCCAGCTGATATCGTTCGACTTCAAGCCATAATAAATGATAAAGGCTGATCGCATCTGTTCCAAGAAGAGGCTGGTATAAGTAGGACAACAGCTCTCTGTCATGTTCACTTAACTGGCCATTCAGCTGAACTTTATATTCATCTGACGGCTGTATTTCTTTCCATAAACTCGTCATAAGCTCAGACCTTTCATCTGTACAAATCTACAAAAAAAGAGCAGCTCACTGCTCTTTATTTTCTTTCTTTATTCAACAATTCTTTCATTTCCTCTATAAACACATTTAAGTCTTTGAATTCGCGGTATACAGAGGCAAATCTGACATAGGCAACTTCATCCACTGACGAAAGTCTGTCCATTACCATTTCACCGATATCGACTGATGGAATTTCTGAAATCCCCTGACTCCGGAGTTCTCTTTCGATGTCAGAAGCAATCTGTTCAAGCTTTTCAAATGGTACAGGCCGTTTTTCACAGGCTTTGATCAGACCGCGCAGGATTTTTTCTCTGCTGAATTGTTCCCGTATGCCATCTCTTTTTACAACAATTAACGGAATTTCTTCCACTTTTTCAAAGGTTGTAAAACGATATTGACAATCTTCACATTCTCTTCTGCGCCGGATCGATTTCCCATCATCAACTTGTCTTGAATCGATCACTCTTGTTGCATTTTCATGGCAGGATGGACATTTCATTTCACCAGCTCCACATCGAATCTATTTCCTAATATGATACTGAAAAAATGCTTAAATCACAAGGGATCCTCTTACTTTTCAGCTTCTCTCATTTCTTTTGCAAGCGCCTGATAACAGGCTGCGATTTCTTCTTTTAATTTCGGATAAGCCCCGCCGACAACCATCTGGTCAGTAGACGCTTTCAAATCGAGTGCTGTATGCATCGGTCTAGTACTGACAACGGTTGCAATCAAAAACATTTTCGGACTCTTTAAACGGGTAATCATAATCTCCCCGTGATCTTTTGATTCAGATGAAATGGTATAACCTTCACCTGAAAAATATTTTTTCACTTCATCATATACTTTGTCGAATGATACTTTATAATACCTTGTCTCAAGGTCTTTTTCAGGGTGTTTATCTGCCGTTTCACATTCCTGACTGAACCTTTTAAAAACTCCTTTTAACTTGGCCAACGTGATTCCTCCTCAACTGTCTATATCAATAGTTTATCAGATATTGCAGAAAATAAAAAAGAGATGCGAAAATGCACCTCTTTTGTCAAATTAACCTGCGTGCACAGTTGATTGTGGTACCTTAACAGGTCCCATACCGCGTGGCACTTCAATTGTTTCACGAGTCTCAGCACCAAGTGATTCAGCGATGTGATTCGCTGCTACGTTTGGATCAAGATCTCCACATGTGTATACATCTATACTTGCATAACCGTGCTCAGGAAAGCTGTGGATTGTCAGATGTGATTCTGAAATGATCACAACACCACTTACTCCCTGCGGTGCAAATTTGTGAAATGCAACTTCTCTAACTTCAGCACCTGATTTCAGTGCAGCATCTACGAATGTTTGTTCAATTAATTCCATGCTGTTCAACTTTTCAAAGTCACAGCCCCATAATTCTGCTATTACATGACGACCCATTGTTTCCATTGATCGTTCCCCCTTACTGAAAATTTGAACTTACCCGGTTGATCAGACACTACTGCCACGGGGGAAAGTTAGTCCAATGAGGTCCTAACCCTTTAAGCAGAAGTTATGTTGTGTGAACCGGAATAAGATCACGAAAATCAGTATAAGGTTTTTTGAATGATTTTGCAATGATTTGTTTTTATTTAGAGATATTTCACCTTCAAACTACGCGCAGTGAGACGAATATAAGGACCAGAACATATTGTTCTGGTCCGCTTCATATTTTATGCCCTTAACTTAAGATGCTGTTACTTCCCTTTTTGATTGTTCCATCTGGTTGGCAAGGTGCTGCACGAGATCTACGACGCGGCAAGAGTAGCCCCATTCGTTGTCGTACCATGCAAGTACTTTTACTTTAGTAGCGCCCATCACCATTGTTGATAGCCCGTCAACGATCGCTGAGCTTGGGTTTGTGTTGAAGTCGATAGAGACAAGCGGTTCTGTTGTGTATGACACTATTCCGTTCATTTCATGATCAGCTGCTCGTTTAAAAGCATTGTTTACTTCTTCAACCGTTACTTCACGCTTCACATCAACAACAAGGTCAACAAGCGAGACGTTTGGCGTTGGTACACGAAGCGCCATCCCGTGGAGCTTCCCCTGAAGGTTAGGCAATACTTTACCAAGCGCTTTTGCCGCTCCGGTAGATGTCGGAATAATTGATTGACCGCAGGAACGCGCGCGGCGCAGATCTTTATGGGGATTATCGATATTTTTCTGATCATTTGTATATGCGTGCACAGTTGTCATTAACCCGTTTTCAATACCAAATTCCTGGTCAAGAATTTTAGCAACCGGCGCAAGACAGTTTGTTGTACAAGAAGCGTTAGAAATCACATCGTGCTCATGGACATTCAGATCTTTTTCGTTAACGCCCATCACAATCATTACGTCTTCCTGTTTACCTGGTGCTGTCAGTACGACTTTTCTTGCGCCGGCTTCAAGGTGAAGTGCCGCTTTATCGCGTGCATTAAATTTACCTGTTGCTTCGATGACAATATCAATGTTCATTGAAGCCCACGGAAGATTTGCAGGATCTCTGTCACTTACAAGCTTAATTTCTTTACCATTTACAATTAATGCATCCTCTTTCGCAATTACTTCTGCAGCAAATGCGCCATGAGTAGAGTCATATTTAATCAGGTGAGCCAGTGTTTCCGGCGGGTAGCTAGCGTTGATTGCTACGATATTAAGTGTGTCTTCCATCACCGCTTTTCTAAACACCATACGGCCGATTCGGCCAAACCCGTTGATTGCAATGTTCGTCTTGTTCATGAGGATCCCCCTAATAATGTTATACTTATTTTCAAATTAACTAGCATTAGTATAACATATTAAAAGCGTTTGCAAATACATATTGACAATTTTTAATAAAAAAAGATGAGACAAAAAGTTTGTCTCATCCTGTTAACCGTTTCGCTGCGCTTCAGGCGGACGCTTTCTGCTCCGCTGCACTTAGATTTTTATTAATAAATTGTCAGATTTAATAAAGTTCCCGATTCTTATTCTGCTCATGGTGTTAATTCCCAATCCTTAATTAACTCATGCAGCTGTTTAATGGATTGTTCGATGGTTCCGCTGTTATCGATGACTGCATCAGCCAGCTGACGCTTTTTTTCGACAGGGATTTGTGTAGCGATTCTTGATGCTGCTTCTTGTTCGCTGTAATCATTCCGCTTCATTAATCGTTCTTTTTGAATGGCTTCAGGTGCATATACGACAAGCACTTTTTCAACCATCCACTGCAGTTCACTTTCAAAGAGCAGTGGAATATCGAGAAATACGGTCTGCTTTCCATCTGCAAACGCCTGATCCTTTTGCTTCAGCATATCTGCCCGCACTGCAGGATGTACAATTCCATTCAGTTGTTTACGTTTTTGTTCATCATTAAAGATGATTTCACCCAGTTTTGGTCTATTCAGATGACCATCTTCAGTGAAAACTTCATCCCCGAACACTTCTCTGATTTTCAGGTTAGCTTCTTCACCCGGCTCAACGACTGTTCGGGCGGACTGGTCTGCATCTATGACTGTGTAGCCTATATTGATCA
This sequence comes from Jeotgalibacillus sp. JSM ZJ347, assembly GCF_044383825.1. Classification (NCBI taxonomy): domain Bacteria; kingdom Bacillati; phylum Bacillota; class Bacilli; order Caryophanales; family Caryophanaceae; genus Jeotgalibacillus; species Jeotgalibacillus sp. JSM ZJ347. Next base: position 139,913 of record NZ_JBISEN010000001.1, on the reverse strand, counting down.
GCTCATTTGCAACGGTGCTTTTTCCTGTGGCGATACTGCCGGTTAATCCGATAATCATACGTTACCCCTTACTTTTGACATGTTGTACAATAATGAGATGTTCTGCCGCCAATGACTGCTTTTTTAACCGGTGATTCGCAGACAGGACAGACGGATTTCGCGTACATTTGAAGCCTCTCCTGCATACCGCCCGCTTCCCCGTTAACATTCCGGTAATCAGATATACTGCTGCCGCCAGCAGCGATTCCTTCCTGCAGGACATCCACAATATGCTGAAACAGCTCTTTTTTCTTCTTCAGACTAAGCCGGTCTGTCCGCCTTTTTGGACTTACTCGCGCTCTGAATATTGCTTCAGTAGCATATATGTTTCCACAGCCAGCAACAACACTGTGATGCATAATGGCTTCTTTGATTGGTTTCCTTGCAAACTTTGGAAGTGTTAATGCAGCAAGAAACCTGATTTCAGCATCCTCATCAAAAGGTTCCGGACCGATTTCAGCAAGCGGCGGATGAGCATCTTCAGATGGAAGAAATCTCATCTCCCCGAATCTGCGGATATCTGAATACACAAGCTTTTGATGGTTTGATAATTCAAATATGACGTGCACGTGGTTACGGAATCTGTCTTCAAGAATTTCTCCAAGCTCTTCCACCACAAACCATGCGCCGGTCATTCCGAGGTGGGACAATATAAGCATTCCACCATCTTCATGTCCCAGACGGAAAAGCAGGTATTTACTGCGCCGGTCGATTGCTGAGATTTCTTTCTTTTCAACAGCAAACTTAAAAGCGTCAAGCCCCTCTCCTTTTACAACGGCTTTTCTTCCTGCTTCATGTGCTTTCATAACAGTTTCCGAAAACGTTACTTCCTGGATTGTGAGTCCTTCAATTTTAGGAGAGAGACCCCTTTTCACATGTTCGACTTCCGGTAATTCAGGCATGTCTCTTTTCTCCTTTCTTACTTCGCGTCGTACCAGGTATTACCGTATGAATAGTCAACTTTTAATGGTACCGACAGTTCTACTGCTGATTCCATTACTTCCGGTACGATTTTTTCGAGCTTTTCTATTTCATCTTTTGGACATTCAAAGATCAGTTCATCGTGTACCTGAAGCAGCATACGCGTCTGGAGGTTTTCAGCTTTTAGACGGTCTGCCATTTCAATCATGGCTTTTTTAATAATATCAGCGGCCGTCCCCTGAATCGGCGTGTTCATCGCTGTACGTTCAGCAAAGCCTCTCAGGTTGAAATTTCTGCTCGTGATTTCAGGTATATATCTGCGGCGGTGCAGCAGTGTTTCTACATACCCTTTTTGTTTTGCTTCATGGATAATGTCATCCATATATTCTTTTACTTTCGGATAGCTGTCCAGATACTTTTTGATGAATTCCGCTGCTTCCTTCCGGGTGATATCAAGACTTTGAGACAGCCCGTAATCACTGATCCCATACACGATACCAAAGTTAACGGCTTTCGCGTGTCTTCTCATACCTGATGTGACATCATCCTTTGAGACTCCAAAGACATCCATTGCTGTTTTTGTATGGACATCCATCCCTTTATGAAACGCTTCTTTCAGTCCATCATCATCTGAAATGTGTGCAAGCACCCTCAGTTCAATTTGCGAGTAGTCTGCTGCAAACATGACCCAGTCTTTTTCAGAAGGTACAAACGCCTGTCTGATTTTGCGGCCTTCCTCAAGTCTGATCGGGATATTCTGAAGGTTAGGATCTGTTGAACTCAGACGGCCGGTTTGGGTCAGCACCTGATTGTATCTTGTATGAATTTTATTTGAATCATCATGGATCACTTTTAACAGACCTTCAATGTACGTAGACTGAAGTTTTCCGAGCTGTCTGTAGTGCAGAATGTGATCAATAATTTTATGCTCCGGTTTCAGCTTTTCTAAAATATCAGCTGACGTTGAATACCCTGTTTTCGTTTTCTTCAATACTGGAAGCTTTAGATTTTCAAACAGAATGGCACCAAGCTGCTTCGGGGAATTAATATTAAATTCCTCTCCTGCACTTTTATAGATTTCTGCCTGAATTTCATCAAGCCTTTTCTTCAGCTCAACGCCCATATCCTTCAGGCGGTCAATATCTACCTGTACCCCTGTTCTTTCCATTTCAGCTAATACTGTTGCAAGTGGCAGTTCCAGTTTCTCAAAAAGCTCAAGCTGTTCATTTTTTTCAAGAGAGCGGATGCACGTTTCTTTGATCGCATGAATGGTAGCGGCTTTTCTGGCTGTGTGCTGCATCAGTTCATCTTTCTCAGGCACTTTCTTTTTAGCACCTTTTCCATAGACCGATTCATCTGTCGGCACTGCATCTGCCCCGTGGCGCTTGGCAATTGAGGCAAAATCATCAGCCGCTTCAGAAGCATCAATGACGTAAGATGCAATCAGCAGATCAAAGTCGATTCCTTTCAAGTCCATCCCAAGACGGTCAAAAGCGACGATTGACTCTTTTGCATCATAGACAGATTTCGTTACTTTTTCATCTTCAATCCACTTTTTAAATACACCTGATTTTGCCGCATGGTCAGGTGAGATAAAATAGGTTTTTTTATCAGCATGAACTGCAATCCCCAGGATCTCAGCTGTATGATAATTCACATCGTATAATTCCACATACAGTTCAGCATGTGATGGAAGCTGATCCTGATTAAAATCGGTTACTTCTTCCCACTCAATTTCTTTCAGTTCAACCTCTTCCTCTTCACCGTCCAGTTTATCCAGTAAGGAATTGAACCCCAGTTCCTTATAGAGCTTAGTCAGCTGATCATAATCAGCCTCCTGTTTTTCAAGCTCACCCAATTTAACTGTCACAGGTGCAGTGGTTGTGATTGTCGCAAGCTTCTTACTCATTTCAGCAAGCTGCTTGTTTTCTTCCAGCTTTTCTTTCAGCTTTTTACCACTCACTTCATCAATGGACTCTAATACCTTTTCGAGTGTACCGAATTGTTTCAGCAGCTTAATGGCTGTTTTCTCTCCAACCCCGGGTACACCCGGGATATTATCTGAAGAGTCTCCCATTAATCCTTTCATATCAATAATCTGATCAGGCGTCAGCCCATATTTTTCTTCAATGTGAGCGGGCGTGTATTTCTCAAGATCTGTAATCCCTTTTTTAGTGATGTCGACTCTGATTTTATCTGAAGCAAGCTGCGTTAAATCTTTATCTCCTGAAATAACAACCGTCTCAAAACCATCTTTCTCAGCCTGCCTGCTTAATGTGCCGATAATGTCATCCGCTTCATATTGATCAAGCTCATAGTATCTGATATTGTGTGCATTCAGTAAATCCCGAATGAATGGGAATTGTTCTGAAAGCTCGGGAGGGGTTTTTTGTCTGCCACCCTTATAGTCTTCAAATGTTTTATGGCGAAACGTCGTCTTACCGGCATCAAAAGCGACCATGAGATGAGTTGGCTTCTCCTCTTCAAGCAGCTTCATCAGCATCGTAGTAAAACCGTAAATTGCATTTGTATGTATCCCTTTATCATTGTTCAGTAATGGCAGTGCAAAAAAAGCACGGTAAGCAATACTGTTACCATCGATCAGCATTAATTTTTTCGACAAACCAGTCATCTCCTTTATAACAAGTTATTTATGCGGCAGATTTAAAGATATTTTTTCAAACCGCTTATAAAAATCTATCATTGTTTATGCACAGCTGGTGATTGTAGTGGAAGGGGGTGACTCCTGTGGCAGGAAGGGACAGGTGAGGCAATGGCGCAGCCTGCTGGCTCACCTGTCCCTTCCTGCCACAGGAGTCCCCCTGGAACGGAAATCACCAGCCAATTTTTAAAAAGTTTGCTATATAAAAAAGCTGTTTTCCCTCTTCATTTTAGCATGTCCAAAATGAAAGGGAAAACAGCGAGTCTTATTCTGTTATGCCCTGGAGCAGAGACGCATAAGGCGAATCCGAAGGCAGTATAATCATTGTTTCATCGTTAACTGTTGTCTTATAAGATTCAAGTGTTCTATACAATTCATAAAACTCAGGATCTTTCGAGAATGCTTCATTATATACTCTTGCTGCAGCCGCTTCACCTTCTGCACGGATAACATCCGCGTCAGCGTTTGCGGTCGCAAGAAGCTCTCTTACCTCCTTATCTGTGTTCGCTTCAATTCTGTTTTTATTCGCATCACCCGTTGAAAGGTATTCTTGTGCTTTTGACTGCCGCTCTGAAATCATCCTTGTAAATACAGATTCTTCATTCGCCTGCGGAAGATTAGTCTGCTTCATCCGGACATCCACTACTTCAATACCAAACTGTTCCCGATCAAGCAGTTCATTTACCCGCTCAGTTACACGATCGTTCAGACTGCCTCTTGATGACTTTTCATCATTAATAATCTGATCATAATTTAATTGACCAAGTTCAGAGCGGACAACAGAATATATATATTCCTCCATTCTGGATTCTGCATTAATCATTGTACCTGCATTTGAAATCATATTAATTGGATCTGTAATGCGCCAGACAGAATAATTATCAATAATAATTCTCTTTTTATCCATAGTATTTATTTCCGCTTCTGACACATCATACGTCATCTGATACTTTGGCAGTGTAGAGACTGATTGGACAAATGGTATTTTCACATTTATACCCGGTTTATCAATGATATCAATTACTTCTCCAAATTGGCGTACTACGCGGTACTCACCCTCTTTGACGATAAACACATTTAAGAGTGCTGTAATCAAGAGGACCAGTAACAGGCCGATGATTACAAAAACTTTCGTGTATCTTTTCCATTCAATTTCTGCCTTAGGTTTGTTCGTTTTTGGCTTTTTGCTGAATTCAAATATTTTATTCTGATCATTGTCCATTCGCAGATTCCTCGCTTTCTTCAGTGACAGCTGGTGGCTGTTGCTGACGATCTGGCTGCAAAGGCAGATATTTCATCGTACCACCATCATCGTTCATGATATAAAGCTTGGTACCCGGCAGAACCTGTTCGAGCGTTTCGAGCGTTAGACGCTTCCTGGTGATATCCGGATTGTTCTGGTACTCAGTAAAAATTTCATTGAAGATCGCAATATCTCCACGTGCCTGTTCTATCCTTGATGCCCTTTCCCCTTCAGCTCTTGAAATGATGGCGTCTTTTTCACCCTCAGCTTCATTTACTTTTTGGTTGCGATATTTATTTGCTTCATTTTCTTTCGTAATCATTGTTTCCCGCGCATCTGTAACTGCAGTAAACGCTTTACGGACTTCTTCATTCGGCAGCTCTACATCTTGAAGCTGAACTGCCTGTATTGAAACACCAATTTCATATTTTTCGATCAGTGATGCCAGCAGCTCTCTTACATCTGCTTCAATTTCAGCTTTACCTGAAGTTAATGCATCATCAATTGTCGAGCTCCCAATTATACTTCTGATAGAAGCTGAAGTTGCATCATACAGCACTTCTTTTGGATCTTCTGCGTTAAATAAATAATCTCTTGGTTCTGTAATTTTCCACTGAACTACAAGATCGGTCAGGACTATATTTTCATCTCCTGTAATCATCACTGTTTCTTCAGGAAATGATTGAATTTCTCCATCTTCCTCTTCATAACCAAATTGCAAACTGAATGTTTCCTTTGATAATATTTCTACCTGCTGAATTGGCCAGGGCAGTTTAAATTTAAGTCCGGATTCGGTAATGGTTTCATTGGCTTCACCAAACGTCAGGACAAGTGCCTGTTCTGACTCATCCACTGTATACCATGACGTGAAAAGAACAACTAATAATAGTGCGGACCCCACGACAATCCCTATACCGGCAATAATTCGCCTGATACTCATCTTAATCTTCCTTTCTGTATGTATTAACTCTTTTACGTCAATTGTTACAAAAAAGTTTCATATTTTTCAATTCATATAGAAAAAAGCGTGAACGGGGTCTGTTCACGCTTTTCATGGGGTTCCCTGGATGAAGGGGTTTTCACTTAGTATCTTATCAATGAATTATTAACTCACTGTCATGTTAATGTAAATTCCATGTAAAGATTCACATTCCTGCTACTTATTCACTTTTAGAGGCAATGTAATTGTGAAAATCGTCCCTTTTTCAGGCTCACTTTCAACAGTGATTTCACCATTATGGACTTCAATAATATGCTTAACGATTGCAAGCCCCAGTCCGGTTCCGCCAGAATTTCTGCTGCGCGCTTTATCCACTCTGTAAAAGCGCTCAAAAATACGAGACAGCTCTTCCTTCTCCATTCCAATTCCGCGATCGATAAATTGCAGCTGAATACTGTTTTTAAGCTTTTTAGACTGAACAGTAATATCTGCATTTGCATAGGAGTATGTTAAAGCATTTGTCAGTAAGTTAATAAATACCTGCTTCAGCCGGTCTGAATCTCCTTCAATCATCAGCGGTTTTTTCAGATCCAGCTGAATGTTGATATTTTTTTCGCTTGCTTTATGCGTCATCATAACTGAAACGTCCTCTATCAGCTCTGCTACATCAACCTGACTAAGCGTTAATTTAAATCCCTGCTGCTCAACTCTTGATAGTTCGAGCAGATCCTGTATCAGCATCTGCAAACGATCGCTTTCTTTTGCAATGATATGAAGAAATGATTCGAGCGCCCCTTTATCATTCATCGCGCCATCAAGCAAAGTCTCTGTAAAGCCTTTGATCGAAGTGATTGGTGTCTTTACTTCATGTGACACATTTGCCACAAAATCTTTTCTCATCTGTTCAAGCTTTTTCAACTCAGAAATATCGTGAAAGACAAGGACAATCCCCTGCCAAGCACTTCGTTCCCCGATAATTGGCGCTCCATATACTTCCAGGTGCTTATGCGGAAGTGTCTCTTCAATCAGAATCTGTTTTCTGACACGCTGCTCTGTTAAGAAAACTTCTTCAGCCAGCGCATTCACCTGTTTATTTTTAAAGACATCAACATAACTCTCGTTTAGGACATCTTCAATTTTCGAATGAAAGAAACTCAGAAACGGTCGATTGACAAGTACAATATACCCCTGCTTATCAATCATGATCAATCCGCTTCCCATATTCTCAATCAATGTTCTCAGACGGTCCTGCTGAACGGATTGCTCACTGACCATTTCCTGCAGGTTTCTCGCAAGAATATTGATCGCATTACTTAACATACCCGTTTCATCAGCTCTGTCTTCAAATGTTCGTGCCTTATAATTTCCTTTTGCAAGCTGAATGGCTACCTCAGTTGCTGATTCGATCGGCTTTGTATATTGATTAGTGATTCTTGCACCGATATAGATAATCATTCCAAGCGCAGCACCAAGCGTAAGCGCAAGGATCAGCCAAATCTGTCGGTAGACGTTTTCAAGATTGTCAAAGGATGCTGCCAGTACAACGTATCCACTTTCAGAGCCTGTTTCCACACTGCTGATATAATAAAAGCTGCTGTCATCCGTATCAGCCGGGAATCTCACAATACCATTTGAAGGACGAGGCAGGGAGTTATCAATCTCATCCAGCATGACGCTATGGTCGACATCAGAGATCGCCCGTCCGGAATCGTATACCACTTCAGTATCTTCAGTTAAAATTGTGATTCTTGTCTCCAGCACTCCGCTCAGTTCATCAAATAATTCGGACCTTAATTCATTAAATGACGGTTCACGTTCAGTCTGGTTGATCACAATATTCATTTCTTTTTCGATCCTTGAGTGCAGTGCGTTCAGGTAGTAGGACTTAACCAATTCCCCAATAATAATGCCTAAGCCCACCAGCACTAACACGATCAGCGTAATTAACGCAAACAGCAGCCGGCCTTTAAAAGATGTCAGCTTCACGTTACTTTCGGCTTCTCCATTTTGTAGCCAAGACCCCTGATGGTTTTAATGTAGACCGGCTTTTTCGTATTTTCTTCGATTTTTTCACGCAAGTGACTGATGTGCACATCTACAATTCTGGTATCACCTGCGAAATCATAATTCCAGACAGTTTGTAAAAGCTGGTCCCTTGTTAACACGCGTCCTTTATTTTCAATTAAATATACGAGTAATTCAAATTCCTTTGGCGTCAGATCAATCTGTTCACCCTTGTAATACGCCTCATACTGCTCAGGAAAAACTTTCACTTCACCAAGCTCGATAAAATCCTCTTCAATCTCTATTTCAGGTTCTTTCACTTCTATACGTCCTGACCTGCGAAGGATTGCTTTTACTCTTGCAACGACTTCACGTGGACTGAAAGGTTTTGTCATATAATCATCTGCGCCCAGTTCAAGTCCGAGCACTTTATCAAATTCTTCATCTTTTGCAGTCAGCATGATGATTGGAATGTGAATCTGCTTTTGTCGAAGCTGTTTGCACACTTCAATTCCATCCATTACAGGAAGCATCAGATCAAGCACCAGCAGATCAGGGTGCTCATTTTCTACGAGTTCAATCCCTTCTGCGCCGTCATAGGCTGTTAAAACTTCATAGCCTGACTGTTCCAAGTTATACTTTAACAGTGTTACGATCGACTGTTCGTCGTCTACTACAAGTACTTTTTTCTTCATTATAACCCTCCAGAAGCTAGTATTAACCCCAGATCATCCGATTCCATTATAGTACATATTCATTAGGGATGGCGATTTTATTATGTAAATTGCAAAGTATAAGTTGACCGCTGATGGTCTACGCTTCAGCTATGTAGAAATAAACTGTATTACAATCATAAAAAAAAGACCTTATAGGCCTTTTTTAAAAGTTTTCGAGTGCTGAGCTGTTGAATTTTTGGAGTTTGTCGGGTGGGCAGACGACGACCGTTCCTGAGATGACGGTGTCTCCGCTTTCGTCGGTTCCTCGGACGCTGATTTCGACTTCTGATTTTGGACGGTCAATGGCTTTGATTTCAAAGATGTAATCAACTGTCGCATAATGGTAGAGCGGTTTCGGGAAGCTCAGGTTGTGGCTTTTAATATGTGATCCCGGTCCTGGCATATATTTTGAAACGGCTGACGTGACAAATCCTGTCAGCATGATTGTTGGGACAATCGGTTTTTTATATGAAGTCTGTGAAGCATAGTCGTGCTGGATATATAACGGGTTTGAGTCGTTTGTTAACCCTAGAAACAGCAGCAGGTCTTTGTCTTCAATTTTTTCAGTAAGCGTTAGTTTTTCTCCGATAGACATTTCTTCAATCTGACGGCCTATTTTTCTTTTTTTCCCTAGTAACATGGTGATTCCCCCTTGATGACTTTGATCATAACCCCTAAGTTTTTATAAAAATCTTAATCCTCTGTCTTCATTATAAAGGATGAACCTTAGATTAAAGAAGCGTTTTATCTCACTTTGCAAAAAAGGAACTGCCCGGTTCAGCAGTTCCACCTTATATTCAAGTTGATGATAATGCGCTCATTACACTGCGTACAGAGTCTGCAGATTTTTGAAGCTGTGTTTTTTCTTCCTCTGTCAGGTCAAGCTCAATGATCTTTTCGATCCCCTTGCCTCCAAGAACGGTTGGCACGCCAAGGTAGATGCCATCAAAGCCGTATTCACCTTCTAGATAGGCAACTGACGGTAATACACGCTTTTGATTTTTTAAGATCGCTTCAGTCATTTCCATCAGAGCTGCAGCCGGCGCATAGTATGCTGAACCATTACCAAGCAGTGAGACAATTTCACCGCCGCCTTTTCTTGTGCGCTCGATGATTTCCTCAAGGCGTTCTTTAGGAATTAATTTTTCAAGCGGAACACCGCCTGCATTTGAATAGCGCGTCAGTGGTACCATGTCATCTCCATGACCACCTAGCACAAACCCCTGGATATCCTTTACAGATAAACCGAGCTCTTCGGCTACAAATGTGTTAAATCTTGCTGTATCCAGTACACCGGATTGTCCAATTACACGTTCTTTTGGAAAACCGGATTCTTTAAATACTGTATATGTCATGGCATCAACTGGATTTGATAATACAAGGATGGTTGTATCAGGTGAATGCTTTACAATTTCAGCAGTTACTGATTTCATGATTTTTTCATTCGTCTTAACAAGATCATCACGGCTCATGCCCGGCTTTCTTGGCAGACCCGCAGTGATAATGACAACGTCAGATCCCGCTGTATCTGCATAATCAGATGTACCTTTAATGGTTACGTCATAACCAAATACAGGACTCGCTTCAAGCATATCAAGCGCCTTACCTTTTGTTGGCCCTTCATTTTGAGGAATGTCTACAAGCACAATATCTCCGAGTTCTTTCTGAGCTAAAAACAATGCAGTGGTTGCACCGGTAAAGCCCGCTCCAACGACCGAGATTTTACTACGTGTGAATGCCATTTCAAATTCCTCCCAGTGTAAAATGATGTAGTTAAAGGCCGGCAAATGCCGGCCTGATTGTCTTACATATTTTCAATTAATGCAGATCCGAATTCTGAACACTTCACTTCTGTAGCGCCATCCATCAGACGTGCAAAGTCATACGTTACAACTTTAGATGCAATTGTTTTCTCCATTGATTTAGAGATCAGGTTTGCAGCTTCGTTCCAGCCAAGGTGCTCAAGAAGAAGTACACCTGAAAGAATCACTGAAGACGGATTAACTTTATCAAGACCAGCATATTTTGGAGCTGTTCCGTGCGTTGCTTCAAAGATTGCATGTCCTGTATCGTAGTTAATGTTTGCACCAGGTGCGATTCCGATACCGCCAACCTGAGCTGCAAGTGCGTCAGAGATGTAATCTCCGTTCAGGTTCATTGTTGCTACTACATCGAACTCAGCAGGGCGAGTCAGGATCTGCTGAAGGAAGATATCAGCGATTGAATCTTTCACGATGATTTTTCCAGCTGCTTCAGCATCACTCTGTGCTTTGTTTGCAGCATCTGTACCCTGCTCATCTTTGATCTGATCATACTGATTCCAAGTAAATACTTTATCTCCGAATTCACGCTCAGCAAGATCGTAACCCCAGCGCTTGAATGCACCTTCAGTAAACTTCATGATGTTCCCTTTGTGTACAAGTGTTACTGATTTACGGCCTTCAGTCAGTGCATAGTTAATTGCCGCACGGACAAGACGCTCTGTACCTTCTTTAGATACAGGTTTCACACCGATACCAGCAGTATCAGGGAAGCGGATATTTGTAGCGCCCATTTCATCCTGAAGGAAATTGATCAGCTTTTTCACTTCATCTGATCCTTCAGCAAATTCGATACCTGCATAGATATCCTCAGTGTTTTCACGGAAGATCACCATATCTGTATCTTCAGGACGCTTTACCGGTGAAGGTACACCTTCAAAGTAACGCACTGGACGCAGGCAAGTGAACAAGTCAAGCTGCTGACGAAGTGCTACGTTCAGTGAACGGATTCCTCCGCCGATTGGTGTCGTAAGAGGCCCTTTGATTGCGATGAAATACTCATTGATCGCATCAAGTGTTGCCTGTGGAAGCCATTCACCAGTCTGGTCAAAAGCTTTCTGACCTGCAAGTACTTCTTTCCATTCAATTTTCTTTTCACCGTTATATGCTTTTTCAACTGCTGCGTCTAATACGCGCTGTGCAGAAGCCCAGATATCCGGGCCTGTACCGTCACCTTCAATAAAAGGTACGATTGGATTGTTTGGCACTTGAAGATTACCGTTTGATACTGAAATTTTTTCACCTTGTGTCATAAGTCTTTCCCTCCAAATATCATTGGCCGGGGGCTGACGGAGTACATCAACCCCTCAGGCTTTCATTACTATTACATCAGTTATCAGCGAGTTTGTAAAATGTTCTGTGAAATTATCGTTTTTCCACCGGTACATATTCCTGCATGCCAGGACCAGTGTATTCTGCTCTTGGACGAATCAGACGGTTGTTTGAATACTGCTCAAGAATATGAGCTAACCAGCCGGATACACGGCTTACTGCAAAGATTGGCGTGAATAGATCATGGTCAATCCCAAGACTGTGGTAAACAGATGCTGAATAGAAGTCCACGTTTGGCGGAAGTTTCTTTTCAGACGTCACGATTTCTTCGATCTTGACAGACATCTCATACCATTTTGATTCTCCGCGAAGTTCAGTCAGTTTTTTAGACATTTCACGCAGGTGTTTCGCACGAGGATCGCCCTGCTGGTATACGCGGTGACCGAAGCCCATGATTTTCTCTTTATTTTCAAGCTTTTTACGGATCACAGACTCAACGTTTTCAACTGAACCAATTTCAGTTAATGTCTTCATAACCTGCTCATTCGCCCCACCGTGAAGTGGTCCTTTTAATGCGCCGATTGCAGCAGTTACACCTGAATAAACATCAGATAGTGTCGCTACACATACACGCGCTGTAAACGTTGAAGCATTCAGCTCGTGGTCAGCATGAAGCACAAGTGCTTTATTCATTGCTTCCACTTCAATATCTTCAGGCATTTCGCCATTCATCATATAAAGGAAGTTTGCAGCGAAGCTTAAGTCAGCCTTAGGTGCAATCGGTTCCTGACCTTTGCGGATGCGCGCAAAAGCAGTCACGATTGTTGCGATCTTCGCCTGTAGACGAACTGCTTTACGGTAGTTAGCTGCTTCTTCCATCACGTCTGCCTCTTCATCAAACAGGCCAAGCGCTGATACTGCTGTACGGACAGCAGCCATCGGATGAATATTGTTAACAGGCATCGCTTTAATCTGTGCAATCACTTCGTCAGGAATTGCCATATTATCAGCAAGCTGCTGCTTAAGCTCTGAAAGCTCATTTTCTTTTGGCAGACGTAAGTGCCAAAGCAGATAAATGATTTCTTCAAAGCTCGCATTTTCAGTTAAATCGTCGATATTGTAACCAACGTATGTAAGTGTGTCATCAATAATTGAGCTGATCGATGAAGTAGTTGCTACAACGTTTTCTAAACCTCTCGTTGCTGTCATAAACAAATCTCTCCTTTTAATCTTAGTTGTTGTATTTAAAGCCGGACCGGCATTTAAAATACGGATTTGACATCACATAAAAACTGAGCGGTTGCTCAGTCAGCTGACAGAATGAAATTCGTCATTGCGGATGCGCTTACATTGTCCATTATAATCAATAATCAGAACTTTGTGAATGAAAACGCATTAATTTGCCGGGATTAATTTAATTTGACGAAATTTGACATAGCTAAAAAACTTTAGAAACCCATTCGAAAATTTTCATCGCGCTATAGGCGATCCCTGCTCCAATTAGCGGTCCTACGGCAATTCCATTAAACAATGCAACCGCCAGAATGGTTCCGAATACGAGCGCAACTGTAATATGAGGGTCTTCCTGCAGCAGGGAAATCCCCCCTTTTGCGATGAGTGCAACGGCAATACCTGAAGCGAGCGCAATCCACGCATAAGGTGACTTTACCGCATCAGTCAACTCTTTAAACCCAATCGCTCCGCTTGCAATCGGTGCGAGTACTGCAATGGTAATAATGGTAACACCCCAGTTAATTCCCTTTCCCTGAATAAATGCAAAAATCTTTTCATCAGCACCTGCAACTTTTAATAGGATAAGAAAAAGTACTGCAATCATCAGTGAGTTGTTTTTGGCAAAAAAACCGATTGCCAGTAATAAAATTAAAAATATCATTGCCGGATTAATCATGTTCAAACCTCCACATTCATTTTGACTTAATACAGGAGGACAAGCCAGTGATAAAACGATGTATACATGTTCTGATCATCACTTTTTTCATTCTGTTCATTTCCCGCATAGTCTTGATTTATTTACTGCCTTTTATCATCGGCGCACTGCTTTCAATTCTCTTATACCCAATTATTAGACTTCTGTTTGAATACGTAAAGCTTCCCTATAAACTGAGTGTCCTCCTTGGAATCATTGCCTGTATGATTACAGGACCTCTTATGCTGTATGGCTGCTTCATCCTTCTTAAGAATGAATTGGTCTATTTGCTGACGCATTTGCCACATTATACGACAGCTTTATTATCTTTATTTCAACATACCATACAAAACTTCCCTGCATTCCTGCATGATTTGACGCATCCTTATCTTACACACGGACATTTATCCACGTTGATTGAGGAAATAGAACAGCTGTTACTTGAATCAGGAAAACAACTAATTACAGGCACGTCAAAATTTGCAGGAAATCTTCCATCGTATATATTCTCTATTGGCATCATGCTGATTGCAGCTTACTATATACTATCTGATTTTAAATCCTGGCAAAAGAAGCTGCCTGACAAGTGGATTGAACAGTTCGGACTGATACGTGAATTAGGCCTGAAAGAAGCTGGCTCTTATTTCTTATCACAGATTCTGCTTTCTGTATTTACTTTTATCATTACGCTGACGGGGTTATTGATACTCGGAACACCCCACCCTTTTTTATTCGCGCTATTATCTGCTGCACTCGATTTTGTTCCTCTTGCAGGTTCATTGCTGCTGTTCCTGCCGCTTAGCGTCTTTTATCTGGTACAAGCAGATCCACTTCACGCAGCAGGTGCTGCTGTTATTTATGTGGCAGTTGTCTTGGTCAGACAGGTTGCCGAACCAAAGATTATTGGAGACAGAATGGGGCTGCATCCTTTAGCTGCGCTCATGGTGCTGTACACTTCTGTCAATCTCCTTGGATTAAAAGGGCTGATCTTAACACCCTTTTTTATGATTGTTATTTCAGTATTAATGAAAATCAGATTGTTTCCTGCAATCTGGCGTTATATTGCAACGGGAGAACATCCATTTATTAAACATTGATTGAAAAAAACACACAGCAGCTGCTGTGTGTTATGGTCTGTGAATAATAACATTCCCATTTCTCATTTTCCTCTGAATCCATTTATAGATAAGCGGCTTCACTAATTTTCTTGTCGCAGGGACGAGCAGGAAGAAACCGATCGCATCTGTAATAAACCCGGGTGTCAGCAATACAACACCACCAATTAGAATGCATAATCCATCGATCACCGCATCACCTGGACCATCATCAAACACCGTCATATTCTGTACTTTTTTCAAGGCCTGCAGCCCCTGGGACTTAGCGAGATATGCCCCCAAAACACCTGTTAAGATAATCAATAGAACTGTCGGAATAACACCAATCAGGTTGCCGGCACTGATCAGGATTGCGATCTCAAGTGCAGGAACAATGATAATTAAAAGCATGAGCCATTTCACAAGGAATATCTCCTTTCAACATTACGCGCTATCTCTATTTTAGCACAATCTGAAGCATATTAAAAAAACCTGAACGGGTAAACCGCTCAGGCTTTTTAATATTACTTACAGTACGCTTGCGTGTCCGTTATAAACAACGCCGCGTTCAGCGTCAACTGTTACTTCCTGTCCGTCAGAGAAAGTAGCTACTGCGTTATCCACTCCAACGATTACAGGTAAACCAAGGTTCAGTCCGACAACTGCAGCATGACTTGTGAGTCCGCCTTCTTCAACGATTAGTGCAGAACATTTTTCGATGGCAGGCATCATTTCTTTGTCTGTGCCGATTGTAACCAGAATTGATCCTTCTGTTACTTTATCCAGTGCTTCTTTTGCATTTGAAGCTGTTACCACTTTTCCGAATCCTGACTTGCGTCCGATTCCCTGACCCTTTGCAAGTACGTCACCTACAATGTGGATCTTCATCAGATTCGTTGTACCTGATTCTCCAACCGGTACACCTGCAGTGATAACAACAAGGTCACCGTGCTTCACACATCCGCTGTTTAAGCTTTCTGTAACTGCCATATCCAGCATTTCATCCGTTGATTCAGTCTTCGCTCCAACCTGAGGATATACGCCCCATACAAGCGCAAGACGTCTTGATACAGATGAGTCAGCTGTCACTGCAACAATTGTTGCTTCAGGACGGTATTTAGAAATCATTTTAGCAGTGTGACCACTTTCAGTTGGCGCGATAATCGCGTTCACTTCAAGGTTTAATGCTGTATGCGCAACAGCCTGGCCAATTGCATCAGTCATATTACGTTCAAAACGCTTGCTGCGCTTAGAAAGGATCGCTTTATAATCAAGTGCTTCTTCTGCTCTTGACGCAATGTTATTCATTGTCTGAACAGATTCTACCGGGTAATCACCAGCCGCTGTTTCACCAGACAGCATAATTGCATCAGTGCCATCAAAGATTGCGTTCGCTACGTCAGAAGCTTCAGCACGCGTTGGGCGCGGGTTACGCTGCATTGAATCAAGCATTTGTGTCGCTGTAATAACCGGCTTGCCTACAGCATTACATTTACGGATCAGCTGTTTTTGAACCAATGGTACTTCTTCAGCGGGAATTTCAACACCAAGGTCACCACGGGCAACCATCAGACCGTCAGAAACCTGAAGGATCTCATCAATGTTGTCTACGCCTTCCTGGTTTTCAATCTTAGGAATGATGTTGATTTTTGGAGAACCGTTCTTCTCAAGAAGCTCACGGATTTCCATTACATCAGATGCACGGCGAACGAATGATGCGGCGATAAAGTCTACACCCTGTTCAATACCGAAAAGAATGTCATTCGCATCCTTGTCAGTGATACCAGGAAGATTGACTGAAACGCCAGGTACGTTTACACCTTTTTTGTTTTTCAGTGTGCCTGTGTTCATGATTTTTGTTCTGATTTCACCAGCACTCTTATCAATTGAAAGGACTTCAAGTCCAATCAGACCATCATCAAGAAGAATTTTTGAACCTTCGTGTACATCGTTCACAAGGTCGCCGTAGGTAATTGAGAATTTCTCAGTTGTCCCTACTACTTCTTCCATAGATACGATAACCTCGTTACCTGCAACAAGCTCAATCGCACCGTTTTCCATTGTGTTCGTGCGGATTTCAGGACCTTTTGTATCTAGAAGAATCCCTACGTTTTTACCTAGTTTCGCTGCAGCTTCACGGATATTTTTAATTCTTGCACCGTGCTCATCGAAATCTCCGTGGGAGAAGTTCAAACGCGCTACATTCATTCCAGCTTCCATCAGTTGTGTCAGCTTTTCAATACTCTCACTTGCCGGTCCGATCGTACATACAATTTTAGTTTTTCTCATTTGTTTACCTCCTGAAATCAATTAAATAGATAGTTCCTGTGATAGGCGGTAAAGATCAACGTCCGCTTTATGCTCCATCTTCAGTGCTTCAATAATATCATAATCAACAAGTTCATTTCGCTGAATACCTACAGCGCGTCCACCCTTGTCTTCCATTAACAGTTCAACAGCACGTGCACCGAGGCGGCTTGCAAGCACACGGTCTGAAGCGGTTGGTGAACCTCCGCGCTGCATATGTCCAAGGACTGATACTCTCGTATCCACACCTGTTTTTTCTTTCATTAGGGCAGCAAATTCTCCGCCTGACATCACGCCTTCAGCTACAATAATAATACTGTGCTTCTTACCGCGTGCATGACCTTTCTTAATCTTATCCACAACCTTTTCAAGGTTATATGGATCTTCAGGAATCAGGATTGATTCAGCACCACCTGATAGTCCTGACCAGAGCGCAATATCCCCGGCATTTCTGCCCATCACTTCAATGATAAACGTACGCTCATGTGAAGTCGCTGTGTCACGGATCTTATCAATTGCGTCAATGACTGTATTCAGTGCTGTGTCAAAACCGATTGTGAAATCAGTACCTGGAATATCATTATCAATCGTTCCAGGAACACCTACACACGGATATCCATGTTCAGTCAGCGCTTTTGCGCCCATATAAGAACCATCTCCACCGATAACGACAAGACCTTCAATACCGAATTTCTTTAGTTGTTCAATCCCTTTTTTCTGTCCTTCACGTGTTTTAAATTCTTCACATCGCGCAGAATAAAGCTTCGTTCCCCCGCGGTGAATAATATCACCTACAGAACCAAGCTCAAGCTTTTCAATATTTCCGGAAATTAACCCCTGATACCCCTGGTAAATTCCGTATACTTCAAGACCATGATAGATGGCTTTACGCACGACTGCTCTGATTGCAGGGTTCATACCCGGAGCATCTCCACCACTGGTCAGTACGCCAATTTTTTTCATTTTGATGTTCCCACCTTTAATTGAAAAATTATGTTAACTATTTCACAGAAATAGTGTTCCGAAGTTGGATGTACAAGTTCGTTTTCATCCTTTTAAAAATAACATGAAGACGTTTTGTTCTCAATCATAAGCTTAAGGTCTCACACATTCTTCTTGAGTGAATAAACATGTAAACGCTTAAACGTTTATAATTGTACACATTTTTGACACATAATAACCTGATTGTTCCTTTATTTTATTGTTTACACATCTCACAAAAGAAAAAACCTTTTCAGAAAAGATCTGAAAAGGTTTTTGATCAAACGGTTTCTTTTGTAAATTCTCCAATTGACTGAAATTTATCATATCGCTGTGCGACTAAAGACGCTTCATCAAATTGAGATAGTTCCTTAAGAGATGCCAACAGTACCTGGTCAATCGCTGATGCCTGCTGCTTAATATCTTTGTGCGCCCCGCCTTTTACTTCAGGAATAATCTCATCTATGATACCCATTTCCTTCAGATCCGGTGCGGTAATTTTCATTGACTCAGCTGCCTGTTTTGCAAGCCCTGCATCCTTCCAGAGAATTGATGCAGCTCCTTCAGGAGAGATGACTGAGTAAGTTGAATTCTCAAGCATATGCAGGTGATTTCCGACACCGAGCGCAAGCGCACCACCGCTTCCACCCTCACCGATGACAATACATACAACAGGTACAGTGAGGCCGGCCATTTCAAAGAGGTTCCGCGCAATTGCTTCACTCTGCCCGCGTTCTTCAGCCGCTTTACCCGGGTATGCACCTTTCGTATCAATAAAGCAGATAATCGGACGGTTAAACTTTTCAGCCTGTTTCATCAGGCGCAGCGCTTTACGGTAGCCTTCAGGGTGAGGCATACCGAAATTCCGCTTAATATTTTCTTTTGTATCTTTACCTCTTTGATGACCAATGACTGTGACTGCGTTCCCTTTATATCTGGCAATCCCGCCAACAATCGCGTGATCATCACCATATAGACGGTCACCATGCATTTCCATGAAGTCTTCGAAGAGCTCTTCTATGTACTCAAGCGCTGTCGGACGTTCAGGATGACGTGCAAGCTGTACACGGTCCCATGGTTTAATAGATGAATACACTTCAGCTTCAAGACGAGCCAGGCGATCTTCGAGCTTCGCGATTTCTTCGCTCAGATCAACCTCTGAATCCGCTGTAAATGCCTTCAGTTCATTGATTTTTTCCCGCAATTGATTAAGCGGTTTTTCAAATTCCAATTCATTCACCAGGATGCTCCCCCTTTGTTATGAAGCGAAAGAAGCACGCTTAATTTTTCTTTCATTTCAAGACGCGTGATGACCTGATCAAGCTGTCCATGCTCCATCAGGAATTCAGCTGTCTGGAAGTCTTCAGGCAGCTTCTCTCTGATCGTCTGCTCAATAATTCTTCTTCCGGCAAAACCAATCAAAGCACCGGGTTCTGCAAAGTTATAGTCACCAAGAGATGCAAAACTTGCAGATACGCCTCCTGTAGTCGGATGTGTCATGACTGATACAATCAAGCCGCCTTTATCACTGAAACGCTTCAAGGCTGTACTTGTTTTTGCCATCTGCATAAGCGATAGAACGCCTTCCTGCATTCTTGCGCCGCCACTCGCTGTAAAGATAATAAAAGGCAGGTTCTGTTCTTCAGCGGTTCTGACAGCCTCAGCAATTTTTTCACCAACCACTGACCCCATACTGCCCATTCTGAACGTTGAGTCCATAATCGTCAGGACTGTTTTTTCACCGTTGATTGTGCATGTCCCTGTTACGACTGCTTCATTCAGGCCGGTCTTTTTCTTATCCTTTTCAAGCTTTTCAAGGTAATCCGGAAAGTCCAGCGGATTTTGTGATGACAGCTGATGGTTAAACTCCTGAAAAGAACCCTCGTCTGCGAGACATTCAATTCTTTCAGCAGCATTCATCGGGTGGTGGTAGCCACACTGCAGACAAACTTTATGATTTTTATAGATTTCTTTTGTATAAATGATTTTTTTACATTTTGGGCACTTTGTTAATATTCCTTCCGGTACATCGTTTTTATCATGTTCAGACGGAATCGTTGCATACTTTTTCTTTTTTGCAAATATATCCTTCAGCAACCTGTCTTCCTCCCTAGTCATTTTCTATAAGTGTCATCAGATTCAGTGACGCCTCATGATCGTTTGAAATTAAATACTGATAAAAATCAGACATGAATTGATCCGTTAATAAAATCCCGTTCTTATTTTCAGTGCTGCAAAAATCATTCAGGATCAGCCAGATTTTCACGTACAGCTGATTTCCACCTGCCAGAACGATTTCCCGCATTAAATCCGGAAACGTCCGCAATTCCGATTTTTTATACTTGTCAAAGAGATGGTCATATAAGCGGAGCCTATCATCCTTTGAAGAAGTCAGCACACGCCTTGTGGCATCCTCTTCAAGCCAGACCTTTACTTCTGCTACATCATTGACAGCACGGCTTTCCTGCAGGATAAACATTCCTAACAGATCGATCAGGTGATGATCTCTGAAATCTCTGAGGAAAGTGCCCTCTCCTCTTCTCGTTTCAATTAACCCCAGCAGCTCAAGCGCTCTTAACGCTTCTCTTACAGAAGAGCGTGCAACGCCGAATCGCTCCGACAGTTCACGCTCTGATGGAATTCTGCTGCCGGCTGAAAGACGATCTTCTCTAATCATATCCCTGATCTGATGGACAACAGATATATATCTTTTATGCTCATTCAAATGCCTGTCACTCGCTTTTTCCAATTTGGGATAAGCGCGCAGTTTTTTCTCTTACTTCTTCCGGATCTACTTTAATTCTTGCTACACCCGTTTCCATTGCAGCATTTGCAACACGTGAAGCAACAGCTGGTGCTACGCGCGGATCGAATGGCGCAGGAATCACGTAATCTGCATTTATTTCATCTTCTGCTATTAAAGAAGCGATTGCTTCAACTGCTGCAATCTTCATCTTCTCATTAATATGTGTCGCTCTTACATCTAATGCGCCTCTGAAAATACCAGGAAACGCAAGGACGTTGTTAACCTGATTAGGGAAATCTGAGCGTCCTGTCCCGACTACTTTCGCCCCATTTGCTTTTGCAAGTGCAGGCATAATCTCCGGTACAGGATTTGCCATTGCAAAAATAATTGAGTCATCATTCATTTTCTGAACCATTTCTTCAGTCAGTGCACCTGCGACAGATACACCAATAAAGACATCTGCTCCTTCAATCACGTCATCTAGAGAACCTTCAAGACGTTCTCTATTAGTGATCTTAGCAACATTATGTTTGACCTCATTCATACCGTATGGACGTCCTTCATAGATCGCACCCTTAGAATCACACATAATGATATCTCTTACACCATAGCTATATAAAAGTTTAATAATCGCAATGCCGGCAGCTCCTGCTCCGTTCATTACGACCCTGATTGAAGAGAATTCCTTATTTGTAATCTTAAGAGCATTCACAAGACCCGCTACCGTAACAATCGCAGTTCCGTGCTGATCATCGTGAAAAATCGGGATATTGGTTTCTTTTTTCAGACGCTCTTCAATTTCAAAACATCTTGGTGCTGCAATATCCTCAAGATTTACACCGCCAAATGTCGGTTCCATCAGTTTCACTGTTTCTACAATTTTATCAATCTCAGTTGTATTCAGACAGATTGGAAATGCATCTACGCCTGCAAAGCTTTTGAAAAGTACTGCTTTCCCTTCCATTACCGGCAGTGAAGCTTCAGGTCCGATATTCCCAAGACCAAGTACAGCTGTACCATCCGACACGACTGCAACCATGTTCCCCTTCATTGTATAATCATATACCGTCTCCGGTTTATCATAAATTTCTTTACATGGTTCTGCTACACCAGGTGAATATGCGAGGCTGAGTTCCTCTGCATTTCTCACTAATACTTTCGATTTCGACTCCAGTTTCCCCTGATTCACTCTGTGCATATGCAGCGCTTCATCTCGTAATGACAAAGAACTTCACTCCTATTTTTTGGGTTACCCCTTTATTTAACAATTGGTCAGACCACATTCTTATTCACTATAACAAAAACAATTCAACATTTGCAATTTATTGTTCGACGATATTTTCATTTCCCAGCAGCTGAATCAACCGGTCTAACAGGCTTTGTCCTGCTTCTACACCCTCAATATTCAATTTTCGTTTGCTACCGGTTCCTGCATCGTAGACCACTACGGGTGTGCTTCCGGGGAACTGTCTGCAGAATTGATCAATCATGTCAAAAGTATCTTTTGATTCCATTGTTTCCGGAATTCTTAAAAAGAGCGTTTTAGGATTTTTTATTTCTTTGTATTGAGCAGCAGGTACAGCATGCTGAACAACGAATTGATTCTTCCCGTTCCGCTCCTCTGTTTTTCCTGTGAGTACTGCAGTGATTCCTTTTTGAATGACTGACGACTGTTTTCTGAACACGTCAGGAAAAACAACGCCATCCATATCACCTGTCTCATCGCTTAATGTGACAAAGCACATATTTTCCCCTTTTTTCGTTCTGATGACCCGCACTTCACCAATCAATGCCCCGATGGTTCCTTTTGTACCCGGCTTCGCCTCATCGATCCTGATCGCACCGGAACGATTGAGCATATCGCGATAGACGGAAACAGGATGAGATGATAAATAAATGCCGAGCACTTCTTTCTCGTGCGCTAACTTCTGCTCATCTGGCATCGGAGACGCTTTCGCATGCTTTGGTTTGATTTCAAGATCTTCAAACAGGCTTCCTTCTCCCTGCACGAGGCCCGCATGGTTAATGGCAATTTCAATAGAAGCAAGCAGAACTGACCGGTCCTGTCCAAAACCATCAAGTGCGCCTGAAAAAATCAGCGGCTCGAGCAGCTTCCGATTTACAAGCTTCGGATTCAGCCTGCTGCACAGATCAAAGAAGTCACGAAAAGGCATGTCTGCTCTGACGCTGATAATTTCTTCAGCTGCCGCTTTATTCATTCCCTTAATTGCACTCAGGCTGTAAATGATCTTTCCATGATCACCTTTAAAATAACGCATACTCTTATTGATATCAGGCGGCATGACTTTAATAGAAAGATTTCTGCATTCTTTTATATATTGAGCTGTCTTATCTTCATTTCCAGTAGCAGTTGTCATCAGCGATGCCATAAATGCAACTGGGTAATGCGTCTTCAGATAAGCAAGCTGATAACCGATTTTACTGTATGCGACCGCATGACTTCTATTAAAACCATAGTCGGCAAACCTGACGATCAGATCGTAAAGCTCATTTGCTGCATCATTTGTGTATCCATTTTTGACTGCCCCGTCAGTAAACCTTTTTCTTTCTCGGTCAAGATCCTGCTTTTTCTTTTTACTGACAGCTCTTCTTAACACATCTGCTTCACCCAGTGAAAAGCCTGCAAACTTTGAAGCAATCTCCATAATCTGCTCCTGATAGACAATGATTCCATATGTTGATGAGAGAACAGGCTCAAGGTCTTTGTGAATATAAGGAACCTGTTCATGACCGTATTTCCGCTTAATATACTGAGGAATAAATTCCATTGGTCCCGGCCGGTTCAATGCATTCACGGCTACAAGGTCTTCAAATTCTGATGGTTTCAGCGTCATCAGTACTTTTGTGACACCTTCTGCTTCAAATTGAAAAATTCCGCTTGTCCACCCTTTACCAAGCAGTTCAAAGGTTGCCTTGTCATTTTGAGGAATCGTATCAATATTGAATTGCGGTTCTGTCTGCTTCACGGTCTGAATCACTCTTTGTAAAATAGTCAGGTTTCTCAGCCCGAGATAATCCATTTTAAGTAAACCGATTTCTTCAAGTGCGCCCATTGGCCATTGAGTAATATGCGCGTATTCAGTCCCTTTTTGAAGCGGGACAACTTCTGCAAGCGGCACATCACTGATAATCACACCGGCAGCATGAACTGATGTATGCCTAGGCAGCCCTTCAAGTTTCATTGCGGTTTTGAACCATTTCTTATACCGGTCTGACTGATTCACAAATCGCTGGAGTGGCTGGGACTGATCGTACGCTTCTTTTAAGGTGATCCCGTTAATAGATGGAATCGACTTTGAGACAACCTCCATTTCACCAGAGCTCATCCCATACACTCTTGCCATATCGCGAGCGACCGCTTTTGCTGAAAGCGTACCGAACGTTGCGATCTGCGCCACTTTTTTTCTTCCGTATTTTTCAGCTGTATACTGAATAACTTCATCCCTGCGGTCATCAGGGAAGTCCAGATCAATATCAGGAAGCGTCACGCGCTCAGGATTCAGGAATCGCTCAAATAGCAGCTTATGTTCAATCGGGTCAACATGGGTAATATATAATGCATACGCAGTAAGTGAGCCTGCAGCTGATCCACGTCCCGGGCCAGCGAGAATGTGCTGTTCACGTGCAAACTTCATCACATCCCATATGATAAGAAAATAGTCGTTAAACCCCATCTGATCGATCACTTTCAGTTCATACTGCAGCCGTTGATAATATTTCTCCGTGATGTGCCCTACTCGCTTTTTTAACCCTTCTTCACATAAATGAGCAAGCACTTCTTTTTGAGTTACGTCATCCGGAACGGGAAATACAGGCAGGTGAGAAACTGAAAAGTCGATTGAAACGCGGCAGCGCTCAGCAATGCGATAAGTGTTTTCAAGTGCTTCCGGATCATCTGAAAGCTTACTTTCAACTCTCTCAGGTGATTTAAAATCATAACTGCCTTCAACCTTTACCTCATCAACTGTGAGTCCATCTCTTAATGCAATCATTGCTTCATAAGACGTTTTATCGTTTGGCTCACTGTATCTCACTTCAGAAGTGGCGGCCAATGGAATGGTTGTGTCTGATGAAAGTGAATGAAGCAGCATGTTTAATTCATCATCTTCTTTGCGCTCGAAATGTGACAGTCCCAGATAAAACTGTTCAGCACCCATGATCTTCTGAAGCTGTGTTGCACGGGCTGCAGCTTCTTCCTGATATCCCCCGATCAATAGGCTTTCAATTTCCCCTTCACTACCCGGTGTAATGGCAATCAGACCGCCAGAGTAGGCTTTTAACCATTTTTCCGGGAGCGGCTGCCCAGTTGTGGAAATGGCGCTTGAGATTTTAATCAGGTTTTTATATCCTTCGTTTGTTTCTGCAAGTAAAACAAGCGGAAATGATTGTTCATCACTTCCGCTAATATCAGCTTTCAGTCCGATAATCGGCTTAATCCCTTCTTTATGACACGCTTTGTAAAAAGGGATTACACCGTACATTGTATTGTGATCTGTCAGAGCCAGCGCAGACAGCTTTTCACGCTTCGCCAGTGCGACCAGCTCTGAAATGGATATTGTACTGCTTAGCAGACTGTAGGCACTTGTAACATGCAAATGAGTAAAAGCCATCCTTGATTCCCCTTCATCACTTATTTTGTACTACGCATTGCAGATTGCTTCAAGCTTTGCGATCACTTCATCTGCTTCAGCCCAGTTGTATATAGAGGCGCCTGCAGCAACCGGATGTCCCCCGCCGTTATATTGCTTTGCGAGTTCATTTACGATCGGTCCTTTTGAACGGAGACGTACACGAATCTCTTTTTCTTCTTCAATGAAAAATACCCACGCTCTGATTCCTTTGACACTGCCAAGCGTACTGACAAGCAGGGACGCTTCAGAAGGTGCTGCCTGAAATTCTTGGAGCTTTTCTTTTGTCAGCTTTACATATGCTGCGCCGCTTTCGGACATCTGAAAGTTCTGTAATACATATCCCTGAAGCTTTAATACATGCGCTTCCATTTCATAAAGGGAATTGTACAGAACAGATCTGTCAAAATCATATTTGATTAATTCCCCTGCGTAATCAAATGTTTTTTGTGTTGTACTTGGATATAAAAAGCGCCCTGTATCTCCAACGATCCCTGCATAGATGAGCCTTGCTGCAGCATCAGACATTTTTAACCCTTCATTCTTCCCGCTCAGATAAAGTTCATAGATCATCTCACTTGCTGAGCTTGCTGAAGTATCGACCCATAGCAGATCACCATAGGCATCTTCATTTGGATGATGATCAATTTTAATGACTTTACTTCCATTCTTGTATCTCTGATCGTCGATTCTATCAGTGTTTGCTGTATCACAAACGATAATCAGTGCATCTTGAAAGTCTTCATCTTTTAACTCGTCAAGAGTATGCAGAAATGCAAGTGTAGGCTCAGCTGTACCTGTTGTATAGACTTTCTTCTCTGGAAATGAGGCCTTAATTAATTCTGCAAGTCCTGCCTGGGAACCGTATGCATCAGGATCCGGTCTTACATGTCTATGTAGAATGATTTTGTCATATTGCTTAATTTGTTCAATAATTTGTTCTTTCAATGTCTGTCACTCCCTGAATTAGTGGAATTTAACCTGATTAGCCTTTACAATAATAGTAGTTTATTATTGGAGGAATCAAAATGGCAATATTAGTTTTCTTGATCATTATGTCCGGAGTTGCTTACCTTTATTTTAAGACCAAGCAGATCCGTACTCCCCGTCCCGTTGAAAAAGCCTGGCAGAAAAGCCGCGCTGGAATGGCACTGGGTGCAGGAATGGGATTAATCGGTCTGAATACACTTTTCTTATTTAACTTTGAACTTGCAACAGACCTGATCTTTACTTATATCATCGCACTTATATTTATCGTGATCGGTTTTTCTAGTGCGTGGATTCGTTATAAAGCCTATAAGCATTATACGCCTTTACTGGCGGAAGAGGAAAATAACTGGGACCGCTAATTGTCTTCCCAACACAGAAACCGGCTGATATCAGCCGGTTTCATTATTTTTCTAGTAGCTGACACATCATCATTGCCTTACCGACAAGGGTGCCTTCACTGAAAACTTCAACATCCACTTTCCCGAATTTACGCCCGACATCAAGCAGCTTCGGTACGATCTCAAGCGTACTTTCCATCTGAACCGGCTTAATGAAATAGATTGTGATATTTTCAACGACTAGATCACTGCGCTTATATTCTTTTAGCAGCTGGTTTGCTGACTCAGTAACGAGTGTTGTAAATACACCGTATGAAATGGCACCAAGATGGTTGGTCATCTGGGGCGTTACCTGGAAAGTCTGATGTTTGTTTTCCATTTTTTTAATTTGGAGTTCTTTCAAAATTAAGTCATCAATGGTTTCACCCATCTGAGGCTGACGCTGAATCATTTGCATGGCCTTCAGCACATCCTGTCTGCTGATTACCCCCTGAAGCTGGTGTGCTTCATTTACGACTGGCAGAAGCTCAATTCCTTCCCAGATCATAATATGTGCAGCAGAAGCCACACTGGTTTTAGCATTGACAGTCAAAGGATATTTTGTCATCACTTTTTCAAGAAGTTCATCTTTTCCACGTCCGAGGATATCTTTTGCTGTAACCATACCGGTTACTTTAAGAGACGTTGCATCCACGACTGGAAAGCGGCTGTGATGTGTATCTTTATTTAACTCTTCCCATTCCCTTATCGTTGACCTGGATGTCAGGTAATAAGACTTTTCAAGCGGGATCAGAATATCATCTACAAGCACGATTTCTTTTTTGATCATCTGATCATAGATCGCACGGTTAATCATGGCTGCCACTGTAAAAGTGTCATAGCTTGTGGAAATGACAGGAAGCTCCAGATCATCTGCAAGTTTTTTCACAGGTTCTTCTGCGTCAAATCCGCCTGTAATCAAAACGGCTGCGCCTGCATTCAGTGCGTATTCATGCGCTTTAGTTCGGTTCCCCACAATGAGCAGATTCCCTGCCTCAGTGTACCGCATCATCGCTTCAAGCTTCATTGCACCGATTACAAATTTATTCAGTGTTTTGTGAAGTCCTGTACGGCCGCCGACTACATGCCCATCTACGATATTAACCACTTCGGCATATGTAAGCCGCTCAATATTTTCACGGACCTTTTTCTCTATTCTGATTGTGCCGACACGCTCTATTGTACTGACCATGCCTTTATTTTCTGCTTCCTTTATCGCCCGGTAGGCTGTGCCTTCACTGACGGACATGTGTTTTGCTACCTGTCTGACTGAGATTTTGTTTCCGACAGGCAGGGATTCTATGTGTTGTAGTATTTGTTCATGTTTTGTAGCCAATCGCTAATCCCCGCTTTCTGCTTCCTGTGTTCGTTCCTTTATTATAACCGCAGTGGTAAGAAAGGTTCAAATCAACATTTGAATTCATAAGATGCCTTCAATAGTCTGGCAGGTGGTTGGAGCTACAGGGGGACGATTTCCACGTGAGCCGTTTCGTGGCTCCGGTTCACTCGGACCTCCTCGGCTTTGCCTGCGGGGTCTCACCTGTCCGTCATATCCGGTTGGAGTCGCCCCCTTCCGCTCCAACCACCTGCTATGCAATTAAATCGTTTAATTTCCCAAAATAAAAAGATGCGCTGTCATGCGCATCTTCAGATCAATTTATAGTTGCACGCTATCTCCTGCATGCATCATTTTGCCCTGTTCGTTTTTGAGCATGTTGATGAACTTTTCAGGGTCCTGTTTGATTGGCGGGAATGTGTTGTAGTGGATCGGGACGACTTGTTTTGCCTGAAGCAGTTCTGCAGCATAGGCCGCATCGTCAGGTCCCATTGTAAAGTTGTCACCAATCGGCAGGAATGCGAGATCGATCTGGTGTCTGTCACCGATTAATTTCATATCGCCAAATAGCGCTGTGTCTCCGGCGTGATAGACTGTTTTTTCTTCTGCCATAAAGAGAACGCCCGCCGGCATACCTGTATAAATAATCTGATTATCTTCTGTTGTATAAGATGATCCGTGAAATGCCTGTGTGAATTTCACTTTTCCAAATTCAAATTCATAGGCACCGCCAATATGCATCGGGTGCGTGTTAAGTCCCTGCATCTCCATGTAATTTGCGAGTTCAAATGGTGCAATCACAAGTGCTTCACTGCGTTTCGCGATTTCTACTGTGTCGCCCACATGATCGTTATGTCCATGTGTCAGAATGATGACATCAGGGTTCTGATCATCTGCTTTCAGATCAGTCTGGTCATTTCCATTAATAAAAGGATCAATCAGAATCGTCTTTCCGTTTGTTTCAATTTTAATAATTGAATGTCCATGGTAAGAAATTTTCATTGTTATTCCTCCTAGGTTACGGTTTCTCCCTCAAGTTTTCCCTTCTTGTGTTACATGAAACATTTACATGTGCAAAATATAGTGATAATTTTGAACAGACTGAAAAGGAAAGGATGATCAATGTGATTGAAAGGATTCAGGGCTATCTGCAAAGAGAAAAGATTGACTGTGCATTTTTAACATCTACCGAAAACGTTACATATACAACAGGATTCAGAAGTGATCCTCATGAAAGATGGCTTGGCGTGTATATTCCTGCAGAAGGACAAGCTATTTTAATCTGCCCGGGGATGGAAATTGAAGATGCAAAATCTGCAGGCTGGCATGGTCCAGTGATCGGTTACAGTGACACTGAAAGCCCGCTTGAACTGCTGAAAGCTCAAGCAGAGGAATTTAAGAGCATAGCGATTGAGAAAAACCATTTAACAGTAGAGAGGCTTGAACTGATTCAGCAGGTATTCGGTGAATGTCAGATCTATGATGCTGAACATTTTATGAATAAGATGAGGGTTATTAAAACTGCAGATGAAATCAAGCTGCTGACAAAAGCTGCCGAGCTTGCGGACTTTGCGATTGAAACTGCATGCAGTGAGCTTGCAGAAGGTAAGACAGAACTTGATGTATTAGCTAAAATTGAATATGAGCTGAAGAAAAAAGGGATCACGGAAATGTCATTTTCAACGATGGTCCTCACAGGTGAAAATGCTTCTTCTCCACATGGTACGCCGGGGGAAACAAAAATCAAACATGGTGACCTTGTTTTATTTGACCTCGGGGTAGTCTATCAGGGCTACTGCTCTGATATCACAAGAACCGTTGCATTTGGCGACATCTCTGACAAACAGCGTGACATTTATGAGACTGTACTAAAAGCTGAAATGACTGCACTTGAAATGGTGAAGCCAGGCGTTAAAGCAAGCAAACTGGACCTTGCTGCAAGAAAAGTCATTGAAGATGCAGGGTATGGTGATTACTTCCCTCACCGCCTTGGTCACGGCCTTGGGCTGAATGTCCATGAATATCCATCCATTACTGCTGAAAGTGACATCGTTCTTCAGGAAGGCATGACATTCACAATCGAGCCCGGTATCTATGTACCTGGTGTTGCTGGTGTGAGAATTGAAGATGATGTTTTAGTGACTGAAGACGGATACAAAACATTAACAAAGTTCCCGAAAAGCCTTCAAACGTTTTAATAACTGCACATGTTTTTTGCAAAATAAGGCGCAGCGAAACGTATAAAGGAGCCCTGAACAACTTGTACAGGGCTCCTTACTATTTTATCCGATCAGCAGTTCTCTTACACTTGCATACTCAAGACCATGGGCTTCTGCTACTGCATTATAAGTCACATAACCGTCCAGCGTATTAATACCGCTCATCAGCGCTTCATTATCAATACAAGCCTGACGATAGCCTTTATTGGCAATCTGAATACCATAAGGAACCGTCACATTTGTCAGTGCAAGCGTAGACGTACGCGGCACTGCACCCGGCATATTTGCCACTGCATAATGGACAACGCCATGCTTTGTATAAGTCGGGTTATCATGTGTTGTAATTTTATCAGTTGTTTCAAAAATACCGCCCTGATCAATCGCGATGTCAACGACTACCGCTCCAGGTTTCATTGCCTTAATCATGTCTTCACTGACAAGTTTAGGTGCTTTGGCACCAGGAATCAGTACGGCACCGATTACAAGATCAGAATCAGCTACACTTTCAGCAATGTTTAATGGATTTGACATTAATGTGGTTACATCTTTACCAAACAGGTCGTCGAGTTGACGAAGTCTTTCAGGATTCAAGTCAAGGATTGTAACATCCGCTCCAAGTCCGACGGCCATTTTAGCTGCATTCGTTCCTGCTACTCCTCCGCCGATCACTGTTACTTTTCCTCTTGCTACGCCCGGGACGCCTGCAAGCAGGATTCCCATGCCGCCATGAATCTTTTCAAGAAATTGCGCGCCGATCTGAGTGGACATTCTGCCGGCCACTTCACTCATTGGCGTAAGCAGCGGAAGTGAACCATTAGGAAGCTGTACTGTTTCATATGCGATTGAAACAACTTTATTGTCAATTAATGCTTTTGTCAGTTCCGGCTCCGGAGCAAGGTGTAAATAAGTAAATAAAATTAACCCTTCACTGAAATAACCGTACTCGCTTGCAATCGGCTCTTTTACCTTCATGACCATTTCAGAAGCCCAGGCGTCTGCAGCTGTAGGTGCAATTTTTGCACCGGCAGCAGTATAATCTTCATTCGTAAAACCAGAACCAAGTCCAGCACCATCTTCGACCAGTACTTCGTGTCCCTGATTAACGAAATGATAAACGCCTGACGGTGTAATTGCCACCCGATTCTCATTGTTTTTTATCTCTTTTGGAATCCCGACACGCATGTTTATTCCTCCTAAATCCTGAAAATTTTAAACATTCCTTTTTGCAGTTCCATTTTAACAAATCGCCCAACCCTTGTCCCTACTTATTTTCCCACTTCTGAATTGATTAATAATTCACACATTTTGAAACCGTTTTCGCTATTACGCTAATGTGATAAAATGACAGTATTCAATCGACAGGAGTTACCTTATGACAAATGTGATCAGTAAAAAAAGAATT
Organism: Jeotgalibacillus sp. JSM ZJ347; assembly: GCF_044383825.1. NCBI lineage: Bacteria > Bacillati > Bacillota > Bacilli > Caryophanales > Caryophanaceae > Jeotgalibacillus > Jeotgalibacillus sp. JSM ZJ347. Next base: position 108,268 of record NZ_JBISEN010000001.1, on the reverse strand, counting down.
CAAGTTGAAACAATCGGCCTTGCTGAAGTTCCTGAATCTGAAAAGAAAACACGCTGGTTTGATTATGCATTTATACAGATGGCCTTTTCAGTTAATACGGGAAATGTACTCGTTCCGGCGCTGGCAGTGACTGCCGGCGGTCTGTCAGCAGGTGCTGCAATTGCTTCCACGCTGACTGGAGCAATCATAGCATTTATTCTGGTTTCAATTCTTTCACTCCCGGGGGCACGCTATGGTCTGCCGGCTCAGTACGTGATTCGGACAATGATCGGAAGTAAGCTCTCTATGTACTTCGCTTCACCGGTAAGATCCCTTACATCTTTATACTGGTTCGCTGTACAGACCATCGGCGGCTCAATTGTGGTGCAGTTTTTACTGAATGAATTTGCCGGTATTCAGATTCCTTTATCTATTCTTGCTCCACTATTCTCAGTCATTATGGCAGTTCTTGCGTTAATCGGATTTGAAGCTGTTAAAAAGACGATTAAATGGTTTATTCCATTATTGTTTCTCAGTCAGCTTCTGATGCTTTATCTGATTATTGATCTGGTTAAAGCAGATACGACCGTTCTATCGCAGGGTGAATTCTCTCTTAGCACCTGCTTTTTTTATGGCAGTCTCGCCTTTATGCAGTATGTGTCAGGAGTCAGTGCATCTTCTGATATCACCCGTTATGCAAAATCTCCCAGAGAAAGCTTTATCGGCGTGCTGACCGGGAATATTGCAGGATTTGCAATCGTAGCTGTTCTTGGCGCTTTGTTTGCGTCAGCATTAAACTCTGTTAATCCTTTTGTATCAGCAAGTACACTGACAGGCTCCGATACTGCAATTTTACTGATTGCAGCCGGGGCGATCATTTCAATGATTTCCATTAATCTCAGTAATGCTTATACAGGTGGCTACAGCCTGTTAAATGCCCTGCCGTCTCTAGGACGTGTGAAGAGCGCGGTTATATTTGGAATTGCTGCAACAGCACTCAGCCTGTTTCCGGCGATTGTAGAAGAGGCAGAAGCCTATATTTCCTTACTTGGCGCTGCAATTGTTCCCTTGTCCGCAGTCATTATTGCGGACTATCTGGTGATAAAAAAGATGAATATCACAAAGGATCACTTAATCCGTTTAACTTCCGGAAATCATTCTGCAAACCTGGCTGCATTATTGACCGTCTTATTATTTGTACCCGTTTATTTTTTCATTCCTGATACAATGTCACCAGGTTTAATCGTATTTATCGCCGCCTGTGCCTTTTATACTCTTTTTCAAAAATACGTCACAAATAAGTCAGAAATTTCTCATAATTAGCAGGAATATTGACATGATTCGGTGTAATATATAAGTAAAGGAGGCGATCAAAATGACATTAAGCTATGACCACATTCTAGTTGCTGTAGACGGCTCTAAAGAAGCGGAGTGGGCATTTAAAAAGTCAATTGATATCGCGAAAAGAAATGATGCAACACTAAACCTGCTTCATGTAATCGACACCAGATCTTTTGCGGTTGTTGAAGCTTACGACAGAAGTGTTGCGAAGAGAGCAGAAACTTTTGCCGAAGAAATGCTGAATGATTACAAGAAAGAAGCAGAAAGCAAAGGTGTTGGAAAGGTCAATGTATTTGTAGAATACGGCTCTCCTAAAGTGCTGGTTCCTAAGGAATTTGCTAAAAAAGTTGAAGCAGACCTCATCATATGTGGCGCGACCGGTCTCAATGCGATGGAGCGCTTTCTTATCGGAAGTATCTCTGAGCATATCGTACGGGCGGCAAAGTGCGATGTACTTGTTGTACGTACAGACCAGCCTCCGGAAAAAGAAGCGTAGGATTTGAATATTTAAAAAGAAAGAGGGTGAGACTTTTAATCTGTCTCACCCTCTTTAACCGTTCCGCTGCGCCTCGGGCGGACGCTTTCCGGACGGAGTGAAGCTTGAGCCTCCTCACCTTCAGTTGCGGGGTCTCAGCTTCCCTCTTATCGTCCCGGAGTCGCCACCCTACGCTTCGCTACACTCTAACTTTCAAATATTAAACTAAATTCTCATCTCAATCAATTTAAGAAATTATAATCTTACTTGCTCTTTCATAATACTTTCTGCCTTCTTCAGCTGATTTCTTACTTGTTCAAATCCTGTTCCGCCTTCTGATTCGCGTCGTTTTACTGCCTGGGCGGGTTCGAGCACCTGATAGATATCCTCTTCGATCAGTGATGAGGCATCTGTCATTTCACTTAGTGGAAGGTCTTTCAGATAAATTCCCTGGTTAATACATGCGAGTACGAGTTTCCCCACTACTTCATGCGCCTCACGGAATGGCATTCCTTTAGATGCAAGGTAGTCTGCAAGCTCTGTTGCGTTAGAGAAGTCTTCATTGACCGCTTTTTCGAGCTGGTCTTTTTTGACTTTCATTGTGTTGATCATACCTGCAAAGATCTTTAATGATCCCATCAGTGTATGAACTGTATCGAACATACCCTCTTTATCTTCCTGCATATCTTTGTTGTAAGCGAGCGGGAGGCCTTTCAGTACAGTCAGCATAGAGACCAGGTGGCCAAATACTCTTCCCGTTTTCCCTCTCACAAGCTCTGCCATATCAGGATTCTTTTTCTGTGGCATAATGCTGCTGCCTGTTGAAAATGCATCTGCGAGTTCAATGAATTGAAACTCCTGGCTGGACCAGATAATCAATTCCTCAGAAAATCTTGAAAGGTGCATGATGGTCATGGATGCGTTAGACAGAAATTCGACAATGAAATCGCGGTCGCTTACAGCATCCATACTGTTTTCATAAATATCCGAAAAGCCAAGCAGCTCGGCTGAACGCTTTCTGTTAATTGGGAAAGTCGTTCCGGCGAGTGCACCTGCACCGAGTGGTGAGACATCAATTCTTTTCAGTGAATCATCAAAGCGCTGGACATCACGCTCAAGCATCCAGAAATATGCCATCATGTGATGGGCAAATGATACCGGCTGTGCACGCTGAAGGTGTGTATACCCCGGAGCAATTGTTTCCACGTGTGCATCTGCCTGTTTTACAATTGCCTGCTGAACTGCACGGACCAGCTCAATGATTTCGATCACTCTGTTTTTCAGATACAGGTGCATATCTGTTGCCACCTGATCATTTCTGCTTCTGCCTGTATGAAGCTTTCCGCCAACCTGACCGATTTCCTGAATGAGAAAATGCTCAAGGTTTAAGTGAATATCTTCATTTTGAACAGAATAAGAAAGTTCACCCTTTTGTGCTTTTTCTTTCAGTACAGAAAGACCTGTAAGAATCTGCTTCACTTCAGAAGGTTCTAAAATCCCACACTCTCCAAGCATCGTGACGTGAGCAACTGATCCTTCAAGATCTTCCATTACAAGATTCTGATCAAAACTGATGGAGGCGTTGAACTCGTCAACCCACTCCTCGGGTGATTGTGAAAAACGTCCTCCCCAAAGTTTACTCATAAAGTCGTCACACCTTTTGATTCCTTCTGAACCATAGAATGAACTTTCGTCGGAAGTCCCCATAGCTTAATGAATCCTACCGCTGCACCATGGTCAAATTCATCATCAGAAGTATAAGTTGCAAGCTTTTCATTATAAAGTGAATTCGGTGAAGTTCTGCCTTCAACGATCGCATGACCTTTGAACAGCTTCACTCTTGCTACGCCATTTACATACTGCTGTGTTTCTTCTAAGAATGCTTTAAGTGCATCAGTCAATGGTGAGAACCATAGACCTTCATAAATGACTTCAGTCAGCTTCTTTTCAATAACCGGTTTGAAATGGGCCATTTCTTTTACAAGTGTCAGGTCTTCAAGCTCTTTGTGAGCCTTCATCAGTGTAATAGCACCAGGGCACTCATATACTTCTCTGGACTTGATTCCAACAAGACGGTTTTCAACATGGTCGATTCTTCCAACACCATGCTTCCCTGCAATGTCATTTAACTTCAGAATCATGTCTGACAGCTTCATTCCCTGGCCATTTAATGCAACAGGAACACCTTTTTCAAATGTAATTTCAATCGTTTCAGGTGCATTAGGCGTCGTCTCAAGAGATGCAGTCAGATCATAAGCACCTTCCGGAGGAGCAGCCCACGGATCTTCAAGTACACCACACTCATTACTTCTTCCCCACAGGTTCTGGTCAATTGAGTATGGACTGTCAAGATTGATCGGGATCGGAATATTATGCTGTTTTGCATAATCAATTTCTTCTTCTCTTGACCAGCCCCACTCACGTACAGGTGCAAGGACTTCAAGTTCAGGATTCAGTCCATTGATTGCAACTTCGAAACGAACCTGGTCATTTCCTTTTCCTGTACAGCCATGTGCAACTGCTGAAGCGCCTGCCTTTTCTGCTACTTCTACAAGCTTTTTCGCAATTAGCGGTCTTGATAATGCTGATACAAGAGGATATTTCCCTTCGTACATTGTATGAGCCTGAAGTGCAATTAAAGCAAAGTCCTGAGCGAATTCTTCTTTCGCATCTATTACATAACTGTCCACAGCACCAACTGTCAGCGCCTTTTCTTTTACAAAATCAAGGTCTTTTCCTTCGCCTACATCTAAGCAGCATGCTACAACTGAGTATCCCTGATCCTTTAACCACTGAATCGCTACTGAAGTATCAAGTCCGCCAGAATATGCTAAAACTACTTTTTTATTTTTTGTCATGTCAATCAACCTCTTTCGTATTTTTATAAATTATATTGTATATTTATTCTTTATATGATGAATGTATCATAACAGGCTCTTTATAAAGATGCAACACCTCTTTATGAAAAAAACAAAGATTAAATATTCTGATTTTATTCATTACATCTTACTTATTTTTAAGACAAGCATACTTCAGTGTTGACCCGACGCACGAGGTAGCGCTTACAATTTTTATTTATAATTAATTGAAAAGGATATCTAAAGCCATTAAAAAAAGAACAGGGTTAACTGTTCTTTTCGATCAGATAGCGGTATTGGTAAAACCGCTCAGCATATTCAGTTACATTCCTTGTGAGCTGATAGTTCGCAGCTGCACCGATTGCCATTGAGATCACCGGATAACCTCCTGCACGTTTGTTATTGAACATTCTAATGGCAAGTGTTTTAAACAGCTGGAGTCCCGGGCCCTCGAGCCAGCGCTCGTTTGTAAGCTTATCACTTCCGTTGAAAAAATAGTCACTTTGTACGTTGCTTAATGTATCTTCGAGTTCATCCCAGGCCTCTCCCTGGAACTTTCTCGGAAGGGTTGCTGCATGAAACAGCTTTAGCGCAATGGTCATTTCATAAGGTGTATGCACGTCACGACCGTATGCAGCAGCTGTGAATTGAATGGCCCTGATATTAATGAGAAGCAAGGCGATCAGGTCACTGATAAAAGCCGCTGCGCCACCTGAACCTGCGATCCCTCCCTGAATAAATGAATAAAGCCTGTGCCTTCCGCTCTGCTGCAGTGACAGGTAATTGAGCTGATCGATACTCAGCTTCCGGATATCCTCAATTTGTACAACAGTATCATCAAACGCTTTTGCTGTTCTTAAAATATTCTCGCGTTCATCTTGCTGAAGCTGAAAACCCTGCATCGTGCTATGTATATGAAATAGAGATGTATCGATGTGAGAGAAGATTTCTTTTTTCAGTTCTTCCGGCAGAAATGAAAATGAACGTTCAATCCATTTTGAATAAACATTTGTCAGGTCGTTTCCTGAGACTTCACTCAGAGATTGCTTCCATAAGCTGATTTCAGTATATACTTCTTCATCGCGTGCTGACCAACTCATTTAATCACCTCACCTTTCTTTCCTTTATTATACTATTGATACGTACAGGATTGCATAAGGAATTAAAAAAGCACTGCTTATCCTGATCCAGGAGTAAGCAGTGCTTTATATCTTTACAATTAAGTTAAACGTGTTACGTCACGTGCGATCATGACTTCTTCATCTGTCGGTATGACGATTACTTTTACAGGTGAGTGAGGATAGTTGATAAATGCTTCCTCACCGCGTGTTTTGTTCAATGCAGGATCCCAGTATACGCCCATGAATTCAAGACCTTTTAATACTTCAGCACGGATCACATCACTATTTTCACCGATACCTGCTGTGAAAATAATGGCGTCAACACCGTTCATGCGTGCTGCATATGAACCGATATATTTATGGATACGGTTTGAGAATACATCAAGCGCAAGACGTGCACGTTCGTTACCTTCTGCTGATTGGATTTCGATATCACGCAGGTCACTTGAGAAACCTGATACACCAAGCATACCTGACTGCTTATTTAATACGTTTAGTACGCCTTCAGCTGTCAGATTTGTTTTTTCCATAATGAATGGAATTAGCGCAGGGTCAATGTTACCGCTTCGCGTACCCATCGTTACACCAGCAAGCGGTGTGAAGCCCATTGAAGTATCAATAGAGTTACCGCCTTCAATTGCCGCAATACTTGCCCCGTTACCAAGGTGGCATGAGATCAGACGAAGCTGCTCAAGCGGTCTGCCGAGCATTTCTGATGCACGCTGAGATACATATTTGTGAGATGTACCGTGGAAACCGTACTTACGGATTCCGAAGTCTTTGTAGTAATCATATGGAAGACTGTATAAGAATGAACTTTCAGGCATTGTCTGATGGAACGCTGTGTCAAATACTGCAACAGCAGGTATATTTGGCAAAATATTCTGAAATGCTTTGATTCCTGTGATATTAGCAGGATAATGAAGAGGCGCAAGTTCGGACAGTTCTTCAAATTTTGCAATATCCTCGTTTTTAATGACGACTGAATCAGTGTAAACTTCGCCGCCGTGAATTACACGATGACCTATACCATTGATTTCATCTAGAGAATTGATAATGCCAGCTGATGTCAGTTTATCAAGAAGCAGTTTAACTGCAACATCATGGTTTGGAATATTAGTTACTTCCTTCTGCTTTTCTCCGTTTACAGAAATCGTGAATACACTGTTATCTAATCCAATTCTTTCGATTAAACCTTTTGTGATGACTTCCTCTTCCGGCATTTCGAAAAGCTGAAACTTCAATGAAGAGCTTCCTGCGTTAATTGCAATGACTTTAGTCATAAATTTATTCGCTCCTTTATATGAAAAACATAAGTATTACCTTTATACCCTGTTAAACAATTTACTATCCATGTTCATTTAATCACTCTCTCTAATTGTCTTCAAGGGAAAGCTTGCAGTGGCAACGTTTTCATGTAAAAGTGTTTATTTTCAGAATACAATTTCATGAAAATAGGATGAGACAGATCATGTCTCATCCTATTAACCGTTTCGCTTCACTTCGGGCGGACGCTTTCCGGACGGAGGTCGCTGAGCCTCCTCAGGCTTCGCCTTGCGGGGTCTCAGCTTCCCTCTAATCGTCCCGGAGTCGCCGCCCTACGCTCCGCTACACTTAATTACTGTTAAAACGTTATTTGTTTTTAAATCTAAACTTACTTGTTTTCTTTCATCCACTGCTGAATTTTTGTCATCATGTTCTGCACTGCAGGACCATTTGATAACTTTGGCATTTCTGCGAGGAGTACCTGCTTTGGAGGTTTTGCATTTTCGCCCTGCTTTTGAAGGATCAGGATGCTTTTTGCAGATTGTTCGTTTTTAAATAGCGACTGCGGCAGTTTGATAAGACCCTGAATATGCGCCTCGTCTTTTAGAAATTCATGCAGCTGTCCTGATAGCGGAGACTCAAATAATCCATTCGGCACAAGGAAAAACAGATAGCCGCTCTCTTTTACATGCTTTAGTGACTGCTCAATGAATAAATGGTGGGCATATGAATGGCCTTCTTTTGCCTGCAGCTTATAGTCTGCCGCCCTCTCGTCATTTGGATAATATCCGACAGGCAGATCACTTACGACAGCGTCTGCCGGATCAATAAATAAAGGTTCAAGCGAATCCTGCGTATAAAGGTGGATTGGCTGCTCTGAAAGATTTGCGCCTGTGTATGCAAGTCTGATCAGCACTTCATCAATTTCAACACCGTGAGATACTTCCACTTTTCCATTCAGTTGATTCATAATTGAAAGAATCAGGTTTCCTGTACCGAGTGCAGGGTCAAGCAGGGTAATCTTTTCCTGATCATATGTGAACTTCTCGAGCAGGTATCCAATGACCATCGCGATCGAATCAGGTGTCATCTGATGATTAGGCTGCGTGTGCTCTTTCATTCCTTTCAGAACGGCAAGCTGAAATGCTTTTCTTCTGTCATCCTGTGAGAAAGATTCAAGCTGAAGTGATGCATAACGGTCTTCAAGCTTTCTTTTCAGTGCAGGATCAGTTTCTTCCACTGTGCCTGTAAACCAGTGCTCCCCTGATTCTGCCAGTGCTTCTAAATATGATAGAGAATATGCCCGCTGAATCTCTTCAGCTGTTTCATTCAGTAATGTAAAAATGGATTCTACAGGTGATATGCTCATATTGTCGTGCCTCCTGTTTAACTTTTGACGCTTCATTTTAACATGTATATAAAAAAAAGAAAGCCATGACGGCTTTCTCACTTTTTACTCTGCTTTTTTCGCAGCTTCAATTGCTGCATCATAATCAGGGTGATTCGTTGCTTCTTGTACATATTCAACATACGTTACTTTGTCATTTGTATCGATCACAAACACTGCACGTGCAAGCAGACGCAGTTCTTCAATCGCCACTCCGAATGCCTTCCCGAATGACAGGTCACGATGATCAGATAGTGTGATCACGTGTTCAAGACCACTGTCACCACACCAGCGTTTCTGAGCAAATGGAAGGTCAACTGAGATGGTCAGCACTTCCGTGTTATCTAGGTTTGATGCTTCCTCATTAAACTTACGGGTCTGTGCATCACATACGCCTGTATCAAGTGATGGAACAACGCTGATAATTTTTACTTTTTCAGCAGAGTCTTTCAGATGAAATGGTGAAAGGTCATTTGCAAGCACTGTGAATTCAGGTGCCTGATCTCCAACTTTCACTTCATCCCCAAGTAATGTAACCGGGTTATTTTTGAACGTAATAGAAGCCATATAAATCCTCCTTCAGTATATGTATTCCTAATCATCATACTGAAAGGCGGAAGGGGCAATCAACTAATATGTTTCTTCCTGACGAAATACATCTGAAATTCTGCTGACTGCATCCGGTGCCATATCCATTAATTTCTCAAGCAGATGAGCACCTTCATTCATATGATGAAGTCGGATTCCATCTTTCCCTACAATTAAAAACGCAACAGGCGTGATGGAGACACCACCACCGCTACCGCCGCCAAATGGAAGTTCATGTGCAGCTTCATATGCAGTCTGATAATCACTGCCTCCAGCCGCGTAGCCAAAACGTACGCGGGACACTGTCATAATCGTACTGCCATCAGCCGTTTCCACCGGATCCCCGATGATTGTATTGACATCTACCATTTCCTTTAATTGTTCCATTGCTGTCGTCATTACACCTTCAATTGGATGTTCCAATAAAGCCACTCCCCACTCTTTTATGATCGTTGGTCATTCTTCTGACAAGAAGCATGATACCTGCTTTTATAAGGTGTGCAATCGTGACTGAAATTATACAGTGACATACAACAGTAAATGGTGACTGTGTGAACACCGGTCTGATCATAAGCTTAGGTGGAGCTGTTAATCTGATATATTTTGATAACAGCTGTACGACAAATGCCTGTGCAATACTGATTCCTCCATTCAGCCATGCACTCAGGTCAGGCCGGTCCGTTCCAACTCCGGCTGTTAAATGTAATGACTCGATTGAAAACCCTTTTAAGGTTCCTTTCAGCCATTGATTTAACCTGACTACTTTTTCTCTTATTTGAACAAGCTGTGATTGTATTTTTTTAAAATCACTTTTTGTTAATTTCTTTGGTTTATGGTTTACTTTATATTCAGGCTCCGTAGCCAGCTCAACCGGGATCGTGAATCGCTTAATCCTGATTCCGGCTATTTTCACGACGATCAACAAATGAATATTTTTACCTTTCCACTCCATCTCAATCAAGCATTTACATTTTAAAAAAAACAGCAGTGGCAAACATAATAAAAAGAGCAGTTTAATCATAGAATCCACCTCTATGATAAACTGCCCTTTTCGTATTTATTTATACTTTTACAGGTTCTGTTCTGACAACAGTCCGTTCATGGATAACGGTTGTGTCAGCAAACAGGTCATGAATTGCCTGCTTTTTCGGCGTAAAAGCAGCCACCACATACAGGATTGCGAGAAACGGCAGTCCAAAGAATGTGATTGATGTGTAAATATAACGGCCTGCAAGCTCTCTGATCAGTACTGCGATCCATCCAGGACGTTCACCATTTTTTGATAAAACCTTTAATCCGAATATCATTTTCCCGAGCGTCTGTCCGAAAAACTTTGTCATCAGTACAAAGTAAGCAAAAAAGACGATCGCTGTTGCAATATTCACACCGCTGAACATCCCGCTACCCATTTCAAGTCCGGTCAGTCTGAACACCGGGTAGATCAAGAGGCCATTCAGTGCAGAAATCACTAACAGATCAAGTAAAAACGCACAAGCCCTGATCCAGAAACCACCGTAATGAGGCAGGAAAGCCGGTTTTTCAATCGTATTTGTTTCATTTGTATCCATACAGCTTCCTCCTTTTAATCAGCGTATAAGTACATTGGGCGAGGTCCGCCTGTGTGGCTCATGACTTCTGAAAGAATCTGGCCTTCAAGACCGCCAAATGTTTTTTGAACCTGCAGTGACAGCAGTGAGCTTAAGTCATTTGGCATTCCATAGTGAATAACAGATGCATTTTCAAGATCAAGATCTGTTTTGATTGCACTGATCACATCTTCCTCATAACCAAACTCATCAATCAGGTCGAGTTCCATTGCCTGAACGCCATTATAAATACGTCCGTCCGCAATTTCTCTGACGCGGTCTTCAGGAAGGTCACGGCCATTTGCAATGACGTCAACAAATCCATCATAAGAGTCATTCAGGATACTGCGTACAATTTCAAGATCTTCTTCACGCACTTCTTCTGCAGGGTTCAGCATATCTTTGAACTCTCCGGAAGTGACTGTGACAAATTCAACGCCGTAATTATCAGCAAGTTCTCCAAAGTTAATACTCTGAAGAATGACACCAAGCGAACCTGTCATTGTTTCTCTGCTTGCATAGATTTTATCAGCAGGTGCCGCCACGTAATATCCGCCTGAAGTCGCCTGTGCACCCATTGATACATAGACGGTCTTTCCAGCTTCCTGAATTTCAAGAATTTTATCATGGATCTGGGCGCTCTCAACCACGCCGCCTCCTGGTGTATTCACACTCAGCACGACCCCTTTAATTGTTCCATCGTCTTTTACCTGATTCAACTGCTCCATAAAGTGAGAGTGGTTATACCCGGCAGCCCCAAGTAATCCACCTGTTTCACCAGTGTCCTGAATCGTACCATTCAGGTCTATCACAGCAATTCTGTCTGTCGTACTGCCTGTTTCAATGACTTCTTCTGACAGACCCGATGTTGTTTCAAAAGATGCAAACATGTCTTCAAAATTAGTTGATAGCGCTGCAGTTGCAAAGTTAATACCGGCTGATACGATAAATAAAACACCAGCTATGCCGATTGCAATCCACCTTTTAGCATTCATTTTTAAAACCTCCTCATAATATCTCTCTTGTCTATACGTTCTACTTTCAGATATGTTTCATTTCATGATACACTTTAATCAATCTTTTATTATGATCTATTTTCAAAATTTTCGTGTAAGACCTGGAGGGATTCATATGACTGAAAGAAGAAATATTTATTTTTATGCACGTAAAACTGAACAGGCGAAAGAACATTTACGCATGCTTGAAGAGCTTGCAGAGCGTTATCAGTTCAATGTCGTTCAGGATTATAAAAAAGCAAACATCATTGTAAGTCTGGGTGGTGACGGTGCATTTCTTCAGGCTGTCAGAAAAACCGGATTCAGACAGGACTGTCTGTATGCAGGCGTATCAGATTCAGGAAGAAAGAGCCTCTACTGTGACTTCCATGTAGATGATGTATCTTCCATGATTGACGCAATGACGCAGGATCAGATTGAAGTAAGAAAATATCCGACAATCGAAGTCACTGTTGATGATGAGACAAGCTTCCTTTGTCTGAATGAATTCAGCATCCGTTCAGGTATTATCAAAACGTTTGTAATGGATGTACATATTGATGATCTTCACTTTGAGACATTCCGCGGCGATGGGATGATCATTTCAACGCCAACCGGCAGCTCTGCCTATAACAAATCAGTTGGCGGTGCGGTAGTTGATCCGATGCTGCCATGTATGCAGGTAAGTGAGCTAGCTTCAGTGAACAGCAACCGTTTCCGTACGCTCGGTTCTTCATTTATCCTGAGCGGTCAGCGAAAGCTTCGCCTGACTGTTACACAGGACGGCAACGACTATCCGGTTATGGGGCTTGATAATGAAGCACTCGGGATCAGCCACGTTCAGCATGTAGATCTGGCACTTAGCGAAAACATTGTTAAAACGGTAAAATTAAAGGACAACTCCTTCTGGGAAAAAGTAAAAAGAACATTTCTTTAAAAGAGAAGCTGCGGATATCCCGCAGCTTTTTTCATTTTAGCTTGACCTGCCTCGCCATTCTCATTCTTGAATATGTAAAAACAGTAAGACCAAGCCATATAAAGATAAATGAGATCAGATCAATCACACTGAACGGTTCACCATATAAAAATACACCCAGAATCAGTGTAAGTGTCGGTGCAATATATTGTAAAAAGCCGACCATAAAAAGCGGGATCCGCTGAGCACCATTTGCAAATAAAAGAAGCGGGATAGCTGTAGCAGCACCTGCTCCTACTAACAATATATCTGTTGTCAGTGATACATGAAACAGCGCCAGACTGTCTGTCCCCTGCAGGTATCCAAGGTAAATCAGTGCGATTGGCATAATCGTCAGCGTCTCAAGCGTCAGTCCAATTGCTGCATTCACGCGGAGCATCTTCTTCACCAGTCCATAAAATCCGAACGAAAAAGCCAGCGCAAACGCAATCCAGGGAAAGTTTCCATATGAAATCGTTAAAATCAGCACGCCAATCAGTGCTAATATAAATGATAAAATTTGCGCTTTAGATAATACTTCCTTCAGTACGAAAACTCCGAGCAGTACTGAAACCAGCGGATTAATATAATACCCGAGACTTGCTTCAACCATCTGCTCAGAATTAACCGCCCATATGTAGACAAACCAGTTAATACTGATCAGCACAGAAGCAGCGATCAGTGCAGCGAATAATTTAGGTCTTTTAAAGAGTGAAAGTGCCTCTTTTTTAAAATGACTGAATTGACGCATTGCAATCAGCAGTACAAGCATAAACCAGAACGACCAGAAAATCCGGTTCGCTAAAATCTCATCTGCCGGCACATGCTGAACAAACTTCCAGTAAAGCGGGAGCAACCCCCAAAGTGTATATGCAAGGGCAGTATAAATAATACCCAGTCTTTCTTCGTTCTCCATTTTACCGCCCCGTTCTTTTCCATAGAAATGCTGATGATTTCTACAAAAGACAGAAATCATCAGCTGATTATTAAAATTTTTCGCTTCGTGTATAAACTGTTTTTCCGTCGACAATGGTTCGTTCGACTTTCATTGTAAGCAGTTCATCAGGATCTTTTTTAAATGGATCTGCTTCAAGCACAGTAAAGTCAGCTGCAAATCCAGGTTTGATGACGCCCCGGTCCTGTTCATGATGACATGCATACGCACTGCACGTGGTGAATAATGAAATCCCTTCGTACATACTCAGTTTTTCACTTTCCCCGTACACGGTTTTTTCCGGATCATCAGGCTTTGTTCTCGTCACAGCTGCATGAATACCAAGCAGCGGATCAACCGGTTCAATTGGTGCATCCGATCCACCTGCACATGCAATTCCTCTTTGCATCAGTGTCTTCCAGGCATAATTCCACTTCATTCTGTCTTTGCCGATCCGATCCTGCACCCACGGGAAATCAGATGGGACAAACCTTGGCTGAATATCCAGTACGATCGGCAGTTTTTCAGCACGCTTAATCAGCTCTTCATCAAGAATCTGAGCGTGAATTAATCTGTCCCGCTCACCATTTGATGGAAAAGCTTCAATTGCATCAAGCATATATTCAAATGCCTGATCACCAATGGTATGCACGGCGACCGCCATATCATATTGTCTTGCTTTCCATACGAGCTGCTTTAATTTTTCCGGAGAGTGGATCGCAACGCCCTTTTCACCAGGTGCGTCAGCATAACCATTTTTAAGCAAGGCTGTCCGGCCGCCCAGTGCGCCATCAGCAAATATTTTCATTGCTCCGAATTCAACGTAGCGTGACCCTGATAAAAATGAATGGCCCTGCCTGTGCCAATCCTCAATAACATGATGATGTACGAGCAGATGTGCGCGGAAAGGACGACCGTCTTCTTCAATTACCTTTTGGAACGCACGATAAGTTCTTGTAAAATCTCCATAATAGCTTAAATCTTCAGTGTGTCCACCGGTTAATCCAAGTGACCATGCATGTTCAAGCGCAGTTTTTAAAGACTTCTGAATATATTCATCCTCAATCGGAGGGAGTGCCGGAATCATCAGGTCCTGAGCAGTATCTTTAAGCTGTCCGGTCAGTTTGCCTGCAGTTTTTTCAATGACCCCGCCTTCCGGATCGGGTGTCTGCTCATCAATTCTTGCGAGAAACAGCGCAAAAGAATTTACAACTACTGCATGTCTACAAATTCTTTTTAAAATAACAGGATGATCCGGTGCCACAGCATCCAGCTCTTCAGCGGTCGGGACTGATGCATCCGGCCACTGATTCTCATTCCAGCCGTCTCCCTGAATCCACTCACCTTTAGGTAATTCAGCTGCTTTCTTTGCAACGGCATCAATGACTTCCTGCTTTGATTTCATTTCAGATAAATCCAGCCTGAGCAGTGTTTCCCCCACTCCGACAATATGTAAATGACTATCGACAAAACCGGGAAACATCGTTTTACCTTTCAGGTCAACCGTTGTTACCCCTTCATTGCCGGCTGATGCTAAACATTCATCTTCAGATCCAATCGCTTTGATCTTCCCGTTACTAGTTAAAACAGCTTCAACTGTTGTTCCTTCTTCTTCCATTGTATAAATCGTTCCATTTTTAAATAGCTGCAGCATAAATCAGACCCCCTCTTCTTTCGACACATTTATTCTCAGTGTACATAAAATATTTCGAAAGATGAAGTGATAAGTTTAAGGCGTTGAACGCAAAAACAGCAGGCGCTACATTTAGCACCTGCTGTCTTGTTTGTTAAAAATTATTTCTGGTATCCGCTAAGCTGTTGTTCAGCCATCTGAACTAGACGCTTAGTGATTTCTCCTCCTACTGAACCGTTTGCGCGTGATGTAGAGTCAGCTCCAAGCTGTACGCCGAATTCAGTAGCAATTTCGTATTTCATCTGATCAAGAGCTTGTTCTACACCTGGAACAACAAGCTGATTTGAGCTTCTGTTTGCCATGTGCTATCACCTCCTTGTGACTATAGAATGTGCAATAACACAAGGCTTATTAATGGTAAATGTTCCTAACAAATCAGATCCATTAAATTCAGAAGCTAATCCTTAAAATAAATCCGTTTCTATGGTATCTTCCGTACTGTATCCCGGCTTCAGCGTGATCGTTTCAGTTGTTTCCACTGACTCGAGAATCATTTCTTCAAAATCAATAAAGCTTTCATAAAAAGCAACTTTTTCTGTTTTAGGTCTCGTTTTCGGAGCTGCCGGTGTAAAGATGGTGCAGCAATCTTCATAAGGCAGGATAGACGTTTCATATGTGCCGATTTCTTTTGCAATCTCAATAATATCCGTTTTATCTGATGCAATCAGTGGCCGCAGTACTGGCGTATTGGTCACTGCATTAATTGCTTCCATACTTTCTAACGTCTGACTTGCCACCTGACCCAGGCTTTCACCTGTAACAATCGCTTTAGCACCTGTTTTCTTTTTCAGTTCGTCCGCTATACGCAACATCATCCTTCTCGTTGAAGTCATCGTATAATTTTCAGGTACCTGCTGGTGAATCGTCTGCTGTATTTTTGTAAAAGGTACAATATGAAGCTTAACCGATCCAGAAAATCCCGCAAGCTCAGAAGCAAGCTGTTTGACCTTTTCTTTCGATTTTTCACTGGTAAATGGCGGGCTGAAAAAGTGAACCGCTTCTAATTCCACGCCTCTTTTCATCATCTGATAACCGGCAACCGGGCTGTCGAGACCGCCTGAGAGCATCAACACTGCTTTGTTACCTGAACCGATCGGCATGCCGCCTGCACCCTGAATCGTCTGGGCTGACAGATAAACCGCTTCACTTCTCACTTCAACAGTCAGTTCAACTTCAGGGTTTCTCATTTCTACTTTCAACCCCGGCACCTGTCTTAATACATGAGAACCAATTTCATAGTTCAGTTTATTCGTATCGAGCGGATAATTTTTATCAGCTCTTCTCGCTTTGACTTTGAACAGTGTACCTTCTGTTGCCACTGACTGGACCAGTTCAGCTGCGTGATGCTTCACTTCATCCAGATCTCTGTCAGATTTCACAACCGGACTGAATGACTGAATGCCAAAAATCAATTTAAGTCTGTCCATCACCTGGGCAGCTTCTTCCGGGCGATTCAGCTCAAGATGCATTCTGTCTCTGCCTGATTCAATATGAAATGAGCTGAGATCTGCGCATGCATCAGTAATATTTTGCTGAAGACGCTTAATGAATTTATTGCGGTTTCTTCCTTTAGTGGAAATCTCGCCGTAGCGGATTAAAATTCTATCTATTTGCATATTGCTTATACTCCTTTCAGTAATGGCGGAATGACTTCCTGCCAGATCCTGATAAATTCTTCGATCTCTTCTATACGCTGATCTGCTCCGAGACTGATTCTAACGGCTCCCCTGATATCACGGTCACTGAACCCGCATGCAGTCAGCACATGGCTTTTTTTATTCGTTTTTGAAGAACATGCACTTGATGTTGTGATATACACATCTTTATGGCTTAATGCGTGCACGATTACTTCACCTGTGAGCTTTGGCACTGTAACAGATAAAATATGAGGAGCCGCATGATCTGAAGAGACCGACTTTACTTCCGGTCTGTTTTCGAAAAAAGCCCGGAGCATTTGCTGACAGGTTCGAAGTGTCGGATAAGCCTGCTCTTGATCTTCAGAAGCAAGTCGCATTGCTTTTGCCAGTGCGACTGCTCCTGCAGTGTTGACAGTACCACTTCTGAGACCTTCCTGCTGCCCACCGCCTGTCATTTCAGGATTGAGCGTCAGTCCTTTTCTGACTGCCAGTAATCCAGACCCTTTTAACCCGTTAAACTTATGGGCTGATAATGTCATGAGATCTACATTTTTAAAGTCTGTTGCAAGCTTCCCGTATGCCTGTACAGCATCTGAATGAAAGCGGGCATTTGAATACTCTCTAATGATTTTTCCAGCATCACTGATTGGCTGAATACTGCCGATTTCGTTATTCACATACATAATAGATACCAGTATTGTATCTATTCTCAGCGCGGCTTTCAGATCATTGATAGAAATCACACCAGCTTTGTTTACAGGTAAATAAGTGACTTCAAATCCTTCTTTTTCCAGCTCTTTAAAGACTTCAAGAACAGATGGATGCTCAATTACAGTGGTAATCAGATGCTTTCCTTTACCCTGTAAAGCATAAGCAGACCCTTTTATCGCCAGATTGTTTGATTCAGTCCCACCTGAGGTAAAGATGACGCTGCTGTCAGGAAGTCCGGATAGCTCACCGCACTGCTGCTTCGCTTTTTGGAAAAGTGATGAAGCTTTTTCACCAAATGCATGAATCGATGAGGGGTTACCATAAAACTGCTCGCTTACCTTTATATAGGAAGAAACTACATCAGGATGTGGTTTTGTTGTTGCACTATTGTCCAGATAAATCATGTAGATCACTCTTTCATTTTATATCTTCAAAACCAGATTTAATAACGGTCCGCATATGTTTGTAGCGTTAAGAAAGTGTATTGTCATACTCTCTCAGCTGATCCTTTCCGTGGGGGACGGAGACTCCCGCCACGGAAAAGGACAGGTGAGATCCCGCAAGGCGAAGCCTGAGGAAGCTCACCGGCCGGGGGCAGGAAAGCGCAGTCCCCCACGGAAAGGATCAGCGGTTCTTAAATTAAATTTTACTTTTCATATTAAACCTAATTAATCCTAACATAACTCAAAGTATAATGTTATTTGTTGAAAATCAAACGTCTAATATACACAATTTTCTCTTTATTTAGACTTTTGCTATTTTCGACAAATTTCAACTTTTCTATGATATGATGTTGCGGTAAAACTTAGAACATCGGTGGAGGGTATTATGAATAGCAATAAAATAACATTTGGTAGCGTTTTCACGGTTGGTCTTATGCTTTTTGCGCTTTTTCTTGGCGCAGGAAATATGATCTTTCCCCCTTTGCTCGGGCAGCAGGCTGGTGATAGCAGCTGGGTCGCTATTGCAGGCTTTCTTCTGACAGGTGTGGGACTTCCTTTATTAGGTGTAATTGCGATTGCAAAGTCAGGCGGCAGTCCTTTGGATCTTGCAAGTCGTGTACACCCAATTTTCGGAATAATCTTTACAATCATTCTGTACCTGGCAATTGGTCCGTTCTTTGGCATCCCAAGAACCGCCACTGTTTCCTATGAAATCGGCGTTCTGCCATTTCTGACGCAGGAATCGGCTGGAGGCTGGACGTTACTTTTATTTTCAATACTATTTTTTGCGGTGACAGCCTGGTTATCTTTAAATCCGGCGAAGCTTGTAGACCGGATTGGTAAGCTGCTGACACCTGGGCTTGTTGTAATATTAGCGGTTTTAGTAGGCGGAGCATTTATCAATCCAATGGGTGAACCGGGTCAGGCAACAGGCGGTTATGATGATTCTGCATTTATAACCGGTTTCCTGGAAGGTTATTTAACACTTGATGCGATTGCGGCGCTTGTGTTTGCAATTGTGATCATTTCAGCCATTCAGAATAAAGGTGTGACGAATCGCAAACAGGTAGTAAAAGCCGCTACATTTGCAGGTCTGATTGCTGCGTCCGGTCTGGCAGCTGTTTATATTTCACTCAGCTACCTTGGCGCTACAAGCCTGAACGCAATCGGAACACAGGATAATGGTGGTGCGCTGCTATCAGCTGCAGCCAATTATCTTTATGGTCCATCAGGCGCAATCATTCTTGGAATTGCAATTGGAGCTGCCTGTCTGACCACTTCAATCGGACTGGTCTCAGCAACTTCATCATACTTTTCAAGAACCTTTCCAAAAGTGTCCTACAATAAATTCGTGGTGATTTTTTCTTTATTCAGCATGATGGTTGCAAATATCGGGCTGGCTCAGCTGATTGCTGTATCTGTTCCGGTTCTTGTGATGATCTATCCGATGACGATCGTTTTAATCATCATGTCATTTCTTGATAACACAATAAAAGGAAAACGTTCTGTGTATGTGGGGGCGATCATTCCAACATTTATCCTTGGTGTCAGTGACGGACTTGCTGCAGGAGGTTTTACGGCTTTGGCTTCAGTATTTTCATTCCTTCCTCTCATGGATCAAAGCCTCGGTTGGATTTTACCTGCCATAGCAGGAGGCTTTATCGGCATGCTGATTCCTGCTTCAGGAAGCGCATCAGCTCAGGCTAAATACACAAATGGATAATCTCAGTATAGAAAAAGCAGTACTTCTCAATTCATGAGAAAGTACTGCTTTTTTATGTCATCTATTTTAAAGTGAATCGATTTTTCTGAGCGCACCGGGTTCAATTTTTTCAATTGATTCCGCTGCCTGTTCAAGTGCACTTTGATAATCACCATTTCTGAACATCAGCTCTGCTTCATTCAGACCGATAAAAACTGTTTCATGACGGCTTCTGTATCTGTTTCCGTATTGAATGACTTTTTCAGCCTGTGCAGCAGCCTGTATCATTTCTTCAGTATTTTCGGTAAAAGTTTCGATCATTTTTTCGGTTGTCAGCGTATGCTGATTGATCGCTTTCATATTCATTGGTCGTTCAGCAAGGTAAGTATCAAGCGCTTCAATCTGTCTGATAATATCCTTGCGTTCTAAAAACCAGAATTCAGGAATTTTAGGAAGGTTTGCACTGTCTACTGTCTTTTCCTGATCTCTTATTGCTTTCACCTGATATTCCTGCTGTTCACGTGCTGTTAATTCATCACTTCTCAGTTGTTCAAGTTCAGCAGTATATTTTTTATGCTCTTCATCTATCAGGGTCAGCTGGCTTTCAATTCCTTCAATCTCTTTTAAGACTGATGTAAATGGCTCCATCTGCTTTTCAAATTGTTTATTCTGCTGCTGGAATGTTTCAGAAAGCTTATCGAGCTGCGTTTCTTTTTCTTTCGGCAGATCCAGTTCCTGCTGATCAAGCTGATAACCCTGGCGGACATAATCCATTTCACGGATCAACTCTTTATTTCTGTTTTCAGATGCTGCTAGAAGCAGTTTCACCTGCTCAATCTTTGCAGGAAGCTCCGTTCGCGCATTTACTTCTGCTTCAAGTGCAACAAATGCCTGATCGATTTTCTGACTGATTTGAACCCTGAGCTCTTCTGCTTCTGTCAGTTCGAGCCTGATGAGATGCTTTTCTGCTTCTTTCAATTCATTTTCAAGCGCCAGACAGCCTTCTTCCAGATTCAGATGATGAATCGGATAGTGCTCATCCATTTCTTTGCATGCTTCTTTTAATTCACTGAGTTCTTTTGGCAGTTCATCTGTCAGATCATTTGCGAGTTCCGGTGCGGCCTCTATCATCATACTGATCTCATTCATCTCTGCAGTCAGATAAAGAACGATTTCTCTGGCTTGGAGATAGTTACCTTCAGTTGTGAGGTTGTGATATTCATCCAGCTTTGGTTCTAATGCCTGAATCTTTCTATCAAGAGGCTCAGCTGTTTTACCAAACTGACCGCGTCTATTTCTGATAAGAGAAGCAGCTTCCTTATAGTCTGCTTCTACAAGCCCGATTTCCTGTCGATTCTTCTCATCACTGCCCATTAACTCTTCTAATTCAGTCAGGATTTCATTCATATGCTCTTCTGCTTTATTCAGCTCCTGGGCAATCTCTTCACGTACTTTACGTGATTTCCCAAAGCGGAATTTATCTATGTATTCTTCAGCATCAAAAAGCATACTATCGACTTCTGCTAGTTGTTTATCTACTATATCTGTCCAGGAATCTCTCCACTTCTCAAAGAGCTCTTCAGTCTGTCCATTCATATTTAACTGTTTTACTTTTGTCATTTCTTCAAGAACAGGTCTATGTTGAATATCAAGTTTCTGTTCTTCAAGTTTATCTACTTCTTTGTACTGCTTTTTTCGTAATACGAAAGCAGTTATGATTAATATGATGATTAAAATGACGGATCCAACTATGTACTCCATCTAATGCCTCCTGTTCAAGCAGCCCGTGTCTATGTCAATGTGAAAAATGTATTGACTTTATGATACCATGTAACAAGTGAGATTTCTTGTTTTTTATTGATTTTTTGACACGACTTTTTTCGTACAAGAAAGGACTGATCATCTTGATCAAAAGAGATGGACACATTCATACTCCTTATTGCCCCCATGGTTCTAAGGATTCTTTTGCATTATATGTTGAAAAAGCGATTGAATCAGGGCTTAATGAAATTACTTTTACTGAACACGCTCCTCTGCCTAAAGGCTTTTTTGACACAGTTCCTGAGCAGGACAGCGGAATGAGACCTGCAGATCTTGAACATTACCTGAAAGACGTTGAAATGATTAAAAAAGAATATCAAAAAGACCTGAAAATTTATACAGGTCTTGAAGTTGATTATATAGAAGGATTTGAAAATCAGACCCATGACTTTTTGAACCAGTACGGTCCGGCACTTGATGATGCCATATTGTCTGTGCATTTCTTAAAGGCTGCTGATCAATATGTCTGCCTTGATTACAGTCCTGAAGCTTTTAAAGAATTAATTGCATTAACAGGATCTACAGATGCTGTGCACACTCTTTATTACAATACGGTCATCAAATCCGTCCTCTCTGACCTTGGCCCTTATAAGCCGAAGCGGATTGGGCATATCACGCTTGCTAAAAAGTTTCAGCGCCTTTATCCGCCACTTTCTCATCATGAAGCTGAAATCGAAAAGCTTTTAAACACGGTAAAAGCACAGAATTTAGAACTTGATTACAACGGTGCGGGTACAGTGAAACCTTATTGTCAGGAGACATATCCCTCACCTGCAATCGCATCAGCTGCCCACCAGATGGGCATTCCCCTTGTATATGGTTCTGATGCACATTCAGCAGCAGGACTCATGCAGGGCGCTGATCAGCTGATCGCACTCAAACCATAACAGGAGGTTACGCTGTTAAACCACGTTTCGACTGTTTCAATATACTGTCTTGTGAAATAGGGATCTGCTGTATTGATATGCCAGAGTTCCCTGACAGTCTGACTTTGCAGAAATGGCGTTGTGATCATTGAACTTAACTGAATCAGAAAAAACGAAGGGGACAGTTTGAAGCTGTACCCTTTTTCAATATCTTCAGCCATGAGCATCTTCCAGAGGTACTGCTCCTTTCTCAGATAACAGGCAGTCATTTCTCTGATCAACTGATGATCAAGCGTGATTTCACGCCATGCAAAACGGGCGAAACGGTGGTGCTGCTGCTGGAATCTAATGACTTCACAGGCAGCGCTCATGACCGCACTATTCTGACGCTTTTCTTCTTTTAACGATTTCTCAAGCACATTCAGGTAAGGTTCAAAAAAGGCAATCAGACATTCTTCCAGCAATCCTCTTTTTCCTGCAAAGTAGTATGATACTGTCCCAACATTTACCCCTGCTGATGCAGATATATCTCTTATACTGGTGCCGTGAAAACCCTTAGTAAAAAACAGATCCACTGCTGTTGTCATCACTTCAGATTTTGTCTCGCGCTGCCCCTTCATTACATCCCACCCTTTCAAATGATTGCTTCAAGTCCTGTGCTGTGTTATACCTTTATTATTCTACTCTTTCATTTCGGGGTGCTTAGGCATCCTTCCTTTAAAAAGCGTTCTTCAAATTATGCACGTTAAAGGATAAAATCAAATCAATTAAGCGGGTGATATGATGTTTAATGTCGAAACGTATAAAGGCAGTAAGGAAAAACAATATAATATGCTGCACAAACAACTCCGTGCACTACTTGAAGGTGAACCGAACCAGATCGCTAATCTAAGTAATGCTTCAGCATTACTGAATCAATTTCTTGATACAACCAACTGGGTAGGATTTTATCTGATAGAAAATGGCGAACTTGTTCTTGGACCATTCCAGGGGCTTCCGGCATGTGTCAGAATCCCACTTGGAAAAGGCGTATGTGGAACTGCTGCAGGAGAAAACAAAACCCTGCGTGTAGAAGACGTACATGCATTCCCGGGTCACATCGCATGCGACGCAGCTTCACAATCAGAAATCGTGGTGCCCCTTGTCAAAAACGGCGAAGTCATCGGCGTACTTGATATCGACAGCCCGATCAAAAACCGCTTTGATGAAGAAGATCAAAAAGGACTTGAAACATTTGCTGAGATTTTGAGTGAGTATATTTAATTGAACCTTTTAGAGAAACGATGAAGGAGCCTGAGACAATGTCTCAGGCTCCTTACTGATTAACTTTCCTGTTTCACTGCTGCACTTTCTTCAATTTTAGAAAATGCCTGATCGAGATCCTCTTTAATATCCTCCCAGGATTCCAGTCCAACAGACAATCTGAGTAAAGTATCACTGATCCCCATTTCCTCTCTGGTTTCTTGAGGTACAACTGAATGGGTCATCGTTGCAGGATGCTGGATCAGCGTTTCAGCATCTCCCAGGCTCACAGCAATTTTAATCAGTTTTAATTCATCCATAAATGCCTGAGCCATTTCCTTTGTTCCATTAATGTCGAATGAAATCAGTCCGCCCCATCTGTTCATCTGCTTCGCAGCGATTGTGTGAGATGGATGATCTTTATCTCCTGGGAAATAAATATTTCTGACAAATGGGTGCTGCTTCAGGTAATGGGCAATCTTTTCTGCATTATCACAGTGACGGTCAAGCCTGACAGCAAGCGTCTTCAATCCGCGCAGCAATAACCACGCGTCAAACGGAGACATAATGCCACCAATATCTTTTTGTGTCGTCATCCTGATTTCAGCAATTGCTTCAGCTGAATTTGCAACTAATAGGCCACCGATGACATCACCATGTCCGCCGATATACTTTGTTGCACTGTGCAGCACAAAATCCGCTCCGGTTTTTAGCGGGTTTTGCAGATATGGAGAACTGAATGTGTTATCAACTACAACAGGAATCCCTTTTTCATTTGCCACACGGCACACCAGTTCCAGATCAATGATTTCCATTGTAGGATTGATTGGTGTTTCGACGTATATACACGCTGTACCTGGTAAAATTGATTGTCTGACTGCTTCCTCTGAAGATAAATCTGCGAATTCATGTGTAATTGAAAATTTTTCCTGCATCATTTCAAGCAAACCAAATGTGCAGCCGTAGACCCCTTTTGAACAGACAACATGATCTCCGGACTTTAGCAGGTGGAACAGCACCGCTGAAACTGCAGCCATACCAGATCCGAATGCTAAAGCAGCTTCTCCTCCTTCAATTGTTGTCATACGGTCTTCAAGTACTTTAACTGTTGGATTTCCAAGTCTTGAGTAAATATATCCCTCTTCATCACCCGCAAAACGTCTTTCCCCTTCAGCAGCATGATTGAACGTATAAGTTGACGTTTGAAAGAGTGGTGGTGTAAGTGAACCTTCATATTTTTTTGAATCATAACCACTATGAATGACCTCAGTTTCAAATCTTTTTCTCTCTTTTGACATCGCAAGCTCCCCTTATTTTGTAATCGCTTTCATTACCTATTTTACGCGATTCTGTCAATATTTCAATGGGTTGATCAAATTTAAAAAGGACTGCATACCGGCAGCCCCTCTTTATGAATGCATGATTTTATCTGCGTCCCCTTTTAAGCAGACGACCTTGTTTTTCCCACTATTCTTCGCCTGGTAAAGTGCGACATCTGCTCTTCTTACAAGGTTAATCATCAGGTCAGGCTTTTTCCGGTTCCAGTTTGATACCCCACATGAAATGGTTACTTTCGGATCCGTCACTTCCTCTACAGACTTTCTCAGTTTTTCTGTCAATTCCACTCCGTCATGCAGCGACATATTGCTGAAGTAAAGAGCTAATTCTTCGCCACCCCACCTGGCACTGACGCTACCTTCCATTTTAAAGGACTGCAGGTGTTTTGCGAGCTGGATAATAACCCGGTCACCTATTTGATGACCATACGTGTCATTGATATTTTTGAAATTATCAATATCAATTAATACAAAAACACCACGTTCATCTTTTTCCATTGATCTTTCTACAAATTGATCAAGATAATGTCTCGCATATAGCTTTGTCATATGATCCCGGTTGATCATTTCCTGCATTTCCACACGGAGCATGGCATTGACCAGTGAAAGTGCAGAATGATGAACAATCGATTTGAAGAGCTTGTACTTTTCAAATGTAAATGCATACGAATCACGATGCAGCACGATACAAAAACCTTTTAGTTGATGATGATGAATCATTGGCACAGCAATTAATGAACGGTAACCGGCATCAAGATTATAATCCGATATATAGACCCCGTCTGATCCTTCAAGCAGCTGCTTTTTGACATTTTCTATATATCTACGCCCCTGGTTGGTGTTAAAAAAAGGTGAACTGCCCTCTACCGTCCTCCATTCATCCCCATCTACCCAAATAAAACCTGTCTTATCAGGCTGTAGTGCTTTTTTAATCTGCACGGCCAGGTAGTTCATCATTTCAATCATGTCCAGATTTGCATTTAACTTATGGGAAAGGTCATTGATCAGCTTCAGGTCATCAATCAGCTGGTTGGACTGCTCGTACAGCTTTGCATTTTCAAGTGCATGACCGGCCGTTGTTGACAGGACTTTAATAAATTCGATTTCATGCTTTTTCAGGGATTTATTTTTCGCACCCTCGGTTTTTAACAGTCCGTATACGCCCTGTTTCCCTTTCATGGGTGAATACATAATAGAATGATTCCCCTGCTCTTCAATTGTTATTTCAGAAGATACGAATGCATGAAGGAGCGCTTCATTTTCTGATTGGTAATCCAAATATTCAATCGGCAGTCCTTTTTCAACACCCTGTTCATCTGAGAGAAGAAGCGTAAAGGTGTATTGTGAGAAAGTATTTTTTAGTGAGTGAATGATTTTCGCAAGCACTTGAGATACATTCATATGGGAATTAAATGCTTTTGTTACTTCAAACAGTTCATGATATCGTTTCCGCTCAGTTGCAGTGAGCAGCATTCTTCTGACATTTTGATAGAGGACAGATGTATCACATGCTAAAACCATTAACAACACAGGGTCTTTTGCCCAGTCCGCTTCAGGTAATGGTCTGATCGCGATAAAACCCATCAATTCATCTTTTTCATAACAGGGAATTAACACATCACCCCGCTTGAGCACCGCTTCATGTTGTTCGAGTACGTAATAAGGTTTCTGGTCAATTGCCTTTATAATGCCATGACCAAATGGTTCATGATATTCAAAAGGCTCCCGGTATTCAAACAGCCATTCACCCTTTTTATATAAATAGAAGATTTCTTCCACTTGAAAATCTTCCTTCAAAAGGGCTGAGAGCTTACTGTACCATAGTCTGATTGAGCTTTCTCCTGACATAGATTGGGTGAGGATATCAAACACACCAGCTTTAAATCGGTCCATAAACGGTTTTAGCGCATCCATTTTTTCACCTTCATCTCTTATGTATTAGCTCTGTTAAAGTTGGCTGTTGATTTCCGCTCCAGCTATTTAAAATCAAAAAACCTTTAACAAAGTAAGTGTTTAAATATAACTCGATCATTATATATTTTTCAGATATTTACAAATATTAATTATAGCATAACGGCTTTTATTTACTACACTTTCAGGCACCTTTTCATAACAGACTTTTCTGCATAAAACGCCTAATTATTCTGCGCCACCGGAAAGCCTTATTGCTCTGATCATTTATGCAAAGATTGTCTTAAAAACAGAAGTTGATCAAATAGATTATTTCAATGGGGTGTTGACAGACCGCTATATAAATTGTATGATGTTCTTTGTGTAAAATAATGCAGCCTTTTGTGAACACATGAATTGCTCATTTTGTTCCTATTTGTAAATAGGTGCATCGTGTAACCCCTGCTGCAGGGCGATGGTGCAAGATAACAAAATGGGGATTGATGGTTTATCACATGGTTTTTATTTTACAACAAAATAAAAACACAAGGAGGAGTCAAATTATGGCTCGTTATACAGGTCCATCTTGGAAACTGTCTCGTCGTCTTGGTGTTTCACTAAGCGGCACAGGTAAAGAATTAGAAAAGCGTCCTTACGCTCCAGGTCCACACGGTCCTACTCAGCGTAAAAAACTATCAGAATATGGTCTTCAGCTTCAGGAGAAGCAGAAGCTTCGTCACACTTACGGAGTAACTGAGCGTCAGTTCCGTAACCTATTCGACAAAGCAGGCAAACTACCTGGACGTCACGGTGATAACTTCATGATTCTTCTTGAAACTCGCCTTGACAACCTTGTATACCGTCTTGGTCTTGCTCGTACTCGTCGTCAGGCGCGTCAGCTTGTAAACCACGGTCACATTCTTGTTGATGGTTCACGCGTTGACATCCCGTCATACAGCGTAAAGCCAGGACAATCAATCAGCCTTCGTGAAAAATCACAGAAGCTGAACATCGTTCAGGAAGCAATTGAGCTTAACAGCTTCACTCCTGAGTATGTTTCTTTCGATGCTGACAAGCTTGAAGGTACATTCACACGCTTCCCAGAGCGTAACGAGCTAGCTGCTGATATCAACGAAGCGCTAATCGTAGAATTCTACTCTCGTTAATTCCGAACGACTGGAATTAACAAAAATGAAGCCCCTGAAATGTGTAACAGCATTTCAGGGGCTTTTGTTATACTATCGCTTTTTAGGGTCCATTAATCGTTTTTTCACAGCTGGTGATTCTCGCTGCAGGGGGCGACTCCTGCGGCAGGAAGGGACAGGTGAGACAAAGCATGGCGAAGCCTGCTGGCTCACCGCCCGACCGCGGAAAGCGTCCCTCTGGAGCGGAAATCACCAGCCCACTTTGATAAAGTCATGTTCATATATACAACGGCTGCTTATGGTATTATGATGTAGCGTGAAATATCACCCTTAGGAGTGAACAAAATGGATAAGAAAGATGTAGCAAATATTCGTAAACAGTTAAAATTGGATAATGACCTTCTCAGAATCTCAGATATATTCAATGTTTATATTATGAAAGAATCAACAGATATTTATCATTATCAGAGACAGCCTTTTGAAATGCTCGACAGTGATCAGCAGGAATTGTTTATGAACAATTTTAAAAAGGTCCTGACCGGCCAGATAAATGAAAAACTGTTTGAACTGAAATTCAAACGCGATGCTGAAAACAGCAGTCAGCTGATTTTACATAAAGGATTGCTTGGCGAAGGTGAAGACTGGCAGGAACAGATGCTTCAAATGACGGAGAAAATAATTCAGAACCCTTTTGAAAAGGATATCGTGATTACATTTATCCGCGGTGAATATATGAAGCCGACAAAAAAAAGAAGTGAAGAATCAGAGGAAAGCAGCCGTGATACTGTTTACTCCCACCCGTTTACACTTTGTACGATTAATAAAACCGAAGAGCCGAAAAAAGAAATCCAATTCGATTACATTGAAAAAGAATTTAAATATAAGGTTGAAGTTGATCCGGTTATTGACCTGAAAAATCCAATGACGGGTTTTCTATTCCCATGCATTACAAATCATGCTTCTGATGTGAATCATGTCTTATATGCAGCACCAAAAGCGAATGAACCTGATTTTTATTTCATCGAGGAAGTGCTGAATGGCGAAGAGATCATGACTGCCCAGGAAGATAAGGCAGTATTTGAAGAAGTGATTAAAAGTGTAGTGGGCGACCGCCTCTCTCCTTCCACTCTCGCAAAAGTATACAGTGAAATTAATACAACAATTGAAGAGAATGAAGAAGATGAACCGCCAAAGCTGGACTACAAAGACGTTGAACGCGTGCTGACGAACAGTGGCGAAAAAGTTGAAGAGGATAAAATAAAAGAAGCCTTTCAGCTGATCACGGATAATGAAGGGTATGAATTAAAAGCCGGCAGCATTGTGCCGAAGTACAAAACGAAGTCGATTAAGATCCAGACGATGATCGCAAATATTTCAATTAGCCCGCAGGACCTTCAATATGTGCGGCAGGTCAATTATAAAGGAAAGAGATGTATCATGATTGAAATTGAGGAAGATGCAGAGGTTGACGGGTTTAAAATGCTGCCCGAAGCGTTTGGTGAAGATTAATCTAAAAAGCAAATAAGGTTGATAATCGTTTCGCTGCGCTTCAGGCGGACACTTTCCCCAGGAACGGCGCTGAGCCTGCAGGGTCTCAGCTTCCAACTTATCGTCCCGGAGTCTGCGCCTTATAGTCCGCTACACTAAATTTACATTTCTTACTACTGTAATATAATGAAACAACACTAAGCTGACTTGTGGAGTGGGGACGGAGACTCCCGCCCCAGGAAGGGACGGGTCCGCAAGGCGAAGCCTGAGGAGGCTCACCGCCCGGGGGCAGTAAAGCGCAGTCCCCACAGAACAGGTCAGCGATTATTATAGCTTTTTATTTCTTCTTCAAAGGCGTCACTGCAGGACCTTCCAGGACAGCGCCATCAAATGAAAATCTTGATCCGTGACATGGACAGTCCCACGAGCGTTCATCCTGGTTCCACGCACATTCACACCCCATATGGGTGCATGTAATATCCACCTTGTGGAGCTTGCCTTCCTCGTCACGATAGGCACCGGTTTTGCCGCTGTTATCTTTAATGATGCCACCTTCCCCTCTCAGGATATTTTCCTCCGTTTTGTCTGGACTTTTCAGCTTCCCTTTTACAAGTTCTGCTCCTACATTGGCATTCTCACTGACAAATGTACCGATAGATGAGGAAACATCATGACTAGACGGATTAAACAATTCCTGAAAACGATTATGTTTATGGGTAATTAAGTCTTTAATGATATGTGCAGCTGCAGTTCCGCCTGACATGCCCCACTTCCTGAAACCGGTCGCAATATAAATGTGATCGTGGTGACCTGTTACGAGGCCTGCATAGGGAATGCCGCTGACTGTATATAAATCTTGAGAAGACCATCTATATTTAAAGTCCGTTACACCGAATTTAGCTTTAGCAAATGATTCAAGTCGCTGGTATCTGCTGCCTTCAATATCATTTTGACCTGTCTTATGACCCTCCCCACCGATGATTAACAGCTTCTTGCCATTCTTATATGGTGTTGTCCTAATTGATTTCGTTGGGTTTTCAGCACTGATATACATCCCTTCAGCAAACGATTCATTAACGACCGCAGCTGATGTATAAGAACGTTCTGGCTTAAGTCTTGAGAAATACAGCCCTTTAAAATCCACGAAAGGAAAATGAGTGGCTGCAATCAGTTTTTTTGCTTTGATCGTATACCCGTCTTCAGTCTTTGCTTCTACACCATCACTGTGTTCATCAGCTTCAAGCAGCTTTGTTTTTTCATAAACTTTACCGCCAAGCTTTAGGAATTCACTTAAAATTGCTTTTAAATATTTAACGGGATGAAATTGAAACTGATTCGACATTTTTAGAACTGCTGCTGCCCCGATGTCATAAGGCATTTCATCGGTGAATTCCCCGTCAATTCCCAGCGCCTGATAAGCTTTCCACTCCCTTTCAAGCTGTTCAGGCTGATCAATGGTATAGACCCCTGCCTCCTGAATACTAAAATCGCAGTCAATCTCATGTTCACTGATCTGCTGTTTCATCCAGTTCATTGCTTCTGCATTTGCGTCGTAATAAAGTTTTGCTTTTTCTTTACCATGTTGCGAAAGAAACTGATCATATACCATACCGTGCTGCGCTGTTACTTTTGCTGTGGTGTAACCGGTTGTTCCCTGACAGATCCGGTTTGCATCGGCAATGGTTACTTTAAACCCTTCTTTTGCCAACAACAGACCGGCTGTGATCCCTGCAATCCCAGCACCTGCGATCAGAATGTCTGTCTCGTGATTGTCAGTCAGTTTTTCAGCATCCGGCACGCCATCTTCAAGCCAGTATGATTGATTGATAATATATTGGTCGATAAATGATTCTCCCATTTGAAACCCTCCTTTGCTCAATAGTACTAACATTTCCTATCAATGGTTTTTTCAAACAAATTACACTATAAAAATGCTGACCCTCGCGGAGGACTGAGCTTTTCTGCCACCGGGCGGGAGTCTCCGTCCTCCGCGAGAATCAGCTGAGGTACTTTTACAATTGAATAGAAAAAAAGCACCCGATCTAAATCGGATGCTCATAAAAAAGTCTTATTTTGCGTACTGAATCATAAAGTATTTTTTCTTACCGCGGCGGAGGATGGTGAATTCGTTGTCGAGTCTGACTGATGCGTTCAGGTCAAAGTCAAGATCCTGGACTCTTTCGCCATTAATGTAGACTGCACCATTTGTTACGTCTTCACGCGCCTGGCGCTTTGAAGATGAGATTTTTGCATCAACAAGCACTTCAACCAGGTTAATAGATTGCCCTTCTTCAACTTGATGAGTCGGCACATCTTTGAATCCTTCACGGATCTCTGAGCTGCTGAGTGATTTCAGGTCACCGCTGAATAG
The DNA here is from genome assembly GCF_044383825.1 of Jeotgalibacillus sp. JSM ZJ347. Lineage (NCBI taxonomy): Bacteria > Bacillati > Bacillota > Bacilli > Caryophanales > Caryophanaceae > Jeotgalibacillus > Jeotgalibacillus sp. JSM ZJ347. The sequence continues at coordinate 76,437 of NZ_JBISEN010000001.1, read as the reverse complement.
TGCTGCAGTAATTCTTTTAGCCTGATCAAGCGCTTCTTCACCGTGAATCATTTTTGTCATTTCCTCAGCAAGTGCTTTTTGAGCGGCGCGCAGGTGAGGCTCTTCTTCCACTGCTTTTTCAAGTCCCTCAATTATTTCTTTATCAAGGAATGTAAAGAACTTGAGGTATTTAACTACATCAGCATCTGTTGTATTGATCCAGAACTGATAGAACTCATAAGGTGATGTTTTTTCAGCATCAAGCCATACAGCACCACCTTCTGTTTTACCAAACTTGGTGCCATCTGCTTTTGTAACGAGTGGAATGGTCATACCGAACGCTTTTGCATCTTCATCATTCATTTTACGGATTAATTCCAGTCCCGTTGTAATGTTCCCCCACTGGTCACTGCCGCCAATCTGCAGCTTACAGTTGAACGCTTTGTATAAATGATTAAAATCCATTGCCTGCAGGATTGTGTAAGTGAATTCAGTGTATGAGATTCCCGTTTCCAGGCGAGATGAAATCGTATCTTTTGCAAGCATGTAGTTAACACCGATATGTTTCCCGTAATCACGGAGGAATGTAATCATGTCAATTTGACCGATCCAATCCATATTGTTTACCATAATGGCTTTATTGTCACCTTCAGCTCTATACAGTTTCTCAAGCTGCTTTTTAATGGCTTCAACATTGTACTCTACCTGTTCACGCGTCTGAAGCTGACGTTCTTCCTTCTTACCGCTTGGATCTCCAATCTGGCCAGTCGCTCCCCCGACAAGTACAACCGGGCGATGTCCATGCTCCTGAAATCTCTTCATTGTTAAGAATGGCAGAAGGTGTCCGATATGCAGACTGTCAGCTGTCGGGTCAGCCCCGCAGTAAAGTGAAACTGATTCTTTTTCAAGCAGCTCCTTCATTCCTTCTTCATCTGTCTGCTGATAAATGATGCCGCGCCACTGTAAATCCTGTAATAAATCCATTGCTTTTCCTCCTCCAGTCAATACGTACAAATAAAAAACACGCATAAAAAAATCCCTTGCAACTCATGCAGGGACGCTTTTATACGTGGTACCACCCAGCTTAAGAAGAGATTGACCTCTTCCTCACTTCATTGATGTAACGGATCACTCCGGTTTCCCATCTAAGGGATGACTGCTCCAAGAATGTAATTCGATCGCCTGCCGTAGCGGTTTGCAGCAACCACCGCTTCTCTTCGTGTTACGTTCAGGGTCTCTACTTCGTTCTTTTCAAAGCATTTAAATATTTAATTTAATAAAGATAGTTTTAGCACAATTAAATTTCATCTGTCAAGCACGTCTCGTAATCTCATTAATTTTACATTTCAATCGTATAAAATATGTTATAATTTTTAGGATGCTGCAAGGAGGATGATCTATATTGTCAGACCAAAATAAATCATTTCGTGAGCGGATCGCCGGTTGGAGCCAGGCTACAAACCGGATCGGATTGCCGCGGAAACTGCACACGTCGTACCAGGTATTTTGGAATTTATTATTACTGCTTATTATTTTTATTGTAATAGGTGCTGCTTTTGCAGGGGGTGTCGGTGCAGGGTATTTTGCTTCTCTCGTAAAAGATGAAGAAGTACAGTCACAGGAGTCACTGGCACAAAACATTTATAACTATACTGAGACGTCTGATTTGTATTTTGCAAATGACGTTTATCTCGGAAAGATCAGAACAGATCTGGAGCGGGATGAAGTTGCACTTGAAGATGTTTCACCTATGTTGATTGACGCAGTCATTGCTACAGAAGATGAGTACTTTATGGAGCATGATGGCGTAGTACCAAAAGCAATTATGCGTGCGATTTTCCAGGAAGTAACGAACGCTGCGAATCAGACCGGGGGAAGTACGCTGACCCAGCAGCTGATTAAAAATCAGGTATTAACAAACGAAGTATCATTCGATCGTAAAGCAAAAGAAATTCTTTTAGCACTGAGAGTTGAAAGATTTTTTGAGAAAGATGAAATTCTAGAAGCTTACCTGAACGTTGCTGACATGGGACGTAATGCTTCAGGCAGAAATATTGCCGGTGTTCAGACAGCGGCAATGGGGTTATTTGGCGTAAATGCAAGTGAATTAACTCTCCCACAGGCTGCGTTTATTGCCGGGCTTCCACAGGCGCCATTTGGCTATACACCATTCACATATAATGGTGAGCTGAAAGAGGATGCAGGTCTTCAGCCTGGACGTGAGCGTAAGAATGAAGTCCTTTCAAGAATGCTGCGGGACGGTGCCATTACGCAGGAGCAGCATGATGAAGCTGTTGCATATGACTTAACTCAGGACTTTGTAGCACCATCATCTGGTGCGCTTGAGCGCTATCCTTACGTAACGGAGGAACTAGAGCGCCGTGCAGAAGAAATCCTGACATATGTATTAGCTGAAAAAGATGGCTATTCACGTGAACAGGTGGATGCAAGCAAGACACTGTCAGAAAAATATTCACTTTTAGCTGCAAGAGATATGCGTCAGAGCGGTTATCAGATACACTCAACGATTGATAAAGAAGTCTATGATGCAATGGAAGAAGTCAAAGCCAATTACAGCCGCTTCGATGTGGAACGAGAAGGAGAAGAATGGGACGCAGAACAAGGTCAGTTTGTCCCTGTGATGGAGCAGGAACAGGTAGGAACGGTACTGATGGATAACGCTACCGGTAGAATTATCAGTTTTACAGGTGGACGTGATCACGAGAGAATGAGTCTGAATCATGCGACACAATCATTCAGATCAAGTGGTTCTACGATAAAACCGCTCGCAGTATATGCACCGGCTGTTCAATATGGACTGATTGGCGCAGGGACACCGCTTGCTGACGTAAAGTTCAATTATAACGGCTGGCAGCCATTGAACTATGTTCAAAATCGTGAATATGGTTTGATTCCAGCCAGAACTGCACTTGCAGCTTCTCATAACCTCTCAGCTGCAAGATTGTATGGCAAAATGCTTCAGTCAGGCTATACGCCTGGAGAATTTATTGAAGTCATTGATCCACAGGAAATAGAAGATGTGGAATACAGCTACCCTGCCTTTTCACTTGGCGGGATGCAAAAAGGAATCAGCGTTGAGGAGAACGTATCTGCTTATGCTGCAATCGCGAATTACGGACAATACAATGAACCTTATATGATTGAAAAAATCGTTGATCGTGATGGCAATATCGTCTTTGAACATGAATTAGCACCAAAGGAAATGTTCACTCCGGCTGCTTCTTATGTCACGATTGATATGATGAGAGATACACTGACGTCTATTGGTTCAGGACGGACAGCACCAGGATTTTTGAATTTCTCAACTGACTGGGCAGGTAAATCCGGTACATCTCAAGATACAAGGGATAACTGGTTTATCGCTTCAAACCCTGAAATTACTTTTGGCTTGTGGTTAGGATATGATACGCCAAAAACTTTGAGAAATCAGAGTTCTGTCAGAGCAATCAACCTCTGGGCGAATATGATGAACCGGGTAAATGAAATCAGAACGGAAATGATTGATCCGGAATACAGCTTCCAGCAGCCTGAAGGTGTGGTAAGCCGATCATTCTGTACATTTACTGGACTTCCAGCCGGGCAGGCTTGTGCAGCTGCAGGACTGGTTACATCTGATCTATTTACTACGGCATGGAGCCCTTCTGGTGAAGAAGCCGGACTTGAAACGTCAAGATATGTAACGAGAAACGGTCAGCGCTATATCGCACTCGACTCAACACCAGCTGAATTCTCATCGACCGGTGCGATTTTAAGTCCGGACTTTGCTGAAGACATGTTATTCCCTTATGGAGGAGATGCTTCAAAGCTATTCCCTGAGAATAACAGCTTCTTTGATAACATGCTGGTAGCCGATAATACACTGAATGACGATGGCTCAAATCCTGGACCTGTAACAGCCAGTGCTTCAGGCAACACAGTCAGCTGGACAAATTCAGGCAGTGGAGATGTGATTGGCTATCGCATATACTCCGGTGCAGGTGTTGCTGCCATCAGTCAATTTGATGATAATAATTCTGCTACACTTCCTGCAGGCACCTATCAGGTAGTCGCAGTTGATGTGGCCGGAAAAGAGTCTGCAAGATCCAATGAAGTTCGAATTGGTGCTGCACCTCCTCCGGAACCATCTGAACCGGAAGAACCTGCTGAAAATGGTAATGGAAATACCGGAAACGCAGGAAATGGCGGTGGAAGCACTCCGCCACCTGAAGAAGAACCTCCGGCTGAAGAAGAGCCTCCTGCTGAGGAAGAACCTCCGGCTGAAGAGGAACCACCTGCCGAGGAAGAGCCTCCGGCTGAAGAAGAACCTCCGGCTGAGGAAGAACCAGGCGAAGGTGATGAAGGATAAATAGTTAACCGGGATTGCGAATGCAATCCCGGTTTTTCTATGCAAAAAAATCCGCCCTGCAAGGCAGGACGGATCGTAACGCTATTAATCTTCCATTGTTGACAGGTCACCTGTCGGCAGATCAAGCTCCCATGCTTTTAGTACGCGTCGCATAATCTTACCGCTTCGTGTTTTCGGCAGTTTGTCTTTAAATTCAATTTCTCTCGGCGCAGCATGCGCTGAAAGGCCTTTCTTTACGTGCTGCCTGATTTCTTCTTTCAGCTCATCACTTGATTCGTATCCTTCACGGAGTGCAATAAACGCTTTAATAATCTCGCCGCGGACAGGATCCGGCTTACCGATCACACCGGCTTCAGCGATGGCTGGATGTTCAACCAGCTTGCTTTCCACTTCAAATGGGCCGACACGTTCTCCTGATGTCATAATGACATCATCAATTCTTCCCTGGAACCAGAAGTATCCGTCTTCATCCTGATAAGCGGAATCGCCTGATACATACCAGCCACCCGGCATAAAATAAGATTCATATTTCTCTTTATTATTCCAGATCGTATGCATCATGGAAGGCCAGCCTTTTTTAAGCGCCAGGTTCCCCATTCTGTTTGGAGGAAGTTCATTCCCCTGATCATCTACAATCGCTGCTTCAACACCAGGAACGGGTTTCCCCATTGAACCTGGGCGGATTTCCATTGCAGGATAGTTACAGATCATCTGTCCGCCTGTTTCAGTCATCCACCATGTATCATGGATGCGGTGGTTAAATACCTTCATGCCCCATCTGATGACTTCGGGGTTAAGAGGCTCACCAACACTGAGTACGTGACGTAGGTTTGAGAGATTATATTTCTTCACAAGGTCATCTCCAGCCCCCATCAGCATACGGAAAGCAGTTGGCGCACTGTACCATACTGTTACTTCATAATCTTCGAGTGTCTGATACCATGCTTCAGGACTGAAACGGCCTCCGACAATGACAGAAGTTGTTCCTGTCAGCCATGGTCCGAAAATGCCGTATGATGTACCTGTTACCCAGCCCGGATCAGCTGTACACCAGTAGATATCATTGTCCTTTAGGTCAAGTACCCATTTAGCAGTCTGATAATGCTGCAGCATGGCACGCTGAACATGCAGGACACCTTTTGGTTTACCTGTTGACCCTGACGTGTAGTGAAGAATCAATCCGTCATCCTGCGCTAACCATTCAATATCAAATGAACGATCTGCATCTTTGAAATGTTTCATAAAGTCGATATGATGCTTATCTTCCTGAACATCTTCTCCGACCACTAACACGTGTTTCAGGTTCGGCAATTCATCTACTGGGATTCTTTCAAGAAGCTCAGGTGTCGTGATAATCGATTTAGCATCACTGTCTTCAAGACGGTCTCTTACTGCACCTTCCATAAATGCCTCAAAAAGCGGTCCGACAATTGCACCAACTTTTAAAGCACCTAAAAGAGCAAAATATAATTCAGGAGATCTTGGCATAAAAATAAAGACCCTGTCTCCTTTTTCAATGTCAGCCTGACTCTTCAGGACATTGGCTGCTTTATTCGTCATTTCTTTCATTTCTCTGAATGTATATTTCTCATTACGGTTTGCATCGCGGTAGTATAATGCGATTTTGTTCTTTTTATCCCCTTCAGCATGACGGTCGATTGCTTCATACGCCATATTGATCTTGCCAGTATGATGCCATGAAAATTCCTTTTCTACCTCACTCCAGTCAAATGATTCAACTGCAGATTCATAGTTTTGAAGATTGTAGTCTCCTTTAACTGCTGGTAGCGCTTCCAATTTCATATTATCTTCCCCCTATGTACAAGTTCTTTTACAGTATAGTATACTTCCAATATTATCTCAATTTTTTTAATATTCCCTCATAAAATCACTTCTTTTGTTATTTCATTTCAGCTAATTCTCTTCTGCTTTTTCTTGAAAGCGCTTTTATAATTAGGGTATGCTGTATAGGACTACGATGAAATGTAGGTGACTGTAAATGGACCATCCAAAACTCTATAATGCGAAAGAACTGAAAACAGCTAAAGGCACAATTATGATTGAAGGTCCTGTATCAAAAGATCAGCTTGCATCAATGGAATTTCATGAGGATCTGGTGGCTTTCCGTGTACCAGAGCAGCAGCACAAAGCCCTGATCGAAATCGCCGGTCTTCCTGAAGGAAGAATTATTATTGCAAGAGAGCACAATACAATTGTCGGTTACGTAACGTACCTGTATCCTGACCCGCTTGAGCGATGGTCTCAGGGTAAAATGGATAACCTCATTGAGCTCGGGGCAATTGAAGTCATTCCAAAATACCGCGGTGCTTCTGTCGGAAAAAATCTTCTCAGAGTATCTATGATGGATGATGCGATGGAAGATTATATTGTGATTACAACTGAGTATTACTGGCACTGGGACTTAAAGGGAACCGGGCTGAACGTGTGGGACTATAGAAAAGTAATGGAAAAAATGATGAACGCAGGCGGACTCGAGTACTACGCAACTGATGATCCTGAAATCAGCTCACACCCTGCTAACTGTCTAATGGCCAGAATCGGTAAACGGATTGATCCCGAATCGATTCAGAAATTTGATCAGCTCAGATTTATGAATCGATTTATGTATTAGGAGGAATGACCAGTGATCATTGAAGATATGATGGTGCGTGATGTACATACACTCGCTCCGGATGCTACGCTGAATGAAGCAATAGAATTAATGAGCAACAAAAAGGTCCGTCATCTCCCTGTAACAGACGTCACAGGAAAAGTGGTCGGTATTATTACCGACCGTGACATTAAAGAATTCTCACCTTCTCCTTTTCAGAAAACCGACAATAACGAATTGTACAATACCAAGCTGCTGGATATCATGACTACGCCTGTCATTACCGGGCACCCGCTTGACTTCGTTGAAGAGGTCGCGGTCACTTTTATGGAAGAGAAAATTGGCTGTCTGCCGATCGTAAGTGAAGACAAACTTGTCGGAATGATAACTGAAACAGATATCTTTCATACACTTGTTCAATTAACAGGTGCAACTCAGCCCGGCTCACAAATTGAAGTGAAAGTACCAAATAAACAGGGTATGCTGTATGAAGTTGCCGGCATTATCCGTAAAAACCATTCTAATATTCATTCAGTGCTTGTCTACCCTGACAGGCATGATGAGCAATATAAAGTACTAGTATTCCGCGTACAAACAATGAACCCAATGTCCGTCATTGAAGATTTACGCGAAGAAGGGCATGAAGTATTATGGCCAAGCCTTCCAAGCAATCCGCTGTAGAAAAAGATGCAGTCTTTATTTATTCGGATGATCTCTTAAACTATCGGTTCTCAGAAGATCACCCTTTTAATCAGAAAAGACTGCAGCTGACACTGGACTTATTAAAGTTTTCTGGCGCAATTACTGAATCGGACATTGTCCCACCCCGTCTTGCGACTGATGAAGAACTGAATCTGATACATGACTCTTCATATATTGAAGCAGTAAAGATGGCTGGGAAGGGAGAATTATCAAAAGAAAAAGCAGAGAATTTCGGGCTAGGCACTGAGGATACACCCATTTTTAAAGATATGCATGAAGCAAGCGCCAGGCTTGTAGGAGGTACGCTCACAGCTGTGGACCTTGTGATGGAAGGTAAAGCGCTCCATGCACTGAACCTTGGCGGAGGACTACATCACGGGTTCAGAGGAAAGGCTTCCGGCTTTTGCATTTATAACGACAGCTCAGTAGCGATACGTTATATGCAGGAGAAATATAATGCCAGAGTATTATATGTAGATACCGATGCACATCACGGTGACGGCGTGCAGTGGTCTTTTTATGATGACCCGACTTCCTGCACATTGTCTTTACATGAAACCGGCCGTTACCTGTTCCCTGGAACCGGTGCTGTAAATGAACGCGGGCATGGGAAAGGTTATGGGTGTGCATTTAACATTCCGCTTGATGCTTTTACTGAAGATGAGTCTTTCCTTGAAGCGTATGAGCGGGCTTTCAGAGAAGTGATTGAGTTCTTTAAGCCTGATGTCATCCTGACTCAAAATGGCGCTGACGCACATTGCCTTGACCCGCTGACCCATTTATCTTCTACGATGAGAATATATGAGGAAATCCCAAAGCTTGCCCATGAGCTGGCGCATGAATATTGCGGTGGAAAATGGATCGCTGTTGGCGGTGGGGGTTATGATATCTGGCGTGTTGTTCCCAGAGCCTGGTCACGTGTATGGATGGAAATGAACGGAAGATACCCTGAATCAGGTGATCTCCCTGAAGAATGGCTGACAAAATGGCAGCCTGCTTCCCCGGTTCCACTCATTAAAACATGGCAGGATCCGGATGGAATCTATCAGAAGATTCCTAGAAAGAAAGAAATCTCTGAAAAAAACGCCCAGACACTTGAGAAAGCTTTATATCCTCTTCAAAAATCAAAGAACCAGGGATAGCTCCCTGGTTCTTTACTGCGCTTCACCTTCATCAAGATACTGGTTCAAAATAACAATTTCGACCCGCCTGTTCATTGCCCAGCCTTCAGGACCATCATTGGCAGCAACAGGTCTCGTATCGCCGTAGCCAACCGCTGCAAAGCGTTCTGAATCGATCTCAAACCTTTCCTGCATATATCTGACCACACTGCTCGCTCTCGCACCTGAAAGCTCCCAGTTAGAAGGATAAATCTCAGTGCGGATCGGTCTGTTATCAGTATGCCCCTCTATCCGGACAAAGTTTGGAATATCTTCAAGAAGACTTCCGACTTCCTGTAGTACCGGTTCAGCGCCAGGCAGCAGGTCTGCACGTCCCGAATCGAAAAGCACCTGCTCCTGCAGTGTGATGACAACCCCTCTATCCGTCTGGGATGCACTCACCTGATCTGTCAGGCTGCTATCTTCGAGAAATGAATTGATATCACGATACAGGTTTTGAAGTTCCATATCTTCCCTGATCTCTTCTTCAAGCCACTCTTCATCAAAAGGAATTACGGAGTCAGACTGATCAAAAACCCCCTGATTTTTAAAAGCCTGGGAGATTGATTCAAACTTCGAACTATCAACCTGGGAAATTGAAAATAATAGAATAAAGAATACCAGAATGAGCATCATAAAATCGGCAAAAGTAACCATCCATTTCGGCGTATTGTTTTCCGATTGATTGACTGAAACGAAGCGTTTACGCTTTGTCATCTGTCTTCGCCTCTTTCAACTGCGGAATCACCCTGTCAGTTTCAGACAGATAGACAGATAATTGTTCTTCAAGCACTCTTGGGTTCTGACCATGATGGACACCGATTACACCATCAATCATCGCCTGCTTCATGAATATTTCCTTTTCCGTTTTTTGTGCAAGCTTACTTGCAATCGGATGAAAAACAAGGTTCGCGAGTAACACACCATAAAAAGTTGTTAATAATGCAATAGCCATATTCGGCCCGATTGCCGCAGGATCATTTAATTCCTGGAGCATCAGCACAAGACCGATCAGCGTACCAAGCATTCCCCAAGCCGGTGCGTAATCCCCTGCTTTTTCAATCATTCTTCTATTGCGTTTATGTCTTTCCTCAAGCGACTGAATTTCAGCCTGAAGAATATCTGTAATCGTGTTACTTTCCACACCATCAATTGCAAGATATACACCTTTTCTCATAAAAGGATCCTGAATATCTTCAAGTTCTCTTTCAAGTGACAACAGACCTTCCCGTCTCGCAATTTCAGCGAGCCTGATAAAAAGACTGACCACTTCTTTCACATCATAGGGCTGCTGCTTAGACGCCTGAAATAAGACGATACCAATTCTCTTCAACTCATTCACCGGAAAAGTGACTGTTAATGCTGCCAGCACGCCTCCAAGTACAATCAGTAAAGAAGGCAGATGAAAAAAGAAAGAAAAACCGTCAGATCCGCTATTCCAGGCGATTGCACTGGCAATAATCAATATACCTGCCATTACACCAACCGGCGTTAATGCATCAAAACGTCTCATTGACCTAACTCCCCGTCTGTTTAATAAAAGCCAGCCAGGAAACCCCGACCGGCTCAAATGTATGCTATATCTATTATCGGCAATTTATCTGCATACTTAAAGATAAAAAAGGATTATTTCGTTGACTGTCTCTCTTCGATTCTGTGAGGAAGTACAACAGTCTGGTCTTCAATCGTTTCTTTATTCATCAGCTTCGTTAGCAGTCGCATTGCAACGGCTCCGATATCATAAAGCGGCTGCACAACTGACGTCAGCTGAGGGCGAACCATTAATGCAAGCTTCGTGTTATCAAAGCTCATGACTTCAACGTCTTCTGGAATATTTAAGCCTTCATCCTGCGCACCATGTACAACACCCAATGCCATTTCATCGTTACCTACAAAAATGGCTGTTGGCTTTTTGTCCAGTTCACGCAGCTTAGCCCATGCATCAAGCCCGCTATCATATGTGTAGTCACCTTCAAATACAAGGTCCTCGCTGTAGATCAGACCATTACTTTCAAGCGCAGCTTTATATCCTTCAAGCTTCATGGAACGGTTAATTGTATCGTGGAACGGTCCGCTGACAAAGGCTACATCCTTATGGCCTTTTTCAATCAGTGAACTCACAGCATCCACTGAAGCCTGATAGTAATCAATATTAACTGAAGGTGTCTGATTTGTTTCTTCAACAGAACCGGCGATTACAATCGGAACCGGTGAACGCTGGAACTCAGCTACATGTTCTTCAGTAATACGTCCGCCCATAAATACAATACCGTCCACCTGTTTTCCGAGCATTGTATTTAAAAGGTGTAATTCCTTTTCTTCGTTCTGATCGGAATTACTTAAGATAATATTGTATTTATACATCGTTGCGATATCTTCAATTCCACGTGCAAGCTCTGCAAAGAAGATGTTTGAGATATCCGGGATGATGACGCCGACTGTCGTCGTTTTTTTGCTTGCCAGTCCTCTTGCGACAGCGTTAGGACGATAGCCTAATCGCTCGATCACTTCAAGCACCTTTTTTCTTGTTGCAGGTTTTACATTCGGGTTTCCATTTACTACGCGGGAAACGGTCGCCATTGAGACGTTGGCTTCACGCGCTACATCATAAATTGTAATGTTCATTGACAGCACTCCTTTGATCCATTTTCATTTATTTTCATTTTACACGAAAAATCGGTTTAAACGTACTAATAACACATCCTTGCTCAATTACACTATCATACTTGACTAATAAGGCGCTTTCAACAAAATCAAAAAAAATCTGAAGCTTTGTGACAAAGCTTCAGATTTTGTTCAATTATTTAGCATGTACACCCAAATATTCCTGGATTGCATTCCAGAAGCTGTCAAACTGTTCGAAGTTCATCTGCTGTGCAGAGTCTGATAAGGCAACTGCCGGATCAGGATGTACCTCTGCCATTACACCATCAGCGCCTACAGCAAGTGCTGCTTTAGCAGTTGGCAATAGCAGGTCACGACGGCCGGTTGAGTGCGTCACATCTACAAACACAGGTAAATGTGTTTCCTGCTTGAGAATAGGTACAGCTGAAATATCAAGTGTATTTCTTGTCGCTTTTTCATATGTGCGGATTCCACGCTCACACAGAATAATTTTATCGTTACCCTGAGCCATAATATACTCAGCAGCATTGACGAATTCATCAATAGTTGCGGATAGACCGCGTTTTAACAGAACAGGTTTTTTAGATGCGCCTGCAGCTTTTAACAGTTCAAAGTTCTGCATGTTACGTGCACCAATCTGAATTACATCAATGTAATCTGCTGCCTCTTCAATATGTGCAGGGTTTACAATTTCGCTGATTACAGCAAGGTCATGCTTATCTGCTACCTGCTTAAGAATCTGAAGACCTTCAAGTCCAAGTCCCTGGAAATCATACGGGGACGTTCTCGGCTTGTAAGCTCCGCCACGAAGCAGCTTCAGTCCTTTCGCTTTCATCTGTTCCGCAACAGCGTCAACCTGCTCAAATGATTCTACCGCACATGGTCCGAAGATAAATTGAGGCGTACCATTACCGATGCTTTCACCTTTCAGCGTGACAACTGTATCCTCATGCTTTTTCTTACGGGATACAAGCAGTGCTTTACGGTGATCATCTTTTTGTAATTCAAGTCCTGCCTTAAAGATCTCTTTAAAAATATGCTCAATGGTAGAATTCAAAAATGGACCTTTGTTATGCTCCTTCAGAAGATCAAGCATTGCTCGTTCACGTACAGGTTCAAAACGGTTCATTCCCTGCTTTTCTTTTACCCGGCCAATTTCCTGAACTGTTTCTGCACGCTGGTTAATCAGTTCAAGCAGCTGAAGGTTCATCTCATCTACTTTCTTTCTAAGCTGGTCTAATTCAACATTCGTCATAACAAAACATTCCTTTCCCTTGAAAATACCATTGATTGCTTAGCCGCCTTTTCCATCTTTCTGAATTGTGTTACATTTTGATAGAAGAGTTTGGCTTATCAATTGTAGATCATTATATATGATGTTTTTTAAAAAGTCACGAAAAATATTTTATTAATTAAACGCTTTTAAGCGGTAAAGCGTAAAAGGACAGGTGTGCATTTGTGGAAAAACTTTTTGCATTGGATATCGGGACCCGGTCAATCGTTGGTCTGATTATGACGGTGGATCAATCAGGATATGAACTGATTGACTATATACAAAAAGAACATAAGGAACGTGCCATGCTCGATGGACAGATTCACCATGTCCCTGCTGTTGCTTCACTTATATCAGAAATTAAGCAGGAACTTGAAGCAGTCCACGGACCGTTAAAAGAAGTTTCTGTCGCAGCAGCCGGTCGGGCATTAAAGACTCACCGTGCCATCTTTTCGAAAGAGATGGCTGCTGATAAAGTACTGACCAGACAGGATATTCTACATATGGAGCTGAGTGCTGTTCAGTCTGCACAGGAGGCTGCCGCTGCAAGTGAAGACAGCCAGCACTACCACTGTGTCGGATATTCAGTGGTCCGGTATCAGCTGGACCATCAGGATATTGGCAGCCTTGAAGATCAGCTCGGCGACAATGTGAGCGTTGAGATTATTGCAACATTTCTTCCCCGGGTCGTTGTTGAATCATTACTCGCTTCTCTCAGCAGAGCAGACCTCAAGATGAACGCTTTAACACTCGAGCCAATTGCTGCGATTAATGTCTTAATCCCCCCTTCTATGCGCAGACTCAATGTCGCTCTTGTCGATATCGGTGCAGGGACTTCCGATATTGCCATCACAAATGAAGGAACCGTTACAGCCTATGGCATGGTACCAGTTGCCGGGGATGAAATTTCAGAGGCACTAAGTGATCAGTTCCTGCTCGACTTTAACGATGCAGAGCATCTGAAAAGAAAGTTAAATGAGCAGGAAGATGAAGTGGAATTCACTGACATCTTAGGATTTACTCAACGGGTACAAAAAAACGAAGTGATCGAATCGATCAGTCCTGCAGTAGAAAAACTGGCTGCCTCTATTTCCGGGGAAATGATCTCACTGAACGTTGAACAATCACCAAAAGCAGTCATGCTTGTCGGTGGCGGCAGCCTGACACCGCTGTTAGCCGAAAAGCTGGCTGATCACCTGAACCTTCCTGCCAATCGCGTTGCTGTCAGGGGGATTGAAGCCATTCAAGGGTTAAGGTTGAACCATAAAACAGCCGCAGGTCCTGAGCTTGTCACGCCTGCAGGCATTGCGATTGCAGCGAATCAGATGCCAATTAACTATATGCCGGTCAAAGTCAACGGTCACGATGTCAGACTGTTTGAAATCAGAGAATTAACTGCAGGAGATGCCATTCTTTCAGCCGGCTTAAGTGTTCCTAAGCTTTATGGAAAACCGGGACTAGCGAAAATAGTGAAAATTAACGGCAGTACCGTCACACTCCCGGGTACGCATGGACTCCCTCCTGTCATATTAATCAACGGAACTGAAAGTAATTTTGATGCACCTATACAGGCAAATGATGACATCTTCATTGAAGCTGGTAAAGACGGGGTGGAATCTGATGTACAGGTAAAAGACTTACTGGAGGAATCCCTGTTAATTGATGTCGTCATCAATGAGCGGCTCTATCAATTACATAGAAAAGTCTATGTTAACAACGTTGAAAAAAGTGTTGAAACATTTGTAAACGACAGAGATGACATTAAGATTGAGCATAAAATTACTGCAGGTGAAGCCTTTAGGAAGGCAGGGATCATTCTCCCTGAGCCTGAAAATACTTTTTACCTGTCAGTAGATGGTAAAAAAACTTATTTTCCGCAGTGGGATCAGGTATTTATTCATAACGGACAGACTTACCCATTAAAAAAGCTTGATCGCGTGGTGCGTCACGGAGATCGGCTTATTCTGCCGGCTGCCGCCGGACGTACAGTGGGGGATTTGAAGAAAGAGCTGAACCTTGCAGAACATGCAGCAACCGTTTTTTTCAACCAGCAGGAAATTCTACTCCCTCTTTCTTCTTGCAGTGTGATTAAAAACGGAATGCCATTAGCTGAACAAGACAGGCTCTACAGCGGGGATACAATAGAGATTAGAAAAGGTGCAAAGGAAATGATTTTTCAGGATATATTTAATTTTGTTGACTGGACTCCTCCTGCTTCTGCCTCAAAAATTGAAATTAAGAAAAACGGCGAAGATTGTGCATTGTCCTCACCTGTGATGCCTGGAGATGCACTGGAAGTCATTATTCACAATTAAAAAAAGCTGGCCGCGGCCAGCTTTTTATTTTGTACTTGCTTCTTTTAATGCTTTTTCAGTAATGCGCGAATGAGAGGTGTTCCAGACCGGCTCCCCGTTTTTCACATAAAAAACCTGTGGTGATTCATGTCTGGTATTAAAAGCCTCTGCAATGTGCGTAGAAGTTTCGCGTGCTTCCTGTATCGGTACATAAACCACCAATACACCGCCTTGATCTGAAAATGCCTGGCATGCCTTATATGCAGCAGTAGAGATAGGACAAGTCAAGCTATGCTTTAAAATGAAAAAGTTTTTTTCATTTTGCAGAACTTCATTGAATTGATCTACACTAGAGATCTTTTCCATGCAGTTCACTTCCTTTCAATTTAACGATTCGTGTTTAATGGTTCAGTAGATGTTGGCGGAGTTAGAGGATCTACCGGGTGAACGGTTGGCAGTGAAGGATCCTTTGCTGTTACCAGCTGAGGAGCCTGTTCCTCCGGCTTACCTTTAGAGCGGAATGATTTCACTTTCTCCACTACACCGCTTGACTGATCCTGAACATTTTTTGAAATGACAGCTGACTTTTCTTTAGCCATTGCAGCCATCTCAGAACTTTTCGTGACAGCCTGGTCTTTCCATTCATAAGAACGATCCTTCAGCCTGCCCGCCTGTGTATTCAGATCCTGACGGAATTCCCCGCCGGATTTTGGTGCCAGAATAAGTGCAGTCACTGCTCCTGCAACACTACCGATTAATGCGCCTAGTACGAAATCTCTTGAGTTATTATTTTTTTCCATAGCTGATCCTCCTGCATTGTTTTATTTTTGATTTTCATCAACTGGTGGCAATGCGCGCTGAGGTTCAGGGTATCTTTCATTAGACGTATATTCTTTTTTACGCGTTTTCCACTTATTACGGATTTCCATTGCCACGTTGCTCCATTGCACAACCTGAGCAATTTTTTCTTCGTTTTGTTCAGCAGATTGAGCGACAGAATGAGTAATCTTCCCAATCGAGTTATTCAGCTGCTGTACATTTGTTCCTACACCTTTAACTGCATCTACAACCGAATTCAACTTAGCTGACTTACCCTGGATATCTTCCGCCAGTCCATTTGTCTTATGTAAAAGTTCAGTCGTTTCTGTTGTAATACCGTCAAGCTGCTTTTGAAGCGCTG
This sequence comes from Jeotgalibacillus sp. JSM ZJ347, assembly GCF_044383825.1. Taxonomy (NCBI): domain Bacteria; kingdom Bacillati; phylum Bacillota; class Bacilli; order Caryophanales; family Caryophanaceae; genus Jeotgalibacillus; species Jeotgalibacillus sp. JSM ZJ347. The sequence continues at coordinate 60,247 of NZ_JBISEN010000001.1, read as the reverse complement.
CTACTGTGTCAGCCAGGCTGTTCAGTGTTTTCTTCACAGCTGTCAGTGTAACTGCAAGGCTGATACATAAAATTAAAAAGCCTCCTGCTGCAAGCAGTGCACTAATATAAAGTAAAATTTCCATAATCACTTTCAGCTCCCTTCTATTTATAATTTGGTAATACCCTTGCCCCCTGGTACCTAAACGCTCAATACCTTTATTCTCTAAAGATATGGGAATTTCCTTCATTAAAATATAAATAAAATAAAAAGAAGCCCGGATTATGTCCGAGGCTTCTATTATTAGCCGTTGCATTGCACTTCAGGCGGACGCTTTCCGCGGGGACGGCGGTGAGCCTCCTCGGCTTCGCCTTCGGGGCCTCACCTGTCCGTCGTATCCCGCTGGAGTCGCCACCTTACGCTTCGTTCCACTCAGAACCTATTTAATAAAATATACAGCTCTTAGTTTTACTAACGGGAAATTAAGATTGTTCTTTAATCCAGTCTTCAAATGATTCCTGGAACTTTTGTACGTCTCCTGCACCCATGAAGAGGAATACGCCGTTTTCATGTTTTCCTAATGGAGACGGATCTTCAGCGGTCAGAATTTCTGCGCCTTCAATTTTGTTCTGTAAGTCTGAGATAGACAGCTTCCCGTGATTTTCACGGGCTGAACCGAAAATTTCACACAGATATACATGATCCGCAGCTTTTAAGCAATCCGCAAATTCTTCAAGAAACGTTTGTGTTCTTGTAAATGTATGCGGTTGGAAGATCGCAATAATTTCACGATCAGGATATTTCTTAGAAGCTGAGTCAAGCGTTGCTCTAATTTCAGTCGGGTGATGGGCATAGTCATCAATCAGCGTTCTGCCATCAATATGCTTTTCAGTGAAACGTCTTTTCACACCGCCGAACGTTTTCAGCTGTTGCTGAACTACTTCCGTGTTAATTCCTTCATAGTGACAAATCGCTATGACTGATAGCGCATTTAAAATCGTATGATCTCCATACATCGGGATTTCAAATGATGCGAAATATTCATTTCTGACAAACACGTCAAATGAAGTACCTGACGGTGAAGTCTCTACGTTTCGCGCCTGAAAGTCATTTTCCTCATTAAACCCGTAAAATAATACAGGTACATTTGCTACAAGGCTTTGAAGGTGTTCATCGTCACCGCAGGCAATAATTCCTTTGTTCACCTGCTTCGCCATATCCTGAAATGCCGAGAAGACATCTTCAATATCTGCGAAATAATCTGGATGATCGAAATCAATGTTTGTCATGATCATATAATCCGGTGAGTATGAAAGAAAGTGTCTGCGATATTCACATGCTTCAAATACAAAGTATTTACTATCTTCATATCCCTGACCTGAACCATCTCCGATCAGATAGGAAGTCTTGTCAGCTCCCTGCATGACGTGGGCTAACAGGCCGGTTGTTGACGTTTTACCATGTGCACCTGATACACCTACAGAAATATATTTATTCATAAAATCCCCGAGGAATTTGTGGTACCTGATCAGTTCAATCCCCTGATCCTGAGCCGCCTGAATTTCTTCATGATCATCAGGGAAGGCATTACCGGCAATAACGGTCATACCGGGTTTAATATTTTCTTTATTAAATGGCAGTATCTCAATGCCTCTCTCTTCAAGTGGCTTCTGTGTAAAGAAGCGTTTTTCAATATCTGATCCCTGTACCTCATGATTCATATCGTGAAGAATTTGAGCAAGGGGACTCATTCCCGATCCTTTAATTCCTACAAAGTGAAAACTTGTCATGGTTGAACCTCCAACAGTCAGATGCCAAAGCAATCTGACGGTATATAATTATCTTATAGTCTGGCACATATTTTGTTATTATAACATGTTTTAAAATGTGCACAAATAAACAGTTTATTTTACGGATCTGGCGGTTTCCTGGAGCTCAGACAGATCTTCCTGTGCCATCAGCACATCACGGGGTTTGCTTCCTTTAGACTCGGAAATCCAGCCGTTCTTCTCCATCATATCGATCAGTCTTGCAGCACGGTTATAACCGATTCTGAACTGTCTTTGCAGTAGTGAGGTAGAAGCACCTCCCTGTGCAATGACAAATTCACACGCCTCAGTCAGCAACTCATCTTCTTCATCCTGAAAATCCACTTTTGCAAGTAACTCTTCCTGTTCAAATAAGTAAGATGCTTTCCGCTCATTTCTGACGTGATCAGCAACTTCATCGATTTCATCATCCGAGACGAACGTCCCCTGCAGTCTGATGGGTTTTGAAGCGCCATTTTCAAGAAACAGCATGTCTCCACGCCCCAGCAGTCTTTCTGCACCGGAACTATCAATGATTGTTCTTGAATCTACCTGTGAACTGACTGAAAAAGCAATTCTCGTTGGTACATTCGCTTTGATCAGCCCTGTAATGACGTCCACAGATGGACGCTGCGTTGCAATGAGCAGATGAATGCCGCAGGCTCTTGCCTTCTGGGCAATTCGGCAGATCGCTTCCTCTACATCAGCAGGAGCCATCATCATCAAATCAGCAAGCTCATCAATGACAACAACAAGATACGGCAGTTTTTGAGAATAATTACCTTCATTCTTCACTTTTTGATTATAGCGCTTGATATCTCTTACACCGGCATGTGCAAAGAGCTGATAGCGTCTTTCCATCTCCTCCACAGCCCACTTAAGCGCAGCAGTTGCCGCTTTAACATCTGTAATCACCGGACTGACCAGGTGTGGAATATGGTTGTATGGTGCAAGTTCAACCACTTTAGGATCGATCAGGAGCATTTTTACATCATCAGGTGAAGAGTGATACATCAGACTGATTAAAATTGAATTAATACATACACTCTTACCTGAACCCGTTGCACCGGCAATTAATCCGTGTGGCATTTTACTGATATCTGTTACCACGGGCTTTCCTTCAATATCCAGTCCCAGTGCAACAGGCAGCGTGGCTTCGCTGTCCTGGAAGGCTTCATCTGCAAGAATTTCTTTAATCGCAACCGGTCTTGAGTGCGGGTTTGGAATCTCGATTCCCACTGCCATTTTACCAGGAATCGGGGCTTCCATTCTGATATCTCTCGCCGCAAGTCCAAGCTTAATATCATCTGTTAAGCTCGTAATTTTACTTACTTTCACCCCTTTGTCAGGGAATAGTTCAAATCTTGTAACAGACGGACCCTGCGTGACGTTTTTAACAGTTGCATTCACATTAAAGTGGAACAGTGTTTCATTTAACAGCTCTGCCTGATAATCAAGCCATTCCTGGTCCGGTTCTGCATGAACTGGCGGTGCCAGTAAGTCTAACGACGGTTTCATAAAGTGCGGCAGTTCCTCTTCCTGATTCAGCGGCTGGTCAGGCTGCGCATTAACAGCTGTTTCATTTACCTCATCCGTCTTTTCTTCTTTTCGTTCATTATATGCCTCTGGCACACGTTTGCGCCTATCCTTCTTGAGCATCATGACATTAAACGGTACTCTGCTGCTACACGGCTTTTTATCAGCCTGTGCAACCTGTGCTGTCGCTTGGTCCTTTTCTTCTGCTTCTGCTGCCGGAACATCCTTTTCTTCTGCTTGGACAGCCTGATCTTGTGTTTCTTCTTCAGGCTTTTCGTGTGCCGGTTCTCCTACCATTGTCGGTTCAATATGATCTTCCTCCGGCGTCTCAGAAGTGTCCGACTTTTCTTCAGTGTGAAGTCTAGTGGTATCTTTCATCTTTTCCTGAATTTCTGATACAGGGTTAGAAGCAATCTCTTCCTGAATGTCTTCTTGATGATCTGACTTGATTTCAAGCTGATGATCATGATTGCTCTGCTCTTCAGTTTCAATAACCGCCTGCTCTTCATCTTTTTGCTCTGGAATCTCTTCAGCCTTCCTGACGCTCTCTAATGGATACACGTTAGCAGTCTGACGTTCCTGTTTCTTCTCTTCAGCAATTTTTCTTTTCAGGTCAGTAAAAGACGAGATTTCGTATTCGACTGGCTCATGATTATGTACTGGCGCAGGTTTTTTAGCTTTAAGTCTTTGCGATGGTATGTCAGTTGGCTTGAAAGGTCCTGCATGAGGACTTTTTTCAATCATCCGGGATTTTTCCGGCTCGGGTTTTTTTTCAGTTTCACGCTCTTTTCTCTGAGACGCTTCATCCGGGATCAATGGAAATCTGAATTCACCCTTTGGATACTGATAGGAAACCTTTGTCTGAAGATCTTTACGGCTTTCCTGTCTTCTGGGCGCCTCTTCTTCTATATAATCTTCCTCCTGCCTTTGAACGAAAGACAAGAGTTTCTGAATCCAGTTCATTTACATCACTCTTTCTATTATGTTCTCATTCATTCTAGCAGGTTTTATCCTCTTTTCACTCAGTTTAAACAAAATTGGTCATTTTGGTATACGATGTGGAAAAAATCCGCCCTGTCATATAAACAGAGCGGATTTCTATTACAGGCTGAACGCTTCTCCTGCATGTCCATCTTCTAATACTAAAATTCCTTTTTTCTCTGGTGCATTCGGCAGTCCGAGTTCTTTCGCTGAACAGATCATACCACTTGAAGGTACACCTCTGAGCTCAGCATCTTTAATCACCATTCCGCTAGGCATTACTGCGCCAACCTTTGCAACAACCACTTTCTGTCCTGCATCAACATTAGGTGCGCCACACACAATCTGAAGACGCTCTTCACCTACATTAACCTGACAGATGTTCAGCTTGTCTGCATTCGGATGCTTTTCCATTTCTTCAACATATCCAACCACAAACTTTGGTGAAAAGTCTGCTTCAATCTGATGATCAAACCCGCTTTCCTGAATCATTTGATTCACTTTCTGCAGTTTTGTTTCATCCATTTCTACCGGTCCTTCTGAACGAAATGACTGCTCTGGCTGACCGAAAATATTATAGCCGGTTACTTCTCCATTTTCACTGTTCTTAATCTGAACGACATTTCCCTTTTCTTCAGAAATCTTTGAGTGTCGCGGCGTATCCTTTAGTTTAATCATTAGTACTTCTCCAACACCGTTTTTATTATAAAATACGTTCATTCTTTTGAATCTCCTTCATTTTTACTTTTATTTTTGCCTAAAATAAAGACCGGCTCAAGCTCGCCTTCTTCGTAGAGGAAGGATAGCGCTGTAATCGGCACATGTCCAGCTGCGAAGAATGACATCGCCATCTGTGCAAGCACGTCATAACCTGTTTCATTTCGCATATCACCAATAATCAGCACATCTTGGTGAGGGACAGCAATTGTCATCTCACCCTCCACTTTTGAAGACATCTCTTTTAAGAAAGACTCATTCAGGATCCGGCTTGCATCATACCCATCATTCGAGTTGAGGAAGTAAAATACATTTCCGGCTACTTCATCTCTTTTCATCTCTGTATCAAGTGAGCGTACATTAAACATCGCAATTTCCTTTACCTGTTCTCTTGTCCAGGACTGTTTTTCAAGAAATTGCTCATCAATCATCCGGTACGTTTTACCAAGGTCGACCGCATAGTAAATACGTGTTTCAGCTGTATGCTCGTCAAATACAAACGGAACCCCTTCCGATGATTCTACAGGAAATGATGTTGATCGGATGACAGGAAAGATCTGCTTTCCTGCCTCTTCAACGACTGTTTCTTTTCCCATCACAGCTAATGCCTCATTTATATAATACACAGTTTCTGCGATTGCTTCATCCTTCTTTTCATTCCACTTTCCGACAACACTCGGAAGGGAGACTTCAATTCCTTTTTTTGTATCGGCATTTTCAACGCGCAGCTGATCTTTTTCGCGGTTATAGCGGATATTACGACCGGGTTGTTCCAGCTGCTCTGTCAAAATCTTTTTCATTTTTATCGAGTCCATTTTCTCAGCCATGGTACCCCTCCTAAATATTAATTGACTCTGTTAAAATGGCTGTGATTTCCGCTCCTGGGGGACGCTTTCCGCGGCCGGGCGGTGAGCCCGCAGGCTTCGCCATGCTCGGTCTCACACGTCCCTTCCTGCCGCAGGAGTCGCCCCCTTACGCTCCAATCACAGCTGTGTGAAAACTATAATACTCTTTAACAAAGCTTATGAATTAAATCAGTTAATAAATATGGCAGATGATGTATGCAAAAGTCATCCATTATACAAACATTAAAACGAGGTAATATAATTCATTCAAATGTTGAATTCCCTTATTTTTTCTCCGCATTTCATTGTACACGAAAAAGCCCCACTCCTAAAGTATTTCAATTTAGGAGCGGGGTGCTAACATAAAACATTAATTAATACCCTGCATTACTATAGTAAAGAGACAGGAACAAATTAGTTATATTTTTATTGAAACAATATATCGATTGCAATTCCAGTGCAGCGAAGCGTAAGGCGGTGACTCCGGGACGATTAGTAGGAAGCTGAGACCCCGCAGGCTTGCCGAGGAGGCTCAGCAACCACCGTCCGGAAAGCATCCGCCTGAAGCGCAGCGAAACGGTTAAGACTCTGAAACAACTTTTTAAGTCACTAAGTTATGAAGCTTTCAGACCTTCTACAAACTGTTCAATTTCTTCCTGTGTCTTACGGTCTTTGCTGACAAATCTTCCCGTCTCTGTTCCATCTTCAAATGCAACAAAGCTCGGAATCCCAAATACGCTCAGGTCTGCACAGATATCAATAAACTCATCGCGATCAACATAGATGAACTGATAATCCGGATACTTACTTTCTACCTCGGGTAAAATCGGTTCAATGACTCTGCAATCCGGGCACCAGTCTGCTGAGAACATAAAGATGTGCTTTCCACTGTTTTTCATTTCGTTAAATTGTTCAATCGACTCAAGCTTTTTCATGTTTAATTCCTCCTGTAGCAATTCTCATCTGGCCGGGCTTGATCATCCCTGCCTTTAGCATGTAATGAGATAGTAACAGGCTAATCACTGCCGGTCCAATAATATGCAATAATCCTACTTTTAATAACACGTCCATTGTAAAGCCCATCGTATCAAACGTCATGATCTGCCCCACAAATCCGCTTGTACCCATGCCAGCACCGGAGGCATTGTTCTCCATTTGGAACCAGATCGTACCAATTGGGGCTAATAAAACACCTGCTACAGTTGGCGGGATCAGTATGAGGGGGTTCCTGACAATATTAGGCACCTGGAGCATAGATGTTCCAATTGCCTGTGCAATAGAACCTCCCCATTTATTATCACGGTAACTTGCCACTGCAAATCCGATCATCTGAGCACTGCAGCCGATTGCTGCCGCACCTGCTGCAAGACCATCTAATTCAAGCATCAATGCGATCGCTGCACTTGAAATCGGTGCAGTAAGCGCAAGACCCATTAAGCCTGCTACAAGCATTCCCATGACGAGCGGCCGCTGTTCAGTTGCCCAGCCAATTGTTTCACCGGTTGCATGCATAAACGACTGAATCTCAGGACCCACCAGTGCAGAGATTCCATAACCTGCCGCAATTGTGACAAATGGCGTAATAATAATATCAATTTTAGTGGATCCGCTGACCAGCTTCCCGGCTTCAGTTGAAATAACAGCAGCCACATACGCGCCGGCCGGACCACCAAGCGCGTAGCCTGCTGCTCCTGTAATGACCCCTGCAAATAGTACAAGCGGAGGTGCTTTTAAGCCGTACGCTACAGCTGCACCTATTGCCGGTCCTGCAAGCCCCATTGCAAGTACACCCATCTCAGTCAGAAAGTTAATCCCAAGTTCATTACCGGCCGTCTGCATAATCAGTCCGATGATTAATGAACTGAATAGACCAAGCGCCATAAAGCTTAAGCCATCAATTAAGTAAGTTTTAAAAGAAATATGTATGCCTTTTTTCTTCAAAAATCCCATGCCGTCCTCTCCTTCCTATAATAGTGTAATGACAAGTGTAAAGGTTGTAAAGTTAAAAATGATTTTGCTTATAAAAAAATCCGGAAGACTATTCTTCCGGATTTTCCTGGTTCCATTTTGTTGATCTGACAGTTTCCATCATCCATTTTGCGTTACTGCTGATGTCTTCAAGTTTTGTGATGGTTGTCATTTTTGCATAATCTATGCCTGTTGTCAGTTCGTAGTTTTCTTCATCAACCTGTCTGAGCAGTACATAACCGAAGCGGTCTTTTTCTTCGAACGTTTCATTAACCAGCCATTCTTCCTCAGCAGCTTCTGTCATGGTATAAATGACATCATTACCTGCTTCTTCATTTAAATGATGGAAAAGAACAAATGTCTCATTACTTTGTTCAATGACAGCATTATGATCAGACGTTTCAGCTACTTCAGTGTTATAAGGAAGGTGCACTTCCAAATCGTCTAATTCTGTATTCGGTCTTTCTGCTTCTTCATAAAAAATCTCTTCTACTTCCTCAAGCGATTTGTCTCTTTCCTGCTCTATAGTTGTATTACAAGCTGCAAGTACAGCGGATGTGAAAATGATAAATAAGATAAACAGATGTTTCTTCAATGATTTTCCTCCTTTTGAACACGTTCGCTAACCATCATACTAATCCACCAAACTTTTGACAACCCTTTCGTCCGGCAAATAATTTCCAGCCCGATTTCTGTCATGTTATACTTGATCCATTACATATTGAAAAGGAGCGATTAGATGGAACTGACAATTTATCTGGCAGGAGAAATCCACAGTGACTGGCGTGCTAAGTTAAAAGAACAGGCTGAATCACTTCCATACAAGCTGCATTTCACAGGTCCGATGGAAAATCACAGCCGCTCAGATGATATTGGAGAAGAAATTCTCGGTGAGCAGCCGAATGCAATTTTTAAAGACGATGCTGCATCTGCTTTTAATAATCTCCGCACGCAGGTCCTGCTACAAAAATCAGACTTGGTGATTGCACTATTTGGCGAACAGTACAAACAGTGGAATACTGCAATGGATGCTTCAGCAGCATTGACGATGAATAAACCGCTGATCCTGATCCGTCCTGAAAAACTGCACCATGCACTAAAAGAATTGTCACGCAAAGCAACGGTAACAGTAGAAACACCTGAACAGGCACTTAAAGCCGTTTCTTATATTTTTGAAACTGAATAATGATAAAAAGGGATCGCCTGGACGATCCCTTTTTATTTGCCTTTTTCATATTCCCACTGACCGATCAGCAGTTCAACAATATGTTCAAACATCTGTGCTCTTGTCACTCTTCCGTTTGTAAAAAAGCCGACTGCGCCTTCTTTTTGCCTGATGTTGCGCTGTTTGCTGAACTGCTCCATCAACGGTCCCAGTTCCTGTCCTTTACGAAGCGGATCTGCAAGTTCCTCAGGCAGCCTGATGCTTGCACCTGAAGCAGTAAATGGTTCTTTAAAATCAGGCACTACTAAAGCACCCCAGTTACATATATAGAGACCATCTGCTGTTTCGGCTACTCCACCCTCAAGTCCAATGCCGGCAGCCCCCTGATAGAGAGCTGCTGCATTTATCGCACGATTGATGGCACCCTGCCTCGTTTCGTCATGCCCAAAAGGCTGATCTTTCACACCCGATTCTGTTTTAAAGCCTTTTACTTCGCCGAAAGTCCAGCAGTTTTCAACTGCCTGAACTTTCGCCTTATTCTGTGTACCGACAGCCAGATTCATGATTATGACCCCTGTCTGATCGTCTCAACTGTTGACTTATCACATGATTTTACAAGCTTCACAAGCAGTTCTTTCGCCGCTGCATAATCATCGATATGAATCATTGAAGCAGATGTATGAATATATCTTGAGCAGATTCCGACAACAGCACTTGGTACACCTTCATTTGAAATATGTACGCGTCCTGCATCCGTTCCACCTGCAGATACAAAGTACTGATAAGGAATGTTATTTGTTTCCGCTGTATCAAGAACGAATTCTCTCATGCCGCGATGAGTGACCATACTGCGGTCAAGAATACGGAGAAGCGTCCCTTTTCCAAGCTGACCAAATTCATTTTTATCACCTGTCATATCATTTGCAGGACTTGCATCCATTGCAAAGAAAATATCAGGCTTAATCAGATTCGCAGCAGTCTGTGCACCTCTTAAGCCCACTTCTTCCTGAACAGTTGCACCGCTGTATAAAGTGTTTGGCAGTTGTTCATTCTGAAGCTCTTTTAAAAGTTCAATCGAAATTCCGCAGCCATAGCGGTTATCCCATGCTTTTGCAAGAATCTTTTTCTTATTTTCCATCGGCGTGAAAGGACATACAGGAACAATTTGCTGACCAGGCAGGATCCCCATTGATTCAGCATCTGCTTTATCATCAGCTCCAACATCAATCAGCATATTTTTAATATCCATCGGCTTTGCACGCTTATCTTCACTTAACAGATGAGGAGGAATAGACCCGATCACACCCGTAATTTTTTTATCATTTGCGACGATTTCAACACGTTGTGCAAGCAGCACCTGACTCCACCAGCCACCGAGCGTCTGAAAACGGATCATCCCATTTTCCGTAATGCCCGTCACCATAAATCCAACCTCATCCATATGCCCGGCTGCCATCACGACAGGACTATCTTCAGGCCCCTTTTTCAAACCGAAAATACTGCCAAGACCATCCTGTACAATCTCATCTGAGTACTTGGACAGCTCCTGTTTCATCAGTTTTCTAATCGCATACTCATTACCCGGCGCACCCGGCAGTTCTGTTAATTGTTTAAATAACGTAAGTGTATCCTGATTCATTATGTATACTTCCTTTCATATATGCATTCCATTTCATTTTACAGAACTTTCTTTCACCTTTCCACTTGAAGGATTAAAATTGGAAGATGTTGCTCTTTTTTCATGTGCATAGTTGATGCGAATCCGCTATACTAAAATGTAGTTGAATATCCGGAGGTGAATCATATGAATTGGAAAGATGCAGCGCTTGGAGCAGCAGTAGGCTTAACAGCCGGTGTTGTGATCAGTCAAGGCACAAATGCAGTACAATCGAATCAGGTTTCTGCCGAGAAAGTTCTTCAAAATGTGAAAGATCAATTTAAGCAGGAAGGTCCGATTGACGGCTCCTGGATTCAGATGAACCCAGAAGATCATCAGGTACTTGCAGTAAAAAGCAAAGTGTATCGTGGAGGCATTTCCCGTCACCACGGCAGTGAACTGGAACAATTTGAGTTTATTGCTGATGCGAGAACAGGCACAGTGATGGATGTATATAAAATATAATGTAAAAGGAGGCCTGGATTCAATCCGGGCCTCCTTTAATCATTCCGCTGCGCTTCAGGCGGACGCTTTCCCCGTGAGCCAGTTCTGGCTCCGATTCAATCGGACCTCCTCGAACGTTGCCCTGCGGGGTCTCACCTGTCCTTCTTCTCTTGCTGGAGGGAGTCGCCGCCTTCTGCTCTGTTCACCTCAGGATTCTCTCATTCATTTAATTGATATAAAATTAAACTTTTAATCAATCCGTAAATGGTGTTCTCTTCAGCTCACCTGCTACTTCTTTACCTGTTTCATTCCATTTGATCATACGGACGTGGGCGTCGTGGTAGAAACTGAACCACCAGCCGTTGTTCAGTCCATCTTTTACCCACTTTTCTTTCGCAAAAACTGATGTCATCGGATAATCATCGTATGCAAGCACCCATAATGGATTCTGATGGGCATGAGTTGGCATTAAATCCGCCATGTGGAGGATCACTTCATCGTTTTGTTCCATCTTTACGATACAGTGACCGTCACTGTGACCACCTGTATGAATCATCGTCATGCCAGGAAGTACTTCCAGTTCTTCTGTAAATGTTGTCACCTGCTCCTGAATCGCTTCCCAGTTTTCTGTCCAATATGTATTTCTGGATCTGATATTCGGATTCCTGATTTCATTCCACTCTGTTTCACTTGCGAGGATCAACGCATTCGGAAATACAGATTTCATTCCCTCACCTTCTGGCGTTGTTAAACCGCCAATATGATCGAAATGCATGTGCGTCATCACAACTGTATCAATATCTTCAACTGTCAGATTCAGTTCGCTGAGCGAGCGTTCAATCGACGCTTCGCGTGTAATACCGTAATTCCGCTTCTTTTTCTCATCGTATTTACCGGTCCCGACACCTGCATCGATCAGGATATTTCTATCTCCCGTTCGAACAAGCAGCGGCTCAGTGACAAGCTCAATCTGATTCTTTTCATTCACCGGATATTTTTTTGACCAGAGCGGTTTAGGTACAACCCCAAACATCGCGCCGCCATCCATATTCGTTATTCCTCCATCAAGCCAGTAAAGTTCCCAATCACCAAACTTAAAAGAATCCATTTTGATCGCCTCCTTATGTATACGCTTACATATTATCACAGAAGGGAAGTCTTTGCTAAAAAAGGATTGGTTCACGGTCTGGGGTTGTAGCAAAATCGTGTGAAGTTGCATGTTACTACATGCAGGTTGTAGCGATACACCCGGGAGGTTGTAGCAATTAGCGCAGAACTTGTAGCAGTCCAGTCAGAACTTGTAGTAGTCCGCCCATACATAACAAAAAATCCGCCCCCCTTTTTAAAAAGAAAGAACGGATTCAACATTATTGGTAACGCACTTCACAGCGGTAGATCGGCTGCCCCATTGAAGAAAACTTTTCTTCATACTCTGTCATGACATTACCTTCAAAATCACTGTTATGAAGGTCCAGGCTGACATACGTCAGCAGCAGACCATAGGCTGAAAAGCTCTGCAGTGAATACTCAAACAGTCCCCTGTTATCTGTCTTAAAATGGATCTCTCCATTTTCAGGAAGAACTGTTTTATAAAGGTCCAGGAACTTTTTAAATGTCAGACGGCGCTTTTCGTGTCTTGTCTTTGGCCATGGATCAGAAAAGTTCAGATAGACGCGGTCAACCTCGCCTCTTTCAAAAACGTCACCGAGGATCTCTGCATTGATTGTCAGCAGCTTCACATTCGGGATATCTGCTTCAATCATTCTATCAAGTGCGCTGATGGCAATACTTTCAGACAGCTCAATAGCGATATAATTCACGTCAGGGTGCATTTTGGCCATTTCAGTAATGAACCTGCCCTTACCTGAACCTACTTCAATATGCAGTTCGTTTTCGTTGCCAAACACTTCTGTCTTCCAATTTCCTTTATGTGATACAGGCTCAGCAGGCACATATTGCGGATGCGATTTTAAGTGATCTTCTGCCCACGGCTTATTCCTTGCTCTCATAATAATAAGCTCCTTTATTCTGTTTTAATATTTTTACTAAAAATAGTTTCAATTGTAAATCCAGCTGACCCCTGGAATGCAGGACGAAGACTCCTGCGGCAGGAAAGGACAGATGAGACAATGGCGAAGCCTGCTGGCTCACCGCCCGGCCGCGGAAAGCGAATTCCTGCATGGAAAGGGGCAGCGGTTTGTATAATCTGAAATCAAAAATAGCCTGTACTCTTCTGTTGTTGCCAGAAAAGAATCAGGCTACTTCGGGTTTTCTTTCTTTTGGGTGCGCTGGAGAAAGTTCATCCACTTTGTTACATCGTGCAGCCTGCCTTTGTCCTTCTGCCACTGCAGCATGACAAGCGCCTGGCATACGACATACCATTTCATACGAAGTCTGAAATCATCCGTCAGCTCTTCGCCGTAATGAGACATCCAGCTGCTCCATTCCTGCTCAGGTACATACCAGTATAAAAGCATACCAACATCAACAGCAGGATCAGCAAGCATGGCGCCATCCCAATCTATCAAAAATAATTCATTCACATCAGATAAAAGCCAGTTATTATGATTCACATCTCCATGGCAAACGACATAGCTTTCCGCAGAAATGCCATCAAGATGATAACGTAAAAAAGAGAGTGCTTCTCTTACAGGCGGCAGATACTTCAAATCAGTATCAAGCGTATCGGCTACTTCCTCATACATAAGAGAAGGGTCATATGGTTCCTTTCCCAGTCTTTGCAGCATAGAAGTTAATGGCCTGGAGCTATGAATTTTTTTCAGCATTTTCGCGATTCGGGGACCGTTCATCTCATCTGCATGAAGCTCACGACCGTTCAGCCAGTGCTGTGCTGTAATCACATCACCGTTTTCAAGCCGCTTTGTCCACTTTAACCTTGGCACAATTCCTTCCGCTGATAGTACAGCTAAAAAAGGTGATGAGTTGCGCTTAAGAAAAAGCTTCTGTTCATGATATCTTGCGAAAAAGGCTTCACCAGAAGCGCCTCCTGCAGACATGATCTCCCAGTCCTGATCATCAAATAAATGTTCCAATTCATTCACCTTCTATAGCGGAGTGGTTTAAGATCTTCATCATTCATAGAATAGAAAAAGATAGCAGCTAGACAAAGCGCTATCCTTTTAAAATATTATCGTTTTTCCCTATGATTCGTCAAGAGTTAACTTAGCTGCGGTCCGGATTTCAAGCGGTGCAGCCGCTGCTTTTAGGGGTTCACCCTTTTTCAGCAGACCGTTGTCTTCCCCATCTGCATGCACCCTGACATCTGTTTCAGTTCGACAAATTACTTGTTTTGAACGGATCAGGCTTACTTCTTTACATTTCGTGTGTGTGCCTTTAAATACGCTGACAAACACGAGTAAGAACTTCATTCTGGACAGACCGTGAACAATCGTGATATCAAGCTCTCCATCCTGACTGTCTGCAGACGGGGCGATTTTCATCCCGCCGCCAAAATACGGCTGGTTGGAGATCGTCATAAACCAAACCCTGTTAAATTGATAGTTCTGATTGTTTGCTGTCATGTTCAGCGTATATGGTTTAAATGTGAAAAGCAACCGCACTAAAAAGACAACATATACGATCTTTCCAATAGATAATTTATTTAGTACCTTTTTAATTCTGGATTGATTGGCAGCATATGCGACTTCCGCATCAAATCCCGCTCCCATATTACTTACTGCTGATCTGGTTCCATTCATTTCATAGCGGATAACATCGTGATTCTCAATTGATATTAGCTTTAAGTATTCAGGCAGCTGCTTATCCAGCTTAAAGCCACCGAAATGTCTGGCAAAATCATTTCCTGATCCTGCAGGGATTGATACAAACACAGCATGCTGATGCCCGGCTGCACCATTCACTGTCTCATGCATTGTTCCATCACCGCCTGATACAATAAAACAGACTTCCTCAGATGGATTTGACGCGCACCATTCCCGTATCCGTCTTTCAGCATCATGCTTTGCTCTTGTCATCCATATTTCAACCCCGGCTTTCTGCAAGCCTGAAAGCATGGTCAGCTGATGCTGATTGATTCCTTTTCCTGCATTCGGATTAAAAATGGCGATTAGTTTCATTCGCCATCCTCCGATAGTAGGTCATCAGCCGCTTCATTCCATTCCATCCGCTTCACTGAAGTCGTTTGCGTATATTCAATGACAGCACGCGCTGCTTTCATCTGCATATGCTTAAACGGTGAAGACATTGTCCGCTGCTGATCATGCCATTTTTCAATATTTCTTTTATCAATTACTTTATAGCCATACGGTATATCAGGAAAATCCAGATAGCCTGTTCTAGATAATACTGCTTTATGAATCGTAAAATCCACTTCATTTTTATCAAAAATCTGCTGGAGAATAGAAGTAGTACGATCCAGCGAAATTAAAGGATTTAAAAGCGTGTGCTCGCTTTCTCCTTTTTTCACCTTCCAGAACCGCTCCGTGGAGCCTACAAACACTGTGTTTTCTCCCTCTTCAAGCATTGAAATACACCAAAGGCCGGTTGGTGTAAAAAGCAGGATTTCAAGTTCAACCGGTGCTTTTTTCAGCAGGAGAATCGGCTCATACATCAATAAAAAAGTATCCGGAAACCGCTGCAGAAAAAACTTCAATTGATCATCACGGTGATATTTCGAATCAACATAAGATTTTTCTGTCAGAGTTGAGCTTGCCCATGTAAGCTGAAACTGCAACAGCTGATCGAGATACAGGTGCTTCAGATCGTCAAGTGTTTCCGGCTTATAGTAAACGGAAGGCTCAAAAGACAAATCATCGCTTTCAGCAGGTTCCACCGGATCATCAGGTTCTTCCTCATGCCTGACGAGAATCTTTTTGAAGCGTTTCAGAATTCCATCTTTCCCTTCAACTTCTTCTCTGAAGCGCTGAACTTCATCTTTATTTAAATAAAAGTCACCATCTTCCCACTGCTTCTTAATCTTTGTCCACTGCTGTTTTTTCAGTCTGACATATTGAGAAGGATAGCGGATCATATCTTTTTCGTAACGTGACACATAGTCCTGCAGCTTAATCAGCTGTGCCATTATTTTCACCGCTTTCTTTTAGCTGAAATGATTGATAGGTTGAATACATTGGAGAATGTCCGGGATGAATTTTATATACCCTCACTTCGGTGATTTGCGCCGATACAGGGTCTAGGGAACCTCTGTATACAGTTGCTGCTTCACCTTTCCATTTTTTCGCAAGCGTCACATGCGGCCTGAAAGGTCTGCTTTCACCTTTTTCAATTACACTGACTGCTGACTGTACACAGTCATATAAAGAAGATAGTTCGGTTGATTCCCGCGGCCCTGCCCACCATACGCGTGGTGAATCTTTCGGTCCAAAAGTATGTATGTGATCGAACACTACCTGGAATGTCTGACGCTCCTTTATCTTTTTATCGAGCGCTTCACAGACAATATTAAGCTGCTGCTCAGATACAGCACCGAGAAATGACAGTGTGATATGAAGGTCAGCCTGGTCTGTGACTTTCTTAAAAGCCTCTTCTGTTAAAAAGGACTGACGAATGTTATGTAGTGTTTCTTTTACTTCATCAGATAATGTACATGCAACAAAATAGTGGTTATCCATGACAGACCTCCATCATTTGGTATTGGCTTCATTATATCGTTTTTTTGCAGTCTGGACAGTCTAAATTGAATCCTGACGTATGAAAAGGTAGAATGAAAACACGTAACTGTCTTGAAAGGATGATGATGATGAAAGTCGTTAACAATATTGCAGAACTGATTGGGGATACTCCCTTTGTCAAACTGAACCGTCTGCAGCCTGAAAAAGGTGCCACGGTTTATGCAAAACTTGAATATTATAATCCGAGTAAAAGTGTAAAAGACCGTGCAGCTTTTAATATGATTGTAGAAGCTGAAAAGGCCGGTTATTTAAAAGAAGGTTCAACAATTATTGAACCGACGAGCGGCAATACAGGAATTGGTATTGCGATGAATGCATCAGCAAGAGGCTATCGCTCCATCCTGGTGATGCCGGATACAATGACGGCTGAGAGAATTAATCTATTAAAAGCATATGGCGCTGAAGTGGTACTTACACCAGGCGATGAAAAAATGCCTGGTGCGATTAAAAAAGCCAATGAACTCGCGAAGGAAATCGACGGCGCATTTGTACCGATGCAGTTTGAAAACTTCGCGAACCCTGATGCACACAGAAAATCAACTGCGCTTGAAATTATCGAGGCAGCTGACCAGCTTGGAAAGCCGCTCAGCGCATTTGTCGCGACAGCAGGCACAGGCGGTACAATTACAGGTACCGGTGAAGTATTAAAAGAAAAGTATAAAGATCTCCAGGTGCATGTCGTTGAACCTGCAGGCTCTCCTGTACTCTCAGGCGGAAAGCCCGGTAAGCACAAGCTTGTTGGGACAAGCCCGGGCTTTATTCCGGATATTTTGAATCAGGATGTGTATGATAAGATCCACAAGATTGAAGATGAGCAGGCATATGACATTACAAGACGCCTTGCGCGTGAGGAAGGGATTCTTGTTGGACCTTCATCAGGTGCTGCCTGCTACGCAGCTTTAGAAGTAGCAAAAACGCTCCCTGAAGATTCATTTGTGGTGTTTATTGCGTGTGATACAGGTGAAAGATACCTGTCCAGTGATGTTTTCAGGTATGAATAAAGTGTCGCATTAGAACCGCGGACCCTTTACGTACAGGACTTCGCTTTCCTGCCCCCGGACGATGAGCCTCCTCGGCTACGCCTGCGGGGTCTCATCTGTCCTTTCCCGGGGCGGGGGTCTTCGCCCTGTACTCCAAGGGTCCGCTCAGTATTACTTACAATTTTGTCTTGCAAAAAGCCCTCAGTTCCTTTATTGGAACTGGGGGCTTTTGATTTTTCTTAATGAGAGTAATACAGACGATTATCGTTTATATAAATACTCCTGCATATTTGCACAGCTGTGATTGCAGTGGAAGGGGCGACTCCTGCGGCAGGAAGGGACAGGTGAGGCAATGGCGAAGCCTGCTGGCTCAGCACCCGGCCGCGAAGTCCCCCTGGAGTGGAAATCACAGCCCCCTTATATAGAGCAATACTAGAGTGTAATCGTCTCTGTCAATGCACCGCACTGTTGTTCAACTGCACCTTCGAAAGCTTCCTGCAGTTTACGTGTCCAGCTGCCTGGTGCGCCGTTAGCGATTTGCTGATCATTCACTAATGTCAGCGGCATGACTTCTGCTGTTGTGCTTGCCATAAATACTTCTTCAGCATTGTATAATTCATCAAGTGTAAATGATTTCTCTTCCACCTTCAGGCCGATATCAGCACAAAGCTTAATGATTTCACGGCGTGTGATTCCGTTTAGAATCAGGTTTGTCGCCGGGTGTGTATACATTGTATCGTTAGAAATCATAAATACATTTGATGAAGACCCTTCTGTGACAGTTTCATCTCTGTGAAGAATGGCTTCGAAACCGCCTTTTGATACTGCTTCCTGTTTAGCAAGAAGGTTGCCGAGTAAGTTCAGACTCTTGATATCGCATCTGAGCCATCTCACATCCGGAGTCGTGATTGCTTTTACGCCAGCGCTCATATCACCGACAGGGCGTGCTACTTCTTTTGTATAAGCAGTCAGAACGGCATTCTGCTCTTCAGGGAAGTGGTGCTGTCTTGATGAAGCACCTCTTGTCACCTGAAGATAGATGATGCCTGTATTAAGCTGGTTATCTGTCATCAGCTTTTCTAATCTTGCTGTTAATTCCTCAAGTGTAAAAGGAAGTGACAAAAAGATTTTTTCTGCTGATTCGAACAATCTTGTCAGATGTTCTTCAGCTGTAAACATTTTACCGCCGTACACTCTTACTACTTCATATACGCCGTCACCGAACTGGTATCCGCGGTCTTCAATATCCACTGTTCCATTCACACGGTCTAAAAACTGATCATTTACAAGAATTGTACCCAAACTGATCTCCCCCTCAATGATTACTTTTCACATGCAAGCTGATAGATTGCCTCTGCGTAGATTGCCGTGGCTTTCAGTAAGTCTTCTATTTCAATATATTCATCTTTCTGATGCGCAACATCTTCTCTTCCTGGAAATAGTGCGCCGAACGCTACACCTTTTTCCAGAGACCTGGCGTAGGTGCCTCCGCCAATTGCAAGCAGCTTCCCTTTTTCACCGGTCTGGTTTTCGTATACTGACAGTAACGTCTGAACAAATGAATCATTTCCATCGACGTGGTGAGGTTTTGAATCATCCTTCACATCGATGCGAATATGATGGTTTTCCATTTCACCCGTCAGCCACTCCCGCTTCTGATCCATATCATAAGTGACCGGATAGCGGATATTGATGCCGAAATAAGCATCGTTCTCAGAATAACGTATTAAGCCGGTATTCAGGGTCAGATCCCC
This sequence comes from Jeotgalibacillus sp. JSM ZJ347, assembly GCF_044383825.1. NCBI lineage: Bacteria > Bacillati > Bacillota > Bacilli > Caryophanales > Caryophanaceae > Jeotgalibacillus > Jeotgalibacillus sp. JSM ZJ347. The sequence goes on along the minus strand of NZ_JBISEN010000001.1, from coordinate 40,741 downwards.
GCTGATCTCATCACTGCCTGAGATCCCAAGGGCGATCCCTCTTGAACCGTTATATAAGTATTTGTCAGCAAAAGTGGCGAATGTTTTTGAGCGGGCGTCAAGCTCAAATCGTTTTAAAAACCTGAGCAGCAGTACACCTGCATTTACACCGTTATCCGGCTCCATTGCATGTGCCGATTTCCCGTGCAACTCCATCGTTAGCAAGCCGCTTTTCACATAAAAATCACCATCTAACTCCTGCTCTTTTAAAAACTCTTCGTACTCCTGCAGCAAAAAGGTCTGCTCAGCATGGACAGTGAGTTCTGCTTTTGCATAGTCAGGCACCATATTGTATCTTTCGCCTGAGTGGAACGTATGCATTTCAATTTTAGGTGCATGCTCATCCGGATCAAATTGTGTCAGATGAAAGTCCGCATCCATGATTCCTTTTTCAGCATGAATCACAGGAAAGTCTGCATCCGGTGCGAAGCCGATTGTCGGCATTTCCTCTTCTTTGAAGTAATGATCCACACAGCGCCAGTCACTTTCTTCATCGGTTCCAATAATCATCCGTACTCTTTTATCCAGTTTAAGACCAAGTTCATCAATGATCTTCATGGCATAATAAGCAGCAATGGTTGGTCCTTTATCATCAATCGCGCCACGTCCATAAAGTCTGCCGTCTTTTATGTCACCTTCAAATGGAGGAAAAGTCCATCCATTCCCTGCCGGTACAACATCTACATGACACAGGATCCCAAGAAGATCGTCTCCGTCTCCCATCTCAAGATGTCCGGCGATATGACCGACATTTTTACTTTTAAAACCCGATGCTCTGCCGGCGTTCAATAAGTATTCCAGCGCGCGCTTAACCTCTTTCCCAAGAGGCGCCTCTTCAGTAGCGTCTGTTTCGTCCAGTACGCTCGGAATGGCGATAAGCTGCTGAAGCTCTTTTAATATGTCGTCTTTCCTTTTATCCACTTCATCCATCCAGCTGATCGTCACGGCAATCACCCCGTTCTTTGATAATGGTCCTATTATAGAACATTTCATCAACGGAATCACCATGAAATTTGATTCAGATGAAATAGAGCAGTAAGAAAACGATATAAGGGACAACTGAAATCATGTTGGTTTTACGCTTAATTTTAAAGTAGGCATCTTTCGTTTTATACTTCACACCGATCGCATGCTGATCAATCAGCTGAGCCCACATCTGCTGACTGACAGAAATTGTACCGAAAGCAAGGAAGGCCACAATGATCAGGTAAGCCCAGCCAGAAGGCACAAAAATTGCTGAAGCCCCTGCAGCACCTGCGAGTCTGAGAATGATATAAGTATACTCCCTGTTTCTCGCATAGTGCTTGATAAAGAGCTCTGCCATTGCTTTTTGCGGACCTGGCTGTTTAAAGATCCTCCCTGACTTTCTGAAAAACCATGGCTTGGAACGATTTTTGGATTTTGGCGGCGTTTCAACTTCATATGACATTGAAAATATTTTTTTAATAAACCTTGTTTTATAACCGCGCTCTTTTATCCCGTGATCGAGAATTCTGTTAGGAGACAGCAGGCTGTTTTTCAGTAATGCAGGGAGCATCATTATGAATCCAATGAGTGGTAATGCCGCTGCAAAAGGAATGGACAAACTGAGCCATGTCACAAAAATAGTGAACACAATTATGAAAATGCCAATCGAAATGACAACACCCCTTATTCGCCACCCTTTAAATCGCAGCCAGGCAAAATAAAACATTGCTTTTCCACTGACTTTTACCACTGTGACTGATACCCAGAATGCAGCAACCTGGATCCAGTCTGCAAAAAGAAAGTTGACCAGAAACGGTAACAGCAGAACTACTATCACACCGGTCTCTAAAAATGCAAATAACAGATTATAGATAAAGCTCTTTTTTAAAAGGGATTCAATCTGCGCTCTTCTTTTGATTAAAAAGACGCTGTCCGCCTCATACAAAAAAGTGCGCCATTTTGATGAAATCATCGTCACTGCCATCATAAGGGCGGCGAGCCTCCAGTCAAACCAGCTGAACCAGCCAGGCGGCTCTATCCAGAGTGACCTGTAAAAAAGACCGCTGAAAAAGATTACAGGCAAAATCAGATAGACAATGACCGTCCAGTCAATTGCTGTTTTAATGATCCCGTACTGGTAGTTGAAATCTTTATGTATTCTCGATCGCAGAAGTCCGCTCATCTTTATTCAGCCTCCGCAATACAGCCGTATAAATCTTCCGCACCGTAATCAGTGAGCACTTTCTGCAGTGTACCGTATGCTGAACACGTCCCTTCAGAGATAATAACGAACCTGTCACCAATTTTCTCAGCGGTATCGAGAATGTGGGTGCACATTAAAATCCCCGCACCTCTCTCACGCTCTTCTTCTATCAATTTCATAAAAAGCTTCACAGCAGATGGATCAAGTCCCATAAAAGGTTCATCAATGATCCACAGTGAAGGCTTCGTTAAAAGTGCAAGTAGCAGCATCGCTTTTTGCTGCATTCCTTTAGAAAAAGTGCCCGGCAGTTCGTGAAGCACTCTTGTCAGCTTAAATTTCCCAAGCCACTCTTCAGCCCGCGGCTTCCATTCTGACTCAGGTATTTCTTCAATGTCAGCAATAAACTGAAGATGTTCCTGAAGTGTTAATTCGTCATAAAAGACAGGCCGCTCCGGTATAAATGAGTAACGGATATTTTTTTGAAATACTACTTCCCCTTTTAAAAATGGGAGCTGACCCATGATTGCTTTTAACGTCGTACTTTTCCCTGCACCGTTAGACCCGATCATTATAAAAAGTTCTCCCGGCTGCAAATCAAAATGTATCTCATTAATAATCTGCTGATTCGGCTGGTAACTGCCTGATTGAATATGTACATTCAGCATGATCTCACATCCTTTTCCTTTATTACGGATGACAGCCTGAAAAGTTTCCGCCTATTTTAATGACGAACAATTTCTGAATTAATATGTTAATAGTTTGTAAATGGGTATAAAAGGGTAGAAATTTAATTAAATGAGGTGTACAATAAAATTGTCAGACAATAATGATTGTCGAAAAAGAATGAAAAGGGGCTGTCGTCAGGCACCAATTTTACTTCTGAGAATGATCACACTGTTAACCGTCGTCAATGCCATGGAAAAAAGATGAGGGAGTGGTTTTTTGAAACCAACTACGAACAGAATGCTGACGCGTATCAAATCTGTCTATATGTTCATTAAAGAAAACGGAACAGTGACTACAAATGATTTGGTAGATGAATTCGGCATTACACCTCGCACCATTCAAAGGGATTTGAATGTGTTAGCCTATAACGATTTAGTGACGAGTCCTAGTCGGGGCAAATGGACAACGACAGAAAAGAAAGTTAAAATTTCATAATTTGAACGTATAAAAGAGCAGCGGATTTCCGCTGCTCTTGTTTTGTGTCTATATAGACTCCGGAACCGCTAATCCTTTCCGCGGCCGCGCGGTGAGCCTCTTCGGCTTCGCCTGTGGGGTCTCACCTGTCGCTTCAATGCCGCAGGAGTCTTCCCCCCTCCGCTCCAAGGATCAGCTCAGTGGATCATACACTAAAACGACCCGGTAAAGTCTATTACCTCTGTTTAAGGCTGATCAATTCTTCCTCTGTTAATTCACGGTACTCCCCTGGTTCAAGGGCATGATCCAGTTCCAGCGGGCCCATGGAAAGTCTTTTGAGAAAGGTGACTTCTTTGCCGACGGACTGGAACATTCTTTTGACCTGATGGAATTTGCCTTCTGTGATGGTGAGCTCAATTTCTGAGGTGTCACCCCTTGATAGAATGACAAGTTCTCCGGGCTTTGTTTCATAGCCGTCGTCTAGGGTTACACCTTCTTTGAAGGCTTTGATGTCATCTTCTGTGACTTCTCCTGCGATGCGTGCAAAATACGTTTTTGCAACGTGTTTTTTCGGTGACAGCAGGTCGTGTGCCAGTCCGCCATCGTTTGTCAGGAGCAGAAAGCCTTCTGTATCTTTATCCAGACGACCAACTGGAAATGGTTCAAATAAATGATAGTCAGGATCAATCAGATCGATGACCGTTTCATGCATGCCATCTTCAGTTGCTGAAATCACGCCCTGCGGCTTATTCATCATGAGATAGATAAATTCACGGTAGTGTACCTCTTCACCATTCACATGCACAGTGTCTTTTTCAGGATTCACCTGATGCTTGCCATCTTTAACAGGCTTGCCGTCAACTGTCACAGCCCCTGATTTAAGCCATTTCTTCATTTCTTTTCTGCTGCCATAGCCCATATTGGAAAGCAGTTTGTCGAGTCTCATTTGAAACATCCTTTTTAAGAAAATTTATTACGCAAACGTGTCACGCGGTCACCGAACAGACGGTCAGCCAGACGTGATTTCATACTTAATACGGCATAGACGAATGCGCCTACCAGTCCGCAGACCGCTAAAATAATGACTGCATGTAATCTGTTCTCAGGATTCATCACCAGGTCCAGTCCGAAGTAGACGATCAGGACCGGGACAGCCATCACTGCATTAAAGATCAGCATCAGTAACGTTCGTTTCACAACCATTCTGTATTTATAAGCTGCAAAATATTTAATGACGAGTAAATTGATCACAATTGCTGCAACATAACCGATACTCGTTGCAAGAACAGCCCCCTGCACTTCCATCATCTGAACAAGCGGAATGTTCAGTGACAATTTAACAAGCAGACCGACAAGCAGGCTCAGCACACTCCAGCGCTGCTCATTAATTCCCTGCATCATGGCAGCCGTTACAGTATAAATCGCAAATAAAATCGCGATCGGCGCATAGGTTCTGAGCACCTCGGTACCCAGCTGATCGGCACCATAGAACACGGTATAAGCAGGCTCTGCAAGCAGAGCCAGTCCGATTGCTGCAGGCATTGTCAGAAACAGCAGGATCTGAAACGTCTGGTCTATCTGTCTGTTCAGGTTGCTCCAGTTACCTTTTGAAAAGCTGGAAGTAATAACCGGGATCAGCGTCATCGCAAATGCTGTTGCAAGTGACACTGGAATGATTACCAGTTTATGTGTTGTAAAATTCAGTATTTCAAGCTGAAGATCTGATACTGCTGCAAGTCCGATCGAGACCATTGCTCTGTTAAATGTAAGTGTATCAACTAACTGAAATAACGGGTTCGCTACGCCGACAAGTACGAATGGGATGGAATATAAAATAATTTCTTTATACATTTCCTTAATTGAAACGTCCATTTCGTTTTTACCGGTCGCACTCATTTTATCCAAGTGCGGCTTGCGTTTCAGATAGTACACAACCAGCAACGCAAGACTCGCGACACCACCAACGAAAGCTGCAAATGTGGCGACGGCGATTGCTTCTGTCATTGATCCATCCATCACAAACAGAACAATGTACACCCCTGCTAAAAGGAAGACAATACGTACAATCTGTTCAATGACATTCGATACAGCCGTAGGTCCCATGGATTCATAGCCCTGAAAGAACCCTCTGATCAAACTCATGACCGGAATAATAATTAAAGCAAAGCTCACTGCCCTGATAACTGAAATGACCTGATCAACACTAACCTCCTGATCATTTGACGCAATGACCATCTCAGCAAAAACTGGGGCGAACAGGAACATAATTAAAAATGATAAAATCCCGGTTAGAGACATTAAAATCAGACCGGAGCGGAATAACTTCCTCCCCACCTCATATTCACCGAGTGCATTATACTTTGATATAAATTTCGAGACGGCGAGCGGAACGCCAGCAGTCGCAATGGAAAGAAAAATCGTATAAGGGATGTATCCATATCCGTAAAGTGCGAGCGCACCAGGCTCATCACGTACCAGTTCGTTAAATGGAATCACATAAAAAAGTCCGAGAAACTTGGAAATAAAAGTACCTAACGTCAGAATAAACGTACCTCTGACAAGTGTGGATGTAGACATCTATTTATCTTCACTTCCTAATCATCTGACAAGAATTTTGACACTATATTAGAGTGTACTACCCCAATGGATGAATGACAATGATAAGTACATTGAATTGTCGGGTTTCCCGCGTTAGAATAAATGCATATTGCAGAAAAGAGTTGAAAATAAATGAAATATGATGTAATCATTGTCGGCGGCGGTCCATCGGGTCTGATGGCAGCAATCGCAGCCGGCGAGAAAAAAGAACGCGTTCTTTTAATAGATAAAGGTACAAAGCTTGGACGTAAGCTTGCGATCTCAGGCGGTGGACGCTGCAACGTGACAAACCGTCTGCCAATCGATGAAATTATTAAGCATATTCCGGGTAACGGCCGGTTTTTATACAGTGCATTTTCCGTCTTTAATAATGAAGATATTATTGCATTCTTTGAAGGGCTCGGCGTTGCGTTAAAAGAAGAAGATCACGGCAGAATGTTCCCTGTGTCAAATAAAGCACAATCTGTTGTGGATGCACTGCTCAGAAGACTTGGTGAGTTAAATGTAGAGATCAGAACAAATGCGCCGGTCGGGGATCTTTTAATTGAACATGAAAAAGTGATCGGGATTAAGACGAGAAACGATGAGGAAATTTTTGCAGATTCAGTTGTGCTCGCTGTTGGCGGAAAATCAGTTCCTCAGACAGGCTCAGAAGGCGACGGCTATCCCTGGGTTGAAAAAGCCGGGCATACAGTCACCGACCTTTTCCCGACAGAAGTACCGCTCCTTTCAAGTGAACCTTTTATTAAAAACAAATCATTACAAGGCCTTGCCCTGCGCGACGCGGCTGTCAGTGTACTGAAGAAAAATGGCAAACCGATCGTAACGCACCAGATGGATATGCTGTTTACACATTTCGGTCTATCAGGGCCTGCCATTTTGCGCTGCAGTCAGTATGCAGTAAAAGAAATGAAAAAACATAAAGGTGCACCGGTATCAGTCCGTATTAATGTCATGCCTAATCAAAATGCAGAAAGCGTCTTTCAGGAGCTGAACAAAATAGCAAAGGATGACGCAAAAAAAGCAGTGAAAAATGTCTGGAAAGGTCTTGCCCCTGAACGCTATATTCATTTTCTCATGGAGTTAAATGACATTGACCCGGATCAGCAGGCTGGAACCATTTCTTCAGAGAAAATACGAGGAATGGCCGGGTTGCTGACTGCTTTTGAAATGAAAGTAAACGGTACACAGTCCATTGAAAAGGCATTTGTAACTGGCGGTGGCGTTTCGATTAAGGAAATCGAGCCGAAAACGATGAAGTCTAAGAAGTGTGAAGGATTATTCCTGTGCGGCGAACTGCTTGATATTCATGGATATACAGGTGGATATAATATTACTTCGGCGCTTGTGACAGGAAGACTGGCTGGGAGTAATGCAGCTGGTGAGCCGGTTTAAATTTCTGGCGGAGTCAATATTGGATTGGAGCCTTGTGCAGGATCTGACCTAAGATTGTACCCAACTTTATTGAACCTGGTTCACTTCCAAAAACAAGTCACCATCTAAACCCGCCGCGCCGGCCATAAAACGCAAAAAAGCCTGGAATCTTCAAAAAGATTCCAGGCTTTTACTGTATCTTACGCTTTAGGCTTCGTCTCGCCTTCATACTCAAGCATTCCGCCTGTCATATTTGTTACCTTATAACCGTGGTCATGCAGGAACCAGCCTACATTTTCACTACGGCGGCCGGAACGGCAAATCACGATGTATTCTTTATCCTGATCCAATTCATCAAGATGCATTGAAATGTCTCCCATCGGAATATGAGTTGCCTGAGGAATCATCCCTTCAGCGACTTCATCATTTTCACGTACATCAATCAGGTTCAGATCTTCACCTGCTTCAAGCTTCGTTTGTACTTCACTTGCAGTAATTGTGTTTAATTCAGACATGTTCTCCACCCTTTCCATTTTGAGCATAATTAGATTATAACAATCACACCAGTTAATTCGCTACGATATTAACCAGTTTTCCAGGAACAGCGATCACTTTTCGGACTGTTTTCCCTTCAATGGCAGATGTCACTTCTTCCTGCTCCATTGCAAGTGATTCCATTTCTTCACGTTTTGCTTCACGCGGAACCATCAGCTTTTTCTTCAGCTTTCCGTTGATCTGGACAACGATCTCAACTTCATTGCTGACAAGTTTGGACTCATCAAATGTTGGCCATGCTGAATAGCTCAGCTCGCCTTCTCCAACTTTTTCCCATAGCTCTTCAGCAAGGTGCGGCGCAAATGGTGACAGCATTTTAACAAAGCCTTTGATGTATTCTGAAGGGATCACATCAACTTTATAAGCTTCGTTAACAAAGACCATCAGTTGAGAAATCGCTGTGTTAAAGCGGATGCCTTCAATGTCTTCTGTCACTTTTTTCACAGTCTGATGATACACTTTTTCAAGTGCTTCATTCGGCTGATCTTTTACTTTGTCAGTCAGTGCGCCTTCGTCTGTAACAAGCAGACGCCAGATACGCTCAAGGAATCTTCTTGCACCGTCAAGTCCGTTTTCAGACCATGCAACTGATGCTTCAAGTGGTCCCATGAACATCTCGTATACGCGCAGTGTATCTGCACCGTGTGTGCGGATGATCTCATCAGGGTTTACAACGTTCCCTTTTGATTTACTCATCTTTTCGTTATTTTCACCAAGAATCATTCCCTGATTGAACAGCTTTTGGAACGGCTCTTTCGTTGGCACCACACCGATATCGTAAAGGACTTTATGCCAGAAACGCGCATACAGAAGGTGAAGAACTGCGTGCTCTGCTCCGCCTACATAAATGTCTACAGGCAGCCAGTGCTTAATTTTCTCCGGATCAGCCAATGCTTCACTATTTGTCGGATCGATATAGCGCAGGTAGTACCAGCAGCTTCCCGCCCATTGAGGCATTGTGTTTGTCTCACGACGGCCTTTCATACCTGTCTCAGGATGAGTCACGTTTACCCACTCTTCAATATTCGCAAGTGGTGATTCACCAGTCCCTGAAGGCTTAATGTTTTCTGTTTTTGGCAGTTCAAGCGGCAGCTCAGATTCAGGTACACCTGACATTGTTCCGTCTTCCCAGTGAATGATCGGAATTGGCTCACCCCAGTAACGCTGACGGCTGAACAGCCAGTCGCGCAGACGGTAAGTGATTTTCTTTGTTCCAAGATTCTTTTCTTCAAGCCATTCAATCGATTTTGCGATCGCTTCTTCTTTGCCAAGACCGTCAAGGAAGCCTGAATTCACATGCTTACCTTCACCAGTGTAAGCTTCTTTAGAGATTTCTCCGCCTTCAACGACTTCACGGATTGGCAGGTTGAATTCCTGTGCGAACTCATAGTCTCTTTCATCATGAGCCGGTACAGCCATGATTGCGCCGCTTCCGTAGCTCATCAGTACATAATCTGCAATCCAGATCGGCATTTTTTCATCATTAACAGGATTGATCGCATAAGCACCTGTGAATACGCCTGTCTTCTCTTTTGCAAGATCTGTACGCTCAAGGTCACTCTTTGACTTGATCTCATTAATATAAGCATCAACTGCACCTTTTTGATCTGCTGTTGTGATTTGATCAACAAGCGGATGCTCAGGCGCAAGCACTGCATAAGTTGCACCGAAAAGTGTGTCAGGACGCGTAGTAAATACGTCGAAATTTTCTTCCGTGTTTTCAATATTAAATGTGATTTCAGCACCTTCAGAACGGCCAACCCAGTTACGCTGCATATCTTTAATGCTTTCAGGCCAGTCAAGCTCCTCAAGGTCATCAATCAGACGGTCAGCGTATGCAGTGATTTTCAGTACCCACTGCTTCATCGGACGGCGCTCTACTGGGTGTCCGCCGCGCTCACTTAAACCATCAATGACTTCTTCATTTGCAAGAACAGTTCCAAGTGCAGGGCACCAGTTCACCGCTACCTCGTCCACATAAGCAAGTCCCTGTTCATAAAGCTTCAGGAAGATCCACTGTGTCCACTTATAATATTCAGGATCCGTCGTGCTGATTTCACGATCCCAGTCATATGAGAAGCCAAGCTCCTGAATCTGACGACGGAATGTATCGATATTTTTCTTTGTAAATTCAGCCGGGCTGTTACCTGTATCAAGCGCATACTGCTCTGCAGGCAATCCGAATGCGTCCCATCCCATTGGGTGAAGGACATTATATCCCTGCATACGCTTGTAGCGTGAAAGAATATCAGTTGCTGTATAGCCTTCCGGGTGTCCTACATGAAGACCCGCACCGGATGGATACGGAAACATATCCAGTGCGTAAAATTTCTTTTTTGAAAAATCCTCGTCTGTCTTGAACGTTTTTTCTTCAAGCCAGTGCTTTTGCCATTTCTTTTCGATCACCTTATGATCAAAGCTCATACCAGTTCCTCCTAATGTAAAAAATTACCTTTAATAAACAAAAAACTCCCGCCCCAATCATGGGACGGGAGGTGCTTATACACTCCCGCGGTACCACCCAAATTCGTGTACACGCGCTCAAGTCCTTATCGCGGAAAACGGATCATGCTACTCTGTTTCGCATAATCGACTCAAAGGTGAGTTCACAGTGCGGCTGGTCTGCTTTCACCAAATGCAGACTCTCTTTTTCCAGCAGCTTTCTGTTACTAATCCTTTTCAACGTCTTAGTTTATGATGACTATTTTCTATTGTATTCAATTGACTCCGGGCTTGCAAGTATTTTTAAGCAGCCGCTTCCACTTCTTTTTTCTTTAGCGGAAGGTCATAAATAAACGTAATCCCAATCGAAATGACCAGCAATCCGATCAGCAGGAAAAATAAAGGTGTCATCCCGTAAAGGTCAACCATGATCCCGCCAAGAAGCGGTCCAATCATCCGTCCGCCGGTTGCTGTACTGTTCACGACGCCTTGATAAAAACCTTCACGTCCTTTTGGCGCCAGTCTGCTTGCAATTGTCGGTACCGCAGGCCAGATCAGCATTTCACCGATCGTTAAAATAATCATGGCTGCAAGAAAGCCCTGAAAGCTCCCTGCATACGCAGTGACAGCAAAAGAAACCATAAAAATCACTGTGCCAATTGCCATCTGAATTTTTAAATTATGCTCAAACCGCTTTACAATGGGTTTGATTAAAGGCTGACCTGCTACAATCAGCAGTCCATTGACAGTCCAGAGCACGCTGTAAAGTTCAAGCGGAATGTTGATCCGCTGCGTGTAATCCGCGATCGTCGACTGCCACTGAACGTACCCTACCCAGCACAGGAGGTATGCTCCACATAAAATGAGTAATGATGTAAAAGCAGCCTTACTTTTAACCCGGCCGCGCTCCTGCAGTACACTCGTCTGAATGTTCGGTTGAAGCTCAATATTTTTATAAGTTAGTAGTGCAATTAAAAAGAAAATGACATACATCACAAAATTGGCAATGAATATATAGTTAAACGAAAATGATGCTACAAATCCTCCCATGGCAGCACCTGCTGCTACACCAATATTTGTTGCAAGATAAATCGCATTAAACGCTTTCCTGCCACCCTCCGGCCAGACAGAACCGGCCATGGCATACATAGAAGGAAAAACAATTCCTGAACCGAAACCGATAAAAATCATAAAGAAAACATAATGAGGCCACCCATGCCAGATCATCAGACCGCCAACTGCAGTGAGCGTTATAATAATACCGGACATAATCGATCTGTAGCCGCCGATTTTATCAAACAGCACCCCGCCAAGCAGATTGCCAAGCACACTCGCACCGGCATTTGCCATCAGCACCAGTCCGGCAGTGGTCAGTGACTTCCCAAGCTCTCCACTGATATAAATTGTATTTAACGGCCACAAAAAAGAAGCCCCCGTTACGTTGATTGCCATCCCAATCACTAAAAACCACAAAGCACGCGGCACTGCTGTCCCTCTTTTCATTTATATTTCGTATACCAAATTATTTTACCGGGTAATATGTATAAATACAATATACTGGTAAGAAGATGGAGGATTCTTAATATTTGGTTTAATATTATGCGGGTGTTGCAATGTTTTATATTTCAAAATTACTGTGTATTTTAATGGTTAATGTACATACTCAGCCGATGATTTCCGGGGAGGACGGAGACTCCCGCCCCGGAAAAGGGCAGGTGAGATCCCGCAAGGCGGAGCCTGAGGAAGCTCACCGTCCGGGGGCAGGAAAGCGCAGTCCTCCCCCGAAATCACCGGCGTTATATATAGCGCTTTTTAATCAATCCACCTCCATTCAGTAGTCCCCCTCTGCAAATCATGGTAGAATGCCAAGAGTACGCTAAAAGCAATGAAGGAGGTTCACACCTTTGGCAACAGAAAACCCTTTTCAATATGCGGCTGACAACAAGCGCTATCATACATGGAACTATCATTTAAGAAATCATTTCGGACATAAAGTATTTAAAGTCGCGCTTGACGGCGGCTTTGACTGCCCAAACCGTGACGGCACTGTGGCCCACGGCGGCTGTACATTCTGCAGTGCTGCAGGATCCGGAGACTTTGCAGGAAACCGGGTTGATCCGCTTGAAGTGCAGTTTAACGAAATTAAAACGCGTATGCACCGAAAGTGGAAGGAAGGTAAGTACATGGCTTACTTCCAGGCATTTACGAATACCCACGCGCCGGTTGAAGTGCTGCGTGAGAAGTATGAAAAAGTACTCGGCTTTGAAGATGTTGTCGGACTCTCAATCGCAACACGTCCTGACTGTCTGCCGGATGACGTTGTTGACTATCTGGCTGAATTAAATGAAAGAACATATCTCTGGGTGGAGCTTGGACTCCAGACAGTTCATGAATCAACAGCTGATATGATTAACCGCGCACATGATTTTGAATGCTATAAAGAAGGCGTCAAAAAGCTCCGTGACCGCGGAATCAGAGTCTGCTCACATATTATTAACGGACTTCCCGGTGAAGACCGTGACATGATGATGGAAACTGCGAAGGCAGTTGCAGACCTTGACGTGCAGGGCATTAAAATTCACCTGCTTCATCTGTTGAAAGGAACACCGATGGTTAAGCAGTATGAAAAAGGCCAGCTCGAATTTATGACACAGGAAGAATATGTAGAGCTTGTATGTGATCAACTTGAAATTCTTCCACCTGAAATGATCATCCACAGAATCACGGGAGACGGCCCAATTGAATTAATGGTGGGACCAATGTGGAGTGTGAATAAATGGGAAGTACTGACTGGTATTGATCGGGCTCTGATTGACAGAGGCTCGTGTCAGGGCAGCAAGTATGTAAGTGAGGTGCGGTCATGAATCTGGACAGAATCCTTCCATATACAAGAACACTTTTAGAAAGAGCGGTTAAACCGGGGGAAGTGGTCATTGATGCTACTGTTGGTAACGGCAATGACACATTGTTTCTCGCACGCCTCGTCGGCGAGCATGGCAGGGTTTACGGATTTGATGTTCAGCAGGATGCAATTGCAGAAACAACATCAAAGCTTGAAGAATATGAACTGAAAAACCGCGTTCTGTTATTTAACCAGGGACATGAAACAATTGAAGAGACCCTCCCACCTGTTCACCATGGTGCAGTTGCCGGCGCAATCTTTAACCTCGGTTACCTGCCGGGCGGTGATGAAACGATCGTCACAAGACCGCGCACAACCATTGCAGCGGTTGAACAGTGTCTAAGCGTCATGCGCTCAGGCGGTATGATGATTCTCGTCATCTACCACGGTCACCCTGAAGGCGCCGTTGAACGAGACTACCTGTTACGCTACTGCGAAAAAATAGATGGCCTCGAAGCCCAGGTGCTGCGCTATCAATTTATCAATACACAAACACCATCGCCGTTTATTCTGGCGATAGAAAAGAAATAAAAAGCAGCCATGTGATTTGAAGAAAATCACATGGCTGTTTGCATTTTAATTGTAATCTGAGGCGAACGAAGCGGAAGGCGGCGACTCCATCAGGAGAAGTCGGACAGGTGAGACCCCGCAAGGCGAAGCCTGAGGAGGCTCACCGCCGGCCCTGCGGAAAGCGTCCGCCTGAAGCGCAGTAAGCCGGTTACAGCATGTTAACCCCAGTCCAACTAACCTTTACAGCATTCTCTCCGCAATCCGCTTAAATGAATTCAGCTTATCCTCAAAATCATAGGCAATCGTCGTCAGCATAATCTCATCCGTCTCATACTCTTCAGCAAGCCTATTCAGCTCTTTTTCAACATGATCAATATCACCAATCACCATGCGCTTCCTGTTTTCAAGCACACGCAGTCTCTCAAAATGACTATATTCATAAGCCATCGCTTTTTCAGGACTCGGCGTACCTTTAGACGGCATGCCCTGCTCAAGCATCACCATTGAAAGATCCAGGCTAGATGCAATCCGCTCAGCATCCTCCATCGTGTCACCGCAGATCGTAAATACCGCAACAGAATGTTTCGGCTTATCATAGTATTTTGAAGGCTTGAAACGTCTCAAATACTGCTGTGTATATGAAGGTCCTCCCTGTCCGTTGATGAATAGCGCAAATGTATACGGCACACCCATATCAGCTGCAAGTGCTGCTGATGAAGGACTTGATCCAAGCATCCAGAGATCCGGTACAGTCTGCGTAACAGGGGTTGCTTTAATGTTGCCATAAGGGTGATCCTCAGGCACATCATCATGCAGATACTGCAGAAGCTCAGCAGCCTGTTCAGGATAACGGTTCACATCACGCGGTTTCCCGTCTGACAGGGCATATGATGCTCTTGGCATTCCGCCCGGCGCACGGCCGATTCCGACATCAATTCTCCCTGGTGTCAGTCCTTCAAGCACTTTAAAGTTTTCAGCCACTTTATAAGCGCTGTAATGTGGCAACATCACACCGCCTGAACCTACTTTGATCCGTTCTGTTTTCGCTGCTAAATGGGCAATCAGTACTTCAGGGGAAGATCCGGCAAGCGTTGGTGTATCATGATGCTCAGATACCCAGAAGCGCTCAAACCCCAGGCGGTCTGCAAGCTGTGCAAGTTCCACCGTCTGCTTGAGACCCTGTTCAGCCGTTCCCCCTTCTGAAATAGATGATTGATCTAATATACTTAATGTCAATGACATGATTTCACTCCTCTCATTCTACATTATTGTAAAGTCCATTTAAAAAGTCGAATATTCCGCTCAGCGAAATATCCGACTCTTTTTATACCTGACTTTTAATATAAATGTTTCCTGATAGAACTTTCATGACATTTCTATACGCTCTTCCGTTCATATAAAAGAAGAAGCTTACCGCTCCGCTTGACCGGATCATCTTCCGCGCAAGGTTTCTTACTTTCTTCTGGCTGTTGACTTTATCATCAGATAAATAAACACCAAGGAGCCCTCTGTTGATCAGCATATGGAATCTGCTGTGCGGGAGTTTTCTCGTATGTTTGTCTGCCTCCCTGACAAAGTGTTGAAGCCTTTTAAAAAGGTTTTCCGGATTTTTATAATAGAAGCAGAAGTTGAGATCTCCCTCTTCCTGATCCTCTTGCTGGTCAATAAAATAATCGAGTAATATATGAAGTCCCTGTATGTAAGGAAAGTAACCTTCCCGGATAATGGCTGCATGCTCAGGCTTAAAATCCGATCTGAGCGCATAGGATACGAGACAGAAAATACCAAGCGTTGAGCCTGTACATGCTGAAAACTCGTACCATTCCATTTCGGGAAATTCACCTCGGTGGACTTCAAACCATTTCTGGAGTCGCGCCTCACGCTCATCTTCAGCCACGTGTTTGTGAATCTGCAGTTCACAGTAAATACGCGACAGATAAAGCAGTTCTTCCTTAATTAGAGGATAATTCGGAATTCTTGAGAGCACTTCCTGACAACGCAGCACAAGTCCTGATAAGTAATGATCTTCACTGTCTTCTCTCAAATGATAATAATCTCCCGGAACGGCTCCAACAGTCAGTGCATCTTCCATCGCCTGGTGAAGTGCTGCAAAATCCTCCGGATCAAGTGATGTGCTCCGGTCACACAGGTTATCAAGATAATCACTGATCGTCTGATAAGCCACGATGAATTCGATGGCGTCACGTTTCCCTTTTAAAGCTAAAAGAGACATAATACCGCCGCCTTCACAGTGAAAAGCCTTATTTGTCAGACTATCAATAGCCTGTTTTCTACACTCTTCATTTTCGATCTGCAGTGCTTTTTGCTTCCAGTAATAAAGCTCCCTGTGAACGATTGGGAACACTTTACGGTATACCTGATTCATCAGAAATAACGGTTCATTTGGAACTGACATGTGATTCCACCTCTTCTATAAATCATAGCCGATTGATCTTAAGCAATTTTTGACAAATGATTCTGCATAGTGAAAAACTTCATCACGTTCTGGTTCATTGAATAATTCATGGTAACACTGCTGCCATTCTTTATACTGAAATTCATCCAGGTTATGTGACAGCAGCCACTTCTTCCCCGGACCTGTATCTACAAGCTTGTTCTCACCGCTTTGCATCATTAAAACCGGTACATCAGGAAAGTCACTGTCCTCTGCTAAGGTTTGCTTCATTGCAAACAGCATTTCCCGATACCACCTGACCGATACCCTGGAGACATAGATCGGATCCTCCAGATCAAGCTCAATAATTTCATCGTTACGTGTTGCATCCTGAACGGTAAAGCCAAAAGTAAACCGGTGCTCAGGAGATAGTCTGTTCAGACTGCCTGATAGCAGATGACTGAATTTTGACGGGGTATGCTTATAGGCAAAGCTTGGATTTGACAAAATTAACCCTGCAATTTCGTATTTCTTTTTATACATCATTCTGACTGCAATTAAGCCGCCAAGTCCCTGGCCAAGTAAAAAGATCGGCAGGTTAAAAAGCATCGCCGCTTCAATCCATTGTTCTACTGCCGTTTCATATTCTTTAAAAGAGTCAATATGTCCTCTTTCTGTTCTCTTCACCATTCCCTGACCGGGGAGATCACCCATAACAACGTGATACCCTCTCTGACGCCACATTTCAATTAACCAGCCGTACCTGGCATGATGTTCAAGTTCACCATGAATCATCACGATCACGCCGTGTGCAATTCCATCAGTTTCCCATTTCCACATGACAAGAACACCTGCCTTTCAAATTCTTAGAAGTCTGTGTTGTGAAGTATCAGGTAAGCCTGTGTTAAAATAAACTATATCATATTTCAGATTGGACACAGGAGTGATTTGATGATTCTTTCTTATAAAGGACACAACCCTAAAATTGATGAAAGTGTATACATATCAAAAATGGCTACCATATCAGGTGACGTGAAAATCGGGGCTGAATCAAGTGTCTGGCCGGGTGCTGTCATCCGGGGAGACGTATCACCTACCATCATTGGTGATAAAGTAAATATTCAGGATCTCTCCATGCTTCACCAGAGTCCTAACCTGCCGCTTGTTATTGAAGATGAAGTGACAATTGGTCACCAGGTAACGCTTCACAGCTGTACAATCCGGAAAAATGCATTGATCGGAATGGGGTCTATTATTCTTGACGGCGCTGAAGTCGGTGAAGGTGCTTTTATTGGTGCAGGCAGTCTTGTGCCACCGGGTAAAAAGATTCCTGCGGGGATGATGGCATTCGGCCGCCCGGCAAAAGTGGTGCGCGAAGTAAACGAAGAAGACCGCGCGGATATGAAGCGAATTGTAAGAGAATATGCTGAAAAAGCACAGGTGTACAAAGAAGCTGAACGCAATCGCTTAGATGGAGACGATGTTTAATGAGTGACCGATATGCTGTTTGAATCATTCGGTAATGATTCATTTATTCTTCTAACGGGGTTATTACTAATAACAGGTGTACTTGTTGCAAAGTTTTCTAACAAGTGGGGACTTCCGGCGCTCGTTCTTTTTATTGTCATAGGAATGATTGTTGGCAGTGATGGTCTTGGAATTGTTTACTTTGATGATGCAAGAGCAGCACAGCTGATCGGGATCTTTTCACTTGTGATCATCTTATTTGAAGGCGGAATGCAGACGAAATGGCAGACTGTACGTGCAGTAGCACTCCCCTCCCTTTCTCTTGCAACTCTGGGCGTTGTGCTAACATCAGGAATTGTAGGCTATGCAGCATACCTGATCTTTGACGTAACACTGCTTGAAGGACTATTATTTGGTGCGATCGTCGGCTCCACAGATGCAGCTGCCGTTTTTTCAGTTTTAAAAGAACGGAACATCAAAGCAAAAATGGGTGCCACACTCGAAGCCGAATCTGGAACAAATGACCCAATGGCTGTTTTTTTAACCCTGTCTTTTATTGAACTGATCTCAAATGAAAATTCCTCTATCTGGGGATTGATTCCTTCATTTATTCTTCAAATGGGTGCCGGTCTTGCAATTGGTCTGATTCTCGGGCGAATTGCTTCATTTGCACTGAACCGGATCAAGCTTGATTCTAGTGGACTTTATCCAATTTTTTCTGTTTCTTTTGCATTATTAACATACAGTATTACAGCAATTGTTGGTGGTAGTGGATTTCTTGCGGTTTATGTAGCTGCACTTATTATTGGTAACAATGAATTAACCTACCGCTATTCTATTTTTCAATTCAATGAAGGTTTCGCCTGGATGTCTCAGATCCTGATGTTTATCATATTAGGTCTATTGGTATTTCCCGGAGAGTTATTCTCTTTAAATATCGTGATTAATGGATTGATCCTTTCAATTATCTTAATTTTTGTTGCTCGTCCGATTGCAGTTTTCTTATCGGTTGCAGGTATGAAGTATAAAATGAAAGAAAGAATTTTCATTTCATGGGCAGGTTTAAGAGGAGCCGTACCAATTGTTCTCGCGACATTCCCCGTAGTAGCAGGGCTTGAAAATGGGCAGCTGTTTTTTAATGTTGTTTTCTTTATCGTACTTACCTCAACGCTTCTCCAGGGTTCCACGATTTCATATGTGGCAAAGAAGCTGAATCTTGTGGGTCCTAAAAAAGATACACCTCACCATTCGTTGGAACTGATTTCAATCGGAAAAGCGAATGCTGAAATGATCCAGTTTCATACGAATAGGGATATTGCAATTGTAGGTCAGAAACTGAAGGACCTGAAATTCCCGCACCAGGCAACAATCAGTGCGATTGTGCGGAACGATCAACTGATCAGCCCGTATGGTGAAACGCAGATTAAAGCCGGAGATTTTCTGTATATTCTTGTGAATACTAAACACAAGGATGAAGTGAAAAAGCTGCTTGAAGAGAAAAAGAAAAAGCCGCAGGAAACTGCGGGTAAATAGCTAAAAGCGGATGAGCACATCCGCTTTTTCATTTGAATTCCATTTCAATTTTCCCATCCCTCAACACAAGGCGGGCACTGAATGTTTTACCTGCTTTACTTTTAAATCCTTTGATCATGCCTGTCTGACCTTTTTCACAAAGCGCTTTTATCTGTGCATCTGAAATTTTCTTTTTCAGAAGTAGTTTAGGGAGCGTCTGTTTGCAGCCCTGCTTATAATCGCTGCAGCCGAAGAATCCACCTTTATCCACCATGACACCCTTTTTACATCTTGGGCATACCGGCATTACGGAAGATTTTTTCTGAGCGCTTCCTGCCGTGGCTTTTACACTTCCCATCTGCTTTGGCGCTTCAGTGATCATATGCTGAATAAACTTGGCGATATTGTTCAGAAACGCTTCCTGACTGCCTTCTTTTCTGCCGATTTTCTTTAAATAGGTTTCCCACCTGGCCGTCATTTCAGGACTGCTCAATAACGTCCCGCCGATGACCTGACAGAGCGTAACGCCTTTATCTGTTACTGACACTGTATTTTTCGTAACTTTAATGTACTGCTGCTTTTTTAACGTATCAATGATGGAAGCACGCGTTGCCTCAGTCCCGATCCCTTCAACTTCCTTCAACATTGCCTGGTCCTGTTCATCTTCAAGCATTTTCCCGGCTGTTTTCATCATGGTGATGAGCTGTCCTTCAGTATAAGGCTTAGGCGGCTTCGTCATATCATCTTTGATATTCACAACAGATGCAATAACGTCACCTGTTTTAAGCGGTGGAAGAATTGTATCTTTTTTGGCGTTTTCACTGAACAGCTCTTTCCATCCACGCTTTTTCTCAATTGCTCCTTTTACACTGAAAATGAGCCCCTGAATATCCACATCCACCTGCGTTTCTTCATAATGATAATCCTCATGAAACATCGCAAGCGTGCTCCCAAGAATTTCGTTATAAATGTTTTTTTCCATCGGCTTCAGTTTTTCAATCCGGTCTCTCGATAGCACTTTTTTCGTCGGAATAATGGCATAGTGCTCCTGCACCTTGCTGTCTTGCACATATTTAGGCCGTGGCTTCGGATGAGCTATATCAAAAGAGGTTCCTGCTGCAGCTTTCATTGAATCAAGCTGACCGAACAAATAGCGGAATTCACTCATTGTGATGAACTGGCAATCTGTACGCGGGTAGGATACCAGCTTTTTCTCATATAGATCCTGGACTGTTTTCAATACATTGGACGGGCTGTATTTATATCGTCTGTTCATTTTCGCCTGAAGTGAAGACAGACTGTGAAGGCTTGGCGCCTGCATTTTCTTCAGTTTCTTTTCCGCTTTAGCAACTGTTCCCTTTGTGTCAGCACCATTCTCAATACCGTGCTGTTTCAGTATATCCGCAGCCTCTTCCATCTTTTTAAACGTCGTTTTATGCTTTGTCTGAAAAGCCTGTCCGCTTTCCTTATGATCAGCAATCAGCTGAAAGAACGGTTCGGGTTTAAAGTTTTCAATTTCATGCTGCCGCTGCCAGATCATATACAATGTCGGCGTCTGCACGCGTCCAAGACTGAACGGACCATCGACACCTCTTTCCTGTAAAAGCAGCGTATAAAGCCTTGAAATATTCATTCCGACAAGCCAGTCACTCACCTGTCTCGTCTGCGCTTCATCATATAGCGAAAGGTAATCGTCTCCATTACGCAGCTCCTGGAATCCTTTTCTGATCACATCTTTTTCAAGCGAATTAATCCATAAGCGTTTTGTCGGCTTATGCATCATCCCTGCCTGCTCAATAATGGACCGCGCAATATTCTCCCCTTCTCTGTCACTGTCTGTTGCTACGACAATCTGATCAGCTTTTCTGAGAAGACCTTTGACGATATTGAATTGCGCACGCTTGGCATAAGGAACAGTGAACTTGAATTCTTCCGGAATCATCGGCAGCGTATCGAGCTTCCAGCGCTTCCACTCCGGCTTATATTTCTGGGGTTCCTCTAAAGATACTAAATGACCGAATCCCCATGTAATTGCCGCTCCTCCCGGGAACAGCGGATCTTCAATATGAAAATAACCATCAGTTTTTCGTGATGTATGAAATGCATCAGCATAGCTTTTTGCCTGTGAAGGTTTTTCTGCGAGAATGACAGTAAACAAAGGAATTCCTCCTAGTATTGGTCCGAAGCATCAATCGGGGATTTGTGACTTTATCATATCATGTGAGTAGTGAGTTAGCGAACACTTATTCTGTGTTTGCGTGGCGTGGTTCGTGGAATGGTTGTCGATGTTCGGAGAATAAACGTGGTTGTTCAAAGAATACTAGATCGTGTTCGGAGAAAAGTGACATTTGACCTAACCCGCATCAACAAAAAAATCCGGAATATATCTCAAAGGATACATTCCGGATCTGAATCATATTATGCGTTAGCTTCTTGCTTCAGCGCATCCGCTTTATCTGTTCTTTCCCATGGAAGATCAAGATCATTACGGCCAAAGTGTCCGTAAGCAGCAGTCTGCTTATAGATCGGACGGCGAAGATCAAGCATTTTAATAATACCTGCCGGACGAAGGTCAAAGTGATTGCGGATCAGCTCTACAAGCGTCTCTTCGTCTACTTTACCAGTTCCGAAAGTATTAACTGAAATCGAAACAGGCTGCGCCACGCCGATTGCGTATGCAAGCTGTACTTCACATTTATCAGCAAGACCAGCAGCCACAATGTTTTTTGCAACATAACGTGCAGCATAAGCACCTGAGCGGTCAACTTTTGTTGCATCCTTACCTGAGAATGCACCGCCGCCGTGACGCGCATATCCACCGTACGTATCAACGATGATCTTACGGCCAGTCAGACCTGCATCCCCCTGAGGTCCGCCGATAACGAAACGGCCAGTCGGGTTAATGAAGTATTTTGTTTCTTCATCAATCAGTTCAGCAGGAACAACCTGGTTGATGACATGTTCTTTCAGATTGCGCTGGATCTGCTCCAGGCTGACTTCCGGGTGGTGCTGCGTTGAGATAACAATTGTATCAACACGTACCGGTTTGTCGTTTTCATCATACTCAACCGTAACCTGTGTTTTACCATCAGGACGCAGGTAAGGAAGAATATCTTCTTTACGCACTTCAGTCAGACGGCGTGACAGTTTGTGAGCAAGTGAGATTGGCAGTGGCATCAGTTCAGTTGTTTCGTTATTTGCATAACCAAACATCAGTCCCTGGTCACCGGCACCGATTGATTCGATTTCAGCGTCAGTCATCTGGCTTTCACGGTCTTCAAGTGAGCGGTCAACTCCTGCAGCGATGTCAGGTGACTGCTCATCAATCGAAGTTAATACTGCACACGTATCCGCATCAAAACCGTATTTAGCACGTGTATAACCGATTTCTTTGATCGTTTCACGTACGATCTTAGGGATATCTACATAAGTAGAAGTTGAGATTTCTCCCGCTACCAGAACAAGTCCGGTTGTAACAGAAGTTTCGCACGCCACACGGGCATTCGGATCATCCTTTAAGATTGCATCAAGAATTGAATCAGAAATCTGATCACAGATTTTATCCGGATGTCCCTCAGTTACGGACTCGGATGTAAATAAACGACGTTTTACAGACATATAAGTCTCCTCCTTGTGAAGCAAATAGTCGACGGTACTCATTACCCTTAGAGATCGAACGTTAACCTACCAGATCATCCAAGTTTCGGCTAAAAATAAAAGAAACCTCTCCCCAATCGCATGTTTGAGGAAAGGTTCATAATCAGTTCGCCTTTCACTCTTATCGTTCAAGACAGTTGTCTTGCTCCAGGTTAGCACCTTCGCTCCAATTGTTTGGACCGCAAAAGCATCACGCTTTTTTGCAGAGCAGGTTGCTGGGTTTCATAGGGCCTGTCCCTCCACCAGCTCGGGATAAGAGTATCCGTTCAAAAAACTATCATACGGAAATGCATGTCTAATGTCAATCATAATATGTATGATGATGAGAAGTTTTCTTGATCTTGCGTTTATTTTAATCCATTGTTGTACTTGCACAGCTGTTAATTAGAGCGTAAGGGGGCGGCTCGCAGGAAGGGACATGTGAGGCAACGGCGAAGCCTGCGGGCTCACCGCCCGGCCACGGAAAGCGTCCCCCCTGGAGCGAAAATTAACAGCCAACTTCGAGGAAGATAACAAAATAAGATTTTTTAATGAAATCCGCAATTAGTATAGACTATTCGTTTGAATGTGTTATACTAATTTCGAACAAAGGTGAATGACTTACTGAAAAGGTGGGAGATAACATGACAACAATCCGAAACACTTCAGAATTAAAAGAACTATTAATGAGTGAACGCGTGAATAAGAACCTTTCTGTACCCCAGCTAGTTGAAAAAGTATTAATGAGAGAAGAAGGTACAATCACTTCAACAGGCGCTGTCAGAGCTGAAACGGGGACTTATACAGGCCGCTCTCCTAAAGATAAATTTATTGTAGATGAAGCTTCTGTGCGTGACAAGATTGACTGGGGTAAAGTCAATCAGCCGATCTCTGAAGACTCATTTGACCGTTTATATACGAAAGTACTGAATCATCTTGGTGAAAAAGAAGAAGTATTCGTCTTTGAAGGCTTCGCAGGTGCTGACGCTGCTTCCCGCCTTCCAATCCGCGTTGTTAACGAGCGCGCATGGCATAACCTCTTTGCTCACCAGCTGTTTATCCGCCCTGAAAAAGGTGAAGCATGGACCAGCCAGAATGAAGCACCGTTTACCATTTTATCTGCGCCTTCGCTAAAGGCAGATCCAAAAACAGACGGCACAAATTCAGAAACATTTATCGTTGTATCATTTGAGCAGCGTACCATTTTAATCGGTGGTACTGAATATGCAGGTGAGATGAAAAAATCCATTTTCTCAGTCATGAATTACCTGCTGCCGCAAAATGATATTCTGCCGATGCACTGTTCTGCAAATGTTGGAGCAGAAGGTGACGTTGCACTGTTCTTCGGACTTTCCGGAACTGGTAAAACGACGCTTTCAGCAGATGCTGACCGTAAGCTGATCGGGGATGATGAGCACGGCTGGTCTGATAACGGCGTCTTCAATATTGAAGGTGGATGTTATGCAAAATGCATCAACCTTTCAGAGGAAAAAGAGCCGCAAATTTTTGATGCAATCCGCTTTGGTTCAGTCCTTGAAAATGTCGTACTTGACCCTGAGACGCATGAAGCGGATTATGATGATTCTTCATTAACTGAAAACACACGTGCTGCGTACCCGCTGCAGGCGATGAAAAATATTGTTGATCCGAGCAGAGCCGGTCATCCGAATACAATTGTCTTCCTGACAGCTGACGCATTCGGCGTACTGCCTCCGATCTCAAAGCTGACGAAGGAGCAGGCAATGTATCACTTCCTGAGCGGCTATACATCAAAGCTTGCCGGTACTGAAAGAGGCATTACTGAACCTGAAGCAACATTCTCAACATGCTTCGGCTCACCTTTCCTTCCGCTTGAGCCGACTGTATATGCTGAAATGCTCGGTAAAAAGCTAGAAGAGCATGATGCTGAAGTCTACCTTGTGAATACAGGCTGGACTGGCGGCGCTTATGGCACTGGATCTCGCATGAAGCTTGCCTACACAAGAGCAATGGTCAGAGCAGCACTTCACGGTGAACTAGCAAATGCAGAAACAGCGAAAAATGGGCTGTTTGGTCTTGAAACACCACTTCACGTACCTGGCGTACCTGATGATGTACTGCAGCCGAGATTTGCATGGAAGAATGAAAGTGCTTATGAGGAAAAAGCGATGGAGCTTGCAATAAAGTTTAAAGAGAACTTCAAAAAGTTCACTAGCGTTGATGAAAGCATCGCCAAGCTTGGCGGTCCAATCGTATAATCATTTAGAGCGTATCGGCACAATGCCGATACGCTTTTTAGTTTGTAGATTCCAATGATTTTATTTCAAAATATATGATTGTCTTCTGCCCGCTCCACTCAAGCTTATAGATCTCAGCGACTCCTCTGACCTCACCGGCAATTGAGTTCTTCACCTCAAGCGGTATATGCATTGGATACAATCTGTATTCATCTTTTACAAGCTTGAAAAAGTTATTTTCAATTCTTTCTTCTCTTCCTTTTGTCACAATCATTGTATTTAACTCAAGCGGCATACCCATTATACTCAGCTCCTCTGTTTTTTCATCCAGTCTGTCAGTTTTTTAACTGTTGCAATGTTTTCAAGCGGTGGAAATGCATGATGAAAGTCAGCATAATACCAGCTCTCGACTTTTTTATTATTTTCCTTCAGCTTATGTTCAAGTTGATAGGCGTGCTCCGGTGACACATTGTTATCGAGTTCACCGTGAATAATCAGCACCGGACAATTGATGCGTTCGATTTCATTCAGCGGTGTACGCCATTCATACGCTTCTGGTACCTTTGTTGGCGAACCGCCAATGACACGCTTCATCATTCTTCTCATATCTTTACGTTCCTGATAGGTCAGTACCATGTCTGAGACGCCATTCCAGGTTACAACGGAAGAAATCCCTTCATCTTCAATTGCCGCAATCAGGGCCATGACGCCGCCTCTTGAAAACCCGAAGACATGCAGGTGACCGGAAAATGCAGAGTGGTTTCTTAAAATCACATTGCCGTGTACTGCATCCATCCTGTCTTCACCGGCAAAATCCTCATTACCTTCTCCCCCTCTGTTTCCACGGTAATAAGGGGCAAAGACAATAAAACCCTGCGAAGCAAACTGGGCAATCCTTGACGGCCTGACCATCCCGATACCCTTTATACCACCTCTCAAATATAAAAAGCCATCATAAGTCCCTTCTTTTAAAGGCTCTGCAAGTAACCCCTTCACTTTTAACCCTTCTGACCAATAGAGCACTTCATGCATCAAAATTTTGGGGTTCGGTGATGGATAGGGATGCTTCCGAATGATCTCACCATTTTTACCCAAGCTTTTTCCCTCCATCCACTTTCTTCTGAATCGATTCAATTGATAACCTGACCGTGTCATCCTTCATAATAAAACTGAACTTTTCCCCGTACCGGTCTGATAAAATATCCCCTGTTACCATGACAGGACCGTCTGTTTCGTAATAATCATGCTTTGGCGTAAGAGAGGTAAGTTCTGTGTAGAATACTGACTTAATAATTTCAGGATCCACATCAACCTTATACTGTCCGATATAAATCAGCTCACCAGCCTCGCCGCCAAGCTCTTCCATGACCTCTCTTCCGGCAGCCTGCCTGACAGACTCGCCTGCTTCAACTTTTCCACCCGGGAATTCATACCCTCTTTTTTTATGCTTCGTCAGAACCCATTGCCCGTTATAGCGTGTTAAAATAAAGACATGGGCAGGCGTTTGTGAAAAAGGGTTCAGGTCGTAAGAATATGTAACTAAAAACCCGTGATGATCTTTAAATTGATACATAACCGAACACCTTCTTTCAAATTAATTGAAACTTTTTGACAACCCAACCGTACCTTTGGTAAGGACATACTAATTAGGAGATGATTGAATGAAGAAATCAATTCTATTTACGACGGCTGCTTTAACTTTAGCCTTAACAGCGTGTACTGAAACCGCAGAACCTGCTGAAGGCAGCAAAGACACATCATCTATGACACTTGAGGAAGTTTACAGTCAGGCGATTGAAAAAAATAATGAAATTAATAGTGTAAAATCATCAGCTGTATTGAACCAGAGCGTCACGATGGGTGAAGAAGGAACGATCAATACCGTATCTGAGATTGATATGTCGATTATGAATGATCCTTTGACAATTCACCAGGTGAATACGACTAAAATGACAGGTGAAGGTACAGATGGTGAAAGCTTCACTGCCGAATCTTATATAACTGATGAAGGTTTCTTCATGCAGGACCCGACGACAAATGAATGGGTGAAGCTGCCTGCTGAAATGTCAGAACAGCTGCTGCAGCTGAATGAATCCCAATCTAACCCTGCCACTGAACTCGAAACACTAGAAGCCTATATCGAAGACTTTAGATTCGAACAAAATGATGACAGTTTTATTTTAACGCTGAACGCTTCGGGTGAAAAGTTTAGTGATATGCTGATTGAGCAGACAGGTGAATTAATGCCTGACCTGGGACTTGGCGTTCCAGCAGAAACTTTATTTCAAGATACAACATTTGAAGATGTCTTATATGTCATCACGCTGGATAAAGAAACGTTCCTGATCGAATCACTGGATCTGGATATGACAATGAATATGAATTTTGCTGAACAGTCGATGGTGATGGAACAGAAGCTTAAGTCTGTCTATACTGATTATAACGCGGTTGATGACTTGACTGTGCCTCAGGAGATTATCGAATCTGCTGTGGAGATTGAGATGTAAAATTGATAAAAGATGCTGAGACATTTGTCTGAGCATCTTTTTTAACCGTTTCGCTGCGCTTCAGGGGGACGCTTTCCCGACGGTGGTTGCTGAGCCTCCTCACCTCCGGTTGCGGGGTCTCAGCTTCCCACTAATCGTTCGGGAGTCGCCCCCTTCCGCTCCGCTGCACTAAAATTACATTATATATAAAGTAGTAAAATATTCATTTTTATCATCTGATACTACATTATAAACGCACTCTAATTTTCTTTATCAATAAATGGATGCTCATCTGTTGGCGGTTTCAGTCCCATTGTCACGATATGATTACGTGTTTCTTCGTCTCCAATTTCCCCGATCAGTCTGTAAATTTTAATTAGCAGGTTGTCTGATTCCTGATTGGTACGATCCAGATGATATGGAACAGAAGGCATCTGTCCGGTTAGAAATCCTTCCATTTCACTCTCCTCGTTACGGTCAAACAGCATTCTCAGCTTTGTGATTTCATCATCTGTGGCATTCACTACAAATTCATACGGTGACTCTGTACCGCTTCTTAAGATTTCCCGGCGTGCGACTGAGACATAATAAGTATTTTTCTGCTCCATTTGATCACTCCTTTCCATTCAGTATGTCCACTAGCCGTTATCTTCATGATTAAAAAAAGGCTTGCTGGGTATAGTGAGAGTAAGACATACGGACTACGGATATCCTGGACATTTTGAAAGGAGGACGGAAACATGAAACTTGTGGACGAGATTTTTGAAATGTATAAAGGTAAAATCCGGGGCAGTCAGGAAGACCTTGATATGATTGCTTTTACTATACTTGAGCAGCTGGATCATACTGAACTTCTTGAAATGATAAAAGAGCTTTCAGAGGATGAGCTCGCTTATTTTATACGCCTGTACATAGTTGAATCACTCAAAGGACGGCTTGAACAACTTGAAGATACAAAAACTTTTTATCACTAAAACATAGTTAAAAAAGGACAATTTCCAAATCGGAAATTGTCCTTTTTTGTTACCCTTTCAGATCAATGGTGTGACCTTTATGAGGGTGCGGAGCAGGTGTGCCGCCCTGGTTATTCATTGTTTCAAGCATTGCCACAGCGCCTGCTGCCTGGGTTGTCATTGCGGTGTTCAGAATGCTCAGACTTGCCGTCTGCTGCATCTGTGCGGTTTGCTTTGTCATGATTGATGAAATTTCCATATCATCACTCCTTAAATCGATTTTACCATGGAGCATAGGAAAAAGCACCGTTTAAAAGCGGTGCCCTGACATTTATTTTCCAAGGAAAGAACGCAGCATCCAAGCGTGTTTTTCAAGACTCTGGTGAATTGACAGCAGCATGTCACTTGTCATTTCATCGTCATCTTTCTGCGCCAGATCCATTCCAGATTTTAAATCATCCATCAGTGTTTCAAAATCACTGTTCAGCGTTTCCACCATCTGATCAGCTGACTCGCCACCGTCTGCTTCCTGTACAAGTGAAATGTCCAGTGACTCTTTCAATGTGGCAACTGGCTTACCTTTCAGTGCCAAAAGTCGCTCTGCCAGTTCATCAATGTGAATAGCAGCTTCATTATAGAGTTCTTCAAACTTTTCGTGAAGCGTAAAGAATTGATGCCCTTTTACATACCAGTGGTAATTATGTAGCTTTGTGTAAAGCACCGTCCAGCTGGCGATTTGTTTGTTAACACCTTTGACTAATTCAGGATTTGCACTCATGTTGATCATCCTTTCAAATCAATATTGTCTCTCTTATTCTGTACCACTCACTAGTGATTTTAAACGTATGAGCAAGTTTCAATGAGTGAGAATGAACTCATGCTACACTAGAAGTAATGTGAAAATAGAGGTGAAGAGATGAAAAAAATCATGCTTACTATGATCCGCTTTTATCAAAAGGGTATCTCACCATTAACGCCTCCGAGCTGCCGCTTTTACCCTACCTGTTCTCAATATGGGCTGGAAGCCATACAGAAACACGGTGCATTCAAGGGTGGATTGATGACGCTGATCAGAATTTTAAAATGTCAGCCACTACATCCGGGCGGTGTTGACCATGTGCCGGACAAATGGCCGTCAGGAAGAAAAAATTCCTGACGGTTTTCTCTTGCATTCTTTTTCATTTCATAGTAAAGTAACGATTGTTGAATTATAAATCGGAACAATTACTATTTAGAACGAGGTGCACGATGAAGAAGAAATCATTATTACTGTTAGCTGCTGTTGCCCCATGGATTTTAGCAGGATGTAATACTGGATCAGATGAGGCTGAAAATAATGAAGATGCATTGGAAGTATACACAACCGTCTATCCACTCCAATATTTTGCGGAGGAAATTGGTGGAGAACATGTTTCAGTTGAGACGATCTATCCACCAGGATCAGATGAACATACATTTGAACCTTCACAGAGAGACATGATTGACCTTGCCGAGGGAGATGTATTCTTTTATATAGGTCTTGGACTTGAAGGCTTTGTGGAAAACGCAAAAGACGTGCTGCAAAGCGAAGATTTATTTATGGTTGCAGCTGCTGATGCAATTTCAGATGCTGAGCTGGAAGCCGGCGATCATGACCATGCACATGAAGAAGACGAACATACGCATGAAGAAGACGAACATGCGCATGAAGAAGACGAACATGCGCATGAAGAAGACGAACATGCGCATGAAGAAGATGAACACGCACATGAAGAAGACGAACATGCGCATGAAGAAGATGAACACGCACATAAAGAAGACGAACACGCGCATGAAGAGGACGAACACGCGCATGAAGAGGACGAACATGCTCATGAAGAGGACGAACATGCTCATGAAGAAGACGAACATGCGCATGAAGAAGACGAACATGCAGCTGAAGAAGGGCATGAAGGGCATAATCACGGAGACACTGACCCTCACGTATGGCTCGATCCAGTGCTGTCAAAATCTTTAGCTGAATCTGTTAAAGATACATTAATTGAAGAAATGCCTGACCAGGAAGCTTATTTCACTGAAAACTACGAAAGCCTGATTGAACGCCTTGATGAACTTGATCATCAATTTGAAGAGCTCTCAAATGATGCTGAAATCAACCAGTTTTTCGTTTCACATGCAGCATACAGCTACTGGGAAAACCGCTATGGTCTTGAACAGCAGGCCATTGCAGGTATTTCTACAACAGATGAGCCATCACAGCGTGAATTAACTGAACTGATTGAGTCAGCCACTTCACAAAATGTGGAGTATCTGCTGATTGAACAAAATGTATCATCAAATCTGACAGATGTAATTCAGGAAGAAATCGGAGCAAAAACGCTTCCACTGCACAATCTCTCAGTATTAACAGATGATGATATTCAAAATGAAGAAACCTACTTCACTCTGATGGAGAAAAATATTGAATCGCTCAGAACGGCGATGAAAGCAGAATAATGCATAAAAATAGACACCTGGTGTTTGCCGGGTGTCTATTTTTTATATTCAAACCGCTCAATTGTCACTTCATCAAGCCGCCTTCTATTCAGTTCAACACCAATTCCATTTCCGCTAAAAGGCTTCACCACGCCTTCATTTACTACCAGCTCAGGCGTTGTAATATCCTCTGCCCAATAACGGCTGGAAGCTGACAGGTCACCTGGTATTGTGAAGCCGGGAAGCAAGGAAAGTGATACATTGTGTGCTCTTGAAATACCAAACTCAAGCATTCCACCGCACCAGACCTGAATGTCATGTACCATGCACAGGTCGTGAATTTTTCTGGCAGCGGTGATTCCGCCTACCCGGCCGATTTTAAGATTAATGACCCGGCAGCTTTTAAATGAAACCGCATTGACAGCTGCACTATATGAATTAATGCTCTCATCCAGACAAATCGGCGTCTTCATTCTCCGCTGAATCGCTGCATGTTCAGCTAGGTCATCCGGTGCAAAAGGCTGTTCAATCATTTGCAGTCCGAGGTCATCAAGTGCTAAAAGATCTTCTGTATATCCACTATAGGCTGAATTTGCATCGGCAAGAATGTGAATATCCGGAAGCCTGCTGCGAAGCACTGTCAGTGGTTCTATATCATAGCCCGGACGAATTTTTACTTTGACACGCTGATACCCCTGTTTCTGCGCCTGTTCAGCCTGCTCAATCAAATCAGGGAGATCTTTTGAACCGATTGCAACCCCAGCCAGCGCATGCGTTCTGGTTCCCCCGATACAGGATGACAAAGGGACTCCCTGCTGCTTCGCAAATAGATCCCATACTGCCATATCCACTGACGCTTTTGCCATGGGGTTTCCCCTGACAGAGGATAATCTTCCCTCAAGATCTTCAGGATGGCTGATAGGCTCCTGAAACAGCAGTGGCAACAATTGATGCCGGATCACTGTCAGACTGGATTCCACCGTCTCTTCTGTATACCAGGGTGTTGAAAAAGCAACACCTTCTCCAAGGCCGCATTGACCTTCGTTGTCATATAACTCTATCACAATTCCTTCGCGGTCTGTTACGGTTCCAAGACTTGTATGAAAGGGTGTTTTTAACGTCATACTGACTCTGCTGATGACTGCATTAGAAAGATTCATCAATTACCTCCTCTTTCAGCTTTCTTCTGAGCAGCTTTCCTGCTGCATTTCTCGGCAATTCATCTTTGAAGCGAAAAGTCTTCGGTACCTTATAGCCAGCAAGCCGCTCTTTCAGAAAATCATGTAAGCTTTCTTCTTTTACCTGATCAATAAGCACAATAAATGCAACAGGGACTTCCCCCCACCGGTTATCTTTTTGTCCCACAACGCCGGCTTCTTTTACAGCGGGGTGCCCCGCCAGCACAGACTCAATCTCAGCAGGATACACATTTTCACCACCTGAAATAATCAGATCTGAGCGCCGGTCCGCGACAAACAGAAACCCTTCATCATCCAGATAACCCACGTCTCCGGTTTTCAGCCATCCTTCTGAAAAAGCCTTTTCAGTAGCTGATTCATTGTTCAGGTAGCCTTTTGTAACAGAGGGTCCTTTTACAAGGATTTCACCAATTTCACCCGTCTCACATCTGTCACCCTGCTCATCCACAATTTTAAGCTCTCCCGGGAAAAGGGGTTTTCCAGAGGCACCTTTTTTTCGGTCAGCATCGGCAGGAGCAAGCGTTGTAAACTGTGAAGATGTCTCTGTCATACCATAGGACTGATATACCGGAATCCGTTCATTATGACAACGCTCAACTATGTGTAAAGGTGCTGGCCCCCCACCTAAAATCATACATCTGAAAAATGGATGGTACGTCTCATTTTTAACATCCAACAGTCGCTGAAGCATTGTCGTCACAACAGAAATAATAGAGCCTTTTCCACTCACCAGGTCTTCATGAATCATATGTTCATCAAACTTCTCATACAATCTGACCCCAATCCCGTAAATGACACTTCTCATCAGAATGGAATAACCGCTGATATGAAACAATGGAACAGCGCACATCCAGATATCATCCGGCTGATGACCGATATTAAATGCCGCCCCTGCTGCGCTTGCAAAATGGTTATCATACGTCTGCATGACGCCTTTTGGATTCCCGGTCGTCCCGGATGTATACATAATGGAGCACACATCTTCATGTTCAAATGACTGTACCTGCTGACGCTCTCCGCTCTTTAACTCATTTACTGACACAGCTCTATCTGCTTTAACGGCAAACTGATCTTCATAAATGACGAGCTGCGCTTTGCTGTCACTAAGCTGATACGCCCATTCTTTTTGCGAAAGCCGGTGATTCAGCATTAAAACGGGTACACGTATTTTTTGTAATGCATGAATAAGAAATACAGCGTGAGGCTGATTGGAGATCAAAAGTGCTACAGGGTCCTGGTTTTTAATAAGAGGGGCAATCTTTTCAGCCAGTTCAGCTGCTTCACTTTCCATCTCACGAAAAGTCCATACGTTATCTTCACCGGCATAAAGACCGATCTGATCAGGTGATAATGCTGCTCTTTTTTTAAGCCAGTTGTCCATTACGCTTCCTCCTTTCTTTAAATAGAAAAAACGCCCTGCAGGCCGGAGCTCACAGGGCAGACAATTCGATTTAAGGGAAACGAGGGAACTGGCCGAAGTCAGGCTTACGCTTCTCTTTAAAGGCATCGCGGCCTTCTTTTGCTTCATCAGTTGTGTAATAAAGAAGTGTTGCGTCTCCTGCAAACTGCTGAAGACCTGCAAGACCGTCTGTATCTGCATTCATTGCCGCTTTTACAAAGCGCAATGCAGTCGGGCTCTTCTCAAGCATTTCCTCACACCATTTCACCGTCTCATCTTCAAGCTGATCAAGTGGTACAACTGTGTTGACTAAGCCCATATCAAGCGCTTCTTTTGCATCATACTGACGGCAAAGAAACCAGATCTCACGTGCTTTCTTGTGTCCGATAATACGTGCCAGGTAGCCTGAACCGTAACCTGCGTCGAATGAACCGACTTTAGGTCCAGTCTGACCAAAGATTGCGTTATCAGCAGCAATTGTCAGGTCACATACAACGTGCAGGACGTGTCCGCCCCCAATTGCATAACCTGATACCATCGCAATAACCGGCTTTGGAATCACACGAATCAGACGCTGAAGGTCAAGTACGTTCAGACGCGGAATCTCATCCTCACCTACGTAACCACCGTGTCCGCGGACGCTCTGGTCTCCACCAGAACAAAATGCTTTATCGCCGACACCGGCAAGCACAATGACGCCGACTTTAGAATCGTCGCGTGCATATGCAAAAGCATCGATCAGTTCCATCACTGTTTTCGGACGGAAGGCATTGCGTACTTCCGGACGGTTAATCGAGATTTTTGCAATCCCATTATACGTTTCATACAAAATATCTTCATAGTTTCGTTCCTGTACCCATTCACGAGTCATGAAAGAAACCTCCTTATTATGTAGTTGAGTTTTTATTTAAAAACTCCCTTACCATTGTATCAAATTTTTCCGGCTGTTCCACCTGTATTGCATGCCCAGCCTGCAAAATGTTCTGATGAACGGCATTTGGAAGTAATTTTTCCATTTCATTTGCGATATTGATAAACTTCTGATCCCACTCCCCTGTTAATAGCAGAACGGGCAGATGAAGCGTTGTCAGGCTGTCCCAATAGGAAGGCTGAATTCCTGTTCCCATCGATCGAAGGCTCAGTGCAAGTCCCTCTACTGAATTTTTCAGTCTGCCGGTGCGGATTTCATGACGCTTTTCAGCACTCAGATTCTTTTGCGATGCAAAAAGGGGCACCTGCTCCCATCTGTCAGTAAAGCGTTCAATGCCTTCATTTTCAACAAAAGCAGCAAGTTCACTGTCACTGTTCTGCCTTGCTAAACGCTCTTCTTCTGTTTTAAGTCCGGGAGATGCACTTTCCAGAATAAGAGAGCTGACCCGTTCAGGATACATACAGGTAAATGCGAGTGCTGTCCTGCCGCCCATTGAATAGCCGATAAAAGCTGCCTGTTGAACTTCAAGTTGATCAAGTATCCCTTTGATTGAATCACAGACCTGTTCCATCGTGAATTTTTCATCACTTGAAACTTTTGTCAGACCATGTCCAGGCAGATCGATCGCTATTGTTTGAAAATCGTCTTGAAAAGTCAGCATAAACCTTGACCAGCTTTTCGTGCTGCCGGTAAATCCGTGCAGCAGCACAACTGGTGTGCCGCTGCCTTTACGCTCAACGTGATACGATTCTGTGTTTATCATCGTTTACTCACCCCGGACTGCTTCAGCAATGGTTTTCCATAGCTGACGATGCGTTGCTGTATTCTCCTTACGGTCAGTGATGACTTCCATCATCTTGAGCTGTTTACTGCTGGATGCAAGAGACTGACTAAGCGCCTCTTTTGTTTCGCAAAGCTGATAATCAAGACCGTAAAGCGCAGCTGCATGTTTAAAATCAAGTGATGGCGGTGTACCAAAGAGTGTCTCAAAATGCTCAGGTTCTGCTGCCTGCGGAAGAAATGAAAAGATTCCTCCACCATTATTATTCATCACAACAATCTGTAATTGACTCGGATACTGCTTGGTCACGAGAAGTCCATTTAAATCATGGAACATGGACAGGTCACCAATTAATAGATAAACAGGCTCATGCTTCACTGCCGCAATTCCAAGCGCAGTAGATACGACTCCATCAATACCATTTGCGCCGCGATTTGCCCATACATGAAATGGCTTCATCCCACGAATCCAAAATGTATCTACATCGCGAATTGGCATACTGTTCCCAACAAGTAGATGCGCGCCTTCAGGTAGAGACTGTAATAATGTACCTACTGCTGCGCCTTCATCTGTTTCATTTTTTACGTACTGACGGATCTCATCTCCCGCTTTTTCATTCAGTGACATCCATTTATGAAGCCACGTGCGATCTGCTTGCTGTCCCGCACCTTCAGCCAGCTGTTCCGCAAATAACTGATCGTTCACTTCTATATAATGTGTTGCTGAAGAAGTCGGGTCACGCCAGTCAGCTCCTTCGTCAACCAGCCACTGACTGCACGCACTTCCTTTCACATATTGCGTCAGTGCCTTTGATACCGGCATCCCGCCAAAACGGATCATCAGGTCAGCCTGAAGCTCCTTTTTAACTTCATCGGCTTTCAGAAAAGCATCATAGCACTCAATAACAGATGGATGGTCCGCCATCATGGTGCGCAGTCCGCTTAATGGATCAGCTAATACTGGAAAGCCGGTAGCTTCAGCTAAGTTGATGATCGCTTCAGCAGCAGCCTGATCCTCTGAAGGACCTGCAATAATAAGGCCCTTTTCAGAGTCATTTAACTGCACTGTAAGATCTGATAAGTAACGCCTATTTAACCGTTTGTCAGCCAGGTACACAGCAGACATTGGCTGATTATCTGGTTTATATGTTAAATCAGGAGATAATGGCTCTCTGAAAGGAAAATTCAGATGTACCGGCCCTTTTGGTGCGGCAGCTGATTTTGCAGCAGCCTTAGCTGCAATTCTTCCGGTATATTGCAATATGTTTGGTTCAGACTCAGGAAGCGGCATATCAAAAAACCATTTGGCGTGTTTACCAAACAGATTGATCTGATCAATTGCCTGGGGCGCGCCATTTTCCCTCAGCTCATGAGGACGATCTGCTGTCAGCACAATCAGGGGCACTCTCGCATAACGTGCTTCTACAACAGCCGGATAGTAATTCGCAGCAGCCGTTCCCGATGTACAGACAATCACGACAGGCTCCTGGGAAGCTTTAGCCATACCCAGCGCATAAAAAGCGGCAGAGCGTTCATCCACATTTACATATGTAGCAATCTGCGGATGATTCTCCAATAAATAAGCAAGCGGCGTAGAGCGCGATCCAGGACTGATCACTGCTCTTTTGACGCCGCTTTGAAAAAGCTGTTCTATAAATAATGACACGTATTCCGTTAGATTTTCCTTATGACTCATGAAATCGTTCCTCCTACTGCTCTAACCATTGGACGCAGCTTAATCAGCGTTTCCTGATACTCACTTTCAGCATCAGAATCTTTCACCACACCGCAGCCCGCATACAGATAAGCGTATTCACCTGAAAGGAGCCCTGAACGAATCGCAACAGCAAACTCTCCGTCACCCTCTGCGTTCAGCCAGCCAACCGGTGCTGCATAAAAGCCCCGATCCATCTCTTCTTCTTCACGTATAATCTGCATCGCTTCCGTAGTTGGTGTTCCGCCAAGTGCCGGCGTAGGATGAAGTTCCTTGACGAACTCCAAAATGGATGCACGATCTGTAATCCCTTCAACCGGCGTATATAAATGCTGGATATCTCTCATCTTCATCAGCACCGGCTGTTCAGGTACAGACAGCTCGCTGCATAAATCCTCAAGGCTCTTAGAGATCATACGCACGACAATCTCATGCTCTCCTAAGTTTTTCTCATCATGCAGCAAATCATTCCCGAACTGCTGATCTTCTTCAACTGTCTTCCCACGGGCAATTGACCCTGCCAGACAGGTTGAGAGTACTTTATTCTGCTGCTTTTTAATTAACCTTTCCGGCGTTGCGCCGATAAAACAGCTATCACCTGACTCAAATGAGAATATGAAGCTCTCACTCTGATCATCTCTTAATTTCTCAAGAACTGAATCAGAACGTTTCTTATCATCAAATGCAACCTTCACTTTTCTTGCAAGCACAACCTTTTCAATCTCGCCCCGGTTAATCTGTTCAACAACCGATGTCAGTGAAGATTTCCATCCAGCAGGCTCAAATTCTTTTATGGAACAAACATTCACATCTTTAATACTGCTCACAGATTTAGTTAATAGAGCAGTCTTCTGCTTCTGCATCTGATTCCATACCTGTACTGCATTCTCCCCTTTTTTACATTCAACATTCACCGTTAAAAAGGTTTTGCCAAACTGGTCAACAGTCAGCATGAACGCCGGCAGCTGAAAGTATCCCTGTTCAAATGAAGACCACTCTGAACTTTTCTTTTTCTCAGGATCAAAAGAAAATCCGCCTAAAATAACCGGTCCGGTCCATGCATCACCTTTTTCAATAACTGCATTTTTCAGGTACGATTTCCACTGATTGCTTAATGAATCAAAGCGCTCAGAATCTTTCATATAAAATGTTTTAGCGGATCCGGCTCCTGCAAAAACAAGCTCCGACTTAGGGTCCTGCCAGAAAGAACGGCTGCCATTAAAGATAGA
This sequence comes from Jeotgalibacillus sp. JSM ZJ347, assembly GCF_044383825.1. Lineage (NCBI taxonomy): Bacteria > Bacillati > Bacillota > Bacilli > Caryophanales > Caryophanaceae > Jeotgalibacillus > Jeotgalibacillus sp. JSM ZJ347. The sequence goes on along the minus strand of NZ_JBISEN010000001.1, from coordinate 2,640 downwards.
ATAACCCGCTTCATAAAACTGAAGAGGGTCTATTGATTCGATTTCCATTGTTTTGCTATATAAGACAGGCATATTCGACTTTTTCGCCACTTCAAATGCCTGTTCAAAAGTTGTAAATCCTTGTGATTGATGTAGGATTCTCACTGTGCTTCCCTCCAAAAAAACGCACATTTGTCCATAGTTTGCTCTCTTAAAGATACACTTCTTTTGACAGCACTGTCAACGAATCGTCATTTCTGAATGCTTTTTTTGCAACTGTTTTCACCCCCATATTTAACAGTCTTTTCTAAACAATCTGTTTCTTTTTTATAGCCCCTAAAAACGATATAATAGAATAGGATAATTTGTCACAATTCGCTTATGCGAACTTTAATAGACATGTTAGGAGAGAATAATATGAGTGAAAGACCTGAACGCGATCAGGGGTGGCGAATCTGGTGGCAGCTGACGCGCCCGCATACGCTGACAGCAGCGTTTGTACCTGTCCTTCTTGGCACCGTACTCGCTTTGAATTATGCCGAAATGGATTGGCTGCTATTTATAGCGATGTTAACAGCCAGTATTCTCATTCAGGCAGCTGCAAACATGATTAATGAGTACTTTGATTATGTGCGCGGCCTTGATAATGAGAACTCTGTCGGAATCGGCGGTGCAATTGTACGTAATGGTGTAAAACCTAAAACAGTCATTAACCTCGCCTATGCTTTATTCGGGGTAGCGCTGCTGCTGGGTATTTACATCTGTCTCAACAGCTCATGGTGGATTGCCGTAATCGGATTAATCTGTATGGCTGCTGCCTACTTTTATACAGGTGGCCCTGTACCGATTGCCTATACACCATTTGGAGAACTCGCTGCCGGGTTCTTTATGGGATTTGTCATTATCCTTATCTCATTTTACATTCAGACCGGAATGATCAATACAATTGCGATGTTTGTCTCAATACCAGTATCCATCCTGGTTGGCGCAATCCTGCTCGCAAATAACATACGTGACCTGGATGGAGACAAGGAAAACGGAAGAAAAACCATTGCAATTCTGCTTGGTCGTAAATATGCGATCTATTTCCTTGCTTCAATGTTTGTTACTGCTTATGGTTTTGTCGTAATTCTCGTCATTACAGGCGCAGTTACACCATGGATGCTGATCAGTTTCCTAAGCGTTCCTAAGGCAGTAAAAGCAACAAAAGGATTTATCGGTAAAACAAAACCGATGCAAATGATGCCTGCAATGAAAGCAACCGCACAGACAAACACAATTTTCGGCTTCTTGTTATCAATTGGATTATTAATTGGATACTTTTTATAAGCTGAAGGATCGAAGCAAGATTAGTAAAAGCAATTTAGTTTTTTCTTATTAATAAAAATATAAGTGAAGCGCAGCGGAACGATTGTAGAGGTTGAGACATTTTATTGTCTTAACCTCTTTTTTAATTTCTATATCCAAAAGCTAAAAGGTTTTAATTCCTGTCAGAAGGATAAACTGTAATATGCAACAGATTAGAAGGAAGGATGAATAAATATGGTTACAAAAGAGCAGCAAAATACATTAAAAGATGAATTATATACACGAAAAAAGCAAATCATCGAACAACATGAAAAATCCGAAGACTATGAGAACACTGAGCTCTCAAATTACGATAACCACCCTGCTGATAATGCGAGTGATTTATTTGAACGTGAAAAAGACCTCGCACTTGAAGAACATACTCAAAAAGAGCTTGATGATATCAATGAAGCATTAAATGCAATGGAAGAAGGAACATATGGCGTATGTGCTGTCGGTGGGGAAGATATCCCGTTTGAACGCCTAGAGGCGATGCCAACAGCTCTTACATGCGTTGAGCATGCCGAGGAATACAGCAGTATGAATCAGCGTCCAAGTGAAGAGTCTGTGATTAGCCCGTCATCAGATCACCCATACCGTGGTGAAGATGAAGAGGTCAGAGATTATGAAAACAGTTTTGATGAAGCTGCAAGATACGGCACATCCGAGACGCCTTCTGATATGGCAAATGGAGAAGAAAGTTATGATGATCTTTATGAAGAAGATTATGAGGATGAAGATGTAGCAAATGAAATGGACGGTAAGCACCGCAAGATCTTGCCTGACGATGAATAAGAAGTGATTCACTCACCTTCCACAATTATTGTGGAAGGTTTTTTTAGACATGAAAAAAGCAGTATTCAAATCTATTTGATTTGAATACTGCTTTTTTGAGATGACCCGTACGGGATTCGAACCCGTGTTACCGCCGTGAAAGGGCGGTGTCTTAACCACTTGACCAACGGGCCTAAAACTGGCGGAGAAGGAGGGATTTGAACCCTCGCGCCGCTTACACGACCTACACCCTTAGCAGGGGCGCCTCTTCAGCCACTTGAGTACTTCCCCGTAAAAATGGCTCCACAGGTAGGACTCGAACCTACGACCGATCGGTTAACAGCCGATAGCTCTACCACTGAGCTACTGTGGAACAAATAGATGGTGGGCCTAAGTGGACTCGAACCACCGACCTCACGCTTATCAGGCGTGCGCTCTAACCAGCTGAGCTATAGGCCCAAATATAATGGAGCGGGTGATGAGAATCGAACTCACGACATCAGCTTGGAAGGCTGAGGTTTTACCACTAAACTACACCCG
>NZ_JBISEN010000013.1:0-1461 GCF_044383825.1 Jeotgalibacillus sp. JSM ZJ347 | reverse complement strand
TTGGTTAAGTCCTCGATCGATTAGTATTCGTCAGCTGCACATGTCACCATGCTTCCACCTCGAACCTATCTACCTGATCATCTTTCAGGGATCTTACCACTTGCGTGTGGGAAATCTCATCTTGAGGGGGGCTTCATGCTTAGATGCTTTCAGCACTTATCCCGTCCGCACATAGCTACCCAGCGATGCCATTGGCATGACAACTGGTACACCAGCGGTGCGTCCATCCCGGTCCTCTCGTACTAAGGACAGCTCCTCTCAAATTTCCTGCGCCCACGACGGATAGGGACCGAACTGTCTCACGACGTTCTGAACCCAGCTCGCGTACCGCTTTAATGGGCGAACAGCCCAACCCTTGGGACCGACTACAGCCCCAGGATGCGATGAGCCGACATCGAGGTGCCAAACCTCCCCGTCGATGTGGACTCTTGGGGGAGATAAGCCTGTTATCCCCGGGGTAGCTTTTATCCGTTGAGCGATGGCCCTTCCATGCGGAACCACCGGATCACTAAGCCCGTCTTTCGACCCTGCTCGACTTGTAGGTCTCGCAGTCAAGCTCCCTTATGCCTTTACACTCTTCGAATGATTTCCAACCATTCTGAGGGAACCTTTGGGCGCCTCCGTTACTCTTTAGGAGGCGACCGCCCCAGTCAAACTGCCTGCCTGACACTGTCTCCCACCCCGATCAGGGGTGCGGGTTAGAAGTTCAACACAGCGGGGGTAGTATCCCACCAATGCCTCCACCGAAGCTGGCGCTCCGGTTTCTAAGGCTCCTACCTATCCTGTACAAGCTGTGCCAAAATTCAATATCAGGCTGCAGTAAAGCTCCACGGGGTCTTTCCGTCCTGTCGCGGGTAACCTGCATCTTCACAGGTACTATAATTTCACCGAGTCTCTCGTTGAGACAGTGCCCAGATCGTTGCACCTTTCGTGCGGGTCGGAACTTACCCGACAAGGAATTTCGCTACCTTAGGACCGTTATAGTTACGGCCGCCGTTTACTGGGGCTTCAATTCGCACCTTCGCTTGCGCTAAGCACTCCTCTTAACCTTCCAGCACCGGGCAGGTGTCAGCCCCTATACTTCACCTTACGGTTTCGCAGAGACCTGTGTTTTTGCTAAACAGTCGCCTGGGCCTATTCACTGCGGCTCTCTCGGGCTTGCACCCTAATAGAGCACCCCTTCTCCCGAAGTTACGGGGTCATTTTGCCGAGTTCCTTAACGAGAGTTCACTCGCTCACCTTAGGATTCTCTCCTCGCCTACCTGTGTCGGTTTGCGGTACGGGCACCTTGCATCTCGCTAGAGGCTTTTCTTGGCAGTGTGGAATCAAAGACTTCGGTACTAATTTCCCTCGTCATCACAGCTCAGCTTACGCGGAAACGGGATTTGCCTCATTTCCTGCCTAACTGCTTAAACACGCGCAACCAACGGCGTGCTCTCCTATCCTCCTGCGTCCCCCCAT
>NZ_JBISEN010000011.1:0-18973 GCF_044383825.1 Jeotgalibacillus sp. JSM ZJ347 | reverse complement strand
TCTTTATAAGAAGGAATGCGGTGTTGCTCTCTCAAGCGACCAATCTATCATAACATCTTTCAGCGTTTTAAGTCAATTACTTTTTTAAAAAAGTTTTTCGCTGTTTGTTCATGTGTGATTTGATTGTGTGCTGCGTTGTTGAAGCAACGAGAAATAATATACCATGATTATTCAAATGAATGCAACCCTTTTTAGAAAAAGATTTTAATTTCTTTTCAAATCACGTTCTTCAGTATTAAAACAAGCGTTAAATTTCCGTGTTTCTTCTATATGACGGACAAAGGTTCCGCAAAAGAAAACTTCTTCTTTTGCGGAACCTCTTTATGTTCTCGTAAAGATATAAACAAGCGCAGCAGTCCCCGGCAGTCCAAGGACACCTGCTATTCCAGTCGTAAGTGGATTCATTGGTACATACAATCCATACTCCTGGCCAAAGCGATTAATCAGAAAAAGCAGACCCAGCCCTACTACCCATTTCGTCGCGATCCGCCACAGCCATTTTAAAAAAGGAACGGTCCCTACCGCCAGAATCAAAATGACAGTCGTGAGCGTCCCCAGCACCCACAGCCAGATCATGTACACTTCTCCCCTTTATAAAGTAAGTAGTATACATATTATATGCCCGGGTAATTTACTTTATGACAATCTTCCGGTGGCGTGCTTCTTTAAATAGATAAAAGTAGCGCGCTTCGGCCATTTTTTCTTCAGCAAGCATCTGTGGACTTTGTTCAAAGCTTAAGTCTGACAAATTTTTTTGTTGTTGCCATTCTTCCCTGACTTGCTGCATCAGGTGAACGAGCCGGTCGTCATACTCTTTTTTCAGCTTTCCTTTTTTACGAAACAGCATGGCACAAGCTCCTTTGAATCGGTGTTATACGTCTCTTCTGCCTTCAAGTGCTTTTGAAAGCGTGACTTCATCTGCATATTCAAGGTCACCGCCAACAGGGAGACCGTGGGCAATACGGGTGACTTTGATGCCTGAAGGGCGCAGCAGTCTTGAAATGTACATCGCTGTTGCTTCACCTTCAATATTCGGGTTTGTTGCTAAAATCACTTCCTGGACTTCATCATCCTGAAGACGCTTCAAGAGATCCGGTACATTGATATCCTCCGGACCAATACCGTCCATTGGTGAGATTGCCCCGTGCAGGACGTGGTAAAGCCCTGTATATTCTTTCATTTTTTCCATTGCAATGACGTCTTTAGGATCCTGAACGACACAGATAATCGAGCGGTCGCGCTTTTGATCTTCACAGATATAGCATGGATCCTGGTCTGTTATATGTCCGCAGACAGAGCAAAACCCGAGATTCCGCTTAGCGTTGACCAGCGCTTTTGCGAAATCGAGCACTGTGTCTTCTTTCATTCCTAATACAAAAAACGCCAGCCGGGCCGCTGTTTTCGGCCCAATGCCTGGCAGTTTCATGAAGCTGTCAATCAGCTTGGATATTGGTTCCGGGTAGTGCACGTGTTAAAACATCCCCGGGAGGTTCATGCCTTTAGTGAACTGTCCCATTGTAGAGTTGGTCAATTCGTCAGCTGCTTTCATCGCCTCATTTGTTGCGGCTAAAACAAGGTCCTGCAGCATTTCGATGTCTTCTGGGTCTACAACTTCTTCTTTAATTTCAACATCTACAACTTCTTTGTGACCTGAAACAGTAACTGTTACCATTCCACCACCAGCTGTACCAGTCAGACGCTTTTCGCCAAGCTCTTCCTGTGCCTTTGCCATTTGCTTCTGCATTTTCTGCATCTGCTTCATCATACCTTGCATATTTCCTCCACCACGCATGTGTATTACCTCCGAATAATTTAGTCTTGAATATCGAGTAAGTCTGAGCCAACAAGTTTCCTTGCTTCTTCAATCAGCGGATCTTCCTTCGCTTCTCCATCCTCCTCAGATTCCTCCTGATTCTGAATAAAGTCCTCGCGAATCTCAAGCCACTGATCTTCCGGAACACCAATCACTGAATAAAAAGTGCCTGTAAGCTCCTGAAGAATGGAAGGCATTGTGTCAGTCAGCTTATTGTTTTCCATTGCCATCTTGCAATGAATCTCATATTTAAATTTTAACACAAAAGTGTCCTGAGATGCTGCAACTGGCTCAGCTTCATTTAAAAGAGCTGTGAGCGATCTCAGTTGCTGGCGGTTCATACTCTCAAGCATGTCTCCCCAGCGGTTTTTAATCTGTGAAATATCATCTTTTGTCGCATTTCTGAGCACTTCTTTAATTCTGCCTGTCGGTGCTTTAAATGTACTCTGACGCGTCTGCTTTTTCGCTGCCGGCGCTGCAGTCTGTGCCGGTTCTTCCTGAACGCCGTTTGACTTCAGCTTCTTCAATTCCCCTTCAAGCTGATTGACGCGGTTGATGAGCTGCTGCAGATCCGGAATATCTACCGCCTGCGCGGTCTTTGGTCGCTCCGACTGGGAAAGCTTCACAGCCGCTACTTCTAAATGGGTTCGCGCATGATTGGACAGCCTCATCTCCTGCTGCGTTTTATTCAGCACTTCAATATACTGATAAAGCAGGTCCGACTCAACGGTTTCCGCGATTTCTTTAAACGCATCATCTGACAGGACTCGTTCAAGGGAATCTTCAAGCTCAGGCGCTGTTTTATAAAGCAGCAGATCACGACTGTATAAAATCAGGTCCTCGATCAGCCGTAAAGGATCCTTCCCTTCTTCCAGTAGACGGTGAATGGCATCAAGTGCTGAAGCCGTATCCTGATCAATAATCGCTTTTACGAGATTCGTCAGCTGCTCCTGTCCAATTGAACCAGTAACCGTCAATGCATCTTCAACGGTCACCTGCTCACCGCTGAATGAAATTGCCTGGTCAAGCAGGCTGAGAGCATCCCGCATCCCGCCTTCAGCAGTACGCGCAATAATATGAAGCGCTCTTTCCTCAACTGTAACGCCGGATGATTCCGCAATATGCTGCATTCTCCCTGTAATGTCATGGGCAGTGATTCTTTTGAAATCAAAACGCTGACAGCGGGAAATAATCGTCAGTGGAATTTTGTGCGGCTCAGTTGTTGCGAGGATAAAAATAACGTGCTTCGGCGGTTCTTCAAGCGTTTTAAGTAACGCATTAAAAGCCCCAGGCGTCAGCATATGCACTTCGTCGACGATATATACCTTATAGCGCCCTTCATTCGGCGCGTACTTTACTTTGTCACGGATATCACGAATTTCATCGACACCATTATTTGAAGCGGCATCGAGTTCTATGACATCTGAGATCGAGCCATCTGTAATCCCCTTACAGATCGCACACTCATTGCACGGTTCTTTTACTGGTGCATGCTCACAGTTCACCGCTTTGGCTAAAATTTTCGCCGCACTTGTCTTTCCGGTACCACGGGGGCCGGAAAATAAATAAGCATGGGAGATTTTTTCCTGTAAGAGGGCGTTCTGCAGCGTTTTTGTCACGTGCTGCTGCCCTACAACGTCAGCAAATTCCTGCGGGCGCCACACGCGGTATAACGCTTGATAAGCCATTGGTGTACCCTCCTCATCTGTAATGAATTCCTCCCTTCAGTATAACGCAAATCGATGCTGCTGACACTTCAAAAAGAGAGGAATCCCCCGGAAGTCGTATGAAGGTTTTTTACGGTGCTGTGGTTATTTTAAAAGAGTGAAGTGGTTGGGTTCGGAGAAAAATGAGTGATGTTCAGAGAAATATGTGGGTTGTTCAAAGAATACAGAGGGTGGTTCGTGGAAAAACTCGTCTGGTTCAGAGAAAAAACGTGATCGTTCTTAGAAAAGTATCATTTGACCTACGCCGGACTGCACTATACTTTGCCGTTTGAATATGGTTCACGTTTCATTAGTGGGGTTTCGCGCTTTAATTATGCTAGTTCGGCGTTCAATACAAAGAGTTTGCTCTTTAAACCATTACGTTCGACGTTCACCGGCTAATGTTCGACACTTCAGGTATTCAGACTCACCCCGTCACCCTGGCCGCATCCAAATCACACAAAATAAAAAAGCCACCCCGGAAAATCCGAAGTGACTTTGATTATATAAAATTAAAATGCCGTGCACCTTCTGTCGACTGACAGCCCCATGCGTTACTCCTGCAGTTAGCTCGGTTCAGGCTGCCCCGCGGCACATGAGAGGTTCCACTTAATGCTGCTTCCTTCCGGACCTGACATGGTTCATGAATTCCCATTGCGCAGGACCCAAACGTCAACACCACTTACAGAAGGCAGACCATGAAGCATGGCAGCCTCGAGAAGGGATTCAGTTTCGCTAGAGCGGATTGCGAATACAGGGCACCGCTAATTCCCCACCTAGCACGGCAAAAATGAGACCAATATTCATTTGCGCCTTTTGACGACGCAAGATTTAGTATACTACCTGCTGACAGAAAAATCAATCAGGATCTTTCAGCATCTGCTTCTTCAATTTCTTTTCCTCCCGCAGCCCCCTGAAAAAGTCCGTCAGCATCTGTCCGCACTCCTCACCAAGCACACCCGGCACAACTTCACACCGGTGATTAAAGCGGTCATCCTCCAGCAGATTCATCAGGCTGCCGGCACAGCCCGCTTTCGGATCACGCGCGCCATAGACGACGCGGTCCACGCGTGACAGCAAAATTGCACCGCTGCACATCGGACAGGGCTCCAGTGTGACATAAAGCGTTGTATTCTCAAGGCGCCAGCTTCCAGCAGCGTCACACGCTTTTTCAATTGCGAGCAGCTCCGCATGCGTGACAGCATTCTGCGTCGTTTCCCGCAGGTTATAAGCAGAGGCGATCATCGCGTCATCTTTCACGATCACAGCACCAATCGGCACTTCGCGGATCGCTTCAGCCTTTTTTGCTTCCTCCATTGCCCGCTGCATCCAGTATTCATCGCGTTCAGTCATCACATTCGTCCTTTGCTCATTTTTTTCTGATCTTATCATATAGTTGAAAATAGCGTCTATCTTCTCTATATGCGAAAGGAGTTCTTTATGCAAATTCACGTCGTTCAACCGGGTGAGAATCTGTTTACCATCAGCGCACTCTATTCCATTACACCCCAGCAGATTGCAGATGCCAATCAGCTGCCGAATCCGGATCAACTCGTACCGGGTCAGGCACTTGTGATCCCGATTACAGGAAGCTTTTATTTTGTGCAGGCAGGAGACTCCCTTTATGCAATCGCCCAGAAAGCCGGTATCACCTATCAGGAGCTCGCCTCCATCAATGGACTGTCACCTGAGCAGCCGCTTGCAATCGGCTGGCGCCTTTATTTACCGCCAAAGCCAAAGACGCCTGCAGAATTTAATGCATACGCAGAGCCTTTTGGAGAAACGGTTTCTGAAAACATCCTGCTCCGTACAAGGGAAGCCGCTCCCTATTTAACCTATCTTGCCCCGTTCAGCTTCCAGGCAAAACGCGACGGCTCACTCAGCACACTGCCTGTCGAACCGTTTGTCCCGATTGCCGATGCGAATCGTAATACGTTAATGATGGTGATTACCAACCTTGAAGAAGGCGGATTCAACGACGAACTCGGCCGGATTCTGTTAAATGATATGACGGTGCAGGATAATCTGCTGGATAATATAGAAACAACTGCTAAGCAATACGGCTTCCGTGATATTCACTTCGATTTTGAGTATCTCCGCCCTGAAGATGAGGAAGCGTACACCGCATTTTTAGCAAAAGCAAAGGAGCGTTACTCACAGGAAGGGTGGCTCGTATCAGCTGCACTCGCACCAAAAACGCGGGCGGATCAGCCTGGGAGATGGTATGAGGCGCATAACTATAAAGCGATTAGTGAAATCGTGGATTTTGTCGTGATCATGACCTATGAATGGGGTTATAGCGGAGGACTTGCGCAGGCAGTTTCTCCAATCGGTCCTGTGAGAGATGTGCTTGAATATGCGCTTACTGAAATGCCTGCCAGTAAAATCATGATGGGGCAGAACCTGTACGGCTATGACTGGACGCTGCCTTTTGTACAGGGCACCCAGGCGCGTGCGATCAGTCCACAGCAGGCAATCGAAATCGCTGCAACGCAAGGCGTGCCGATTCAATATGATACGACCGCTCAGGCGCCTTTTATCGAGTACACAACTGACGGCAAGGACCATATCATCTGGTTTGAGGATGCCCGGTCCATTCAGGCAAAATTTGATCTGTTAAAAGAATTGAACCTGCGGGGGATGAGTTATTGGAAACTCGGCCTTTCTTTCCCACAGAACTGGCTGCTCCTTGGCGACCAGTTCACCCCTGTAAAACTCAGATAATTTTTATCCAGGGCAAGGTGCTGTATATCACGCACCTTGTCTTTTTTCGTCTAATCCCGCCTACTTTTCACCTGGTGAATGTGGTACAATAACGGGTGCGAACTGAACCGGCTTGACTGGAGAATAAGGAGGAAAACGAGAATGACGACCATTCCGTTTGTGACTGTGGAGGGGCCAATTGGCGTTGGTAAAACGTCTCTTGCAAAAGCCATTTCCGAACACTTTGATTTTCATTTGTTAAAAGAGATTGTCGATGAGAATCCTTTTTTAGATAAATTCTACTCAAACATTGATGAGTGGAGCTTCCAGACAGAGATGTTCTTTCTCTGCAACCGCTATAAACAGCTGAGCGATATTCAGCGTCACTATCTGTCAGCACAGAAGCCTGTCGCTGCAGATTACCACATTTTCAAAAATATCATTTTCGCAAAACGCACACTGCGCCCTGAGGAGTACGATAAGTACCTTGAAGTGTACCGCATTCTGACAGCTGACATGCCAAAGCCGAATGTTGTTGTCTACCTTCACGCAAGCCTCGAGACATTACTCAAGCGCGTAAAACTGCGCGGCCGCGAATTTGAAAGAGATATGAGCCCGCTTTACTTAGAGCAGCTCTCAGCAGATTATGATGAATTCATTCATCACTTCGAGAAAACGCACCCGGAAATTCCGGTACTGCGGATCAACGGTGACGACATTGATTTCGTCAACTACGAGCAGGACCTCGAACTAGTCCTTCAAAAGGTCGAAGAATCATTACTTAAAAGGAGTACTATACTATGAACGCACGTGAACGATACGGCATCCCGAACGATGCTGTCATTACAATCGCAGGAACAGTCGGCGTCGGCAAATCAACCATGACTCAAAAGCTTGCTGAACACCTTCAGTTCAGAACGTCTTTTGAAAAAGTTGAAGCCAATCCTTATCTAGATAAATTCTATAAAGACTTTGAAAAATGGAGCTTCCACCTGCAGGTTTACTTCCTTGCAGAACGCTTCAAGGAGCAAAAGCGTATGTTCGAATACGGCGGCGGCTTTATTCAGGACCGCTCGATCTATGAAGATACAGGCATTTTCGCGAAAATGCATTACGAAAAAGGCACAATGTCACCAGTTGACTACGAAACGTATACGAGCCTGTTTGAAGCAATGGTCATGACGCCATACTTCCCTCATCCGAGCCTGCTTGTTTATCTTGAAGGGTCAATTGATGATATTGTAACGCGCATCCAGGCAAGAGGCCGCCCGATGGAGCAGGAAACACCGCTTGCTTACTGGGAAGAGATGCACGGGCGCTATGAGAACTGGATTGATTCGTTTAATGCGTGTCCTGTGCTGCGTCTGAATATTAATGATTATGATCTTGTAAAGGATCCGGATTCGATTGATCCGATTCTTGAGAAGATCGGGTCGTTTATTCAGCAGACTTCTTTGTTAAAAAAATAACCTATTATAACCGCTGATCCTTTCCGTGGAGGGCTTCGCTTTCCTGCCCCCGGGCGGTGAGCCTCCTCGAGCTTCGCTCTGCGGGGTCTCACCTGTCCCTTCCTGGGGCGGGAGTCTTCGCCCTCCACTCCAAGGACCAGCTGAGTGAGTCATTGTTACAAAAGCATTCAAGTAAAATTAATAACGTATGTTTACAAAACGATTTAATCCTCCTTTTATGTAGAGTAAAAGGGGGATTTTTTGATGGAGAAAATTCTGATTGATGTATTGTCGACACAGGGTGTGTTTGCGGTTTTGTTTGCGGGGCTGTTGTTTTATGTGCTGCGGATGAACAAGGAGCGGGAGGATAAGTTTTTTGAGACGAATCGGAAGCTTGAGGAGACGCTGCAGCTGATTGAGATGCTGCTGAAGAAGGATGGGCGTTAAGAAACCCGGCGGTGATTTCGATACACCGCCGGGTTTTTCCATGCATGAATTCTCATCTCAAATAAGCTATAATTGAGACAGGGAAAAGGAGCTTCTATTCTTGTGGTCTGGTCACTGCACTGAATCTGATAGCTTCCTTTTCTCTTTTTCATGCCCAAAATACAGACATTTGATTTTCTCCAGCGCTCTGTTTTTCGTCTGGTTCACCGCCTGTCTTGAAATCTTCATGTAATGGGCAAGTTCTGTTGTTGATAGATCGTTTACATATATACACTCAATGACAAATGACTCCTGGGCGGTCAGCACCTCCATCATTTCAAGCAGTTCAATTTCTGAATTCATCGCCTCACCTGCAACATTTTTCACTTCAAAAGCCTTCTCGATTTCGATCTTTTTACTGTTCTTTTTTGATAAACGAATAAATTCGTATTTTAATGATTTTGCAAGATAGCTAAAGATGACTTTATTATTTTTCTCTTCAAATTGTTCAAGCGGCATTTTCCGTGCAGTCTTCAGTAAGTGCAGCTTCAGATCCTGCTTGGTATCTTCACCGTTCAGAAGCCGGCCGTATTTATGAATGACCGGGTCGAACGTCGATAGCAGCTTGAGACTTTCTCTTTCCCCACCAGTCCGCATTTTCACAGCGATTTCATATAAATTTTTTTGCATATCATCACTCCTTTTTCACATTATACCAAACATATGTTCTTATTTTTAGTATTAGGAGTCGGGAAAATTCGCGGTTTTTTTCAGAAAAGAAAAACAGCACCTGTTAAGAGTGCTGTCCATGATCATTATTTGATGATTTTAATATGTTTAATACCTCACCTTGGACGCTTCTTAAGTGAAGGTCACGCTGAGGAAATGGGATTTCAATATCATTTTCCTGAAAAAGCTGATTGATTCTGAAGTTCAGGCTGCTTTTTGTCGTAATGACCTGATTAGAATTTGAGATCCATACAAATAGCTCCATATCTAAAGATGATTCTCCAAAGGCATTGAAATTCACATAAGGTTCAGGGTGTTCAAGAACAACCGAATGCGTTCTGTGCTCTTCATGTGCAGCTTGCAGTAACAACTCTTTTACTTTATTTACATCAGATCCATAAGCAACACCTACAGGAATAACTAGCCGCATGCGCGGATCCCCATACGAACGATTGACTACTTGTTCTTCAAGAAAATATGAGTTCGGTACAATGACATGTTCGTTATGTATGGTTTTAATCACGGTCGCCCTCATATTGATTTTCTCAACATCCCCAATTAAATCATCTATTATGACACGGTCACCTACTTTAATCGGACGCTCAAATAACAAAATAATACCTGAGATAAAGTTAGAAGCAATATTCTGGAGGCCAAAGCCGATCCCCACACCTAAAACGCCCGCAAATACAGTCAATGCACTAAGATCAATGCCTACCGTTGTCAAACTGACAACCAGCGCAATCACCATCACTGTATAGTGAAAAACACGATCAAAAGTAAACTGAACTCCGCGGTCAAGATGATAACGCTTGTATACGTTTGGAAGTATGTAGCGGGTGGTAATTCTTGAAATGCGGTTAGCAAGAGATACAATTAAAATTGCCAGAATCACAAGAAATACCGTAATACTGACACCGCCTACTTCAAAGATTGGTTCGAACATCCAGTAAGAAGACGAGAAGTAAAATAACATTAATAATAAAACGCCATAAGTTGTCGCCCAGTTCAATAAAATTTCTATAATTCCATGCAAATGTCTCATAATACTATTTTTGCTGAGTTTTCTTGTCAAAAATAATACGATACTCCGCACTGCGAAGATGCAAAATACATAAAAGATAAATAAAAACAGCTGAGTCCAATGAATGTCACTAAAAAAATCGAGCCACTGCCCCGTTAATTCTTCTGTCTGTATCACATTCATGAACATGATAACGCCCCCCATAACATTTACCCTATATTTCCCTTGATACATTCTCATGAAACAACGTGATTCATTGGAGATAAAATGAGCCGAACACAACAAAACACAACAAAAAAGCCACTGCCGAAGCAGTGACTTTCTCCAATTTATGCGCGTTGATGTTTAATTTAAAAATTATGGAGGAGGTAGAGGGATTCGAACCCCCGCGGGCTGTTACACCCCTGTCGGTTTTCAAGACCGATCCCTTCAGCCGGACTTGGGTATACCTCCCTGTCGACAAGAAATATAATATCATGGTTTTATAGTTCCCGTCAATCTTTTTTAAAAAGATTTATGAAAAACTTTTAGATGTTTTTGTTCGGCGATACTGCCATTGCTTCCATTGGAAACGTATGAAGCATCCGACACAAAAACCCATGATTGCAACTGATGCCGCAGTCACAACCATTATTGTAAAGGTATACGCTGCAATTGTCCACCCAAAACTGAAAGAAATATAGCCGCCTGCAAGAAAAAATACGGCAAGGATCTGATTAAATCGCTGATCCGAACGGTCTTCAGGAATGTAGCTGCTCATCGGCTTCTTTAAAAACTGCTTAGCCAGACGCATTATTGGATTGAAATTAAATAATACGCCACCAAATCCTGCAAGAAGCGGAATGAGTAATAAGTGATGGAAACCTGTAATCCAGACTGCTGCAACGGTGAGAACAATGGTCCACTGATTGGCCCGTACGAGCGGACGCGGGATAGATAGGGATGCTGACATTTATATCATACCTTTCTGATCGGAATATAAGTTTATAAGATATCATACGCCGGATGGTATCAAAACGTCAAGTGAGGAGTTTTTGTGGATACGGCATTCGTTTGACAGAATTGCTACAGGGGGCGTGGGCGATTGCTACAAGTATCCGGGTGGATCGCTACAACTTCAGCGCGGACTGCTACAACCTGGACAGAAATTGCGACAACTCAAGCCGCGCCCCATGCATTTCAGAAACAGGCTCTTGTTTTCCCAAGGGCATGAAGAGGGTTCGCGGGATTAAAGCAAATACGACATCCGAAAGCCGAAATGCTACCGCACGCCGGGGGGATTGCTACAACTTCCCGGGTGAATCGCTACAACCGGCGTACGAACCACTACAACTTCAGCCACAATTGCTACATCCCCCGCTCCCGCTCCAGCAACCAAAAAGAGCCGCCCCACCCAGGGACAGCTCTCAACTCACTTATTTAGAAATAACTGTTTTACCACCCATATAAGGCTGCAGCACGTCAGGCACCACTACACTGCCGTCTTCCTGCTGATAGTTCTCTAAAATCGCAGCGACTGTACGGCCGACGGCAAGACCACTGCCGTTTAGCGTATGCACGTGCTCTGGCTTTGCATTTGGCTCGCGGCGGAAGCGGATGTTTGCACGGCGCGCCTGGAAATCTTCAAAGTTACTGCAAGAAGAGATCTCACGGTAAGTACCATAGCTTGGGATCCATACTTCAATGTCATATTTCTTCGCAGCTGTGAAGCCAAGATCCGCTGTACACATGCTCATCACGCGATATGGAAGCTCAAGCAGCTGAAGTACTTTTTCAGCGTGACCAGTCAGTTTCTCAAGCGTTTCATAAGATTCTTCAGGCTTCGCAAAGCGTACAAGCTCAACCTTATTGAACTGGTGCTGACGGATCAGTCCGCGTGTATCACGGCCGGCAGATCCAGCTTCAGAGCGGAAGTTTGCGCTGTAAGCAACGTACGCTTTTGGCAGCTCATCAATTTTTAAAATTTCATCACGGTGATAGTTTGTGACAGGCACTTCAGACGTCGGCACAAGGAAGAAGTCCTCCTTTTCGATACGGAAAGCGTCCTCTTCAAACTTCGGCAGCTGTCCTGTACCAGTCATACTTGCGCGGTTTACAAGGTATGGCGGCAGCATTTCAGTATAGCCGTGCTGATCCTGATGAAGGTCCATCATGAAGTTGATCAGTGCGCGCTCAAGGCGTGCACCTGCCCCTTTATAAAAGACGAAGCGGCTGCCTGTTACTTTTGCAGCACGTTCAAAATCAAGCATTTCAAGATCAGTCGCCACGTCCCAGTGAGGCTTTGCTTCAAAATCGAAGTCGCGGATCTGACCCCAGTTGCGGATTTCTACGTTATCATCCTCTGTATCGCCAACCGGCACGCTGTCATGCGGTACGTTTGGAATAGAAAGCAACAGCGTTTCAAGCTTCTCTTCCACTTCACGCAGACGCTCATCAATCTGCTTGATCTCATCTCCAAGACCGCGCATTTCAGCAATCACATCATCTGCATTCTTCTTCTCACGCTTCATCTGCGCGATTTCCTGAGACACCTCATTACGACGGCTCTTCTTCTCCTCTGTCTTTGTAATCAGCTCACGGCGTTCCTGATCAAGCGCCTGGAACTGATCAAAATCCTTCAGATCCTCCCCGCGCTTTGCCATCTTTTCTTTTATTTCTTCAAAATTATTACGTAAACGTTTTAAATCCAACATGATGATTCCTCCTCTTTTTAAATGGTTAAAAAGCTGCTGCGAAGTCTGGGTCTGTCCCAGACTTCGACTTCCAAAAATCAAAAAACTCCCGCCCACTTATTATTAAAAATAATAAGGGACGAGAGTTGAAGCCCGCGATACCACCCTGGTTGAAAGCACATGTGTACTTTCCGCTTAAGGCATAACGGTGCCTGCCCGTGGAATCTTACTGTAATTTCGGATTCCCGCTCCAGAATGGATTCACGAACGTCTTATACCTGCTCTCACCAACCGCAGGCTCTCTTCAATAAGCACATTTCGCTACTGCTTTCTGTCACAGCTTTTCGTTTGTTTTGATAAAAATTAGGTTACTACATGACCCATAAAAGATCAACTGTTTTTTATAATACGACTGCTGGTGACTCAACCATTTTAATGAAATACTCAGTCAAACGGTGGTCATCAGTCAGCTCCGGATGGAATGAGCAGCCAAGGAACTGTCCGTGGCGCGCAAGTACGATCCGTTCGTTGTGTGTGGCGAGCACTTCTGTATCAGGACCTGCTGATACGATGTGCGGCGCACGGATGAAGACTGCTGTGTAAGGATCTCCTTCAATGCCTGTAATCGAAAGGTCTGCTTCAAAGCTTTCCTTTTGACGGCCGAATGAATTTCGCTCAACGACAACATCCATTACACCAAGATGTGGCTCATCATACCCGACAACTTCTCCTGCAAGCAGGATCAGTCCGGCACATGTACCAAACATCGGCTTGCCTGAAGCAGCAAATGCTCTTAGCGGCTCCATCAAACCATATACATCAATCAAGCGGCGCATCGTTGTGCTTTCTCCACCTGGTAAAATTAATCCGTCAATATCTGAGAGCTGTTCTGCTTTCTTCACGACAACCGCTTTGGCACCGCCTGCTTCGATTGAACGGACATGTTCGCGAACCGCTCCCTGTAAACCTAAAACACCAATTGTTGTCATGATGATCAGCCCTTTCTTACCAACCGCGCTCCTGCATGCGGTCTTCTAATGATAGTGATGAGATTTCCATCCCTTTCATCGCTGTACCAAGCTCTTTTGATACTTTTGCGATTAACTCATAATCCTGATAGTGTGTTGTTGCTTCTACAATCGCACGTGCAAACTTTTCAGGGTTATCTGATTTGAAGATACCTGATCCAACGAATACACCGTCAGCGCCAAGCTCCATCATCAGTGCAGCATCCGCTGGTGTTGCAACGCCGCCTGCAGCGAAGTTTACAACTGGCAGACGTCCAAGTTCTTTAATTTCTAAAAGAAGGTCAAATGATGCACCAAGCAGTTTCGCTTCTGTCATCAGCTCATCCTTAGACATATTCACAACTTTACGGATCTGTCCATTTACTTTACGCATGTGGCGAACTGCTTCAACAATGTTACCCGTTCCTGGCTCACCTTTTGTACGAAGCATTGACGTACCTTCACCGATGCGACGTGCTGCTTCACCAAGGTCGCGGCATCCGCATACGAATGGTACTGTGAAATCACTCTTCATTAAGTGATACTCTTCATCCGCCGGCGTTAATACTTCACTTTCATCTATATAATCTACACCCATTGATTCAAGTACGCGGGCTTCTGTAATATGCCCGATTCTTGCTTTTGCCATGACCGGAATACTTACCGCGCCCATAACCTCTTCTACGATGCGAAGATCTGCCATACGGGCAACTCCGCCTTCTTTACGAATATCAGATGGCACACGCTCAAGTGCCATTACTGCTACCGCACCTGCTGCCTCTGCTAATTTTGCCTGCTCCGCATTGACAACGTCCATAATCACGCCGCCTTTTTGCATCTCAGCCATTCCTCTTTTTACACGATCCGTACCTGTATTCATGGTAAAAGCCTCCTTCATCCTGTAGAACAGTCCATGAAGTCCCGGGGTCTACCCTTTACTCCATTAGAACTGGTAAAGTTTGATCTGATTAAGATAAGAATGCTGTCCAGCTTCAGACATTAGACAAGCGCCTTCAGCTTTTCGTTATCCCACCTTTTATCTTCACTAAAAAAGCACTCCATGTCAAGACACGAAGTGCTTTTAAAGCGCTAAATGGTGCTAAAAACCTTGAATATCACTTGGTTTTAGCGCATTAAAGGATCACATAAATATTTTTTAGAACCAGCCTTTAACCGTCGTCATAATTGTATCCCACAGTCCGCCGAAGAAGCCGCCGACTGCGCGCATGCTGAGAACAAACCAGTTTGCTTTTTCCACTGCTTCAGTTGTGACAACTTCTGTTTCAAGAGAAGATGCCATACTGTCATCAAGGAAGCCGAATTCCCCGCCTGCAGCAGCCATACTGAGTGTACCGACCTGAGAACCTTCTTCAATCGGTGCAGTCAGTTCGCCATCTTCATTTAAAAGAGACTCATCCAGTAAAAGCTCCGGTGTAAATTCTGCCGGGTCCTGGCCGTTTTCAAGAATCACCTGGATCGGGTCAGTTGCCTCAATCCCAACTGAATCATCTGTTCCTTTATCAACAGACAGTGTTTCCTGTCCTTCTACTGTATAGTTAGCAGGCAGAATTTCCTGCATAGAGAAGTTACCAAAGCCATAATCGAACAGTTCTGCAGTAGCACCAAAACGAGCGCCGTAAGAACCAACACCATTTTCATCCGTTGCATTCATGACAACTGAGATCAGACGCATACCATCGCGCTCAGCTGTTCCTGTAAATGTATACCCTGCAAAATCAGTCGTACCTGTCTTAATGCCATCTACACCTTCATATTCAAATACGAGTGAAGGGAGCATGAAATTCCAGTTTTCCATATCAGTTGCATCTTCAGTGCCTTCACGGAAAACTTTTTTAGGAATACTTGATGTTTCAAGAACCTCTGGAAAGTCATTCAACAAATGATAAGCAAGCTTCGCGGTACTGCGTGCTGACATTACGTTCTCTTCATCCACGCCTGTACCTTCCGGATGGTAACCCATCATATCTGAGTTGTTCAGTCCGCTTGAGTTAACAAAATTATAACTTTCAAGACCAAGCTCAGCAGCCTTATCATTCATCATTTTGACGAATTCACCTTCAGTGCCGGCAACTGTCTCTGCAAGTGCAATCGTTGCAGCATTTGCAGAATAAATCACCATTGCTTCATACAGCTCCTGAATTGAATATTGCTCACCATTGCGTAAGGGCACGTTACTTAAAGATGTATCCTGAGAAATTTCATACGTTTTATCTGTTACAGTATATTGATCTTCCCAGGTCACTTCACCATTAGCAATTGCCTCGAGAAGAAGATATTCAGTCATCATTTTTGTCATACTTGCAACGCCAAGCTGGGTATCAGCGTTCTCAGCAAATAATACTTTACCAGTTTCTGCTTCAAGCAGAATCGCTGCATCCACTTCCCAGTTCTGAATCACATTTGCCTTTGCTTCGTGCGTAAAAGCACCACTTCCAAAAAATAATCCAAACGCAAGCGCACCTGCTGTCGCTTTACGTAACACTTTTGTTTTAAACATGTTAGACCTCCGATATGTTATCTGTGTCCGGCTACAGCGCCTAGCCCTCGAGTCATAAGTCACGTTGAGAAAATGGGCAAGTTCACCCATTTCTCTCAACGCGCCTTATGCTTGTCAGGGCTGACCAAGGCGCCTACGCTCTTCTATGTACACCTTTGTAATTCTATCATAATTATTTACCAAAAAGTATAGCCAGAATAGCACTGTTCAGTGACAAAAAAGCAGGACCCCCGTAAGAATGGAGTCCTGCCTGAATGTGTAAAATGATTCACCTGATTACATTGAATAGTTTGGAGATTCTTTTGTAATCTGAACATCATGCGGATGGCTTTCGCGTAAGCCTGCACCAGTCATACGGATAAACTGTGCTTCTTCACGCAGTTCGAACAGATTCTTTGAACCGCAATAACCCATTCCGCTGCGGATACCGCCAACCAGCTGATACACTGTGTCAGCAAGCGGTCCTTTATAAGCTGTACGTCCTTCAATGCCTTCAGGTACAAGCTTCTTCGCATCTTCCTGGAAGTAACGGTCTTTTGAGCCTTTTTCCATTGCACTCATTGAACCCATTCCGCGGTAAACTTTAAAGCGGCGTCCCTGGAAGATCTCCGTTTCACCTGGGCTTTCAGTTGTACCTGCAAGCAGGCTTCCGAGCATCACAGCGTGCCCACCGGCAGCAAGTGCCTTCACGATATCTCCTGAATACTTAATTCCACCATCGGCAATAATAGATTTACCGTGTTTACGCGCTTCAGTCGCACAATCGTAAACAGCAGTAATTTGCGGAACACCGACACCTGCAACAACGCGTGTTGTACAGATTGAACCTGGTCCGATTCCAACTTTCACAACATCAGCACCTGCTTCAATCAGTGCTTTTGTTCCTTCCGCAGTTGCAACGTTTCCAGCGATAATGACAACATCAGAGAATGAACGGCGAATCATTGCAATCGTATCCAGCACGCCCTGCGAATGACCATGCGCTGTATCGATGACAATTGCATCAACACCCGCCTTTACAAGCTGCTGCACACGCTTTTCAGCATCCGCTGTCACACCGACAGAAGCAGCCACTAAAAGACGTCCCTTTGAATCTTTTGCAGAATTTGGGAATTCAATGACCTTTTCAATATCCTTAATCGTGATTAAGCCTTTTAAAATGCCGTTATCATCTACTAAAGGAAGCTTTTCAATTTTATATTGCTGAAGAATTTTTTCAGCTTCGTCTAAAGTCGTACCGACAGAAGCCGTCACGAGATTCTCTTTAGTCATGACTTCATCAATTTTCATTGAATAATCCTGAATGAAACGAAGATCGCGGTTTGTGATAATCCCAACAAGCTTCTGCTCATTCATATCATTGACAATCGGAACACCGGAAATACGATATTTGCCCATTAAATGCTCTGCATCAAACACCTGATGATCTGGAGTCAGGAAGAACGGATCTGTAATGACCCCACTCTCAGAACGCTTAACACGCTCAACCTGTTCAGCCTGTGCTTCAATACTCATACTCTTGTGGATTACACCAAGGCCGCCTGCGCGAGCCATTGCAATCGCCATCGCAGCTTCAGTTACCGTATCCATACCGGCACTCATAATCGGAACATTTAATTTAATTGTATCCGTAAGCTCAACTGACAGATCAACATCACGCGGTAATACCTCAGATTTAGCCGGGACCAGCAGCACATCATCAAACGTCAAACCTTCTTTAGCAAATTTCGTTTCCCACATTGTCAATTTCCTCCCCGTCTCAAAAATATTATTGTAAGGTTATCAGCCGGTCCCGTGTGTGTCAATAATGGAAGAATAAGTTCGATTATTAAGAATAGTTGGGAGATTTTTAGTATGACGTCTGACTTTGACTGGAATCACTACCTTCCCTTATATACGAAACATTACGTCATTCAACATTTATACACTACCTATTCAAGGAAAGGATTCGTTCATCCTGAAAGGCTGGCCGCTGAAAAAGCAGCATCTTACAGCGCACATATCGAACACGCTGAACTGTTTTACAGGCAATCTGCTCAATCAACCGCAAGCATTCAGCCTGTTCTGCAATTTTACGGCATGATTCACCTCTTAAAGGCAGCGATCACGATGAAAGACCCTTTTCACCCTGAAAAATCGAATCAGCTCGCACACGGGGTCTCCTCGCGTAAAATCAAAAAGAAACACTACAGCTTTTTAGAAGACACAGTCAAAATTCAAAAGCATGGCTTGTATGCGACGTGTTCTGAAAAACTGCTGAATTGCACACCAAGAACAATCACATGTGATATGCAGCAATTATTCAATTCGCTGCATGAAAAGCATCCCTCTGTCTATATGCTTCAGGCGCACTACCTGATCCTCTACAACCTCAGTATGCTCGCACGCTATGAAACAGAATGGTGGCATATATGTATGACTTATAAAGAGACATTGGACTACCCGATTATTAAAAGCTTTCTCACTGATTCAGCCCGGCAAGTGCCTGAAGAGATGATGAAGTTTTTATTGAAGGGACCCGGTTAAACAAAAGGAGATCTGGCGACACAAAGGATTCCCCATTCGGCTGACGCCTTTGAGAAATTGTTCTTTAAAAGGATCTTAATGACAAAGCTTTGTTAAATTTGACTATTTTTCAGCATAGCTGGTGATTGAAGCGGAAGGGGGCGACTCCTGCGGCATGAAGGGACAGGTGAGACAAAGCACGGCGAAGCCTGCTAGCTCACCGCCCGGCCGCAGAAAGCGTCCCCCTGAAGCGGAGATCATCAACCAGACTTAATAGAGTAAACATAAAAAAAGCCTCCCCCTCAGGGAAGACTCAGATTGCCTAGCGACGTCCTACTCTCACAGGGGGGAAACCCCCAACTACCATCGGCGCTGAAGAGCTTAACTTCCGTGTTCGGCATGGGAACGGGTGTGACCTCTTC
>NZ_JBISEN010000010.1:0-56344 GCF_044383825.1 Jeotgalibacillus sp. JSM ZJ347 | reverse complement strand
GGAATTCCTTTAACTCGAAAGTTATTGCCTCAATCCTGGATCAATCATTTCAATATATGATTTGATTCCCTCAATCCGTTCTTTAATTCCTTCAGCAGCCTTTAACCCACAATGATTTCCTTCAATATTATCTGCAATTTCATCAGGGTATAACATAATTCCATCACTCCTCATTCGCTGCACCTGAAACCACATCTTAATTTACAATTAAAAAGCAAACAAAATAAAATAATGTTTGATTAAATATAAACAATAATATAATATGTTTATTAAAAGGTAAACTTTTAAAGGAGTGTTTATGTTGAGTGAATTGTTTTGGGAGGCTTCTGTTGAGGAGCTGGCGCATGGTGTGAAGCAAGCAGAGGGGGCTTATTACTGTTTAATTTGTGAAGAGCGTTTTGAGAAGGGAGAAGTTTTTCAGGTTGATTCACGCTTTTTTGAGGCTTACAAGGCTGCTGAGCTTCATGTACAGGCTGAGCATGAGTCGATGTTTGTTTATTTGATGAATATGGATAAGAAGTATACGGGTTTATCGGATCATCAGAAGGAGCTGTTATCATATTTTAAGCAGGGGGTGTCTGATAAGGAGGCGGCGAAGCAGATTGGCGGGAGTCCTTCGACGGTTCGGAATCACCGGTTTAAGTTTAAGGAGAAGGAAAAGCAGGCGCGTGTATTTTTAGCGTTAATGCAGTTATTGAAAGAGGATACGGGACCGGAGAGTCTGGTCCAGATACACAGGGGGGCGACGATGGTGGATGAGCGTTACGCGATTACGACTAAGGAACAGGAGAAGGTATTGAAGACGTATTTTAAAGAGGATGGGACGTTGAGTCAGTTTCCTAGTAAAGAAAAGAAAAAGATTGTTGTGCTTCAGTATTTGCTAAAGAAATTTAATGTAGGACAGCAATATACGGAAAAGGAAGTAAATGAAGTAATTAAACAGGTATATGCTGATTTTGTCACGATCCGCCGCTATTTTATTGAATATGGATTCATGGACCGGAATCAGGATGGTTCTGCCTATTGGATAAAATCTTAAAAAAGGGTATAGTGAGAGTATATGAGGTGTCTGTGGATATTTGTGTACGTCATTGGAATCGTTGCCGGATTGATTGGGTTCGGTTTGATTGTTGACCGTAAGAAAAGCGCCCGGAAAAACCTTGAGCAGTATCGGAACGGTGGGGAAGAAGTGCATCAGCAGTATGTGATGGATAATGACCGGAAGACGACAGGTATTTAATTTTAAATAAGCAGGGAGGAGAAAAGAATGTGGTGGATGATCATTCTTTTGATTCTAACTGTTATTGTGTCATTCGGTGTGATGTCTGATGGAAACCGTAAGAGAAAAGGTCTGGCTGTTGATAGTGATGTGAGAGAGCCTGAGGAAGCGCCTTCTGAACCAAATCTGGAGGATGAGCGTCGGTCAACAAGGCTCTGAGAAGTTTGTTGAGGAATTTTCTTCACGTTTACGGATAAAAAGAATAGGATAGATAGATTACTTTTTATCCGCAGTGTCTATACTGAGTGGTATGACATGCTGCGAAGTGGAGGAAAGTTCATGAGACATTGCCGAGCTTGTGGAAGACGATACAACCGGGCGATCCGCCTGTCTTCAAAATTTATTTGCGTGTGGTGTGAGCAGTCACTGATTCAGCTGAAACCTGAGGATCATGGATATGACAGGTGGATTCATCTCTTAAAAGAATAAGTAGTGCATGGAAGCCTGCCTGGAATGCGGGCTTTTTTTATGTGCTGAAAATAAATCATGATACAATAAAGGAACGATTTCACTAAAGGAGAACGTTATGAATCAGAAGGAAAGACCGCTTGTTGAGGCGCTTCAATCTCATATGAGCCAGGAGCCGGTGTCTTTTCATGTGCCGGGTCATAAGAATGGAATGATTGGAGAATTTGCGGGTCATTTTGGCAGGTGGGACCAGACAGAGCTTTCAGGTCTTGATGATTTGCATGCACCTGAGGGACCAATTGCAAAAGCACAGGCGCTTTTAGCGGCATATGCCGGCGCTTTTAAAAGCTACTTTCTTGTAAATGGCTCGACGATTGGAAATCTTGCGATGGTGATGGGGTTATGTGAACCGGGGAGTCATCTGCTGGTGGCTGGGAATGCGCATAAATCAGTCATTCATGCCTGCCGGCTGGCGCGGGTGAAGCCGGTGTTTTTAACCCCTGAAGTGCACCCGGAATCAATGACCCCTTCAGGCATTTCACCTGATCTGCTTGAACAAGCCATTACAGAATTCCCGGATGCCAAAGCTGTTTTGCTGACGTATCCTTCTTACTACGGTCATACCGGTCAGATGAAAAAAGTCATTGAGACCGCTAAGCAGTCGGGCCTTGCCGTACTTGTTGATGAAGCGCACGGGGCTCATTTCTCACTGCCGGGTTTCCCTGTATCTTCACTTCATATGGGAGCTGATGCAGTGGTGCAGTCAGCTCACAAAACACTGCCGGCCCTGACGATGGGCTCGTATTTACATATTGGAAAAGACTTTGAACATGATCACCGCATTGAGCAGCTGCTTGGGATGCTTCAGTCCAGCAGTCCGTCTTATCCGATTATGGCATCGCTGGATGATGCACGATATTATGCAGCAACTTATTTGGATGAGGATATGGTTTATTTTAAAAATGTGCGTGTTGAGCTGGTAAGCCGGTTGCGGGAGATTTCCCGACTGTCAGTGATTGAGCCGGAAGATCCGTTGAAATTAATCATCAGAATGGACGGGGTGAGCGGATATGATCTGCAGGATGCGTGTGAGGAGCGCGGTATTTATGCAGAGCTTGCAGATCCGCTTCAGGTATTATGGATGCTTCCACTTTTAAAAGCGGGAGGACGGCTGCAGACAGAACGCGTCATTGAGTCACTGCATGAAATTGCTGAAAAAGCGGAATGGACGGAAAAGGCTCAGCCTGCAGTGTTCCGTGAAGCGATTACGACACTAGCGGTATGTAATGCAGATCAGCTTCCGTTTGCCGTAATGCCGGTTGAGGAGGCTGATGGGAGAATTGCTGCTGAAACGATTACGCCTTATCCGCCCGGGATTCCAATGATTATTGCAGGTGAGAAACTGACATTGGAAAAATTGAATGAGCTGAATCGTCTTGTGAAAACAAATATGCGTTTTCAAGGCGGATCATATTTAATAGAAGGAAAAATGAAAGTTGTGCAGGAGGATATCAATGAGTAAAGGTTTATTTATTACATTAGAAGGGCCTGAAGGAGCAGGAAAAACGACTGCTTCTGTTGAAATAAAAATGAAGCTTGAAGCGCTTGGTTATGATGTGATGCTGACGCGTGAGCCTGGCGGGATTAAGATTGCAGAAAAGATCAGGGAAGTGATTCTTGACCCGTCGCATACTGAGATGGACAGCCGGACAGAAGCGCTTTTATACGCTGCAGCCCGCAGACAGCATTTAGCGGAAAAAGTGAAGCCTGCGCTTGATGCTGGGAAAGTCGTCCTGTGTGACCGTTTCATTGATAGCTCACTGGCTTATCAGGGGCATGCGAGAGGACTTGGCATAGATGAAGTATGGAGTATTAATCAGTTTGCAATCGGGTCAATGATGCCTGACTGCACGCTTTATTTTGATATTTCACCTGAAGAGGGTTTGAAGCGGATTGAGCAAAATGCAGGGCGTGAAGTGAATCGTCTGGACCTTGAAGGAATGGCTTTCCATGAAAAAGTATATGAAGGCTATCAGATCTTACAGGCGCGTTTTCCTGAAAGAATGAGACTGATCGATGCTGCTGCACCTCTCGAAAACGTCACCACAGAGGCTGTTTCAGTGCTTTTGGAACTTTTTAAAAACCCACATTCATAAAACCCATTGTTGTTTTTTCACAGCTGATGATTGGAGCGTAAGGGGGCGGCTCGCAGGAAGGGACAGGTGAGGCTTACGGCGAAGCCTGCTGGCTCACCGCCCGGCCGCGGAAAGCGTCCCCCTGGAGTGGAAATCATCAGCCAACTTAAATAAAGCTAAAAATGAAGGTTTCCGGAATGATTTCGTAATATATACGTATTATTGGTATAATAAAGGCAGAACCTATTTAAAAGGAAGAGGGTGGAATGGATGAAACTAGTTGTCGCAATTGTGCAGGATCAGGATTCGAACCGTTTATCCACGGCGTTAATGAAAAATAATTTCCGTGCGACAAAGCTTGCGAGTACCGGAGGATTCTTAAAATCCGGTAATACGACGTTTATGGTCGGTACAGAGGATGCGCGTGTTGATAAAGTGTTAGAGGTCATCAATGATAGCTGCCGTTCAAGAGAACAGATGGTAGCCCCTGTCTCACCAATGGGCGGGAATGCGGATTCTTACATTCCTTATCCTGTAGAAGTTGAAGTTGGCGGAGCCACGGTTTTTGTACTGCCAATTGAGCAGTTTCACCAATTTTAAAAGAGCAGAAAGCTCATTCTTATATACACGTAGAAAAGGGAGATAGTATGGCCGATATGCACCAGAACCTGGCATCACAGCAGCCGGTCGCAATGAAAATGCTGCAAAACAGCCTGCAGAAAAACCGAGTCGCGCACGCTTACCTGTTTGAAGGCGGCCGCGGTACCGGGAAAAAAGAAATGGCACTGTTTCTTGCAAAAGGACTTTTCTGCAGACAGCTGTATGAAGGCGAACCCTGTCATACCTGTGAACAGTGCCGGCGGATCGATCAGGGAAATCACCCTGATGTTCACGTGATTGAGCCGGACGGACAGTCAATTAAAAAAGAACAGGTGCGGCTGCTGCAGGAAGAATTCAGTAAAACGGGTATGGAATCAATGAAAAAAGCCTATATCATAAGCGGTGCTGACAAAATGACGGTACAGGCTGCGAACTCTTTACTGAAGTTTCTTGAAGAACCGCATCCATCCACGACCGCGATTTTATTGACTGAGCAGATTCATCAGATGCTTCCGACTATACTTTCCAGGTGTCAGCACGTATCTTTCCGTCCGTTGACACCTGTTTTGTTTAAAGAAAAGCTGATTTCAGAGGAAGTACACCCGACGATGGCCTCACTGATATCAAAATTAACGAACCAGGTTGATGAGGCAATTGAGCTCAGTCATGATGAGTGGTTTGTACAAGCCAGAAAAATCATGTTAAAATTATACGAAGTGCTAAAGGATGATCCCTTTGAAGCCATGATCAGGGTTCAAAGTGACTATCTTCCGCATTTTAAAGAGAAATCGCAAATTGACCAATCGCTCGATTTGTTTCTTCTTATATATAAGGATCTCCTATACATCCAAACGGACAAGCTCGATCACCTGTCATACCCGGATTGGCTGGATACGTTTCGTACAGATGCACTCCAGACGTCAGCGAATCAGCTTACTCACCAGCTGACAGTCATACTCGAAGCGAAAACACAGCTACAGAGAAATATGAATACACAGCTGTTATTAGAACAGCTGATGCTTAAATTGCAGGGGGGATCTGCACTTGTATGAAGTAGTAGGCGTCCGCTTTAATAAAGCGGGCAAAATATATTATTTCGACCCGAACCAGCTTTCACTGAACATAGATGAATACGTTATTGTGGAAACGGTACGCGGTGTGGAATATGGTAAAGTTGTCACTGAAGTCAAAAAAGTGGACAAGAATGATGTCGTGCTGCCACTGAAAAAAATCGTCCGTATTGCTGAACAGAAGGATCGCTTATCTGTTCAGGAAAATAAGGAAGAAGCTGCTCATGCATATGAAGTGTGTTCAGCGAAAATCAGTGAGCATGATTTAGATATGAAACTTGTTGATGTTGAATATACATTTGACCGCAATAAAGTCATTTTTTATTTTACAGCGGACGGACGGGTCGATTTCAGAAATCTTGTCAAAGACCTGGCGTCTGTTTTCAGAACAAGGATTGAACTGAGACAGATCGGTGTTCGTGATGAAGCGAAAATGCTTGGCGGGATTGGGCCATGCGGGCGTATGCTTTGCTGCTCAACTTTCCTCGGAGACTTTGAACCTGTGTCGATTAAAATGGCAAAGGATCAGAATCTCTCACTTAACCCGGCGAAAATTTCAGGGCTGTGCGGTCGCTTGATGTGCTGTCTGAAATATGAAAATGACGAGTACGAGCAGGCAAAAGAAGAAATGCCTGACCTTGGTGCATTCGTTCAGACGCCTGAAGGTAAAGGAAAAGTTGTCGGACTGAATATGCTCGAGCGCGTTCTTCAGATTGAAATGAAGGAGCAGGACCGTACGCTTGAGTATACGCTTGAAGAAATTATGAATCACGATATTGCGTCAATTCAAGCCACAGAGTAACGGGGTGGAGTTCGTGGATAAGAAGGAGTTCTTTGATTCAGTATCCAATATGGAACAGCAGATTGGTCAGTTATACCAGCAGCTTGGCGAACTGAAGCATCATCTTGCTGACATGATGGAAGAGAATCATTCGCTGCAGATAGAAAATGAACATCTGCGCAGAAGACTTGAACAGCTTGGGAGCGAAACAGAGGCTCCAGCAGGCAAGGCTGATGCCCGAAAAGCTGCAGGTTCAAGCACAGATATTGGTGAGGGATACGATAACCTCGCCCGTCTTTATCATGAAGGCTTCCACATTTGTAACATTCACTTTGGAAGCCCGCGCAAGGATGAAGACTGCCTGTTCTGTCTGTCATTTTTAACGAAAAAATAGAGGCTGGCATTACGCCGCCTGTTTTTCTCCATGAAAAACAGGCGGACGTCCTGCCGGGCTTTTTTTGTGTAGACTGTGGTAATTGAATGTCTTATGAGGCTTGGCTGAGTATGGTATGGATGCTATTGAGTGCTGTATGGGGCCGGTTGAGTGTGCTATGAGCGCTGTTGAGTGCTGTATCCAGCGGATCGAGTGCGCTGACCCGTGGCACATATTTCAATTATGCCTACACATTAATAAAATAGCTTTGTTAAAGTCCATTAATATTGCTGCACAGCTGTTGATTGGAGCGTAAGGGGGCGACTCCTTCGGCAGGAAGGGACAGGTGAGGCCTAGGCAAAGCCTGCGGGCTCACCGCCCGGCCGCGGAAAACGTCCCCCTCTCGCTGCAATCAACAGCCAGCTTTTACAGAGTTAAAAGAAAAGAGGATCACAACATGCAATTAATTGGTGATGAGCGGCTGGATTATCTCCTGGCTGAAGATTTAAGAATTATCCAGAGTCCATCAGTCTTTTCCTTTTCGCTTGATGCAGTCCTGCTCGCGCGTTTCGTGCAGGTACCGATCAGAAAAGGAAGTCTGATTGACCTCTGTTCAGGCAATGGTGTGATTCCGCTTATTTTAAGTACGAGAACAAATGGCTCGATTACTGGTGTTGAAATTCAGGAAAGACTTGCAGATATGGCGAATAGAAGCATTGACCATAATGAACTCGCGCAGCAGATCCAGATGGTTTGCGAGGATTTAAATACGGTTTCACCAAAGCTTGGATATGCAAGGCACGATGTTGTTACGTGTAATCCACCATATTTTACAACGCCGGGAAAAGATGAGCTGAATGAGAATGAACATTTAACGATTGCGCGTCATGAGATTATGTGCACGCTTGAAGATACGATCCGTGTAAGCAGCGGGCTGTTAAAGCAGGGCGGCAAAGCAGCGTTTGTTCACCGGCCGGGGAGACTGCTGGATCTGATTACATTAATGAGGCAGTACCGTCTCGAGCCGAAGCGGATTCAGTTTGTTTATCCAAAAGAGGGCAAAGAGGCCAATACGATTTTGGTAGAAGCAGCAAAAGACGGGAAGCCTGATGTGAAAATTTTACCACCACTGATCGTCTATAAAGAGAACAATGAATACACTGACGAAATGAAGGAGATTTTATATGGGAGCAGAGGCTAACCATTTCTTCTACGTGCTAAAGTGTAAAGATGGTTCTTACTACGGCGGCTATACGATTGATCTTGAGCGGCGGCTCTCTCAGCACAATGGAGGCACGGCTTCTAAATATACAAGAACAAGGCGTCCAGTCGAAATGATTCATCATGAATCGTTTACTACAAAAAGGGAAGCGATGCAGGCAGAGTACTGGTTCAAACAGAAGTCGAGAGTGCAAAAGGATTTGTATTTAAAAGAGAGGGGTGAAGAGGTTGCAAACACAAAAAAGTTTTCAGCAGGAAAATGAAGGCAGGCTCTATCTTGTGCCAACACCGATAGGAAATTTGGAAGATATGACTTTCAGAGCAGTGAATATCCTGAAAGAAGCGGACCTCATCGCAGCAGAAGATACGCGTAATACGAAAAATCTTTGCCGTCATTTTGAGATTGAGACAAAGCTTGTCAGTTATCATGATCATAATAAAGAAGAAAGTGGCCGCAAGCTGCTAGGCGACCTTCATGACGGAAAGCAGATTGCCCTTGTGACAGATGCCGGGACGCCTTGCATTTCGGATCCTGGTTATGAGCTTGTAAAGCAGTGTGTGGAAGAGGGAATTAATGTCGTTCCGCTGCCTGGAGCGAATGCGGCGGTAACAGCACTTATTGCTTCAGGATTAAAGCCGCAGCCCTTTTATTATTACGGCTTTTTACCCCGTCAGAAAAAAGAGAAGCGGGAAGAGCTGGCGTTTTTATCAACCATTCCAGCGACATTTATTCTTTATGAATCGCCTCATCGGCTGAAGGAGACGCTCAAAGAAATGCAGGATGCACTCGGTGCTGAACGGCAGATGTCTGTTTCGCGGGAGCTAACGAAAAAGTTTGAGGAATTTGTCCGTGGAACGATTGAGGAATGTTTGCAGTGGGCAGAGGAAACCGAGCTGCGCGGTGAATTTTGTCTGGTTATTGAAGGCGCGAGTCGTGATGAATGGCAGCAGGATGAGGAGATCTGGTGGTCTGAATTATCGCTGACTCAGCATGTAGAACACTATATTCAGCAGAAATCCATGACTTCTAAAGCAGCGATTAAAGAAACTGCAAAAGACCGGGGGCTTCCGAAGCGGGACGTATATCAGGATTATCACGTAGATCATTAAATGGGAGATCACTGTAAAGGTGGTCTTTTTTTATTGGTGTGGAGAGTAGTCCTTGCGCCAGGTGCATTGACAACAAAAAAACTGCTCCACTAAGGGAGCAGTAAAAAAATTTATGAATTAAGCACCTTGAAGGTTGCTTTGGATTTCCTTGATTAGCATTTCAGCACCTTCACGGCTTAGGACAAGCTTTCCGCCTGCGAGCTTAAGGTTGTCATCTGAAACTTCACCAGTGATCTGACAAGTCATGCTTGGCTTATACTTTTTTAGGATGATTTTCTCGTCATCCACATAGATTTCAAGTGCATCTTTCTCTGCAATTCCAAGTGTACGGCGAAGTTCAATTGGAATCACCACTCGGCCTAGTTCGTCTACTTTACGTACAATTCCTGTTGATTTCATGATTAAAAATCCCCTCTCAAAGGTGTATTTGTTTTTTATCTTTTATTCGTCAAGTTTCGACATTTTTCTCTCTGTTTTTATATCATACCAACGTTTCCCAAATTAGTCAATACATATTTTCTCCCAAATGTGTCCAAACTAATTTATTATAAAATCCTTTTATATCAGCGTTTAGAGCTAATTGAAAATATTACCTTCTACAATATTGACTATAACATGTAATAACTGTAAGTGTAAATAAAATTATTTTGAATTCGAGTTAATTCGTTATTCGACAAATATGACATGATGATTCGACAAAACTGGGGAGTTTTGTCTGAGATGGGTGTGGCGGTTGCATTCACTTCCTATTTCGGGTATATTTTTTTACATATGAAAACGCGTCAGAACTGAGTTTCTGATGCTGATCGAGGAGGATAATCAGTGAGTCAGCCGAACAATACGTTTTATATTACGACACCAATTTATTACCCGAGCGGCAAGCTGCATATCGGGCATGCATATACAACAGTAGCAGGAGACGCGATGGCACGTTATAAGCGTCTTTTAGGGTTTGATGTGATGTATCTGACCGGAACGGACGAGCATGGTCAGAAAATCCAGGAAAAAGCAAAAGAGCAGGGTATTTCCCCGCAGGCTTACGTAGATGACATTGTATCCGGTATTCAGGATCTGTGGAAAAAAATGGATATCTCATATGATGACTTTATCCGTACAACAGAAGAGCGCCATAAAACTGTTGTTGAAAAGATTTTTAAGCAGCTGCATGACCAGGGAGATATTTATCTTGGTGAATATGAAGGCTGGTATTCGATCCCGGATGAAACCTTCTATACTGAAACACAGCTTGAAGAAAAAGAGCTCGACAGTGAAGGCAACGTGGTTGGCGGAAAAAGTCCTGACAGCGGACATCCTGTTGAAAAGGTACGTGAGGAATCTTATTTCTTCCGTATGAGTAAATATGCAGACCGTCTGGTGAAGTATTATGAAGAAAATCCTGCATTCATTCAGCCGGAATCACGTAAGAATGAAATGCTGAATAACTTCATTAAGCCGGGTCTTGAAGATCTTGCTGTTTCAAGAACGACATTTGACTGGGGTGTAAAAGTTCCTGGTGATCCGAAGCATGTTGTCTACGTATGGATTGATGCACTGTCGAACTATATTACGGCACTTGGTTACGGTTCTGAAAACGAGGAGCGCTTCCGCCAGTTCTGGCCGGCTAACGTTCACCTGATGAGTAAAGAGATCGTTCGTTTCCATACGATTTACTGGCCAATTATGCTGATGGCACTTGATCTGCCACTTCCTAAGCAGGTCTTTGCACACGGCTGGCTATTAATGAAGGACGGAAAAATGTCGAAATCAAAAGGAAACGTTGTGGATCCTGTTACATTAATTGACCGATATGGTCTGGATGCACTTCGTTACTACCTGCTTCGTGAAGTGCCATTTGGCTCTGACGGCATTTTCACACCTGAAGGCTTTGTTGAGCGCGTGAATTTTGACCTTGCCAATGACCTTGGTAACCTGTTAAACCGTACCGTTGCAATGATCAATAAATACTTTGACGGTGAAATTCCTGTTTATCAGGGCTCAGCAGGTCCATTTGATAAGGAATTACTTCAGTTAAATGAAGAAACGGTTGAAAAATTCCAGGAATCAATGGAAAATATGGAATTCTCCGTAGCACTTGCGACTGTCTGGCAGCTGATCAGCCGTGCTAACAAATATATAGATGAAACACAGCCATGGGTGCTTGCAAAAGATGAAGCGAAAAAAGAAGAACTTGGGCATGTCATGAACCACTTAGCTGAAACGTTACGCCGCGTGGCAGTTCAGCTTCAGCCATTCATGACTGAAACGCCAAAGCGCATCCTGTCTCAGCTTCAGCTTGATGACACGCACCTGAAGTGGGAAACACTTGAAAGCTTTGGTGCTATTCCAGCAGGCACGAAGGTTGTTGCAAAAGGGGAGCCGATCTTCCCGAGACTTGATGTAACAGAAGAAGCTGCTTACATTAAAGAGAAAATGTCTGGAACGGCCCCTGCTCCTGCAGAAGAGCCGGTTGAGCTTGAAGAGGAAATTACGTTTGAAGACTTTATGAAAGTAGACCTTCGTGTTGCAACTGTAACTGAATGTGAGCCTGTAAAGAAAACAGATAAGCTATTGAAACTTCAACTGGATCTCGGCTTTGAAAAACGTCAGGTTGTCTCAGGGATCGCGAAATTTTACAAGCCTGAAGACCTGATTGGTAAAAAGGTTGTCTGTGTGACAAACCTGAAGCCGGTCAAGCTTCGAGGGGAGCTGTCTGAAGGCATGATTCTTGCGGGTGAGAAAGATGGAGTCTTATCACTTGCACATGTGGCAGAAAACCTGGAAAATGGTGCACGTGTTAAATAATTGAGCGAAGAGGGGAGGATTCATTCCTCTCTTCTTTTTGTTTTGGGAGATAAGTTAAAAACGCTGATGACCTCCGTGCAGACTGCGCTTTCCTGCCCCCGGACGGTGAGCCTCCGTCCTTCACTCCGGTCAGCAGCTGAGTAACTTTCGCTAATATTTTCAGCTGAAATAATCAGTCTCCTATAAGTTCAAGTATCTGGTTCTTATGTTTCTTATGTGTCTTAAATATTACACCTATGTAACGAACTATAACAATAGAAGAAACTCGTCATTTTTTTGTATCAATGAGGTGAATTGGTTTATTTTTCTAATAAATCACCTGTTATTGGTTTAAGTTATATTGATATAAAAAATCAGAATATTAAACACTGCCATATAGATGTTTTGTTAGAAAAATTACTTTTAAAATAATATTATTTGCATGTATACACATAAACTTTTACTAATGTGTATTTTAACCTGATTGTTAATTTGTTAATAGATTGTTACATGGCTGTGATGTATGACACATGGTTTTTTAATACACTAAATTTGCTGTGAAGGAGAGGATACAATGTTATTCGATACACACGTTCACTTAAATGCAGATCAGTTTGAAGATGATCTAGATGAAGTGATACAGCGCGCAAAGGAAAATAATGTTGAATACATGACAGTTGTCGGCTTTGATACAAAGACAATCAAAAAAGCAATGGAGCTTGCTGAGACGCATGATTTCATTTATGCGGCAATTGGCTGGCACCCGGTTGATGCCATTGATATGACTGATGAAGATCTGGAGTGGATTGAAGAACTCGCTGCGCACCCGAAGGTCGTTGCGATTGGAGAAACGGGTCTTGATTATCACTGGGATAAGTCCCCGCATGATGTTCAGAAAGAGGCCTTCAGAAAACAGATTCAATTAGCTAAAAAAGTAAAGCTTCCAATCGTGATTCATAATCGTGAAGCAACGCAGGATGTTGTAGATATCCTGAGAGAAGAAAACGCTGAAGAAGTAGGCGGTATTATGCACTGCTACAGCGGAAGTGTTGAAATTGCAAAGCAGTGTATTGATCTGAACTTTATGATCTCACTTGGCGGACCTGTGACATTTAAGAATGCAAAGAAGCCAAAAGAGGTTGCTGAAGAAATCGGGCTTGAGCATTTGCTGATTGAAACAGATGCACCGTACTTAGCGCCGCATCCGAATCGCGGGAAGCGGAATGAACCTGCTTATGTAAAGCTGGTTGCGGAACAGATCGCTGAATTAAAAGGCATTTCGTACGAAGAAGTTGGAAAACGTACGACAGAAAACGCAAAAAAAATTTATCAGCTGAAATAATTGATTTTAAGCTTTAGGTAAAATTGAGCACGTTTGTGCGACATCTTTTGCGTCATACCAACGTTCAGTTGTCGATTAAAAAACCTTTTCAGACTGAAAAACGGTCTGCATAATTGGGACATATCTCCCCTGCGCAGGGAAAATGTCTCAAATTCGGAGGTTGACAATCTATTCTGATAGTCTTTATAATCACTCGGAGTAAAGGAGGAGTTTTTCATGCAATCAGAAAAGAACATGAAAAACCTGTTTCCAAAGTCTATGAGTAAGAGGAACTGGGTCTATTCTTTGGTAACTTTAACAGTATTTGTTTTAGTTGTTGGTTTCCTTTTTCAGGAAGGTATGAAGAAGACGGTAACCCTTTCCTTAAATGGTGAAGAGCAATTGGTGCGCACAAACGCTGCCACTGTTGAAGATATATTTGCAGAGTTAGAAATGGATTTACACTCAGAGGACTATTTATACCCCTCTGGCGATACGGAGATCTATCACGATATGACCGTACGCTGGAGACCGGCGAAACAGGTGTCATTTGATTTAGGCGGAGAGACGCAGAAAATCATGACAAATGCACAAACCGTAGGAGAATTCCTGCGTAAAGAACAATTAGATGTAAGTGACGTGGACAAGCTGTCACATGCGATGAATGAAAGTATCGAGGAAGATATGACGCTTTCTCTTGAAAAAGCTTTTGCATGGACACTTGTTAATGGGACTGAACATGAAGAGGTTTGGTCGACTTCGATCACCGTCGCTGACTTTTTAAACCAGCATGAGATTAAGCTGGATCAAGATGATCGCGTAGAACCATCTGAAGACACTATGTTGACGGAGGGCGCTACTGTGAAGATCGTCCACGTTGATAAGGTCACCGATGTGGTGGAAGAGACGAAGGACTTCAGTGTGGAACAGAAAGAAGACAATACATTAGCCGAAGGTACTGAAAAGGTTGTTCAGGAAGGCGAAGAAGGTCTAATTGAAAAAACATACGAAGTTGTAAAAGAAAACGGGAAAGAAGTATCCCGTGATCTGAAAGAAGAAAAGACTGTAAAAGAAAGCAAAAATAAAGTAGTCGCTGTTGGTACGAAGAAACCGGTCGTTGCAAGCGTTTCACGTGAAACAACGAAAAAAGCAGCAGCTTCATCCGGATCGTCCCAGCCTGCACAAACTGCAGCAGCAACATCTGCACCATCCGGTCAAACAATCACGATGAGCTCAACAGCTTACACGGCTTCATGTGCCGGGTGCTCAGGGATTACGGCAACAGGGATTAACCTGAAAGCAAACCCTGGTATGAAAGTGATTGCAGTTGATCCATCTGTGATTCCACTTGGCTCAAGAGTGTATGTTGAAGGATATGGCTATGCCATTGCAGGTGACACTGGCGGTGCAATCAAAGGAAATAAAATCGATATCTTCATCGCCGATCGCGGTTCAGCATTGGCGTGGGGGAACAGAACAGTAAAAGTAACGATCATGCCGTAACTCGCTATACGAAAAAACAGAGAGAACATTCTCTCTGTTTTTTGTGCGTTCAAAAGTATTTTCGGCTATAATGAAGCACAGAAACCATTTCGGAGGATGTAATGAAACTTAAAGAAATAATTGTTGTGGAAGGCAGAGACGATACAACTGCCATTAAGCGTGCCGTTGATGCTGACACAATTGAAACCAATGGGTCAGCTGTGTCACAAAAGACGTTGGAAAAGATTCGCCACGCCCAGGAAAAGAGAGGCGTAATCATTTTAACGGATCCAGACTATCCCGGTCAGCGTATCAGACAGATCGTGCAGGAGGCTGTGCCAGGCTGCAAACATGCGTTTATCGAAAAGCAGGATGCACTGCGTAAAAAAGGACGCGGGCTTGGTGTTGAACATGCCTCACCTGATATTATCCGTCAGGCGCTGAAAGACGCTCACATGATGTCTGAAGAGCCCGTAGAACTGATCACAAAAGAAGACCTTGTAACAGCCGGTTTAATTGGGGGGCCAAAAGCAAAAGTACGAAGGGAAAAGCTTGGGGCTGAACTGAAAATTGGTTATGTGAACGGAAAGCAGTTATACAATCGTCTGATGATGTTTGAAATCACAAAAGAGGATTTTGCCGAGGCGCTGATGTGCATTTTACAGGAGGAAAACAATGAATAAAGATATCGCAACACCCGTCCGAACAAAAGAAATTATGCAAAAGTATGGCTTCTCATTTAAGAAAAGTCTTGGACAGAACTTTCTGATTGACCCGAATATTCTTCAGAACATCGTCGGTCATGCAGGTCTTACAAAAGATCATGGTGCAATCGAAATCGGACCGGGGATCGGGGCGCTGACTGAGCACCTTGCACGTGCTTCTAAAAAAGTCATCGCATTTGAAATTGACCAGCGTCTGCTGCCAATTCTTGATGATACACTGTCGCCTTACGATAATATTAAGATTCTTCATCAGGACGTGCTAAAAGCAGATGTGCAGCAGGTGATGACAGAAGAATTTGCTGACGTGGAAGATGTAATGGTCGTGGCAAACCTTCCGTACTATGTCACTACGCCAATTATTCTGAAGCT
Organism: Jeotgalibacillus sp. JSM ZJ347; assembly: GCF_044383825.1. Taxonomy (NCBI): domain Bacteria; kingdom Bacillati; phylum Bacillota; class Bacilli; order Caryophanales; family Caryophanaceae; genus Jeotgalibacillus; species Jeotgalibacillus sp. JSM ZJ347. Next base: position 40,689 of record NZ_JBISEN010000010.1, on the reverse strand, counting down.
GTTATTGGAAGATCTGCCGATTAAAGGTCTTGTTGTGATGCTTCAAAAAGAGGTGGCAGACCGTATTGCTGCTAAGCCGGGCACGAAGAATTACGGGTCTTTATCGATTGCGATTCAGTATTACACAGAAGCTTCTACCGTGATGATTGTACCGAAAACGGTCTTTATTCCTCAGCCGAATGTAGATTCGGCGGTGATTAAATTAGTAAAGCGCGAGAAGCCGCCGGTTGAAGTTACAAATGAAGACTTCTTCTTCACTGTAACGCGTTCTTCTTTCGCCCAGCGCAGAAAGACGATTTTAAACAACCTGACAAGTCAGCTGCCGAACGGGAAGGAAAAGAAAGAAGATATTCTCAAAGCACTTGAACAGGCTGGTATTGAGCCGTCAAGACGCGGGGAGAGCCTTTCGATCCCTGAATTTGCAGACCTTGCAAATGCGTTGTATCCATATTTTTCATAACGACTTTACAGCACGAGAGACCCTTGTCCCGTGCTTTTTTATTTATCTTGAGCCATTCACCCTTACATTCGCGGATGCATATAGTAACTGTATGGGCCGGATAGGAGGGTGAATGCCGGTGGATTGGATCAATCAGCTTGTCGGACGGAAATCATATCATTGTGATGTGGTGTTTGTAGTGGCCGCGATTGAAGAGCGTGAGAGCGGACATTATGCCATTCTCTATGGAAGAGATATCAGGCTCGTAGCGGATGCACCTGTTGAAGACCTTGAGCTGCTTAATGAAGAGCGCCTTGCAAAAGCAGACCAGGAGATTAATGAAATGAAAGAAAGTCGGGAGAAAACAGCTGCTGAAAAAGAAAATAAGACAGACGCAGAGTCGTTTCATTTGCCAGGGCGCGTGCTTCATCTTGATGGCGATGAGCGGTATCTGAAAAAATGTCTGAAGATTTATAAGGGTGCAGGCGTCCCGCATATCGGCGTTCATTGTCCGGAAAAAGAAATGCCGGATCGGATTCACGAACTGATTATCCGTTATCAGCCACAAATTCTCGTGTTAACCGGACACGATGCCTATTTGCCGGCGCAGGGCAAAAAAAGTGATCTGAAAGCTTACAGACACTCCTCCTCTTTTGTAAACGCAGTAAAAAACGCACGTCATATTGTACCGTGTCTGGATCAGCTTGTGATTTTTGCAGGTGCATGCCAGTCTCATTTTGAATCTTTGATCTATGCGGGTGCCAACATCGCAAGTTCACCACTGCGGGTAAATATTCATGCGCTCGATCCCGCCTATGCCGCAAGCGTTATCAGTTATACCACCATCCACTCTATGTTTACAGTTGAAAATATTCTGCCGCACACACTTGCGGATGATAATGGAATCGGTGGAATTGAAACGCGCGGCGTACTTAGAATTGGGATGCCATACAAGAAAGAAATGTATGCAGAGACACAAAACGACAGCAATTAAGCATTTTGGCGGAATAAAAACATTGACATTCAGTTAAGAGAATTGATAAAATGAATATTTTATTTGACTGAAACGTAATATTTTGGTATACTAATGTCAGTGAGGTGGAAGCGGAATGCCAAAAACGTTAGCTGATATTAAGAAAGCACTTGATGTGAATCTTGGAAAACGTCTATTGTTAAAAGCCAATGGTGGAAGACGCAAGACAATTGAGCGTTCGGGAGTTTTGACTGAAACATATCCCTCAATTTTTATTGTGGAACTTGATCAGGACGAAAATGCTTTTGAACGGGTATCGTATAGCTACACCGATGTACTAACTGAAGCGGTTGAACTTACTTTTATCGAAGAAGGTTCTGAAGCTGCAAGCGTAAGTTAATGAAATCATAATGATTTTTTTATGGGTGGTCTGCCTGGATAACTGTTTGTCAGTTATCCAGGCAGACCGCCTTTTTGTTATATCAAAAGAGCATTTTTGTTAAATGGTACTTTACCAATACCTGCTTTACATAAAGTGAATTCATTTGTAGAAGGTTAAGAGAGCATGACCAATCCAAAAAAGCGTAAGCGCCTTAATCAGCTCCGACAAGCATAAGACGGCTTGAGAGAAATGGGTGATCTATCCCATTTACTCAAGATGGCTTATGACTCGAGGAGCTAGGCGCTGAAGCTGGACACCACAGGGAGGCAGAAACGTTTGACTCGAGGAGCCAGGTGTTGAGGCTAAATCTCTAAAGGGGATGAAAACATGAGCAGAAGAAGAGGCATAATGTCAGATCAGCTCAAGGAAGAAGTTGCCAAGGAGCTCGGGATTTATGATACTGTTCACCAGGAAGGCTGGGGCGGTATTAAGTCTCGGGATTCCGGTAACATGGTAAAGCAGGCCATTAAAATGGCTGAGCGTCAGCTGGGAGACCAGTCTGAACCCCGTTAACCGTAGTTGGTACATGCAACGGGAAACCGTCTGGCTGAGGTCGGGCGGTTTTTTAGATATGTTGCGGAGAGCTTGTTGATTGCTAAGGTCAATAAACGGATATGCTTCCACCTTGTTCGTTCGATGAAGGGGAGAAGTTGATTATATGCATTACCTCTGTGGTTTTGTCTATGGTCTCTTACATTAATTACATCACCTTTTCGGATCATTCACCGTTTTTGCTCTTCTGCGGTATATATCGATTATCTCTCTGGTTTTATCTATCATCTATTGAATATTTCGATCATCTCTTCACTCATTTCAACATCCGCGTCCGCGGCCTGGTGAATCTTAATTATTCCACCGCATACGCCCCTAATCGCCTGCTTCCACTTTTCTACGTTGTCTAGTTCCAGCAGGCAGGGGCTAGTGCGGTTCCCTCAGCTCCTTAAGATAAGTCAACATCAGCTCTCTGCGTTCGCTGTGTTTCCTTTATCTCAATCCGCTTCAGTCCACCGCATACGCCCCTAAACGCCTGCTTCCACTTTTCTACGATGTCCAGTTCCAGCGCCCAGTCCCTCGGGACATAAGCCACGAATCGGTAAACGGGAAAGACCACCCGTTTTCCGCTCCGCGTCTTATGCCTGTCGGGCCTAAACGGGCGCTTCCACTTTTCTAGGTTTATTGCTACAATAACCTCAATGACTTGAGGGAAGATTGAGGTGTGTGGATTTATGATGATGGTAAAAGCACCGGCGAAGATTAATCTTTCGCTGGATGTGCTCCATAAGAGGCCTGATGGGTTTCATGAGGTGGAGATGGTCATGACGACTGTGGATCTGGCTGATCGTATTGAGCTGGACGAGACGAAGGGAACACGGATCCGGATTATTTCTCATGACCGTTTTGTGCCGAGTGATCACAGGAATCTGGCGTATAAGGCAGCGGAGAAGCTGCAGAAGAAGTATAACGTGAAAAAAGGCGTAGATATTACAATTCATAAGCAGATCCCGGTTGCAGCTGGACTAGCAGGCGGTAGTAGTGACGCGGCAGCTGCTTTAAAGGGGCTAAATGAGCTTTGGGTGCTTGGACTTTCAAATGATGAATTGGCAGAGGTTGGTTCAGAAATCGGCTCTGATGTGGCGTTTTGTATTTATGGAGGAACAGCGCTTGCGACAGGCAGAGGTGAAAAGATTCAGGAGCTGCCTACACCGCCAAAGTGCTGGGTGATTCTTGCCAAGCCGTCGATCGGTGTTTCAACAGCGGATATTTATCAAAATTTGAAGCTTGAAAAGGTGGAGCATCCGAATACAGCTAAAATGGTACAGGCAATTGAGGATGGTAATTATCATGGTGTTTGTGACAACCTGGGTAATGCACTTGAGTCTGTTACGCTTCAGCTATATCCGGAAGTGAGGCATATTAAAGAGCAGATGCAGCGTTTTGGTGCGGATGCAGTCTTAATGAGCGGAAGTGGTCCGACTGTTTTTGGACTTGTGCAGTATGAATCAAAGGTTCACCGGGTCGTAAATGGTCTGCGTGGCTTCTGTGATCAGGTGTTTGCAGTGAGAATGCTCGGCAGCCGGGCACCTCTTGCTTAAAAACGTACGATAATGATATAGTTACTATACATTATTCGGGTTTTGGGAGGTTTCACCGCATGAAAATTAAACGAAGTGAACGCCTGATTGATATGACACATTATTTAACAGAACATCCGCGTGAGCTGGTTTCACTCACATTTTTTGCAGAGCGCTATTCTTCAGCTAAATCCTCGATCAGTGAAGATTTAGTTATTGTTAAAGAAACATTTGAAAACAGAGGAATCGGCTCTTTGCAAACGGTACCGGGTGCAGCTGGCGGGGTGCGCTTTATCCCGGGCATTCAAAGAGACCAGGCGGAACAAGCGCTGCAGGTCTTGTCTGATCAGGTCAGTAAGTCAGACCGGCTGTTGCCGGGCGGTTACTTATTTATGACTGATATCCTTGGTGACATCCACCTGATGAATCATGTGGGCAAACTGTTTGCAGGCGCATTTGCCAACCAGCAGATTGATCTTGTGATGACGGTTGCGACAAAAGGCATCGGGATTGCGCACGCAGCGGCCCGCTACCTTGGCGTACCGGTAGTAGTGGCAAGACGTGATAGTAAGGTGACAGAAGGCTCAACGGTCAGTATTAATTATGTATCGGGTTCGTCTAAGAGAATTCAGACCATGGTTTTGTCTAAAAGAAGTGTGAAGCAGGGCGCAAGAGTTCTGATTGTTGATGATTTTATGAAAGCCGGCGGTACCGCTGCAGGTATGAAAAATCTGCTCGAAGAATTTTCTGCGACGGTTGCAGGAGTTGGTATTTTTATCGAATCAGAACAGGATTCTGAAGAGCGCCTGGTAGAAGACTATATTTCACTTTTAAAACTGAGAAGTGTTGATGAAAAAGGAAAAACGATCCAGGTTGAAACAGGTAACTATTTTGACCGGGTATCATCTTTTTTAAAACAATAAGGAGGCATTCACATGAAGTTTGTACAGACAGATCAGGCACCACAGGCAATTGGACCGTATTCACAAGGTATGGTGGTTAACAATATGTTTTACAGTTCAGGTCAGATTCCGCTGACACCAGCGGGTACGCTTGTAGAAGGCAGTATTGAAGATCAGACGCACCAGGTGTTCAGTAACCTGAAGGCTGTGCTTGAAGAAGCGGGTGCTTCATTTTCTACAGTTGTGAAAGTAATGGTCTTCCTTGATGACCTGAGTAATTTTGATGCAGTGAACGGTATTTATGCAGAGTATTTCGGTGACCACCGTCCCGCTCGCTCTTGTGTAGAAGTGTCAAAGCTGCCAAAAGGCGCAGGAATTGAGATCGAGGTTATCGCACTAGTTAAATAAATTGATTAAAAAGCTTTTTCTGAAGGTGAACAGCCAGACGAAGAAAGCTTTTTTTGTTTATTAAAGCTCATCATAGAGTCAGCACAGCTGGTGGTTGGAGTGTAAGCGGGCGACTCCTGTGGCAGGAAGGGACAGGTGAGACAAGCCTGATGGCTCAGCGCCCGATCACGGAAAGCGTCCCCTTGAAGCGGAAATCACCAGCCAATTTTAGCAAAGATTTATTTTTTGGAAAATAATACGACTATTTTCACTTTTCAGGTAGGAGTATTGACCTTTGGTATAGAAGTAGAGGGGAGGCTTGTACTAGGGGGAGAAAGGTGGTGGAAATCAGTGGAAGTAACAGATGTGAGACTTAGACGTGTGAGCTCGGATGGTAGAATGCGTGCGATCGCTTCCATCACGCTTGATGGGGTGTTTGTCGTACACGATATCCGGGTGATCGACGGTAATAATGGATTATTTGTTGCAATGCCAAGCAAACGAACGCCTGATGGTGAATTCAGAGATATCGCTCATCCGATCAATGCTGCGATGAGAGATATTATTCAGAGTTCGGTACTGGCTGAATACCATCAGGATCACAGTGTACAATCAGAAATCACATATGAGGAAGCGGGCGCATAATCGTCCGGTACTTACCTGGAGAAGGCTGAAATAAAACAAGCCATCAAAAAAGCGTATGATTTTGTCACACCGGCAGAATCGTACGCTTTTTCATTTTCTGGGTAAATGGGAATGGGACAGGATCTATCGTCAATAACAGATTCTTCTGAAATTACCGCTTTCCTTGAAATGAATGCGTTTTTGTAATATATTCAAAGTGGAAAAATGTTGACTGGAGGACCGGTAATGTCGAATCGATATGCGGTAATTTTAGCAGCGGGTCAAGGGACTCGTATGAAATCTAAATTATATAAAGTACTTCATCCTGTTTGTGGAAAGCCAATGGTTGAGCACGTGTTAGAACAGGTAAGAGAGTCAGATATGCAAGAAGTCATTACCGTTGTTGGTCATGGTGCTGAACTTGTTCAGTCTAAGCTTGAGGGTCGTTCAGAATTTGTTCTTCAGGCTGAGCAGTTGGGAACTGCCCATGCTGTTATGCAGGCGAAAGACCGTTTACAGGGAAAAGACGGCATCACTTTAGTCGTATGTGGAGACACACCACTGATTACTACTGAAACCATGTCTTCGCTGATTCAGCATCATGAGGAACAACAGGCGAAAGCAACAATCCTGACAGCTCATGAAGAAAATCCGGCGGGATACGGACGTATCATTCGCGGAGAAGATGGTCTGGTTACAAAGATCGTTGAGCATAAGGATGCAAATGAATCCGAGCTTGCTGTGCAGGAAGTGAATACAGGCACGTATTGCTTTGACAACAAAGCACTCTTTGAAACACTTGCAAAAGTGAATAACGATAATGCACAGGGTGAATATTATCTGCCGGACGTCATTGAGATTCTGAAAAATGAAGGACAGGCCATTGCTGCCTACCAGACATCTTCATCAGATGAAACGCTCGGTGTAAACGACCGCGTTGCTTTATCAAAAGCAGAGCAGCTGATGCGTAAACGAATCAATGAACAGCAAATGCGCAATGGTGTCACGCTGATTGATCCTGCTTCTACTTACATCAGTGCAGACGCTGTCATTGGCAGTGACTCTGTCATTTATCCTGGCACTGTGATTGAAGGATCTACAGTGATCGGTCAAGAGTGCACAATCGGACCGAACAGTGAAATCAAAGACAGTAAAATTGCAGACCGCACAGTGATCAAACAATCTGTTGTCCATGACAGTGAAGTGGGATCAGATGTGAATATCGGACCGTTCGCTCATATTCGTCCGCAATCTGCTATTTCAGATGAAGTAAAGATCGGAAACTTTGTCGAAATCAAGAAAACGCAGTTCGGTAAAGGCAGCAAAGCCTCTCATCTGAGCTATATTGGCGATGCTGAAGTCGGATCCGGCGTCAATCTTGGCTGCGGATCAATTACTGTAAATTACGATGGACAGCAAAAGCACCTGACAAAAATTGAAGACGATGCATTCGTTGGCTGCAATTCAAACCTGATTGCACCGGTTACGATTGGTAAAGGTGCTTATGTTGCGGCGGGCTCTACCATCAACAAAAATGTACCGGGCGAAGCTTTATCCATTGCCCGTGCCCGTCAGGAAAATAAAGAAGGCTACGCTAAAAGAATCAACACTAAAAAATAACTGGAGGCTGTCATGTCTACTGAATATGCCAATTCTAAATTAAAAATCTTTTCACTGAATTCAAATCCCAAATTAGCAGAGGATATTGCAGAGTCAATTGGTACAAAGCTTGGAAAGTGCTCAGTTACACGTTTTCAAGATGGCGAAATTCAAATTAACATTGAAGAAAGTATCCGCGGTTGTGATGTATTCGTGGTTCAATCAACATCAAGTCCAGTCAATGAAAACCTGATGGAGCTGTTAATCATGGTAGATGCACTGAAGCGTGCTTCTGCTAAAACGATCAACATCGTGATGCCTTACTACGGCTATGCGCGTCAGGACCGCAAAGCGCGTGCACGTGAGCCGATCACTGCAAAGCTGATCGCTAACCTGCTTGAAACTGCAGGCGCGACACGCGTGATTACACTTGACCTTCATGCACCGCAGATTCAAGGGTTCTTCGACATTTTAATTGATCACCTGCGCGGCGTGCCGATCATTGCTGAATACTTTATGCAAAAGAACTTTAACCCTGAGGAACTGGTGATCGTTTCACCTGACCACGGTGGTGTAACACGTACACGTAAACTGGCAGAATACCTGAAAGCACCAATCGCAATCATCGATAAGCGCCGTCCGAAGCCAAACGTATCAGAAGTCATGAATATCGTTGGTAACGTTGAAGGTAAGACGTGTATCCTGATCGATGACATTATCGATACAGCAGGCACAATCACACTTGCTGCAAACGCACTGATGGACGTTGGCGCTAAAGAAGTTTACGCAAGCTGTACACACCCTGTACTTTCAGGACCGGCAATGGAGCGCATTAACTCCTCTGCCATCAAAGAATTGGTTGTGACAAACTCAATTGCACTGTCAGAAGAAAAACAGGGCGGTAAAATTGTAGAACTTTCAGTAGCAGGCCTGCTCGGCGAAGCCATCGTACGCGTATATGAGCAGCAGTCAGTGAGTATGCTGTTTGACTAAAAGAAAAGCGTAAGGCGCTTGTTCAGCTCCAACAAGCATAAGACGCGGAGCGGAAAACGGGTGACTTTTCCCGTTTACCGATGCGTGGCTTATGACTCGAGGAGCTAGCGCCTGAAGCTGGACAAAGTAGAAAAGTGGAAGCAGGCGTTTAGGGGCGTATGCGGTGGACTGAAGCGGATTGAGATAAAGGAAACACAGCGAACGCAGTGAGCTGATGTTGACTTATCTTAAGGAGCTGAGGGAACCGCACTAGCCCCTGCCTGCTGGAGCTGGACAATGTAGAAAAGCATAACTCCATACCGTAATCTGGACATCCCAAATTACACTAAAACAACAGGCGTCCAGAAGGTGGTGCCTGTTGTTTTTTCATTCGTAAAAGTGCCGTAAAGTCTGATTTAACACAGATTCCTAACAAAATTTCTCTGATTTTTGGGGTTTAACCGTATATTCGCAGGGTAAGGTAGTATATGGACATTTAAAATCAAAAAATTGAAATTAACTTTGGAAGGTGATTAGACATGAGTTCAGTACTAAAAGCAACTAAAAGAGAAGGTTTCAAAAATTCTGACCTAACAGAGCTTCGCAATGCAGGGAAACTGCCTGCAGTCGTATATGGCTATAAAGTAGAAAATACAGCAATTTCAGTAGATGAGATTGATCTTGTTAAAACGATCCGTGAAGTAGGACGTAACGGAATCATTGAACTTGATATTGAAGGTAACAAGCAAAAGGTTGTATTAAGTGACTACCAGAGTGATTTCCTGAAAGATGAGATCATTCACGCTGACTTCCTGGCAGTTAATATGTCAGAAGAGTTAACAGTAGATGTGGCTGTACACGTTGTAGGTGAAGCAGCTGGCGCAAAAGAAGGCGGCGTTGTACAGACTGTACTTCACGAGCTTTCAATCTCAGCGAAGCCAAATGACATTCCGGAAGCATTCGAAGTGGATGTAACTGAGCTTGAAATCGGCGGATCATTCAGTGTTGAAGAGCTTCGCAGTAAATATGACGTAACGATCAACCATGAAGATGACGAAACGATCGTATCTGTTCTTGCGCCTCGTACAGAAGAAGAAATCGAAGAACTTGAAGAAGAAGCTGGCGCAGGTGAAGCCGGTGCTGAAGACGCTGAAGGCGAAGAAAGCACTGAAGAGTCAGAAGGCGAATCTGAAACAGCTGAAGAAAAAGCATAAAACCGTTCAATTGAGCGATTCAAATCAGCGCAACCTTTCTTGTGGAGGTTGCGCTTCTTATCGTTTAAAATAAGTAAGGGAACGAATGATAATTTTATTTATGATAGACTGATGATATTTCTGCACAACTGGTGAGTGAAGCGGAAGTCACCAGCCAGTTTTTACAGAGCTTAATTAAAAAGATGTTTGAATGTATACAGAGGTGTAAATAATGAAACTAATGATCGGTCTCGGAAATCCCGGGAAACCTTATGAAAAAACAAAGCATAATATCGGTTTTGAAGTCATAGATGAACTCGCTGAACGCTGGGATGCGCCGCTCATGCAAAGTAAATTCAACGGCGTATTCAGCAAGACAATTGTAAACGGAGAAAAAGTCATTTTGCTAAAGCCGCTTACGTATATGAATTTGTCTGGAGAAAGCATCAGGCCGCTAATGGACTATTTCCAAATTGAGCCTGAAGATATTGTGGTCATTTATGATGACCTTGATCTTCCGATGGGAAAAATGCGCCTGCGTCAAAAAGGAAGTGCCGGCGGTCATAATGGGATTAAAAGCGCCATTGCCCACCTTGGCACACAGGAGTTCAACAGAATCCGTATTGGGATCGACCGTCCACCACGCGGTATGAAGGTACCTGACTACGTCCTTAGCCGTTTTTCTAAAGAGGAGTGGGCTGACATGGAGCCGGTCATCACAAAAAGTGCAGATGCCTGTGAACGGTTTTTAAAAAAGCCATTTTTAGAGGTCATGAACGAATTTAACGGTGGCTAAATGAATATCTTTTCGCGTTTCTGCTTATACTAGACTATCAGCAAAGACGTGAGGGGAGATGACAGGATTGGCTGTTCATTATCATTGCCGCCACTGCAGAAGTGAGATCGGCACAATCGATTCGCCGCTGATGGATGCAGAACGACTCGGGTTGCATACTCTTTCAGCAGAGGAGCGTCGAAACATGATATCTTATACAGAAGGACATGTTCACATCCAGACGATCTGTGAGGATTGCCAGGAGTCCCTAGAACGGAATCCGGATTTTCATGAACTGGATCAATTTATACAGTAAAAGCTTTGGATGCTGATCCAAGGCATTTTTCTGTTGATATCCGGGAGGAGAACAACTTGAAAACGTTAGTAGACGGTTTATTACAGGACCAGCAAATCAGGTCCGTTATAGAAGATTTAGACCAGGAGCGTGGGGAGCAGCTGCTTTCAGGGCTTTCTGGATCTGCAAGAAGTACATTTATGGCAGCGGTATATGAGAAATACAAGCGTCCGATGATGATCGTGACGCCTAATTTGCTGAGCGCTCAGAAATTATACGATGACCTCGCACAGTCCATTGATGAAGAAGCATTATATATGTATCCGGCCAATGAACTGATCGCAGCTGAAATGAGTATTGCAAGCCCTGAGCTTTTAGCGCAGCGCCTTGATGCGATGAATCATCTGGCTGTAAATGGCCAGGGGGTTTATATCGTTCCGATGGCTGGACTCAGAAAAATCGTTCCACCGAAAGATCAGTGGGTCGACCATCAGTTTACGCTCACGATTGGAAAAGATATTGAAGTGGATCAGACACTTTCCGCTTTGATAAAAATGGGGTATCAGCGCACGGATATGGTGAGCAGTCCGGGCGAATTCAGTATGCGCGGAGGCATTCTGGATATTTATCCGCTGACGTCAGATCCTGTCAGAATTGAATTGTTCGACACGGAAGTAGATTCCATCCGCACATTTTCAGCAGAAGATCAGCGTTCGATTGAAACCCTTCAGGAAGTTGCAATCGGACCCGCTAGCGAACTGATTATGGAAGGACCGACGCTCGGGAAAATTGCAGACGAGCTGAAGGAACGGCTGAAGGCAAGTCTTAAAAGAGTAAAACGTAAAGCGGTTAAAGAAACCATGGCAGAGGAGACGGAATATGATATTGACCTGCTTGAAAATGGCCGTAAGCCGGATCAGCTATTTAAATATCAGTCTCTCGCCTACTCAAAGCCTGCAAGTCTGATTGATTACCTGCCTGAAGACGGGCTCGTGATGTTTGATGAGATCAGCCGTATTTTTGAAATGGATGAAACACTTGAAAATGAAGAGGGAGACTGGCTCGTCTCGCTGCTTGAAGAAGGGAAAATGCTGCACGATATTCAGGTTTCACACAATCTGTCTGCGCTGATGGCTGAAAAGCGTCAGAAGGTATATTTCTCTCTTTTTACAAGAAAAATTGCCCATATGAATCCAAAAAAGGTTCATTCATTCTCCTGTAAGCCGATGCAAAGCTTCCACGGCCAGATGCATCTGTTAAAAGCAGAGGTTGATAGATGGAAGAAAGGTAAATTTACAGTCGTAATGCTTGCGCCGGATGGACAGCGTCTTGATAAATTTGAAAGAGTGCTGGCTGATTACGAAATTGACGCGGTCATCGTAAAAGATGGAGAGCCGCTTATTCCAAATACCGTTCAGATCGTCAGCGGCTCACTTCAGTCCGGCTTTGAGCTGCCAATGAACAAGCTGGCTGTTATGACGGAAGAAGAATTATTCCGTCATAAAACAAGAAAGAAAAAGCGCCGTCAGAAGCTTTCAAACGCAGAGCGGATCAAAAGTTATTCTGAACTGAAAGTCGGGGACTTTGTTGTTCACGTCAATCACGGGATTGGTAAATACCTTGGGATTGAAACGCTTGAAATTAACGGGCTTCATAAGGATTACTTAAACATTCACTATAAAGGGAATGACCAGCTATATGTACCGGTTGATCAGATTGACCTTGTACAGAAATATGTTGGTTCTGAAGGTAAGGAGCCGAAGCTGTACAAGCTTGGCGGATCTGAATGGAAGCGCGTGAAGTCTAAGGTCCAGTCGACTGTTGCTGATATTGCAGATGACTTAATCAAGCTGTATTCAGAGCGCGAGACGTCAAAAGGCTATGCTTTCAGTGATGATACTGCTGAACAGAGAGATTTTGAAGCAGCCTTTCCTTATTCTGAAACAGAGGACCAGCTGCGCTCCATTGAAGAAATCAAAAAAGATATGCAGCGTGACCGCCCGATGGACCGCCTGCTGTGCGGTGATGTTGGTTACGGGAAAACAGAAGTTGCAATCCGTGCTGCATTTAAAGCGGTGATGGACGGGAAGCAGGTCGCAATTTTAGTACCGACAACGATTCTTGCCCAGCAGCACTATGAAACTATGATTGAACGGATGCAGGAGTTTCCTGTTAATGTCGGGCTCCTTAGCCGCTTCAGAACAAAGAAGCAGCAGGAAGAAACGATGAAGGGACTTGCCTCAGGGTCTGTTGATATTGTGGTCGGTACACACCGTCTGCTGTCAAAGCAGATCAAATACCGTGATATCGGTCTGTTGATTATTGATGAAGAGCAGCGGTTTGGGGTAACGCACAAAGAAAAGATCAAGCAGCTGAAGACCAATATTGATGTGCTGACACTGACAGCAACGCCGATTCCGCGTACGCTGCATATGTCGATGCTTGGCGTGCGTGACCTTTCAGTGATCGAGACGCCTCCTGAGAACCGTTTCCCTGTTCAGACCTACGTAATGGAATACAATGGCGCGCTGATCAGAGAAGCGATTGAACGTGAAATGGCACGAAGCGGACAGGTCTATTTCTTATATAACCGTGTCGAGGATATTACCAAAAAGGCAGATGAAATTGCATCGCTCGTACCAGATGCGCGCGTAGCAGTTGCGCACGGGCAGATGACGGAAACCGAGCTTGAATCAGTCATTTTTCAGTTCCTTGAAGGTGAATATGATGTGCTTGTGACAACAACAATCATTGAAACAGGTGTGGATATTCCGAATGTGAATACGCTGATTGTCTTTGATGCTGACCGGATGGGCTTATCACAGCTCTATCAGCTGAGAGGACGTGTCGGACGTTCGAACCGTGTCGCATATGCCTACTTCACTTACCGGAAAGATAAAGTGCTTACAGAGGTAGCCGAGCAGCGCCTGCAGTCTATTAAAGAATTCACGGAGCTAGGATCTGGCTTTAAAATTGCGATGCGTGATTTAAGTATCCGCGGTGCCGGGAACCTGTTAGGTGCTCAGCAGCACGGCTTTATTGACTCTGTCGGATTTGATCTGTACTCACAAATGCTGAAAGATGCGATTGAAGAACGCAAAGATCTGCTGCCGGGTGTACAATCAGAAGACAGCCGTGAAAAACAGCAGGCAGTTGAAATTGATCTGGATATCAAGCAGGACGCCTACATTCCTGAAAGCTATATTCCGGATGGCCACCAGAAAATTGAGATGTATAAAAAATTCCGCGGTCTGAAAACAATTGACGAGGTCATCGAATTAAAGGATGAAATGATCGACCGCTTCGGGGATTATCCGGATGAAGTGCATAACCTGTTCCAGGTCGCTGAAATTAAAGCGTACGGATATGAAGTGGGACTTGAAACGATCAATCAGACAAAAGATGAAGTGAAAATTGAGCTTAGTGAAGACGGTACCCAGAAAGTAGACGGCGCCAAAGCATTTGATATTACAAATGAATATAAGCGGAATGTCGGTCTGGGCTTTGAAAATAACAGACTGAAAATCACATTCAAAATTAAGGGGCAGAAACCCGAATCATGGTTTTCAATGATTCACCACGTACTGTCCCGTCTGCCGGAAACATTGAAAGAATCTGCTTAATGTGACTTTCTTTTACAAAAAACTTTTAATACATCGTATAAATCTGCGGATTTGCCCGATACTATCGTTAAAAGCAGCTGTAAAAGAAGGAGAGAGTCCGATGAAAGCAACTGGGATAGTCAGACGGATTGATGATTTGGGACGCGTTGTAATCCCAAAGGAAATCAGACGTACATTAAGGATCCGTGAAGGAGATCCGCTTGAGATCTTTGTAGACCGTGACGGTGAGATCATTTTGAAAAAATATTCACCGATCCACGAGCTTGGAAATTTTGCGAAAGAATATGCAGAATCCTTATATGATAGTCTGCATCACCCTGTATTAATCTGCGACCGGGATCACTTTATTGCCGTAGCCGGTGCGTCGAAAAAAGAGTTTTTAAACCGCAGAATCAGCTCTCATACTGAAGAGATGATGGATGCGAGAAAGACAATGATGAAGGAAGAAGCGTTTTCGATGGAACTTGTCGAGCACAATGAAGAAGATCTTGCTGCTCTGGCTGCCTCTCCGATTATTGCTTCCGGTGATCCGATCGGCGCTGTGCTAGTATTCTCAAAAGATCACGCGTTGACTGAGGTTGACTTAAAGGTTTGCGAGACAGCTGCCCGGTTTTTAGGGCGTCAGATGGAAACTTAACCATATCCGGTTCGCCGGATATGGTTTTTTAAATGCATTTAGCGCAGACTTCTTATGATTCTTACACGAAAAGACATTCCCGCTCCCCTTTGATATAATAAATAATCAGTGAAAGTGACGAAGTGAAAGAGAGGACAGCCGAATGTCGCAGGCGTCTCAGACAATGATGAAAGGCGCAGCCATTTTGACATTTGCTGCGCTGTTTTCGAAAATACTCAGTGCACTCTACAGGGTGCCGTTTCAAAACCTGACAGGGGACACAGGGTTTTATATTTATCAGCAGGTTTATCCGTTTTATGGGCTGTTTATTGCCCTGTGTACATATGCTTTTCCTGTTATGGTTTCAAGTATATTAATTGAGCGGCAGGAAGAACGTGAAAGGGTACTGAAGCTCCTCACGTTATTTTTAGGAGGCGTAGGGGTTGCGTGGTTTACCGCTTTATATATGGGTGCAGGGCTGATTGCTGACTTCATGGGGGATCCGCAGCTAAAGCCTTTGATTGAGCTATCAGCATGGCCGTTTCTACTGCTGCCGGTGTTATCAGCCGGTAAGGGGTGGTTTCAGTCGGAAGGAAATATGGTTCCCTCAGCCGTCACGCAGGTAGTGGAGCAGACGATCAGAGTAATTGCCATTATTGGAGCTGCATTTATCTTAACCACTCAAGGTGCATCGCTTTACACCGTTGGAGAAGGCGCGGTGGCCGGATCAATCGCCGGGGTAGTTGCAGGCGCTTTGATCCTGATTTTCTTTATCAGGAAGCAACTTTTTAAAAAGAAGGAACGGCTGTCATTTAAAAAAGGAGATGCTACGTTGTTAAGGGCACTTCTTGTCAGGGGAACTGCTATTGCAATGGTTAGTATGCTGCTTGTGCTTTATCAGCTGGTGGATGCATTAAATGTTTACTCGCTGCTAACCGGCTATACCGGTGACGCTGATCAGGCTAAAGTGTTAAAAGGGATTTATGACAGGGGGCAGCCGATTGTCCAGATGGGCGTTGTCGCTGCGACTTCACTATCTCTTGCGATCGTGCCGGTCATTGCGTCAGATTATGAGCGCAAAAGATTCTCTGATGTAAAGCAAAAAGCAGCACTCGCAGTAAAAACCGGACTGGTCTTTGGTGCAGCAGCAACGGTTGGGCTCATTAGTATCATGAAACCGCTCAACCAGTTTTTATTTCAAAATGAAGATGGCTCAGCTGTGTTGTCTATCTTTGCAGCAGCGGTTTTTCTGACGTCAGTGATTGTCACAATCAATGCTGTGCTGCAGGGAACCGGAAGTTATCATACTGCAGCCTGGACTGCAGCAGCGAGTCTGGTGTTAAAATACGTATGTAATGTTCTGCTCGTACCGGTTTACGGTACCGGGGGAGCAGCAATCGCAACTGTTCTCTCACTTGCGGCAGTCGCGGTTGTGCTGACATTGAAAGTATATAAAAAAATCGGTTTACGGCTGTACAAGCCGTTTTATCTCCGTCTATCAGCCGGTCTTATCGTCATGGGGGCAGGCGTTACGCTGTTACTCATGATATGGACACCTGAAACCAGGTTTTCTTCAGGCGCTGCCTCAATCATTGCAGCAATCACAGGCGCGTATTTGTTCTTTATGATCAGCTGGTCAGGAAGCCTTTTTACAAAAGAAGAGCTCAGAGAAATTCCGCTTGGCCGGAAAATTGACCGGTTATTTGGCAGAAGAATAGAAAAAGGGGGCAGATCATCTTGAATCACATTACAGTTATTGGTCTTGGTGCAGGAGATCTCAATCAGCTGCCGCTTGGCGTTTATAAAAAACTGACAGCAGCAAAGAAGCTGTATGTCCGTACTGCAGCGCACCCTGTGCTGGAAGAACTTTCAGCAGAAGGTGTAACGTATGAATCATTTGATCATATCTATGAAGCGCACGACCGCTTTGAAGATGTATACACTGACATTACAGAAAAGCTTGTTCAGCTGGCTGAATCAGAGCCGGTACTCTATGCAGTGCCCGGTCATCCGCTTGTTGCAGAGCAGACTGTTCAAAACCTTCTCTCGATTGAGAAAGAGGGGAAGATCAGGTTAAAGGTCGAAGGCGGACAAAGCTTTCTGGATCCGTTATTCACTGCAGCGGGATTTGACCCTGTTGACGGATTCCAGCTGCTTGATGGGACTGCGCTTGAAAGTGAATCAATCAAGCCGGGTCAGCACGTGATTATTGGGCAGGTATATGACAGTATGATTGCCTCTGATGTGAAGCTTGAGCTGATGAATAAGTACCCTGATGAACACATTGTAAAAGTCATTACAGCAGCGGGTTCATCCGCTGAGGAAATCCGTGAAGTACAGCTTTATGAGCTTGATCACGGCATGGCACTTTCCAACCTGACAAGTGTCTACGTACCACCGCTTGCTAAAGAAGAGGATTTCTATGGCGAGTTTTCAAAGCTTAGAGAAATCATTTCAATCTTAAGAAGCCCGGTCGGCTGCCCCTGGGATCGTGAGCAGACGCATGAATCACTGAAGCGTTATCTGATTGAGGAAACGTATGAGTTCCTTGAAGCCGTTGATCGCGGTGACATTGACGAGATGATTGATGAACTGGGTGATGTTCTGCTTCAAGTGATGCTGCACGCACAGATTGGAGAAGACGACGGCTATTTCAATATTAGCGATGTCATTCAAGGCGTTTCATCTAAAATGGTGCGCCGTCACCCGCACGTATTTGCAGATGCGCACGCAGAAACAGCTGAGGATGTAAATGATACGTGGCAGCAGATTAAACATGAAGAAAAAGGCGGCGCTCCTTCAAGGCTGCTTGCAGATGCAGGGAGCGGTCTTCCAGCACTGATCCAGGCGTATGAAATTCAAAAGAAAGCTGCTAAGGCAGGGTTTGACTGGGACGACCATTCTGACGCATGGGATAAGT
Organism: Jeotgalibacillus sp. JSM ZJ347; assembly: GCF_044383825.1. Lineage (NCBI taxonomy): Bacteria > Bacillati > Bacillota > Bacilli > Caryophanales > Caryophanaceae > Jeotgalibacillus > Jeotgalibacillus sp. JSM ZJ347. The sequence goes on along the minus strand of NZ_JBISEN010000010.1, from coordinate 22,857 downwards.
TTGAGGAAGAATGGCAGGAGTTTCAGGAAGAGGTTGCAAATGGTGATAAGCAGGCGAGCCTTCAGGAATTTGGCGACGTCCTGTTCGCGCTGGTGAATGTATCAAGATTTCACGGGATCTTCCCGGAAGAAGCCTTAACAATGGCGAATCAGAAGTTTATCAGCCGTTTTCAATTTGTCGAAGACAGGGTAAATGAATCAGGAAAACCATTTAAAGCATTCAGCCTGGGCGAGCTTGATGAATTTTGGAAACAGGCGAAAAAACACGGACTGTAAAGGGAGTCGATCATATGCGTTTAGATAAATTTTTAAAGGTGTCCCGCTTGATTAAACGGAGAACACTTGCAAAAGAAGTAGCTGATCAGGGCCGTATTCAGATTAACGGCAACACAGCTAAAGCAAGTGCAACAGTAAAAGAAGGAGATGAGCTTGTAATCCGCTTTGGCCAGCGTATTGTGACGCTGTCCGTTGACCGGCTGATGGAAACGACTAAAAAAGAAGAAGCCGGCACGATGTATACAATTAAAAAAGAAGAGCGTGTGAACGAATAATCAATCTTCACCCGGCATAAAATGAGCTAAGGTTTCAATTCTGATGTGGGGTGAAGACATGCCAATCGAACAAAAACGCCAGGAGCACGAGGTACGTATGATTGGACGGCTCGAGCTGTCTGTAACTGGCGTCAAACAGCTTGAAAGTTTTGATCAGGATGAGTTTTTGATAGAAACAGTGGAAGGTATGCTTTCAATTAAAGGAGGCGGCCTGAAACTTGTGAACCTGGACCTGGAGAGAGGTGTCGTTTCCCTGAAAGGTAAGGTCGATGATATTCTCTACCTGGACAGTACAGCCAAGGAATCCTCAAAAGGGCTGCTCGGAAAACTGTTTAAATGATTGTCGAAGAGCAGCTCCGGATTTTTCTCAGCATGATGGCTGCAGGGGTATTGATTGGATTTAATCTCACGTTTTACGAACGTTTTATCACCAGGGGAAAGAATGGGCTCTGGCGCTTTTTCCCCGATTTGCTTTTCTGGCTTGGACAGGCACTGCTTGTCTTTTTACTGTTATTTCAGTTAAATGGAGCCGAGCTGCGGTTTTATATGTTCGTTGCTCTTTTAACGGGATTTATGCTGTACTGGAAACTTGCAAGGCGTTTTACCCTCCGCGTATGTAACTGGCTTTCCTGGCTGATGATCACATTCCTCACGATTCTTTTTCTGCCTATTAAGTGGATACTGACTGCTGTTATGCTGCTGTTGACTGCAATGTGGCGAATTTTAGCATTCATCTTTAGGCCTTTTTACCCTATTTCACAGTTTCTTCAAAAAAAATCGTCTATTGTTGCGAAAAAGATAAAAATATGGCTTAAACTGTTATATAATAGGGGATAATCAAAGGGATCTTGCAATCACTACTTGAACAGAAGGAGGTAGGCAGCTGTTTATGGGAAAGCCACGCGTGACATCACTTGAAAACCAATACACAGCAGCACATGAAAAAAAGGAACATCATCGTCAGTCACACAGAAAAAGACTCGCCAGGCGTCTGACTGCTTTTTTTGTCATGGCAGCCGTAGTCAGCGGCGTGCTCATTTCCTCAATGGTGACGCAGGCCAGCGTATTGGAAGACAAACAAACTGAAAAAGCACAGCTTGAGCAGAAAATTGTCGATTTAGAAAAGCAGGAAGACAATCTGCGCAATGAAATTGTCAAGCTCAATGACGATGAGTACATAGCCAAGCTTGCACGAAGAGATTATTTCCTCTCAGAGAGCGGAGAAATCATTTTCACCATTCCGGAGGATCAGCCGGCTGCTAAAAAAGAGCAGAACGATCCTGCAGAGTAATGAATATGATAAAATAAAAACAGCAGATTGAGTGTCACGATGTTGACACTCTTTTTTCTGTTTGGCTATAATGGGAAGTAAGGTCTATTTTTTATTTATTCTAAGGAGGATCATTTTTTTTATGTCAATCGAAGTAGGCAGCAAAGTAAAGGGTAAAGTGACTGGGATCACTAATTTCGGGGCGTTCGTTGAATTGCCGGGCGGTTCAACAGGGCTAGTACACATCAGTGAAGTTGCGGATAATTATGTCAAGGACATCAATGACCATCTGACAGTTGGGGACGAAGTTGAAGTGAAAGTCCTGAACGTAGAAAGCGATGGCAAGATTGGCTTATCAATCCGTAAAGCGAAGGATCAGCCTCAGCAGAGTCAAAGTCAAAGTCGCCCTCGACCAAATCGTGGAAACGATCAGCGCGGTGGAGGCCGTGGAGGAAATGCTGGCGGACCGCCACGCGGAGAATCTTTTGAACAAAAGATGGCTCGTTTCCTTAAGGATAGTGAAGACCGTCTGACTTCTCTTAAGCGTCACACAGAATCAAAACGCGGTGGACGCGGAGCGAAAAAAGGTTAATAGCTGCCGAAAGTATTTTTTATAGAAGGCATCAATTACAGTGATCATACGATAGATAACCGGCGTGCACGCACGCCGTTTTTTTGTGTTTCAATTGAGGAGTGAAAAGATGAGGGCGCTTGGCGAAGCACTCTCATCTTTTTGATTTTCTGGTGTAAAAAAGAGGAATCCTTCATCATGTGTCGAAATGTCTTCAATAAGATCATTTAGGAGGATTAAACATGACAATTGATGAATGGCTGAATGAACATAATCAAGAGTACTTTTCATGGCTTGAAGATCTGAGAAGGGTGGACAGCAAGGCTTTTTTTCAACCCATTTCAGAAGGAAAGTGGTCTCCGGCAGCAATCGTTATGCATATGGCAGCATGGGATCACTACACACTTGATGACCGGATTCCGCAGATCAAAGAAGGAATTAGCCTTGAAAGGTTTCCTGACTTTCAAAAGTTTAATGAAGAGGCGTGGAAAAAAGCGGATAGTGGACTCAGCCAAAACGACATTATTGATGAAGCGAGAAATGAACGGGAACTATTAATGGAGACGGTTCGTACAATGGATAAGGACAAGTTGCATGCGTCATTTTCAATCGGTGAACATGCAATGACAATAGTGGGATATATTACAGGATTTTCAGGACATGACCGTCATCATATGGAACAGATCAATTAAATAAAGGAGTGATATAGCTGATGGATATTACAGGACTGGTTGCTGTTGTCATGGTGTTTTCGATTCCACTGACAGCGATTTTAACGACTCACTTTCGCAAGCAGACGCGCTCAAAGCATGAGATTATCGATAAGCAGTTGGAGCTAGAGAAGCTAAAGCACGAGAATTATATGCTTGAGACGGAAAAATTGCGGCTCGAGCTGGATTTGCGTCAGGGGATAAAGATGGAAGATGATTATAAGCGGTTGAGTTAAAGTGTGTAGACAGTACGGGGGATGGCTCCGTGCTGTTTTTTTGTTTTGGGGAGGGGGGTGTGTATGGAAATGGCAGGTAGAATTTAGCTGGATGGCTGAGTATGAGACTAGAGGGTTATTAGTGTCACCTTTCAGGTTAATTCGATGATCTTTTGAAATGATTGCATCAGCTTTAGTGTTTATTCCCTCACCTACTATGAAAATTCGCTGTGCTATGATTAATTCGATGATCTTAAGGATTATTTCGATCACCAATTTTATTATTCAATCATGTCGATTGTTTATTCCAACACTTTTTTATGTGGTCGCTGCATACTAAAAAACGCCCGTCCAGCTCCCAGACCTGAGTCTGTCGGAGCTAACCGCCTGCTTCCGCCTTTCTTTGTCCAGTTCCAGGCGCTAGCTCCTCGGGTCATAAGCCGCGCAGTGAAAACGGGAAAAGGCGCCCGTTTCTCACTCCGCGGCTTATGCCTTTCGGAGCTGAACGAGCGCCTTCCACTTTTCTATATTGTCTAGCTTCAGCAGGCAGCTCCTCGAGTCATAAGCCACAATGAGAAAATGGGGAAGTGCGCCCATTTCTCTCATTGCGTCTTATGCTTGTCGGAGCTAACCGCTTGCTTCCGCCTTTCGGTATGACCCGTACGGGATTCGAACCCGTGTTACCGCCGTGAAAGGGCGGTGTCTTAACCACTTGACCAACGGGCCTCGTATGGTGGCGGCAGAGGGGATCGAACCCCCGACCTCACGGGTATGAACCGTACGCTCTAGCCAGCTGAGCTACGCCGCCATTAATGAAGCACAAGTTATATAATACATAGCGCGTCAATAAGTGTCAATATCTTTTTAAAAATTTCTAACAGTCCATTCAAGCAGGAATCCGTCGAACGTTTTTTGCCGGACAAAACGTTTTTTGACAAACTCCTCTGTTCTGTTCTTTTTATAATAGGCGCAATAAGAAAATGAAGGAGTGGACCTGCAGGATGGCAAATGTGCATGAAGCAAACTTCGAACTAACAAACGCTCTATCACTGAAGAGAACACGTAAAAAGGAAGCCAGGAAAATTAATGTGATGAAATGGCTCTATGAAAAAGGTGCCTTTCATCTGTTAGCAGGGGTCATGCTCGGTCGTGCAGTTGTCATGCTGCAGTTTACGCCTTTTGCGCTGCCATTCTTTGCTGCGGTGATGATCATGCAGCGTCAGAAAGCGCCACAGACATTTGCCGGATTAACTGCAGGGGCAGCTGCGCTTGGGTTGATACCGGCTTTGTATACGGCAACGATTTTGCTTATGTACTATATCGGTTTCGGTCTATTAAGAAAGTATAGCGGTAACCAGTTTGTTGCAGCTGGGCTTGCAACTGTTACAACGATGGTAGTGAAGACCGGCTATGTCTGGGCCAGTCAGCCGCTTGACTGGATGAGTGGTTTCTATATTTTTGCGGAAGCGGCGATGACGGGCGTGTTGCTCCTGATCTTTCTGCAGAGCTTTCTCGTTCTGACAAAGGGAAGGAGAAGTGCTTATTCACACGAAGAGCTCGTGGCGCTTTCTGTACTGGCCGCTTCTATTGCGCTTGGTCTGACCGGTCTCGTAGCAGGGGACCTTGTTGTCAGCCATATTGCAGCGCGCTACGTTGTGCTTGCAGCTGCATTGTCTGCAGGGGCGCTCGTCGGATCTACAGCCGGAGTTGTCATCGGATTATTATTCTGTCTGGCTTCTTTTGCATTTATTCCGGAAGTAGCGCTGCTTGCGGTTGCCGGTCTTTTGGGCGGCTTATTAAAGTCTGGCGGTCGTGTTGGGGTTGTGATTGGCTTAATGCTTGCAACGATGCTGACCGGCTTAATGATGGAAAATACTTTGCGCCTTGAATTTTCATTATATGAGTCAGGCGTTGCTGCGCTGTTTCTTTTTATTACACCTCAACGCTGGATCCGCGGGCTTGCACGTCATATCCCGGGTTCAGAGGAATATGCAGAAGAGCAGCAGCTTTATGCAAAAAGCGTACGGGATGTGACGGCTGAAAAAGTCGAGCACTTTTCAGCGATGTTTAAAAAGCTGTCTGACAGTTTTTCAGATATAGAGCCTGTTGCAGAAAACCCCGGTGCTGCTGATGAAATGATTGGAAGTGTTGCACAATATACGTGTGATCAGTGCTTTAGGAAAGATAACTGCTGGTCTGAGCATTTTGAACGTACATACGAGTGGATGAGTGTGCTTGCTGAGCGCGGGGAGCCTGAGCCCGGGTGGAAATCGTACTGTGTGAAGTCTGCGCTGATGGAAAAAGAGTTCGACCGTTATCATCAGGAGAAAGCAGTGAATCAGCTGATGCAGCAGCATATGAAAGAAGGGAACCGATTTGTAGCAAGGCAGCTTTCTGGCCTTGCTGATGTGATGAGTGAATTTGCCAGTGAGCTGCAGCGGGAGACACGGGAAAATGGTGAGCAGGAAGAAAGGATTTTGCAGGAACTGGAGGCGTATGGTGTGCGTGCAGATCAGATTGATATTCACTGTCTGGAGTCAGGCAGGGTGGATTTGGATGTACTGCTCCCGTTTCAGGAAAAGCATGGTGAGTGCGACAAGCTGATTGCGCCGATGCTGTCTTCTATCTTGCAGGAAACCGTCATTGTGCACCAAAAAGGGGATCTGCCGCCACCGTATTATGGTACAGCGGCTACTTTCAGATCAGCTAAAGCTTTTCAGATTACATCCGGCATTGCGCACGCTGCCTATGCAGGCGGACTTGTCTCAGGGGATAGCTGTGCTGCCATTCCCATTCATGAAGGAAAGTTTGCAGCTGCCATTTGTGACGGGATGGGCAATGGTGAAAAAGCGCGTGAAGAAAGCGAAGAAACGATCGGGCTTTTAGAGGAAATGCTAAAGGCTGGCATAGAAGAAGAGCTTGCAATTAAGTCGGTTAATTCGATTTTAACCGCAAAGAGAACGAGTGATATGTATTCAACAGTGGACCTGGCGATGATTGATCTGCAGCATGCCAGGGCGAGGTTCTTGAAGGTGGGGGCAGTACCGAGCTATGTGAAGCGGGGAAAACAGATACAGATGATTGAAGCTGCGAACCTGCCGCTCGGATTTTTTCATGAAATGGAGATGGATGTATTAGAGCATCAATTAAAATCAGGAGACATGCTGTTTATGCTGAGTGACGGACTGATCGACGGCCTGCGTTCGATTGAAAATCCTGAGCGATGGATGAGGCGCCAGATCTCAGAACTTGTGACAACCGATCCCCAGGAGGCAGCAGATCTGCTTGTAGAAGCGGCAGTTCGCGCGGCAGGAGGGTCTATCAATGATGATATGACAGTGATCGCTGTGAAAATTGATCATCAGGTGCCTAAGTGGGCAGCCATTCCTTTAAGGAGAAATGCAGGTTAAGTATTTGCATGACCCTTTCCATCTTCCTGTATACTATTAGAAAAGAATGGATCAGGAAAGGGTATGAGCATGAGTGACTTTCGTTTAAAGGTGAGGGCGTATTGCGAAAAACACGATATGGTTTCTAAAGGAGATAAAGTGCTGATTGGGGTTTCGGGGGGGCCTGATTCACTGGCGCTGCTTCATTTTTTCAATGAGAGGATGCATGGCTTAAAGGTGGAGGCTGTGCATATGGATCACGGGCTGAGAGAGAGTTCGGCTGAAGATGCGGCGTATGTAAAAGCGTATTGTCAACTTCACCAGATCCCTTTTCACTTTCTGCAGGCTGACGTAAAAGGTCGGATGGAGCAGACTGGAGAAGGGGTTCAGGAAGCGGCGAGAAAAGTCCGCTATGCATATTTTGAAAAGCTGATGACAGAAACGGGTGCTGCAGTCATCATGATCGGTCAGCACGCAGATGATCAGGTGGAGACCATTTTATTCAGGCTGATGCGCGGTACTTCTATACGAGGCGCAGCAGGCATTCAGCCGGTGCGGTCATTTGGAGAGGGGAAGATGGTCCGCCCGTTTTTATCAGTAACGAAAAGTGAAATCGAACAATATTGTGAACGAGAGGGTCTTGAGCCAAGAAGAGATCCGACGAATGAAAGCGACGCATATACAAGAAACAGACTGAGAAGACACGTGATTCCTTTGTTAAAAAAAGAAAACCCGCTTCTTCATGAAGCCTTCGAACGCTTTTCTGAGGAGCTTGGTGAGGATAATGCGTGGCTTGAACAGGAAGCAGAGAAAGCGCTCAGGGATGTCTGTATCACAAAAACAAGTGATCGGTTTCATTTGTCGATAGGAAAATTACGGACTTATGGTCTTCCTTTACAAAGAAGAGTGATTCATCTAATATTAAATTATCTGTATGCAAAAGTACCCACATCATTATCTTCTGCGCATACGCGTGCGATACTGGACCTGCTGAAACAAGCACATCCGTCCGGGGATCTTCACCTGCCTGAATCATTGACTGTAACCCGCTCTTATGAAGACGGTTATTTTCATTTTCAGCGTGAAACCCATTCTTCCGGCTATACTTATTCAATAGATAAGGAGCAGCTGGTTAAACTTCCCGATGGACACCTGCTTGATGTGCGGGCTGGTAAAGTCGTGCCGGATAAGCCGTACCTGGACCTTTATTATGTATCTGAGTCATTCATGCCGCTGACGGTGAGAAACCGCAGGGAAGGTGATAAGATACGGCTGCCTGATGGCAAAGGGTCAAAGAAGATAAAAGATGTCTTTATAGAAAAGAAAGTACCTCTTAAGCAGCGGGACGATCATCCGATTGTGACGGCTGCTGATGGAAAGGTACTTTGGATTCCGGGGCTGCGTAAAGCGCCGTCTGATGGAAAGTCTGCTGCATATACGTTAATTTACTATTAGGATCTTCTAGGAGGACATTGTTCGTGCTAAATAAAGACATCGAGAAAGTATTGTATACCGAGGAACAGCTTCAGGAAAAAATTAAAGAGCTTGGTGCTGACTTAACAGCGGAGTATCAGGATAAATTTCCGCTTGCAATCGGCGTATTAAAAGGCGCAATGCCATTTATGGCTGACTTGCTGAAACGCATGGACGTTCATCTTGAGATGGATTTCATGGATGTGTCAAGCTATGGTAATTCAACTGTTTCTTCAGGTGAAGTAAAGATTGTTAAGGACCTGAACACAAAGGTTGAGGGTCGTGACATTCTGATTCTTGAAGATATTATCGACAGCGGACTGACGCTGAGCTATCTAGTGGATCTCTTCAAGTACCGTAAAGCAAAGTCAATTAAGATCGTCACACTGCTTGATAAGCCAACAGGCCGTAAAGCAGACATTAAAGCAGATTATGTTGGATTCATTGTACCGGATGAGTTTGTTGTAGGATATGGACTTGACTATGCGGAACGTTATCGAAACCTCCCATACATCGGTGTACTGAAGCCTGAAATTTATACAGATTCTGAGTAAAATAGAGTGTAAGCGAGCGCATACACTGAGCAGGCTTATTGGTTGTCACGCTTTATTTTACTATGATAGTATTGATATTAGTTTTCTTGACCGTGGGAGGAGGTAAGGGATGAACCGTATATTTCGAAATACGATATTTTATTTGATTATTTTCCTCGTCATCATTGGTATTATTGGCCTATTTAACAATGGGAACCAGCCAAATGAGGAACTCACATATGGTGAATTTTTAAATGCGCTTGATAGTGGTGAAGTAACGGAGATTGAGATTCAGCCTGACAGAAGCGTCTATAACGTACGAGGACAGCTTGAAGGCTATGAAGAAGCCGAGTACTTCCTTACTAACATTCCTTTTGAAAGTTCAGCACTTGAAACAATAGATGAGGTAGCACAAGCGAATAATACAGAAGTGAATGTCCTGAAAGCCCCTGAAACAAGCGGCTGGGTTACATTCCTGACAACGATTATTCCTTTTGTGATCATCTTCATTCTATTCTTCTTCTTACTTAATCAGGCTCAGGGCGGCGGCGGAGGCCGTGTCATGAACTTCGGTAAGAGTAAGGCGAAGCTTTATACGGAAGAAAAGAAGAAAGTCCGCTTTAAGGACGTTGCAGGGGCAGACGAAGAGAAGCAGGAACTTGTTGAAGTTGTTGACTTCCTGAAGGATCCCCGTAAATTTACAGACGTTGGTGCACGTATTCCAAAAGGGATTCTCCTTGTTGGACCTCCGGGTACCGGTAAGACATTGCTTGCACGTGCGGCAGCAGGTGAAGCAGGCGTGCCGTTCTTCTCGATTTCCGGTTCAGACTTCGTAGAGATGTTTGTTGGTGTCGGGGCATCCCGTGTACGTGACTTGTTCGAAAATGCAAAGAAAAACGCACCATGTATCATCTTCATTGATGAGATTGATGCGGTTGGACGTCAGCGTGGCGCCGGTCTTGGCGGTGGACACGATGAGCGTGAACAGACATTGAACCAGCTGCTTGTTGAAATGGATGGTTTCGCAGGAAACGAAGGAATCATCATGATTGCTGCAACAAACAGACCTGACATTCTGGATCCGGCATTACTGCGTCCAGGACGTTTTGACCGTCAGATTACAGTAGACCGTCCTGATGTAACAGGCCGTGAAGCTGTACTGAAGGTTCATGCAAGAAACAAACCACTTGCTGAGAATATCGATCTTAAAGCGATCGCACAACGTACACCTGGTTTCTCAGGGGCAGACCTTGAAAACCTGCTGAATGAAGCTGCACTTGTCGCTGCGCGTCGTGATAAGAAGAAAATTGATATGGGCGATATCGATGAAGCAACAGACCGCGTGATTGCGGGTCCTGCGAAGAAGAGCCGCGTGATCTCTCAAAAAGAGAGAAAAATCGTTGCTTTCCACGAAGCAGGTCACACAATTATCGGTGTTGTACTCGATGAAGCTGATATGGTTCATAAAGTAACCATTGTTCCACGGGGTCAGGCTGGCGGTTATGCTGTCATGCTGCCAAAAGAGGATCGTTACTTTATGACGAAGCCTGAATTACTCGATAAAATTACAGGTCTCCTTGGCGGTCGTGTGGCAGAGGATATTATCTTCGGAGAAGTATCAACTGGTGCCCACAATGACTTCCAGCGTGCGACAGGCATTGCCCGCCGTATGGTAACTGAATTTGGTATGAGTGATAAACTTGGACCGCTTCAGTTCGGCCAGGCACAGGGTCAGGTATTCCTTGGTCGTGACTTTAACAGTGAGCAGAACTACTCTGATCAGATCGCATATGATATTGATACAGAGATTCAGCGCATTATTAAAGAATGTTATGAGCGTGCGAAAACGATTCTTACTGAGAACCGTGAAAAGCTTGAGCTTGTAGCTGAAACACTTCTTGATATTGAAACACTTGATGCTGAGCAGATCAGACACCTTGTGGATCACGGTAAATTGCCAGAGCGTGACTACGGTCATGACGATGACAATAACCGCAAAGATATCACAGAAGAGTCAAAAGAAATTGATTCAGATGAAACGACTGTAACGACGGATAAAGAGATCAATGCTGAAGAAGAAAAATCTTCAGAGGATCTTCTGAAAGAATCTAAGGAAGAATCATCTTCTGAAGAGGATCGTCGTAATAAAGAATAATCATTTGCGCTAGCAGATGCTTAAATCCGCGGTTCCGCGTAAACGGGGCCGCGGATTTTTTGACGGATTGAGCAGGTAAGCTGAGTTGGTTTGGAGGGCTTTGCGCATTTAGGTGCAGGGGCGGATGGATTTGAGGTCACATTCATTGAATTTCGGGTCATTTCCCGGGAAATTAAGGTCACATCCGGAAAAATTCAGATCAGATTTGACTCTGGAGGAAGATTTTTCGGATCACATACGCGGATTTTAGATCAGATGTGAAAAATTTCTGATCGCATATGGATGATTTCGGATCACATTCTGATCGTAACCCTCCGCTCCGCGTCTTATGTCTGTCGGAGCTGAACAAGCGCCCTCCGCTTTTCTAAATATGGTAAAATACCATCAGTGTGTATTCTAATAAGGCGTGGTGAATAAGGATGTTGTTTGTATTAGATGTTGGGAATACCAATACAGTATTAGGGGTTTATGAGGGAGAAGAGCTTCGTTATCATTGGCGGGTTGAGACGAATCGTCATAAAACTGAAGATGAGTATGGGATGCTTGTTAAAAACTTGTTTGAGCATGTCGGACTGGCATTTTCAGATTTTGATGGTATCATCATTTCATCTGTTGTACCGCCTGTCATGTTCCCGCTTGAGCGGATGAGCCAGAAGTATTTTCATCTGAAACCGCTTGTTGTAGGTCCGGGTATGAAGACAGGTTTGAATATAAAATACGATAACCCGAAAGAAGTCGGGGCGGATAGAATCGTTAATGCGGTTGCCGGTATTAAAGAACACGGCGGATCGCTGATTATCGTTGATTTCGGAACGGCGACGACTTATTGCTATATTAATAAGGACCGTCAGTATATGGGAGGCGTCATTGCGCCGGGGATCGGCATTTCAACTGAAGCGCTGTATTCAAAAGCAGCGAAGCTTCCAAGAATTGAAATTGCACGTCCTGAGACAGTGGTCGGAAAAAGTACGGTTTCTGCGATGCAGGCTGGTATTGTTTACGGATATGTCGGACAGGTTGAAGGCATTGTCTCTCGTATGAAAAAAGAAGCAAATGAACCGGTTACGGTGATTGCCACAGGCGGTCTTGCTTCACTTATTGCCAAGGAATCAGATATTATAGATGTTGTTGATCCGTTTTTAACATTAAAAGGACTTCAGTTAATATATAAGCGCAATGCTGAATGAAAGGAGATTTTAACATGAAAGATTATATGATCCGCGCACTTGCTTATAATGATCAGGTACGCGCATATGCTGTAAATACAACGGCTGCTGTGCAGGAAGCCCAGGACCGTCACTACACATGGCCAACTGCTTCTGCTGCACTCGGCAGAGCAATGACTGCAGGTGTCATGATGGGTGCAATGCTGAAGGGGGACAGTAAATTAACTGTTAAAGTTGAAGGAAATGGCCCGCTCGGTATGATTTTAGTCGATAGTAATGCAAAGGGTGAAGTAAGAGGGTATGTAACAAACCCTCAGACCCACAAAGAATTGAATCAACAGGGTAAGCTGGATGTGCGCGGTGTTGTAGGTGATGAAGGAACACTCACAATCGTGAAAGACCTTGGCATGCGTGACAACTTCACAGGACAGGTGCCGCTTGTATCAGGTGAACTTGGTGAAGATTTCACTTATTATTTCGCTTCATCAGAACAGGTACCATCATCAGTTGGCGTTGGGGTACTTGTTAACCCTGACAATTCAATCCTTGCAGCCGGCGGTTTTATTATTCAATTAATGCCGGGAGCTGATGAGGAAACGATTGAAAAAATTGAAAAGCGTCTTGGCACGATTCCGCCTGTATCAAAAATGATTCAGGACGGTCTTTCACCCGAAGAGGTACTGAATACAGTACTTGGTGAAGGTAATGTACGTGTACTGGACTCAATGCCGGTTGCATTTGAATGTAACTGTTCAAAAGAACGCTTTGGCAATGCGATTGTCGGACTTGGTAAAGAAGAAATTCGTGACATGATCGAGGAAGATGGCAAAGCGGAAGCAGAGTGCCACTTCTGCCGTGAAAAGTATCATTACACGAAAGAAGAATTAGAAGCGTTTTTAGAAGAGGCGAACTAAGAGATGACAGAGGTTCGTAAAAGACGACTTAAAGCTAAGCCGCTTTTATATATCATTGGTTTTCTGATGGTGACGAATCTGATCTTTTTAATTGGCTGGATCACAAAAGACGGAGCACCACCAACTGCAGAGGCAGAGGTGGTGGCTCAGGTCGGTGATCAGGAAGTCACGCGTCAGGAATGGCTTCATGCCATTGAAGTCCGCCACGGAAAAGAAGTGCTTCAGCAGCTGATTAATCAGTCAGTGATGGAGCAGTCAGCAGAGAAGTATGATGTAGAAGTGTCAGAAGAAGAGCTCGACCAGGAATTATCGATGCTGCGTTCTGTACTGAATGTCTATGATCAGGCTTCACTTCCAAATGAAGATGTGCTGAAACAGGAATTAAAAACAGAATTGATTTTAGAAAAATTAATCACGACTGAAGCTGAGTTATCAGAAGAAGACCTTCGTACATACTATGAGGAAAATGAGTCACTCTATTCGGTTCCTGCGATGTATAGGCTTTCTCAAATTGTTGTGCCTACACAGGAAGACGCTGAAAAAGCGCTTGAAGAGCTGAGTGATGGATCTTCATTTGAAGCGGTCGCAAGGGAACGCTCGATTGACCCTGTTACTGCGAGTCAGGGAGGTCAGCTCGGGTTTATACCGGAAAATACGGAGACAGTGGACGCTGCAATTTTAGATGCGGCAGAAAGTGTATTGCCTGGCGAATACTCTGATGCTGTTCAGACTGCAGATGGTCTGACAATTGTCTATGTACATGAGCAGGTACCCGGCGTGAACTTTGAATTTGAAGAGGTCCGCGGTAAAATTGAACGTCAGCTGGCGCTTGAGCGGATGAGTACACCAGTAACGGCTGAATCTTTCTGGGATGAATATTCAATCGACTGGTTTTACGGCCCTGTTGAATAATCAAAATAGTTGAAATTTTGAACTTATATTGTTACATTTGCAGTATGTAAAACCGATCACATTACTAGGGATTAGGAGTGAGTAAAATGGTACGCATTGCAAATAATATTTCTGAATTAGTCGGTCAGACACCGATTGTTAAATTAAATCGCCTGACAGATGAAAACTCAGCAGAGGTTTATCTGAAGCTTGAGTATATGAATCCTGGAAGCAGTGTGAAGGATCGTATTGCCCTTTCAATGATTGAAGCGGCAGAGCGCGATGGTAACCTGAAAGAAGGCGACACGATTATTGAGCCGACCAGTGGGAACACGGGAATCGGTCTTGCGATGATTGCTGCAGCAAAAGGTTACCGTTCAGTCCTTGTGATGCCTGAAACAATGAGTATGGAAAGAAGAAATCTGCTGCGTGCATATGGTGCTGAGCTTGTATTGACACCTGGTCCGGACGGAATGAAAGGTGCGATTAAAAAAGCAGAAGAACTTGCAGCGGAAAAAGGATACTTTATGCCTCAGCAGTTCAAAAATGAAGCAAACCCTGAAATTCACCGACGCACAACGGGTAAAGAAATTGTTGAACAGATGGAACAGTTGGATGCTTTCGTATCAGGTATCGGTACCGGTGGAACAATTACCGGTGCAGGTCAGGTGCTGAAGGAGCATTATAAAGACGTGAAAGTCTATGCGGTAGAACCTGCGGATTCACCGATTTTATCAGGCGGAAATCCTGGTCCTCACAAAATTCAGGGGATTGGTGCAGGGTTTGTCCCTGATATTCTCGATACAAAAATTTATGATGAAGTGATTCAGGTCACAAACGACCAGTCATTTGAAACGGCACGGAGAGCGGCGAGAGAAGAAGGCATTCTCGGCGGTATTTCATCAGGCGCAGCGATTTACGCAGCACTTGAAGTGGCCAAGAAAATGGGTAAAGGTAAAAAAGTGTTAGCTGTCATTCCAAGTAACGGCGAACGCTACCTGAGCACACCGCTTTATCAGTTTGAAGATTAATATTGAGGGCAGTCTCTTAGCGGAGGCTGCTTTTTTGTTTGGGATTTTTGGCGGGGTGTTGCGTGGTGTGGTTCGAGGGAAAAACGGTGATGTTCGCGATATAACTGGTCGTGTTCGGCAAATATACTTGAAGGTTCGACGGAAAATCAGTGGTGTTCGACGTTTATCATGCAATGTTCACCACATAGTATCTTTTGACCTATGTCTCTTTCGCCTGCCGCCCGACTCTTTCCCTCTGGGTAGCGCTATCCTCCGATCCTGCAGGCCACTCTCAAAAACAAACAAAAACCGGAACCCATCCCAAAGGACAAATTCCGGCTCCAAATTTAAGCCCGGCCAATCACACGGACTTCTTTCTCCAAAACCACACCAAACTTCTCTTTTACTGTCTTCTGTACGTGCTTCACAAGGTTCAGGTAATCTTTCGCAGTCGCATCGCCCTTATTGACGATAAATCCTGCATGCTTCAGTGAAACCTGAGCGCCGCCGATCTGTACGCCTTGCAGGTTGGAATCCTGAATCAGCTTTCCTGCAAAGTGACCGGGTGGCCGTTTGAAGACGCTACCGCATGAAGGGTATTCCAGCGGCTGTTTGGATTCGCGCAGATACGTGAGCTCATCCATTTTTGCTTTGATCACGTGCTGTTCTCCTTTTTCAAGAATGAACTCAGCTTCAAGGGCGATCCAGTTGTTATCAGGAATCGCGCTTGTGCGGTAGTCGAATGCCATCTTTTCAGCAGGCAGTCTCTCCACATCGCCTTCCGGGGTAAGCACTGTGACGTGTGTGCATACATCCTTGATCTCACCGCCGTATGCGCCGGCATTCATATAGATCGCGCCGCCGACACTGCCAGGAATTCCGCATGCGAATTCCAGTCCGCTTAGTGAGTGGTCATGTGCAGCTCTTGATACATCAATAATTGGCGCACCTGCCTGGACGGTGATTTGCTCATGGTCTATCGTCATATTCGTCAGTGACGTTGTTAAAATAACAAGCCCTTCAATGCCGCCGTCCTGGATCAATACGTTGGATCCGTTGCCAAGTACCATCCATGGGAGGTTATTTTTTTTCGCAAAGGTAACGGCTTTCGTCAATTCTTCAATTGACTCAGGAATCGCAAGGTAGTCTGCATTCCCGCCGATTTTTGTATACGTATAATCTTTTAAAGGTACATTCTTTTGAATCATATTGTGCCTCCTGTGTAATTCTGCTTTCTGTAAGTATAATCACAGTTTGCAAGGGACGTTCGTCGTTTACATACAAAAGCTCCTCCTGCAGAAAAGAGCCTGCTGAAAGGAGCCGCTTTAATGAATAAAGTATATGGAAATTATGCGAAAACGTCAATTTTTTCTCAGATGTCCCTGTACCACCTGATGAATTGTTTCGTGTATGATTGATGCATAGTCTGCTTATCGGGAGTGAAACTTCTTGAGTTCATATACAATTACTTACCAAACAACAAAAACAACGATAGATACATTTTATTATACAGCGCAGAAGATGGCTGCGCATGAGGAGCGTCACCTGTTTTTAGAAAGTGGCAGGGGTGGCCGTTACAGTATTGCGGGAGTGAAGTCGTTTGCCTGGGCGAGCGGGAAGGAGGATCAGCTTTCCGTTTTTGAAAATGGTGAGGAGAAAACGTTCGAAGGAGATGTGCTGAAAAGTCTGCTTGAGTGGATGTCTCCTTATCGCATGGAGCCAATTGCAGAGCTTCCTGATTTTCAGGGGGGTGCGATTGGTTATATCAGCTATGATTACGTGCGTTCGATTGAAAAATTGCCGGAATCCGCAGAGGATGATCTTGGATTGCCGGATGTATGCTTTTTAATTTTTGACGAGTGGATGGTCTTTGATCATGAGACTGGTACGCTTTATTTTATGGTGCTGCACCATTACGCGGAGCCTGCGGATGAAAAGCTTGAACATTTAGTGCGTCAGTGGAAATCAGCTGAAACATCTGTTGCGCCTGAGCGAACTGCGCCACGAGAAACATCTGATGAGATGACTGTTTCAATGGAAGAAGCGTCATTTTGCGTGGCGGCTGAAGCGATTCGGCAGTATATTGCGCAGGGAGATGTATTCCAGGTGAACCTTTCTGTCCGTCAATCCAAGCCGCTTGCAGTAGAGGCATCAGACGTTTATGAGGAAGTGCGAAAGCTGAATCCGTCACCGTATATGTCTTACCTGCATTTACCGGATATGCAGATCGCTTCTGCTTCTCCTGAGCTTTTAGTGAAAAAAGCTGGAACAGAGCTGAGCACAAGACCCATTGCAGGCACGCGCTCACGCGGAAAAACACCTGAAGAAGATCAGTCGCTTGCAAATGAGTTAATTCATAACGAAAAAGAACGTGCTGAACATGTGATGCTTGTGGACCTTGAACGCAATGATCTAGGAAGAGTGAGTCAGTACGGTAGTGTGGAAGTCAACGAATTCATGGTGATTGAAAAGTATTCACACGTGATGCATATCGTCTCAAATGTCCGCGGTACACTCGATGAGCAGTATGATGAAGCGGATGTGATCAGAGCGGTATTCCCGGGAGGAACGATCACTGGGGCGCCGAAAGTCCGTACGATGGAAATCATAGAAGAGCTTGAGCCGGTAAGAAGAGGGCTTTATACAGGATCAATCGGCTGGATCGGCTTTAACGGCGATCTTGAATTAAATATCGTGATCCGTACCATGCTTGTAAAAGATGGACAGGCACACGTACAGGCAGGGGCCGGTGTAGTAATCGACTCCATTCCGAAAAGGGAGTATAAAGAATCGCTTAAAAAAGCACGCGCTCTCTGGCAGGCAAAGGATCAGGCGGAAGGAGTGACATCGCAGTGATTTTAATGATTGATAATTATGATTCATTTACTTATAACCTCGTTCAGTTTTTAGGTGAGCTTGGAGAAGAGCTTGTTGTAAAACGGAATGATGAAATCACGATTGAAGAAATCAGACAGCTGAATCCTGATTTTCTGATGATTTCACCGGGACCATGCAGTCCGGATGAAGCAGGAATCAGCCTTGAAGCGATCCGTACATTTGCAGGGGAGATACCGATTTTCGGCGTATGCCTCGGTCACCAGTCGATTGCACAGGTATTCGGCGGAAATGTCGTTCGCGCCACGCGTCTGATGCATGGAAAGACATCTGACATGTACCATGACGGAAAAGGCGTCTATAAAGACCTGCCAATGCCGTTCACTGCAACCCGCTACCATTCACTGATCGTTGAAAAGCATACGCTGCCGGATGAGCTGTTGATTACTTCCTGGACAGATCAGGGTGAAATCATGGGCATCCGCCACCAGACGCTTGCAGTTGAAGGGGTGCAGTTCCACCCGGAATCCATTATGACGGACCAGGGGAAAAGGCTGCTTCAAAACTTCCTTGATGCCTACCGCGTACGCGAGGCAGAAAGCGTATGAAACTCTGGTTAAATGGAGAGATCATAGAGGAAGCAGACGCACGTATATCGCCTTTTGATCACGGCTTTTTATACGGAATGGGTGCATTTGAGACGTTCCGTACGTACAATGGATCTCCGTTTTTAATTGCGGATCACTTGGAAAGACTACAGTTTGCGATGGGTGAAATGGGGATTGAGTCAGAATTGAGCTTAGCTGATCTCAAGCAGATGGTCACACAGCTGAGGGAGGCAAACGGCGGCAAAGACGGCTACTTCCGTCTAAATGTGTCTGCCGGTGTAAGGGGAATCGGACTTGATCCATCCCCCTACACTGAACCAGCGGTCATGCTGCTTCAAAAACCGCTCTCACCACCGCCTGCTGAACGTCACGCACAGTGGCTGAAGCTTCGCAGGAATACACCTGAAACGGAAATCAGGCTGAAATCGCATCATTATTTTAATAACCTTGCTGCAAGAAAAGAAGTGGCAGATCCGAAAACAGAGGGGATCTTTCTGTCTGAAGACGGCGTGATCTCAGAAGGGCTCGCGTCTAATGTCTATTGGGTAAAAGGTGAAACACTCTACACGCCTGACCTTTCAACCGGTATGCTTGGAGGCATCACGAGAAAAATGGTGCTTGCACTTGCGCGGGCTGAAGGTATACCGGTCAAAGAAGGACGCTTTACACCGGAAGAAGCAAAAGATGCCAGTGAGTGGTTTTTATCAAATTCTATTCAGGAAATTGTGCCAATTACGGAGTTTGAAGGGGAACGCTTTTCTGCAGATGGACCCGTTTATAGTAAATTAATATCTGAGTATCAAAAAAAGACAAAGCTTGAGCTGGAGTCAGTTAAATGAGGTGAAACAATGAAGGCGGGAGCGTATACGCTGGATTTTACGAAAAAAACATATGTCATGGGGATTTTAAATGCAACGCCTGATTCGTTTTCAGACGGCGGGCAATTCAACACGGTAGATGCAGCTGTTGCGCATGCAAAGCAAATGGCTGAAGACGGCGCTGACATCATTGATATTGGCGGGGAGTCGACGAGACCTGGTTATACGCCGGTATCAGTTGAAGAAGAGATCGAGCGGGTCGTGCCTGTCATTGAAGCAGTGCGCCGCGAAGTGGATCTGCCCATTTCGATTGATACATTTAAAGCAAAGACAGCTGAAGCGGCTGTAAAAGCAGGCGCGCATATGATCAATGACATCTGGGGTGCAAAATATGACCCTGCAATCGCTGAAGTGGCTGCAAAACACAACGTGCCGATTATATTAATGCATAATCGGGAAAAGCGTGACTATGAGCATTTCATGACAGATGTCGTGCGTGACCTTGAAGAAAGTATTGCGATTGCAAAGTCAGCTGGTGTAACAGATGAGCAGATTATTTTAGATCCGGGTGTCGGTTTTGCCAAATCATTTGAGCAGAATATAGAAGCGACAAGAGAAGTCGACCGTATTGTTTCAATGGGCTACCCGGTACTACTTGGGACTTCACGTAAGTCGATGATCGGAAATATTCTGGATCTGCCTTCAGAAGAGCGCACTGAAGGAACCGGTGCGACCGTATGCTACGGTGTACAAAAGGGCTGCCAGATCGTTCGTGTTCATGATGTAAAAGAAATTGTCCGTATGACCCGTGTAATGGATGTGCTAATCGGAAAGGGTGAGTGAAATGGATAAAATTAAAGTGAATGAAATGGAGTTTTACGGTTACCATGGTGTATTTACTGAAGAAACAAAGCTTGGCCAGCGATTCCGCGTCAATGCAGTCCTTGAGCTGGACCTGTCAAAATCAGCTGAGTCAGACAACGTGGAGGATTCCATCAACTACGCAGACGTCTACAATGTATGTAAGGAAATCGTAGAGGGTACACCTTACAAGCTGGTTGAAGCAGTTGCTGACAGAATCGCTTCGCGCATGCTAAGTGAATTTGACCTGCTCGACCGTGTCACGATTGAAGTGGTAAAGCCTGATCCCCCAATTCCGGGTCACTATAACTCAGTTGCCATTGAACTGACCCGGAGCAGAAGCTGAATGCATACAGCCTATCTGTCCCTTGGTTCAAATATTGGCAAGTCGAAAGAAAATCTTCAGGAAGCGGTGAAGCTGCTTGATGATGTTCCTTCTATAGAAGTGACAAGCGTGTCTTCCGTTTATGAAACAGATCCGGTCGGTTATACTGATCAGCAGGTGTTTTTAAATATCGCTGTAGCAGTAAAGACAAAGCTTGCCGCCGAAAATCTGCTGAATGAAACACAGCAGATCGAACAGTCTCTCGGCCGTGAGCGGAAGGTTCACTGGGGACCACGCATTATAGACCTTGACATTTTGCTATACAATACAGACAATATACAATCAGAAAGGCTCACCGTTCCGCATCCGTATATGCACGAACGCAGCTTCGTTCTTGTTCCGCTGAACGAAATCGCCCCTGAAGCTGTACACCTTCCGACGGGAAGTACAGTCAGTGAGCTGCTGCAGCAAACCGGTAGTGAGGGCGTTCGACTATGGAAAGAAACTATCTATCAGCGCAAAGAGAACTTTTTAGCGCTCTAAGATAAAACTGCCGTTTACAATAGGCAGTTTTTTTATGGAGAAGGAGAGGGCATCCACGTAGGAAAAAAGCCTTTAGGGGTGTACGCACGATTGATATTGTGTAAAATAGACAGGTATTCAAAAAGAACAGAGATATTATTTGAATCATAGATAAATGATCGAAAAGGAGTGACGAACATGAGTCAGGAAGAATTGAATGACCAGTTCCGCGTCAGACGCGAAAAAATGGAAGCAATACGTGAACAGGGTAACGATCCGTTCGGTAAACGCTTCGACCGTACACATGCTTCAGAAGAAATCAAATCACAATTTGGTGAGCTTTCTAAAGAAGACCTGGACGAAACAACACATGAGGTAACGGTTGCAGGACGTATCATGACAAAGCGTGGTAAAGGTAAGGCAGGCTTTGCGCATATCCAGGACCTTCAGGGGCAAATCCAGCTTTATGTACGTAAAGACGCTGTAGGAGAAGAAGCATATGAGCTATTCAACACTGCAGATCTTGGAGATATCGTAGGGGTAAACGGAACAATCTTCCGCACAAAAGTAGGCGAGCTTTCAATTAAAGCAACAAGCTTTGAGCTTTTATCAAAGTCACTTCGCCCGCTGCCTGAGAAGTTCCACGGCTTAAAAGATGTTGAGCAGCGCTACCGTCAGCGTTACCTTGACCTGATCACAAGTGAAGACAGCAAGAACACATTTATCGCCCGCAGTAAAATCATCCAGTCAATGAGACGCTACCTTGATAGCAACGGCTACCTTGAAGTAGAAACGCCAATGCTGCACTCGATTGCAGGTGGAGCGGCTGCACGTCCGTTCATTACACACCATAATGCACTGGATATGGAACTTTACATGCGTATCGCAATCGAGCTTCACCTGAAGCGTCTGATTGTCGGTGGCCTTGAAAAAGTATATGAAATCGGCCGCGTATTCCGTAACGAAGGAATCTCAACGCGTCACAACCCTGAGTTCACAATGATCGAGCTGTATGAAGCGTACGCAGACTACAACGACATTATGGATCTGACTGAAAACATGGTTGCCCATATCGCGCAGGAAGTACTCGGTACAACTGTCGTTCCTTATGGAGATTTCGAAGTTGACCTTACACCAAAGTGGACACGTCTCCATATGGTAGATGCAATTAAAAAAGAAACAGGTGTGGATTTCTGGCAGGAAATGACCAATGAAGAAGCACACGCGCTGGCTAAAGAACATGGAATCGACGTAAAAGATAACATGGAGTATGGTCATATCGTGAATGAATTCTTCGAGCAAAAGGTAGAAGAAACACTAATTCAGCCTACATTCATTTTTGGTCACCCAGTTGAAATCTCACCTCTTGCGAAGAAAAATCCAGAGGATGAGCGCTTTACTGACCGTTTTGAACTCTTCATCGTTGGCCGTGAACATGCTAATGCCTTCACAGAGTTGAACGATCCAATTGATCAGCGCGAACGTTTTGAAGCGCAGATGAAAGAAAAAGCAGAAGGTAACGATGAAGCGCACGAAATGGACGATGACTTCATTGAGGCGCTTGAGTATGGTATGCCACCAACGGGCGGACTCGGTATCGGGATCGACCGTCTGGTGATGCTGCTGACGAACTCTCCTTCAATTAGAGACGTACTGCTATTCCCGCTGATGCGTCACAGAGATTAACGAGTTGAACCGCTGCTTTTCGCAGCGGTTTTTCTTCTGAATAGATTTGATTCGGGATTCGACAATTTTACCTCTTGAGACGATCTTGAAATTAATTTTATCTTTTTGATAAAAAACTATTGTCACAATGTAAAAGCCGTGATATATTATTATTCGTTGCCGCAATAACAAACGGCAGCGACAAAAAATAAAGTGAAAAAAGTTGTTGACATCATACTTGAAAAGATGATAAGATAACTGAGTCGCCAAAAAACGACACACACTTCACTAAGAAGACATTGAACCTTGAAAACTAAACAACCAAACGTCAACGTTTAAGATTTTAAGTCTTTTTCGAATAAAAAAGACAATGAGC